>NZ_CAMLSE010000017.1 GCF_946482605.1 uncultured Dyadobacter sp. | reverse complement strand
CACCGTTACGACAAAGTCGGTTGTATTGAATCCGTCGCCGAGCAATGCTTTCAGATCCACTTTCAAAGTATATTCTCCTTTGGGATCACAAGAATCGTTGCCGCTCTCATTGGCCACCACCAGGTGGATCTGCTGCGGATAGGATTCTAATATCAGTCCGTTCCAAACCGTTTTGAAATCGCTCGCCGAACAGCCTCCTTTCACTTTGATAAACATATCATTCCCTTCCAGCTTCACATCCAGAATTTCAAACTTGACGCCATCATAATTCTCCCTGGCAGTCATGAGGCGCTCGTATTCAAGTGACCCTCCCCGCCCGCCATCCGGGTTAGGGTTAACATTTTCGTTTTTGTGGTTACAGGCGACAATCACGAAGAGCAATGCGGCGAAAAGCGTTACAGGCAGGCATTTCAGAGTTTTTTTCATGGATTGATTATTTTGGTTTCAATCACATGACGTGCGTCCCAGCCGGAACGCTACAGTGTTTCAGCAGTATATAAAAAAATGTCCGGCGCTAATGCCCGGACATCCGTCTGCTTGCGCTTTTTTAAAGTTCGGCGGCCATCGCGGGATCACTAATGCCTGGCTTTCCGGTCTCGATCCGTCCGGCCAGTCGCCGCCGATAGGAATCGATCGATTGGATGCTGACGGTCAGGTCATACCAATTCCCATGACCAGCGCAGGACCATTCATGTTTTGCTTTGCCTCCGGCTGGTAGTTTCAGCGTCAGGGACTTGCCTTTGTCATAAGCATTGGAAGTGATCACGACTTCCAATGCCCGGGTATCCGCGTTTTCGAACTGAAGAATGAGCTTTCCCTTCTTTGGTTCATAAACGGCCACAACCTCCGGGCCATTTGCATGGTTATCACCCGAAAAACTCCTGAAAAAACCGTTCGGACCAAAAACTTCCAGTGCATACGCCCCCGAATCCCCGCTCAGATCCCACTCATCCGATAGTGATTTACCCGCCTCAACCGTATAGCGGCGTGGAATGCGGTCAAGGTGTTTGAGGTCATACACATGAAAGACTGCGCCAGCACTTCCCGCATTTTCGAACTGTAATGTTATGGTACTCGCGCGCACCTTCGCATGTGTGTGCAAGGTGTAGGGAAGCGCGCGGGAAAAGCGTGTACCCTTTTCCTGAAATAATGGTCCGGGAACATCGGGGGCAGTAGCTTTCGGCAGCTGCCTCGAAGCTTCTTCGATGCTGGCGTAGTTGGAGGTTGCAGGCAATGCAGGAAAAACAGGATCGTTCGGCGTCACGAAATCGAAGGCCGACACCAGGTCGCTGCTAACCGCCCGGTGCCAGGGGCTGATGGCCGGGATATTTACATTGAAACGCTTTTCGAGAAACTGCCCTACCGAAGTATGGTCGGCCACTTCGGAATTCACCCACCCGCCTTTACTCCATGGCGAGATGATGTACATCGGCACGCGCGGTCCCATTCCCCACGGCCGTATGGCTCCCGTGATTGTATCCCGCTTGTCCTGGTATACCCGATTCCGTACCGGTCCGCCTTTTTTCATGCTTGCTTCATGAAAAGGACTTGGAAATTCAGAGGTCCCTTTGTCATTGTGAAAGTACATCCCGGCCAGATCGATCGTCGACTTGCCGGCCAACATACCGTCGGCATTGAAGGAGGGTATCGCCGGTGCGGGCAGGTGATCGAACAGCCCGTCATTTTCGTCGAATGTGAGGAAAAAGACCGTTTTGCTCCACACCTCCGGGTTTGCAGTAATGGCCGTCAGCACCTGCTGGGTAAAATCCCCTCCGCGATTGGGGCTCGATGGACCGCTCGGGTGCTCGGAATTACTTTGCGACGGCAATACCCAGCTTACCTGCGGCAATGTGTTGCTCATGACATGCTCGGTGAGGTCGGCGACCGACCAGTGCTTCATTCCGTTCTCGTAGATCGGTGAGCCGGGTTTGGCGTTCCGAAAGCTTTCGAATGCGAGACACCCGTGCATCGCGCCGGTCCAGTTATCGTTCGGATCCTGATAAATGCGCCAGCTGATACCGGCCTTTTGCAGTACATCGGGAATGGTATCCCACCGAAACGCATTGCCTCGATAGGTGTAGCCCGGATCCGGCATTTTACCTTCGATCCAGCAACGAAGGTTCACAGGCTCCGAATCCGCATCGGTGCAGTTGATGCCGGCCGCCCGCTTTTCCGGATCAAAGTTCGAACCCGACCAGAAAACAATGCGGTTAGGATCCGTACCGGTGGCAATGGAGCAGTGATAGGCATCGGATATGGTAAAAGATTCAGCCAATGCATACTGGAAAGGAATCTCCTCCCGGGTGTAGTAAGCCATGGAATAGGGCGTTTTGAACATCGGCCAGAAACCATACTTACCCTGGTTCCAGGCAGCCTGGGTATCCGGAAAATCGTGCGGGGTACCGTTCACAAGCGCGGCGTTGACCGTCTTTTTGTCGGCGCGGTAAGGAGCGTAATCGCGCTGGCCATCCGACTGCACAAATGCCCTTTTGCCGCTTTCCAAAGGGATCGGAAAACGGTCGCCGAAACCGCGTACACCGCGCATCGCCCCGAAGTAATGATCGAAGGACCGGTTTTCCTGCATCAGAATCACGATGTGTTGCACGTCCTGGATCGTTTTCGAAGGACTATATGCCTTCACGGCCAGCGCTTTGCGGATCAGCGGGGGCAACAAATTCAATGCGGCCCCTGCCCCGGCTGCTCCCGCTGACATTTTGATGAACTCCCGGCGATCAATTTCCTTCATGGGTTGAAATTAGGTTATGCTCTGAAAAGGCCGGTGGGTGCGCATTTTAATGGCCGAGACAGCGCGGAATATGAACTTTACATTCCCATGATCTTTCAGAGCCTCCGTTAGAAAATTAGGATGACTCAAACCGTTACCAGCCCGCATTTTTTTCGTCAAAACGGAGATAGAAAATTGAGTAAATGTTTACCAAATCCGTAAACTTTTTGTATCTTGGGGTATTACTTAGAGGATATTTTGACCGGAGAACGTGTGCCGGCGGTCATCGAAATGCTTTCAAAAAAGGAGATATTTTTGATCGACAAAAGTAAAAGGTTTGATTTTGACTGGAATGCGCAATTTCCATTTGAGGTGTTCGGTCTCCGGATCGCGCATTCGGGTGAAGTGGTCGGGTTGATGTCGCTTGAGTGCAGAACTGCTGACTCGGCAATTGAAATCAAATTATTAGAGAATGCCAGGTCATATATTGGATCAGGAAAGCGATATGAGAGAATTGCTGGAAGTCTTATTGCATTTGCCTGCACGAAATCTGTCAAACTTGGTTTTCAAGGTTATGTTTGTCTCAAACCAAAAACACATTTGATTAATCACTACCGGCGAAAATATGGTTTCTGCTACACCGGCATTTATATGATCTCTGTGACAAATAATTCTTTGATGCTAATCCATGAATACAATGAAGGAATTGACGAAAAAGGATCGGAAAACAATTGAAAGGTTATTCAAACAATACACGCCCGAAGAATTGGCGGACGCTTTTGTTTTCCCGTCCGCACCCCCGGCGACGGAGGAAGAAAGACAAACTGAGGAGTACTTCTGGGCAGAAAGGCGCAAGCAATTCGCAAACCGAACGCCCGAGGAAAAGAAGTATGGCAAAATACTCCAGATCAAATACCAGATCCTGAGCCGGATCGAGGACAGTAACTATGAACCGCATTGGGATTTCGGCTATTTCCTCAACGAGTACATCCGTGCTCAGGATAAAAAAGACAAGCAATTCGCCGAAGATGTGAATGTGAAGCCGGAGGTTTTGAGCCAATACCTGAATGGGCACCGCAATCCGCCGGAGAAGTTCCTGATCCGCCTGGAACTGCATTCCAATGGGCTGATACCCGCTTTATGGTGGTTCAGGTTATTACAAAAATCAAAGGAAGGCGATCTGGTGCAGAATGCGACTATGCGTGAGGAAGAGCGCAAGCATGTCAAAAATAAAATCGAACTTGCGCTCTAAACAATTTCCAGATGAAATTTTCTTTGCTCTCCTTTCCATATGCACTGCTTTTCCTCGTCGCGCAATGCATAGCCCTGACTTCACATGCCTCCGACACCCTGCGCGTTGACGGCGGAAAGATATCCGGTGGTACCAGCGCCGACGGCCACATAAGCATTTACAAAGGCATTCCGTTCGCCGCTCCACCCATTGGTGACTTGCGGTGGAAAGCCCCCCAGCCCGTCAAGCCGTGGAAAGGCATCAGGGCATGCGATGCATTCGGACCGAGCCCCGTCCAGGGCGAGCCAGTGCCGTTCAGTATGTGGAGTGCCGAATTTCTGATCCCGAAAACGCCCATTAGCGAGGATTGTCTTTACCTGAATGTATGGACAGCGAAGCAGGGGAAAACTGCGGCTAAAAAGCCGGTGGTTGTCTGGATCTATGGCGGCGGATTTGTGAGCGGCGGTGCAGGATGCCCTATTTATGATGGAGAAGCAACAGCACGGAAAGGTGTTGTTTTCGTCAGTATTAATTACCGTGTGGGCGCATTCGGTTTTTTTGCGCACCCCGAACTGACCAAAGAATCAGGTAAAAATGCCTCCGGCAACTATGGGCTTATGGATCAGATCGCGGCTTTGAAATGGGTAAAAAAGAACATTACCCAGTTTGGAGGTGACCCTGCCAATGTCACGATCGCCGGCCAGTCGGCGGGCTCGATGAGCGTCAATTGCCTCGTTGTGAGCCCGCAGGCGAAAGGATTGTTCCAAAAAGCGATAGCGGAGAGCGGAGCCGGATTTGGCAGAAACTATCCGTCTTTGAAACAAGCCGAAGAAGGGGGTTTGAAAGCCGGTGAAAAACTGAACGCTGCCTCTGTTGCCGCGTTAAGAAAAGTATCCGCAGAAGAGATTCTGAAAAACATTACTGCATTCCGCGGGCCTATCACTGACGGCTTCGTCCTTCCGGAGCCGGTTGGAGCGATCTATGAGTCAGGCAAACAAAATCCCGTCAGCCTGCTGACTGGTTGGAACCAGAATGAAAACGCGGTAGTAAAACCCAAGCGCGCGGCCGACTTCCAGGCCCAGTACAACCAGCTGTACGGCCCGGTTGCCCAAACATTCTTTCAACATTACCCGGCTCAGACCGACGAGCAGGCCGCCCATTCACAGAACGAACTGGCCCGCGACGCAAGCTTCGGAATGCAGAATTATGCCTGGGCGGTAGCTCAATCTCGTCAGGGCAAAACATCTTACGTGTACAGGTTCACACGGAAGCTGCCCGCGACCGGCATTTACGCGCATTACGGCGCATTCCACACGGGTGAGGTGGCATATGCGTATGATAACCTCCGTTTTATAGACCGTTCCTTACGCCCCCTCGACGCGACCGACGATCAGCTGGCCCATCTGATGGCAGCATATTGGGTCAATTTCATCAAAACCGGCAATCCCAACGGCACCGGCCTACCGCAGTGGCCGGCATTCAACCCGAATGCGCCCCAATTGATATGGCTCGGTGATGAAGTAAAAGCAGGCCCGTTAGCAGAACAACCTGCATTGGATTTCTTAATCGAACAGGCCGCCAAACGGTAGAAAAGGCAAAGAGCCGGCTTAGAGCGTTTGTAACCATTTAAAAAACGGCTTCCATGCGCATCGACAGAAAAACGTTTCTCCAAAGCCTCTCCCTTTCAGCCGGAGCCATGCTGCTCCCGGATCTTACACAAGCCGATTCTGTTTTTTGGAAAAAACCAAAAATGAAGCTCGGACTTGTGACTTATCTCTGGGGGAAAGACTGGGACGTGCCTACCCTCATTAAAAACTGCACAGATACGCAGATTACTGGCGTCGAACTGCGCGTTGAGCATGCGCATAAGGTGATGCCCGACCTAACGCCAACGCAACGGAAGGAAGTCAGGAAAATGTTTGCCGATAGTCCCGTCGATATCGTGGGACTAGGGACCAACCAGCAATACGACTATCCCGATCAGGACAAACTGAAAGCATCTATCGAGCGCACGAAGGAATTTATCCGACTGAGCGCCGATGTGGGCGGTACAGGCGTGAAAGTCAAGCCGAATGCCTTGCACAAGGAAGTCCCGACAGAGAAAACATTGGAACAGATTGGTCTTGCATTGCGCGGACTGGCTGGCTACGCGGCCGAATTCGGTCAGCAATTACGACTCGAAGTACATGGCGAAGAAACCCAGGAACTGCCCAACATCCGCAAGATCATGGACTACGCAGATCACCGCAATGCGAAAATATGCTGGAACTGCAACAAACAGGATCTGAACGGGCAGGGCTTTCAATACAACTTCGACCTGGTCAAAAAGTACTTCAGCGACACTTGCCACGTACGCGAGCTCGACAGGACCGATTACCCTTACCCGGAGCTCATCGACAACCTTGCCAAAATGGATTACAGAGGATGGGTATTGCTCGAATGCCACACCAACCCCGATGACAAGGTCAAAGCGATGAAAGAGCAGCGTCAGGTCTTTGACCGCATGATGGCGAAATTCTGATTTGCTTACCAGCGCACGGCCTTAAACTTCCAGCCCGGTACTTTTTTCTGCATTTCGATTTCATCGTCGCGTTTTTTGAGACCACAGGCGAGGTAATTTTCATGCAGTTTCTGCAACGCTTGCCGGTCGAGCTCGACACCCAACCCGGGGCCGGCCGGCACGGCCACGCTGCCTTCCTCAAACTGAATGCGGCCGCCGACAATGACCTCATCGCTTTGCCAGGGATAATGGGTGTCTAGTGCATAGGGAACTTCCGGTAATGCGGCCCCGAGATGCACCATAGCCGCCAGCGATATCCCCAAATGGCTGTTGGAATGCATCGATAGTCCCCGCCCGAAAGTCTCGCATATGCCCGAGAGCGTCATCGAAGCCCGGAGCCCTCCCCAGAAATGGTGGTCGCTCAGGATAATGTCCTCCGAACCCAGTTCGATGGCGCGGGGAATGTCTCCAAATGACGTAGTGCACATATTTGTGGCCAGCGGGATGCCCAGTTCCTTGCGCACCCTGGCCATGTTCTCCTGCCCGCGAACGGGGTCTTCGAGGTATTCCAGAATGCCTTTCAGTTCCCGGCCGTAGCGGATCGCTGTTTCCACTTCCCAGATCGCGTTCGGGTCGATGCGCAGGGGAATGCCCGGGCCAAAGGCCTGGTGCAGGGCCAGCATCGAATCCACTTCCAGGCGCGGCTCAAATGCACCGCCTTTCAGTTTAATCGACTGAAATCCGAATTCCTTGCACATGGCTTTCGCCTGGGCCACAATACCTTCCGGGTCGAGCGCTGCCGCTTGCCGGGCGGCTGCCCAACCGGTGGCAGCGGGATCGGTACCGAATTCGAATTTGCCGCCCGCCCCTTCATATTTATAGAACAAATAGGCCGAGAATGGCACACGGTCGCGCATTTTGCCGCCCAGCAAATCCACCACGGGCCGATTGGTGATCTTACCGATGATGTCCAGACAAGCCACTTCCACGGCGCTGAAAATGTGTACCAATTTCCGCTGGTCCCAGGGCGCATCTCCCCGCGAAGCCGCCGATTCAGTACCGAAATGCTCGGTCAGAATTTGCCGGATCACATTCAGATTGAACGGGTCCTTGCCAATGAGCAGTGCCCTGGCTTCTTCCAGGGCGGCATCGATATCGCTGTTGCCGGGGATCTCGCTGATGCCCGAAATGCGGTCGTCGGTTACGATTTCAACAACCGTCCGGAGCGCATACGGTGCGTGCAGGCCGGCTGCATTCAACAGCGGCGGGTCAATGATGGCAATGGGGGTAATGTGGATCTCGTGGATAATGGACATAGTTTTTTGCTTTAAGCTATATGCAATAGGCTGTATGCTCTGGACGAATTGCAGCGACCTTTACCCTGCTTTTCAAATTCGGGCTTCGTCGGAGGCGGCTTGCAGGAGGCCTTTGATGTACCCGTAGCTGAATGCGAATGCTTCGTTGGTGGATCCCGCCGCTTCGTGATGCGGTACATGGTCGGGCATCACCATGCCGTCGAAGCCAACATCTCGCAATGCGCGGACGACTTGCAGGAAATTCATATCGCCATTGTCGGGATAGACCTCCTGGAAGTTGTTCCAGCCGCCCTTGATGTTGCGTAAATGAATGTTGAAGATCTGCTTGCGGTCGCCTACCCATTTGATGATCGGAAGGATTTCGGTTTTAGGATCTTTCAAACCCTCCGCAATGGAGCCTATGCAGAAATTGAAACCATGGTAAGGATTATCGTAAAGCTGTGCGAAGCGTTTAATGCCCGCAAAAACATCGGGGCTATTCCAGCGGGTAATGCCCCGATAGCCAACGGGCGTCGGCGGATCGGCGATGTGGTTGCCCAACCTCACTTTGTATTCCTTCGCGACAGGCAGGCACCGATCGAGCAGGTAGGTAATGCGTTCGAAAATCATATCAATGGATACGTCTCCGGCTATCGTTTTCGGATCGTTCTTTTTCAAGGCTTCCTCATAATTCCAGGTGCTGTAAATCGCATTGCCCCGTTTCGGGTCGACCGTGCGGCTGGTTCGTAGCACAGGGAGAATGGTGGTATTGTAGTTCAAAAGCGGAACGCCTGTTTTACCGGCCACCATGATCATTTGTTGTAATTGCTCAATTTCGCGGTCGCGCTGAGGGCTTTTTCCCAGCATCACATTGGGAAAAATGGCCTTGTCGATGCCGGAAGAGGCCAGCGGCCAGTGGTAGGCGTCGAGCGCAATACCATACTTTTCGCAAGCTTCCCGCTTTCTCATCGAGTCGTCCAGGTCCCAGCCTTTACCTTCGATGATCTTCGGGGCACCGCCATCGATATTATACACGCCGTGCCGCGCCTTGAATTCGAGGTTTTCAATGCTCGTACCGCCCGACTGGCAGCCTACTTTCATCAAAACCTTCTTGGGTTCGGCCTTCGCGACAGCGTGTGCCTGGCTTTCACCAATGACCGCCGCTCCTACCGAGCCTGCGGCCAGCGCCTTTACAAACTGATGTCTTTTCATGATTGGAATCGGTTAAGGTAAATAATCAAAACCAGTGTTTACTTCAATACAAGGAACAGCGCACTGTGATCGAGCTCCCCGTTACCCTGCCGCATGGCGGCCTGCATCTGGGCCGCCACGGTTTCCGTACCGGGCAATGCGAGGCCAAATTCACCGCCCGTCTGCAAAGCGATGTTCATGTCTTTCTGATGTAGTTTGATTTTAAAACCGGGTTTAAAATTCTGATCGATGATCCGCTGGCCGTGCAGGTCCAGAATCCGGCTCTGCGCAAAACCACCCAGCAGTACTTCCCGCATTTTGACCAGGTCCACACCCGCGCTTTCGGCCAATGTAAATGCTTCGGCCACAGCCTGGATTGTTTGCCCCACGATCATCTGGTTACAAGCTTTGGTCGTCTGCCCGGCACCCGGTTCGCCGATGTGTACGATGTTTTTGCCCATCGCCTGAAACACCGGCAGTGCCCGCCCGAATGCAGTTGCACTGCCACCTGCCATAATGGACAACGTGGCGCCCTCTGCGCCTACCTGTCCACCCGAAACCGGCGCATCCAGTGCCTCTACACCTTTTTCCTGCATCGTCGTGTAAAGGTTTCTGGCCACAGAAGGAGCAATGGTCGACATATCAATAAAGAGACTTCCCTCGCGAATACCGGCAAGCACACCACTGTCGACGACCTGCTCTACCTGCGGCGAATCCGGCAACATCGTGATGATGATATCACTGCCCGCGGCCAGCGCAGCCACATCCGGCCACACGACGGCCCCCGCCTCTTTCAATGTGTCCGACGCCAGGCTGGCGGCCAGCACACCCACCGGAAAGTCCGCTTTAAGCAGGTTGAGCGCCATCGGCTTACCCATGATACCCAGCCCTATAAAACCAATTCTGTCCATATTAACTCACTAATTGTTTTTGAATAACTAAACCAATGGAAACATTCTCGCGGCGATCATCAGCACCACCAGACCAACACATCCCATCACCACGAGCATTGGAGAGAAGGTCTTTAATGCCTCCTTTTCGGTGAGGTTGCTGATCTTGACGATGATCCAGAAACCGGCGTCGTTCATCCACGGCACCAGTTTGGAACCACAGCCGATCGCCAGGCCGAGGTAAAGCGGATGGTATTCGAGATGGGCGCTGGTAGCCATTCCCGACAGGATGCCGGAAGCCGTAATGAGCGCCACCGTCGCCGATCCCTGGGCTGTACGGACAACCGCGCTGATCACGAATGCGAGTGGGATGAGGGTCATCTGGTAATCGGCCGTGAGAGCTGCAATGCGGGAACTGATGCCGGTTTGCTGCAAAATGCCTCCGAACGCACCGCCCGCCGCCGTGATCAGGATAATACCTCCGCCGCTCATCAATGCAGCCTGTACGAATGTGGTAACACCGTCTTTACTACCTTTCTTTCTGACGGCGAGGAGTACCAATGCTATGAGTCCTCCGGTAACCAATGCAATGTTTTTGTCACCAAACAAAGCCACAAAATCCACCAGAAAATGCGCCAGCCCGGATTCCGGCACATAAGTCCCCGATTTAATGACCGATTTCAAAATATTGTCCAGGCAAATCAGTACCAGTGGAAAAAGCACGGGCAACAGCGAAAACCATAACGGCGGCAGCTCGCTGTCGTCACGCTCGGCAAGGGACCGGATATCGTCCAGCCGGGCGTCCAGTGAATCGCGCAGTTCGACGGGCCATTTGGCATTGGCCCATTTGGCAAACAGGAATCCCGAAGTAATGGTAACGAGTCCCAGCAAAGTGCCGCCAGCCATCATCATACCAATGGGGATGTTCATTTCACCGATCAGGAACAACGGTCCCGGTGCCGGGGGTACGAAAGAATTGGCCATGGCCGCGCCGCCGGTAATGGCCAGCACCAGCAGCAGGTAGTTTTTACCGATACGCATGCTCACCGCTTTGGCGAGCGGGATCATGAGGAAAATCACAATATCGAAAAACACGGGCACGCCCAGAAAAAAACTGCTCACCAGGAATGCGAAGGGCGCATTGCGTACTCCGGTGACCGCGAGCATTGAACGGACAATGCGCTCGGCAGCCCCGCTTTCCAGCATACTTTTGCCGATAATGGCCGCCATGGCGATCAAAATACCGATTTTGCCGCAGGTACTGCCAAACTCCGTCGCAATGCGTTCGCCGATACTTTTGGCGGCCAGCGCTTTCGCCGCCGCCGGGGCCGAACCTTTTGCAAGCGCAAATGCCTCGATAGACGCAGCGGGTGTCAGCAATGCCACCGTAAACGCGGCCAGGATCAGGGCCAGGAACGGGTGCAACTGAAGGAAAATGATCCCGCCTACCACGATAATCACGCCGATAAGGAGAATAAACAATGGATCACTGAATAAAACGGTCATCAAAGTCATGAAATGTCAGTTTTGAGTGGGGCGGAGATCGTTCAGTTTTTTGGCCATTGCGCGTGCACCTTCGGCTACAAAAGTGGCATCCGAGCCACAGGCAATGAACCGGATGCCGAGGTCGTGGTAATTTTTGTATTCGTTGGTATTGAAAAACAGGATACCGGTGGCTTTACCCGCCTTCCTGGCCGCCTCCACCGTGTCACGCACCGCCTCTTTGAACTGCGGGTGATCGAACTGCCCGAATATGCCCAGCTCCATCGAAAGGTCGGCCGGGCCGATGAAGAGCACGTCAACACCGTCCGTGCCCGCCACCTCATCCAGATGGCCCAGTACTTCCACCGTTTCGATCTGCGCGATGCCGAGAATATCAGCCCGCGAATTGTCATAATAATCCTGAAAATGCTGCCCAAAACCGGTCGCCCGTACCATTTTGGCTACACCGCGGCCTCCGAAAGGCGGATAATGCAAACCCTGCACGAGCTTCTGCGCCCCGGCGGGATTGAGGATCTTCGGACACATCACGCCCTCCGCCCCCATATCCAGCACCCGGTGAATGCGCTGACTTTCCGAACTCTCCACGCGTACGATCGCAGCCGTAGGGGTGTGTTCCAGGGCCTGTAACTGGTAAAGCACGTCCTTTTCGGAGCCAGCCCCGTGTTCCAGGTCGATCAGCACCCAATCGAAGCCAGCCAGGCCGACGATCTCCGCGGTGAGTGAGCTTCCGGTGTTGAGCCAGCAGCCATGCAGGGTTTCCCCGTTTTGCAGTCGTTTTTTCAGGTTTTTCATTCCAAAAATCAATGGTTGATACAATGCGGTTATTTCTTGTCCCACCACACCCGGGTATCGAGGAGGTCGGGACCTTGGGTGGCAATGGCCTTCTGGACATTGTAGTGGTTGACGTTCAGCTCGGCGTCGGTGTAGGTGAGCCGGCGTATGAATGGTTCGTTTTTGAGGTCGCTGCCGGGATATGGATTGGGTTTCAAAGCCGGAAAGCCGCTGCGGCGGAAATTTGCGAAGGCTTCCGGACCGATCAGAAAAGACGCTACCCAGTATTGCGTATTGATCTCTTCCAGCTCCTTGCCCGCATGCAGCGGATGTGCGGCTACATAGGCATTGATGGCGACCTCTCCGATGGCCGTCGCCGCGCCATACATCCCAAACTGCTGCATATGCGCCTTAATCCCCTCCGCGTACAGCGCTGCCGCGTCCCCGGTCGCCCATTTACGGACTACCGCCTCCGCCAGCAGCAACTGAGTTTGTGCATAGGTGACCAGGAAGCTCGGTGCATTCAGGGCGGCCATCCGGGTCCTGTCGAGCTGACTGTAATCCCACAGGCTCGCCAGTTTTTTCGCGGCCACGTCTGCGCTGATCGTCGTGTTGTCATACCCCTGCGGCATCCCGATCTGAACGCCTACTGATCGGTTCGCTTTGGCTTCCACCTGGTCGGCGCCGCTTTGAGCCCCCACATAGCGTACAGCAATCGACGCCAGGCGCGGATCGGCGTTCGTCGCCAGGTAAGTGACAAATTCTTCATCCAGATAATAGAAAGCCGATTGACCGCCATTCAGCGAGCTGCCGACGGGATTGCTGAAACTGGCCGTATGCCGGATCACCGCATTATCCTGGTTGGAGGTCATCACTCCGCCCGCTGTCGCTTTGGCAACATATTCGGCCGCTTTGGTCGGGTTAATTTTGGCAAGCCGCATAGCAGCTCGCAGCAATAGCGAGTTGCCGAGTTTCTTCCATTTCGCGACGTCCCCGCCGTACAGTACATCGCTGGCTACCGCCGGTTTGGAAGCGTCCAGCCCCTTCGATGCGGCTTCCAGCTCATTCAGAATGTCGTTGTAAATCGCTTCCTGGTTATCATAGGCCGGTGTAGTGTTCCCCGACAAAAAGCCCAATCCGGCTTCGTTGTAAGGAATATTGCCGTAAGTGTCGGTCAGGATCATGAATGCGTAGGCTTTCCAGATCCGCGCCATGTTGTATAGGTTGGTGCGGTTGGCATCGTCCCGGGTTTTGCCGGTCACGTCGGCCAGTTCCTTGATGATCGTCCGGTAAAACGTATTCCAGTTGCCCGAAGTCACACCCCGGTTGTCCTGGTTGAAGTTTGCCGCCGAACCCTGCCCGCTGAATGGCGTAATCATCTGTTTGACGATCGTCGTTTCGTAGCTGAGATTACCGTACACAGGCGCACTATTGACGATCGTGGTATTCAGCTGATAGGCGGGATCGACCGCCGTGAGGGCGATGGGATTGATATTCATTTTATCAAAACCACTGTCGCAGGAAAGCATCATCGTAATGCTCAACCCGCTGATGAATATTTGAATGGCCTTTTTCATAGTCAATGGTTGGTATTGGCTTAGAATTTCAGGTTGAGATTAAAACCGGTGCTTCGGGTAATGGGCAGTCCGGTCGCTTCCAGGCCGATCAGGTTGTCGGAAGGGAATCCGAACTGGTCGGGATGGATGGTAGGCACCCATTTCTTGATCACGGCCACATTGTTGGAAACGATACTCAGGCGCGCACCCTTGATAAAAGGTACATTCCTGGGCAGCAGCTTCGAAAAATCGTAACCGAACGTGATCTGCCGTAACTGCCACAAACCCGCATTATATACAAACTGCTCGGCGATATTTTGCGACCGCACCGTCTCATAGTAAGCCTGCACGACCGATTTTGTCTGGTTCACCTCTCCGTTGGGATTCACACCGTCGCCGATGACGAAGCCCTCGGCACGGCCGGGAAGCGTTTCTTTCAGTAACCCGTGCCGCCATGCATTGTGGTTCGTGCCGGAGATCATCTTATGCCCGAGTTTGAAATCGACCAGAACCGACGCGGAGAAGCCTTTGTAGCTAAAACTGTTTGTGATCCCGCCCACCCATTTCGGTAATGCGCTCCCGAAGGAGATCTGCGTCGGTGTCCGCAGCGGGCGGCCATTTCCGGCATCGAATACCTGCCTTCCCTGGTCATCACGGAGATAACCGAAGCCGTAGAGTTGCCCCATCGACCGCCCCACCACCTGGCGAAGCTCGCCGGTGAAATCGCCCGTTCCGACAGTGATCATCGCATCACTGATATCGCCTCCGAGATCCAGCGTTTTGGTCACATTATAGGCCGCATTGACATTCAGGTTCCAGGTAAAATTCTTGGTTTGGTAAGGCGTCACGTTCACCATCATTTCCAGCCCCCGGTTGCGCCCCTTCCCGACGTTGATCAGCTGGGTGAGGTAACCCGAGGCGTCTGAAGTCTGCGCCTGCAAGATCTGATCGGAAGAGAGTTTATCGTAGTAGGTAAAGTCGAGCCCAAGCCGGTTCTCGAACAGTTTCAGCTCCAAACCCACTTCCTTTTCCGAAACCCGCATCGGCCGCAGATCCGCATTGGGCACCGTGGAGCCACTAATGGTCGCAAGCGGTTGCCCTGCCCCGTTAGGATTGGGAAATTGCTGGGGATTGATGTTATAAAACAGGTTGTTGGCATAAGGCTGCACATCCGTATCGCTCCCCACTTCGGCATAGGCCACGCGTACTTTACCAAACGAGATCCATGCGGGCAACGAGGCGGTGAATGCCTGCGAGAACACGAAACTGGCGGTCACGGATGGGTACACAATGCTCCGGTTGGCGGGTGACAGGGTCGAAAACCAATCGTTGCGGAGGGTACCATTCAGGAAAAGAAAGTCATTGTAGGAAATCTCCGCCGCCCCGTACAGGGAATTGACCTGCCGTTTGGAAAACTCATAAGTCGCATCGCGCTGCCGGCCGTTGCCGATCGTGTACAGGTCGCGCACGTAAAAGTCCTGCACAAACACATTATGGCGGCTTAGCTTGCGGTACATCTGGTTACCTCCCGCATTGATGTTGAGGCCAATGCGTCCGAAGGTTTTATTAAAGGAAATCAAAAAATCGGTATTCATTTCACGCACCGAACGGTTGTCCTGCACATACTGTCCATTGACAAACCCCTGAGGCGCAGCCGCCTGGCGCTGACTCCCGGTCGGCAGGTTGTAGTCCTGCTCGCGGGCGAAGTAATCCTGCCCTACCCGTACCTGCGCGTAAAGCCAGTCGGTGAAGGTGTATCGAACCGACAGATTACCGAAAATGCGGTCCTTTTCCACGTTTTCAAATCGCTTCAATGCAAAGTAAGGGTTGGTCCGGTTCGTGAAACGCGACCATACGTACTCGTTTCCGTTGGCGTCGGTCGCATATTTTTCGAGCAGGTCGAGCGGCATCGAGTTCGCCATATTGTAGAGCACCACCGGGCTGTAATCCTGCTCGGCGATGTTGGGCGGGTTTTTCCGGTCTTCGTTGGAATAATTGATATTACCCGAAACCGTCAGTTTTTTGGCCATGGTTTGCGTGAAACCCAGGTTCACGGTCTTGCGGTGGTATCCCGATCCGGGCAGGATCGTTTTGTTGTCCAGGTTCGAAAGCGACAGGCTGAAACCGCCGAATTCTCCGCCCGACGACACGGTGATGGTGTTGGTGAATGTACTTCCTCGGCGATAGTAATCGGTAATCTGATGTTTTTGAGGGACATAAGGCACCTCCACGCCGTCAAACAGGACCTGCGTCATGCCAGGCGCGAACTTTTCCCCAAAGCTCCACTGGCCGGACGTCGGGTTTGGCGTCGTAGGCCGTTTGCCATTCTCACCCTGGCCGTATTCGTACTGGTAATCCGTGTAATCGAGCGGTGTTTCCGTAGTGAAGTTGGAGTTGAACTCGATACCGATACCAATGCCGGCCCCGCGGGTTTTGGTGGTGATCATAATGACCCCGTCTTTGGCACGGGAGCCATACAATGCCGACGCTGCGGCACCTTTCAGGACCGTCATCGATTCGATATTGTCGGGATTAATGCTGCTGAGCCCGTCTCCGCTGTCGGAAGTACGGTTCGAGCCTTTGTCGGCCCCATCGCCGCGGGCCCCGAAGTTACTATTGTCGATCGGCACGCCATTCACCACGATCAGCGGCGAGTTGTTACCCCCGAACGAGGACTGCCCGCGGATCCTGATCTTGCTCGTTCCCGCCGGGCCCGAACCCAGCGAGGTAATGTTGACACCCGCCATCTTGCCCTGCAATGCATTCATAAAATTGGCGGTCCGGTTCACCGTCATTTCCTCGGTAGCCACGCTGGCCGTCGCGTAACCCAGACTTTTGGCTGCTTTTTTGATACCCAATGCGGTCACCACCACCTCTTCCAGCGCCTTGCTTTCCGGTACGAGCGACACCACAAGGCTCGTCTGGTTTCCCAGGATCACTTCTTTGGACTGATAGCCCACAAAACTGAACAGCAATGCGGCATCACCGTCCTGCAAGTCGATCTCGAATGTACCTTCGGAGTTCGTGGTCGTCCCGCGCTGGGTTCCTTTGACAATGATATTGACGCCGGGTAATGCCGCGCCTTTTTCATCGGTAACTTTTCCTGAAAGGCTTTTTTTGGGTGAAGCATTCAGCAAATCCACATCAGGGAGCAGCTGCCCGCTATCACCGGCCGGAACTTCCACGGCAGAAAGGATGATCTTCCTTCCCGCCAGTTCGTATTTGATCCTCAATGGTTTGAGGAGCTTGTTCAGCACTTCCTCTAACGGCGCATTCACCGCTTTGATGGTCACCTTCCGCGAAGCTTCCAGCACATTGGAACTGTACACAAACTGCACGTCCGTTTCCTTTTCAATGTGGGCCAGCACCTGCTTCACAGCACGGTTCTCCGCCTGGACCGTCAGTTTGCGGTTCAGGTATTCCTGTGCTATGCTCGTGTGTGCGTATGCAACGCCTGCGAGCAATAACATGACTAAACTCTGTGTGATTGAAAACCTCATAAGTTTCAGCCAGAATTTTCTGGTAATGCGTTTTTTCATACTTTTGATTAGGGTTAATGGTTCTTTTAACCGGGAACTTGCAGGTACCGGGCGCGTTACTTTGGCGAGTGGACGCTCGATACTCCAACCTGATGGCAGTGGCTGACACTGCCATTTTTTATTGCACTACCTGCAACCTTTTCCGCTGACGATGATCTGTCCGTCGACAATCTCATAGCTGGCAGAAACCGTTTTGCAGAGCGTGCTCAACTTGTCATACATGCTTTCATCCGAGAAAGCCACCGTTATTTTACAGGTCCAAAAACTATCCGCGTCAAACTGCACCGGTATTCCGTAAGATTCCTCGATATCCCTCAGAATTACCGGCAAAGGCACTTCATCATATTTTAGAATACTCTCCACCGCCCCCCGGGCCAGCTTTTCCGGGTTTTCGACCAGTGTTTTGGACAGCTGATTGGCATTCTTCTCAAAAACAGCGGCCTGATTCGCCGTGATGATCAAACCCTTCACTTCCGTAGTAGAAGGTTTATCGACATACACCGACACCTTGCCCGTCTGCACCTGCACGGTGATGTTTTTATCCTCATCGAATGCGCTCACGAGGAACCGGGTGCCGAGCACTTTGGTGATGACCTTCCCCGTGTAAACCATAAATGCCTGACCTTGCTTTTTAACCGAAAAAACAGCCCCGCCGGTGAGGTAAACGACGCGGGCGCTGTCCGCAAACTCCGACGGATAGCTGAGGTAACTCCTCGGGCTGAGTGTTACCTCGGAACCGTCATGCAGCATGATTTTCAAAGGCTTACCGGTGTCGTTACTCGTTTTCACCAGGTTGAGCGGACTGTCCGCAGCAATGGCGACGCCTGGTGTGCCGGCTGCATTCTGGTAGTAGTACCACCCGATTCCCGCCCCCAGCACAAAAACCGCCGCCGCCGCGACGAGCCAGCGTTTCCATTGCACAACAGGCTCCTCTTCGTCGTCCTCTAACGAGGCTCCGGTGGTTTCGCGGCTCGCCCTGGTGATGAACTGCTCCACCTCCGCACGTATCTCCTTCTCACCGATCGGATCTGAGTCCACATTCACTGCGCGAAGGAACTGTTCGGCCTGCCGGAAAGCTTCACGCTGAGCCGGATAGGCTTCCGGAAACGACAACCAGAAAACCTCTTGCGTACCTTGCCTCCGCACCCATTGCCGGAAGCTCTCGTCTTCCAGAAAATCTTCCACGGTGTAGGATTCGTAAGGCTTCATCCGGTTCTGGTTTTTTAATTACGTTGTACATTATACGCCAAGTCGGCGTGTCAGGAAGAGAGGTCGTAATGCTTTCGCAGACTTCCCAATGATTTTTGCAGGAGATTGTAGACCGACTGCCGGCTCAGGTTCATAACCTCGGCGATCTGTTCGAAACTCAGGCTTTGGTAAAAGCGGAGGTAGATCAGCTCTTTTTGCCTGCCGGAGAGGTTGTTGAGTACTCCTTCCAGCTTTCGGACCTGGTATACCTCATGCTCCTCGTCGATCAGCCGCAGGTCGGAAGAGAACTCCACCGAAAACGAATATTCATCCGACAGCATCGACTGGTGTGTCACGTGCTTCCTGGACAGCTCGCGTAGTATGCGCGTCTTCAATGCCACCAGCAGGTAAGAGCGCACATTCGCTACCCGCGCGGCCGACTGGTGTGTTTTCCAAAGGTTGACGAACATGTCCTGGATACAGTCCTTCACGAACTCGCGCTCGGCGTGCAACCTCAAACCCCAATGGAACAGATCGGAATAGTAGTTCTGCATGATGTTGGCCAGCGCGTACATGTCACCGGATTGGTAATCATTCCAAAGTTTCTGAGCTTCATCGTGAGTAATGCGTGGTCTCATCTCGTGTTAGCTGTCCCTTTTTCTAGATGAGACTCACTTTTCAGATATATACCCCATTATTTTTATCTTTTTTATCAAAATAATACACAACAATTGCAGGATCAGGCTCACGATTGCAATGCAGCCCTCTGTTGAAAATTTGTCAATAGCGCCATTCCCGACAACCACCTGGGTATAGTGCTACCATTCCTCGGGAAAGTTCAGAATGGATCAGGCGACGTCATCGCGCCCACCGAAAACGCGGGCGAAGAGGGGGCTGGGTTGACACGCGATCAATATCTCCGTAAATTGTGAGTAACTCCTATAAAAATGAGCCGAAACTTATGAGAAAACTGACCTCGACCAATTACTACAATCAGACGTTCCTGGAAGAAAAGTGCAGGCTGAACGAGCTGATCAACCTGCTCAGCAAACGGTGGCTGACCGAAGTCCTGTTCAGTATCGAGGAGGGCAATACCCGCTTTTCGAGCCTGAAAGAAGATCTTAAATACATCAGCGACAACATTTTAGCGGACCGCCTCAAATTACTTGAACAGCATAAGCTGATCATCCGGAACGACAATTTCCGCGAAGTACCCAGCCGCGTAGAATACAGTTTGTCAGAAGTCGGTTATAAGCTGAGCGAAATGCTCGACGGCCTTTGCCATTTCTCCGAAACGGAAATGGAATTCCCCGCATAAAAGCGTACCGGAGACCGCCCGCCCGGTCTTCGATACACTTTATCCGGCACTTCGGAAATTATGAGTGGCGTGCGGTCTCGCTCATGCAGGCGCATGCGGCCCCGCTTACAAACCGATCGCCCGCTTGTTGTACTTCGTCCGGTACTGGGCAGGCAATAGCCCCGTGATCGACTTGAACGAGCTCCGGAATGCCTTTGTATCCGAATACCCGACTTCGAACATGATATCGTTGATCTTTCGGTCCCCGAATTCCAGGTGCTTCTTGGCCGCTTCTATCTTGACCCGTTGAATGTACTCGTTCAGTGTGTTGGAGGTAGCTTTCTTGAAGCGCCTTTCCAGGCTGCGACGGCCTAATGCCAGCATTTCGGCCAGCTGATCGACGGAAATGCGCCCGGCAAAATTGCTTTCAATGTACGTCTGCGCCTTTTTGATCTGCTCATCGCTGTGCTCCTTCTGCCCCTGGAAGATGATGAATGGCGTTTGCGCGGTGCGTTCAATGTCGACCTGGAAAAATTTGGCACAATAAATCGCGACATCCCTGCCCGCGTGTTTCTCGACCAGGTAAATCATCAGGTTCACCATCGACAACCCGCCTCCGCTGGAATAAATGCCTTGCTCATCGGTGATGATCTTTTCTCTCACCAGTTCAACATGAGGGAACATTCTGTTGAAATGATGCGCAGCTTTCCAGTGCGTGGTACATTGCCGGCCATCGAGCAGGCCGGTTTTCGCGAGGAGAAACGCGCCCACACATAGGCTCGCGACTTCGGCCCCCTGCCGGTACTGTTCTCCAACCCAGCCGATAAGCGCCTCATTCTGGTTCAGGTGCACCTCGACATCCATATATAATGCAGGAATAATAATCAGGTCTGCTGCCCACGCCTCATCGATCGTCGCATCCATTCGCACTGCATAACGACCGTCGTTCAGCGAAACGTGACGCGTCGCACCTGTCAGTTTAACCCTGAACAGCGGCTCTTGTCCATTGCTGACCAGGTAATCATTGGCTTCGTTCAATAGGTGCCGGACCATCTCGATCCCGGATAAAACGCCCCCGATGGGCACAATAATCGATACATTCATCATAGTTATGGCTAATCGCACTTTTTGTTGTTTGACTTAAAATGCCGTTTACCCCGTGGTTCTAACCGGAAGCAAACGACAAATTTATCCAACGTTGCACGCAACTAATGGCTCCGGGGCAGCTTTCCGGATCTGCATTGGAATGGAAAAAGCACGAAACAAGCTCCGTCACACCTGGTTTTCTTCACTATTTCAATAAAAAATTTAAAAATAGTTTGCAAAAAACATGACGCTATGTAACTTTATTCAACAAATCATTTACATAGTATGAGCTGGTTGACTGAGGATATCGATATCGTTCTGATGGCCGCATTTGCCATCACCTTCCTGTTGCTTTTCATTAAAAACATAGCCGCATTTGTCATCAGAAAGCCCATTCCGGGACTCAAAAGAATCTGGACGCGACAGTCTAAAAATCATCCCTAACATCTTATTATTTTGAATTCAGCTGGTGCCCGAAACGGCCCGGCTGCTCATTCGAAATCAGGTCAAAAGTGACGGCCAAATGCGCTGTTCTTCGCATCAGACCGCTAACAGGAAAGAAGTAATTAGTTTTCCGTGTGTTCAAAAAGCTGCCGTCACTTCACTTCCTCCCCGATCAGATCTCTCAGCACCACTGAAGCGCAGGTCGCGCCGAAGGTGGCCGGGAGGTACGACATGGTGCCGTAAGCCGACTTTTTGTAGTTGCTGCCGTCGGTCAGGATCAGTGACTCGCGGATTTGCTCTTCGGTCGAAAACACGGCTTTGATCCCTTTGTAAATACGAGCCTTTTTAAGGTTTTTCCGGACCTGCTGTGCAAACGGACAGTTGAAGGTTTTCGAAATATCCACTACCCGAAGCTTCGTCGGGTCCATCTTGCCGCCTGCACCCATCGAGCTCACAATGCGCATATTGCGCTCGTACGCCAGTGTGAGGAATGTCAGCTTGGGCGTGACGCTGTCGATCGCATCCACAATGTAGTCGTACGGATGGGCCGAAAGAATCTCGTCCACAGCATCCGGAGTAATGAATGTTTTGACGACATGCAGGGTCAGTTCCGGGTTGATCGCCCGCAGACGCTCCGCCATGATATCGGCCTTGCTTTGTCCGTGATTAGTCGCTAATGCGGGTAATTGCCTGTTCCGGTTAGTGGGATCTACCATATCCCCGTCCACGATCGTCATGGTACCCACCCCACCCCGGCAAATGAACTCAGCGGCAAACGACCCTACGCCGCCCAGCCCGATCACCAGCACGTGCGACCGGCTCAGTTTGACAAGGTTATCTCTTCCTACCAACAATTCTGTCCGCGAAAGCCAGCTGAAATCCTCCATTATCCGATCGTAAATAGCTTGTTAAAATTCCGTTCAAGCTGCAAAACAAGTTTTTTTTCCGGAATCTGCCTTATGTGCCCGGCCAATTTGTAAATGACTGTAATGTCGGTCGCCATGTCGTCCGTTTCCAGAAACAGCTTGTCGATAGGTGCAGAAAGAACCGTTCTGTGAATGTTCCCATCCATTTGCAGGAGTGCTGTGCCGAACGACAGGTAGTGCCCGGCACGGATGACCGGTTCCACCAGCGAAAGCCTGTTGTTGATGCCATGGAAGATAACCGGCACTTTTACGCCCCGCAGAAAATGCAATGTTTCCTGAAATGCTTTCACACAATGGATGATCAGCGGTTTCCCGAGCTCCTCAGCGATCTTGATTTGCTGCTCAAAAGTACTGACCTGCAAGTCCCAGGGCGTTGCAGTCAGTTTATCCAGCCCACACTCCCCGATCGCCAGCACCCGGGGTTGGGAAGCATGCTCAAAAAGTGACCGGAGGTCCGCATGCAGCGTTTCCGCATTCAGGTACCACGGGTGTAACCCCATGCTTACGTACCCATGAATTGCCTCTCCGAAGCCACTGTGCAAATTCCTGACCCGGACAGCCTCTTCCGAATGGCTTGCCTGATGCGTGTGAATGTCGTAGTACATGTACCCTATTCGAACGGATTCACGGAATACATCATCTGACGGCCGGTTATTTCGCGGGAATCAGGATTGTTCTTGCCCCTGAAGCCGGTTACTGAGAGACGGTCGGTCTCCTGGTAAACAAAAGAAATCGTTGCCACAGGCTGACCTATGTTGAACATTTTCGAGCCCTTGTCGGTGTAGGCATCGGCCAGTTCGCCCAGTGTTGGTATGTCGGGAAATTCCAGGCATTTCAATGTAAAGCCGTCGCCGTCTCCATCCCAGTTGAGGTAGAGCAAATAGCGCTGCTCCGGTGCTATTTTGAAATAGAAATTGAACCGGGGCTGCCCCTCATAGGCCGCAGAGAGCTGTAATTCCTTCGATTCGGGGAAATAGGTTTTGATCTCGTTACGCAAGTATTCGAGTGACTCCATTCAGTTGACGGGTGCAGGTCCGGTATTAGGTGTAGAAACAAATATATCCAGCCTGAATTAGAATTTCAAGGCCTTGCCAACGCTTCCCGAGCGTTCCTGACCACCCGAAATGCAGTTTATTGAATCATCCCAATTTATTCACGGCATATTACCAAAATATAACCAGATTCCTTACCCCGGAAACATTCTGATAACGTGCTTAAACGTTTTACCGAGCGGCAAATCCCTTCCATTCCGCAACCGGATCACGTTGCCTTCGATGTAATGAACAAATTTTTTGTTCAGGATGAATGATTTGTGAATACGGATGAAAGTTTCACCCGGCAATTGTTCCTCAAAGCTGCTCAATGTCCTTTGTGTCAATAAAAAACCCTGCTCACCCCAAACCTTGACGTAGTTGCCCAGGCTTTCCAGATAACAAACCTCTTCGAGCGCCATTTGCACGAGCTTCTTATCGGATTTGATGTAGATCTGTCCGCTCTCGGCCGTTTGCAACGGAATTTCAGGGCTGGGGACGCCTCCTGCGCCCTGTTTCCGCAAGGTATGTAGTTCCAGGGTCCGGTTGGCTGCTTTCAGGAAACGGTCGAACCGGAAGGGTTTCAGCAGGTAGTCCACTACTTCCAGTTCGAAGCTTTCGAGTGCGTGCTCCTCGTATGCGGACGTGATGACCACGAGCGGAGGCTGCCGCAGCGTGCGCAGGAAATCGAGCCCGGTGAGCTTGGGCATCCGGATATCGAGAAAAATAAGGTCGACGGCATGGTTGCTCAGGAATGCGAATGCTTCGGTCGCCAGATAGCACTGCCCCGCTTTTTCAAGAAAGGGGACATCCTCCATGTAGCGCAGGATGATATCATGCGCCAGGGGTTCATCGTCAACGATCAGGCAACGCAGGTTCATACGAATTGCAATTCGAGTTCAGCGGTAAAAGTCTGTCCATCATCAACCGTTGCCATTCGGTGTTTTCCGGGGTAAAGTAACGCCAGACGCTGCCGCAAGTTACTTAATCCGATCCCTTCCTGTGCTTCCGGATGAGGTTCAATTGAATTTTTACAGCTAAAAAACAGGGAAGTACTGCCCGCACGGAGCGATATATGCAGAAATGCATCGCGCTCCGCCTGCTCGATACCGTGCTTGAATGCATTCTCGACAAAAACGATCAGCAAAAGCGGTGCAATGCCGGGCGCGTCGTCCTTTATGTCTTTTTCAAAGCGCAGATCGAGGTGTTTGCGGAGACGGATCTGCTGCAATTGCAGATAGTCTTCCAGGTATCGCACTTCGTCGCCGATACTAACCAGCGGCTCCTTGGCTTTATAGATCACATACCGCATCAGGTCCGACAGTTGCAGAATGCTCTCCGGCGTCTGCTCCGACCGTTGCAGGCTCAATGCATACAGGTTATTGAGGGTGTTGAAGAAAAAATGCGGGTTAAGCTGCTGTTTCAGCAAGTCGAGCTCAGCCCGGGACTTTTCCTTTTCCAATGCGCTGATCTGATTATTTTGACGTGTCCATTGGATGGCCAGCAGCACCGGCAGGCTGATCCCCAGCACAAGGACGGCCCCGAACGCGTTCTCACCGTCAAACGGATAAGAGGAAAACAGGTTGCCCAGCAATTTGCTCAGCGGCAGGTTTGCCAGCAATACGCCTAAAAATGGGTAGGAAAAACCTACGACGGCCAATCCGCAAAGCATATAGCGCAAGGCGCCGTGATCTTTCAGCACCTGCGGTACCAGCCATTTGCTGTTGATATAAAAGAAGAAAAAGCCTGTGAGATACATGAGCAGTAACTGTGCCGTGTAGCCCAAAAACGTGGGAAATCTCCGCGCAATTTTGAACAGATCGAGCTCGAAACCGATCAGCAATTGCTCCTTCGTGTGATAAACCGGGTTGTCCAGGCTGGAAACCGCCATTCCGCCCAGTATCATCGCCCAGACGATAATGGTAAGCAACACGGCTTTTTCAAGGCTTATCGCGTGGATCCGCTTGAATGCGGGCAGGTTACTCAGGTACTGGCTCGTCAGGATCAGCACGCATTCCAATATTGCAATGCAGATCCCGCCCTGAAAAACGACCGACCACATCTGTACGCCCGGACGCATCAAACTCCCCGAAAGAACCATGACGACAGGCAGATAGCAGCCCCAGAAAAGCCGCCAGTAAAACCGGCTGCGTCCCTCGAAACGGCCTTCGGCTTTACTTTCCCGCTGCCAGGCCAGCCAGAAACCAGGAAACCAGAACAGCACCGATACCAACAGCGCATTCCAGTATGTCTGCCATTGACCGCCGTCGCCTCCCCATACATTGGCTATGGATAACCAGCAAAGGGTCGCCAGATAAAGCAGGCTATCCTGCCGGCGTGTGAGTGTGCTGAACATAGGATTCGGATTGGTTTGATGCAAAGAAACCGGCGGCGGCAGTCGCTTCCAAAAAATAATGACGACCGTCCGGATTCCGGTGACATAGGTTCGGCAAGGCGGAAATGAATGCATTCGGGACGTTCGTCACCGGATCTCCGTCCCTCTTCACTATTAATTGGCGCTGCGGGCAACCGTATCGACTTTTGAGTTCCACGATTCAAAACAGATCCGATGCGATTGAACATCTCCAACCTTTCCAAGACCTATCCCGGCGGTATACGGGCGCTCGACCAGGTTTCGTTGAACATTCCAAATGGCCTGTTCGGCCTGCTGGGCCCCAACGGCGCGGGCAAATCCACCCTGATGCGCATCCTCGCCACGTTAGCTCTGCCCGACAGCGGCGCGGTCGTGTTCGATGGCCAGGATATCCATTCCCATCCGCGCTGGCTCCGTTCCCGGCTGGGCTACCTGCCTCAGGATTTCGGCGTGTATCCGGGTATTTCAGCCGCATCGTTACTCGATCACCTGGCTGTTTTGAAAGGAATATCTGACAAAAAGCAGCGGGGCGAACAAGTAGCGGCTTTGTTGCAACTCACCAACCTGTACACCCGGCGGAAGCAGGCCGTAAGCACCTTCTCTGGTGGCATGCGGCAACGGTTCGGCGTCGCGCAGGCATTGCTCGGCAATCCGCAACTGGTGATCGTGGACGAGCCTACCGCAGGCCTCGACCCGTCCGAACGGAACCGTTTCCACGACCTGCTGAGCGAGATCGGCGAGCAGATCGTCGTGGTCCTGTCGACGCACATTGTGGAAGATGTACATGACCTCTGCCCCGAAATGGCCGTGCTCGCGGGCGGACGTGTGGTATTGCAGGGGAAACCCGCCTCGCTGACCGGCGCATTGAACGGCCGGATCTGGCAAAAAATGGTGACCAAAGAAGAGCTCCCGCTGTTGGAGGCAACGTTCCGCGTCATTGCAACCCGTCGCATTGCCGGCCGGATTCAGGCCCACGTGCTCTCCGACCAGCGCCCCGACGCCGGTTTCGAGGCATTGAAACCAGAACTCGAAGCGGTGTACTTCGCCACTCTAGCCGGTGCAGGGAAGGAGGTGCAGCATGTTCATTGAGCTGCTTCTTTTTGAACTGCGGTATCATTTCCGTCAGATCACTTTTCGCCTGAGTGCCGTGCTTTTCTTCGGGCTGGGGATGCTGATGACCTACGGCAGCTTTGGCGGCCCGGATGTGCATCACAATGCCCCTTACGTCATCCAGATGATCCTGTGCCTGCTTTCCCTGTTCGGTATTTTTACGATCACGCTGGCCTGCGCATCGGTAGTACTGCGCGACGGACATTACCAGATGGAGCCGCTGGTTTTTGCCACCGGCATCCGCAAACAGACCTATTTCTTGGTCCGGCTCACCGGGCTGCTGATCGCGATGACCACTGTCCTGATCCTGGCTTTGGCTGGTGTAGGCCTGGCCATGCCGACTATATCGTCGGAACATCTGGGGCCGTTCCGGATCAGTCACTTCCTGTACCCGCTGCTGGTTTTCGGCATCCCGAACATCGTTTTTTGTAGTGCTATCCTGCTTGTTGCCGCCCTGCTGACGCGCCATGCGCGTTTCGTTTACGCGGCCGGGGTCCTGACCTTCATCCTCTATTTCGTAGCTTCGATCCTTGGCAATTCGCCCATCATGGCCGGCGCGACGCTCAAACCGGGAGGTCCGGGTTACCTGTCCATTCTGATCGATCCGTTCGGGTTCACGGCATTCTTCGGTGAAACCAGGAGCTGGTCGACGGCCATGCGCAACTCATCGCTCTTCCCGCTTTCCGCACCCTTCCTGCTGAACCGGCTGTTGTGGCTGGGCATATCGGTAATGCTGCTCTACTTGTCCTTTTTACGTTTCAAATTTGAGGTCTCCGGCGAAAAAAGTATAGGAAAAGCGAATGCAGAAAAGGGAGTTATCCGCACGCACGCCTTCTATTCGCCTGTTCAAACCGAGACTAATACCCTCTCCTACACATTTGCAACCTGGTTCTCCCAGTGGCAGCTCGATGCGCGGAGCGTTTTCAGCCAGGTGTTGTGGTGGATGACGATGGCACTTTGGGTGTTTTTCAATGCCTTAGAATTATTCGAAAACCTCAGCAACGGGATTTACGGAATCCGAAGCCATGTCACCACCGGCGTAATCGCCGAACAGCTGCTGGCCATGCGGCCCGCGCTCCTGCTCATTGTCTTTTACGCGGCCGAGCTCGTGCACCGCGAAAGGACGTTTGGCATGCAGGCATTGATCAGCCCGACACCGGTCCGTAGCGGGGTGATCTTCCTTTCCAAACTGGCGGTCCTCATTACGCTGATCTTGTCCCTGATTACTGTCCACATAGCCACCGGCGCAGCCGTGCAGGGCTTTGCAGGTGCCCATCCTTTTCAATGGGGCATTTACCTGTCATTGTACTATTACTGCGGCATGCCGCTCGTCCTTTTTGCGGTACTGGTAATTTTTATTCAAACCATTTTTTCAAACAAATACCTGGGCATGTTCGTCAGCGGGCTGCTGATCGCCATTTTCATTTTTGGCCGGAGACTGGGAATGGAAAGTTATCTGTTCCGGTTTGCGATCACGCCAGGCATGCGCTACTCCGATTTCAATGGCTGGGGGACACCCGGGGTCGCATTCCACGGCTATATGTGCTATTGGCTCCTGCTGGCGTGTGCGCTCGTGCTGGCCGGTATGCACGCCCGAACACCTAGCGGGCACGATACCCGGCTGGCGAGGATACGCGCAAGCCTGTCGGGGTGGAACAGCCTTTCCTTTGTCGCTTTTGCGATGTGCCTGGTGCTGTTTGCGGGTACCGGCATGTACATTCAATCCCAAACCACTTCCACGGCCAGCGAACGAACCGGGATGGCCAGTGAGTCGTGGCAGGTCGCTTACGAGCGGAAATACAAATCCATCGAAAACGTAGCGCAGCCGGTCATTAAGGCCATCAGGCTCCGTACCGATCTTTTTCCGGAAGAAAACCGCTACACCGTCCGGGGCAGCTACCTGCTTCGGAATGAGTCGACAGAGGCCATTATCCGTCTTTTGCCCGGCCTGGGCCCTGATGTAAATACCGTCCGTTTTGAAATCCCTAATGCACATGCGGCAGCATCCGACAAGCCCTTCGGCCGCTATGCCTACGACCTGCAAAAACCGCTGATGCCGGGAGACACCATTCGTCTGGAATTTGCAATGCAGGTAACCAGGCCGGTTTTCGCTCCGTTCAACAGCGAGCACTCCATTGTCACCAATGGCACCTACATCGAGCTTGAAAAATTCGTACCTCACCTGGGATACCGTTCTGATTTTGAGATCCATGACAAAGCAACCAGACAAAAGAACAGCCTGCCGGAAAGGACTATCCGCACTACGACCGACCACGACTACCATTTCATTGATTTTGAAAACCTCATTACCACGGCCGCGGACCAGTACGCCGTCTCGCCGGGAACACTGCTGAGCACGAAGCGTAACGGCGGACGGCGCTACTTTCATTACAGATCTTCGAAGCCCATGCGCCCCATGTTCGCGCTAGCCTCGGCGCGGTACCGGATCACCGAACAACGTTATCAGGGAGTCACATTCCGGGTATGCCATCAGCCGGGGCATGGCGCCAACGTACCGGCGATGATGCAGGCCATGCAGGATGCCGCCGGCTACGGCCATGCGCATTGGGACAGATACCCGCTTCCCGAGCTCACCCTGGCCGAAATACCGCAGTATCCCGGCTCCGCTACGGCTTATCCGGGTGTCATTTTCAGTCAGGAAAAGATCAATTTCATGGGCGATTTCAGCGACAGCCGCCGGTTTAACCACACCTATGCCACCACCGCGCACGAAACCGCGCACCAATGGTGGGCTAACCGCCTCTCGCCGGTCTACGGCCCCGGCGACGCATTACTGACAGAATCGCTGGCGAAGTACACCGAAGCCGTAGTAGCCGAAAAACGTTTCGGAAAAATGCTGCTCCAACAGTACCTCCATACCGACAACCAACTCTATTTCGCGTTCAGGGGTGCCGCCGGAACACGTGAATTACCGCTGGTGCAGACCTACGATCAGCCTTTTGTGCATTACCAGAAAGGTGGATTGGCATTATATAATTTAAAAGAAATGCTGGGCGAAACGCATGTGAACCAGGCGCTTCAAACCCTGCTTCGCCAACACGGATACCCTAACCACAAACCGCTGCCTGCCGATCTCGTGCGCGTGCTTGCCCGGGGAGCCACGCCCGCACAGGTGAAAGTGATCGAGGCTCATTTCAACCGCGTGATCACCTATCACAACCGTGTAAAAGCATTGTCGTGTAAATCACTACCAGACGGTCGGTTTGAAACCGTTCTGCAAATCCACGTCCGGAAACTGGACGAAACCGACGCGCATGCACAGTCGGTTCCGGTGGACGACGATCTCGAAGTCGGCGTTTTTAATACGCAGCCCGCTGAGTGGAACCAGCAGACGAAGCCGCTCTACTTACGCAAACACCGTTTTTCAAAGTCCGAAACCATCCTTCGCATTACCACCGATCGAAAACCGTCGTTCGCGGTGCTGGATCCAATGGGTTATGTCCTCAATGCGAATGGTGATGATGGTGGTGGTGTGTGTGAACTGCATCCAGCCCCTTAAAAAACTCCCAGATCACCACAGGCAAGTCGATATCCCGGTTCATATAGCCCATCGAACGGCTCGAAATGCGGAAATTTGCATTGGGAAGCGTGTGGCCGCCATCGACGATCCTGACGAAGCTGACCTGTTTGCCCGTCGCCTCCGAAAGATAGTTTTCGCGGATAGCGGTCGCCGCGCCCTTCATCCGGCTTTCCGGGTATTTGCGCACCGAATGCGGGATCGGGTCGCATTGAGCCGCTTCCAGCCAGTGTTCAAGGCTGCGTACGGTACTTTCCACGCTTCCGAACGCCCGACCATTCAGCACTAGCGCACCGCCTCTGTACGGGACCACGGGATCGGCCATCCCGCTGACATACATGAGCGAGACAGGCTCCTGGATACCTTTGAATGGGCTAGGGTCCCCAGCCGGTAAATTAGCGCTGATGACGGCAAAGCTTTTAAACCAACCGGGTTGCGCATTGGCCAGTCTGATCACCATTTGTCCGCCATGGGAAAAACCGACGGCATAAACTTCGGCTGGGTCGGTCGCATAGTCATGGATGAAAAAATCGATCAGCTGGCGCGTGAAACCGATGTCATCCACAGCCGGCTGGCCGGCCGGTACCGGCGTGTCGGGGGTGCAGCCATTCCAATATCCCTTAAAACCCTGCGGATACACGATGATCGCATCCTGGTCGCGGTCGGCGAGCAGATCAAACTCGTGGCCTGTGAGGATCTGCATCATCCAGGCTTTCAGCGTGCTGCCGTGGTAAACGATCACCAGTTTCGAATGCGGTTTCAGGTGCCTGGGAACGTGGTAAAGAAAGGTTCGTTCCAATCCGCCGGCTACAACCCGGCCTTTTTTCAACGGATGAAACACATTCCACCGATAGCAATACAGGAAAAGAGCGATCGGCACCCCGGCAAGTGGCAGAAAGATGATCAGTGACATCGGTAATGAAGACGTGACATTTCCTGACCAACGAAACAGCCCCGTTGCAGGTTCAATGCTTTTGGATTAACTTTTAAGCGACCTTCCGTGATTACCCTATCAACACCGCGCATTACACATGGATTTCAGCTTCGAAAAAGACATCAAAGACTCCTTTTCAGTCGTTCGTCTGGAAGATGCCGCGCGTAATGGTCGGGTGCCCGAAAGACTGGGTTACCACCGCATTATCTTCACGCAGCAGGCGCACGGTGAGATCGAAATCGACGGCGTTGCATTTCCATTCACCGGCGATAAACTATTCCTCCTTTCAAAAGGGCAGCTTTGCCGGTACACGACTTCCTCTGCCGCGCAAGGTTACGAGCTGAGTTTCGGGGATTGTTTCTGGGAAAGAACACCGGGCAGCGCCAGCAACTGCAAGGCTGTTTTGTTCAACAATACGGCTGAAAACCAATGCCTGCCGCTGACCGAGGTGAATGGACAGGAATTGACTTTCCTGTTCGAAACGCTCTGCAACGAATTCAACACCAGCGATTATGTCAACAAACTGGATGCATTGGCTGCTTACCTGAAAATCATCATGATCAAGATAGCCAATATCAATGCCGAGGCCGGGGCTGGTTTTGATAATTATGAAAAACAGGTGTACCGCCAGTTTATCGAACTCGTGAGCAGGAAATACCAGTCCGTGCACGAAGTGTCCGAATATGCCGCCGAACTGAACATCCCGGCCCGCCGCCTGACCGACATCTGCAAGCGTTGCGGCGGCAAAGGTGCCAAGGAGATCATCAATGGGCAGCTGATCGCCGAAGCCAAGCGCTCGCTGCAATTTTCGTCCCAGCCGGTGAAGGAGATCGCCTATCTGCTACATTTCAGCACACCGGAGCAGTTCAGTCATTTTTTCAAGAAAAATGCAGCCATGTCGCCCCAGGATTACCGGACGCGTTTCGTCAATTTTGGCAGGTGATCTGTAAAATCTGACATTCCCCGACCTTCGCAGGCAGCCTAATTTTGTCGAAACAAAAATCGATAAATTCATGTCTGCCAACAGATTGCACAACATCGCGGGTATCCGCATTCCCGACAGCAAGCTCGCCAACGATGCCACCGACCTCCTGCTCGAACATGGTACCGAGTTTATTTACAATCATTCATTGCGCGTATTTCTGTTTGCCTCACTGAATGGCAACCGCGAAAACCAGCATTACGATCCCGAGCTGCTGTACATCAGTGCGGTGTTCCATGACCTCGGCCTCACGAAGCATTACAGCAGTCCCGACAAACGCTTCGAAGTGGATGGAGCCGATGCCGCCCGGGCGTTTTTGAAAAGCAATGGGTTGCCCAAGGAATCTCTTCAACTCGTATGGGACGCCATTGCCTTGCATACGACCATCGGCGTGGCGGAGTACAAGGAACCTGAGGTCGCGTTGCTGTATTCCGGGGTGGGGCTCGATGTCATGGGCGAAGGCTACGAGCACCTGAGCGAACGGCACCGCACGGAGATCCTCTCCGCATTTCCGCGCAACGGCTTCAAAAACAAGATCATCCCGACGTTCTTTTCGGGCTTCGCGCACAAAACCGACACGACTTTCGGCAATATCAAAGCCGACGTATGCGCTTACATGATCCCGAACTTCGAACGCAAAAACTTCTGCGATTGCATTCTGCATTCGCCTTGGAGCGAATAGCGTCGGTTCAGGCCCGATTTCCGGTAATTGATCCCTGTCCCGGCAAAGTTGATCCCAATCCGATGGCGGCCCGTGTCGCCATCGGCTATTTTTGGGTATAAATCAATCCGAAAAACCATGGATCAAACCGACAAAATCCTGCTGTGGTTGTTTACCCTGAACCTGGGTACCGTATTTGGAGCGGGCATTTACGAAGCCCGGCTCGTCATTCCGCTCTGGTTTCCCCGGGCCACCGGCGGGCGCTATCTTGTAGACACCGCGGCGATGCAGACCATCGATTCGGGCCGCAGATTCTGGGCGATGGCTACCACCGTGCCGTTAACACTTCTGACCATTGCCAATCTTGTCAGTGCCTGGAACTACCAATCCACCGGCCCGAACTGGTGGCTGGTTGCGGGCTGCATTGTGCTGGCCGAACGCCTTTTAACCTTCACCTTTTTCATACCCAATGCCATCAGGGTCAGCAAAATAGGCGTCTCAGATCCCGGCCGAGCGGGCCGCCTGGCCGCATGGTGGGTGCGGGCCAACTACTTACGCAATGCGATCACGCTGGCCGGCTGGCTGTTGGCGATGATGGCCCTGGTGATGTAGGTCATTTCAAATACACCGGCACTTCCTCCACGATCGATTCGAAGAGCTTTTTCGCGCTGGTATGCTTCAAGACCGGCGCGATCTGGCCGCTCCAAAACATGATCAGGTCCCATTGCTCCTTTTCTGTTGCCGCTTTTCGGAGCGGTACGATAAACTGATTTTGCAGGGGGAATGGGAGTAGGTCTTGCTGGCCCGCCAGTGTTTCGGTATAACGGCTCCGGATACCGCGCCCCAGGCGTCCAGTGGACACGCGGGTCAAGGTAGTGTACCGGGCCGCGTCGGAATGCAGCATATTGCGGTGATAGGCCGTCGCGCCGGATTCCTCCGTAGCCAGGAATGCCGTGCCGATCTGCACGCCTTCCGCGCCCAATGTAAACGCAGCCGCAACACCACGCGCGTCGGCGATACCGCCCGCAGCTACCACGGGGGTTTTTACCTTGTCGCGGATCTGTTGTACCAATACAAATGTACCCGTCAGCGATGCTTCGGGCGATTCGAGAAATGAGGGACGGTGACCGCCCGCCTCGAAACCGGAGGCGATGATGACGTCCACGCCGGCATTTTCCAATGCAATGGCTTCGTCGAGTGTGGTGGCGTTACCGATGAGTTTAATACCTTTCTTACGGAATTCGTCGAGGATGGTTTGGGAGGGTATTCCGAAAATAAAACTGAAAACCGGCGGCCGGGTGGTAAGGAGCGCTTCCACCTGGTTTTCGAAACGGGAAGCATAAGCGGCAGGTTTAGCCGGCAACGGCGCTCCCAGTTCGTCAAAAAATGGCTTTACGAGTGCGGAGACCTTTTCAAAGGCTTCATCGCTGACCTCGCCGGATGGGAAATCCGAATCGGAGACCCAGAGGTTAATATTATAGGGCTTATCGGTTGCTTGTTTCAGTTCCTGGTCGAGCGTGATGATTTCTTCGGGTTTGAGCATATAGGCTCCGTAACCACCCATGCCACCCAGATTCGAAACGGTCGAAACCAGTTGAACAGATGAGAGATTACCCCCGAAAGGGCCTTGCAGGATCGGGTATTCGATTCCCAGCGTGCGGGAAACTTGGGTTTGGTTCCACATAAAAAAAGCAGCGGACCGGAAGTGAATGTCCGCTTTACAAAGAAAGCGCTCGACACCGGTGATTGTATGTGACATGGATCACAATTTTCAGCCATGCCGCTCCGACTGGTACAAACGGCTGAGCGTCTCGCGCGACACGCCCAGGTAGGAGGCGATCAGTTGCTTGGGTACGATCTGGTACAAGGTCGGGTATTGGGCCAAAAGGTCTTCGTAGCGTTTCTTCGCATCGTTGGTCATCAGGGAAAGCAGCCTTCTCTGGGCGGCAGCATAACCGCGGTTGGTGCGCCAGCGAAAAAATTGACCGATAGCAGGCAGCTCCGCGCAGATCCTTTCCCTATCGGCCGCCGAAATGGACAACACCTCGGCATGGGCCACGCAGTCCACATTCACGACCGCCCGGTGGTGATTGTACAATGCGTCGTAATCCGACGCCCACCAGCCCGGCATGGCGAATTGCAGGATCGACATTTTGAGTTCGTCGTTCAGAAAGTAGGTTTTGAGGCAACCGTCCAGCACGAAATATTCAACCGTCACCTGGTCTCCTTCCCGGATGAGCACCTGCCCTTTCCGGAACGATTCGTGTTTGAAACATGCATAAAAACCGTCGAACTGCGCATCGGTCAGTTCGACGGTTTTGAGAATATGGTCTTTAAGGATCTGCCGGGCGTCCATCTCTGGTGTTTTAAGGCCGAAAGATAGTGCTTATTCCGTATCTAAGGCACGGGCGGCATTACCGATATTCCAGCCAGGCCGTCGCCTCGCAATCCTTGTCCGTTCTGAACCGCACCCAGCGTGCCGAGAAACCCTGCGGAAAATCGAAAGAAACCGTTTGTCCGGGCTTCACCGTGAATGTCTTGTACACCATCCACGGCCCATTGCCCACCGGATCCACTTCCATTGTTACGGTAACAGGCGTTTTCGACTGCTGGGAAAGTTTCAGGTTCTTCCGGTCGTAAAAGCCGATCAGGTAGGGGTCCGACAGCTGACCGGCTTTTAAACTGGTGCTTTTCCATGGACCGCCGTTTCCAATCGGCTTGCCAAGCTTCCACAGGTCATCGATCGCCCCGGCCCACACCGCTGCTTTCCGGTCGTCAGACACCACGATGTGTTCGCTGTTCTCCATGGCTTTCGGTTCAATGCCCGTCATCACGAGCAATCCCCGGTAGGATGCGTAATCGTGGATCCGCAGATTGTGGGAAGATACCGGGCGGATTTTGGCATAACCATCTGCATTCTCGGCGGGAAGCTCGTAGAAAGTACCATGGCAGTTGAACAGGTCGCGCTCTGTGGCGACCTCACGGCAAATGCGGAGTGCATTCTGGTCGGTTAAGCCGGTAAATGCATTGTTACCAAGCGGCAAACGCCACCGGCGGCCCTTGTCGTCTACCACCAGCACCGAAGATGCCTCAACGCTCACCACCTGCCGCGGAATGGCAAACTTGCCTTGAATGAACGACAGCGTTTTCGGATCGTCCCGGCGTACCAGCTTCATGTCACCGCCCAGTTCATAGTACCCGATCCCGGAGGATTGTGTGCCGTTGAAATGCACGGCTGCCATGCCCAGTGCGCGACGGTTTTCACCCAATCCATACAAAAGGCCTCCGTTCGCCTGCGTCGCATTCACAGGACTTAATCCCTTGAAAACAGGGTCAGACAGGGCACCACGGGCGTCGTCAGATGTGTAGGAGAAATGTGCGGTCGCGGTAGTGGGTTGATCCGGCCTGATCCGGATCCATTCCCCGGCTTCGGCGGCGGCAAATTCGGTCCTCGATGCACTTTGTGCTTTGACGGTCACCGTTTTGAGCGACGTCCATTGCCCATTGCCTTTTTTGTCCACTTCATACACAAAACGGACGTCCTTGGCACCGTCGTTCCGTATCCATGCTGCACGGTGTTTCCAGCCTGCAAAGAGAAATGGTTCCGAGCTTTCGCCTGCCTTGACAGCTTCGTGGATCCAAACCGAACCTTCGGCGTGATCCGGCCCCAACTGGTCGGGTTGGTTCAGGGAAGTGAACCAGAGATTGGAATTGGACTGACCGGGCCCTTCAATGCCGCCCTTCGCTTTTCTTTTATTTAAAAATTCGCGCTGGGCCGAATCGTCGCAACCAAAAACCAGGCGGTCGTTCCAGCGGGTAAAATCACCGATCACTTTCAGGTAGGCCGATCTTGGACGGATACCCGCACTGTTTTGGGAGGTGAATTGCCCGGGAAATTTCCAGAACATCCCATGCATTGTCATCAGGTAATCAGGCTTTTGCGCCGAGCCCACATCGCGGATGCGAGGCCATTCGGTGTTCCAGCCGTGGGCACCGTCGTAGCTATGGCTGGCTTTGGGCAACCTGAAAAACGTCCATTTCCCATGGTCGCGCACGCCCAGCAGCACCGATTTATGGTCCCAGCCCGTGGCCCAGATGGGGTCCGTTTCCGGGTTTTTATTGCCATCGATTCCGCCCGGTCCGGTTACTTCCACAAACTGGTTGCGGCGGACTACCTTCCAGGTCTTCCCATCCCATTCGGAAAGCGAGCCGGATTTGATATCGAACTGTATCTCCGCCTGACGTCCGGGTTCGCCATTATTGGAATAAACAGCTACACCCTGTCCGGAATAAAAGCCCTTCCCGTGCGTGCCCGGGAGGAGTCCTTTGGTCTGGTAAATAGCTTTGCCCGTTTCCTTGTCGCGATCCACGTTACCGTCCTCGTAAAGCATTTTCGGTACCAGTGTTTTTGCATTTACCTCATAAAAACCTTCTTCCATCGTGCCATAGAGAATCTTATTCGCGGGGTCGGTGAGGTGCCGGGCGTTACCGGTGTGCCTGCCCGGCATTGTTTTGTAGGGAATGACGCGCACATTTCCTTTTTTGTCAATGGCATAGGGGCCGATAAAAAGCTGGTTGCTTTCGGGATGGATCATCCGGTTCGCGGGGGTGCCGCCTATGCTTTCCGGCCTCACGGTCTGTTTCAGGTCTGCGGAAATTTCATAGAGCTTGTCCAATGACCCGAAGGGTAAATGCGGGCCATAGGTAATCGCCCAAAGCTTGCCAGCCCAGGGCACAACGGCACCGGTACCGCATTCGCCTTCATTGTTGTACATCGCCAGATGCGGGTAAATGCCACTGAAAGCACGCGGGGCCTGAGCCCACGAAAGAGGGGCTTTCAACAGCAACGAAACGGCCAGCGCGGCCCCGATTAGGTTCTTCTTCATTCAAAAAATCATTAGGTTGAAAATCAGCACTATTAAGCTCCCGTCGATGCGGGAGCGTTACTATCAATATCCTGCATTCTGGGTTATCCCCGGGTTCACGCGGCGTTCGACGGCCGGAATGGGCCACAAATACTGGCGTGTTTTGTCGAAACTGCGCTGGGCGAGAGACTTTACATCGGTGCCAAAGCCCGCATAGTCGGCCAGGCCATCCGCGTCGATGGGCGTGGTGCCGGGAAACGGCCATTTGGCCCGGTTCTGCGCAGCCGGGTCGGGCAGGCCGACAACCGGTTTTGTCAGGATCTTCTCGGCTAACTTCCAACGGATCAGGTCCATATAACGGAGTCCCTCCCGGGGAAATTCTACCCTTCTTTCTGTTCTCAGGATTGCCCGGAGCGCCGCAACGCTGGTCGTCGTAACGGCCGGATAGGCACTGGTCTGCTCCACACCCACCCCATATGCTCTCGCCCGTACCTGGTTGATCGCGTGAAGGACGTCGGCATCGATCTCGCCTAGTTCGATCTTCGCTTCGGCATAGGTCAGCAGTATTTCGGCGTAGCGTACAATGATCGCGTCATTGTCTTCCACGAGCCGGTCGGGCCAGGTCTGATCAATGCCCTTTTTCCAAAGAAAACCTGTGAAACTGGCAAATGAAGCGACTGCGCGGCTATCCTTATTGGGCACCCGGCGGTTTTCCTTCGAGCTGAATACCGTCAGTGAATCGGGGTGCGGCATATAATTGTAACCCAGCCATTGCGTATTGAACTCCACAATGGTGGCGGTGAGCCGGGGATCACGGTTTTTGAATGGACTTTTGGGATCATACAAAGCCGATTCATCAATAGGCTTCCCGTCCGTGCATTCATAGGCGTCCATCATATCCCGCGTAGGCAGCTGCGCCCCAAACCCGCCCGCATTGCGTGAAATGTTGTCCTGTACATAGCCTGCTGCCCCGAAAACCTGCTGTTTTTCATCGCGTGGAATACTGATGATCAGCTCTTTACTGGCCTCTCCGGATTTCAGAAACAATGCGCTATAATTACTGTGCAATGCGTAGCCAGCCTCCTTTAAGTCCATAATGGCCTTCGCCGCGTCACGTGCCAGCGCCCATTTACCCATATACAATGCCATACGGGCTTTGATCGCCCATGCTGCTCCTTTTGTGAGGCGTTTGGTGTCCGCCGCTGGATAGGCTGCGGGCAGGTTCGACGCCGCAAAATCCAGTTCACTGAATACAAAGTCGAGGATCTTCTCCTGGCTGGTCCGTGCAATGCCGTAGGACTCTTCCAGGGTTACCGGGTCGGTCAGGAAAGGAACGTCGCCGAAATGAGTGATCAGTCGTGCGTACTGGTAGGCTCTGATAAGCCGCATCTCCGCTTCCAGCCGCGTCATGACCGGGGCCGGTGTCACGGCGGCGGCGCGGTCTTTGTTGGCCAAGAAGGAGTTGGCCCTAGCGATGGCTTTGTAGGAATTCAGCCAGTAGGTCTGCACATTGGCGTCATCGGCATTCATGGTACCACCGATCACCGCATTGGTGAGCTGGCCGCGATGCCATTCGTTGTCACTGAACAGCTCGTTGTCGTTTCCCCAGAACGCCAGCCGGTACAGGTCGTTAACGGCCAGTTCGAGCTCGGTCTGGTTGGAATAGAACGTCCCGGTGGAAGCCTCCGACAGCGGGGCGAGATCCAGGGTGTGGCAGCCGCTCATGCCTGCCAGGAGGAGTAATGCTGCAATTTTTTTCATGTCAATCAAAATCAATGTGGGAAGGAATGGTCATCAGAACCGGATGGTTGCCCCGGCCATAAACGTTCTTACAATGGGATAGGAATAGCTGCCCGACTCGGGATCAAGGTATTTTGGAAATTTACTGACCGAAAAGACGTCGTTGGCCGACAGGTAAAGCCGCAGGGACTGCACCCCCACCCGCTTCACGAGTTCGGGCCTGAGTGTGTAACCGACCGTCAGGTTTTTTAGCCGGAAATAGGCACCGTTGAGCAACCAATAATCAGAAAGCGCATAATTGGCGCTGTTCGAGGTCCTGGAAAGCCTTGGATAAGTCGCTTTCAAGTTCTGTTCCGGTGTGTTGCGATTACTCCAAAACTTCCCCACCATATCCGAGGGCATATTGCCGAACGCTTCGGCAAACGGCTGGGTTACCTCGCTGCTGAGCCGCGAAAGCTTTTTGGCAACGCCCTGAAAAGTTACCCCGAAATCGATACCGGCATACTCGGCACGGAGGTTACCGCCGTAGAGGTAGCGCGGCAATGCACCGCCCAGCAGCACTTTATCGTCGGTCGTGATCTTTCCGTCCTTGTTCACATCCACATAGCGGACGTCACCTGGCTTGGTGGTTACGTTCAGGACGGGCGCGCCGGTGATCTCGTCCTGGGTCTGGAAAAGGCCATTGGAAAGGTAGCCGAACCATTCGTTGTACTGGCTCCCGTTGCGGATCACCTGATCGCCCCGGAACTCGGTGCCTTTCAGGTCGCCCACCGTGGATTTGGCATCGGAAAGGTTAGCCGCTACCGAGTAATTGACCTTACCGAAATGGTCTTTCCAGCCCGCTTCCAGCTCCCAGCCATGCACATTCAGGGTGCCAGCATTCTGGTTGGGTTTGTCATAACCCAGGTAGAGGGGAATATCAAGCGGCAGGAGGATGTCCGTCGTGGTTTTCCGGTAATAGTCGGCAGCCAGGGTAAGGCGGTCGTTCAGAAATGCTGCATCGAGACCAATGTCGGTGGTGCGGCTGGTTTCCCAACTGATGTTCTGCACCGCGTAGACCTGCTGGCCTCCGCCCGTCAGCGGTACTACGCTGCCGTTCTGGTAGAACAATGCGCTCGAAAAGTCGATCGTCGCCATGTAGGGATAGTAGGCCGGGTTGCCGTCCTTGTCCAGCAGCCGCTCATTGCCGGCCATACCCCAGGAGCCCCGGAGTTTCAGGAAGGAGAGCCATTTGGTGCTTTTCATGAATTGCTCTTCCGAAATGGTCCATCCCGCGGATAGCGAAGGGTACACCGCCCTGCGGTACTGCGAGGCAAAACGCGACGAAAGGTCTGACCGGAGGTTACCCTGAATGAAATAGCGGCTTTTGAAATTATACTGCAACCGTCCGAAAAATGAATGCAGGCCCGATTCGTTGGCACTGCCGGAGTTGTCGCGCAGCTCGGTGGAACCGGAATTGAGGTAAGGAAAATCGGTCAGTGCAAAACCGCTTCTCGAAGCGCCCAGCGTTTCCACAGAACGATAATTCTCCTCAAAACCCGCCAACACGTCGAGTGCATGTCCGCCATTGAATTCCCTGGCATAGTTAGCCAGCAGTTGCCCATTGATGTTCACGCCTTCCGACCGGCCTTCCGAAAGCACGGTGCGCGCCTGGTTCATGACGGTACCGGGTCTGCCGTCGGGATTGGTGAAGCGGATCTGTTTGGAAAAGTATTTGTTTTTGTCCAAGTCAAAAACGGGTGCCACCAGCACCGTCAATGCCAGCCCTTCAATGGGTTTGTAATTCAGCTGCATTCTTCCGCCGATCTGGTTGGTGAGCTGCCGGGTGAAACCGCCATCGCGAATCTGCGCCAGGGGATTGCGTCCGTCCTTCCCTACCGCCAGCCGGCCATTGTCATACACATCATCATAAATCGGCGGCATCACGCGCGCTTCATATATCGGATTATAGCCCGTCGACGACAGTTCGTTCGCATTGCCTTCGTTACGGGTCCGCTTGTAAAACACATCCAGATTGACACTCATTTTGTCATTCACCTGCATATCGTTGTTGACCCGGAACAGGTAGCGGTCGTACGAACGGTTATCATAAAACGCACCGGCACTCGCATAGCCCAGGGAAGCTTTCGTTTTGATCTTGCCGGTTCCCATCGTGAAAACCACGTCATGCCGCTGGCGCGGGGCATTGCGGCGGGTCAGGATGGATTTTTGCCAGTCGGTATTCGGGAAGCGGTCCGGGCTTACCCGGTTGCTATCGAGATAGGAAGCGACCAGGGCATCCGGAAATGCACCGGTACTCGCCCCGTCGTTGACGGCCTGCTCATTGAAATACCGCATATAGTCCTGCACACCCACGTATCCGGGCGCGGCGGTGGCGCGCTGCACACCATACTCGTAGGTGTATTCCAGGCTCCCCTGCCCGCTTTTCGCGCGCTTGGTCGTCACCAGGATCACACCTGCGGCCCCGCGGGAGCCGTAAATGGCAGCCGATGCGGCGTCTTTGAGCACGGTAATGCTTTCTACATCTCCCGGGTTCACATTGTCGATACTGCTCACGGGCACGCCGTCGACGATCACCAGCGGGCTGTTCGTCCCGATCGTGGTGATACCACGAATGAGGATACTGGATCCCGATCCGGGAGCGCCGCTGCTGCGCGTAACCGATACGCCGGCGACGCTGCCCTGCAATGCGTCGGATACCTGTAAGGTCTGGCGGCCGCCCACATCTTTGGAACCGATGCTGGAAATGGCCCCGGTCAGGTCCTTCTTTTTCTGTGTTCCATAACCGACCACGACCACCTCCGCCAGTGCATTGCTGCCTGGTTTCAGGGTAACGTGCAGCACCGACCGACTACCCGCGTCGATGTCCTGACTTTCGTAGCCGACGAAAGAAAAGGTCAGGACTGCGGTGCCCTGATCCGGCAATGCCAGCTGGTAATCGCCGTTCACATCGGTAACGGTGCCGCGCTGTGTGCCTTTGACCACGATGCTGACGCCGGGCAGACCGTGAGCAGCCTCGTCGGAGACCCTGCCCGACACCTGCCTCGACTGGGCGAGCAACGGGCACAACGACCCCAGCAACAAGGCTAAGCCAAGTAGAATTTTTTGTCGCATATTTGTTAAAATTTAGGGTTTTGCGCCGGACAGCACACTGGTCCGGCACAGATTTGAAATTTGAGTTAGCAAATATAAAATTGCACAATACGAAGATTTGCAAGCGAACATGACCAGTTCGCTATTCAGAATTATGGACAACTTAAAATATTGACATACAGTATATTATTGTATGAACACAACCCAGAATGGACAAGGCCGGGCCCGCATTTCAGACGCTCTCGACGAATGTTGTCAGCGTGTGAGCGAAGCTTATGGCAAGCCCGACAGCACGGAATGGACCAACAGCGACTTCATCAGGCTGAGCCATATCCTGTATAAAAGAACCCACGTACAGATCAGTCCAAACACGCTCAAACGCATTTTTGGCAAAATAAAAACCGACGCCCGTTACTATCCGCAGAAAGCTACCCGCGACGCGCTGGCCCTTTACATCGGCTTTCCGGATTGGGATATATTCGTGGAAAAGCATACACTGGCACTGAATGCGGAAACGCTGATGCCTGCGCTGACCGTACCTGCACAGGCACCAGCCCGGGTCCGACCCGAGCTCCCCGTTCCGGTAAGGCGGCGGGCGAACCGTACATGGCTCTACGTCCTGTCAGGACTCATTCTGGTGGTTGTGGCGGTCGTTTTTTTGAAAAAATTAAAAGAACCCACACTTCCTGAAATCCGTTTGATCTGCAAAAATCCTGTCGGCGAAAACCCGCATTCGGCGGTGTTTGCATTGCGGGGATTCGAGGATATTGCCGAACTGCCCGACGGCTTCCGGATCGATTTCGGCGATGGCCGGAAAGTGCAGCTGAATGGCCAGGATAGCATTTATTCCCACTATTATGAGGTGCCGGGCCGGTATTTCGCAACACTCCGGCACAACGGAACTACGATCGACAGTGCCACGGTGTACCTGCATACGGATGGTTGGACGGCTACCGCCAACATGATGCACGACACCACGCGGGTGTACCCCATCGAAGTGCCCGCTCTGTTCCGGCACGGAACCTACGGCGTCAGCGCGCGGGAGGTGTCCCGCGCCGGTGTGGATACGAACCGGACTTTCTTCGTGGATTTCATCAACAGCCGCCCCACTGCCATCAGCGGGGACGACTTCCACCTGAAACTCCGGCTCAAAACCTCGCTTCCCCGCCCGGGTGTGCGCTGCTCGGAGGTGCGCATCACAGTGGGGGGCGAGGACACCTACCATCAGCTCGTGATCATGAAACCGGGCTGCGTGCATTGGACTAAAATGCAATTCTCCGATGTCCATCGCAACGGTTCCACCAGCGCCCTCGATTTCCTCGGCGCAGACCTCACCCACGGCGGAACGGTTGAACTGAGGGTGAAAAACCGGCACGCACGCCTGTTCATCAACGGAAAAGAGGTTTTTGAAACCACTTACAACCGCCCCTTACACCGCATTTACGGGTTAAGCGTGAAGTTTGCCGGCATAGGAGCGGTTGAATCGGTGGAGTTGAAGGATGCGAAGGGGAAAGCGGCGTTTGAGGGGAATTTTTAACGCGATGCCTGATCTGCTTCTGTTACGGCTTCTGTGTTCTTCCGGGCTCTTTTTCGAAAATAGCGCACAGCAAACAGTGTCAAAACGGCCAGCAATACAAACGGCCAGATCGTGACGAGGATCACTGCCAGGACGCGCAAGCTTTGCCATCCATTTGAGAATGCATTGCTGATCTCATGTGAGAATGACGACCCGGAAGGAATCGATTTGTAGAAAGTAATGCGCAGCGTAGAATATTGGACCTGGTCGGTCAGGTATTTCAACCGGCCCTCGCTGGCTTCGATCTCGGTTCGGATCTCGCCCATCTGCTTCTCAATTTCCAGTATATCCTTCACAGACAATGCCTTGCTCAGCAGCTGACGATAGCGGGATTCGATTTCTTTTTTGGACCTGACCCTTGCCTCATGGTCCAGGAAATCCTCGGTAACATCTTCGATCTCAATGGATCTTTCGCGAAATTCGGAAACGCCCTTCGTCGCCGATGTGAGTAGCTGATCGAAACGTTCGGCGGGCACGCGCACCACCATCTGATAGCTGGTTTCACCGCCTTGCTTTTCCTCACTTTCCGATGAAATGTATCCATTGAAGGCCTTTGCGGAAGCTATGATCTGTTTTCTCACAGCCATGGGATCCTCGGTTTCAAATGCAATGCGGCCATTTTTGATGAGCTTGCGGACAACCGTGGCAGTGATCGTTTTCGGGGGAGCCGGTGCCGACTCCTCCACGGCAGCTTCCTGCGGTTTAGCCAAATCCACTTGCATGGCAACACTTTCCTCGGCCGGTTTTTGGGTGCAACCCGCTATGAGCGCCATCATGATACAGAACACGAGATTTTTCATAGATATTTTTATATTTAATTTTCTTAAATATATATTTACAACATGACAAAACAAAGTCCGTGAACTTCCATCAAAAAAATGGCATATCAAAAGGAAATTGATCCGGAGGAAGAGCACAATGATCGTGGGAACCGCTGCATGCGGATCTGCCTGATTCTCTACATTTTGTCGGGTATGCTACGGGGCTATGGGCAATGCTTCGATTGCCTCGTGATCAGCGATTACCTGATCTACGGAAAGGATACCATTTCGCTGCAAGAGCATTTGTTTGAGTCCTACGCCCAGGGCCAGGCGTATCGGTTAAGTCATTTGGGAAAACAGTATACGGACAACCGCGAACGGATCTACTGGAAAATTGTCGGAGAGCAGGTCAAACTCATGGCCGTCCACAGCGGGCAAGCCAGTAAAAAACAGATCGACGAAGAGCTTGTGATGCTATTCGGCAAAAATCTGGATAGCGGGCCATTCCCTGTTCATTTATCCGATCGGGACCTGCACGGTAAAAGCGGAAGGGTTATTTGCCGCGGCCTAGACATGTTTTATATTTTTGAAAAAGAATGGGAGGTTGATTTTCGCAACGGCAGGCTGACCCGCATAGAGCAATTTGATAATTCGAAGTCACGAACATCGGTCTTTTTCACCAACACCAGTTTGCTTGTCGATTTTGTTTACTCCACCATTAATTGGAGCAAACTGCCACCGCTCGCTGGCAGGGAGGGGCGGGTATTCGTCACGTTTTCTGCTAACGACCAGGGCATTGTAGATCGGGTCGAGGTTTTGAAAAGTCTCGATCCCGTATTGGACCGCGAAGCCGTGCGGGTTGTCAAGCTTATTCCCGACTGGCCCGTTCTTTACAAAAGGGGCACGTTTTCCCGATTCAAATACAATTTACCTATTACCTTCACGGAGGAAATGCGAAAAAAATACCAAAAATAAAGCGCTATATTTGCAGCCTTATGTCATGGTCTGAAACTACATACCGCCCATCGTCTGACATTGCGGCCTAACGCCGGTCTTCTCTCTTTTTACATCGGAAAGACCAGCGCTTCCCCACTGCATTGATCATTTCTCCCCACGCTATGCGCGGACAGGCGATGTTTTGCCCATAGCCCAGACTTTACAAACATGACATTGTTATCATCTTATGGGTGGAATACCCATTTTGAACATCACTTTATTTCTTACCAGTTACAAGGCCTCGACGCGGGGCGCGTCACGGCCATCGAGGGGTTCAAACACAGGCTCATCACAGCCGCCGGCCCGGTTGACACATTGCTCGCGGGCGCATTACTGAACGGCCTGGACAACTGGGACCTGCCCAAAGTCGGCGACTGGGTTGTATTCAAGGCGTACGGAGACGAAGGGATTATTACAGGCATCCTTCCCCGGCAGAACGAGCTCAGCCGAAAAACACCCGGCCGGACGACCGAAAAACAGGTGATCGCGGCCAATATCGACTTCGCATGGATCGTCCAGGGCCTCGACAGGGATTTCAACCCAATGCGATTGCAACGCTACCTTTTGCAAATAACCCAATGCGGCATCAGGCCGGTGGTCGTCCTGAACAAGAAAGACCTCGTCCCCGATCCTGAGCAATACCGGAAGGAGGTAATGGGCCTGGGCTACGACTGCCCGGTGATCCTGCTCAGCGCCGTTCAGGAGAAGGGACTTCCGCAGTGGGCAGCGGAACACATGCTGCCGGGTCTCACTTATGCGCTGCTCGGATCTTCGGGCGTGGGCAAGAGTACGCTGCTGAATGCAATACTGGGCCATCGTTTGCAGGAAGCCGGTGCCGTGAGCGAGGCCAATAACAAGGGCAGGCACACCACCGTTTCCCGGAATCTGGTACTGCTGCCATCCGGGGCGATGCTGATCGACTCACCCGGTATGCGGGAGTTCGGCGTAACTCTGGAAGCCGGAGACGCCGGCATTCAGCACCACCCTTTGCTTGGCACACTCGCTTCTGAATGTCGGTTTGATGATTGCAGCCACCAGCACGAACCGGGCTGCGCCGTTGTGGCTGCGGTGAGTAGCGGGGACCTGCCACGCGGCGTGTATGAAAGTTTCCTGAAACTCGGCCGCGAACAAGCGCATTACCAAAGCGATGCGATGGAGCGCAAAAGGACTGAAAGGCAGTTTGGGAAAATGGCCAGACAGGTGGTCGAATACAGGAAAAAACGCAAGTACTGATCGCGCAGAACCTCCGCCTGCTCTAATGAGAATGCCCCCGGAAAGTGTGTCGCTTTTCGGGGGCATTGCAGGCGGGTGCCGTTTTATGGCTTAGGCTTCCGGAATTCGATTCCGCCCTCCTTCATGACAAGTTCGACGTCAAACAAAGACTTACGAAAATCCTTCGTCAGGTCGCCGCTGAAAACCGCGATATCCGCGTAGGCATTCTCCTTAATCACGCCGATCTCACCTTCCATCCCCAATATTTTTGCCGCATTGGCGGTAGTTGTTTTCATTACATCCTCCACCGGCATTCCCGACTGCCTGTATGCGTCGATGGTTTCCTTCGCATTCTCTCCCCGGCTGGTACCACCGTCCATATAAGCGTCGGAACCGGCCACGATCATGACCCCGGCTTTCCGGATCTGGCCCACCCATTTACCAAAACTTTGGTCGAAGTCCTTGCGCAGGTCCTCCATTTTGTATGCTATGTGCATGAGGTCCATGTACTGGGCACGAAGCTCAGGTGTCGCATAGGTCGGGACGGCATAGATCCCTTTTTGGGCCATTTTTTCCAAAGTAGCATCCTTGAAACCATAAAGGTGCTCCACGCCGTCGACGCCTGCTTCAATGGCGGCATGTACAGCCCAGTCGCGATCGCAATGGGCGGTCACTTTCACCCGTTCCGCGTGTGCGGTTTCCACGATCGCCTTCATTTCTTCCAGGCCTAATGTGAGCCTGTCGCCGATGGCCAGGATCTTGATCACGTCGACACCCCGGGCAATATGCTCCCTCACGGCTTTCCGCGCCTCTTCCGCCCCACTCACGAGCGTCTGCTCCGACCGGGCGATATGATCAAACTCCCTGATCGGAATACCTGCCGTGAGCTGACCATCCATGGAGCCGATGATCGGGCCGGACACAAACATACGCGGCCCGCTGATGTACCCTTTTTCGATAGCCCTGCGCATTTCGACATCCAGGTACTGCCCTGAATTGCCGACATCCCGGATCGTTGTGAAGCCTGCTGTGAGATAGCTTTTGGCAAAACCTGCAGCACGCAGGATCCGCTCCTCCGACGACCGCATGACGGCATCCACCGCAACCGTCTCACTAAGCCCCTGATTGGTGAGCAGGTGTGTGTGCGCATCCACGAGCCCCGGCGTTACGGTTGCGCGGCTGAAATCCAATACTTCGGTATTCGGTGGTGTTTCCAGCCTGGTGCCGACTTTTACGATCTTTTTACCGCGCACGAGAATCTGCTGGTCCTTTACAAAAATGTTCTTTTCCGAATCATACATCTGCCCCGCCTTGATGAGGTAATGCTTCTCGGGGGATTGCGCCATCAGGGCTGTGGCACTCAAAATGGATAAAAAAGCGGCTTTACCGAACGTTCGGGAAATTTTTAAAATCATGAAAACAGTTTAGTCAGGTTGCTTGAATTTGTGAATAACAACGAAATAATGGCCGGAATCTACGGAATTAATACCAATGGTGACATTTTGAAACATCAATACAAAGAAAAAGAGGAGCAGACACTCCTCTTTTTTCAAAAACTACAATGAAATCATTGTCTGGTTACAGACAGTGTACCAAAGCGGCCACCGGTATTTCTCTAATGCTATACGCCCGGATTGATTATTAAACGGACAGGCAGTTTTAAAACCAGCTCCCGTCCATTCAAATGCGCCGGGCAGGTCTGCATGCTTAATAGCCGGGATTCTGAACGATCTTTTTGTTCTGGTCCACAACCGGTTGCGGCACCGGGTTCATGTACATTTTTTTGGTAAAAACATGCGGGTGGTTGAGCCCCACCACCTCGTATACCCACTTGCCTTTGTTGTCATTCGGCGAGGTATTGGTGATTTTCATGCCGTGAAAGTCCTTGTTCATGACCTCCTCAGCGATCACCCAGCGCACAATGTCGTAAAAGCGCTTTGTTTCAAAGCATAGTTCGACACGACGTTCGCGGCGAATGGCCTGGCGCATGGTCTCCTTCGTCAAACCGGCGGCCAGCTCGGGCAAGCCCGACCGTTTACGGATCGCATTGACGGTTGCATACACCGACGCATCGGGACCGGCCGCTTCATTTTGCGCTTCGGCATAGTTCAGCAAAACCTCCGCATACCGGTAATACACAAAGTTCTGCCCGCTGGCGGCACCGCCCCGCGGTTTCAACGGGTTGATCTTCTTTTTGAAATAATAACCCGTATTCCCTACGTCGTCGGTACCAAAATCGATCTGATTTTTAGAAGGCCTAACCTTATCGATGCGGGTATAAATGGTGTCGGTTTTAGCCATCCAGTCCTGCTTGTAAGGAGCGCCATCGTACACAATGAAATCGTAGAAACGCTTTTCACGGTTTACGTAGGGTTTTTGCGGATCATAGCCCGATGCGGGATCTGTAATGGCTTTGCCGTTCGCCATTGCAAACTGGTCCACCAACTCCTGTGTCGGACAGTAATTGCCCCAGGTATAATACACCCCGTCGATCCAGACCGGCCCTCCGTACTGCTCATAGTTCGATCCCATGATCACCGATACGACCTGCCGGTCCCAGATCACTTCGGAATTGTACTCGTTTTTCTCCCACCAAAATGCATTCAGGTCAGAAAATAGCGCATAGTTGCCTCCAAAGGTGTCCATGAACTGCTTATTGGTCGCTGCGGCCCGCTCCCAGCGTTTGGCATCGAAATTCCCGAAACCGACCAGCTTATTCGGATCCGCACCCGCAGCAGGCGTCGCCGCATTGAATGCCGGGCTAGCCGCGTACAGTTCCAGCCAGCCTTTCAATGCCAGGGCGGCACCCAATGTGGCACGGCCGGCGTCGGCATCGCCGTTGCTGTACTTCACAGGCAATTGTTTGTTGGCTACGATCTCCCCCAGTTCTTTGGTAATAAATTCAAAGGTCTCCGCGAATGTGTTCCTTGGCCTGTAAAGCTCGTCCTCTCCCATTGTGGTGCGGTCGAGCACTTCGGTGATGATCGGCAGACCGCCCAGGTGCATGAAAAGCTCGCTGTAATAGTAGGCACGCAGGAAACGGACTTCGTCAATCCGTTTTTTCCGGTAGGCCTCCGAAAAGTTGGCGGCGTTTTCGGTCACTTTCTGGATGTACAGGTTGCATTTCCGGATTTTCTGAAAACCCGCCGCCCAGGAAGCATAATCGGTGGCATTGGCATTGGCGTGATCCATGGGCGTGCCGTTGTTGACAGCGGGGTCCACAATCCCCTGCCGCCAGCTGTACGATTTCCAGTAGAACCCGGCATCGTTGTCGTCCGTAAAATTGTCGAGGTTGTCCGGAGAGTTCCATTTATTGGACAGCGATGTGTAGACGTCGTTCAGGAACAGGTCCGCATTGCCTTCGGACGACCATTGCATTTCGTCCGTCAGGCGGCTTTTGTTCACATTATCGAGGAGGTCCTCATTGCAGGAAGTAGTACAAACGCTCACGCCCAGCAGGGCCAACAAGAAGTTATATTTTATTTTTTTCATTGGTTTCAAAGGTTTTTGTAAATGATTTGCTTGCAACGCCCGGCCTCGCTTTGTCACCCTGGGTGGATGTCTCTGTCACCCTGAGCGGACGGGGCCGCCCGGCGGTCGAAGGGTTTTTGCGGAGTGCATATGCCCTTCGACTTCGCTCAGGGTGACAATTGCAAGTGACAATTGCGGATGACAATTGCGGATGACAATTGCGGATGACAACCGGCCGACAGCAATGCTCAGGGTGTCAGTAACAGGTTACCAATTCGACGCAGGCTTCTCACAGCATTTCATCACACATTTATCACTCAGAATGTCACATTAAGCCCAAACACGTAAGTCTTCTGGTTCGGGTAGGCGGTTTCGCGGTCGGTGTAGCCTACTTCCGGGTCCATGAATTTCAACTTACTCATCGTCAGCAGGTTTTGGCCGGATGCATAGACCCGAACGCTTTGGATCCGCAGCGCTTTCACGATTTGCTTCGGAATGGTGTAGCCGATGATCGCGTTTTTGAGCCGTAAATGCGCCGTGCTCGTCATCCAGAAATCCGATAGCTGCGTGTTGTTCGCGTAAGGAGCCTGGGTAGCGCGCGGGTAGCGGGCATCCTGCGTTTGCGGGGTCCAGCGGTTGTCGTAATACTCGTAGCTCGAATTACTGTTGTTGTTGTTGAATGGAATGGTCTGGAACTGACGGATGTCCAGGCTGGCTAACGACGATCCCTGGAAAAACAGGTTCAGATCGAAGCCTTTCCAGTCGGCGGTCGCGTTCAAACCATAGGTCAGCAGCGGGTACACCGGCTTACCGATCACCACTTCGTCGTTCGAATCGATCTTACCGTCGGGTATGCCCTGCGGCCCGCTGACGTCAACGTAACGGATATCGCCGGGACGTAAAGCTCCGAACTGGGTCACATTATAACCGTCGCCGGCATTGATGAGCCCGTCGTCGTTCTTGTCATCTTCGGTGCCGAAAAGGCCGTCCGTTTTGTAGCCAAACTGCGTGCCCAATGCACGGCCTGTACGGCTGCGGTTCGGATTATTACGCGTGGCGGCAGTTTCAAAGACTTTAATCATCTTATTTTTGGCAAAACTCACATTACCATTGATGCTCAGTCTCAGATCATTCTGAAACCTGTAATTCGTTCCCAGGCTCAGCTCTATTCCCTTGTTCTCCATCGTCCCGCCATTTTCATCGGCCAGCGCGAGACCGTATTCAACCGGCACGCTCACCGCGGGCGGCAACAGCATTCCGGTCCGTTTTTCGTGAAAATAATCCGCCTCGATCGTCAGCATGCCTCTCCACAAGGATGCTTCCAGGCCGATATCCGTTTTGTTCGAGATCTCCCAGGTAATGTTCTTGTTGGCCTCATTCGGCACGACAGCGCCTTGTACCATCGAACCGGGACCGAATGCGTAGGCGTTACCGTTGAGGTTATAGCCTGTCAGGTATTGAAATGCAGTTCCCGCCAGGTTCCCCGATTTACCCCACGAACCCCTTACTTTCAGGTTATCGACCCAGTTGAAACCGTTTTTAAGGAAATTCTCCTCCGAAATAACCCAACCCGCGGAGAATGCGGGGAAGTACCCCCAGCGCTTGCCCGGCGCGAAATAGTAGTGCCCGTCATAGCGTCCCGATGCTTCGAGCAGGTATTTGCCGGCATAGGCGTATCCTACCCTGTACACGTAGCCGATCTGACTGCCGGTCGATGACGTACCGCCGTTATCGAAGTCGTTTTTATTGGAACTACCCATATTCAGCTCGTCCACATCCACGGCAAAGTTGTTGCGGCGGGCAGAGAACAGTTCGTAGGTATTGTTCCGCGCTTCTGCCACGAGCAGGCCGGTAAAGTCGTGCTTGCCAAACGTATTGTGGTAATTGAGGTAGCCCTGGTAGGTAAATGTCTGTGTTTTGATAAACTGCTGGGCCAGCCAGGAGAATGCGGCCGCACCGCCTTCCGCAGTCGAGATCTCACGTTTGTAGGTATAAGGCGTTGTCGTCAGGTCCTGGGTATAGTAGTAAAATGGTTTGTGATAACCTTTTTTGGTCCGCTGGCTGGGATCGTAGCTGAATGTGCCTTTGATGCTCAATCCCTTGATAAACGGCAGCCTTTGCTCGATCGCGATCGTCGTCAGCAATGTATTGTTGCCGTTTTTGGTATAACCGGCATTCAGCACACCTACCGGTGAGTTACCCGCAAATTCGCCCCACAGGCCATTGCTGTAATACAATGAGCGTATCGGAATGTATTTGAATCCGTTTCGAAACAAGTTCCCGGCCGACACAGCGGTATCCACCGACGAAATGCGCTCGACCGAGCCTATCAGCGACAGCGAGACCGTCGTCGTTTTCGTCGCCTCCGCGGTCAGATTCATGTTGTAGCTGTAACGCATATACTTCACCGGATCGAACATCCCGTTCTGTTTCAGGAAGCCCAGGCCGGTTTGGTACTTAATGCGCTCCGAGCCCCCGCTGAGCTGCAAAGCATAGTTCTGCATGGGCGCACGCATGTTCACGAGTTCCCTGGTATTGCTGATCGGATATTTGTCCGGGTTCTCGCGGTTCAGGTTCACGTAATCTTCCACCAGGTCGGTCGCGAAAGGAAGCTGGGTCCCGGTAGGGTTTTCATTGAGATAGGCTTCATTTTTGAGCCTCATATAATCCTGGGCACCGAGCAGTTTGGGGTAATAGGTCGGTGTCTGCCAGCCGTAGTAGGCATTAAAACTCAATGTAGGTGTTCCGGCAACTCCTTTTTTGGTGGTGATCAAAAGCACCCCGTTGGCTCCGCCCAAACCGTATGGCGCCACAGCTGCGGCGTCTTTCAAAACCGTGACGGTCTCGATCGATCCCGGATCGATTTGGTTGATATTGTCGCGGATCACGCCATCGACGACCACCAGCGGCTTATTGTTACCCGTTGTACCAATGCCCCGGATATGGATCTCCGGCGAATCGGATCCCGGCTGGCCGCCATTCGGGCGCATACTCACCCCGGCTACACGGCCTGCAATGGAGTTGGAAATGTTCGGCACCGGGTTTTCAGCAATGTCGCTGCCCTTCACGGCGGCGATGGCACCGGTTAATGTCGATTTCTTTTGCGTACCATAGCCGACGACCACGATCTCATCCAACGCCTTGGTGTCGGGCGCCAATACAATGGAGAGGTCGGTGCGGTTACCCACTGAGATTTCCTGGGACAGGTAGCCCACAAAGGAAAAGATCAAAGTGGCATTCTCATCCGGCACATCGAGCTGGAACTTGCCATTCACGTCGGTAGTGGTACCACGCTGGGTGCTTTTGAGGATAATGCTCACCCCCGGGAGCGGCTCGTTGGTTTCAGGCGTGGTCACCGTTCCCTTCACCGTCCGGTCTGCAACAGCGACGCTCTGTACAACGGCAGACTCGGGTAATGCGCCGGTTTTACGTTGCGCCCGGGAGAGCAGGATCTGATTGCTTCGCACACGGTAGCTGATATCCAGCGGTGCGAGGAGCCGGTCCAGCACTGCGGAAAGTTTCTCCTGCCGCGCCTCGATGGTCACCGGGCGGTTCAGGCCCACCAGGTTGCTGCTGTACGCAAACTTCACTTTGGTATCCTGTTCCAAACGGCTAAGTACTTCGTTGAGCGTCACATTTTTCAGCTCCAATGTCACATCACGGTTCAGCAGCTCCTGGGCGGGCGCGTGACTGGCCAGCGCCACCACCGAACAGAAGCTGATCAAAAATAACTGATAGAAAGTCAGGCGCATGATCCGGAGTAGCAATCCATGCCAGGGATGAAAAGGTTTTTTCATAATTTTACGTTTGACTGGTTGAAATGTTAGGAAATAACAATCCCGTCAGGCCTGCCATCGGCAAGCCTGCGAACCGCACGTTCGGGGAGATTTTTAGTCAGTTACCATCAGGGGTGTCGCAACCACTCCTGATTTTTTTTGACCAAAATGTGGAGATGGAGGTAGCTATGTTTTCATAATTTGCTGTTTGTTAAATGAATGAGTGAATGAGTGAATTTTGAATGAGTGAATGTGTGAATGTGTGAATGAGTGGATGAGTGAATGACTGAATGAGCCGCAGTGGAACTGTGAATGATTGACTGGGTCGAAGGGCGATGAGCCGTCGTGGAACGGGGAATGAGTGAATATTTAATCAATCAATTATGAGTCTGGGGATCTGAATCATTAAAAAAATCTTAACTATTCATTCACTCATTCACTCATTCACTCATTCACAATTCGGTCAGTCATTCAATCATTAATTTTCACCGGCACCCCTCCCCACTGAACGTGATCCGATCTCCTTCCAGTCGGTAGGTACTGCCGAGTAGCGTGTCGATCATGTCCAGGATTTCGGGTAATCTTTGTTGTGTGAAATCCACTTTCAAGCGGCATTGGGCCAGTTGCGGATCGGCAAAATCGATCTTCACGTGGAAGGTGCCCATGAGTCGCCCGGCGACTTCCGCCATAGGGGTTTCATCGAATACCAGCGAGGCCGATTGCCAAAGTTCCTTGTCTGTCCCCCTTTCTTTCGTCTGTCGGACAGTGAGGTGCTTTGATTTTGTTTCGAAAACAACTTCCTCAGCTGGTTTTAACACTACCACTTCCTGCTTTTTCGCATCGCTCACCTGCACACTGCCGGTCACGACGGAAATTTTGAAAGTAGGATCGCCTTCGAATGCGCGTACGTTGAAGCTAGTCCCGAGCACCTTTGTCCGCATATCACCTGAACAGATCATAAACGGGTGTGCCGGATCCCGTTTGACGTCGAAAAAAGCCTCGCCCGAAAACCGTACTGCCCGCTTTACAAATGCCTGGGAATAATGCAACTCCGAGCCCGGATGCAGCCACACCACCGTGCTGTCGGGCAGCAGGTAAGAAATGATTTTCGCCTGCCTGTTCGTGAAGGAGACCTCCGTATCCAAAGCTTCCGGCGTATCGGGCGCTATCGTCACCGGCTTTTGATACATCCAATACAGAATACCCATGCCGAGCAATAACACCGCCGCAATGCGACCGATATAATTCCAGATACTCACAACAGGCCGTACCGAAGCCTGCGGTTCATTTCTTTCCAGTTGGGAACTTTCCAGTTCGGATCGGATGCTTCGGTACAACCGCTCTTCATCGGAATTGGCAAACTGTTCTTCCGATGGAAAATCCAGCTGCTGATACCATTCATTCACCTGCCTGCGCTCCTCGTCGGTGCATTGGTTGGAGAGGTACTTTTTAAGGGTTTCGGGGTTCATAGGTTTTTTAGGTGTATTTTTAACACTTAATTAGGCAACTGATAGTACAGTCCGGGAAACCGTTACGGAACCCTTAGTCCAATAGAAATTTTTTTTCAAAAAATTGGATATGTCAAAGTAAAGGGAGAGAGATCAGCGCAAGTGCGATGTAATCTTTCATTTCAATCCGCAGGATTTTCAATGCTTTGCTGATGTGGGCCTCCACTGTTTTTTCGGAAATCTCCATTTGCGCTGCGATTTCCTTGAGGCTGTAACCCTTGCGGCTGAGCGTAAATACTTCCCGGCATTTTTCGGGGAGTTTCAGGAGGGATTGTTCGTAAAATTCGTGGAGCGTATTGAAGTCGAGGTGTTCGCTGGTATCGTTGTCCGGCAGAAAATCATCCGCTCCGAGCGTCGAGACCTGCTTTCTCTGCTCCTGGTGATAGTAATTGATAATGCAGTGGCGAAGGGTGCCGAGCAGGTAGGCCTGGATGTTTTTATGGATGTCAAATCGATGCCTGCCCAGCCAGAATTTCACGAAAGTTTCCTGAACGAGGTCTTCCGCGATGGTTTTCAAGCCGGTCTTCCGAATGGCAGTATGCACGAGAAGCCGCACATGCCGGCGATACAACTCCCTGAAAGCCAGCTCCTCATTGTCCTCGCAGATCAACGTCATCAATGCTTCCTCGGAATAGTGGCTGTAAAGGTTTTTCACGGATTAACTGGTCTTGATGAAATGTTCCCCTGAAAGATACCGGCAAAAGCGAAAGGCCTCTACAATTTAATGATATTCTCCATGAAAATTATCCAGTTTAGCTTTTCGAGGCAGTGAAGTCTGGCGGCACGGTTAGGTAGAAATGCATTGCGCTGTCCTGAAGGTTACGGTTTTGAACCCGATATCCGGAGACGGAAGGTTTTCATTCCCGGTTCACAAGCGACTATCCGCCGTCACCCGATCCGATTCCCGCGGATAATTCTGGTTCAATTTCGTGATCAGGATTTCCCGGAATTCTTTTCGGTTGATAGTCGCGGGATCACGCCTGAGCCTGAAATAATGGTCCGCAGCCAAAGTTCTGGCCAGGTCGCCCACGGTTTCGATTTGCATTTCCTTTCCAAATTTCCAGGCTAACCCATAGGCGACCATACTCACAAAAAGCCATGGAGCAAAAAGTTTCCACGCTGCAAACGTCCCGATCAGCAGAAACAACATTGTGAGCGAAAGTCCTGCTTCGACAATAAACGGAGGGCGGAGAATAGGGAGTTTTAAAGCGAGGCTCGCTTCCAGTTTTCTGACTCCGGAGATCCTGTCAATGCGGGGAAGGACATTCACCAATGGGGTTTGGGGAGTAACAATGCTTTCGTAACCGTTACCGGCAATGGCTGCGCGAAGTTTATAAAAAGCGCTTTGGGTCGTGCAGAAACCATCGTCTTCCAGCGGAATTCTCCCGGCCACATAGTCGCAGACTTCGCCCAATGTAATCCTGTTCGCAAATTCCCCTTCCTCAAACCGGATGCCGAAGTCCTGTCCAACGGCAATCAGCAAATCCTGCAAGTCCTCGCGATGCCCGCCATCCAAATGTGCTGCTTTCATAATCCGCTTGAGATGTGCCCAAAAATAGACAATTTACGCGCAATGCAAGCCGCATCTGCTATTTTTAGCCCTGCACGACCAATTCAACGTTTTTATCTTCATTGTATGACCGAACTCGAACTCCTTATCCATCAAAATGCCAACGCTTACGAATGGACCAACAAACTGGTAGAAACGATCCCATTCGAAAAATGGGAAATCATCCCGGACACCATTGAAACGAGCATTGCCTGGCAGGTCGGACATCTGATCGTCAGCCATTACTTCCACTCCATCATGGTTATCCGGGGGCATCAGATGGACATCCTCCGCCAAATGCCCATCAAGGAATACAGCGACCTGTTCACGATCTCCTTCGCCGAACAGTCTGTTGGAAAATTCAACCCGCCGCAACTGCTGGCCGACCTCAAAACCATTCAGCAAAAGTCACTGGAGATCCTCGCGACCCTTAATATTGTAGAGCTTCAAAGCGCGCTGGAACCAACCCCTACTCCGCATCCCATCGCCAAAACCAAATTCGAAGCCATAGACTGGAATGTCAAACACACGATGTACCACTGCGGACAGATCGGAATTTTGAGGAGGATTGTCGATAAGCGGTATGATTTTGGGCTGAGGTAGGTTTATGCAAGGTCTGTAAGCCACCAGGGATTCGGAAATTGGATTTTACCTGAAAATTAAGATATTGCCAGAGATAGTAAACATCGAAATGACGCAAGTAGCAGTAGGGAGTACAATCTATTTGTAGACGAAAGTTGCCACCTTGAACATGATCAAATTTCGGTGATGTGTATCGGATACATCAAGGTTCCGCACATCGCCTACCGCGAACTTTACCTACAATTTGAAAATATCAAAAGAGCTCACTATACGATGGCTGAGATCAAATGGAATAAATTTTCCAAGTCGCGGCTCGGGCTTTACAAAGAGCTGGTCGACTTTTTCTTTCATACGCCGCTGGAATTTCGATGCGTTCTGGTCAAATACAAGAACCGGTTGAACAACCAGGATTTCAATCAGGGGTCACATGATAATTTTTATTACAAAATGGCCTATTACCTACTCCGTCCAAATCCTATCGAGCTTAAATACAGGATCTTTATCGACATCAAGGATACCAGGGGGAAACAAAAACTTCAAAAGATGACAGAGGTTTTCAATAACTACCATAAAGGCAAATCCCCGTTTGTCCATTTTCAGCACTTGCGCTCGCATGAAAATCTGTTCTTTCAATTAACCGATCTCTTTATTGGTGCAATTACCTATAAAGCACGTGTAGAGAGGAATGAACTTGAAGCTAACGCGGCAAAAATGGAGTTTATTCAATATCTCGAAAAGTGTTCGGGCTTTTACCTGCACGAAGGCACCGCTCCCTGGGAAACCAAGTTCAATATTTTTGACCATCAGCCCAAGGACCAATAGGCATGGATTTGTGTGAGCTGAGTGATTTAATTCATAATCTTGGTCTGGATCCCACCAGTGCACAGCTCGACCTTTTGTTCGCAGAATTTAAACGCGACTTCATTGACACCCCCTTTCAAATCAATGGCCTCAAACTTTCAAATCAATGGCCTCAAAGTAAAGGTTATTCTTAAATCGTCCGCGATACCTGGCTTCGAGGGATATCCCGAAACATTCGTCCATTTGATAACCCGGAAAGCCAGCTCTCAACAGAGGACATTCGACCGGCACCGCGCAAACAAAATTCATTGGATTAGATGTATTCTGGAAAATCGTGATGAGGAAGACGTTCTTTGCTTCCAATATCCGGAACACAATGGCACACTACGAGACTATTACTGGTTTAAAGCTGAAAACTTCCTGGTCATCATGGAACGCATCACCCCCGACTATCTGGTGATCACCAGTTTTCACATCGACGGCAAAAGAAATGAGGAGTATTTTGGAAAGCGGTATCAATGGTACCTCGGCCAGAAGACATAAAAAATGCCGCAATTACGGTAATGCGGCCCACCAGGTCCTTTTCCCTTTGGGAAATGACGACACGAAGGTAGCGTTTTATTTGCAAATGTTAATACACACTCATTTACATAGGACTACACATTTTCAGCGAAGTACCTCCTCCATCGCCTGTTCATTTCCCCAGATACACTAGTCAGTTATCTTACACCCACACCAAAAGTGCCCAGCTATGCGCCTACTCCTCAAATACCTCCGCCCCCACTACCCGCTCATCGCCCTGGCATTGGTTCTGGCGGGAGCGTCGCAGCTGCTGACGCTGATCGATCCGGTGATTTTTGGGAAGATCATTGATCAGTACGGGGTGAACCGGCAGCAGCTTGCGGAGCAGGAATTGATCCACGGTGTGCTCAAATGGCTGCTGCTCGCATCGGGTATCGCCGTACTGGCGCGCTTGTGCAAAGCCGGGCAGGACTATATAATGCGCAAGGCTGTCGCGCGGTTCGGGATGTTCATTTTCAACGACGGCCTGAAACAGACGTTACGGCTGTCGTTCCAGGAGTTCGAGGAGAGCCGCAGCGGAACAACACTTTCGGTGCTGCAAAAAGTGAAGACGGATGCCGAACGGTTTATCAATTCCTTTATCAATGTCCTGTTTTCCTCTCTGGTGGGTGTCGGTTTTCTGGTTTGGTACAGCATCAATCGCAATTGGCTGCTGGTGCCGGTGTTCTTCGTCGGTGTGGTGCTGCTGGGATCGCTTACGGGCCTGGTTTCCAAACGCATCAAAGGCATTCAACGGTCGATCAACCGGCAAACCGACCGGCAGGCGGGCGTGATCACCGAAAGCCTGCGGAACATCGAGCTCGTCAAAAGCCTGGGGCTGACGTTCGCTGAGATCCGGCGCCTAAACGGTTTGACAGCCGGGATTTTCGACCTGGAAATGCAGAAAGCGCGAAAGGTCAGTATGCTCTCGTTCCTGCAAGGCAATATGCTGAACCTCCTGAAACAATCGATACTCTTTATACTGCTATGGCTGATTTTCCGCAAAGTCCTGAGTACCGGAGAGCTCATCGCAATGCAATTTATCTCGACGGCGATTTTCACGCCCTTGCAGGAACTTGGTAATATGATCATCCTGTACCGGGAAGCCGACGCTTCACTGAAAACCTTCGACGCCTTAATGCAAAAACCGGTCGAAAAGCGACCCGAAAACTCCATTGAGGTTGGAAAGCTGGAAAGCCTGCGTTTCAACAACATCGTTTTCCGGCATAAAACAGCGGGATACAATGCCATCGACGGCATTTCCTTTCAGGTTCAGATCGGGCAAACGATCGCGTTTGCCGGTCCGTCTGGCTCGGGCAAATCCACGCTCGTCAAGTTACTCGTAGGCCTGTATACGCCTGTGAGCGGGGAAATTTATTTTAATGAAACCCCTGCCACCCAGATCCGCTACAACCCATTGCGACGGCAGATCGGCTTTGTGACGCAGGATACGCAGCTGTACGCAGGCACGATCCGCGACAACCTGCTACTTGTAAAGCCCGCCGCGACGGATGATGAGCTGACGGAGGCATTGCGCAAAGCATCGGCATTGGGGCTCGTTGCGAAAGCTTCTCACGGACTGGACACGATCCTGGGTGAAAACGGCATGAAACTTTCAGGTGGGGAAAAGCAGCGCCTTTCCATCGCCCGCGCATTGCTCCGACAACCACAGCTCCTGATTTTCGACGAGGCGACCTCAGCCCTCGACTCACTCACGGAAGAAGAGATCACCGTTACGATCCGCGACATTTCGGCAAACCGGCAGCAAATGACGATCCTCATCGCCCACCGCCTCTCCACGATCATGCATGCGGACGTCATTTACGTCCTCGAAAAAGGCAGGATCTCCGAATCCGGGTCGCACAACGACCTCCTCGAACAGAAAGGCCTCTACTATTCGATGTGGCGGCAGCAGGTCGGCGAGAGGCGCGTGGGCAATTTTGAATGAGTGAATTTTGAATTTTGAATGACTGAATGATTGAATGAGTGAATGAGTGAACCGCCGTGGAACGGGGACTGAATGATTGAATGTCTGACCGGGTCACCGGAGCGATGAGCCGCAGGAAATGTATTGGTCGGTTTGAAAACCGGCTTCGGAGAAGCCCCCTGTTAATAGGAAAGACATCCCATTCCCGTCACCCCGGCTCCATCGGAGCCTCCTGATATTCGCGATGTTTGGTAACGCCCACACGTGGAGGAGGCTCCGGTGGAGCCCGGACAATTTATCTATCTGATGTGCTACAAACAGGAAGCTTCTCCGAAGCTCCGACTCCTGCAAGCCTCCTTCAACTATCCGCAATCTATTTGGAATCAGCGTCGCTCCCGCACGCTTTACAGGTAATGGTCACCACTACGCTAAACGACCCATTCAGTTATTCGAAATTCATTCCCCGTTCCCGGTCACTCATTCAAAATTCACTCATGCACTCATGCACTCCCCGTTCCACGGCGGTTCACTCAATCACTCCCCGTTCCACGACGGTTCACTCATTCAATCATTCAGTCATTCAAAATTCACTCATTCACTCAATCACTCAATCACTCAATCACTCATTCACTCATTCACTCCCCGTTCCACGACAGTTCATTCATACAACGCCTCCATACGCCTCCTAAAATCCTCCGGCGCGTAGCCGGTTTGTTTGCCGAAGAAGCGGGTGAAGTATGCGGGTTCTGAGAAGCCGAGCTCGTAGCTGATTTCTTTGATGGGCTTACCGACGTAGCCGATTTCACGTTTGGCTTCCAGTACAAGGCGGTCGTTGATCATCTGGCTGATGGTTTTGCCAAAAGATTCCCGCGTGAGCTCATTGAGGCGCTTGGCACTCAGAGAGAGTTCATTGGCATAAAAATCCGCCCTGCGCTGCCTGCGATAGTTCGTTTCGATGGATTCGATCAGCATCTGCATGCGCGGGTCGCGAGGTGATACATTGCCAGCTTCCTTTTGTAGTTCGATACAATGCAGGAACCAGCTTCGCAGATAGGATTCGAGGATGGCAGGCCGCTGCGCTTCGGTATACTCGATCCGGATAAGCTCCATGAGCGTATTCAGGATGGCAATGCGGCAATCTGGGATTGTGACCGAAAAACTGGTGGAGTATTGGAAAAGCTTAAAGATGTCATTGCCGATGAGTCGCTCAAAAAAATCTTTTGAAAGGGCCATCAAAAACCCGCATTTATCACGCTGGTCCATGCTGTGCACCTGGTCGGGCAGCAGCAGGAACACCTGGTTGCCCGTGATCGGGTATTTATTGAAATCGATATAATGCGATTGCCTGGGTTTGACCTGGGTAAACCACAACACCTCATAAAAATCGTGGCGATGAACACCGTTAAAAAAATGTTCATCGCCATTTTCGATCGTAGCCATCGCGAAAAAGGCATCCCCCATGTCGTGCAGGGGAAAATCTTTCGCCCGCATTTCAAGCTGTTGTTCCTGTTTTGATCTGGTACTTTTATAATCCATAGCTCTTCCCCATTCCCGGCGCATTCACTCCGCCTCTATTATCGACAATCCCCGGACCGCTATTGTTCCGTAACCGGTGCTTTTTTAGCCGCCGATGGTTGAAACCTCGGTCTGGAAGCTGCCGCGACCGGTGTCGTTTTAGCAACCGATTTCCTGCCGTTTCCTTTCTGTCCTTTCTTTTTACCAAATTCTTTACGTCCCCACCAGACCAGAAAGCCCGTCACTGGCAGACTCGCGCCGATCAGGCTGGCCAGGAACGCGAGCACCTTCCCCGGAAAGCCCAGGATACTGCCCACGTGGATATCGTAATTCATCTTCCTGAGCTTCGTACCGAACCCGGCCTGATCGAATCGCTCGCCATAGACTTTGCCGCGGGGCAGTTCTTTCAGCGTATGCTGGTCGAATGTGTAGCCGATATTGTTGTAAAACTGCCCGCTATTCGGGTAAACCGTCACAAAAATGGGTGAAGACGCTTTCCTGCTGTCCGGAAAGGAGTAATAGAATCCCTGCGACTTCGGGTGCCGGGTAATCACCTTGTTCCAGGCTTTGTCGATCGCCTGCTCCGGCGAGAAGAACTTACCCGCCATCAGCGAATCCGAACCCATCTCCCGTTCGCGGCCGGGGAGCGAGTCACCACCGGACGTTACCCAATAGAGCCCTTCGCTATACCATTTGATGCCGTACACCATGCCGGTGAGGGCGATGGCGAGCAGGAAAAGGAGTGAGTAAAAACCAAGCACATTGTGAAGGTCCAGGTTGACCCGCTTGAAAGAGCCATTCCATTTGATCTTGAAGCTTTTGTCGACGGTGCTTTTACTCCATTTCTTGGGATACCACCAAACCAGCCCGGTAATGAGCAGCACCACAAATACAAGCGTACCGTAGTTCACGACGGGCCGGCCGATTTCAAATGGCATCCACAGGAACCTGTGCCCGTTGAGTACCCATCGGAAAAAGTCGGTTTCGCCTTTCTTGTGGATCTTTTTGCCAACCACATCACCCGTGTAGGGATTTACTTTGATGGTCGCGCTTGGTCCGCGGCGCTCCCCGAGCCCCAGGTATATCGCTCTGCCCTGCTGGTAGGTCGCGTAGGAAACCTTCATCCCGGGATACTTGGCTTTCGCGATCTGCATCAGCTGCGAAGGCATGATCACCGGCTTGTTCTGACGCGCGATGCGCGTTTCGGGTTCGAGCATCGCTGTGATCTCCTCGTTGAAAACCCAGACGCAGCCCGTAATGCAAACAACGAAAACGATAATCCCCGAAATTAGGCCCAGCCAGAGGTGCAGCCAGTTGTTTATTTTTCTAAAAGTTGACATAGGACGCTGTTTCAACACAAATCCCCGCTCAGCCCGTTGAAGAGGTTGGCGGGGTTTGTAGTACTTCTAAACCCAAACTATTTGACCTTCACAATGGCGGTGATTGCTCCGCCTTCGACTTTCAGGCCCTGCTTGGCAACCGCGGTGGCAATGTCCACCGTGTAAACCCAGCTTCCTGCATCGGTGTTCACACCCACGAAAACGCTCTTTTTGTCGTCGCTGATCGTGTTGTTGTTATAAGAAGCGGACGAAGAGGCAATGACGTCCGGAACTCCTGTCACCCATTTAAATGTCTGATTGTAAGCATCGGCGATCGCCAGTTTCTTGGCGCCCGTTGCCGTATTGACGGTTCCAAACATGTAGAGGAGGAATTTACCACCGCCCAGATACGTCTGGTTGGCAATTTTATAACCGCCCGATTTTTCCTGCACATTGAAGAAATAGCTCTGATCAAACTCCGTCGTTCCTTTTTTGATACGAACGAATGCGGAAGGTTTGGTGGTCGTTGCAACGCCGCTGTTCGTAGCCGATGCGGGTGAGAAAGCATATACATCCCCGTTTTCATCCACCGACAAGCCGTTGTTGAAATAGGCTCCGATGAAGCTGGTACGGTTGTCTTTGATCACTTTGTCGAGCGTCATACCTGGGTAAGAGAACACGGCGATCCAGCTGCTGTCGGGATAGGCCGTTCCGAACACGTCCGGCGCGGCGCCTTTGATGCTCATGTAGGGGGCAAAAACCTTGTCGCCTACCTGCGTTGCCCACGTAAAGTGCGCTCGCTCGCCATTGCCTGCAAGTTTAACAATGTTAACCTGACCTTCCGATACGATTTTGGACTGGTCGGCATTGATGCGGAACCACGATGCGCTCTCGTTACCGCTTCTGGGCACCTTAATGGTCAGGATATCGTCGCCGGCAGGTGCAAAAACCTGTACCGTTTCGCTTTGGAAATCGGAAGTCTTGACCAATCCGCCTTTCTCATCCAATGCGTAAGTAGTCACCGCACCCGGGTTTCCCTGGCCGTACAATAGGCTGAAAAACTTGCCTTTATGCGTCAGGTAATAACGGTACGAGCCATCCTGCTCTATCCCCTGACCTACGGTGCTGATCGTTCCCTGGCTAAGATCGCTCGTCGTGAGCAGATAATCGGCCACCCCTTGCGAGCCTACCGGCGCCGATGCAACTACATAGCGGGCCTGCGTGCCGGTCCCCGGTTCAGGTTCGGGCGTTCCTTTATCGTCGTCGCTGCACGCGCCCAGGGCCAAGCCCATTCCCGCTACAAAAAACCATTTCAAATATGACTTTTTCATTTTCTGATTTTGATTGGATTATTGGATTGATAAGAATTATTTACTGATGAAATAGCGTAATTTGACATAAAAACCCCTGCTTGGCTTTTGCAGGCTGAAATTGTCGTAGAGCTTCGAGTCGAGCAGGTTTTTGCACTCCAGGGAGATGTTGTATTTCCCGTCGGCCATTGCGTACACCACATTCACATCGTGGCTCAGCTGTTGCGGAATGTCGAGCTTGTCGCTGCCCAGGCTCGGCCAGTAGAGATAATAGGCGTGCACATACAGCAGATTGTAACCGAATGTGAGGGTGTTGCCCTTCCTGCCCATATCTTTGAGAAACACCGCGGCATCGGCATTACCGAACATGAACGGCATGTTGGGAATGCGGTCGCGGTAGAGCGGACTTTCGGTCGTGTAGCCGTCCTCAAACCGCGTGTTGTTGCGCAGGTCCTGGTAGGTCAGGTTCACTCCGGCGGTGAGCAACTGCCGGAAAGAATAACGTACCTCCCCATCCACACCGAAGTTGGTCACGTCGGCCAGGTTATCCATCACCTGTTTGGTCTGATTTGCATTTAACTTAGGGCGGATAAAACCCTGCGCGTCGCGGTACAGTACATTGGCATCGACACTGAACCGGTGAACACGGTTGATATTCCCCTGGTAGCTGAAACCAAGATTGTAGTTATTGCTCGTTTCCGGATCCAGGTTGATGTTACCTTCCAGGTTCAGCAGATCACCAAAGAGCTCGTCGGTTTCAGGCAAGCGATAACTTTTTTCAAATGAACCCTTTAACTGAAAATTCTTAAACAGAAAGTAGGTGGAAGCGATACCGTAACCCAGCTTTTTAAAACTGTTTTTCTGCACTAAAAACGCTTCATCGCCCCAGTTGCCGCTTGGGTTGTAGGACACGGAATATTTGTTTCGCTGGGAGAAATGCTTGATAAAAACAGAAGTATTCCATCGCTCGCTGTAATCGAATTTGTAGCCTAACCCTAATACATTTTTTGTATTAATCCGCGGCTGTTCGTATCGTGCAGCATCCGGGAACAGCTCATCCTCTCCCTTCCGGTTGAAGGTGTTGTACACATTGTTGATGGTCACCGAATGCCGGGGGTCGATCTGGTAGGTGACATTGGCCGTGGCGAGGCCATTGTTGTTCCGGAATTTGTACAGCGACCGTTCGCGTTCACTTCCCTTGCCTTCGTACTGTTTGAACTGCTGGAACCAGTTGTAACGGCGGTACACCGTATCCACATTCTGCTCCTGGCCCAGGTTGTAGTTGGCAGAGATATTGACATTCAATCCTTTAATAAACAGATCCTTTTTCTGGTATTTCAAGCTCGGCATCACGATGTTGCCTTTGCGGTGCCATTGCCCGAAAACGCTCACCATCCGCGCACCGGTCTGGATTTCGGCTTTATTCCTGCCCAGGGTAATGCCTAACAGCAGGCGGTCGGCGAACTTTTTACCAACCACACCCACATTGGCGATCACTGTTTCATTGTGATAGGTATCGTGGAAGCGCCTGAGCCGCTGGTTCCGGAAGTACTCGCCGGTATTGACGTCTGCCACATCGACATTGATCCAGTAATTGTTGTCCGAATAGTTCTGAAAAGCATTCAGCTGGGCCGTGAAACCGGATTTACCGGTAAAACCGGCATTGATCGCCGTGCGGTGCGTGTTGAAAGAGCCATAGGAATAGGAAGCATCGAGGTAGCTGTTCTGCCGGGTATTGGTCACAATGTTGACCGCCCCGCCCAAAGCGTCGGACCCGAGCCATATCGGCACCACGCCCTTGTATACCTCGACGCGCTCGGCCAGGTTGATCGGGATGTTATTCAGCTGGAACGATGAACCGAAATTGTCCATCGGAACGCCATCCAGGAAGAATTTAACCTGACGGCCCGTAAAGCCGTTGAGCGAGAAATTCATGTTCGATCCCACTCCGCCACTCTCCCGTACACGCACCCCTGACACCCGGTCGAGGGCGTGAGAAAGGTCCAGCGTTGAGTTTTGCAGCTTTTTGGCATCAATGGCCGTAACATTATAAGCCTGCCGGTTGATCTCCTTTGTCTCCGTGCGGCCGATGACCGACACCGATTCAAGTTCGCGGGTTTCGGATGTCAGCCGGAAATTGAACCTGGGATGCTCCCCTGCTTTCAGGCTGATTTGCCGGGACTGCGTTTCGTAGCCCATAAAGGAAACCAACAGCTGGTACGAACCCGGGTGCAGGTGTTCGAGGGTGTATTTTCCGTCGGGGCTGGTGAATGTGCCGTGCGAAGTGCCTTTCAGGCTCACCGACGCGCCGGGAAGTGTTTCCCCATCCTCCGTCCTGACTTGCCCGGATAAGGTGACATCCGCCTGCTGGGCAAAGGCAACGAATGACAAGGCACAAAGAAGCCCTGTATGCAGAATTTTACTAATTTGCATTGCTTTAAATGTTTCAGCGTTTACAAGTAATGCGCCCTGGCGCAGCCAGCCGGGTGGGTTCCAGCCATCCGGCTTTTTACTTAGATTCTATTGTCGAAGGGATGTGGGAGAATGTCAGATCATATTTCGTTTTTTGAGGGTTTGTATAAACTGGTAGTAGCCCAAGTCCCCGGCAAACCGAACTGGATTTTTTTTACAACTTCTTGGGCTATTCTTATCAGTAAATAGACTTATTCTAAATAGCGGCACAAAAGTAGGTCCTCCGCCACAGTTCCGCTTATACAATTTGCCGGTTTAGCTGGACAATCTGCACATCTGCATCTAATCTACCGGCTCCACGGGCGCGGACGTTCATTTGGAGCAAGTTATGGTCAAAATAATGTATTAGTTTGTCAATTTTTAGTAATGGTTACAACCTTTACTGTTGCTTCTGCATCCACATCCGGAAGCCCGGTGTTCTCGCCGTCTTCCCGCAACGTCCTCTTCATCACAAAATATTAGGAAAAAATTAGAATATGCCAACAGCCTCGTTTTGCATTTTTCATTGGTCTGCCTCGCTATATCTTTGGACCAAAACCCACTCTCTAACAAACAACATTAAATGAAACGACTCTCCGGTTTCCTCTCACGTGAGCGGGTGATCCTGGGCGTGTACCTGTTGCTCAGCATCGTCATCGGTGTTCAGCATTACGCGGGAGGCCCCCTCAAATACAACAACTTCCAGATTTTCCGGGCTGCGCTCTGGCATCTCATCGGGCACAAGAACCTGCACCTGGGCTATCCCGACGAGTATTTTGACCTTTTTTTATACAATCCTTCATTCTGCGTCTTTTTCGCGCCGTTTTCGCTGTTGCCTGCGCCGGTGAGCATTGTACTCTGGCTGATCTGCTGCTCGGCGGCGTTGTTTTACGCGATCCGCAGCCTGCCGATCACTTACGCGCAAAAGGTTTTTTTCTGGTGGTACATATTGTTTGAGCTCGTGACGTCGCTGCATGGCCAGCAAACCAATCCGCTGATCGCCGCGCTCGGACTGTTTACATTCACTTTTCTGGAAAAAGACAAACCGAAATGGGCCGCATTGTTCCCTTTGCTGGCATTCTGTATCAAGGGCTACGGACTGATCTACGCCGGAATGTTTCTTTTTTACCCGGGCAAAGGCCGTTATATGGCGTACTCCGTGCTTTGGGGTGTGGTCCTTGCCCTGCTCCCGCTGCCATTGACGGGCCCGGACTATTTTATACAGATCTACAAGGATTGGCTCGCCATTCTTGTGGAAGACCATCAGGTGAATTATGGCTTTTCGATCATGGGGCTCGTCAAGATCTGGTTCCCGGCCTTCTCACCGGATGACGTGACGAACGTGCAGCTGGCAGGGGTCGCATTGTTCGGTATAACCTGGCTGCTGGCCTTTTTCCGGAATCAATACCAGACGCTGGAACAACGCTTGTTGCTACTGGCGTATGCATCGCTGTGGGTGATCGTTTTCAACCACGCCGCCGAATCGCCTACCTATGTGATTGCCATTCCGGGCGTGGCGCTCTTCCATATCGTGAACCGGCAGCGGATGGCCCCCTGGTCGACGGTCTTGATCGTGGTCGTGTTTGTGTTCTGCATTCTCGCCCCTACCGACATTTATCCGCCCCGTTTGCGACGTAGTTTCTTTGAGCCTTATCTCATTAAAGTGATCCCGTGCGTGCTCGTGTGGGTAGTTCTTCAAGTGCAATTATTACTTCATCAACCTCATGAAAACCAATGAATTGCCGGGAATCAGCATCGTGCTTCCCTGCTACAATCCCGCGCCCGGGTGGTGCGAGACGCTGGTCGCGTGCATCCACGAGCTCAACGAAAAACTGCCCGCAACCACCATCGAGTACATAATCTCCAATGATGGCTCAACCCGCCTCGACCGTACCGAACTGGCCAGCCTCGATCAAATACCTCATGTGGTGTTCCTGGACAATCCCGTCAATGAAGGCAAAGGATCGGCGATCCGGAAGGGTACAGTCCGCGCCGGCGGTGACATTATCATCTACACCGACATCGATTTCCCGTTCGGTACCCAACCCGTGGTTGAAATGGTGGAGATATTTCATCGGAATCCCGAATGCTGGTTTGTTTACGGCAACCGCAGCGGCGAATATTTTAAAAAATTACCTTTAAAAAGAAGGCTTTTTTCCAAAGGGCTGCAATGGATGAACAGGCTGTTGCTGAACCGCCACATTACCGACACCCAGGCGGGGATCAAAGGCATGCGACGAGAAATCCTGCCCGAAATCCAGGGAACCAAAACCAATACATTTGTTTTTGAAGTAGAACTGATCCGCAAGCTGATCAGGAAGGGCATCGGCATTGAAAAAGTGGAGGTCTGTCCCAAATCGACCATAGTCTTCACAGATTTCAGCATGAAGGTGCTTTTCAGAGAAGCAGTCAACTTTGCACGGATCACAATCATGAGCGGACTATGGAGCGATCTTTCGTGATGCTGACATTCGATCTGGAAGAATTCGACATTCCGGAAGAGTATGGGCAAAAGGTATCGGACCACGATCAAATGCAGGTGACCCTTGCAGGCATGGAACGTGTGATAGCCGTTCTGGAAAAACACCAGGTTCGGGCGACTTTTTTTACAACCGGTCACTTCGCGCGCAAAAACCCGGAACTGATCCGCCATCTGGCTCAAAAACATGAGATTGCCTCCCACGCGCTCTACCATTCACCCGGCCACGAGTTCCGGATCGCCGATATTCCGGAATCCAAAAAGATCCTAGAGGAAGTGAGCGGTCAAACCATCACCGGCTTCCGGATGCCGCGTTTGCAATCATTTGACGTCCAGGCATTACGCCAATGGGGGTTCCTCTACGACTCGTCCATTAACCCGACCTGGCTGCCGGGCCGGTACAATCTGCTCGGCAGGAATCCGCTTCCTGGCATCGAAGAAGGGCTGATCGAGCTTCCATGCTCCACCACACCCTACGTCCGTTTTCCGTTATTCTGGCTGTCGTTCAAAAACCTGCCCGCAGCATTGTACAATGCATTATGCCGGTTCACATTGAGAAAGCGTAAAAACCTGATGCTGTATTTTCACCCATGGGAGTTCGCGGACATTGGCGCGTACAAATTACCCGGATTTGTCAAAAATCCCGACGGCGCCAGGCTGGCGACCAAACTGGACAGGCTTATTCAAAGTCTCGCCAAGCAAAATGCGGTATTTGTAACGTCCAAAGCATTTTGCGAGCGATTCACATCCGAAAAGGCCGTTGATTGAGCGGGGCAATCAATGGGTTCCAATAAACCTCTTGCTACAAACAGGTGGCTCCGAAGGAGCCGTGACGTTATTTTTTAACCACGTGCTATAAACAGGAGGCTCCGCCGGAGCCGTGACGTTACTTATTCAGTCACATTTACAAATGGACGCTCCACCAATGCTCTCCAACACGAATCGCAACTAATAGCCGCAGAGCGGCTCCCTGTTTATAGAAAAAACGCGACTACATAGATACGACCGACTCCGGAGGTGCCTCCTCATTTGTTCGGAGGCTCCTCCGGAGCCGGAAACATCGTTCATCAACCATATGGCTATAAACAGGATGCTCCTCCGGAGCACTATTCGCACTGGTCCGGCAAGCAGCGGCCGCAGAGCGGCATCCTGTTTATAGAAAAACGTTATTGGCCACATTCGGCTCCGAAGGAGCCTCCTGACAAACCGGATGCTTTTTGCTTCTGACTATTCCCTAAACAATCTCCAAATGAAAACCGGTTACAGCCCGTGTTTCGCTGAGCATCTTCGGGGCCTGGTTACTGCCGGCTATAACGCCGTCCCTTCCCCTGATCTCTATCTCCACGTTTTTATAATCGGCGTCGAGCAGACTCTTCGTCAGATCACCCTCCGGATGCGGAAGCTGGAAGAATGCTTTTACTTCCAGGTGCGTCTGGCAGTTGGCGCAATACTGAACATTCCACCGGCTCAAAACCGCCTCGGTACCCAGGTGGAGGCGTTCGCCCTTATAGGTCAGGAATGCGGAAACCATAAACGATCCGCGGATCGGTGCCCGGTTGATGCGGCTGACCTTGATCGTGCGGGCGGGAATGGCGGGCGTTACCGCCAATGCATTAACCTTCGCATGGCTGTCGAGCGAGCCGGCACCGTAGGTAAAACCCAGTTGCGTTTCGATGTTGATACAGTCCAGCGAAGTAAAGGTGCGCTCCGCCCCGTCTTCCGATTTTTTAAACGGTGCCAACGGGCTTTCCAGCGATAGCCAGGAGTTTGGAGCCATTCCCGGCGTCGGCCCCTGGCTATCGACCGTGTTGGTTCCGGGATATTCCGGTATGATTTCCAGATGGTCGGTAAAACCATGTTTCTTCTGCCAAAGCCAGAAAACGCGGTCTACGTTGCAGTGGTGGAAATAGAAGATCGGGTCCAGGCCGGCGGTATCATTTTCACCCATATCGCCATTGGCCCCGTCGATCGGTGAACGGTCGTAGCCCGGGACATCGCAACCGCCCACAGCCAGGTGGATGCTGTTGTGTGGCGATTCCAGCGGGACCACAAGCTTGTAGGGATCGCCTGCGATCGGCTGTCCGGTATTCGGGTCGATCGTCTGGCGGTCGGAGTTCCATTGCCCTGCCGAAGTGGTGTTAGAAAAAACCGTGTAATTGGGCGCTTCCAGGCAATCCTTGAATTTTTTGGCGACATTCGTCGGGATCACTTTACCATCGACCGTGATATGCGAACCAAGCCAGTTTTTGACGTTGCCGTTCAGGATACCCACGTTGGTGGCATAATCCGGGAACTGTGCATTATGCGCTTTGGTGTTCGCAATGTCCTGAGCCGTCCCTACCAGACCCGACAATGGATAGCGGACCGTTTCATAACCTAATGGTTTGGAATAATTGGGATTATCGCCGTTGATCGAATCCGTAATGTTTTTTGGAAAAACAAACGAACGCAGCGGGTTGGGGATCGTCTGACCATCCAGGTCGAAGTTTTCCACGGTCAGCGACCAGGGTATTCCATTATTGATCGACTCGTCGCTGGTTTCGTCCCAGAAAGGCAGCATTACCTCCTCACATCCCGCGATGCTCTGTAATGCCTCTTCCAGTTTAACCAGGTACACGCGGTGCCAGGTCGGAAACAGAACGTTGCCATGGTTGCAATAACCGCCCCAGTAGGCACTGCTTCCCCAGCCGGCACCGCGAAAAGGCTCACCATGGAAACCGCCCAGTTTAAAAAACGACTTCTCATCATCCGGTGGAAGCGCTTTGATACCCTTCCAGGCACGCATAAGATCTTCCAGCGGCTTTTTATTTCCATTTGCATATTCATTTTCCAATTCGACAAGCGAGCGTCTTACACGAAGATTAGGTTGGTTTGACATTTTTTTGTTGAGATTTGATTTATACTTTAATTAAACGGATCTGAAAAAAGCTATTCAATAATGAACCTGAAATAATGCAGGCTATTCCGGCAACCAGCATCCATTCCTGCAATGGAAAATAGGAACGGCCTGTCATAATCAACAATGAACCCAGCAAACTCAATACAAAAGGAACGTAGCCATGCTGAGCCGTCTTTTTCCATAACATCATCAGATGAAATGCAAGCAAAACCATCAAAACCGGCAACAGCCAACCCATATAAGGTAGCTTTGCAAGCCCGACACTTCCGAACATACTCATGTAAACCGCCCAGCAAAACGGGCATTTCGGAAAGAATGCAATCAGGACGCTCATTAAAATCGATGGTACCGCTTTGGCAGTAGTGGTCACCTTTCCGGCAGAAGATGATACGTGTTGTTCCTGCACTGCACTCCCGCAGTTACAGGACGATGTTCCTGCTGTCCCCTCCATCTGGAAAGAGATCGGAATCAGGAAACGGGTGGTTGCAGCACGGCATAAAAAGAGCAGACCACGCCGGCGGGACTTGTCCCCCCCTGCCCGTCGGGGTGGGGAATGGCGCGCGTCACACTGCCTGTCAGCGCAGGTACCTGCTTGATACCGTTAGGGATATACGGCACGAGATAGCACAGGTAATCATAGATCCAGAGCGATCCGCTGACGATTCCGGAACCCTGAAACCAGAGTGTAGCCGGGCTTCCAGCCTGGACGGAACCTTTCAATTCCAGCTCCCAGCCGGTGTCATAGATTTTTCCGGTCAACCGGCCGTCCGGTGTTGTTTCGATCAGGAGATTTCCCCTTCCGAATTCGAGTGCATTGAAATCAACCGAGAGATCGGGATTGTTGAGCAGGCTCCGGTAAGTCCAGAGACCTGAGGCGAGACTGCCATTGGCGTTGAGCATCTTCAATACAGGATTAGCGTTTATATTAATTGTTACTATTTATTTATCCGGATCATGATAAATAAAATCGCAGGTCCGCATATTTTCAATGACATTACCATTGAAGCAATCCGGGCTTTGCTTTAATTAAACCTTTAACCGTGTATTAGTATGTTCAAGGAGGGGTATAAATGAACAGATTCATATGTAACTGAAATCCATTTCATTTTCGCTAAAAGTAACGAATCATTTTACCAATTAAATTCCCGTTTAATAATTGCCTACATAACTATTAATGATCGATATTATTAATGTCATAATAATTAGTTACTAAAACTTTGATCACAATTATCCTGAACCAAAGCCATTTACAGCACGATTGCGCTGCTGCCATTCCGGTTTTGAATTCATTTTTTCATCTGGACTATCCACTTTATTAATGAATGGCCTATCTATGGTATACTTCCCACAACTATATTTGACCCGCATCACTTAAACCGGACCTGCCATGAGATTTTCAATGCTTGCTTTGCTGTGCTTCTCCGCATCCGCTGCTTTTGCGCAGCACAATCACACTCCTTCCAAACCCGCTGTTTCAAAAGAGCCATTGTCGTTCGAAACAGTCCGTAATGAATGGCTCACCGATCCGGACCTGAAAGGATACAAGCTCGAATCTTCCGTGCTCACCATCGCTCCCGGCGCGCAGGATACGGTAAGCCACCGGCATGATTGCGACCTGTTCGGTTATGTGCTTGAAGGTGAGGTGCAAATAGGCTTGGATCACAAGGCTCCGGAGCTCTTCAAAACCGGACAGATGTTTTTTGAGAAAAGGAACATCATCCATTCCCTTGCAGCCAACAACCTGAAAGACAAACCTTCCCGGGTGCTGCTGCTGTTCCTGATCAAAGACGGAAGGAGCGGCTATACGCCAGAATACCCGGAGAAAACACCTAAAAAATAGCATTCACCATCCTAAACCATTCCACACCGGCCCGCGAACCGGGCAGTGCGGATTATCCAGCCCGCATGTTTCCCTCTGCCAGAAAACTCCATCGGATCAGCGGTATCCTGATTGCCGTATTCCTGCTTTTGCATCTGACCAACCACCTCTTCGCACTCGGAGGGCCCGCAATGCATATCACGGTAATGAAATATGCCAGATTGGTATACCGCTTTCCGCCCGTGGAAGCGCTGCTGCTTGCCAGCGTCGCATTTCAGATCGCGAGCGGATTGCGACTTGTTGCCGGGAAAGGCTTCCGGAATCAGCCGTTGTACATCAGGGCGCAGACTTGGAGCGGCATCTACCTCGCGTTGTTTCTGATCAATCATGTGGCTGCCGTGATGATGGCACGCTATAACTGGCACGTCGAAACCGACTTCTACTTCGCATCGGGTGTCGCGGTCCATTACCCCGAAAAGCTATTCTTTATACCCTATTACACCTTGTCGGTGCTGTGCGTCTTCCTGCACCTGGCCTGCGCGCATTATGCGCGTCGCAAGGAACTCTCGCAAATTTCGGGTAGCGGCTCGGTGCCGATACGGTTTCAAAGAGAGGCCGTTCTGATATTCGGGACGGGGATCATCGTCACTTTCCTGATACTGGGCTCCATCACCGGCCTGTTCTACCCGCTGTAACCAGGCAGGTCACAAGGTTCGCCCCTCTTTGGCATACTCCTTCCGGATTTCCTGCACCAGCAAAGCTTTGTTCAATGGTTGCCCGGAAGACAATGCCTGGATCCCTGCCAGCTGCACTACGTTCAGAATGGAAGCACCTGTGAGTTCAAAGTTGGCGGCCAGTTCTTCGGCCGACAGGTCCGCAGCCAGCCCGATCGTGGATGGTAATGTCTGCCGCCAGAGCAAAGTACGTTCGTGTGCCGTCGGCATTACAAAATTGACCATGGCCTGGAAGCGCCGGGTAAATGCGACATCCATATTGTTTCGAAAATTCGAAGCCAGGATCACAAGCCCGGGATAGTCTTCGATACGCTGCAGCAGGTAGGATACCTCTTGGTTGGCATAGCGGTCGTGAGAGCTGGCTACCGCTGTGCGCTTACCGAATAACGCGTCCGCTTCATCAAAAAACAAGATCCATTGCTTGTTAGCGGCTGTTTCAAAGAGGGTCTGAAGGTTTTTTTCCGTTTCGCCGATGTATTTGGAAACCACCTGCGACAGGTCGATCCGGTACACATCCAGATCCAGGCGTTTCCCCAGCAGTGTTGCCGCCAACGTCTTGCCGGTACCCGGCGGGCCGTAAAACAGGGCTCGGTAGCCAGGTTTCAGGCGGGCATTCAGTGCCGGGTCTTCCATTAGTTTTGCATTGTATTTCAACCAATTGTAAATCTGCTCCAATTCCCCGCGCAATGGGTCCGATAGCACCAGCTCCGGCCACTCCATGGCCGTCGAGATCAGCTGGGCCGGAAATCCGGGGCCAAACCTGGGCTTCCACTTCTGCCCGGTGGTAAAAAGTTCGATGTAGTCGCGGGAAATAATCAGCCTGCCGCTCGTCTCGGGTTCGCCCGCGGGCGGTTCCTCCATCACCAGCACCTGTTCTTTGAAAAGCACATTCTCTGCGTTCAGGATGTGCCGCCGTACCGCCATCCGCGCAGGCAAGTCAGGCCCGGCAAGCATAAACAGCACCGTATCGCCCGTTGGCAGCATGCCGCGGTAGGCTTCTCCCCTGCTCCCGCCGAACTCCGGAAACTCGCTGTCTTTGGGCACGAACTGCCGGATGATGGAATCGTAAAAGTTGGGATGCAGGTGCGGTGCCAGCGCGATCATAAGCGTGAGGTACTCCTCCACCGACAATTCCCAGTCGCTGAGTTTACCAAACAGCGCAGAGTTATCATCATAAAGCTGCATATCACCCATTTTGAAGGCTCCTTTGCCAAAATGCTCCCGCAGCCTGCCTTCCAGCACCTGCCTCACCTGCGCAAGACCGAGGGTAAGATTAGATTGGGCCCTGCCGGTGTCCGCCAATGTCATGCCCGGCTGGTCTTCGGGCGCCGGTGCGAGGGCCGGAGGTGCGGCCGGTTCCGTTTCTTCGTCTTTCATACCAAGCCAGTTTCGGAGGTTGTTCAATGCGGAAGCCATTTTTTTCTATTTTAATACAATAAAAAACCACTGCGCGTACCGATCAGCAGGAAACCGCTTCTCGGAAATGCTTCCATGCAGGCGATGGCGTAGTTACCGACGTCTTTCGGCGTATGCGACGCTTCCGCGAGCCGCGCGGCCGTGCGGTACACGAGCTTGCTGCCCGCGAGCTCGCCCGCCACAAAGCACCGGTCCTTTTCGGCCCAACCCAGTTTGGAAAAGTAATCGGGCAACTTCACCGCCTTTGTCGTTTCGCCCGCCGCGGGACGCCATTGGTGCAGGTAGCATGCCGGCTCGGTATCTTCCAGCACCGCGAATGAACCATCCGGCCCCGGCACGAGCTCCGTAAACCGCCCGTCGTGTGCTGCATGGAGAACCGGCTCGGCTACGTACCGGGCTCCCGCTTTTTGCCATCGCATCAGCTGGTTTCCGGCAGTGCTCAGGATCGATTCTCCGTCCGTTTCGAACCGCACGGCCGTTCTGCCGCTGTCGTCGTACACGCCGGGGTCCAATGCCTGACTTTTCCAGTTCCTGGTATCAATGAGCGTCAGAATGGGTTCGTACTGGCCCAGGCATATATGCTTACCGTCGGGCGACCAGGCGACGGTGACAAATCCCGGCGCCTTCGTGGCAATCGTTTTAACGGGTCGGCCCGATACATCCGTTATGATCACTTTCCCCCCGCGCAAGCCCACGCAAACGCGGTTACTATCGGGCGAAAAGGCCAGGCATTCTGCGGTTTCGGGTGTTGGAAAAGTATGTGCAATTTCCATTGTGTCCGCCGCCAGCAAAGCCACTCCCGCACTACCCGCAGTTGCAATCAACTTCCCGTCGGGCGAGCATGCAACAGCCCTGATCATCCCATCTTCAATGCGCTTTGCCTCCATGTCGATTTCTATTTTTGTGTCCACCTGCCGCCCGGCGATTCAGGACGCAGGCGATACCCCTTGATGATAAACCACTTATCTCTCAATTCTTTCAAACTATCCACCTTGTGGTCTTTTCCTTCCTTGTATTCCACCTTGTACCGCATCAGCCATTGGTCTCTGAATGGCGTCCGGTTCACATAGCTATTCAGCGGCCAGAAGTTTTCGTACACATCGTCCCCCCCGAAACCAAGGTCTTTCACGTGGTCGACGTCCTCGTTTTTCCATGGATAACTCAGATTTTCCAATGCCAGCCTGTATGTCTTGGTCATCGCAGTGTCGCGGCCGCTGGTTGTGCCCCGTTGAAGGACAGTGGCGTTCTGTTTGGAATTCACGCCGCCCGCAGCCTTGGTAATGTATTTTTCACTCACCCCGACCTGTATTTTTTCCCCTTTATAATCGATTTTTGTAAGATTCCGCATGCTGTACATCTTGCCGGCCAGCTTAATACTCCGCGGATAGTCACTGATGTTCTTGTACCAGTAGATCGGGATCGGATCGGATTGCGAACCGGTGTGGAGCTCGTTAAGGTCAGGAAAAACGTGGTTTTCGATATTACGGGCGAGGTAATTGGAGAAACTGAAACCTTTACCCGTAAAAATCCGGATGGGTTCCAGTTTCTCGATCAGGTATTTGGCCCCATCCTTGTATTCTTTCAGCTTGGCATCGGTGTATTTGGTCTTGAAACCCAATGTATTCTTCCCCGCAACGAAGGTGTTTTTGACCAGCTTCTCCCAAAGGCCGGCATTGAGGCTGATCCGGTCCAGGATCAGACTACGGACTTTCACTTTTCCCATCGACTGGCTGGCCATCGTCGTGGATTTCGGAAAATCAATGTCCAGGACAATACCCGTCTGAATCGCAATGGCCTCTTCCAGACCGGCTTTCACCCGCACCATGTTTACTTCCCATTCTTCTTTGGAAGGATTGCTCTTGTCGGGTTTCTTCCTGACTTTGCTGCGCCGTACAATGTCCAGAAAAAGCTTCTGATAGGATGCCCAGTCCTTGCCCTGCAGGAGACTTTTGATCTCATCCGACCCGTCCTTCATGGCCGGTGTAAATTCCAATGTCCCGAATTTACCTTTGAGCTCGGTATTGAGATGTTCGGCAAATGCCGTTTCCTGCTGGCTGAGCCTCGCTCCGAGCGACGCCACGAACACGTTCGGCTTCACTACGTCGGTTATTTTGCCATCGGTCAGTTTGGGGTAATCGCCTCCCGATAGCGATTTAAAAAACTTAAACATCACCACATCACTGATCTTGGGCTGGTAACCTTGCAGCGACGTTTTCTGAAGTGACGGTACGGCCCCGCCCTCTTTTCCGGCCCTGGCGAACATTTCCGCCTCCCGTTCGCTCTGCGGCTCGGACCGGATACCCCCTTCCGCCTTGCCGCTGACCGGAAAGTCGTTGTGCTGCGCCGATGCGGGGCGTGCGCCGGTTTGCTGGATCACATGCGCCAGTTCGTGGTAGAAAATGCTCTGTCCGGGCTCCCGGTCGATATGCAGGTTGGATTTCAGGTATACGTGGCTTCCCGAGGTAAGCGCCTCCGCCCCGATCGATTCCATCTCTTCGTCCATACCCGTGTTCGCGTGAATGCGGACGTGCGAGAAATCCTGCCCGAAACGCATGGTCAGATCTGTTTCCGCTGCTTTATCGATCCGTGTCCCATGTGACGCCCTGATCATCGGATACGATTCGCCGGTCTGTTCCCGGTTGGGCTCCTGTCGGGAAAGATAGGGTTGCATATCGGGCAGGTCATCTTCCTCCGATTCGTCCGGCGGGTCTACCCTGGTAATGGCCGGCCCCTTCAGACCGTCGATCTTCACACCTTCCAGACCTGGCACTTCTTTCAATATCCCCATGGCAGTGGTCGCAAATTCATTGCCCGCGGTCTGCACTGCCGGTTGGATCTCCTTGTCGATGATGTCGTTGAGGATATTGTTGGGATCCACGAACGTTCCTTTCAGCTGGTCTCCCACATACCCGGTGATTTTGGCATATATTCCCAGCTGTTCCAGCACTTCCCGCACTCCCTTGACGATAATCTTCTTCGGACCACGTGCTATTTTCTTCAACACCAGGGTGATCACCACGTCGACGAGGCCATCCAGCGGAATGAGGTTATGCGGTACTTCCAACGTTTGTAAATGGCCGACCATCTGGCTGGCCTGGGCGCCGAAGTCAGTGACACTCCCGGCTTCCGGCTTATCTTCTCCGCCCAGCATATCGGCTGTCAATTTCACTTTCGCCCTGATAATGTCGAGGTATTGACCGATCATGCTTATCAGCATATGCAGGGTTGGGTGTTTCAGTACAAAAAGCCTCAGGCGTTTCAGCAGGAAGTCGAAAGAAGTTTTAAGGCGCTGAAACCCATTATAGATGTACTTTCCAATTTTTTTCAGCCTTTTGACGAACTTCCGCAGCTTACCCTCCTTGTGGCCGCTGCTGAAAGCGGCTGGTGGAGCGGCCTCCGTACTGAGCGGCGGAAGGGTACCCTGGTCATGAAGTAACAAATCCCACAGCTTATCCGCTTCAAACATGCCCGAAACCTTATCATAACCGCTTCTCAGCATTTTGACGCCATCGCCCCCGAGCAGCTTTTTGATATCGTCGAATTCTCCGCTGGCCAGGAATTGCAGCACCCCAACCACCAATTCCCCGGCCATAACGGCCTGTCCGGCCCCGGGTATGAGGTACACCACCACCATCATCCATTCGGCTCCGGTTTCCAGGATCTCGCCCAGTTCGCGGAGGTTTTCCATGTTGTTATGGATCGCGATGATGTTCTGGATAAAATGGATATTTTTATCGTCATTGTCCTTCACTACCACGCGCTCGACATTCGCCGACCGGTCCACGACCAGGTACACAAACAGTTCCTCCCCTTTCCGTTCCCGCCATGGCACAGGCGTTTCCTGCGCACCGTTTTTGCGGATGAATGTACTCGGGTTAATGTCTTTGACCATTCCCTGCTCCCAGGCGATCATCCCCGGATCGAGCTCCGAAGCCGGACTGAACCAGAAACTCCTGGATACCTTCTCGATTCGGTACATTTTGCCCTCATAAGGAATGCTAAGTTTCGTCGTAAATGGCCGGCGGCTGCGGGTATGACGCAGGGTCTGGTCTTCTACGCTCGCTTCCATCCATTCATTACTGTACACGGCCCGGAGGCGCGGCACCAGCCGGATTTGTAACTCGCGAAGCGCCGCCACACGGGCGGGGTGCCAGCTCGACGGATAATCGAGCATCAGTTCGTCGCGCTGCAGCCGCACCTTATCCTCGATGGATACGGCACCGGCTACATGGGGCAACAGCCGCCTGATCACATCAATGCGGTCGGTATCCCGGGACAAAATCCCCAAGGCGACCGACTGGTTCAGGAGCACTTTATGGATATCGGGGGCCAGTTCCAGTGTGATACAGGCCATTTGCAGCTGCACGTCCTCCTCGGGCGCCTGAATGGCCAGCATTGTCATTTCCCTGATCGCTTTCAGCGGGTTCGACCAGGTATCGATACTGTCTTCAAAGCCCCTCCACAAATCCCTGATCAGACTCTCCACCACCACACGGCGGTGATGGGAAAATGCCACCCTGCGAAGCCTTCTGACCCGCGTTTCCGGCTCGGTTTCCAGCTTCTTTTGCGCTTTGGTAAGGTCCTGCGGCTTTTTATCTTCGCGGGCTTTCTTCAAAAAAGCAGCCAGCTTACCGATGTACTCGAGGGGTGTGTTCGGCGGCGGCACCAGGCCTGGCAGCACTTGCTCCATGCGGCTTGTAAACGCTCCCGGATTGGGGAATATCCAGATCACCACGCCGCCGGCCGCGAGATGTTCGTTCACATCGGGCGATATCAGTGTAATATGGTCGGGTCCTAACCCTTTGAAATGATCCGCCTTGGACTTCTGAATGCGTTGATCATTGTTGATCAGCTCGTTGAACTCCGCGGCATCCTTCGCGATTACCGAAAACCGGATACCTTTAAGCACGAACCGGATCGGAACGAGTGACTGCTGGAAGTTATTCAGTATCTGCTCATTCAGTAATTTCTTCTCCTGTTCCAGGATCGGCTTGTAAGCGCCCAGGTCGGCCTTGTGATCGGTGACGCCGCCCTGCTCCTGAAGCAGGCGCGTGAGAATGGCTTCCTCCTCGTTAAGCAGCACCGATTTGTAATAATAATGCATCAGCACGGCCAGGTCCTGCGAGCCGTCGACTTTGGTGGTTTCCTTTACAAACTGAGCAATCATCTGGGCAGCGCTGGATTCCTCACGCGTCCATTGCAACGGCTCGTCATAGCTGAGAAATGACCGGGCTTGTTTGGCCCCGAAAACAATCTTCTCTTTTGGGAAAAGCACCTCGACACCCAACTGGCGAATGGTTTCAAGGCCCGTCAGATCACCGATCTGCCAGAGGTTGTTGCCGATCCTGATCCTTTCCTTAACCTGCTGGTTGGTCAATTTGGACTGGTCGGAGGCCATGCTTTCGATCAGGATCTGGCGGGTTGAGACCCATAGACTAAGAAAAATACCGTACAGGTCCATCAGACCGGCCTTATCTCCTTTCTCCCTGCTCTTTTGCCGGAAGTCGATGCTGATCTCGTTGATCAGGCCAAATAGTTTGCCCGAAGCGGTCTTTCTAAGCCGGGCATATGTTTTCGCATCCGGCAGATCGCCTTTGCTGCTGAGCTGCAATGCGGCCAGCATAATCGCATGCAATGGCTTTTCATACCTGCTGAATACTGCTTTATGCGTTCGGAATTGGTCCTGATATAAATTAAAATAGATCTTGTCGCTAAAAATGAGACTGTACTCATGGCTGACACCCTTCCAGTACGCAGATGCCTTTTTCATCACGGCTGTCAACCGGGGCAACATGGCACGGAAAAGGTGATCAGCCTCGGGAGATAGTTGCTCGGCCGACCATTTCAAAAGGATCGATTTCTTTTGATCGTCGGCGAATGCTTCGGCAATGTTTTCCTTGGACGATGTGATCTTACTGAATTGTGTCAACAGCCCCTTTCTCGCCTGGTCGAGTTCTCGAAATGCCGTCAGCGCGATCAGCAGCCGCTCATTCTCCTTCAAGACAGCCGGCTTATTAGCGTCCTCGACTGTCTTTTTGTATACTTTATCAAAATCCTTTTCCGCATATAAAGTCTGGACCTGTATCAGCGGACCGTAAATGTAGAGATCAAAAGTCCCCAGCCAGCTATCCAGAAACTTCCGGATGCCGGGATAGCTGTCGGTCAGCCATGAGAGGCCGTCTTTCAGATTTTGTTCGTAGAAATCAAGGTCATAAAAGGCCGTTTTTCCCGGGTTATGCTTCTTTTCAACCGCCAGGGTCGCTGCTTCAGTGTAGCGACCGGATACTTTGAGCACATCGGTCACCAAATCCAGCTCCTCCGGCGACTTGACATCCTTGGCAATAGCCAGCAATGCCGTAATGAATGCCTGCTTCTCGTCGTCGGTCGTTCCCTTATTCATTTTAGCGATCCCCGCAGCCAGCTTTTTCACTTCCGCCTTGTCCGGATACGCGTCGATATGCGCTTCGAGGATCGTATCGATCGTGCCCACACCCTTTACAACCTTGTCGTCACGCAGTTTTTCGACCACGCTCGCTGGCCTTGTCTGAACATGCTTCCCGATGAGCCTTTGCTGGCTCACATGCACCAGTTCATGCGCCAACAGCCATTTTCCGGCCACGGTGTCGGGCTGGTACTCGCCGTCGCCGAAAACAATGTGGTTACCCAGGGTATAGGCCCTCGCGTGAATAGCCGATGCTGCTTCGGCCGACGTCGGATCGTTGTGGATCACCACGTCTGCGAAGTCATCCGACAGCCGGTTCTCCATCCAATGTCTCAAAGCCGGGGCTAGTGGCTTTCCCGGTCGGTCGGCGATCTCCATGACCAATTGCGGGACTTGTTCCCCAAAGCTCTCCTGCCCGTCGTTGGCCCCCGCCCTTTCCTTTTCGCATTCGGCACAGATCGTCCCGCCATTTTCATCATGCAGCTGTTTCCCGCACACGGCGCATTTGGGTTGCACAACCCGCGCCGGAGCAGTCCGAAACGAATGCCCTTGCCGCACGGTCTGGCCTCGCATCACGCGATCGGCAAGCGCATCTGCCTCCTGCTCATAACGGTTATCCGGCCCATTGACGACCGGGCCGGATTGAAAAAATGGCCTGGCGGCCTTCAAAGCCGCCTTCGCGTGTTCATGTTTTCCGTTTTTAGGGGCAAATTGCTGCATAAAAGTATCATCAGAATAGCGTGAGCATCCCTTTTTTCACTTGCTGACCGGTGTAAGAAACCTTGTGCTTTTCCCGCCCCTGGTCGTCCAGGAGCGCGAGCGTGCCACCGGTGTTTCTCAGCACGATATCATCGCTTTCCAGCCGGATCACCATTACACCTCCGGCAGGTATGTTGCCCGCCAGGGACTGCATTCCGGCCGACTGGTTCACCAGACGCCACCCGGCAACAGAAATATCCTGCGCTCCCATGTTTTTCAGGGTCACCTCCTCTTTATCGTCATCGATGCCATTCGGGTTGATCAATGCGGACTGAATCCGCACCGACAAGGTCCCGACAATGGAGCCGATCGCTCTCTGTACCGCTTTGAACGCATCGACTTTCCCGAATCCGAACCAGGGACTCCAGGTACCGTCAGCACTGCCGGTGTTGGTAAATGCTCCATTGCTGAAAGGGGCCACCGGTGAGATATCCCAGCTGGTATTCACATCGAAACTGGCAGGCGGTGTTTTGGCATAGTCACTGAAATTAAGGTCTTTGGAGGCGGTTTGTTTCAAAATGGAGATCACCTCTGCGGCAGTAAGGTTCGGGTTGGCGGAAATGACGAGACCTGCGATGCCTGCCGTCAGCGGTGTGGCGCTGGATGTGCCGCCGAAGTCCATCGTCAGGAAAGGATTTTCGCCGTCCGCGGTAACAATACCTTTCCCGCGCACCTGCATCCGGAAATATGCATGGCTGTTGCTGCTGGGAGCACATAAGGCAATGCCGGTCCCGTAGTTGGAATAATGGCTTCGCTGGGCATTACCGGCCAGAGCTGCGATGTACATCACCCCGGGAAGCGATGCCAGGTTGTGTTCGAATAGCCGGCTCGTATCCACCCCAACCCACCGCCAGGCATTGGCAATAAAGGCCCAGCCATCGTTAAAGGGCACATCATCGTTGCCTGAATGCACCACCGGACAGTTCTCGTTGCCCGCTGCCCACAGGAATACAATGCCTTTCCCCCGGCGTCCGCCCGTTTTGGAAAGCTCGTCGATGAAGTTGACCACCTGTATGGCATGGTTGGACTCCGGCGACATTCCCCAGGAATTTGAAAACACATCCACTTTATCTTTGACATAATTCAATGCCGAAAAAAGCTTGCTGTCGCTGATAAACAGGGAGGGCCCGTCGGACTCCCACTTAATGGGCAGCAACTTGCAGCCCGGTGCCGCCCCGACGGTGAGAACACCGTCGCATTCACCGCCGATGACACCCGCACAAGAGGTACCATGATTGGCCCCTGTGACATGCATCAGCGCAGGGTTCGCGTCGGCGTCGATTTGCTTGACCAACCTGTTTCCCTGGAAATATCCCCAGCCTGCAAACTTGCCCGGCGAGTCAAAATCCGGGTGATCGAGCTTACAGCCATCATCCGACAACCCGATCACCACCTCCGGACGGCCATAGCTGTCGAGCAATTGCCAGGCTTCCTCGCAACGCGCAGAACTCCGCGGGTCGAAGTCGGGGCCCGTGGCGGTGTGGGTGTGCAGGTGCCATTGCTGGATGTAGTTGGGGTCCAGCGGCAGCGTAATGGCAAACTTGCGCATTTTCATGTTCAGGTCATGCTCGGCAAATGCAATATCCGGCTCGTCCTCCGTAAGCGCCACCACCAGTTTCACGGGGTTGATGCCAGTATCGTTGGTGAGTTGGAACAAAAACTCGGTATCGCTGTACCGGGCCAGTTGCCGGAGCGCATAGCGGTTCACAAAGGTATCCAGTGCCGCATCGGAAGGGGACGCCCGGAACGTAACCAGAATACGGTCGGTGATATCGAAGGACTGGTCTGTCTGGGTTTGATAGTAGGCGTGATGCGTGGGCGCTACGGCACGGCTTTCGGTCATGGCTCTTTCGAGCTCCGCCGCCGGCACGTTCATGCGGGTACTGGCTGGCGATACGCGCTCGGTAGCGACCGCGGCTGTGCCGGGGAGCCCGCCCACGAGGGGCGTTCTCACGACAAATTCGTCGCTCTTTTTATACAAATCGACCTTCTTGCCATTCCGGTAAGTATAGGTAGCGGGATTGTTGTTGTCTGGCATGGTTTCATAATTTTTGGGAGTGGAAGCATAATTGTTGTATCAGGTTTTCCGGAATTTCATCCGGGCTATGAAATCCGGATCGAGGCGGATGGTGCGGTCGCCCGTACCGTATTCAAAGAGCTGGATTACCTCCGCTTTCCCGAGCAGTTCTTCGTAGGCTTTGGGAAGTCCGGTCTGGCTTTGTATCGCTTGCAGGGTATCGGGTGCCTCCCAAATGAGCCTGGCCAGATCGGGGTATTGCTGTTTCAATATCATCCAGAGTACCAGCTGCTCTTCGGCAATGCGCTGGTTATAAAGGATCGACATCGCCTTCGCGGTGCTGATATCGTTCAAAAGTCGTTTCATGGCCCTGGGATTGGGCTCGATTAGGCCGAGAAAGCCTTGCAGCTTGTGTTCCAGCAGTCTTTCCTCTTCCTGCACGGAAAGTGATTCCACCACTTTTTCCCTGGCAAACTGTCGTGCGGCAGGGTTATCGGTTTCATCTACCACCGTGAGCTTGTCCTGTAAGCTGCCGGATGTACGGATTTTCTGTTCGATATGCTGCTGTTCCTCCTGCGTGTCAGGCCTGCCGATATTCAGCAATGAATCCCAGTACACTTTCTTTTGCACCGCCGAAATCTCCGGCAGCTCTACAATCCATTGGAATATTTTATCCAGGAACACCAGGCCAAACGGCTTGGCCGGCTTCATGATCGCCGGTGCGAAAAGGCTGTATTGGCTTTCATACATGGTGCTCAGCCATTTACGATCGGCCGCGATCACGTACACCACAGGCGCATTCTTGTAAATGGTCTGCAAGCCTTCCAGGAGTTTGACCCCATACTCTTTATTGCACCGGTCGAGGTCGTCGATGAAAATTGCGACCGGATAGCCGATCTCGGTGATCAGTTTGTTGAAATGTCGGGTAAGCCGGTTCATAGGGTCCGAGCTGTTTTCATCCACAAAAGCCTGCGCCGCCCGAGCCGACCCGGACAAGAGCATCGAACCGATCGTCTTGGCAATGGAACCGATAAAGAGTAGAAAAGTGAGGGTTTGCACCAGCGGCAACTCTTTCAGTGTTTTTTCAGAGGTGACGCCGAAGTAGCGGGCATACAGAAAAATAAAGAATGCGACCACGGATAATTGCAGGTTCCGGCCGCCGGGATTGAGCCGCCACAGCCGCTCGGTAAGGCCTACGCCGAGCCAGCGGCGGAAGTCGCGCTTCCACAATGCACGCATGGCCTGCCGGTGCAATGCTTTCAGCAGGAACCACCAGGGCGGGTCGAGCCGCTGGTTTTCCCAGGCGTTGAAATTGACCACAATCCACTCACCCTGTGAAGGTTGGTCCGATTTGATCCGGGGATTCGCCGGGGCGTTCGTTTCCAGCGCATCCTGCAAAAAGCCAAGCAATGTAGATTTGCCGGATCCCCAGGCACCATCGATGTGCATGAAAAAAGCCTGGCCATTGGCGACATCCTGATTGTAAATAAACCGCAGCCGCTTGGCAAGATAATGGGCCAATGACTTCCGCGAAAGTGCGTCCTGTCGCGTCGGAGCATCACTCAGGTTGCGGGTATTGATCAGTGAATCGGGATCGATCCAGGCCGGGGGTTCCGCGGGCGCATCGAGAAGCTGGCGGCGTTTGTGTCCTTCGTCGGTCAACAACTCCTGGAAGTCCGTTCTTTTCAGGGTGATCAGTTCCGTTTCAAGGCGCGAGACCAGTTTGCGGGCCTGTTCGCCCCATTCCGGATCAACGTTCATTCCGGGGTATTCCGAAAGCAATGCGGCGATCAGGAACATGCGGCCGTTGATATCCGGGAACCGTCTCGGGGCTCGGGTAATGGCATGCACCTTCCCGACCCATTCGGCGCCGGTATATTCGTTCATGGAACCTGCACGGGCGCGTAAAGTCAGGATAAGCGTTTCAAAAGGATCGTCGTCCGGATTGTTCAGCCGGCCGTACTCGGGATGCAGCTCACGCAGTATTTCCATCAGACTGAGCAGATTGCCGCCGTCGGGATGATCGTCTATCGTGTTTAACATGGTATTCACCGCTTGTGAAAAGAGCGGGTCTTTCCACCGTGGACCGGCGTTGGATTTGGTCTGAACAGCCATCATAGTTTGTCGTTTAGGTTACCATTCCACCAGCAGCATTGTTTCCATCCAGGGCAGCCGGATCACCGAAATCCCCCAGGGCAATCGTTCCAGGAGCACATCCTGACTTTTCTTCTCTACCCGAAGCCGCCAGCCGGTGCCCTCCTCGTCGGCGCTCAGCTTCCCCTCCCGATGAATAAAAAGCTCACGCAGGCCATCGGGCGTCGTCGATTTCAATACTTTCCATTGCTCAATAACCGCTTCCATCATTTGTACCGACAGCGCGATGGCTTCCTTCGGTAGCGGAAACTCCATATCGATCACCGTTTCGGGCGATACGCCGCACAGGATCTTGGCCAGTACCCAGTTGTATTCCCGGTCTTTCTCGGTACCTGAACAAATATGCCCGATCAGCCGCACGGCCAGGCTCAGTGCCCTTTCATTTTTCCATTGGTCATTTTCCACCCATTCCAACGCCCTGAAAAGCTGCGGGAAGAATGGAGCAAGCACTACAATGCCGGCATTCCGGACATAAAAAAGGGTTTGATGGTCCTGCGAAGTGGATTCATCTCCGCCCTCGCGGTGTCTGCGCTCCGTTACCGGTGCCTCGATGAGGTGTTTCAAAGTGTTGTTCAAAACCTCCTGGTCCGCAAATACATCTCGTAACCGGTGTGTCACGAGATAGGTCCAAACAAGGCTTTCTAGCTTTTGCAGCGTTATTCCATTTGCCTGAGATATTTCATGATTGATCTCAAAAAACCTCCTGATGTATTCAAGAGGGACTTCGATATCCTGCCGACCGAGCAACTGGATCAGTAAAATTCTTCTTATAATATCCTCACCCACAAACTGTTGCAGACGTATGATCATTTGCGGCTTTCCGGGCAGCTCATCGAGCAACATGGATTGAAATACCGGATCCGGAATCATGGCGAGATTTTCGAGGAACAGCTGCACGCGGGGCGCATCCGCGTAACCCGTACCTGCGGGCAAATATCCGCGCGCAAGAAAAAACAATGCGACCCGACGCCAATGTGCCTCGGCTGTGACGGGTGTCTGTTCTCCCAACGCCCGCGTTACTTCGTTGATCAGCTGCTCAAAAAGTTCAGCCAGGAAATGCTCCCGGTCAATGGCCCTGATCTCCATTTCAATTTTCGGCAAATGTAAAACCACACCTTCCGGCACCAGCTCGTCGAGCCGGTCGGACAACCGCTGCCAGAATGCCTCCGATCGGCACCATCGGCCCAAGTCGTCCTGGATAGCGGGAACAGACGACCTGTCCGACACAACCGCCTCGATACGAAGATGTTGGATCACATGCATGGCGACTTATCTCCGGGATAAATAGGGAATCGTAAAATCTGCAACAATGGTTTTGGCAGCGACCTCCGGTACCGTGTCTTTTTTACATTCACTGAGCTCGATCTGCTCGTCGGCATCCGCATACACGAGCACGAGCGCCTGCCCTTGCGCTAACCCGCCCACGTGCTCCATTCCCTGTCCGGGCGGACGGGCCGCACTGGCTGGCTTTTTATTGACATAATCCTTAACCTCCGCCGTCGATATCGCGATCACCCCTAACACGATATGATCGCGTTGCGTCGTGGCGACAATATCGCTCACGGTAACAGTGGTGTCAAACAGCTTTCCGACATGCCCCTCGACTCTCAGGAACGGGTATTCCCGCAGATGGAATGCCAAAGGATACAAAGAGTCGGTATGGTACCGGCCTGCACCCTGCGACACATACGAATCGCTGGTTTTGAATGCATTATAGGACCGCAGATGACGCGTTTGCTTCATCTGGGTGACGCGGTAGTTCCAGTACAGGTGCAGCGAAAACGGACTGTCGGCATCCAGCGGATAGTAGTAAGGTATCGCCTGCCGGCCCAATTCCGAATCCGGCGTCTGCCCTGGTGTGAACTTAATGGGCAGATCCGCGAAATTGACCGTACCGGGCGCTTCACCCGGCTGATCGACAGTATTTGTTGTTTCCAGGTAATTGGTGGAGTCTTCAAATTCCTGAGCGGGGACCAGGTATCGCTCACGGCGGAGCACGAGCTCATCGAGCCGCAGGAAAGGCAGATCGAAAGTCCAGATCATCATCATCAGCCGCCAATGCAGGAAACGGATCTCATTCCAGCGTTCCGCATTCCCCCCGTCGATGAGCGGCGGTTGAAAGTAATCGCGGAACGGAAGGGGCGTGTAGCTGCTTTGCGCACCCAGCACCGGCCCCAGCCTGAGCAATGTAAACCGATCTGTTTTAATCTCTTCCCCATCACAATGACAGGCCCCGGTGAACGCCGACAAATGCACCCGCAGCTCGTCATAAGCCTTGACCAGGTCGGTCAGCCAGTCGTAAAAGTATTGGATATAGTACAAATGCTCACCCTCTTCCAGGAACACCTGCCATTTACGGACCAGGATCTTGCGGTATTTACCCCAGTATCCGGCCCCCTTGTGAGTAAGGCTTGCACCGTACAGGGTGTGGAGCTTTTCCAATGCGTTGCAGAACTCCGGCACCAGGTCGTCGAGAATGGCTTTGTATTCATAAAAGATATCGGCGAACTTATTGACTTTCAAAAACGGGTTCTGAAAATTGGCTGGCCCGAATGGCTGTCCGTTGCTGATCGTTGCCAGTTTTTTGTATCCAAACCGGGGAATCACCACTTCGCTGAGCTGCAAATAGGGCCGCAGTACCGCATCAATCACCTGGGGTGGGTAATGCACCGCCTCTTTCGGCTTTCTGAATATTCCCTGCGCCTGATCTACGGCTTCCTCCCTCGCAAGTTGTTCTACCTGTTTCCGCAGCTTTTCATCCCTTTTCAATAGTTCCGATGGACTCACAAGCACAAAATAACGCTCCGAACCCGGTTCCGGCGCGAGGACGACCAATATCTTGTCGTTCAGCAGGTCGTGCGTGGGCAGGTCTTCCGGGCTTTGCGGTTTGAGCGGGTCCATGGTTTTAATGTCGAACCGGCCGGCGTCGCATAGTTCGAGAACGGGCCGGTTTATACGTCCGCCGGAATCCGGCAGATGCGGAAAGTATTCGAGCACGGCCTTCGAGGGCTGTTTGAGATAGTACCTGAACCGGTGCGCATGCAGCTCCATGAGCCTGCCATCCGGTGCAATGGCGGTACCGGCCCCCACGATCACATCGCAGTTCTCCCCTACCTGCGCCGTCAGCCCGCACACGATACCATGACCGTGAATGCATACATTGACCTTTTCCGATGGTTGCGTTTGCATGGCTCGATGGTTAATATTGGTTCAAAAGATCAATGAGGTCATTGCTGGCTTTTCGCAGATCGAAGGGGTCTGAGACCTCCCTGGTTTTCTCGACAAGCCATTGGTAATAAATGCTTTCGAAATCCAGCATCTGTTTACGATCCAGTGGCACAAACCGGGGCAGAATGTGAGCGGGCAGTTCGGCCCTGACGATCTGCCGGAAGCGGTGGTAGCGCGTTTCCTCATTGAAGCGGTCGCCCCAGGCAGGGACGGTGATCGTACAGCGGAATGAATAACCATCTGCCGCCAATGGCATGGGGCCGTTGACATCCGGTTTCAGGAGGTGGTAAAATTCGTCTTCCGGTCTCAGCAGCAAATGCTCGACCACATGAAAACTATCATTCTGACGCTCCCTGTTTACGAGTTTAAGGATCTCCGCGAGCCGCTTCCTGGCATCTTCATTGGAACGGAACGGTTCGGAAATCAGACGCGCATTGTCCATATCCCGGTCGCTTCCGGCGTCACTGTCCCAAAAACCGACAAACCAAAGTCCCCTGTCATTGTCAAAAATGTCGTACAGTTCGGCATAGGCAGATATGTTCAGGAACGCATTGCCGGCCTTTTGCGCGGCGGACGCCTGGCTGTAACTAGCCTTACTGAACAGCAGGCCTCCCCCGCCATCCTCCGGCCTGACGCTAAACCGGTAGCGCCTCGTTTTTTCAAACATTTCACTCCTCACCTCCACGGTAAACTGCGGAGAACCCGAAATGGTCCGTCTCGACCAGTCGGCCACGCCCAGCTGGGCCATGACGCGCCGTTTGAAGCCTTCCACATTGACGGAATCCCAGAAATGCCGGTTGTCTTCCAGCACTTCTGCGCGGTAATCGAATGCGCAACCGCGCCTGCCGCCAAGCAGGGCCAGGTTTTGAAGCAAACGTTGCTTGTCTTCCAGCCAGTCGCCGGCTTCGCTGCTATCGTCGGTGTCATCATCAATGGGCCGTTCGATCCGGAACAGTTCCAGCACATAGTCGTTGAACTGCTCTCCGAAGCGGGCCAGCAGGTGATCAATTATCCGGTTTTTGCGCATCGACTGTGTGATTCCGCCGCCTTCTGTCAATGCTTTCAGCGCACGCATATAGCCGTTATCGGTATCGCCTTTGAATGCGTCCCAGTTCTCTCCCGGGTCGAGCGCCTGAAACAGGGCTTGCACATTGGGCACGTCATAAAGCGGCTGATAGCATGCCGGTTGCGACAGATCTCCATCGAGGGCCAGCAGCTCCCGGACCTGGTTCAATTGTTGGAGATAATTGGCTAAAATCTGGTCAAAAAACATTAGGTAGCCTTTCAGCTGCTTCGCCTGGGCCTGGCGCCGGGGTGTTTCCGAACGTGAAATACCCTCCCTTCCCACATGATAAGTCCTCGGGAATTCCTCCTGGATGCTGGTATATTCGGCCAGGTCGTCGCGAAGCGTACCCGCGGGCACGGGGAGATCGAGGCGACCGGTATGATCAATTTTTGCATATTGCCCGCGCAGGCGTAGCAACCGGTCGAAAACCTCGTATTTCATTGAATCGGTCAGTACTACCGGGTTTCCGTTTTTTGTAAAATGAAATTCGGAGCAACTGTTTTCGGTACCGGTCAGGAAATCCAGTTCCAATGCAGGCTGACATTCGCAATCGAACGACAGGCACCATTCACTTTCCACTGTCGCGGGATTTTCATCATCGGCAGGGCATTTACGAACTTTCAATTCTCCAACCTTCACGACATTGTGAACCCGGGCGATCTCTCTGAAAAGGTCCGACCGGTACACCGTCCGTCGCCAGGATGCCACTTCCAGTTCGGCATCGTCGATGAATCCATGCGTTAGCAATGGTCCCTGAAACACCGGGTGCGACTCGTAACGCTTGCCGACATTCCTAAACAGCAGGGACTCATAATCCGAAACTGCTTCCGCTCCGATGGATTCAACCAGCGCCTGCTCCCATTGCTTTTTACCCGTGCTGGTTTTTCCGATCAATGGCTCCAATGCGAGCACCAGTTCGTCGGGCATTCCGGCTTCACTTAAACTGATCAGGTCATCGGTGCTGAATGTGAACTGCGCATGGCGGTCCATCATTTCTTGCAAACTATACATTTGCACGGCGGGGGAAAGGAAAGTCTCGATGGCAAACAGTATTTCCGCAAAAACCCCGGTCACCTCCGCATCGGTTGCGATATCAATCTTCGTCTGTACGCCGATCGCTACGTTTTCTACGATCCGTATTTTGCCAAAATCTTCACAAAATGCACGATTGGCATGCAGGCGCTGCCAGGCTTCCTTCCGTATCCTGTCCTGATCGGCCTCCCGGTCCTCGTCCAGTTGCAAAAAGATCCTGTAAATGCCCCTGGGATTGAAAACAGGGTACTTGATATCCGCAGCGCCGGCGGGTGCCGTGACCAGCCGGTGTTTGAGCAGCACCGAGGTTGCGAACGTAGCCATTGCCTCGTCGATCCAATCAGGATGCAGCAGTATCTGGGCATAGGCATTGTCTATGGCGGTTTTGTCCCCATTGGCACTGAATGCATCCAACGCTTTTCTAAGCTGCCCCAGCCCCGCCAGCAAGCCGAATGCTTCCTGCTGCTCATCGGGGTCTTCCGCATTCATCCGCGCCAATACATCCGAACGAACCTCCCCGAAGCGGGTAGCTACCAAAAAGAGGATCAGCGACTTACTGTACAAACTAGTCGAATCGGGTAATTTACCCGTCGCGGTTTCAATGCAGCATCCCGCATAGAATTTATCGGCCAGCGCATGGATCTCTTCGTGTTTTGCCTTGGCCTTTACCGCCAGTTCGATGGCATTCCAAAGGTTTTTGGCGTCCGCCGACCAGCCTATCTCGATCGTGGCAGGGGCCGCGTCGGTAAAGTTCCGCAGGTACTCCGAAAATCCGGGCTCAGCGACCAGGTCGACCGGCGCCGCATTGTTGAGATCGTATTGAAAAACAGGTGTTTTGGCCTTATCCGCTTCCAGCCAGGCATTTTTCACGCCGTCGATGTCGATCAGCAGCTTCCGGAAGTCATGCGCGGTGACGGGCGCATTCGGCAGTATTTCGGCTGCGGTAAAAAACGGTTTGCGCGAAATGTCCGCCGGTGCAAACAGATCGGTAGCAGGCAGCTGCGAACGATATCCCAGGTCGGTGAGTGCATAACAAAGCACTTCCAGGATCGTCACGCCCGGGTCATGGCTGTTGAAGTCGGTCCAGATCGAGGAGCCGAGCCGTTCGAGGTGCCGCAGGCCTTCGCGCCGCAACAGACCGTAGTCCATCACGGGCGGGTAGCTGAGTTTGGGGGGAATGGTCAGAGAATTAGCCATGTCTTTGGTTCATTGTTAATTGCAGCCTGCGCAACAGGCATCATCCTCCACAACCTGAATGTCATGGTCTGTCACATTGGGATTGTCTTCGTTGAGCACATCCAGGTAGGTCGTCAGCACGGAACGGGACGTAAAGGGCTCGATGGTGCCGGTTTCTTCGAAATCAATGGTGGCTTCCGCCAGCTCAGAGATAGTCCGGCCGGGAAAATGCTTGAATTTTAGATCCATGATCACATCTACGTAGTCCAGATTTTCCAGGAAACGCAGCAGCTCCATGGCCTCGATCCTGGCGCCGAATGTGATAGGCCGCTCCAAATCAGTAGCCCACGGTGCCAGAAACGATTTGAGGTCTTCATTGAGCTGCTTTTTATACCAGGCAATATCTCGCCCTGCCCTGAACCGTACACAGACACGCAGCCTGACCGGCTCGAAGATCGCATTGCGTACCAGTAAAGTCCCGTGGCCATCGCAACCGCATCCATCGCCGCAGCAACAAGCCACGCCTCCGCCCTGCCCGCTCACGAAAAATGAATTATGGCGGTTGAGATACTGCTCGAAGGATTCGAGGTCGCCGGCATTGAATGTCGGGTAATAGATCCGGTCGCCCGTCATGTTGCCCGGGTACGGGATCACACCCACGGTCACGTATCCCGGCCTGCGAATGTCCGTGTCGCGCGTGTGCGGAAGGCATTTGGCCAGGGCAATTTTCGGAAACTGTTCCAGCGCGATCCGCTCGTAGTCCCATACCGTTACAGCCCGTTGCCTGTGCCGCAGCCGCTCATGGATACGCCGGTAATAGCCCTGCGCATCCCCTGATTCGGCATACCGGCCACCAAACGATGCCTGGGGCTGCCGGACCGCAGATATCACCGGATCCTGGAACCGCAGCTGGGTGATGGATTCTTCCGGCAAGCCTTTTTCGAGATGAATCAGGTCGTTACCGGACTCGTTCACGAACACCGCCGTCGCCGCCTGCACATCAATATCACGCAGCATCGGCAGGGCATCCACAAAAATGTTCCGGGCGGGATCTTCCGCAGCCGAGGCCATGAGCCAGTACAGGTCTTTCCGGCCATCGCGGCCAAGGGCCAGGGTGTTGCCGTTGTTGATATCGGAAGGAACCTGAATGCGGGTGATACCGGTCTGGCGGAGACCGAGCGTTTCGTCGGTGAGTATAAAAGTGGCGGGAATGCGTACCCATTCGTTGGACCGCAAATACGACCACACGATCTCGTCCGGTGCAATATGGTCGGGATTACCCGTTCCTTCAGTGCATTGAAAAAGCATGGATACGGTTTGTCCGGGCAACAGGTTTTCAAAACCGAGCCGCAGATTTCCGTCTGTGTCTGTCCGCTGAGCAGCCGAACCTCCGGCACCGCCCCGGCGCGTATCGATGGTGATCAGCGGGTCGGGCTCGGGCATCGGATGGCCTGGCAGAAACGCATTGTCCCTCACAGCCGCATAGCCTCCGAAAAAGTCCTGGTGGTACAAGCCCGATTTTCTTCCGCCACCTGGCTTCAGTTCGACGCCGGCGGAGGTATAGGACAATGTAATATGTTCGCCCGGGAGCTTGTAGATGGTGATCGGTTTCCGCTCGTTATTCGATTCCGGGATGGTGATTTTTGTTTTCAGGAATGAAAATTTCGAGACTGGGGAGTAAAACAGGTCCCCCGCGCCTGCGGGCGTGTCGAGTTTCTTTTTTGCCAGGAAATCATGTGCTCCGAATGTGATCGCTCCATGACTGCGCTCGTCGTTTTCCAGGCCGCTCAGTGTAAAAGCGTCGGCACCGGAGAAGGTTTTGAGAGAGATCTCAGGGGATGTAATATAGAGCGAAAGCTCCTGCGCGATGGTAGAGCCGATGAGCGGGATCTCCGACGACGGCAGATACTGGGTACCTCCCAGCTGCAAGGTAAGGTCGCGGAGGCCGGAATTGAAGGTTTGTACCTGAATGCCGCTGTATGTTACCTTCGAAACTTTTTCATAATCTTCACCATCGATCAGCCGGAGCCGGATGAAAGGCTGCTTTCCGAGCTCAGGATCGGGATCACCAGGAAGAGGGGCAACAGATGCTTCCGAGTCGAGCATGCTGATCTGCCATTCGATCGGCTTGCCGGGACTGGTACGGTATTCCGAACTGTTTTCCTTTTCACGAAAACGGAGGCTGGACGACCGGCGGTTATCGAGTCGCACAACTCCTTCGTCCGTACTGATTTCGGTGTAGAAATGCGAGAGTATGTCCAGGTCTTCACAGCCATGAATGGTAATCATGATCCTCCGTCTCCCGCCTTTGCCCAGCCACAGTTCGGGAGTGGCAATGATGAGCCCCGGGTTCGCGACGATCGCTTCGAGGTTATCGGCTGTTTTTTGCGCTTCGTCCTCAACCCTTCCATTCCGCTTCGATGCCAACCGCAGCAGCCGGTCCCGGACAGCCAGTTTTCGGAACAGACTTTTCCCCGACAATGGATGCCATGCCTTGCTTCGTTTGTCATAGGCAATCGACAGACCGTCTTTACGATCCGCGGCAGGTAATGCAACCGGGATCACTTTCCCCTCGGCTCTGAGAAAATACAGGCTCTGCTTTTCGATCAATGCAGCCTGGTTCACAACCATTTCATCCGTGAGCGCGTACAACAGATCAAGTCCTTTTGCGTCCTTTCCACCCGACAGTAAAGTATCTTTTTCGAGGCGGTAGGCGGCGGCATTCCCGGCTAGTTGAAAAACGATATGCACCTTATCCGGAATAGCACCGCGCTCCTGCAAACGCAGCACATCGCGGTAGTAGTAGACCAGATGCCGGTCGGCCAGGGCATTCATATCCGCCTGATGGTACCGGCGGAACAGCAAGGTGAAGGCCAGGAACAGTGCGATATGCGGCGGGTGATCGCTGCGGCCGTTCAGGGCTTGTTGAAAAGCTTTTTTAGCCTTGCTGACGATCAGCGTGAGTATTTTGAATAATGTAAGAAAAAGCTGCCAGAGCGCGTCGCGGTCGTCGGCCGTGAGCTCGGGATGGAAATCGATGCAATTGAAGTCATCCACGGTGAGGCCCCATGCCTGTGCGCAGGTTGTTTCGGCAAAGCAGAACCCGTAGCCGTCGATGAGCTCTTCCAACGGCTCCGGCCTGTCGGCACCCGGCTTTTCACCCGTTTTCGGATCACCGGCCTTTTTATTCTTTTTCAACACCTCATTGACCGTCTTGTGGTACCGGACCAGGCTTTCCAGCGGCGTGCCGCCGTTCAGCTGGCCATTGAAACCCAGTTTTTCGCGGATCAGGGATCTGGTTTCCGTTTTTAGCGGATGGGAATCGGGCAGTGTTTGGCATATCCCCGCGATCCTGACCGCCAGGTCGTAGATCTTCACAGTGAGACAAGGCAGGAAATGGGCCGACGCCTTTCCGCAGATGGTTGTTTCCTCCGCCTGCTTCTCGGCCTTGCATGCCCTGATAAACGCCAGCTCCGCATGACGGTAGCCGACCCGGTATTCATCCAGGTCCGTGGCGGCGATCATTGCGAGCAACGAGGTGGCGTCGGCCGTCCAGAAGCAGGTCCAATCGCCGTCGGGCTGGTTGCCGGCATTCCAGAAGCGGATCTGTTTGGCATAAGTCCCGGAAAAGGACAGCAGATCCGCCATGTTGCGATCGTCGAGCACCAGCGACCCGGGGATGAGGGCTTTCAATAGCCGCTCCCGCTGGGTGGTACCATTTCGTTCGAGCGGGTGAATGGAATTGTCGGTTATGCCCATGGTCTTATGTTTTAAAGATCAACATTGGTGCCCTCCTGGTAGTAATAGGGATATACTTTGTTAAAGCGGGTGTTGGTGCTGCGGATCGTATAGCTTACCAGGATGTCCAGCCTGCCTTCGGACTCGTTGACGGTGATGTCGAGCCGTTCCAGTTTGATACGTGGTTCGTGGATCTGGATAGCCTCTTTCAGCATTTCTTCCAGCAGCGACAAAAGCGAGGTGTTAATGGCCGCGAATACGAAGTTTTCCAGACTGCATCCGTAATCCGGCGTAATGCGCCGCTCTCTCAGGCTGGTGCTGAAAAGGATTTCCAGGCTCTGCCAGATGTCCGTTTCATCGGACACGGTCAATGCGCCGCATCCTTCTTTTGAAAATTCGGGTGGAAAGGCCCAGCCGGTTCCCAGAAAGCTCTTGCGCTCAGGCGAGGCATATAATGCATTGGTTTCCATATACATGTGTTTTCAATCTCCGATAAATACATTGGGCGAACCGGAGGCTATCTTGCCCCCGTGTGCGGTACTGTCCGTCTGCCGGGCCGCCGGTTTGCCATTGAAAAAGACTGTCCCCGACCCTTTGGCGATCACATTCGGACTTCCGGGACAAACGCACTGATCCTGCGCCGTGGCGGCCTGCAAGCCATTGACGAACACCGTTCGCAGGCCGGTTACCACAATGGTCCCGCCCACGTGCGTTCCCGTACCCGATTCCATGGGCGCGGGGCATTGGTGCATATCGTTCAGGCGGGCGGCCGGATTTGCTGGCATTTCCTTTTTTGGTTAAATTTTTAAACGGGGTCGTTAAGTCTGACTTCGGCCCCTTTTATCTTCACTTTCCCGACAGCATTGATGACGATATCGCCCGCACTGCCGAATTCTATACCCGACGAAGTCAGTTTGATGAAAGTCTGCTGCTGCTTGTGCCGGATTTCCACCTGGCCATCCTTTTCATTCACCTTCACCGAATAGCCTTCCTTGGTGGTCATTTCAATGCTTTTCTGGTCGTCGTCGAACACGACCTTCATACCGTTTTTGGCAAAAATCCCCTTCTTAAAATTGTCTTTGGAGGCCGGTACCGGTGCTTTGTTATTGGAACTATATGCCGAGCCGAGGATGACTGCATCATTGGGGTCGTTGTTGACAAAGCCGAGTATCACTTCGTCGTTCACTTCGGGCCGGAACAGGAATCCGCGTTCCTTACCGGCGGTGGGTACTGCCATCCGCGCCCAAACCCCTTCCTTGTTGCTTCCTTTCTGCTCTCCTACCCAGGGTATCTGCACTTTCACCCGGCCTTCCCCGGGCTCCTGATCACTTTCCAGCTTGGTCACTGTCCCGATCTGCAAGCCCTGTACGGCTGCATATAGCCCGCCAGCCTGGGGGGCGGCCAGATGCTGTGCTGTTTCGCCCAGGGTTTTCACGGATAGTCCGAACTGGATGTCCGTCTGCCAGGTGCCGGCGAAAACCTGGTGAAAGATCCCCGTCATGAAATGCGCTCCATTGAACCGGCTGGCCGCCTTTTTCAGCTCCATGGTCTGGGCTGTTTTGAAATTCTTCCCGCGCACACGTACCCGACCGCGCACCTGCGAAAGCTCGGCCCGTGCCTTGCATGCCTTCGCCCAACTGCTGAGCTCCTTACCCTCCACAGCACCGCCGTGAAAGAGTACCGGCTTCTGTTTTTTGAAAAGTACATCCGGAAAATGGTGCTTGTCGTCTTCCAGTCCGAGATCCAGCCCCACCGCATCGGCCACGGCTGAAACCGCCCCGGCGACAGCGCCACCCAGCCCTCCGAGCCCTCCTGCTCCTCCTCCTGCATTTCCGGAACCTTCTTCCTTCAACACTTTTTGCTGGGTATGGTCCCAGGTCGCGGCGGTGACATCGGGATAGTGGGTACGGGTGTCCATTTCGGCTTCAAAATTGATGATCTCCTGTCCCCAGGTTACGGTGTGGTCCGCTTTCGAAGCTTTTTCAGGCTTGATGACGTGGATCGTACCATTGTCGACCACCACCACGAGCCCGTTGGCCTCTGCCCGCAGTACCAGAAAATCCCAGTCGGTGCAATTGTACTGGACCAGCCCCGGGTGCTCAAAATCGGTATCCGCCAGTTTTCCGGCCTTGACATCGCTGTCTTTATAATTTTCAATCAACTCCCGGAACACATCCTTGTCCTTTTTCTTCTGATAGTAGCGGCTCTGACGTACCATCGTCATCCGCACCGCCGGATCTTTACATTCCAGCTCCATCACCGACGCTTTGCCGGGATAGGCATTGATCGCATGCCGGATGACGATGCCTTTGAAAATGGATTCGGTTTTATTCTGATAACCCAGCTGGATGTCTGCTTTCTTGCCCGGCACAAAATCCGCGGAGCCGCTTTTTTTGAATGAACCTTTGGCCACATCGCCGTCAGTGACAACCAGCTTTGCGGTCGGAATGCGGTTCACTTCGTTGTAAATGGAGAGTGATGAGAGGCCACCGGGCTTTTGCGTCACATTTTTACCGTCCATCAGCACGGTAATGCTCACGGTGTGTGTAGGCTCTCCGGCGGCCTTTCCAATAGCCGATTTTGCTGCGTCTACTAAGCTCATCGGGTGCGATTTAAATGGTTCGAAATAAAAGATCAGTCTGCCAGGGGTGGGAAAATCAACTCGGTGCCTGCGCGGATCTTCCGGAAGTTCGTCAGCCCGTTAGCTTTCGCTACTTCCAGATAATAGTCCGGCGTTTCGTAAATTTCCTCACAGAGCGTCAACAGGTTATCGCTCGCTTTCACAGTGCGTTGCCTCGTCAGATCGGGCGACAGCAGCGACATCGCCGCCGCGGCAATGTTGGGCATTTTGAATTCGAGGAGTTTGAGGTTCACTTCTACCCGCAAGGGCAGCCCCGAGCGGTGAAAGAGCGTGAAAGTCTGCGTCATATCCTGCAAAACACCCATAAAAACGAGCTTGCCCCAGTTTACCACGATAAACGGCGGCCGGTGCGCCTCACTCTGGATGCCATACACCACGAGCTGCAACTGGGCCAGTTTGGCGGTCACAAATGCGATCTGCGCATCGGGTCCTCCCGCAATAAATGCCTGCGAAACGGCGTCGATGGCGGGCTGCTCCACCGGCACTACGCCCGTACCGTCGATCGTGAATTTCAAGTCCAGCACTTCGGGTTCGACCTGGCTGAACTGAGACACTTTGCCCTGGTCGCTGGCCCCTAGTTCGGGTGGGCAGATGTGTTTGATCTTGAAGGTCCGCTGGTATTGCTCCGGGTTGATAGGCAGCTCAAAAATACCGCCCGCCAGCGATTGCAGCACGGAACTGGCCACAGCGAGCGGCGAACCGGCATCCAGATGCACAGATGCGATACGGAGCTTGTTTACATAAGGTGTTTCCATGATCAGCGATCGGTTCGTCGTTCGAGAATGGCCAGTACCTGCCGCACGCAGGCTTCAATAATGTCCTCATTCGCCCCCTCGGTCGTGTCGGATTGGGCGCAGTCTTTGCCGGATTTGTCCTTACCGTCCCCTTTGTCTTTCGGGCTCTCACTGAAGTTAGCCCGGATGACCAGTTCCTTGATTTCAACCATGGGTGATGATGTGTTATGTCGCTACTGGTTTGGTATCGGTTGCGTTGCTACCGATTTAGTATCGGATTGCCGGTGATAACACCGGCAATGGCTAGTCGGGAAACGTCTTCGTGAAAAACCGGTATTGGATCTCGATCGTCTCGATCGCCAGCTCGCTGTTCATCGCATTGAATGGCGATAGCGACCATTTGACGGGGTACGCATGCGAGATGTGCCACGACACCAGCGGATTGTTCAGCGAATCGTCGATGCCCGGGTCGAGCAGGGAAATATCCAGGTCCTTCGGGCTGAACGAGAAATCTTCGATCGCCTCCCGGCACCAGGTCAGGAGCGATGATGTCGCTTTCAGGCCGCGTTTCAGCACCAGTTTATCCGACGTGGTACGAACCGGCAGCTGGTGAATAAACCGGTTCTGCCCACCTTCTTTCAGCGCCTGCGTTTCCAGCGTCATCGACAGCCCCGATACCTCCTGAAAATCCGCCTCAGCATCGGGAACACCCTTAATGCTCACCTTGAACAAAAAGCCAATAGGAGGATAAAATGCCATGACTAATGCTAGATGTAATTGACCGACAATCCCTCATGCGCCAGCTCGATCGTGTCGATGGCCACCTCATTCCCGTCGGCTTTCAAGTCGCTGAAATGCACTTTGATCGGGAATGCATTCTGTAAAGTCCACGAAACCACTTCGGTGGCGGCTTCATCCATGAGGGTCACGGTGACGGTCCGCCGATAGGTTTTACGCTTCACCACAGCCTTGTCGTTTGCTTTTTCACCACCGTCGATCCAGTCGTAGAAATCACTGAGGCCTTTAAATACCCCTCTTTTCAGGGTAACGTTGCTGAACTTCCGGATGCCCGGCATTTTCCTTTTCGACAGGTTGATATCCATGCCATCGCGGTACTCGATCGGGTCGATCTGATAGTCCAGGCCGGTTACCTCGGTAAAACCGATCTCTGCCTCTTTCGAGAGGCCCTCCCATTTTACCTTAAAGCGGAACTTGGGTATCGGAAAAAAAATGGTATCTGCCATAACAATTTGATTTTAAACTGAATAAAACAAAACATTAAGCGGCATTAGCCTGGAACTTGTGTTCGTAGCGCAGGATGATAAACTCAGCCGGACGGGATACCCGGAGTTTGATCTCGACGATCATACGTCCTTCGAGGATATCGACGTCGGTCATCGTTTCCGGCAAACCTACATTCACCTGGAATGCCTCGTTGGTGGTGTTTCCAAAAAGCCCGCCAGCCTTCCAGATCTCGATCAGGAAGTTGCTGATCATGGCTTTCACTTTGATCCAGGTGTCGCGGGTGTTGGGCGCAAAAACAAAGTCCTGCATCGCCTGACCGATCGAATCTTCGATAAAACAGAAGGTACGCCGCACCGAAATGTAACGCCATTCGAGGTCGTTCCCTGCCAGCGTACGCGCGCCGAACACAAGGATACCCTTGCCTTCGTAGGCGCGGATCGCATTGACGGATTTGCCGGAGCTGGCATCTACATTAAGGTCGGCGTGAAAATCGTCGTCCACATCCACCGTCGGCGAGATCACCGCGGCCAGGCCTGCATTGGCCGGAGCTTTCCATACGCCCTGGATGGCGTCGGTCTGCACCATCAGGCCCGCAATTGCTGGGCTCGGCGGCATCACGACGGGTATGTCCCGCACGCCTTCGCGGATCCGGTTGTAAAACAGATTATTATGTGCCTTAATGGCGTCCAGCTGTTTAAACGAATAACCTTCGCCCAACGACTTGGCTTTTTCTACGTCGACCAGGTCGCCATATGCCTTTTTCTTAGCCGTGAGATCGGCCTGATCTGTTCCCGCTTCTCCGGAAGCCGCGGCCACCAAAGCATCCACTTCGGTTTTCACGGCATTGGCGTCGGCGAGCGCAAAGGCATCCGAGAGTTCCTTGGGCCAGCCGTTGACGTCATACTTCTTTTTTACCACTTTCAGCGTTTCCTCCGATAACTTGGCTGGCGTAACGGCCGCATCATCCGCAATCAGCTGTGCGACAGTCGTTTTAACCAGGTCCAGCATCCCGCTCTTTTCCGTGGAGGCGCGGGCTTTGATATCGGCGGTATTGAAGTCGTTCAGGGCGTCGCTGATCTTTTTGAGTTCGGGCGTCAGGCTTCCGTTTTTCCGATGGAAACGTACGGTCACCCCTGCGTCGGCAAACTTGTATTCCAGCGTGGTCGACAGCATCGGATAATAGGCGGCGGCGTATTTCTGGTTAATGCTTTGCGGCACTTTTGACCTGAAATTGGCCGTTACCTTCGCATTGTCATTTTCGGCATCATTGACATCGAGGATCAGCACCCGGTTTTTCATTTTGTCGCAATGCTGTAATGCGGCCGCAGCAACAGTACTGTAATAATTGTTGCCGCTCAGGTTCTTGACCGCATCCGGAAACGACAGGATCGTGATCTGTTTTGCTTTTTTAGCAGCGTCGATACCCGCTACCAGTTGATTGGGATCCACCGTGCCGTCACCCTGGCTGCCCGCCGAGATCACAAAAGAAGGCCCGCCCCCATTGGCATAATACAACTGCATGGCATAATGCATCCGGAATTTGAAATCGGTAATGGAAACCGCCCTCACATCCACGCGTGTCGTCCTGGGATTCGCCGGATCGCTTTCATCGACGGCCTCATCGAGGTCTACCGTGATCGGCTGGTCGGGGGCCTGCCCGAACCACTCCTCGTACTCCCGCATGTTGCGTACGCGCACCGGTTTGAGCGTCACGTCCTCCCCATCCTTGCTGGCCTTTTCGGTGTAACCGATAAAACAGGGCACGGCACTGGGCACTGCGCCGATCGACGGCGGTAACGTCGGAATTTCCTGCGTGATCACGCCTGGCATCCGGGTATCAGGTAATGCAGCCATAGTCAATTCATTTAGTTGTTTCAGGATTTATATATTGTAGTAAACCAGGGAACTGTTCCCGCGGATGCGGATCGTGCTGATGTCCGGCACAGGCAGGCTTGCGAAATTGCTGACGCCGTTCATTCCCAGCCGGACTGTGGGCGGCCTGTGTTCCATGAGCGGCACCGGCACATCACTTTTGAAAACAAATACATTCTCGACGGAATCCGGGCTTCCATCGCGGATCTGCGACACCAGTTGCCGGAGCCTGTCGTCCATGTCTCCTTCCGCCAGCATTGCAAAGTTCACTGCGGAGGGCGATTCCGAATCGCCGCTGTGCCGTGCGTAGCTGATGGTGATATCCGAGGGATCCCCGTACTGGATTTTCCTGCTTTTGATGTCGATCAGCACGTAATGCCATTCCAGCAAACGATTATCTATATACGCAACCCTTTCCGTGTCAGGAGCGATGCTGCTATCGATCCACAGATCCAGGATACCGAAGAACGGACCGGCAGCCAGCGCGTCTTCGCTCACCAGGATTTCCGCGGGTGTCTCTCCGGCTAAACCCTTAGTGATCTCATAACGTCCCGCCTCCCGTAAAACGATCTCGACCGTTTCTTGCTCGGCACCCACCGCTATTTTTTTAAACGGCTTCCACCCCTCTCCGGCCAGCAATCTCCTGATCCTGATCTCGCTGGTGGCACCTTTCGGCAGTTCCAGCGTAAACCGTGCGGGTTTCAATGCAGGTAAGGCGTCGTCCGGAGACAACCGGGCCTGCGTCGTCAGCTTGTCCTGCAGGGTGCCGTCGACTTTCAGGTTGGTCAGGTAAAACTGCCGTAACGCCTGTCCGGCAGCTGCGGGTACATGGGTAATGTTCCAAACGAGCGGGTTATCCAGGTACACCAGGAACGATAGGCATACCGGTGCCGTGAGCGGATATTCCGGCTCTGCCCCGTTCATTTGCTGTAAGATCACGGTACTGTCGCCGATCTTCCTGACGATCAGTCCGAGCTGTTCCAAATGCTGCCTGCACGCCGCCGTCGGCACCAGCGTGAAATCGCTGCTGCGTTTGTTTTGATAATAGGCGTGCTGAAACAGAATTGAACACAGCTTCCGGTATTCAATGCTTAGCATACAACAAGAAAATTAGCAATCTTTTGTCCTACTGGTCGAGATACTCCTTTGAATGGATGTTGGTGATCACATCAGCCCCGGCAAGCGGCGACTGCTGTACGAAAAGTAAACGTGCCTTGTAAATGACGGACGGCATCGAATGGCCGCCGAGTACGGTCCACAAATTATGCAGATTCTCAAATCCGATGTTATGCATGGAGAAGGTCAGCTTGTAGGTATTGCTGAACTCATCCGTGTAAATAATGTTCTGGTTGGCCTGGAAAAACTGTAAGACCAGGCTCAGATGCTTCAATGCTTCGGTGTACAATTTGAAGTTAGAGGAAAATAATAAATGCAGGTTCAGATAAAGGGTGGGCTTCTGGAAAATGGTTACAGATTGTTCCTGCCGGATCGGGTAGTTGTTTTTAAGACTGTTTTCTTCTTCAAGACTGATCAGTGTGAGGATCAGTTTGTCCTGCATCAGATCGTCGCTTTCCTGCTGCTTCTCATGACGTGCGATGTCGGCCAGGACGAGCACTTCGGACACGCCGGAAATGCCTCCGTTGAGGACCGTTTTGGGTAACATCACAAAGTCGTTGAAGCGGGTAACAATTTCCCTTAGGCAGCTGTCTAACATAGCCTGACACGTTGACCGTGTATTTAAGAAGTGCAGTTGATTACCTGAACCAAATGTAGACAATAATTTTACTGAATTATTAAAAAGTCATTTTCACTTATTTAGCGGTATATGTTTTTCAAAAACCCTCTGAAACAACAAAAACGCATACCTGTTTCCGGAATCAGAAATCCCGAAAGCAAGTATGCGTATAACTACAAGCGTTACAACCGGAGCCTTGCCGCCTGCCTGTCCGGCTCAATAAGTCAGGCTTCTGAGATAGGCAATGGACTGTGGTACCTGCTTGCCGTAGCTGGGGCTTTCGTCCTCGATATAATAATGTTTGATGCCCGATTTTCGTGCCGCTTTCAGCACAGCGGGAATGTCGATCTGCCCGGTACCAAGGGCCACATCGTTCTCCACCGGTGTGCCGCCGGACAGGTTTCCGGTGATCCCTTTTTTGAGGTCCTTCATGTGCATCAGCTTGAATCGGTCGGGATACTTGGCGATCAGTGCGGCGGGGTCCTGTCCCGGAAAATAAGTCCAGAGCAGATCCATTTCAAAGCTCACGTATTTCGGATCGGTGTTCTGGATAATGTAGTCCATCAGCGTGCCGTCACCGTGCTTCTCAAATTCGTAGCCATGGTTGTGGTAACAGAACGTCAGCCCGAATTCGTCTTTCAGCTGCTTGCCGATCTTGTTAAAATCAGCGACGGTCTGCTGCGCCGCTTCCAGGGTAAATGGTCCTTTATGCGGCACCCAGGCTACGCGCACATAACTGGCGCCCAGCGCCTTGACATTACTCCCAACTTCCTGCGTCTTGTTGAGGGCATCGGCATAACCAACCCCGAAAGACGAGCATTTCATCGCACGCTCGTCGAGCAATTTGCGGAGTTCAGCGGCTGTTTTTCCGAAGAGGCTCGAAAATTCCATGTCCTTTATTTTAAGGGCTTTCAGGGTGTCGAGGGTAGCAGCGGCGTCTTTTGAAAAGCTGGAACGAAAAGTGTACGACACCATCCCGGGCTGTTCCGGGAAGAGCGGCTTTCCTTTCTGTGCGACGGAAGAGTATCCGCAGGCGAGCGCGGCGAGGAGCGTCAAATGTTTGATTCTCATAGGAAACGGGTGATGGATTTGAGTTTTTGTGATCGAAAGTGTGAAACTGCCGGCGTTCGGGCCAGCCTCCTCATCGAACCATGACGAACCAATTGGCATGTTACCCTGCCTTTGTCCATTTTTAAGTATTAATTTTCATAAAAACGCTTATTAAGCACGGACATCCGAAAATACAGTCCGTTTAAAAACCGAAACCACCTTGTACGATTACCCATGCAGCCGCTACTTCCGGACGATCCGCAACTCCTAGACCGCCTCGGAAATGACGATCCATACGCTTTCGAGGACATTTACCGCCGCTACTGGAAACGGCTGTACGACTTTGCCTATGCCAAAACCCGCGACGCCGATACCGCCGGGGAGATCGTCCAGGACCTTTTCGTCACGCTCTGGGAAAAGAGAAATTCACTTCAGGTCAAAAACCTGCAAGGCTACCTTTTGACCGCGGTCCGCAACCGGGTCATCGACCACTACAAAAGCAAGGCCTTCGCCACCCTCGACGAGATCGATTCGCCCAGCGAACCCGATTACCCTCTCTTTCTCGACGAACTGGAACAGGCCATGCAGCTTGCGATAGGACAACTTCCCGAAAAAACACGCAGGATCTTTGTCCTCAACCGCTTCGAGGGAAACACCATCCGTCAGATCTCCACCGAGCTCGGCGTGCCCGAACGCACCGTCGAGTATCACATCACCCAGGCATTGCGGGCACTCAAAACGCACCTCAGAGAATTCATTTTCATGGTTCTCATTATCGTGGCAGCTGGTAAATTTTAAAGAATTTTTAGCCCAATTCGAGCCATTTAATATAATTATTCAAATAAATATTTTTCCATTTTGCGGTACAGCTCGTTTTTCCAGTCTTCTATCCAAACCATTCCCGTCCTATGAACAAACGTCATTTTCATCAGTTACTGACCCGCTACCGCTCCGGTGAATGCACCGAACGGGAAGCCCGGCTGGTGGATCAATGGTTCGCATTGACCGATGGGGACGGAACAGACCTTACCGGCGAGCAATCGGAGGAAACCGAGGAACGGCTCTGGCAGGCGATCCTGTCCCGAACCGGGGCGGCGGCAGAAAGGCCGGCAGTGGCTGAACACAAGCCGTTGCATTTCTTTTTCAAATGGCGGTGGGCCGCTGCCGCAGTGTTGGTGCTGGCCGCCTGGGGTGGATACCAATGGAGCCGCCACCGTGCCTGTGGTCAACGTTATGGAATTGCATCCGAGCGCCTGGTTACCCGTACCAATACGTCAGCCAGCCCGATGTGGGTCCAGCTTTCCGACGGATCGCGCGTGAGCCTGCAACCGCAAAGCACCATTGAATATCCGGCCGATTTTCAGAACAACAGGCGCGAGATCTACCTCACGGGCAAAGCATTCTTTGAAGTGGCGAGGGATGAGCGGAAACCCTTTCTGGTGTACACCGGCGAAATCACGACCAAGGTGCTGGGAACGAGTTTCTGGGTGAACCGGGCCATAGCGGACCAGGCTGTGGAAGTGTCGGTCGTTACCGGAAAAGTATCTGTATTTCAAAAAGATAAGGAAAAAGAAGCAGCTTCGGGAGACATCGGCAGCGGCGTGGTCCTGAGCCGCAACCAGAGCGTTACATACACGCCCGACAACAAGACTTTCCTGGCCATGCTGGTAAAGCGCCCGGTAATGGAAGATCGTTACAAAAATGCATTCGTTTTCGACGATGCCCGCCTCACCCAGGTGACGGAGACATTCGGGAAGGCCTACGGAATCGACATTGTGCTGACCAACGACAAACTGAAAAACTGCCTTTTTACCGCCGATATGAACCAGCAGCCGATGTTTACCCAGCTGGCCCTGATGGCGGCGTCGGTCAATGCAACGTACCGGATCAAAGGCACCAAAATATATCTGAGCGGCAAGGGCTGCCCGTAAAAACATTGAATTAAAACCGAAACCAGATCCCTAAACCCCAATCCATTACAAACGCCTGACTCCTAAACCCTGAACCTTTTAACTCAAACTGCCTGCCTATGCATTGAACGACTTCCCTGAAAAAGAAAAAGAGCCGAATGTGTTGACACCACTTTCGACTCCGATGCCCTCTCTGAACCTGGCCGGGTCCTCATCTGCGAAGATGAACGGGAGGGGTTTTGCCAAACTTTTCTGAAAACCTTAACAAAACGTCCAAAATTAATGAAAAAACCGATACATATTCATCCTCTTCTGCGACATATTATGAGGATAACCCTACTTCATTCGCTGCTGATGGGTGTAGCCATCTCGATCGGGTTTGCGCGCGAGGTACGCACACAGGACCTGCTCGACCACTCGATTTCGATCAAAGCCGAGAACCAGGAGCTCCGCAAGGTGCTCGACCGGATCGAGGACATCGCCAGCGTCAAATTCGTGTACAGCTCCAACACCATCCAGGCCGAAAGGAAGGTGAGCATTTCGGCTACCGACCGCAAGCTTTCGGAGGTTTTGAACCTCGTTCTGCGCCCCCATAACATTTCATACCGGCTCGTAGGCGGCCAAATCCTGCTGCAATCGGGAAACGCATCGGGGTCGGACGCGGCCCCCAAGGCGGAAGTATCGGTAACGGGACGGGTTACCGATGAAAAAGGAGTCGGCCTGCCCGGCGTCAGTGTGGTCGAAAAAGGGACGCAGCGTGGGACCGTGACCGATATCGAGGGCAAATTTTCGATCGAAGCCAGCGGGGCACAGTCGGTGCTCGTGCTGTCGTTTGTCGGATACGTTTCCCAGGAAATCACGGTCGGTAATCAGAGCGTGATCGACGTGTCTATGAAAGTCGACAGCAAGGCGCTGAACGAGGTGGTCGTGATCGGTTATGGTGCATTGAAAAAGGGTGACCTCACGGGTGCCGTTGCCACGATCTCGGCAGATAAACTCAAAGGCAAAGCTTCGGTCTCCTACGGCGAAGCGCTGGTGGGTCAAATGGCCGGGGTGCAGGTACAGCAAACCAATGGCGCGCCGGGCGGCGAAGGCCTGAGCATCCGTATCCGCGGTACCGGCTCCATTTCGGCCAGCAGCTCACCGCTTTACGTGATCGACGGCTATCCGATCGACAGCAGCGCATTCTCGCTCGTCAACAGTTCCGACATCGAAAGCATTCAGGTACTCAAAGACGCCTCTTCCACAGCCATTTATGGTTCCAGGGGTGCGAACGGGGTCGTAATCATCACGACGAAAAAGGGCAGCGCCGGCGCTCCCACCGTTTCGTTCAGCACATTCTTCGGCATGCAGCAGGTCGCGCGCAAGATCGATATGATGAATACCAGAGAATACATCGAATTCTTCAAAGACGGACACAACCAGGCCTGGCTCGACCGTACACCTATGCCGGGCGACCCGGCGCATACGATCCACGACAGCAATGAAATGCGGTCCAAATACACCAATTCCAACTTTTACATTATTCCCGAGGCATTTAATGATCCGTCCAAATTCCCAGATATCAACTGGCAGGACGAGATCCTCCGCAATGCTTCCACCCAGAAACATGAATTGTCGGTCAATGGCGGTTCCGAAAAAGTTCGCTATGCCGTTTCAGGAAGTTATACCAACCAGCAGGGAATTCTGATCAACACCGATTTCAAAAGGTATAATATCAGGGCCAACATCACGACCAATGTGAGCAAAAAGCTGGAAGTGGGCGTCGCGATGAGCTCCTATTATTCCGAGAACAACGACCTTGCCAATGGGAAGGACAGCCCGCTCGCCTATGCATTGTACCTGCCGCCGATTTACCCGCTGCGCAACGCCGACGGCACTTATGGCTCCCAGGTGCGTAACCCGGAAATATGGGCCGGAGACGTGGCCAACCCGGTCAGCATTGCAGAGAATGTGACCAACTTTACCAAAAAGAATGCCGTGATCGGTTCTGTCTATGCAGAATATGAGATTGTCCCGGGATTGAAATACCGCATCAGCCTGAATGCCAACCTCGAAAACCGCCGGTTTAAATACTACCAGCCTTCCTTTGTAGACACCGACGGCTCCCGTGCCCCGCGCATCGCCAACGCACGCAGCGAAACGTGGTTTGGCGGTAACTGGCTGAACGAGCACACGCTGACGTGGTCCAAAACCCTGGCGGAGAAGCATAATTTCAACCTCCTGGCCGGGTATACGGCCCAGAAATCGTTTGGAGAAAGAAACCAGCTGCGCGCCCAGAACTTCCCGAACGACGCCGTGCGCACGTTGAGCGCCGGGCAAATCGTGGGTGGCCTCAGTACCGAATACCGCAACTCGTTGATCTCCTACCTGAGCCGCCTGACATATTCCTATGACGACAAATACCTGTTCTCGGCCAGTATCCGCCGCGACGGCTCTTCCCGTTTCGGGTCGGAGAACAAATGGGGGACATTCCCGTCGGCCTCTATGGGCTGGCGTGTGAGTAATGAAGCATTTATGCAGCAGGTAAGCCAGGTCTCTGATCTGAAAATCCGCGGAAGCTGGGGTCTGGTAGGGAACAACAAGATCGGCGATTACGACGCCATTGCGCGGACGGTCGTTAACTACTATCCGCTGAACAATACGTTAGTGAACGCGGTGAATCCTTTGAATTATCCTAACTCTTTCCTGGGTTGGGAGAAAACAATGCAATGGAACCTGGGGCTTGAACTGGGCCTTTTCCGTGATCGCGTGCGATTGGAAGCCGATTTTTACAACAGCAAGTCCGTCGACCTGCTGCTGGATGTGCCGGTACCGACCATCAGCGGCTACGCGAGCCAGCTTCAAAACATCGGAAAAGTACAGAACAAGGGAATGGAATACCTCGTCCGTACCCGCAACACCGTGGGTGCATTCAAATGGTCGACGGATTTCAACATTTCCTTCAATCGCAACAAAGTGCTCGCGCTCGGCCCCGACGCCCGCCCCATCTACGCAGGCGCCGCCAATGCGAACAACACCTTCATTACCACGGTGGGTCAGCCGATTGCCACCTATTTCGGCTACCAGTATGATGGTGTTTTCAAAAACCAGGCCGAACTCGATGCAGCCCCTCACCTGGTTAACGACCGCCCGGGCGACCCCCGCTATATCGACGTCAACAAGGACGGCCAGATCACCGCTGCCGATAAGACTTTCCTCGGCAGCAACCAGCCGAAGTTCATTTACGGGTTCGGAAATGATTTTTCTTACAAAGGCTTTGATCTGAATGTGCAGCTGACCGGCTCGCAGGGCGCCAAACTGTTCAGTTTTTTCAACCGCATGATCGGTATTTACCACGGCGATCGCAATGGCCGCGCCAAGTTGAAAGACCGCTGGCGGTCGGAAGAAGAGCCCGGCTCGGGTGAAGTCCTGCGGGCCAACCGCGATCCGAAAGGTTTGCAGAAAGAGCCTTCCAGCTACTGGGTAGAGAATGGTTCATTCCTGCGGATCCGCAATGTATCGCTGGGTTACACCTTCGACGGCGCGTTGCTGCAACGCATTAAAGTACGCTCCCTGCGCTTGTACGTGACCGGCCAAAACCTGTACACTTTCACAAAATACCCTGGTTTTGACCCGGAAACGAGCAGCGAGGGCAGCGGCCTGTCGCGGGGCGGTGATTACCTGGGTTACCCGGCCGCACGGACCGTCATTGCAGGGCTTAATGTAACATTCTGATCATTTCCAGCTAAATCCATTCTCATGAAAAGATATATCATAGCTGCATTCCTGGTCGCGGCATCGCTCTCGTGCAAGGAAAGCTTCATCGACCTGCAACCCATATCCGAAATGAATGCAGGTAATTTTTACAAAACCGAGCAGGACATGAACCAGGCGGTAATGTCGCCCTATGCTTCCCTGCGCGACTTGTACAACCAGCTTTACATTTACACCGGCGAAATCCGCTCCGACAATACTACATTCTCCTGGGTACCGGGGAGTTCCAAGGACATGACTTCGATCGACAATTTCGGAGACGTGCTGCTTTCGGATAACCAGAACATCCTCAGCCTCTGGAACCGCAGCTACATTACCATTCTGCGCAGCAACATCGTCCTCGACAAGATCGATGCCGTTACGTTCCGGGACGAAAAGCTGAAAAACCAGTACAAGGCCGAAGCCCGCTTTCTGCGTGCATTGGTGTATTTCTGGCTGGTGAGGATTTATGGGGATGTGCCAAAGGTCGATAAGCAGGTTTCAGTTCAGGAGGCTTACACGATCGGCCGTACACCTGCCGACGAGATCTACAATTTCATCGTGGAAGACCTGAAATTCGCTGAGGCCAATCTGCCTGCTGCCTATGCCACCGGCGACCGAGGCCGGGTCACAATCGGCGGTGCCAAAGGCTTGCTGGCCAAAGTTTACATGTTTATGGCGGGTTATCCACTCAAAAAAGGCGCGTCGCATTACGCATTAGCGGAAGCCAAGGCGCTGGAAGTGATCAACAACCCGCAGTATTCGCTTCTACCCGACTACAAGGCTGTTTTTGATGTAAAAAATGAAAACAGTACCGAATCGCTTTTTGAAGTACAATACAAAAAAGGCGGACCCGCTCCCATTGTTACCGGCAGTCCGTGGAGCAACGACTTCGCGCCACGCTTTTCGAATAAGGAAGTGATTCCGGTCGGTGATAAATCGGGGTTCAATGCGCCCAGCCCATCCATGTCGGCGGCTTACGAGAAAGGCGACCCGCGGAAAGCCATTTCCATGGCCGACGGCTACGTATCCGACCCCGGCGGGCAGCAGATCAATGAGAAGTATGTCAAAAAATACTACGATGTATCGTTCTCCGTCTCACCCGACAATGACAACAACTGGCCCGAGTTGCGCCTGGCGGACATCTACCTGCTTTATGCCGAAGCGCTCGTGCGGCAGGGCAAACAGCAAACCACGGCCCTCCTCTATCTGAACAAGATCCGCCAGCGTGCACGCAACACGCCGGGCGCAGCCACAGGTGCCTTGCCCGACCACACCGCATTCACTTCCGACGCCGACTTTCTGCTTGCGATCGAAAAGGAACGTCGTGTGGAGCTGGCATTCGAAAACCACCGGTGGTTCGATCTCGTACGAACCGAGCGCGCAAAGACGGTAATGAGCCAGGAACAAAAAGAGCAAAACGGCTTTAACCCGGCTACTTGGAGCGACAATATGTTGCTGTTCCCGATCCCGTTGCAGGTAATACAGTCCAATCCCGAAAAAATCAAACAAAACCCTGGTTACTAATGTCAATGCAATCCAGAATACTACGCGTGCTCGCGGGTGGAATGCTGGCCTGGACGCTCGCCCCGGCCGCTTTCGCTCAGAAAGACAACACGCTCACTCCGAAAGAAAAGAAAGAAGGCTGGGTGCTGCTCTTCGACGGCACTTCTACCAACGGCTGGAAAACTTCCGGCGGCAAGCCCGTACCAGCCGGCTGGGAAGTTAAAAACGGCACGCTTTCGACCAAAAAGAATGGCAAAGGCGGCGATATCGTCAGCGACGGGGAGTTCGGCGATTTCGATCTCAAAGCCGATTTCAACATCTCTCCCGAAGGCAACAGCGGCCTTAAATATTTTTTCACCAGGTACGAGCAAGGCGGTAACCTGGGCTTTGAATACCAGATCCTGGACGACAAGCTGGCCGAAGACAACAAGAAAGCCAACCACCTCACCGGCTCGTTCTATGACGTGATGCCACCCGACGAGTCGAAAAAGAAAGTGCACGCGCCCGGCCAATGGAATACGCTGCGCATTGTCGCCAAAGGCCAGAACGTGCAGCATTATCTGAACGGCGTAAAAATCCTTGAATTTACCCGCAGCGGAAAGGTATATACTGACGCTGTGGCACTTAGTAAATTCAACAAGGCCGTTCCGGCATTCGGATCCGTGGCAAAAGGGCATATCCTGTTGCAGGAACACGGCGCCGAGGTTTCATTTAAAAACATCAAAATCAAAGCATTATAAGTCATGGCTAACAGACGTGAATTTTTAAAAACGACCGCCGCAGGATCGTTGGGCCTTGCGATCGGCGGCACCGCCATGGGGTTCAGTGCCAAAAGCTACAACCGCATCATCGGTGCCAACGACCTGATCCGCGTGGCTACGATCGGGGTCAATAGCCGGGGCAAAAGCATGAGCGGCACTTTCGCCGGGCAGAAGAATACCGAAGTAGGCATTGTGTGCGACGTGGATGAGCGGGCTATCCCAAAAGCGATTCAGGCGGTCATGGATGCCAAACAAAAATTGACACCCAAATCTGAAAAGGATCTCCGGAAGGTGCTCGAAGACAAATCCATCGACGCTATATATACGGCCACACCCGACCACTGGCACGCCCCGCTGACGATCATGGGTTGCCAGGCGGGCAAGCACGTGTACGTCGAAAAACCATTGAGCCATAACCCACGCGAAGGCGAGCTCGCGATCGAGGCGGCGCGCAAGTACAAGCGCGTGGTGCAGATGGGCGCACAGCGCAGGTCGGCACCCGTGCTCACGGAAGGCATTAAACAGCTGCATCAGGGCATTATCGGCCGGGTGTATCTGGCCAAAACCTGGTATACCAACAAACGGAAGGCCACCTACCTGAAACCGGGTTCCGTCCCGTCCTGGCTGGACTACGAGTTGTGGCAGGGGCCTGCGCCGCGCATGCCGTATAAAGAAGGCCTGATCCATTATGACTGGCATTGGTTCTGGCATTGGGGCACAGGGGAAGCACTCAACAACGGCACGCATGAGGTGGATGTAGCGCGCTGGGGCTTGGGAGTAGACTTCCCCACCCGTGTCAGCTCCGTCGGCGGGCGGTACGAGTTTAAGGACGACTGGGAAACGCCCGACACGCAGGTGATCGCGATGGATTATCCGGGCCGCGTTTCACTCATCTGGGAATCGCGTAGCTCCAACGGCCGCAAGATCGAAGGCCAGGATCGCGGGATCATTTTTTATGGTGAAAACGGCAGTCTGGACACCGGCGGTGACAGCTATAAGGTCTACGATCTGGACGGCAAACTGATCAAAGAGGTGAACTCCCCTACTGAGGAAGCCGGTATGCAGGGCCGCAATCTCGCCAGCCCGAGTCTCGGTATGGACAACCTCCACGTCGCCGATTTCCTCGACGCCATCCGCAATAACCGCAAACCCAACTGCGACGTCGAACTGGGCTTTAGGAGCGTAGTAGCGATGCAGCTCGGCAACATCGCCTGGCGCGTGGGCCGCGACCTGAAAATCGATCCGAAAAACGGGCACATCATCGGTGACAAGGAAGCGGAGAAATTGTGGTCACGGGAGTACGCCAAGGGCTGGGAGCCGGTGGTTTAATTTTCAATGAGCCGCAGTGGAACTGGGAATGAGTAACCGGGTCGCCGGAGCGGTGGGTCGCAGTAGGACTGGAAATGAGTGATTCTTCGGAGGAAATGCAGTCGGCGCCAGGAAATGCCGTTAGGCATGTAATATTGGTAGCCTGTTCATAGCCCAGACACGCTAATAATCCCGTCAGGGATGTAACGACGGCGACTTTGCTCTGCTGTTACATCCCTGACGGGATTTTGCTTTGTTCTCTTTTTCGCAATTGGCTACCGATATTACATCGCTATGCGATTCATTGGCCTGGTGGTCGGCGCGTTCCGTTATCCATACTCCCGAACGATCCGTTGAGGGTGTGGCGATGGCAGCGCTCGGGAAGGTAAATTGCGTTGTAAAAATGACAACGTTGTGTCAATGTCCTGCTTCCGACTTCAAAAATGCTTCCGCATACCTTTTCCCCAATTCCCTTGCCGATTTGGTGTCAAAGTGTGTGTCGTCACCTTTGTGTACCAAACCGGACGCTGACGCCAGGTAGGTATGGCGGTGGTTTTTGGCGTAATCTGTGATGATCTGGTTCACATTCGCTGCTTCGGCGTGGCCCGCAACATAAAAATCGCCCAGGGTGCCCAGGACAAGCGGCACGTTTTCGGTGTGCGTATCTTTTCTTAATCTCGCAAAAAAGGCTTCCAGCTTCGTAGCATATACTTTTACTTTTTCCGGTGAGCTGTCGGACTCTCCCTGGTGCCAGATAATACCCTTGATCGTGCCATGCTTTTGCGCTTCCATTACCCTTGCCAGCATTTCGTCGTAGGCGTAAATTCCGGTCTGCTCATGTTTTGCGCCGGGCTTCCAGTCGTCGATGCCACTGCCACCGACGGCACAGGGAATGAGTCCGATTGGGCGATCGGGATGTCTGGCCAGTACGGTTTGCGCGAACGTGAGGCCCGGGCCGACGCCTACCACAGCGGGTTTGTCGGAATGCAGCGCGTCGGCGGCCATTTTCCATTGGTTCTGCCGGTCAATCGCCCAGATTTTCTGAGAATTCGGATGCGAGGCTTCGTCGGTTTGCCCGCGGCCGGCCATGTTGGACTGGCCGATCAGGAGGTAAAGATCCATCCGTTCCGGGACATTTTGGGCAAATGCGGCGGTTGCGCTCAGCAGCATTGAAATCATTGTTTTAAAAAATGAACGGCCCATTTTGTATTTCATAGTCAGATGATCGGATAGCAACGATGTTGGTATTTGATAAAAAGCAAAATGCCCGGAAGATTTATCCATCCCGGGCATTTTGCTTTTACATTTTGGCCATTTACCTTTTATCCCACCATACTTTTGAAACATACGAATCACCATTCGACAACCGGCCTACTGCCTGTTCATAATTGGCTTTGTTCAAAAGTGCCTCGCGGGAAGAGTAGATCGTCCTTCTCGGAATGGTACCGCCGGTTGATCCCTGGAACGGGCCGGGTTTCAGTGCAGGGTAACCCATTCTCCGCCATTCGATGAATGCCTCGTAGGAGCGGCCGAAAAGTTGGATCCATTTCTGCGTACCGATCTTTTCCAGCTTTTGCTCTTTGGTCAGGCCGGTCCAGGAGAGTTCTTTCTCGAATGCAGCGGGGATCGTGGTAACATTGTAGGGCGCCTGCGCCAATGCCGCTTTCACCCCGTCCTGATAGTACTTCTCAGCCTCCGCCACAGTTCCGCCCCAGCCTTCCAGGGCAGCCTCTGCTTTGTAGAATGACACATCAGCGAAAGACATGACCATGCAGGGGATCGCCGGACTGAAATCGCGGTTGAAGAAAGTGGCCGTCGACACCGTGCTGTAATCGTCCTTGATGATGGTTTTCAGGATATCGTCCGTCAACGCGACACCGATGCCCTTGTACGCGGGCGTGCCCGCCTTCACGGAGTTGACGCTCGGCTGGGCAATGCGTGGCAGGCGCGGGTCGCCCGTCGATACGAGCTGGGTTACCAGCCCTTCGGCCAGGTATTTCAGGTCGGGGCTTCCTGCCAGGAACTGGTTCAGGACAGGGTGTACATTGGCGTTGGTCGCATTATTGTAGGTCGGTACGGTGGCGTCGTCAGCGCTGCTCGCCAGCAAGGGCTGCCCCATGGCTTCGGTCACCGTTTTCTGTGCCAGCGCGGGATCGGCATAGCGGATTCGCATTCCCAGTCTCAGTTTCAGCGAATTGGCATACTTCTTCCATTTATTGATATCTCCCTTATAATAAAAATCCGCGCTGCCGTAGCTCTGATCGCCCGGCGTCAATTGTGAAATCGCTGCATTCAGGTCGTTGATCAGCGATTTGTAGATCGATTCCTGGGTATCGAAAGAGGGTTTGGTGTTGACATCCGCCGGACCGAGGGCAGTCTGGGAATAAGGCACATCACCGAACAGGTCCGTCAGCCGTTGCCAGACGGCGATCTCGACAATGCGGGCAATGGCGATCTTGCTCCGGCTTGCCGGGTCGCTCTCCTTGCCTTTCAGGATCTCGTTCCGTACCTGGCTGATGTTACGGATGAGCGTATAATGCGCGTCCCAGGTGTTGTTATCGCTCTGCTCGATGTACCGCGAGCTGGATACGAGTACGCCGCCGGCCCAATGCTGCACCCAGGAGCCAAACTGGCTGTTGGGCACCTCGTAACCTTCGGCGAATGCCGCATCTTTTTGCACTTTGGACAGTACCAGTCCCGGGTCGACGGTCGTGACCGAGGTCGGCGGCGTGTTGATTTCCTCAAAATCACCGGTGCAGGCTTGTGTCAGACAAATCGCACCGGTCAGAAGGATCGATTGAATTATATTTCTCATCTTTTTCAAAGAATTTCCGGTTTTGACAATTACAACTCCACATTCAGACTTACCCCAAAATAGCGCAGCAACGGCAATGCAGTCGATTCCAACCCGAGCGACGAGTTATTGACGTTGAACGACGATGCCTCGGGGGCAAAGCCCTCCGTTTTCCTTTGCAGATAAAACAGGTTGCGGCCGTAAATCCCCGCACGAATGCTCTTGAACGGCGTGCGGCTGATCAATGCGTTGGGCAACTGGTAGTTCAATGTCAGCTCCCTGAACATAATGTAACTCGCATCGTTGAGCATTTCTTCGGGGATTACATTGTCCTTGTCGGGTGCTACCACATTCCAGTAGTCCTGCGCTTTCACCTGTTTGGTGTTGGCCTGTCCGGTTCCCGTCCAGGTGCCGTTCTCGGATTTCGAAGCCACTACTCCGTCTGCCACATATGTACCGTCGCGGCCTGGCAATGTTTTCTTAATGGTTCCGTAAATCAGTTCTTCGCGAAGACTTTGGGAGTAGATTTTCCCACCCTGACTGATATCGAACAGTCCCGACAGCGTGACACCTTTGTAACGGAACGAGTTGTTGAAACCACCGATCCAGTTCGGCAGCGCATTACCCAGTTCGTAAAGGATCTTGGAGTTTGATTTCAATGGCAGCCCGGTCGCTGGATCGATGAGTCGGTTGCCGTTGTCGTCGCGCAGCCACTTGAAGCCATTTCCGACCAATGTACCGAAGGGTTTGCCCGGTTCAGCCACGACATTCACGCCGCGGTCGGCCCCAAGCACATAGGTATCCACGCCTTCCGCGAGCGATATCACCTGGTTGCGGTTTCTTGAAAAATTGAATGTTGCGTCCCAGGTAAATCCGTCAGCTGTTTTCACAGGCGTGGCGTTCAGCGTAAGCTCTACGCCGCGGTTGCGGATTTCGCCCGCATTGATCCGCCGCGAAGCGAATGTACTGGAAGGCGGCAGCGGTACGTCCAGGATCTGGTTCTTAGTAGATGCATTATAATACGCGAATGCAAGACCTGCGCGATTCTTGAAAAACCGGGCTTCCACGCCGAATTCCATGGAGGTAGTAAGCTCGTTTTTCAGGTTAGGATCGGGGATCGTGGATGCGAACGAAGCCAATGGGACGCCGCCGTGCGCCACCTGGTCCAGCGAGTAGGTGCCGGTGAGCTGGTAAGGCGACCCGGAGCTGCCTGCCTGGGCCACGGATGCCCGCAGTTTCAGGAAACTTAAAGTATTGCTCTGAATATTGAATGCGTCGGTCAGCACGAAGCTCGCGCTCACCGCCGGGTAGAAGAACGAGTTGTTGGCCGGCGAAAGCGTAGAAGACCAGTCGTTGCGGGCCGAGAAGTCGAGGAAGAGAAATTCCTTGTACCCTACCTGCCCTGAGAGATACACCGAGTTAATGGACGATTCAGTTAACCCGAACACATAGGAATTGATCAGGGTGTTGTTGATCGCGTACAGGCCGGGCACGATGAATTCATTTCCGGTGTTGCCTGTGGTGCGGGAGTAAAACTTCTGGTGATTGGCACCGAGGTTCAGGCCGAGGGAAAGATCCTTCGACAGTTGGGGCGTCAGTGACAGCAAAATGTCGCTGTTGTCTTCCCGCACGCGTGTCACCTGCTCCGAAATGTCACCATTGCGATTCGCGCTCTGGTAGGTCCCCTTTTCCCGGTAGCGCAGGCGCTGGTCGGTGTAAAAGTCGGTACCGGTTTTGGCGGTCAGCCGGATCCAGTCGTTGAACTGGTAGCTGAGCCGGATCATACCCAGCAAGCGCTGACGATCATCCGAGTTGCGGGTATGGTCCACGGTCCAGTACGGGTTCGCGGTGGAAGAGTTGGTGGCATAGGTTTTCTCCATTCCAACAAATGGGACCGTGCCGTAGCCGAGCTGTTTGGCAACATCGTCCGCTGTCCAGGCCGAATTCGAAAGAATGCCCATGGGAATGCTCCTGGGCTGACTGATGAACAGGTAGGCCGGATTGTCGCTCGCATCCGATACCGTGGGCCGGTTGGCCCCCTTTTGGCCGATATAGTTGGCTTTCACGTCCAGTTCAAGCTTCGGCGTGATTTTCGCCACCGTTCGCAGGTTCACATTGTTGCGTTTCAATGTATTACCCGGCGTATAGCCATCGATATTCGTGTTGCCGTAGGAAAGGCGGTAATTGATATTGTCGTTGCCCCCTTCCAGGCTCAGGTTGTTGACCAGCTGTTTTTCCTTTCTGAAAAAAGTCTGAAAAGTGTTGGGCTGCGGTGTGAAGTTCAGGATGTTACCCCATTGATCTTCGTACTGCTGGCCGGTCATAGGCGCCCCCCAACTCGCCCGGGTAAACCGGTCGCGGCCGCCGCTCACTTTGGGCATCCCCTGGATATTGCCGGCCTGTGCAGCCGCCCAGGTGTAGATTTTACCGTCATTGCCCCGGAAATGCGTGAAGTTGCCATCCAGCCCCTGGCCATATTCGTCCTGAAAATCAGGCAGTACCAATGCATCTCCTACCGAGTAATCGACCCCGTACTTGATCCCGATCCCTTTTCTGGATTTACCCGATTTGGTCGTGATCAGCACTACCCCATTGCTTCCGCGCTGGCCGTACAGGGCGGCTGCATTGGGTCCTTTCAAAACCGAGATCGACTCTACGTCCTCCGGATTGATGTTTGAAATACCATCACCGTAGTCGATACCGCCGGTGGAAGAGGGCGAGTTGGGGTTACTGTTATCCATCGGGATGCCATCTATCACATACAATGGCTGGCTGTTGCCTACCAGCGAGTTGGACCCGCGGATAACCACACGCGAGGAACCGCCGGCGCCATTCGCGGAGCGGGTTACCTGCACGCCGGCCATTTTACCGGCCAATGTCGTCGCCAGGTTGGCCTCTTTCGCCGTGGAAATGGCCTCTCCACCGATTTCCTGCACCGAGTAGCCCAATGCCCGCTTGTCGCGTTTGATGCCCAATGCGGTCACCACTACTTCCGACAGGTTCTGGGTGTCTTCAGTAAGGATCACATTGATCTCCGACTGGTTACCCACCACGACCTCTTTCCGCACATATCCGACAAAAGAAAACACGAGCGTCACCGCCGCGTCGTCTACCGCGAGCTCATACCTGCCGCTTACATCGGTGGCCGTCCCCCGTGTGGTGCCTTTCACCAGCACGCTCACGCCGATCAGCGCCTCGCCTTTGGCATCTACGACCGTTCCTTTCACCGTCGTTTCACGCGCAGCATGCTGATCGGCAGCCGTGACGCCCATGGATGCAACCGGGCTTGCTTCCGGCAATGCGGAAGTTTCACGCACCGGCTGCGGCTGTTCCTTTTTCCTGCGCTCGCGGGTAGCCAGGAGCACGTAGGTGTTCTCCTTGATTTTTTTGTATTTCAAACCGGTGGATGCCAGCAATGCATCCAGATTCTGTTCCAGTGTCTTGCCGGTATTAATGGCCTGCACCGGGACTTTGAGGTCGTCGAGCAGCTTTTCTTCGAAGAGAATGTCGGCGCCGTAACTTTCTTTGAGTTTGAGCAGCGCATCGCGCAGCTTCACAGGCTGGCCCTGCCGGCTTTCGGTGGGAGCCTGCCGGGCCGAAGCCAGCAGTTGCCCGAACCCCGGCGACGGTAACAGGTTGAGCATGACATACAGGCCAACGGCCTTTGTCAGAGGTACATGTGGGTTCATGATGTGTTGAATTAATTAAAGGGTTCTAATTGGTGTCAAGTGAATCGGGCAAAAGGTATACGGTATCGTTGCGGATTTGAACCGTCATATCCAGCATTTCGGACAGTACCGTCAGCAGTTCGTCGGCCTGTCGCGCCTTGAATGTGCCGGTCACCTCCCGGGCGGCGAGCAACGGATCGTCGACCACGATCTGCAAGCCAAACACTGCATGCAGCTCGCGGGCGGCGTCCAGCAGGCTGGTATGGTCAAACCGGAAGCGGTGCTCCTGCCAACCGACAGGATTGGTGCGTTCGACCGGCGTCAAGGGCTCGATATCGATGGTGCCGGAAGCGAGAATGGACGCCTTTTCACCGGGCTTCATTTCCATAGGGGCAACCATCGTAGGCAAAGAGACCTGTACTTTTCCTTTGCTCAGCACCACCTGCGTGCCTCTTTCCCGGGAATACACAAAAAACTCGGTACCCAGTACGGTTACTTTTCCCTGGTCGGGCGTGTGCACCGTAAACGGCTGATGGTCGATCTGGTGGGTCACGACAAAACCCGCCTCCCCATCCAGGAATACCTCCCGGTTGAACCAGCCAAAACCCCAGCGGAGCATTTTCAGGCCGGTATTGGGATGCAATGCGACGGTGCTGCCATCGGGGAGCAGGAGGTTGCGGCTTTCGGCATAGCCGGTCCGGTACTGCCTGTAAAAAACAACGTCGCGATAAAAGTAGGTCGCAAATCCTAAAACGAGGATCACTGCGGCCGCCCATCGCCACAAGCCTGTCCACCGCCGGGTTTCTTCGACCATCCGTGCCTCCGTTTCCGGCAATGGCGTTTCATTTTCGAGTATGCCTTGTACCTTTTCAAAAGCGTTTTCCACGTCCGGCAGAAACTGCGGACAGGTGTTTTCCCATTCCTGCAACCATTCGAAATAGGTCTCCACGTGACGGGGATCTTCCAGCCATTCCGCGATCAGCTGCTTTTGCAGCACCGTGGCCTGGCCGGAAAAATAGATGAAGAGTATATCCTTCGACAATGGCGGTTTCATTCGATGTTGTATGCTATGCTTTAAGCCTTATGCTGTATGCTGGGAGACCCGGTTTCTGGTTGCTTCCCTGGCTAAGTCTCGTCGGCGGTATTAAGTTTTTTTCAAAGATCTGCGCAGGACATTTAATGCCTTGCTGATGTGCCCTTCCACAGCCTTCACGGAAACATCCAGTCGGGTGGCGATCTCCTGATACGATTTCCCCTCGAATCGGCTCAGAACGAACACTTTCTGACATTGCGGCGGTAAAGTGCGGATCACCTGCTCCACATGCATATAGAGCTCATCCATTTCCATCATATGGTCGGGTGTGAGCATATCCGACAAAAAATCCTCCGCCAGCTCCTCCTGCCGGATTTTTTGAAACTCCCAGCGGAGGTAGGTGAAGCATTTGTTACGGACCGACGTAAACAGGTAAGCGCGGAAAGTGCTTGTTACCGAAGTATGAATGCTCTTTTTCCAGAAATTGAGGAAAATCTCTGTAACCAGGTCCTCTGCCACCTCTTTGTTATACACAAACCGCACCGCGTGGCTGCAAAGCGGGGTATAATAAGTCCTGAAAAGCAGTTCGTAGCCTTTCCTGGCGTCTGTTTCAAAAGTTTTGCGGATAAAAAACTCCTTGTCCGGCAAGCCCTGCACATGCTCCGCCCCGCCGGTTTCGGCAGCTTTTCCGAGGTTTGATTCCTCGTCTGATTCTGGATCAAATGGTTCGGGGATCACGGGTGTCAGGTTGGGTTCGGGGCTACACAAGGAGGACAAAATTTTCAAAGCGCACCCTAGTTCTGCCCTTAAAAAAAATGATTTTTTTAATTTGCGCCCTCAAAAATACCGACCATGCGCAAAAGCATCATCCAGGCACAACCCTACATTCCGCTCCTTCTGACCGTTCCGATCATCGCATTGATTGCCTCGATCAGACGTGATAATACTGCCGAACTGCAAGTGTATGATACCTATCTGGTCATTGAAATGAAGTTACTCGCGGGAATATTCGCAGGGATTCTGCTCGTTACCAGCCTGCTCTACTGGCTTACCCGGCAACGCACCGGCCTCCGGCAGCTAACCTCCGCGCACGTGCTCGGCACGATCGGGATCATGATTTACCTTATTTGTACTTCCGGACCACTGATAGATGGTGCTGCCGATAACGGCATTCCGATGTCCGTTCCGGAGTATCGCGCCTGGCAGGATTCCAATGCGCGGTTTGCGATGGCACTCGTGGCCCTGGCAGCAATTCAAATGCTTTTTGTGGTGAACCTGATGATGAAATGGATCAGGGGCTGATGAGTGTCATCGGTTCAAACGGTCGAGGTATTTGAGAGCGTGGTCCACATCGGTAATATTTTTATCCCAATTCCCTTCCCGCTCGATGTACACATAGCCGCCGAAGCGCTGGCGTTTCAGCTCGGCAACGATGGCAGGATAGTCGATCACACCGGTACCGACCATAACGTCTTTTGCTTTGAGGTCACCGGCTGCGTCGAGGTCTTTGATATGCAGGCAGATAATTCTCCCTTGGAGCGTTTTCAGGCATTTCACGGGATCCAGGCCGCTGCGAACCCAGTGGCCGATGTCGGCACAGGCATAGAAATGCGGACGCCCTTTCATGGCGAGCACCACGGAGTCGGGATGCCAGTAGTAACTCGAACCTTTGGCATGCTCGTGAATGGCGACTTTTACTTTATATTCCGCGGCCAGATTCTCTATCGCGTCCCAATGTTTTTTCTGAGGCTCTCCGGTCAGGAATTCAAGACCCATTTTTTTGGCAAATACAAAATTCGCCTTCCACTCGTCCTCGGTTTTCCCGTCCGCATACAGCGATTTCATTTTCAGGCCCCGCTCGTCGAGCATACCCTTCATTTTTTTCGTTTCCTCATCGGTCAATCCGGGAATGGAGTGGCCATTAAAATCGTCGCCCAGCTTATGAAAAAAGAAGCCCTCCACATAATTTGCATTAATACTGTCGGCTTTATCAATGGCTTCCCGGAACGAGAACTTGTTGAAGGAATACAACGCAACGCCGGGTTTCCATTTGAGGCCGCCACCGGGCCCGCTTGTCCGAAACCCATAAAGCGCGGCGGAAAGAATGCTGATAATGAGCAACAAGTAAGGAAAATGCTTTTTCATAAAGATATCGTTGAATGGTTTCAAATCAGCTTGTCGGGGGTGATAGGCAGCTTGCGAATGCGTTTGCCAGTGGCATTGAAAACCGCATTCGCTACTGCTGCGGCCACTCCGACGATTGCGATTTCACCCAGGCCCTTGGCACCGATCGGGTTGACGAACCGGTCCGGCTTGTCGGCGTAATATACTTCAATAGCCGGAATATCCGCATGGACAGGCATGTGGTAGCTTGCGAAATCGTTCGTCACATAGCGCCCGAACCGGTGGTCCATCACCGATTCCTCCATCAAAGCCATTCCGATCCCGCCCACCACGCCGCCGATCGACTGGCTGCGGGCGGTTTTGTAATTAATGATCGTACCCACATCCGCGCAGGTCACCACCCGGGTGACGCGCACCTCGCCCGTGAGCGGATGCACCTGCACTTCCACAAAATGGCAGCCAAAGGAATACATCGAATACTGGTCGCGCTCGGGGCCCGATTTGGACTCTTCCATTGCATCGAGCTCCGCGAGCTTGTGGTATCTGAGAATATCGGCATAGGCAAGCCCGGTCTTATCCTGCACTGACGCATACAACCGCCCGTTCCTGGCCGTTACCTCCGTACCTGGCCTGAAATCCGCAGACATCTCCCCTGCCAATGCCACCAGCTTGCTTTTCAACGACTCACAGGCCGTGTGCACCGCAGAACCCACGCTCGGGATCGTGGACGAGCCGTTTTGCCCGGGTGCATCGGGCAGACTGGAACGCCCCAGGTCGAACCGGACGGCCTTCGGACTCACGCCCATTACTTTCGCCGCGATCCGGGTCATGGCCGTGCCGGTACCGGGGCCGATGTCCATCGTCGCGCTCTGAACGATCACCGAGCCATTTGCCTGTATCGCCGCTCTGGCTTTGGACGCGTGCCGGTGGAAGCCGTAGAGGCTTGAAGCCATTCCGTAGCCCACGAGCCTGCCATTTGCGGTCATCGTGCCCGGTTCGGGCCGGCGTTTTTTCCAGCCAAATTTTTCCGCGCCCAGTTCGTAGCATTCTTTCAACGACTTCGCCGACCAGGGCAGGTTCCGTTCGGAATCCGATTCCGCATAATTGCGCATCCGGAATTCCAGAGGATCGATTTTCAATTCAAATGCCAGCTCATCCATCGCGGATTCCAATGCAAACATGCCCGTGGCATCGCCCGGGCCCCGCATCCAGGTAGGCGTGCTCACGTCCAGGTTGAGCAGGCGGTAGCGCGTTTGCACCGACGGGCAGGCGTACATCACCCGCGTGCCGAGAACCGTGCGTTCCAGGTGCTCTTCGTACAGGGAGGTCTGCCCGGTACCCTCGTGCACCATCGCAGTGAGCTTACCATGCTGGTCAGCACCCATTTTCAGTTTTTGCACGGTATAGGGTCTGTACCCTACCGAGGTAAACATCTGCTCCCGCCCCAGCACCAGTTTGACCGGACGCTTCACCGCCTTCGCAGCCAGCACCGCAGCAATGGTGTGCGGCCAGACGCGGATACCCGATCCGAACGCGCCGCCGATAAAAGTGGAAATCACCTGCACATTTTCCCTGGGCAGCTTGAATGCTTGTGCCAATTGCCCCTGTGCAGATTTCACGCCCTGGTTTTTATCATAAACCGTAAGCTTGTCCTCCGCTTCCCAGACCCCGATGATCGCATGCGGCTCCATCGGTTGGTGATGCTGGGTAGGAATGGCGTATTCGGCCTCTATCTTTATTTCTGAGGCATTCCAGGCATCTGCGTCGCCCCGGTTGTAGTCTGCAAAAGGCGAATTTTTGTTCCGCTGTACGTTCAGCGGAACGACCGCGTGATCCTGGTTTTGTTCAAAATGGGTCTGGTGGTTTTCTTTCCGATAAGTAACCCTCACCAATGACGCAGCATGCACTGCGCGCTCGTGCGTATCGGCGACGACCATAGCGACGGGCTGTCCGTCGAAGTAAACGAGCGGATCATAAAACACCCTGAAAGCGGTGCCGACGGCCGCCCGTTCAGCAGGTATTTTGGCGGCAGGCCAGCCCGGTACGCCCGGACTGTTGAGATGGCTGATCACTGCCAGCACGCCCGGCGCAGCTTCGGCCCCGGTGGAATCGATAGCGGTAATGCTGCCCTTCGCAACCGTACTGGTTACCAACACCGCATGCACGAGACCGGGGACCGCATATTCGGCAGAATAGGTAGCGATACCCGTAACCTTCACCCTGCCGTCGACCCGATCGAGGGATGGATCTGCCTGGTCAAAAAATCGTTTATCCATAGCTGGTTTCAGGAAATGCCTGCGGCTGATTTGAATGCAGACACGATTGCATTACCGGCCAATTTGATTTTGTATTCATTATGTTCGCCCGCTTTCGCGGAAGACATTTCATGTTCGGCAGCCCTGCGGAACAATGCTTCTGAGGCAGGCTGCCGGCTCAACATTTCCTCTGCATCCGACATACGCCACGGCTTGTGCGCCACTCCGCCCAATGCCGCCCGCACCTCGGTGATGAGGCCATTTTCAATGCGTAAACCAGCGGCTACCGATACCAGGGCAAATGCGTAAGAAGCCCGGTCCCTGACTTTGAGATAATGGGAATGTTGCGCCAGAAAGTTATCAGGAACCTCTATCGCTGTCACGAGCTCGCCGGGTTGCAAATCTGTATCTCTTTCGGGCGTGCCGCCCGCCATGCGGTGAAAGACGCTGATCGGAACCCGTCGTTCGCCATCCCTGCCCGTCATCACCACCACGGTGTCCAGGGCCATGAGCGCGACAGACATGTCGCCCGGATGCACGGCAATGCACCGGGGTGTTTCATAGGTATCGAAAAAAATGGCATGTGTACGGTCGACGCCACCTATCGCTCCGCAGCCGGAATCCGGTTGCCGCTTATTACAGGGCAATGCGAGGTCGTAAAAATAGCTGCAACGCGTGCGCTGCAACAGGTTACCACCAATGGTCGCCATGTTGCGCAGCTGCCCGGAAGCACCTGCCAGCAACGCCTGCGCCAGCAGCGGCTGCCGGGTTGTCACGAGTTTGTTTTGCGCGACATCACTATTCAATGCCAATGCGCCGATGCGCAGCCGGTCGGTCCGGTGTTCGATCTTTTTTAAAGGCAGGTGATTGATATCGATAAGCGTTCCGGGCGTAGCAATGCCCCGCTTCATCAGATCGATCAGGTTCGTTCCGCCCGCTATGTACTGTGCGTGCGGGTCGTCGGCAGCCATTTTCACGGCTTCCTGCACACTTCCCGGGCGCAGATATTGAAATGGCCTCATACCTTCACTCCTTTCTCTCCTACTTCCATAATCGCATCGACAATATGCGGGTAAGCCCCGCAGCGGCACAGGTTGCCGCTCATGTACTCACGAACCTCGTCCGCATTCCGGGCGTGGCCTTCGCGGATACAGGAAATGCCCGACATCAGCTGGCCGGGCGTGCAGTAACCGCATTGAAAACCGTCGTGTTTGATAAAAGCTTCCTGCAACGGATGCAGCTGCTCTCCGTTGGTCAGTCCCTCCACAGTCGTGACCTTCCGGCCATGCTGCATAACCGCGAATGTGAGGCAGGATAATGTCCTGCGACCATCGATATGTACAGTACAAGCGCCGCATTGCCCGAAGTCGCAACCTTTTTTGGTGCCCGTCAACCCTAAGTTTTCACGGAGCAAGTCCAGCAGCGTAACGCGCGGGTCAATGGTAAGCTGCCGGCGTTTTCCATTGACGGTCAGGAATAGTTTGACCTTTTCCGCATCACCGATGGGTGCGTCCTCCGAGCCCAATAAGGGTTGCAGCAATCCGGACGGCGCCATGGAAAGCCCGGCGATCGCCATGGATTGTTTCAGGAAAAACCGGCGGTCTTCGTAGGCAGCGTCAGACGATGGATCGTGATCGTCAGCATTCATGCATGCAGTAGTTTCGGTGAATATGGTGGTAAAAGCGATTTTGTGGTTGTGTTTACCGGTTGGTACTGGCCGGGTGCGGCCAGGAATGATCAAATTCCGCCCGAATTAGCCCGGATATGTTGGTCAAATCGAAATGATCCGCGATTAAAAATGCCGTCAGGCATGTAATATGGGTAGCAAACAAACGATCAGCAAAAAGTGAAAATGCCGTGAGGCATGTAACAACAATGCGCTGTTGTTACATGCCTGACGGCATTTTACGGAATGGCCATTCATGATGATGGCTACCGATGTGGCATCGCTACGCGATTTTCGTTGGTCGACCCTAATCGTCGATCATTTGAAATCGCTTGCGCTCCATGTTTTTGCTTTACCTGCGGTAATCTCGGCGTTAATCGTTTTGTTGCCGTATTTCAAAGCACGTTTTTGAGTCATACCGGACACCAGCGTTACCGACTTCAGCTTACCGTTCTCCCACACCTCATCGACCGTCACATTGCCCCTGGCTTTCAACCCTTTGACCGAACCTGCCGGCCAGACGTCCGGTAATGCGGGGAGCAGTTCGATCACGCCGGCCTGCGATTGCAGCAACATTTCGGCGACACCGGCCGTGGAACCCATATTACCATCAAGCTGGAAAGGTGGATGGGCACAGAGGAGGTTAGCGTAGGAACCTCCACCGTCGGCCATGTTGGTACCCTGGTCGGCGACGGGCCGCAATACGCTTTTGAAAAGCTTATGCGCCCGGTTTCCATCCTGCAAACGTGCCCAGAAGTTGACCTTCCACGCCAGCGACCACCCCGTGCCGTCATCGCCACGTGCATTCAGACTGACGCGAGCCGCTGCGGCTTCGGCGGGGGTTTGGGTAATGGAAATCTGCTTGCCCGGGTGCAATGCGTACAGGTGCGACACGTGACGGTGGTGGCTGGTGGAGTCGTCCACATCTTCGCGCCATTCCTGTAACTGTTTCCAGCGACCGATCTGCAAAGGCAGGATCTTGTCTCGGGTGGTGCGGGCTTTCTGGGCGAAGGCTGCGTCGATACCCAGTACAGCCGCGGCTTCGGCGGTGTTGTTGAGCACGTCCCAGGCCATTTCATGGTCCATCGTCGCGCCGGTAGAAATCCCGCCGTGCTCGGGCGAATAGGAAGGTGAGGACACCAGGTGCCCTTTTCCGTCGTTAGTCAGGTAATCCATCCAGAATTCTGAGGCTTCCTTCATGACCGGATATGCTGTATTTTTCAGGAATGTTTTGTCCTGGGTAAAAGCATAATGCTCCCATAGGTGCTGGCAAAGCCATGCTGCGCCGCCTGGGAAAAAGCCCCACGGAAAATCCCAGCCCGGCGAGGTATAACCGTAGGCGTTCAGCATCGTGTTGACGATCCAGCCTTTGGCATTGAAAAACTCCTTAGCTGCCAGACGTCCCGGTGCTACGATGGATTGCGTAAAATCCATCAATGGCAAATGACATTCCGAAAGGTTCGTCACCTCGGCTGGCCAGTAGAGCATCTGCACGTTGATATTGGTATGATAGTCGTTCGCCCAGGGTGGGTTGGTGCTGTCATTCCATTTTCCTTGCAGGCTCATCGGCATTGTACCGGGGCGTGTCGAGGAGATCATCAGGTAGCGACCGTACTGGAAATACAATTCTTCCAGCGCATTGTCGGCCTGCCCTTTGGAATACGCACGCTGGCGCTGGTCGGTCGGTATGTTCTGTAGTTGTGCACCGCCGAGGTTTAATGCGACCCGGTCGAAAAGACCATGGTAATCCTTTTGCTGCCCGGCGAGCAATGCGGCGTAGTTCTGTCCGGCGACCCTGGCCATGGTAGCGGCATTGGCTTTTTTGTAATCATTACCCTTATAATCAGGATACTTCATTACGTAATCCGTGGCTACGGTGTGGATCAGGACAATGGATCTGGCACCTGTTACGGTGAGCACGCCATTGCTGAAAGCAGTTTTACCGTCGGTATCGATGCGGTAAACGGTTTCGAACTCCTGGTGGTTGTCTTTTAAATGCCCGCCAAATGTGTATTGATTTTTGGTAAAGTGCTCATAGTCTTTCGCGTGTGGTGTTTCAAAGCGAATGGAATAGGTCTCGGGCGTCGATGCAGTAAATTTATACACCATTGCTTTGGAAGGATAATTACCGAAGAATGTCCTTTCGAAATGGCTCCCGCCTGCATCGTAGCTTACCTTGCCTATGGCGTCGGAAATATTCAGCTCGCGGCGGTAGTGCTGCACGGAGCCTTTGGAAGGCATTTTTACAAAAATATCACCGATCGTCTGCTGGGCACCGAAATCGGACGAAGGGGTGTTATCCTTTTTTTCATGAATAACACCGGTTAGCTCCTTGTTGGCCAGTGCGTGTGCTTCTTTCATTTTCCCGGCGGCCAGCAGCTCGCGGACCTGGGGCAGGTGCTTATAGGCTTCTTTTTTCAGACCAAAATTATACTCGCTGTTTGCGCCCTTGCCGCCCGCCCAAAGACTGCCTTCCGAAAACTGGATCCGTTCTTCGTCCGTCCCGCCGAAAAACATAGCGCCTACATGACCATTACCGATCGGCAATGCCTGGGTCATCCATTCTTTCGCGGGCTGATCGTACCAGAGCGACAAAGGTGCGGGTTGCGGGTTGGGCTGCGCTTGCAGCGGGCTGAATGCGGTCACAGCGCAGATCAGCAGTCCTGAAAATGTTTTCATCACTGGGGTTTTGGCAAATAATGGTAAAATTAGATGCCGTTTTTGAATTAAAAAATGAACTTTCCGACTATCCATGGTGCATTGCCTGCCACTATTCAAAAGTAAGCTTCGGTGAGTTGCTCATTTTCAGGTTGTTCCCGGGCATGTTTTCCAGATGGATATTCTTACCCAGCACATTTCCTTCCAGCTTCAAACCCGAGACTTCCACACCCGAGCAGCCATTGAACCAGAGCATATAATGGTTACCCGACTCCGGACTGAGGTCATTGGTGCGGATGATCCGGTTGTTATTAAAAATCAATCCCCGCGTGCTCTTGGCGTACAATATGGGGTAATCAAATGTCTTAAAAGTATTGCCTTCGATCCGGATGTTGAAATGGACCGGTCTTTTTATGTCAACTACCTTATTAGACGGATTAATCGCGATGACCGCATTGCCCGGCCCACCCTGGTAGGCGCAGTCGATGAACTCGTTGTTACGGATCGTGACATCACGCACCGGGCCCGATTCGTACCAGCCTTCCGCATCCGCCTCGATCAGAACGGCGCTCATTCCCGTGCGGAAGAATGTATTGTTTTCAATCACGGCCTTACGCGGGGTCGTGAGGAGAATACCGCGTGTGTTGGTGCGCGTAAAATGGTTGCGGCGAATGAGCACTTCCGGCGTCCAGGTCATGTTTTCGACGCAATCGTGTTCTTCAAGGCCTGCCGGGACAGGCTTTTCGAAGGTGAGCACCACTTCACGATCGTTCAACCGATCCGCGGTTTTTACCGGGCCACTTGCAAAGCGTTCCATGGAAGCCGAATGCACGAATGCAACCGTATCGCCGGGGAAGAAGGCATTGAAGCCGTAGCTTTGGCCGTGCATAAACCTCACTTTGAGCGTATGCGCATCGGGTCTTCCCACAATGCGTAGGTTGGTACCGTGCACATTGATCGGGTCGTCGTGCGCGCCGGAGAATCGGCAATCTTCCACGGTAACCTTTCCCCGGCAACCTGAGAAGTGCATAAAATCGGCGGAAGACGCTATTATGCGGCCCGTTTCCGGCCTCGGCGCGCAGGTTACACGGCGCATCGTGATGTTTTCGGTAAACTGGCTCACAATGCCCAGGCCGTGCATATAATGCATGCCCACGTCTTCAAGCGTCACATTTTTAGATTCGCGGATGTGCATCCCCACCTGGTCTCGGATAATGTCGCGGACGGTGAGGATGTTGCCGGGTTTGGGAGTTACGCTGGTATTGAAGCGAACTCGTCCGGGACTAATTTCCGTTGCCTGGGCGTTTGCGTAAGGCTTCCAGTCGCTGTAACGCATCGTTTTCAGAGTGGTATCAAACTCCACGGCATGGTAATGCGTCGTTTTCCAGCCTTCTCCAAACCATTCCAGCTTCCCGTCGCGGATCCCATAACGGGCATCGCGCTGAATATCCATTTCTACCTCTCCATCCGAAACTTTCATATAACGCATTTCAGACATCGTCGGACGTTCGAAGTCGACGTGGATATTTTGCAGTTTCACATTCTCGCAATGGTCCAGCACGATGGTCGTCATTTTGCCGTGAAAGACAAACAGCGCTCCATTACCGTCGATCGTCAGGTTTTTCGCATTCCGGAAAAGCATTCCTATCGTGCGGATTTTGAGCGAATCCTCTTTTTCAGTTGCAGTGTTTGAAATAAAATATTTTTCACGAATGGCGCCGTCCGGCCAGAAATCGTAACGGCCTTTCGGGAACGTCAGGGTTGTCTTTTTTGCGCGGATCGCGTCGTCTATCACCTGCTGAATGCGGGCAGTGACGTTTTCGTAAGTATTGGGGTGAATGCCGGCATCGGCTACGGAGGCGATTTGCGCCTGGGAGCGATCAATGAGTAATGATGCGCAAAATAGCGCGACATAAAAGCGGTATGACAAAGGCATTGGGTCAGGAATTGTAAATCAATGCTGCAAATTAGGTCAAAATTGGAATAATTGTCAGGAATTGTCGGGGATGGGTGGGTTGGCGGGTGTGGTTGTTGCGGTCAGAGACCGCGTGACGCTCGGACGTAGTCTGAGACTACGCCCAACTTTATGGACTCGGTTTGAGGCTGTGCCCAACCTTATTTACTGGTCTGAGGCTATGCCTGATCCCCGGGCAACCGGACCGAATGAGGTATTCACTGGAAGTGCGACGCCGAAATCGCGTAGCGATGTGATGTCGGTAGCGGCCGAACCGGATGATGTGTTTCGGGAAATGCCGTCAGGCATTTGACAAAATCGGCCCGATTGCGTTTGCTACCGATATTACATGCCTGACGGCATTTTTTCCTGGCCGATCCTGACTACACCTTAACGACACCTGGCCAGCGCTAATACCGATGTGGGAAATAGGTATTAACCACCCTCCCGTCCGCATGTAATTCGAGCATTGCGTAGCCCGGTGGCGTTTCCTGGTAGTAGTTCGGCGCAACCGACTCGGCGTCCCCTTTCTCCCACCAGAAACCGCTCATCGCGCCATTGCAGCAATATTGAACGCCGTTATATTCGGTATGGTCCTGCAAATGCTGGTGCCCGCTGAGACAAATGCGGACCTTGTCGCGGTGTTTGTAGAACAGGTTTTTCAGCTTCTTGTAATCCGAATGTCCTCCCCCGCCTGCGAGCATAGGCGTTGCACCGAGAATAGGGTAATGCGACATGAGCAGCACAAAAGTACCCGGCGACAGTTTCGCAAGATCTGCTTCGAGCCATTGATATTGCTCCTCGTCCAGCGAGACGTGCTCGTTGTTGCCGTCGAGGATCACGAAGTGCCAGTTCTTTTTGGTAAAACTATAATACCGCCCCGGCGTTTTGAGGCGTTTCACGACGTAGTTCTTGCCGTACATTTCGTCCTCCTTCGAAGGCGCTGCCCACCAGGGATCGTGGTTACCAATGCAGCTGTGGACCTCGTAGCCTTTCAGGCTCGCCGTGCATTCGTCCCATAGCTTCCAGTAACCGAGCATGGTTTCCCGGGTAACGTCCTTGTAATCTGCGGCATGAATGGAGTCTCCGCCATTGAGGAAGAGATCGGGTTTGTGTTTCAAAACGTCGGCAAGGCACTTTTTGAAACGATTTGGCGCGTCGTCGCCCTCGCGGATGTGTACGTCGGTGATGTGCGCGATTCTTAGTACGGGCTTATCGGCAACAAGCCCGGCATCGGTAGCCGGGCTTGTTATCGAAGCAGCCGTGAGCAATCCGGTGTTGCGGATCCAGGAACGTCTGTTCATTCTATTGATTTTAAATTAATTCCATCCAAAAACCTGCTTCAATTTCGGGTTCAGCAGCATTTCTTTCCGAGGGATTGGTCGATAATAATATTTCGGGTCTTCAAACTTGCGAACGGCCGTCTCAGTCACCATGGTACCGCCGGCATTGCCGTTCTTGAGGTATACGGTCACATCTTCCCCGATAGCGCCCGAGCGGTAATAGGTCAGCACCACGCCCAGGCTGTTCTTTTCCTTATCTTTTTCGGCAGGGATCGTTTTGGATTTGTCGATCAGGATAATGTCTTCCACACCATCGCCGGTGAGGTCATACTTGCCCAGGCCGGGAAAATAGAGACCTTCCGGGATCGCTGTCAGCAGCTTACCCGCCTGCCAGCGCATTACGTCGTTGAACCGTTGGTTTTCGAATGCAAATTCCACCCTTCTTTCACGACGGATCTCGAATAGGACGCCGCGGTTCGCGCCGGTCACGTTCGGGTATTTCTGCGCCATGAAGGGATCAGGGTTGCCATTGGCTGCCGCCAGTTTCAGATCGGGAAGCTGTACCCGCGCACGGATGAGGTTCACCGATTTGTCGAGGTCGTCCTGGGTGAGCGTTCCCAGCTCCGCTTTGGCTTCCGCATAGGCCAAAAGTACTTCGGCATAACGGTACACAGGCACATCTACGCTGTTCAGGGTCACATTATCGGTTGAGTTCACGTACCCTTTCAACTGATGATACCCCGTGAAGTTCTTGTTCAGGCGCAGGATGTAGGGTGTAGGATCGCCGGCGCGCACCCAGCCCGGGTACACGAGCGTCTGCGCGAGGCGTGGGTCACGATTTTGGAATTCTTTCACAAAACCCAGTTGCTGGTAACCCTGCACGTCCGTGAAGCGGGTGCCGTCCTTCATCAGGTACGTCTGCACGAGGTCACGAGAGGGAGCCTGCTCATAGTCGCCAAAAACGGTGCTGTTCACATTCTGGCTACGATCCTTGGTCTGGTCGAAAGCGTTGGCCAGAATCACTTCCTTGTTCGAACTCAGGTCCTGGCTGTTGAACAGCGCTGCATAATCGGCATTGGGTTTGCCGGTGTTGGAGATCATAAATTTGTTCGACGCCATGATGTCGGCCGACACCGTAGCGGCCGTTTCGAGGAACTTGTTGGCAGTCGCCTGAAGGTTCAGCTCCGGGTGATATTTACGATAAGTCCCTTCATAAAGCGCGGTGCGGGCGTACTGGACCATCACCGCCCATTTACCGGGCGTACCGGAGGGCACCGATTCCCGTACATTGGCAGCTGCAAAAGCGAGGTCCGCCATCACACTGTCCATGACAACGGAGCGCGGGTCCTGTGTTTTGTAAAGTTCCTCATCGCCGGGGTTCACAGTTTTGGAAAACCAGGGAACGTCGGAAAAACGGCCTACTTTTTCGAGATAGAACTGCGCACGGTAGTAGCGTGCAATGCCGGCATAATGCGCTTTCACGTCCGCCGTTGCAACGGCTTTATTATAATTGTCCAGGAAGTAATTGATATTCCGTAAACGGCCCCAATCCCAGCCGCCGGTAACGGTCTGCGAGCTCGGCGAGCCGGTCATGACCACCTTCATCTCCACGGCGCCGGTGGTGGTGGCGTTGTCGGTACTCTGGTCGTTGAGGTAGGTCCCCATGTCGGGCATAGTCAGCAGGCCGTTGACGTACAATGCAAGGTCTCCTTCGGTGTTGAAGAATGCTTCGGGCGAGATCGAAGTCTGCGGAAGCTTTTCCAGGAAATCGTCGTTGCAGGCGCTCACACCCGTCAACAACGCCAGTAACAATATATGCTTTTTCATTTTAGGCTGATAGGATTAGAATCAAAACTCGACATTGACACCGACTGCAAACTTGCGCTGGAACGGGTACGAAAAGCCGTTCGAAGTGTTGAAAGTGTTGGTGCTGGTAATCACCTCGGGATCGAAGTATTTTTTAAGCTGCGAGAATTCGAAAAGGTTTTCACCGCTGGCGAACACGCGTACCCGACTGATCTTGTGCTTTTGCAGCAGCGACGAAGGCAGCGAATACCCGATCGTTACATTTTTGATCCGCAGATAAGCCGCGCTCAACAGGTATTTCGTCTGAGCAAGGTCCAGGCCAGAGCCGTAATTGTTATCCGCCAGCCACGATTGCAGCACCGGGAAGTTGGCATTGGTGTTGGCATCGGCCAGACCGGCCGCAATGTAGGATTGTGAATGCTTGGCACGCTGCTGGTCCGAATCGGCCTGACCACGGTAGTAATCCAGGTTCCAGGGATAAACGTTGGCATATGGCTGCTGGTAAGGCCCCCAGTAGAGGTAATGGCGTGGGTAATAATCGCCTTTCAGCACGCCTTGTAGCACGGCAGAGAAGTCGAAACCATTCCAATCGGCGTTGACGTTGAAGCCAATGCGGTAGCGTGGCGTGGTGTTTCCGATCACCGAAAGGTCTTTGGGGTCCTTTTTGGTAAGTCCCTGCGTAATGCGGCCGTCACCGTCGAGGTCCTTGTATTTGGGCCAGCCGGGCACGACAGAGAGCGCTCCCCAGGGGACAATGTCGCTCTCATCCAGTTTGGCGATCTCGTCGGCATTCTGGAAAAGACCGTCGTTCGTAAGTCCCCAGATCTCACCCAGGTTCTGTCCTTTGCGGTATTTCGAGAAAAGCTCCTGGTCGTTTTTGAAACGGGTAATCTGCGAACGCGAGTCGGAAAGAATCAATTTGGCATTCAGCGATAACGGCTTGCCGCCGACATTATAAGAGTCGTTGTAGTTCAGGGTCAATTCCAAACCTTTCGTCCGCAAATCGGCCACGTTCTGGCTTGGCACATTGGTACCCAGCACGCCCGGCAGCTCCTCTCCTTCTGTCAGCATCCCTTTGGTATCGCGAATGTAGTAATCGAAACCGAGCGTTACGCGGTCTTTCAGGACACCGAGGTCGACACCAAAATTCAGCGTCGAAACGCGTTCCCAGGTGTAATTCGCCGGGTCTACATACAGTGAGGGCGAGCTTCTGATGATCGTTTGCTTGTTACCGCCGATGAGATAATTGGACAAACCGGTCGGCAATGACTGGCGGAAGGCATAGTAGCCTACATTCTGGTTACCCAGGTCGCCATACGAAGCACGGAATTTAATTGTAGGAATAAAAGGCAATGCATCTTTGATAAACGATTCCGAGCTCGCGATCCACGCTGCCGATACGGAGGGGAAGAACCCCCATCGATTCGCTTTCGGGAAACGGGAAGAACCATCGTAACGGCCATTCGCCTCGATAATGTAGCGGTCGTGGAGCGTATAGTTGATCCGGCCGAAGAAACTGCGGGTCGCGTAGCTCGTATCCGCGCCGAATGCCTGTGCAGTACCGCTGGTGAGGTTGATGTAGGGTAAAGAAGGGGAAATCAAACCTACCTTCTGCGCCTTCGTGGTGGTGTAGCTATAATTTTCCTGGTTATACCCGGCGAGCAGGTTGATCCGGTGAATGCCCAGTGCTTTGGTATAATTGGCAAACAAATCCAGCACATTGTTGGCCAGCGTCGCATTGGTTTCGTACACGCCGCCGGTGCCGCCTTCGGTGCGGATGTCGTTCGGGCCGTAGCCGATGCGGTAGTTACGCACATCCTGTTTCGTATTCCATTGCTCGCGTTTGAAGCTCGCCGAACCGGTCACCTGCAAGTCGCCGTTCAGGGCGGTTACGATACCGCGGAAAATGTTCTGAAACCCGAACATATCCTGTTTCTTATTACCACCGTCGGTCAGTCTTGCGGCAAGGTTGCCCGCAGCGGTATTCGCCCAGGTGCCATCGGGGTTTACGGCCACCTGTGTCGGTTGCAGCGTATAAATGTCGTTGATGTTGGCCGTCGGCACCGCACGCTCTGTGCGGTAGATAGACAGGTTGTTATCCAGTTTCAACCATTTCACCGGCGCAAAATCCAGCCTCGCACGGGACGAGTAGCGGTTCCAGTAATCGTCCGTCAGTTTGTTCAGACCACCCTCATGGTTGTAATCTGCTGAAATGTAATAGCCTACCGTGCGCTCGTTCGCCGTTTTGGCGCTTCCGGTGAATGCGATGCTATGGTTTTGGGAAAAACTTCTTTTGGTAAAAAAGTAGTCGTACCAGTTGTTGCTGCCCATGTAGGCCCATTTGGTAGGATCGGCCGGGTCGATGCGCGTGTCGGGCGTCGAAGGATTATCCGAACGTTCCTTGGCCCAGGCGTAATATTCGTCCGAATAGTTGACATAATCCCAGGGCGTGTTGTCCGTGGATGTTTCGAGCACGCGGGAGAAAATGTATGGGTCCGTCACCGGTTTGGGAAGCACTGTCGGCTGGCCCCAGGAGAAGAAGTTGTTGTAGGTAATGGACTGCTTACCCCTCCCGCCCTGCTTGGTCGTGATCAGCACTACGCCGAATGCCGCCCGGGCACCATAAATGGCCGCAGAAGCGGCATCGCGCAATACCGAGAAGGTCGCAATGTCGGAAGGGTTCAGGCGAAGCAGATCCTGGCTGCTGGCTGCCGCGATGCCGTCGATCACAAACAACGGCTCGCCGCCGTTGATGGATGTAAAGCCGCGGATGTTGAAATTGGGAACCGTTCCGGGTGTGCCGCTCTGATAGGTAATGTTCAGTCCCGGACTCACGCCCTGCAAGCCCTGCATGACGTTCGCAACCGGCCGTGCCTCGAACTGCTTGCCCGAAATCTGATCCACGGCGCCGGTGATGTTCACCTTTTTCTCGACACCATAACCGATCACGACCACTTCTTCGAGATTACCCAGGTCGGCCTGCAACGTAACGAAGATCTCGCTTCTTCCTTTAATAAGCTCTTCCGACGTTTTGTAGCCGATGTAGGAAAACACCAGGATGTCGTTCCCCGATACGCCCTCGAGGTTGTACTTTCCGTTCTGATCGGTGATGGTCCCCTTCTGGGAGCCTTTGATCACTACATTCACTCCGGGAAGGAGGTCTTTGCCGTCGGTGACGGTTCCGGTCACGCGCGCCGTCTGTGCATAGGCGGGCATGAGCCACATCGAGGTTAAAAGCACAGCAAGCAGCGCACATAGGCGGTGCCTGGAACTGTTTGGTCTAGGTACACTTTCCATCATAAGTAATATTTACGTTTAATGATCTTTTGGGCCATTTTCGGAATGCAAATGTCCTAATCAAAAGTTACGCTAATATTAAAAAATAGTTATCTGATTGTGATGATAAATTGAATGAATGTTCAATTAATTTTTAAAGGAAGGACCGACTTCCGTATTCCGTAAAAATCCGTATATTGGCAATCCGTTATACCCCGGATCAGCAATGGGCAGAAAGAGTCTTAAAGAAGTAAGGAAAAAAGAGATCATTAAGGTGTTTTACAACCTGGCCAGAAAGAATGGTCTGGAGAACACGTCGATTGCCAAGATCGCGGCGAAAATGGAGATGAACCCCAGCCTCATCATCCACTACTTCCAGACGCGCGAGGATCTGGTGTACGGGCTGATCGACTACATTCTCGACAAGTACAAACTGATTTATAAGGTGAGCGCAGCCAATGCCGCCGATCCCAAAAAGGCATTGCTCGAAATCATCAGCAATATCTTCTCCAAGAAGTGGAACGCTTTGTTCGACGACGGTCTGTTTTACGGCTGCTATGCTATGACATTCCATGATCCCAAAGTACGGGACCTCTACAAAAAGCTGCTGGATTCACTCAGGGACCTGCTGATCGGGCATATCGAGCAATGCAGGCAGGATGGTGTGCTCGACGTCGAAGATGTGGAAACCGCGGCAGACAATATCTTCGTCCTCATCGACGGTGCCTATTTTTACCTCAGCCTTGTGTCCGACAAGCAGGAATACGAGTTGCGACTGAGTAAATACCGGCAACAGGCCCTATCGATCCTCCGCCTGACGGAAGCCTCAGTGATTGCGGAATGACTTCCGGGCAAGTTTTCGCCCTACAGCCCCTATCCCGATCATCAGCCAGATTACATTGACCGCCACATTGGGCTTATCGCCATATTCGAGCGAGTAGGCGATCAGGCTGGCAGCGCCTACCATATTAAGCAGATGGAAGGGGTATCCGCTTGGTTTCAATACGCCGATCGTCAGCAACAGGTACGCGAATACATAGGAGGCAACCCCTACCCACCCAGTTAACTCAAGTAAAAAAGTTACATTCATCGTGCATTAGATTTTGGTTTTCAGCCTGCTCAGGGTTTCCTGTGATATATTGAGATACGAAGCGACGAGTTTGTTAGGCAGCCTTTGCACCACGTTCGGGCTTTGTTCAAGCAGCTGCCGGTACCGCTCCCGCGCGTCGAGGGTAATGAACGACATCAGCCGCCGGGTATTGATCACATAGGCATGTTCGAGGTAATTCCGGTAAAATCGGTCCCATCCCGGTACAGCGGTCATCAAACGGTAGAAGTCGTCATGGGTAATGTACAGCACCTCCGTTTTTTCGACGGCCTGAATGTACTCCGCGGAAGGCTCCTCGCTGATAAAGCTCACGAGCGCGGTTGCAAACTGGTTTTCAAAGGCGAGGTACCGGGTGGCCTCCTGCCCTTCCGCGTTGTTGAAATAAACCCTTAAACAGCCCTTGCCAACGAAGTATGTCCGCTGGCTGGGCTCGCCTTGCCGTAACAATAGCTCATTTCTGGCCAGTTTCAACGGTTTGAAGCAGGAAAGGATCATTTGCAGGTCGTCGGCTCCGATATCGATCTGATTCTGAATATAGCGTGTAAGCTGGTCGTACATATACGGCAAAAAATGGAACCGCTAAATTAAGACTTTGAGACTACTTTCTCAGCCAGTTTGCGTGCATTGGGAATGATCAGGAAAGCAGCCGCATACGCGACCGGCAGCATCACGCTCCACGCTTTGAGAAATTTTAAAAACCAGTCGGGCCCGAACCCGTAGTTACGCAGGAGCCCGACAAAGGCCATAATGAGCGTCATAGGGATAACTACGAAAAGGGTGTTGATGTACTTGAAATGTTTCTTGTTCATGAATTGGTATGGATATGAATGATGTTGCAAAGCTCCCATGATCCGGCTTTGTAAACATTGATCTATGTCAAAAAACGCAAAACCACCCTTTATTCGCTGTTTTTCCAGATTAACCAAATAAAATCACCCAAATTCACAGATTTGCGGAATTACTGACAGAAATAAGTTAATATCGGTAAAAAAGCCGCTAATTCACATCAAGTTTTTGGTTTTCCGACCCGCTAATTTTACAAATAGATAATTTTCAAAAAGCACCCTCCGACATACCGTTTGTCGGTCTCATAAACCGATCGACTGCCCGGCAGTCGGCAAGTATTTTATTGCCTTTATTTGGACCAAAGCAGCTATGAAAATTCTTAACCGCAGCCTTTATAAAAAAATTTACCTGCACACAATCAGCGCATTATGCCTCGCTTCGCCAGTTATCGCGCAGCGCTCGTTGCCGGCATATCAACCGAATCCGGCCGAGCTGGCAGCCTCGTATAAAAGGATGACCCTGATGGATTCGCTCACCAAAGGCAGCGTCCTCAAAGCCCAGGTACAACCCAACTGGCTGGCCGATGGGTCATTCTGGTACAGGAATGTATTAAAGGATAGTTTGACTGAATATTTGGTTGTAAAACCCGGCGAAAACAAAAGAACGCCAGCCTTCGACCAGGCAAAAGTTGCGGCGGCGCTTTCCAGGGCTTACGACTCCACGTTCTCGTCCAGCAAACTCTGGATCAGCGACATTCATTTTGAACCTGAGAAACACAACATCATCCTTCAAAGCAAGGGAAAATGGTTTGCTTACGATACTGAAACCGGCACGGCGCAGAAAATTGCGAAACCGGATTTGCCCAAACCCAAAGAAACGGGCTGGACCAGACAGCTCAGCCGCTGGGGCCGGTTCCGGGCCGACAGCGTTTCGCCAGACCGGCAAACTAAGGCATTCGTCCGCAACGGCAATATTTATTTAGGTAAAAAGGAAGATAAAAACGGGAAACAACTGACCTACGACGGCAATCCGCTGAAACCTTACGGTGAACTAAGCTGGTCACCCGATGGCCGGTACCTGGTGTGCTACCGCATAGACGAGCGAGATGAGCGGCAGGTAAGCATCATATTCTCTTCGCTGCCCAATACCACCCGCGGTGAGGTCAGAACGCGTGGTTATGCGCAGCCTGGCGACGAATTCACGAGCTACGAAATGCATGTGATCGATGTGCAAAGCGGTAAGTCGGTGAAAGTACAGTCGGAAGTGATCGACTTTTTCAATGCGCCGGTGATCCGCTGGCGCAAGGGCGATGCCACGCATTTTACCTACGAAAAAGTGGACCGCGGACACCAGCGCTTCCGGGTGATTGAGGTGGATGCTACCAGTGGCGCAACGAAGCACATTATCGACGAAAAGACGGAGACATTCATTTACCAAAACATGATTTACACGCATTACCAGCCTGACAATCATGAAATTATCTGGGTTTCGGAAAAGGACGGCTGGCGGCACATTTATCTGGTGGACGAGCAAACCGGGAAGGTCAAAAACCAGGTTACCAAAGGCGAATGGGTAGTACGCGACATCGACAGCGTCGATACGCAAAAACGCGAAGTGTGGTTTAAGGCCAGCGGCATGAATGCGAATGAAGACCCTTATCACATTCATTATTACCGCATTAAGCTTGACGGAACCGGCCTTGTAAAACTGACGGATCACGCGAAAGCGACGCATCAGCTTACGTTTTCACCCGACCGTGCTTTCTACATTGACACTTACTCAACGATGACCAGCGCGCCGGTATCGGAACTTCGCCGAACTGCCGACGCGTCGCTGGTGATGAAGCTTGAAACAGCCGATATTTCACAATATTTAGCATTAGGTTTCAAACTACCGGAAATCTTCAAAGCCAAAGGCCGCGACGGCAAGACCGACATCTGGGGCATCGTGTACCGCCCGACCAATTTCGATCCGAAGAAGAAATACCCGATCATCGAAAACATTTACGCCGGCCCGCAGGACTCGTTCGTTCCCAAGGCATTCCGCCATTATGGTGAAATGCAGAGCATGGCTGAGCTGGGCTTCATAGTGGTTCAAATGGACGGAATGGGCACCTCCAACCGCTCCAAGGCATTCCACGATGTGTGCTGGAAAAACCTGGCCGACGCCGGTTTCCCCGACCGCATCGCGTGGATGAAAGCCCTGGCCGAAAAATATCCCCAGGTGGACTCGACCCGCGTGGGCGTGTACGGAACCTCTGCCGGCGGGCAAAACTCGCTGGGTGCATTGCTCTTCCACCCGGGCTTTTACGATGCGGCGGTTTCGGCATGCGGCTGCCACGACAACCGCGTCGACAAGCAATGGTGGAATGAGCAATGGATGGGCTACCCGGTGGGCAAGCATTACGACGAGCAATCGAATGTGACCAATGCGGCCAAATTACAGGGCGACTTGCTCCTGATCGTAGGTGAAGTAGATACCAACGTGCCACCGGAAAGCACCTACCGCGTAGCCGACGCATTAATTAAGGCCAACAAGGAGTTTGACCTGCTCGTAGTCCCCGGCATGGGCCACAGCGACGGCGGCATTTACGGGCGCCGCAAGAAAAGGGATTTTTTTGTACAAAAATTATTAGGCGTAAATCCTCCGAACAGAAACAGGCAGATAGCCGCTGAGCCAGCAGGGCTTGGACGATAATGTAGAGTTCAGAGTTAAGAGTTTAGAGTTCAAAGTATAAAGTCCAGTAAATCCTCTGCCCCGGTCTTAAGACCTGGGAATTGATTAAAAGATTGAGAATAGTGCATTAAGCAAGTTTTTGCTTGACAGGCATTGTTTTGCATTATTTTTTATAAAAACAGAAAATTTAGCTCAAAAAGGGGCGCTTGATGCCACTCTAACCCAAATCCAATGAAAAAAGCATTACTGCTGCTTTTCGCGATCGTCCTGATGTACGGCTGCGCTCATAAGCGAAAACAGGCACAAATACCGACCGCGTCCACGGAAAGCAACGGCGCCGGAAGCAATGACGGCCGCCGTATCGAGCTCCTGTTTCTCGGACACGACAGCCGCCATCATTTCTCGGAAAAATATTTCCCGATGCTGTCGCTGCCATTATTTCAGAAGGGCATTAACCTCACTTACACCTCCGACCCAAATGCGTTGAATGCCGAAAACCTCGCGCAGTACGACGGCGTGGTGATTTATGCCAACCATAACACCATTACTCCCGCGCAGGAAGGAGCGTTGAAGACATTCGTAGAAGGTGGAAAAGCACTTATTCCATTGCATGCAGCCTCTTTTTGCTTCCAGAATTCGGATTGGTACATCAAAGCGGTGGGCGGGCAGTTCAGCTCGCATAAGTATGGCACATTTACCGCACCGGTTGTAAAAGCCGATCACCCGGTGATGCAGGGCTGGAAAACGTTCGAGACCTGGGACGAAACTTATGTGCATTCGAAACTGAACCCCGACATGGTCGTATTGCAGGAGCGAATGGAAGGCGATCATCACGAGCCGTGGACGTGGGTACGCACGCAGGGCAAAGGCAGGGTTTTCTACACTGCTTACGGGCACGACGAGCGCACGTGGAAGCAGCCCGCTTTCCAGGAATTGGTGGCGAACGGCATTATGTGGGCCGTCAGCGACGACGCGAAGGAGCGTTTGAAGAAATTCAATTTAGCCAAACCTACCTACACCGACGCCGCCGTACCCAACTACGAGAAGCGCGACCCGGCACCGAAATTCCAGCAGCCGTTATCACCCGCCGAATCACAGAAACTGACCCAGGTGCCCGTCGATTTTGAGCTGCAACTCTTCGCTTCCGAACCGGATATTGTGAAACCCATTGCGATGGCCTGGGATGAACGCGGCCGATTGTTTGTGGCAGAAACACAAGACTATCCGAATGAAGTCCGCGATCAGGACGGCGTGGGTAAGGATCGCATTAAAATCTGTGAAGACACCGATGGAGACGGTAAGGCCGATAAGTTTACGGTTTTTGCGGACAACCTCAACATCCCCACCAGCCTCGTTTTCGCCAATGGCGGCATTATCGTAGCCCAGGCTCCGCATTTCATCTTCCTGAAAGACACCAACGGCGACGACAAGGCCGATATCCGCGAAAACATCATTTCGGGCTGGGGCAAAAGCGATACGCATGCCGGGCCTTCGAATTTGAAATATGGATTGGACAACAAGATCTGGGGCGTGCTGGGCTATGCGGGTTTCCGTGGAACGAACTCGGGTAAGCAGCTGAATTTCAGTCAGGGCATCTACCGGTTCGACAACGACGGTAAAAACCTCGAATACATCGGCCGCACCTCCAACAACACCTGGGGTTTGGGTTTTTCCGAGGAGTTTGAAGTGTTTATTTCAACAGCGAACGGGAATTACAGCGGACATTTCGCCATGCCACTTGAATACGTGAAGCGCTCCGTGGCGGACGGCTCGGGCAATACGGTTTACAAACTCGATTCGCACTATGAAATGAATTACCTCACGCCCGCATTGCGCCAGGTGGATTTCCACGGCGGGTTCACAGCGGCGGCGGGGCATAACCTGTATACCGCCCGCAACTTCCCGAAATCCTACTGGAATGCCACCGCGTTCGTTTGCGAACCGACGGGCCGGTTGCTCTACCAGGCATTGCTGAAACCGAGAGGCGCCGGCTACAAAGAGAAAAATGGTTTCAACCTGCTCGCCAGCGCCGACGAATGGTTCTCGCCCGTACATGCGGAAGTAGGCCCGGACGGGGCTGTGTGGGTGGCCGACTGGTACAGTTTCATCATCCAGCACAACCCTACCCCGCGCGGATTCGAGAATGGGAAAGGCAATGCGTACATTAATCCGCTGCGCGACAATCAGCATGGACGTATATACAGGGTCGTTTGGAAGAATGCGAAAAAAGCGGCCTATCCGAAACTCGCCAAAAATGACGCGGCGAGCCTGGTAGCTGGTTTGAAAAACGGCAACATGTTCTGGCGCACCACGGCGCAGCGGCTGATCGTGGAATCGAAGAACACCTCATTGATTCCTGAGCTCATCAAACTGGTGAATGACCAATCCGTCGACGAGATCGGCCTGAACAGCCCGGCCGTGCATGCATTGTGGACACTGGACGGCCTGAATGCATTCACCGGCCCGAACGAGGACGCCTATCACACGCTTGTGCGGGCCATGCGCCACCCGGCTGCGGGCGTTCGCAAAACGGCCGTAAAGCTGCTTCCACGCAATGAAAAAGCACTTTCTGCATTGAAATGGACCAACTCGTTAAGCGACCCCGATCTGAAAGTGAGGCTGGCGACCATCCAGGCGCTGACCGATCTGCCGGCTTCGGAAGAAATAGGCAGAATGCTTTACCTGGCCGGTCAGGATTCCCAGAATGCAGCCGACGAATACCTCGCACAAGCTATTTTCTCGGGGGTTATCAAACATGAAAGCGGTTTCAAAGCAGCGGCCGCGAAGCTGAAAGACTCTACATTAACGGCCAGGATCGAACGCGGGCTGATCGAGGAGACATACATGTTGAACCTCTGGTCGCCGCCGATTTACCCGCCTGATGTTTCACATAAAGAACTCAAAATCAAAGCCATTATCACCAAAGCACAGGAAGATCTTTCGGGTGTGGTCGTATCACAGGGTAACCGGCAGAACGGGTACAGCCTTTACATGCAGGATGGGAAATTGCACTGGCTGGTGCGGCAGGATGGGAAATCTTATCAAATCACCTCCACAAAAAAACTCCCCGACGAACGCTTCAATGCCTACGCAACGCTTTCGGAAGGTGGCAAAATGACGCTCGCGATCGAGGACGAAACGCCGGCAGAGGGCAATGCATCAGGTCTTTTCCACCAACCATTCACACCCGACGACATCCGCCTCGGCCGCGATCTTCGCGATGGCAACCAGGTAGGCGAATATACCGACAATGCAAGGCTACGAGGCTGGCTAGACATCAAAAGCACCCTCCACGTCAACCAGGCCACTCACAACCAGGCCTTTCAAGGTCTGGCCACGGAGAAGCCCCTGGCCCCAGGGACGACCCCGGAAGTCCTCAAAGGCAAAGGAACACCCGCAACCATCAAACTGAAAGTGATCGAGCATGAAATGAAGTTCGATCAGAAGACCTTCACCGTAAAGCCCGGCCAGAAAGTGACGATCCAGTTTACCAACCCGGATTTCATGCAACACAATTTGCTCATAATCAAACCCGGAACATTGGAAAAAGTAGGCAATGCGGCCGACTTGCTGGCGCGGGAATCCAATGCGATCGCGCTCAACTATGTACCCAAAGTGCCCGAAGTACTGCACGCAACGGAACTCGTAACCCCCGAGGGCAATGCGACGCTGGTGTTCATCGCGCCCGACAAGCCCGGCGACTACCCGTTCCTGTGCACGGTACCAGGCCATTGGCGGATCATGAATGGCATTATGAAAGTGCAGTAGTTACCCTCAAAATAAGTTTCACCATCTAACTCCAATTGTATGAAAAGACCATTATCCCGCTTGATCCGGGAACTGCACTGTTTTTGCCTGCTGGCAGCGGCGGTTGCTTGTTTCCTGACTGAAAATGCCATGGCGTTCGCCGCCGACCGCCAGATTTCCGGCAAAGTGGTGTCCGCAGAGGACAAGAACCCGCTGCCCGGTGTGACCATCATCGTGAAGGGTAAAAATACCGTGGGAACCGCCACGGACACGGATGGAAAGTTCAAACTGAGTGTACCGGATGATGCCGTGCTCGTGCTGAGCTACATTGGATACGTAAGCCAGGAAGTGACAGTGGGCAACCAGAACGACTTCAGTATCGAGCTGGCATCGGACCAGAAACAGTTGCAGGAAGTGGTGGTGATCGGGTATGGCACCCAGAAAAAGGGCGATGTGACGAGCTCTGTGGCCAGTATCAAACGGGAAGATTTCGTACAGGGAACAGTGCGTGACGCCGCCCAGCTGGTACAGGGCAAAGTAGCCGGTTTACGCATTACGACCCCCAGCGGCTCCCCTACCGCCAACACGCAGATCAATTTGCGCGGTATCAACTCCATCGAAGGCGCTACCAACCCGCTGATCCTGATCGACGGTATTCCCGGCGGGCTGAATACCGTTGCACCGGAAGATATCGAGTCGGTGGATGTGCTCAAAGACGGCTCGGCGGCGGCTATCTATGGTACCCGCGCAACTGGCGGGGTTATTCTGATCACGACGCGTAAAAACCGCGCGAATTCACGCGCCACGGTCGAGTATTCGAATTATGTCAACATCCAGTCCATTGCCAGCCGTCCCGAATTGCTTACCGGCAACGATTACCGTCAGAAGATCAAGGAAGGCATCGATTACACCGATTTCGGCGGCAATACCGACTGGCTTTCGGAGATCATGCAAAAACCCGTGAGCCACAACCATAACCTCACGTTCTTCGGCGGCAACAGCACGACCAACTTTACCGGCTCCGTCAATTACCGCAATTGGGAAGGGATATTCCTGAGATCGGGGCAGAACCGCTTCACGGGTCGCGCCGACCTGAACCACGCCATGTTCAAAAACAAACTGAAAACCAACTTACAGATCATCAACCGCATTACCCGTTCCAATGGGGCCGTTTCACCTGCGAACGACGATGCCGCTTACGGTTATGCCTACCGCCAGGCCATCATCCGCAACCCAACCGACCGCGTGCGGACCGACGACGGCAAATGGCAGGAGCGCGACGGCTATTTCTACGAAAACCCCGTTTCCCTGCTCAACGAATCGAATTTTGAAAGCTCGTTTAAAGAAATGCGGATGGCCGGGAGCCTGGATTATGCGCCTATCGACGATCTGAACTTCAAACTACTCGTTTCAAATGTACAGAACAGCAACCTGGAAGGCGGCTCTACTACATTTAACCACACAGCCACGCGCCTGAGCAACCAGAATGCGACCGCGTTCCGGAACACTTACGCCAACAACGAAAACCTGCTCGAATTCACTGGAAATTATTCCAAAACGATCGGCAAACACCGCTTCTCGGTACTCGGCGGATACAGCTGGCAGGATGCAACCTACGAAGCCTTCGCAGCCAACAACTGGGATTTCCCGACCGATGCCTACGACTGGAACAACCTCGGCGCAGGCGGTGCATTGCAAAAAGGACAGGCCGGAATGAGCAGTACCAAAAACAAATGGCAGCTCGCCGGTTTCTTCGGTCGTCTCACGTACAGTCTCAACCACAAATACCTTTTCATGGCCAGCGTGCGCCGCGAGGGCTCGTCACGCTTCGGGGTCAATAACCAATGGGGTACATTCCCGGCGGCGTCCATCGGCTGGCGCATCAGCAAAGAGCGCTTCATGGGCAACCTCGGCACCACTTCGGATATCAAACTCCGCGCGGGTATCGGTGTGACCGGTACCATCGCCAACAACCCGTACATGTCGCAGATCAGCTATAATTTCGATCGCGGACAAGGTGCATTCATCGGCGGCAAATGGGTACCAGGCTTTGTCCCGGCGCGCAACTTCAACCCCGACCTGCGCTGGGAGAAAAAAGAAGAGTACAATGCCGGTGTTGATTTTGGATTCATGAAAAACCGCATCAATGGTTCGATCGACTTTTACAGCCGCAAAGTGAAAGATTTGCTTTACAACTTCCCGGTGCCGGTGCCGCCTTACCTGACGGGCAGCATGTTCATCAATGCCGGGGTCATGCAGAACAAAGGGGTTGAAGTGTTGCTGAATATCGTTCCGATCCAGACCGGCGATTTCCAATGGAACACGGGTATTACGTACTCGACCAACCGCAACAAGCTCGTAAGCCTTTCGAACGACCAGTTCCAGGCAGCGAACGACTTTTTCGACGCAGGTTACACCAGTGAGCCGATACAGATGAGCACGCACCGCGTGAAAGTCGGTGAGCCGATCGGTCGCTTCTTCGTCTGGAAAAGCGTGGGTGTCGACGACAAGGGTGCCTGGCTGATCGAAAACAAGGATGGCGAAGTGATCCCTATCGCCGATGCTGCGCCTGAGGACCGCCAATATTACGGAAATGGTATTCCAAAACACATTGTGGGTTGGAACAACAACATCCGCTACAAGCAGTTCGACCTTGCCGTGAATATGCGCGGTGCATTCGGGTTCGACATCCTGAACTTCCAGAAAATGTTCTACGGCAACCCCCGTAACAAGGCGTACAATATGCTCAAATCAGCCTACGATCCGATCGACGGGAAAGTGCTGACCAGCGACCTTGTGTATGTTTCGCATTATATCGAAAAAGGCGACTACTGGAAAATCGACAACGTGACCCTTGGCTATACATTGCCAGCCAATACCCTCAAAGGTGTTAAGAACCTGCGCATTTTCGTTTCGGGCCTCAACCTGGCAACGCTTACCGGCTACACCGGTATCGATCCGGAGGGTGTAAGCTTCACCGGCTTCGCACCGGGCAGCGATTATCGCGACAAGTACCCTACCACCCGGACATTCACTGCCGGCCTGAGCGTCACATTCTGATCATTCAATTTTCACAACCGATGAAAACTCAAAATATAAAATACGCGGTCCTGGCCGCATTGCTAACCGGGGTACCGCTCTACTCCTGCACCGACCTCGACGAACAAGTGTATTCCGAAGTGCTTGGCAGCAGTTACCAGCCTACCGAAAAAGACCTTCCGGCCATCGTAGCGCCGGTGTACTCGTCGCTGCGCTCGCTTATGCTCGGCTGGCAGGGCTATTTCGATTTGCAGGAAGAAGCGGCCGATGCGATCATCACGCCCGTACGCCCGAATGGCTGGGACGATGGCGGTACCTACCGCCGTATGCACCAGCACACGTGGACCTCGCTGCAATGGCAGCCTGAAAACGCCTGGCAAAGCGCTTTTCGCAGCATTACAACCGTCAACCGGGTACTTTCCCAGATAGCGGACGGCGATCTGCCCATTGCCAACGGTAAGGATGCCACGATCGCCGAGCTGAGGGCCGTGCGGGCATTTGCCTATTACCTGCTGCTCGACAACCACGGCAATGTGCCCATCGTGACTGACTTTAAGGATGTTACACTGCCAAAACAGAGCACGCGCAAGGAAGTTTATGACTTTGTGGTAAAAGAATTGACCGAATCGCTGCCAAACCTGAGCGAGAATGCAACCACGACCTATGGCCAGATGAACAGATGGGGCGCGAAAACGCTTTTGGCCAAAATTTACCTCAATGCACAGGTATACACCGGTACTGCCGAGTGGGCGAAGGCGATCCAGGAAGCCGATGATGTGATCAAAAGCGGCAAATATGTGCTGGATGCCAATTATTCAGATGTTTTTACCTGGACTAACTTCAACTCCAAGGAAATCATCTTTGCCATTCCTTACGACGAAATCTATGGAACAGGTAACCAGATCCACATGAAAACCCTGGACCCCCTCAGCCGCTCGGTATACCCGATGAACGCCGGTCCCTGGGGTGGTAACTGTGCCGTTCCGCAATTCATCGACACCTACGACGCCGCGGATAGCCGCCTGGCCGACACCTGGATCATGGGCGCACAGAAAAGTGCAGCGACAGGGGCGGTGGTGATCACTTACAGCAAAACCGTGCCCAGCATGGAAAAAACGGCATCTTCCGACGGTTTCCGTATTGGTAAATACAAAATCAAACCGAATGCAACCGGCAGCCTCGACAACGACTTCCCGTTTCTGCGCTACGCGGATGTGCTGATGATCAAAGCCGAAGGGCTGCTCCGCACGGGCAAAGCCGCCGAAGCCGCCGAGCTCGTGACGCAGGTGCGCCAGCGCGCATTCAAAGGCACGCCCGCGAAAGCGACCGTGACTGCGGCCGATCTCGTGAAAGGAAGCAAGTACAACTACGGTATCCAGGCCGTTGATGGCACCATTACGGAACGCCAGGGGGGCGACGACATCCAGTTCGGCCGGTTCCTCGACGAACTCGGTTGGGAATTTGCCGCCGAAGCGCACCGCCGCCAGGACCTGATCCGTTTTGGGGCCTATGAGACCAAAAAATGGTTCAACCACCGTCCACAAACGGTGCAGCGCGCACTCTTCCCGATCCCTCAGAACGAAATCGACAAAAACCCCAATCTCAAACAGAACCCGGGTTACTGATACATTTATTAATTTGGGTTAGGTAGTTCCTATTTGCTCACCGGACGAAGTATATTTGTTCGGTGGGCAAATTTTTTGTTGTATTCCAAAACCATATGATTACCATGTTTTCCAAATCAACATACTTAAACCGCAGACAAACACTTCAATCCAAACTCGGCAGCGGACTGATCCTGCTCCTGGGCAATGAAGAAAGCGGCATTAATTACCGGGACAACGTATATTCATTCCGTCAGGACAGTACATTCCTGTATTATTTTGGCATAGACCAGGCGTCGCTGACGGCCGTGATCGACATTGACAATAACCGTGAAATCATTTTCGGAGATGAACTCACTATTGATGACATCGTCTGGACCGGTCCAAAAGAAGCCATTGCCGAAAAGGCGGCCAAAGTAGGCGTTACAGAAGTCAAGCCAGCCTCGGCTGTCGGGAGCTTTTTGAAGGACGCATTGTCGCGCCGGCAAACGGTCCATTTCCTGCCGCCCTATCGCGGCGAGCACTACCTGAAATTACAGGAATGGCTGCAAATCAACCCTTCCGAAGCTGCGCAAAAAACTTCTGTGGGCCTCATTAAGACAGTTGTTTCGATGCGTTCTTATAAAACCAATGAGGAAGTCGCCGAAATCGAAAAGGCGGTGGACACATCTGTCGACATGCATTTGTCCTTTATGCGCGAAACGCGTGCGGGCATGACCGAGAAGGCAATTGCGGGCAAGCTCCAAAGCATGGCCATCGCTCAGGGTGGCGACATCTCCTACCCTGTGATCCTGACCGTCAACGGTGAAATCCTGCATACCCACGCCCGCGACCTCGCAATCCGCGAAGGTCAGATGGCACTCTGCGACGCCGGAGCCGAAACCGCCATGCATTACTGCGGCGATCTTACCCGCACCATTCCGGTCGGAAGCGCATTCACCAGCATCCAGAAAGAAATGTACGAAATCGTCCTCAACGCGCAGGAAGCGGCCATTGCGGCCTGTAAACCAGGTGTTTTGTTCAAAGACATACATAAGCTTGCTTCCACCAAACTCGTCGAAGGCATGAAGCAAATGGGCGTCGTGAAAGGCGATCCGGCAGAAGCTGTGGAACACGATGTGCATACCCTGTTTTTCCAATGCGGCCTCGGCCACATGATGGGCCTCGATGTACACGACATGGAAAACCTGGGCGAACAATACGTGGGCTACACCGAAGACCTCCCAAAAGGCACCGCATTCGGCTGGAAATCCCTGCGCCTGGGACGCGCCCTCGAACCGGGTTTCGTGGTAACCGTCGAACCCGGCCTCTACCTCATCCCCACCCTCATCGACCGCTGGAAAGCCGAGAACAAACTTTCACAATTCATCGATTACGAAAAGCTGGAACACTTCCGCGATTTCACGGGTATTCGCATCGAGGATAACCTTTTGATAACTGAGACCGGCAACAGGGTGCTGGGAAAGAAACTGGTGAAAAGTGTGAGGGATGTGGAGGCGCTGAGGGCATGATGATCTATTGAAATTGTTGTAAATTTGAGAAAGTAAATTATGTGACACTTTCAACGACAGACACTATGCAAGTTCAAACAGAGATGACTTTTGATCAGCTTGTTGACATCGTCAAAAAACTACCTGCGAGTCAATTGAAGCGATTAAAAACAATCATTGAAAACGAAACACAAACGCAACAACACGATACAGACTTTGCTACCCTGTTAAGAAATGGCCCTACCGCCACAAAAGAGCAAATAAAAACCATTGAAAATAACAGAAGGATGCTATCGAAATGGAGGTAAGAAAAGTCTTGGTGGACAGCTCTGTACTAATCGACTACTTCCGAAAAACCAACAAAGATCGAACGGAATGGATGAAACTGGCTGAGCAGAAGTTCAAGTTTGCAACGTCTGTCATAGCAAAATATGAAATCTATTCCGGAGCAACCGAAAAGCAACTTGAACTGTGGAATTCGATTTTTGCAAACATTGAAGTTATACCGGTTTCAGAAGTATCAATTGATGTTGCAATTGGAATCAACGCTACACTCAAACGGGAAAGTAAACAGATCGCCATTCCAGACCTTCTGATTGCTGCAACTGCTGTCTTAAACAAAATGCCTCTTGCAACCTTAAACAAGAGGCATTTTGAAAGAATTAGTATATTGGAGTTAATGTAATTGCCGCGAGAAAACAAAGCGCGGTCAGCACTAATTCTCCCGACTCCAACTCCTAAATATTTCCCGCTGCAAAGCATCTGGCGAGGCCATTTTCCTAATCTCAAATGTCCCAAAATGCTTATCCGTCGTGACGTCGATTTCCAGCCCCGCATACCCCAGGTATTTCTTGTAATCCGGCTCGGCGGTGGTGTAGATGTAGCTGAATAATTCGTCCAGTTTCCTCCCGGCTACGCTTTCGATCGTGGCGCGAAGTTCCTCTTCGGTAAAGCCGCGGTTCTTTTTAATGTAAAAATCCTGATAAAGCTTCCGCATCACGTCGTCGAGCGAGCGCTTGTTCCTGGTTTCGTGCCGGATCGCAAGGTCGAAGAGCAGGCCTACAACCGGCCCTTTCTGGTAATATGAGATGGTCTTATTGACGGCGTCGCCGGTGCGGCCGAAAGGGCCGTCGGACCAGGTTTCGGCGCTGGCCTGGGCGAGGGTCTGAAAAAGGCGGCCCGGCTTGGTTTCAACACTGGCGATTTGCTTTTGGAAGAAATCGAGCAATTCCCCCTCGCTCGTCAGGCCCGCGGCCCGCATGATCAACGGTTCGTAGTAAACAGTCAGCCCCTCTGAAACCCAAAGCATATTGGTCTTACTGCCTTTGTCGTAGTCAAATGGCCCCAGTTCGACGGGACGAATGCGTTTGACATTGTAATGATGGAAATACTCATGGGTGATGAATCCCAGCATACTGTTCCAGCCGCGCGAATCCAGTTCATCGCCGCTGAAACTGATGGTCGTCGAATTCAAATGTTCGATGCCGCCCTGGCCCGGACCGATCGCGATGAAATTGTAGTGCTTATAAGGAATGTCGCCAATGAGCGCAGAGGCCTTTTCGACAATTTTTTGAATGTCGGACATGAGCCTAATCCTATCAAATCTACCCAGTTTGTAGCCGATAAACCGGTGCGGAATGCCTTTGACCTGAAATGCTGGCAATTCATCTAAGTTACCGACGAGCAGCGGACTGTCATATAAGATATCGAAATCCGGGGCAATGTACGTAAGCGATTGGCCAGCCACAGAATCCAGTCCGGTAGCAACGCGGTTCCAGTCTTTGTAGGGCCGAATCGTCACTTCGGCTGGTGTTTTGAGCTTCCCTGCTTCATGCATAAACATACTCACAGGCGTAATGTAGCCATGCTCTCCGTCCAGATAACTGGTTGCCACAAACTTGCGGGTAGTCTTCACATCGTATTCGGCATGCAGGCTGCGTACGCCTTTTGTCGCAACAGCCCAGCTGTTTTTGTCTGATTTTACCCAAGACAGCACTTTGCCATTTTCATCTTTTACAACCAGCCCCGCAATGTTCGAAGCGTAATCCATGAGCTGGTAATAGCCGGGTTGCCAATCGGGCAGTTTCAGCCGCGTGCTGTCGCCATTACCCGCTTTCCAGTCCATCGTAACGTGAAAAATATGGTCGGCCGGCTCGGGCATGGAAACGGTAAACCGAACAGGCCCTGACTTTTGGGCAATCGCACCGGCTACCAGACAATGCGTCGCCAGGAGGCATAGCCAGCGCTGTGCATTATTGAAATTCATGATGCAGGAGTGATTTATGAAGGTTATTTAAACTGGTAGAACTTCCATTGGGTTTTGAAATCAGATTTCAATGACTGGTTGGTGAGCGTCGCACGCACCATTTCGATCGGCATGTTATTCTCCTTCATGACCGCATCGTGAAATTGCTTGAAAGTCATTTTACCGCTATCGACAAGCTCCTTTTTGAGGCAGAACAACTGCAAGCCGCCAATCAGGTAGGCTACCTGGTAAAGCGGACTGTAATTCCCCTCGAACGAACGCCTTACCTCCCCTTCCGCATTGGCCCGCTCATGCCCGACGCGGTCGACGAGGAAATCGATGCATTCCTGCGGCGTCCATTTGCCCAAATGATAATTAAGGGAGAAGATGATCCGCGCGCAGCGGTGCATCCGCCAGAAAAGCATCCCGATACGTTCCTCGGGGGTTTTGGCAAAGCCTTTGTCGTACAAAAGCAGCTCCCAGTATAATGCCCAGCCCTCCGTCCAGAACGGCGTGCGGAAATCGCTGCGATAGGATTTGTAGCGACTGTTCATATAATACTGCAAATGGTGCCCCGGCACAAGCTCATGATGCACGGTCGAGCGCGAGAAAAACGGATTATTGCCCCGCATGCTCATGAGCTTATCATCATGCGCCATGGTATTGGTCGGGTACGATATAATAATGTCCCTGCCCCCGAGAAAAAACGGATTTACCAGTTGTCTTTCGGGCGTCATCATCTGCATTCCCCAGGTTTCGTCCGCTATTTCGGGATAGTCGATGAGGTTGTTTTTGAGGATAAACTCCTTCGCGTCGTTGTAAAGTTTCAGGATCAGTTCGGGTTGGGTGCCAGCCGGGACGTAGCTATTCTTGACCTTTTCCTGTGCCTTTTTCCAATCATTACCAAAACCCATTTCCGCCGATGCTTTCAGCAATTCCTTATCACACCAAGCAAATTCCTTGTTAGCCAACTCAATCAGTTCATCGGGCGTGTAGCTGATCATCTCGGTACCCAGTTGGCGGATCAGCTCCTCACGACCAATTGGAACGCCCTTAATGCCGCTGGCATCCTCTTTCTGCGTCGTATTGAGCTTTCCCTTGCTACGAATCAGTTTAGAATAGGCGTGCAGTGTGCTGTCCAGCGTTTTATAAGGTTTTGGAACCCACCATGTAAACAGCGGGTCATAACCGTTATAAAATTCAAAAGTGCTTTTTAAACGCGCTTCCAGGCCGGTCACCGCTTCCACACCCATGCGCGACAGCGGCATATCGATCGATTCCAGCTTTTTGAAAGACTCTTCTGCCTTCTTTACTTCTTTCTGCAAATCGTTCAACTTTCCCGCAACCGCCTGCCCGTCCACGGTAGCCCCTCTCCGGCGACCTTTCTCCAACTCATAGATCCCTGCGGCAAAAGGAATGTGTTTTTCAATTTGACCATACTCCTTTTCCTCTTGTGCGAGCGTGAGCAAATCGTCGTCAATATTGCGTTTTAGCAGCAGGTAATCCACTTTACCATAAATGCTCATCGCATTAAAATCCATATTTGCGAGCTTTCCCAGGTAATCCGCACCCACTTCCCGCAACCTTTTCCGTTGCTCAGGCGAGTTTAATGTCGCCCCCTGCTGTCCGCGCCCGCCTGTGGGCATGGGACCATAAAAGTATTTCACCGCACGGAAATCCTGTGCATAACGGGTCACGAGCCCGGCTACTTCGCTGGTTTGTTCATATAGGTTAAATTTGGATTTCGATGACTGCGCTGCGGCCCCGAACGCGGCGAGCCAGCAAAAAAGGAAAACCGCCCAACGCGAGCGCGTTACGTAGTTATGCATCATAGGATTCAGGATATTAAGATTGAGTTTTACCAAAATTAGCCCAAAATACCTATCAGCATGTACCGGCATTTAATCATTTATTGACCGATTTTAGCAAGATGATCGACAGCAGGTTTGCCTGTGGAACGGTGGATCATGCCCGGCTGCGCCAATTTCATCAGCAGCACGTAAATACAGGCCGGATACACTTGATGCAGTAACCGGTCGATGGAATTACTGACATGCCATACCAGGTCATGCGGCGTGATGAGGTAAACGGCGAAATAACCGAGTAATAGCAGCGATAATACCCAAAAAGACAGTGTACCCGTCCATGCAACCCGCCTCACCCACACTACGCCGATTAACACGAGTGACACCCAATAGTCGCTTACCAGTGTACGAATGGCGTGTTCGGCAATCACCATGTAGCGATCGGGACGAAGCAGAAGCGATAGCATACTTTCATTTCTGCCCTCGTGGATCAGATCGTTCGGCGGTGCAAGTGCCAGTTTGAAATGGACCAGTACACAAAGTGGTAATGCTGCCCCCACCAAAAACAGCCCGATATGTGCAGGCTTTTTACGATGGAAGAATAAGAATACACTAAAAAAAACGACAAAAAAGAGCAGACCTTCATTTTTGATCCAGGCACTGCTCGCAGCGACCAGGCCCAGCAAGGAGAAAAGCGGCGGTCGCATCGCGGATTTCGCTTCGTTGCAGACGATGAAAGTGATCAGAATAAAAAGCGCCAGGAGCGTGTCGGCATATTGTGAACCTGCCAGCTCATTGAATTTGTGATCAAAAATAAAAACGGGTACTGAAACAATCGCCAGAACCCGATAACCGGACCGCTTCAATGCCGTAAAAACGGTGATCGGGACCGCAACGTAAACCAGGTTCGAGACAAGCATCGGTACAACCGGTGTCACCGTCCCGATTGCCCGCCAGAACAAAGCGACGACAGACGGGAGCATAAGCGGGTAGTCTGGGTGCGTTGGGGCCATTTGGTTGGTGAACATATGCCGCCACCGCTCCGGATCTGCAAGAAATTTGGCATGCAGGTTCCATATCGCCCAGGCATCCCAGTCGCCCCAGCGATGGATACGATGCCGGAAGAGCATGGTAATGGCAATACCGAATGCCACTAAAAACAGCATATCCTGCAAATCTTTAGGTTTCAGAAACAACGCGGCTTTATCCTCCCTAAAAAGTTTAACCCCGACTAAACCAACCAGCACAGTCCCCCCTCCCAGCACCCATTCATACCCGATGCCGGACAGGAGGCTCAGGTAATAAAAATAGGAAACCATCGCAAAAACCAGGGCAAAAGCGATTGGATAAGTCAGCAGGCCATCGAGACCGAAGAATTTTCTGAGCAGGAAATGGGTACCGATTGCAAAAACGACCAACAACAAGAAAAGCAACATATCAGCGTCTGATTCGGACAAGTTTATAATTCATGTTTTTACTTCCGCCCGAAAGCAAACATTCGTAATCTTCGCGGTCTAATGCCGGAAATGAGGTGTCGTTGAGGATCAGCGTCGTGTCGGACTCCCCCAAGGCAACAACAACAGGCGCCAGGGCAAGCGCGGACTTGAAATACAAAACGCCCTTTCTGTCGGCACTGACGTTGCTGTTGAAACCGATGGTAGAAACAGTAGGAAAGACCTTCCTTACATCGTTCAGCATCATCTGCACGCTATCGACTTCAATATAGGCCTGCGGCAAGGTCAGGCGCTTGTACCTTTTCAAAATAGCAACGCTGAACCACACCAGCAAAATGGAGCCAACAATGTAAAAGAGCCTTATCAAAACATTCATAAACCACGAATTTCAATGGCGCCAAAGGTATGGCGCAAAAATATGAATCCATAATTTATGGTCCGAGTGGCCAGTTCCCGTCATTCCATCAGCTCCGCCAGCGACTGCCGGATTTCAACCGCCATTGCCCGGTCCGCCTCCGTTTCCCCATCATCCATTCTGGCGAGCGCCGATTCAATGACCTTTGCGGCGGCTGGAAAGTCCTCTTTAAAATCGCGCAGTCGTAACGCGAGTGAAATCGCCTTTTGCAGGGGCGTCAGCGTAGCCGGGTCGGCGTCTTCATAGGCTACCTGATCTTTTTCTCCGATCTGGATTACAATCACGGAGTTTTCGGAAACATCGGTGATCGTAAAACGGGATTGGCCGGGCCGCATTCTTGAAATCCTGGGAATACCTTTATTCGGCACCCGACCCAGGCTGTTTTTCAAGGCATTGCAGAAATCGATGTGCGCCTGTTCGACGTTCTGCACCATGATCAAACAACCCGTATAACCAGCCTCAGCACCCTTGACGCGCACAAAATGCAGCTGATTCCCACTGCGTTCGACGACGCCGTACTGGTAAGGCCTATCCTGTCGGTAGGTAATCGTAAAACCCAAATTTTCCCAAAATAAAAGCGTCTCACCGATCGCTTTGCAGGGTAACACCGGTACGGTAGTCCAATCTTTCTGGTTCATAAAACTGGCTTTTGGTTCAGCCTGCAAACCTAGGGGATTGACCTTTAACTTTCCTTTTATATACTTTTTTGACGATAAAGGATGCATCCCGGTATCGTTAGCCACCGATTGCTTTAATTTGTGATATGCAAGATTTCATCCACGACAAACGGGTCTACTACAGCCCGGTAGAATTCGCGATGTCGCACATCGGCGGAACCTGGAAAATCCCTGTAATCCTGGCACTTTCCAACGGTCCGCTGCGCTACGGCGACCTTAAAAACACCATCGCACACATCACCGACAAAATGCTGAACACCCAGCTCCGCGATTTGGAAAAGAAAGGAATGGTAACCCGGACTATCTTTCGGGAGAAGCCGCCACGGGTCGAGTACGGACTCACCGAAAGGGGCATGTATGCGCTGCCAGCCATCAGCGCATTAGAAGTATTCGGCCGCGTTTTGATGCAGCAAGAGGCGGAGGAAATCACGGTGAAGGAGCATTGACCCTCGCATTGCCAGAAACAGCAGGCCCCGCCGGGGCCCGGATTTTCAAAAAATACCTGCGTTGCTGGAAACAGGAGGCTCCTCCGGACCCCGGATATCGAAAATCAGATCGCCCTATTCCTGCAAATCCAGCCGCTTGGCTCTGGAAAGTTCTGCCCGATGGCGCGTGATAATGGCCTTCAACGTCTCGCCGGTACCTTTGATCACAAGCTTATTAAGGTTGTAAGGCGATGTGTTCATTGCGACAGCAATTTCCTGGATGGTAATGTGCTCGTTCTGTTGCAGCATATGACGGACATCCGTGAGCACGCGTTCGGTTTCCTTGCTGTAATGCGCCTCGGGCTCCGCGCGCAGCGAGTCGGACAAGTTGCGTTTCACCAGATTGACCAAAAGCGCGACCGAGTTTGCTACAAGTTCGCGGCTGCTATCCTGCAAATGGCTCAGTTCCGTTTCGATCAACCGCACGAGGTGTGTGACAGCCAGCCGGTCGGTTTCGTTCCGGAGTTCTTTCCGGTGCAGGAAGCTGGGTACGGAAAACAAGTCCCGTACCGCACGGAACATGCCTGTAAAGCTGTTAAAAGGATCCGCCGCCCCGGCTATGCGGAACGGATCGAAGAAGATAGTTAGCAAGTTTGTCCTGTAAAAGGACTTGAATTGGAATGAATGGCCGGGGGAAAGGAGAAAGATCGCCTGCTCTTCGTAATGCCAGGAATCGTCGTCACACGACAGTACACCCTCCCCTTCCGTGACAAATGCAATACCAAACAAGCCGCCGTAGCGGGATGACTGTTCCAGCTCGCGGGCTTCGCAGCTTACCAGGTTCAGGGTCTGATCGATATTGAGTTCTTTCATCACGTTGAAGAAGGGTTTAGGAATAGTCAGCTTGTCGCATGCCCGCCTTTCGCGGCGTTCACGAAACAGTGGGTTTAGGTATATGGTCAACTTACTGTTGGTTTTCGCAAAAACACAGTCAGTAACCAAAGGTGATTACCGATGGCCGAACCAAAAAATCAAAGGTGCCCAATGCCTGATTTGCGGAGCCGAATGCCCGCTTTGGGAGGAAGAAAGAAAATGGTTACAACGGTTACTTGCCAAGCCATTGCTTGAAATCGGCCATCCGGTCGCCGCTGACAAACACTTCCTGCGAGGCAGCCGGGATGAGTTCGAGCTTTAACCTGCCCGCCGAAACGGTGTAAATGGAGCGGATACTGTTTAATGCGATGATCAGCGAGCGGTTGATGCGGAAAAACTCTTTGGGGTCGAGCATTTGCGCCAGTTTATCGAGACTGTAATCCATCGCCAGATGCTGGCCGTCGAAAGTCCGGAGGAATGTCGCCTTTTGCTCAATCGTAAAATAGGCGATCTCGCTGGTGCGGATGCTGAAAAGCTTCGGTCCCGCCGAGGCGAGGAAGCGTTCCTTGTACCCCTCCTCGCCGCCGGATTGGTACATGGCCATCAGCGTCGCGAAATCGGGCGCGGGCGTGGCTGCCGCTTTGGAATGCAATGCAACGAATTTGTCGATTGCGGCCGTGAGTTCGGATTTATCGACTGGTTTCAGCAAATAATCGATCCCATTCGCTTTGAATGCTTTGAGCGTGTATTCGGAATATGCGGTTGTAAAAATGATGGGAATGGTCAGTTTCAGCTCTTCAATGATCTTGAAGGCGAGATCGTCTTCCAGGTGCAGGTCCATGAAAATCAGGTCCGGCCGCGTATTGGAGGCGTCGTTCAGCCACTGAATACTTTCCCTCACCGATGACAGTTTCCCCATCACATTGATCTTGGGGTCGTATTTCCCGACAAGGCTTTCCAGGCGGCTGGCGCTAAGCGCTTCGTCCTCAATAATAAGCACATTCATGAAAGCAACGGCACTTTAACGGTAAAACAGCCATTGGCCTTGTCGACCATAACCGGCTTATCTACCAGCAACTTATAGCGATTTACAATATTCTGAAGCCCGAGGCGGGTCGACGATTCGGGCAGATCACGGACTTGCAGCGGGTTGCTGATCACCAGGTAATCATCATCCACCCCGATGGAGATCAGCAGCGGATTACTGGCCGACATCCGGTTATGCTTCACCGCATTCTCCACCAGTAACTGCAACGTGAGCGGCACAATCGAGTACTTTTCCTTTTCCTGGCAGGAGATCCGGATATCGAGGCTGAGCTTGCTTTCAAACCGGATCATGAGCAGGAACATATAGGTTTCCAGAAACTCGACTTCCGTAGCCAGCTTGATCGAATCATGGACGGATTTTTCGAGAATATACCGGTATGCCTTCGACAGCTGGTTGATAAATTTGACCGAAAGTTCCTGATTCGTTTCAACCAGCGTTGTGAGCACGCTGAAATTATTGAAAAGAAAATGCGGACTTACCTGGTTTTTCAAAGCATTGAAGTGGGCCGTCGCATTCTCTTTCTGCAAACGCTCCTCGTTGATCACCACCCTTTGCAGGCGCTCGTACACGCGCTTGTTGGCCGCAAGATAGTACTCGGCCATCAGCGCCATGACCGTAATGCTTGTATTCGCACGTTGTTTCAGTACGGGTGTTTTGTTCAGCGTAATAGGCAGCACATCAAAGCTTTTCTTGTCAAAAACCGCCTCCATCCAATGCCAGAGGTAGCGGTACCAATGGTTGAACACCATCGCCAGCCCGATCGCCACCACCAGCATAATAGCCTGGTTCAACACCCGGTAGCGCTCCGGAAAGTCCTCTCCCAGGAAGCGGGCCGTGAAATATTGCAGCCATTCGATTACATTGATCCAGAGAATAAAAAAGGCAATGCTGAACAGCACCTCCATCGTCCAAAGCGGCAGCCGATGCCAGAAAGTAGGCATATCGATCTGCAAAACGTTCATATAGATGCGTATAGGCACGTATATAACCGCGAGGCCCAGACCAAGTTCCCATTTTTGACGGTTGGTAAGACGGGATGTTATTCGGGATTGCATTTACTTTTAAATTCTGAACCTCAAAAGTAAATAAAGTAGCATTAACTGCGATCTACTATTTTCCGGTCAACCGGCAGAATGCTTCTTCCGGGCGGGGCTTGTCTTTGTCCAATTCTTGAATGCCCGGTGAAATGCGCTGCGCTCGGTGTAGCCCAAGACCTCCGAAATGGCATGTACCGTAGCGTCGGTGTTTTGCAGAAGGTTCATGGCCAGCATCTTTTTCATTTCCGCCGCCAACGAACGGTAGGTCTCACCATCCTGCTGTAACCGTCGCTGAAACGAGCGATCGCTTACGTTCATGTGCGCGGCGATGATTTCAAGGGAAGGGATTTTGCCGCCAAAATCCCGGGTGATCACCGTTTTCACCTGCTCGCTGAAACGGACCGATTGCCCGGTCGCGGCGTACTTTTCACGGAGGATCTGTGCAAAAGACGCGTACAGTGATTCGTCGGCGCTAGTGAGCCGTGTAGCACCCAGTCCTCGTTCGAAAACGAGCCGCGTTTGTGTTTTTCCAAAACTTACCGGGCATTTCAGGAGCGCTTCGTATTCGCTCCGCGGGACGGGGCTTTGGTAAGCGAATTCGGCCCTGACCGGGTAAATTCTTTTCCCCGTGAGAATGTAAATGTTGTTCAAAACACCACCGACGGCCATCTCAATGCCCTGCCTCGCTGTTTCCGGAGATGCCTGCTCCCAGAGCGGATCAGCTCTGAAAATGACTTCAAACTCTTTCCCATCGATCACTTCATAGGATATCCAGCCCGACACCGTGCGCTGATAGGTGACCACCTCGGCATACGCTTCCCCCAATGTCCTGCAACTTTGCATGAGATAGCCCAGCGCCCCAAAAATGGCCGGATTATTGGCCTGCCCGATATGCAGCCCGAACGCGGAATCGCCGGTTGAAGAAACCACCTCCGTCCACAATCCGACAATCGCCCGCACGCCCTCCACCCGCTTGTCCGCATCGTTGAGATCGCCCGGCTTAATGCCCAGCGCAGCGCACAACCTTCCCAGGTCGCCCCCCTTTTCGGTTGCGGCGTAAACAATATTCCTTAAAACACGAACAGTCCCGTACATGTTTAGATTAATTTTGAATGAGTGAATGAGTGAATGTTTTGAGAATTACTCAGTCATCGCTCCCGCAACCCGGTCACTCATTCTCCGTTCCACGGCGCCTCATTCACTCACTCACTCCCAGTTCCACTGCGGCTCAATCATTCAGTCATTCAATCATTCAGTCATTCACTCATTCACTCATTCACTCATTCCCTTCTTGGCGCAAAGTGTCACATTCCTGTCGCAAACCGTCATCGATTGTCAGCGATGGCCTGGGTTATTTTGTATCATCAATCAAAACTAGTCAAAATAGCCATGGAAACTTTTACCGAACAGGAACTCATCGAAACGAAGACACTGCAACGCGTCATCGCCAATCCCGAATACACCGTAACCTTCCTCACCACAGCCTCAGAAAGTGGTAACCGGCTCACCGACATGGAGATCGAGCTGCGTCCGGGTGGTGGCAATGGTCTGCACAGGCATTTGAACTTCACCGAGACATTCATTCCCATCGAAGGCGCCCTCGAAGTACAGATCGGCAAAAACAAGCTCCTGCTCGAACCTGGTGAAAGTTACACGGTGCCCATTGGCATGCCGCACAATTTCGCCAATCCCGGCCCCAGGCCCATCCGGTTCCGCGTCGTGATCGAACCCGGCCACGAAGGGTTTGAGTACTCATTACGAATGCTTTACGGCCTCGCCAACGACGGCAGGGCAGCAATAAAGACTTGGGACGATCTGCTGCGCGCATCCGTGATCCTGATGATCAGCGACATGCGGCTTTCCGGCAAACAGGCAGTCATCAACCCGCTGCTTCCGCTGCTGTATCGGCTCGCACGCCGGAAGGGCTATGACCTGGATATGATCAAAAGGTATTGCATTTGAGTATCATCCAACAAAAGCGGCCCGATCTCATCGACCGGGCCGCCTGCATTTACCAGATTGTTGATCTGAGAATTACTGTTCTGCGTACTTCTTGAAGTTATCAAGAATGGCTTGCCAGCCGGCTTGCTGAAAGTCAACCGGATGCATATTTTCAGGATCGAATACTTCCACCACTTTGGTCCCGTCGCCTTCCTCTTCGAACGACACCGACACTTTCCGGCCGTCGCCCATCGTGTAGGCCAGGTAGCGGTTTTCTTCCACTGCGGTGTAGGTCCCGCCAAAATCAAAGCTGAAACTGCCATCTTTGGCCGCCATAGTCGTTTTAAAATCACCGTCTACCCGCACGTCGTTTTCAGCGAAAGGGGCATGCCAGTCATCGGATGCGAAACACCATTGGGTAATATGCTCCGGCGCATTCCATTTGTTCCAAACGTCCGCTACCGGTGCATTGATCGTCGCTTGTACAGTTACAGGTTGTGTTGTCGCTTCCATTTTCTTTGTGTTTTTTAGTAATTGATTGATGTTACAAAGTTGACAGGTTTGCGGGACACGGAACGATGCCCGTTGCGACAAAAAACGGGTGCGTTTGCGTCACCCGTTCCAAAACCTCCTTAATTTACTAACAAAGCCCTTTTTACCGCCGGTGCGACATGCGTTCCAAGCAATTCAATGGACTTCATCAGGTCTTTGTGCGCCGGCGCTCCCACGTCCGTATGCATGAGAAAGCGGGTCAGTCCGAACATCTCCTGATGATAAAGTATTTTGTCGACCACCTCGTTGGGTTCGCCTACAAACAATGCGCCGTCGCGGCTTTGCCCGCCTTCGAATTGTGCCCGGGTGTAAGGCGCCCATCCCCTGCTCTTCCCGACACGGTCCATCTGACTGGCATAGGAAGGGAAATACAGGTCGGACAATGCCTGCCCATCCAACCCTACCAAGCCGTGCGAATGCGTAGCCAGCTGCATTTTTGCGGGATCATGGCCCGCTTCCAGGTATTCTGTTTTGTATAATTCAAAAAATGGCTTGAACTGCGACGGCATACCGCCTATGATGGCGATGATCAACGGCAGGCCCAGCCTTGCAGCGCGGACCACCGATTGGGGCGTGCCGCCTACCGCCACCCATATTTCCAGCTTGTTGTTCACGGCTCTTGGCAAAACCTCCTGCCGGTCCAGCGTCGCGCGGAATTTTCCTTTCCAGGTAATGACGTCGTTTTCGTTGATCTCTTTCAGCAATTGCAGTTTTTCGGTGAACAGGCTGTTGTAATCATTCAAATCATACCCGAAAAGCGGGAACGACTCGATAAAACTGCCGCGGCCTACGGTGATCTCCGCACGTCCGCCAGACAGGAGGTCGACCGTCGAAAAGTTCTGATAAACCCGCACCGGGTCCGCAGAGCTCAATACGGTTACCGAGCTGGTGAGCTTAATGTTTTTGGTGACCGAAGCGGCTGCCGCGAGAATGATCTCGGGCGTCGAAACCGCGAAATCCGGCCGGTGGTGCTCGCCAATTCCGAACACATCCAGCCCAACCTCATCGGCCAGCTTGATTTCCTCCAACATATCTTGTAAACGCTCCTGCGGCGACTGAAAAGAACGGGTGGCATTATTGAAAGCCAAATCCCCGAACATGCTGATTCCTATTTCCATGCTGTTTGTTAAGTGCTGATTTTACTGATCCGTCTTTCTAAGTGCTGTGAATGCATTCGGAAAGCGCTCATTAAAACAAACCAGCAACCCAACATTTAGATTCCGGAAGCAGCTCCGAAGCCGGTATCCAAAAGTATACTGCCTTCCTATTCGCTCCGCAAACTCCGCACGGGGTTCATCATCGCCGCCCTGACCGACTGGAAGCTGATCGTAAAGACCGCGATGAGCACCGATATCATGCCAGCCAATGCGAACATCCACCACTCGATATCGATCTGGTAGGCAAAGCCCTGTAACCACTGCTTCATGACGTACCAGGCCACCGGGGAGGCCAGCACAATCGCCATGATCACCAGTTTCAGAAAATCCCTGGAAAGCAGGCCAATGATACCGCTTACCGAAGCGCCCAGCACCTTCCTGACGCCGATCTCCTTGGTTCGTTGCTCGGCTGTAAATGCCGCCAGCCCAAACAATCCCAGGCATGAAATGAAGATCGCCAGAAACGCGAAATAACCGGCCAGCCGGCCCACGATCTGCTCGCTCTGGTATTGACGGGCATATTCCTGATCGGTAAATGAATAGGTGAAAGGCACATTCGGATTGAGTTTTTTGCAAACCTGCTCTACCGATGCCAGCGTTTCCGGGGTCTTGCCTGCTTCAATGCGGATCACAACACTTCCCTGCGGTTGCCGTGCGCCGAGGTAGGCGATCATAGGGCGGATGGTCTTGTGCAGCGACTCGAAGTGAAAATCCTTCAACACGCCGATGATCGTCCCCTTCGCATTGCCCCATTTGAGCTGCTGACCAATCGGATCTTTGAAACCCATCAGTTTCAATGCCGTTTCGTTGATGACAAAACCAGCGGAATCCGTCGCGAAAGCTTTGGAGAAATCACGCCCCTGCACCATTTGCAGTTTCATTGTTTGGACAAAATCATAACCCACACCAAACGGTGTAAATCTGACCTGGCCCTTTGGATCGCTGCCGGCCCACGAAATCCCTTCGGTCCCCGAACCGTTGGAGGCTGGCGTGGAGGTCATGTGCGTCACATGTTTAACTCCCGGAACATTCGAAAGCTCTTCTTTCAGGATATCATATTTTTTAAACAATTCTCCTTCAATCGGGAAATACACCAGGTTTTCGCGATCAAAACCCAGGTTTTTGTTTTGGACATAACCTACCTGCCTGTAAATGATGATCATACCGACGATCAGGATCAGCGATAACCCGAACTGGAAAACCACCAGCCCCTGCCGCACCCAGACGGAGCCCGAATCGAATTTCAATGCACCTTTGAGAATGCGGACCGGATTGAGCGACGACAGAAATAATGCCGGGTAACTACCTGCCAGCAGCCCCGTTGCGGCCAGCAAACCCACCATAATACCCCAGAACGACGGCTCCGCAAGCGGCAATACCACTTGCTTTCCAGTCAGATTGTTGAATGCCGGCAGCAACAACACGACCAGCAACAACGCGGCCAGGATCGACAACAGTGCGATCAGGAGCGCCTCCCCCATAAACTGGCCCGCCAGCATCGAACGCATTGCGCCCACTACCTTGCGAACGCCCACTTCCTTCGCGCGCCGCGCAGAGCGTGCAGTGGCGAGGTTCATGAAATTAATGCAGGCGATCAGGAGGATAAACACCGCAACGAAACTGAACAACCGGATGTATTCGATCCGTCCGCCATCCATTTTATCGCCTTTAATATTGCTGTTCAGGTAGTATTCATGAAAACGCTGCATCGCCAGCTGCGTCTTATAGGGCTTGCCTGCGTCGCGGTTTGTTTTGTCCAGCAAATGGAGCATTTTCGCTTCCACCTTCGCGGGGTCGGCATCTTTACGGAGTTTGAAGAACGTGACCGGGTCGGTATTGCCCCATTCCTTTGCCCATCCATTGTCGTCGGTGTAAGCGTCCCAGGTCATCAGGCAGTCGAATTTCAGAGTGCTATTGGCGCCGATATTCTCGAAAACAGCGGTCACGGTCATGTCTTTGCGGTTATCGAACCGGATGGCCTTTCCAATGGCTCCCTCGGGCGTGTTGAAGAACGCTTCCGCCATACTGCGCGAAATAGCTATACTGTTACGGTCGCGCAATGCGGCTTCCGGCGTTCCCTGCAACAACTGATAGCTGAACATCCTGAAAAAATCACCGCTCGCCCAGTTGGTTTCCTGCTTATGAATGGTATTTCCGACTGAAAATGTTTGTGACACCGGCCAGGACAACGGTGTGGTCATTTCTATCTCGGGGATGGATTTTTTCAATTCGTCGGCGAGAGGCCCCGGCGTCCAGATCACGCCTTGCACTTTACCGCTGAAATATTCGCGCATGTAAATACGATAAAGCTGGTCCTTATTGGCATGGAAAGCATCGACAGACCGTTCATCGCGGATCCATAGCATGATCAACAGGCTACACGCCATCCCCAGGGCAAGGCCGAGCACATTGATGGCCGAAAATGTTTTGCTTTTAAGCAGGTTACGTAATGCGATCTTAAGATAATTCTGGATCATGGCGGGACTGAATGAATGGGTTTCGGAATAGTATTCGGATCTTTTCGACCGGGCGAAAGGGCGCACCAGGCGGATGGCGCTGAGGCTGTATTTCTGGTCGGCAGCCGGTTTACCGCGGCTTTCGAGCCAGTATGCATACATTTCCAGCATATCGCCGTCGAGCTCTTCACGAAGGTCCGGGTGTGACCAGCGTGCGACGAGCCATTTAGCCCAGCGCGGCGGCCCTGCGTGCGGCTGTGGTTCTTTCTTCATATCAATTGCTCATCCATTGAAGTGTTTGCGGCGGCATGGCATTCCAAAGCGCCTCGCGCGCCTCTCTGGTGTCGCGCAGTGCGTTCCGCCCGAATGTGGTGACCCGAAAAAATCGTTTGCGACGCCCGCCGCGCTCGGCGGTGGCCCCTCCCATTTCGGATGACAGGTACCCCTTTTCTTCCAGCCGCTGCAAGGTGGTATGCACGGTGCTGAATCCAAGAGAACGCCCGGTTTTAAGGTCGAGCTCCTGGGCGACGGTCACTGCATAGGCTTCCTCACCCAGCACCGCGACCGTTAGCAGGACGACCTCTTCCAGCTCTCCCAAAAATGTTCTTTTCATGGCGGTTATGATATATTCCGATAATGTCGCGCAAATGCCGTGCCAACTGGTGGAAATAATTGACAGGACGCTCCAAACGGCATATTCCCGAATTCAGGCGGTCGAGCGGATGTCCGATTCCGAACATCCGACGCCCCAAACCGGACAAGTCTTACCTACGGCTTGAAAACCGGTTTCCAAACAGTTACATTTGGGATACAATCGGTCTTGTTTTATGAATATCGGCAAAGAGATCCTGTTCTTTTTCAGTGCGCTGGGTGCCTTCAACGGCATTCTTCTCGGGATATTCCTCCTGTTTTTTACCCAAAAGAAATACCTCGCCAACAACTTCCTGGGTGGGCTGCTGCTGGCTTCCAGCGTCCGGATCGCCAAGTCGGTATGCCTGTATTTCGATGGTGCGTTGCCCAAAATTTATCTGCAGATCGGCCTCTCGGCCTGTTTTTTCATCGGGCCGTTTTTGTACTATTTCGTGCGGTCGGCCATAACGCCGTTGGAAAAGCTGCCCAGGAACTGGATAGGGACGCTTGTGGCTTTCGCCATGCTTACCCTGGTCGTGGGCGTAGTTTTCCCTTACGAGCAATACCCTGTTTTGTGGAACAAAGTGATTGCGAGAGCCATATATGTGCAGTGGTTTGGTTTTCTGCTGGCCTCCGGCATTCTGATCCGCGATCTGCTCCGGAAACAATTCAGCCGCTCCTACACGATGAAGCCTGCGGAAACCTGGATTTCAATGATTTTCCTGGGCAACGTACTGATTTTTCTTTTGTACTTTTCTTCCCTGATCAACGCACCATTCGCCTCCTACATATCCGGCTCCATTGCGTTCTCGCTGATCCTCTATCTGATGATCACGCTCGTGATTTACAAAAAGAAAACCGACGAGCTTTTCTTGCTGCTGCCAGACAAACCGGTTACCCGAAAACTCAGCGACAGTGATGCGGAATTATGGCTTGGCAAGTTGGAAAAAGCCATGACAGAAAAGGAGCTCTATAAAAATCCCGACCTGAAACTGCATGAGCTATCGCGGGAAATACAGGTATCGGGCCACCAACTTTCGGCACTGCTGAACGACCACCTCGGCAAGAACTTCACAACGTATATCAACGAGTGGCGGATTACCGAAGCCTGCAAAATGATCACCACCGACCAGCATCTCACCCTCGAAGCGATCGGGTACGAGGTGGGTTTCAACTCCAAATCAACATTTTTCGCCGCCTTCAAAAAGGCGAAAGGCGTGACGCCATCCGGCTATCAACAATCGGTCAATCAGCCCATTACCGACTAGGCAGAGTACGAATTTATAAATCCGTACTCCTGATTCGCTTTTTGCACACCTCCCTCCATGGCAGGATTTGGACTTTTGTCCCAAACCAGATCCATTGTCACCAGCCATGAAATTTTCCGGCATTCCTATTTTCCTCGCATTCCTGTTTCCCCAATTGTCACCGGCCCAGAACCCCTACTCGATTTCCGGACGCGCCGTGAACACCACCCAGCAACCCATAGCCGTTTATGGCCGCCTGCTTGCCCTGCCGGACTCCGCGGTGCTGCAAGGCGTTCCCTTCGAGGACGGGCGCATTACATTCACGGGCATCAGCCATCCCTCCGTCGCATTACGGCTTAGCAGCGTCGGCCTGTCCGATACCACCATTACCGTTCATCGCGAAGGCCGCCCGCGGATCGACCTCGGCACGATCGTCATGCGTGAGCATGTGCAGGCGCTGGCAGGCGTGACCGTACGCGGGCAGGCGCCGCTCGTGCGGCAAGGCACCAACGGAACCACCGAAATACAGGTTGCCGGCAGCATTCTGGCAGGCAGCACGTCGGCAACTGAACTGCTCGAACGGTCGCCGGGCATTATCTTCACCGAAGGGCGTGCAGGTGTGGCCGGGCGCGGTGAAGCTCTCATTTTCCTGAACGGGCAGGCCATTACTTATGAACAAATGGCCGCCATTCCGGTAAGCCGTATCGCCCGCGTTGAAGTGATCCCGAACCCGTCGGCAAAGTACGATGCGGAGGGCAAGGCGGTGATCAATATCATTACCAAGTCGGTTACAGATGCCGGTGTAACGGGCTCCGCTACCCAGCAATATGCCTATACCCAATTCGCAGGCAGCGAACTCAATACCCTCGCCGATGCCCAATATATGCACAGCAGGCTTTCGCTGCAAGCACATTACGCCCTCCAAACCGGCAACAGCCGCGAGGTGTTACACACCACGCGCACCCGTCCCTCTCCCACCGAATACCTGCATTCCGACCTCACCACCGACTGGCAACGGAGAATACGCAATTATTCCAATTTCGGCGCCGGGGCGCAATTGAACCTGAAAGAAAACAGCTATTTGTCGCTGACATACAAGGGAAATCTGTACAGCCTGGGCGGTAGCCAGAACAGCAGCAACGCGCTCACTGACAAGGCCGGTAGCAGCTTTTACCAAAGCCGGGTAACAAAAGACGAAGAGCGCTGGAACCATGCTGTTACCCTCAATTTCCAGCAAGCGCTCGATACCCTCGGTTCCACTTTGTTTGTCGGCAGCCAGTATGCCCGCTTTCAAACCGACCAGCACGACCGGATTGCCGAAACCAGCCTCACCGCAGACAGCTCAGGCCTGCGGAACCTGCACAATGACGTATTGGTCCGTATCAACATTTCAAGTACCCAGCTCGATTATACCAGGGTTTTCCGCAACGGCCACCGGCTGGAAACGGGCGCAAAGTTCAGCTATGCGGATAATGGCTCCGGCACCAGCTTCCTGGTTTCGGCCGAAGGCGGCCTCTTCGTACCCGACGCCGGCCTGAGCAGCAATTTCCGGTACCGCGAAAAAGTGCCCGCCGCATATCTCAGTTACCAGGGAAATTTAAAAAAGAACGTGCGCTTTGGCGCCGGTGTGCGCGGGGAGTATACCACCTACACCCTTAACACCTCGGCGCGGGGCGGGCAACATTTCGGGGATGATTATTTCAATGTTTTTCCAAACCTTTTTATCACTAAAAACTTCACCAATGGCCTTCAAAGCCGTATTTCATACGCTTCTAAAATCACCCGTCCGCGGTATCAGGCACTTAATCCGTTTGTGATTTACCAGGACCCATTTACGACCATCGAAGGCAATCCGAATATGCAGCCCGAGAAGATCCACACTTTTGAAACCGGCCTGCAATACAAGCAGCTGGACGTCCGCGCGGGATACGCCTACACGAAGGACAAAATCAGCGGCGCTGCATTACGCGGCGATTCGCCCAACAGTTACATCCTCAAAGGCATTAACCTCGCCAGGGAACACGCACTTTTCCTGACCGCTTCGGCTACATTCCATGTGAGTTGGTGGAGCACGACCAACACGATAACCCTGACCCGCAACAAGCTGGTTGACAACCAATACGGCTTTGAAATCCTCAGACCCAGGCCGCAGGTTTATGCTTACACCAATAACACTTTTGATGTAAACCACCTATTCAAAATCCAGCTTCTGGCCTGGTTTCTCAGTGAAAGGTCACAGGGACTTTACCATGATTTCAGCCGATCGACCGTGACGATCGGCATTGAAAAGGATTTCTTAAAAAATGCATTAAAAATCAGGCTGACGGCGAACGATGTATTTCACCAAAGTCAAGTTCATGGCAAATACAGTGTCGGGGCGACCAACATCTACTACCACCGTACGTACTCTACCGCATACTATGGCATCAGCGCGGTATACCGTTTCGGCCGTTCGGGAAAAATCACGTTCCATAGTAAATCCACAGGCGAAACCGAACAAAACAGGGCGCGGTAAAGACGAGCTGACCACAGATAACTATTGGTAAGTTTGCAAAGCCCCTGCATCTCCCTGTTCCTTCAATATTTTTTTCAAACCATCGACATTCATCTTAAGTCCAACTTCCGCATCGGGAGCGGTATCTTCATTAATAATCCCGACCGGGCCGCGGTAGCTGCTGTCGCGGATGACGCTGATCATGCGGGCTTCGGCGTCGCCATCGCCAATGGGTACTACTTTCACAGGGTTTCCTTTTTTAAGGCCCATCAGGTTGACCGCCATCAGGTGTGGCAGGATTTTTGGAAAAAATGTCTGAAACCGGTCGAGGTCCTCTTCCGCATGATGCAGATTATAGACAATGCCGATATTCGGCCTTTTTAAGTAATCCATCACTTCCAGCTGGTTTTCGGGCATACCATACCAACCGCCGTGGTTGTACAGACCCACCGTGCAACCGATCTCCGCAGCTTTATCGGCTATGTAGGCAACCGGCCTGGCTACCGCTTCCACCTTCTGTTGCTGCGTCATTTTGTCCAGGTCTTTGATCCCTCCGATCATGCACCATATCTCCGTTTTGACATTGTGCCTTTTCAGGAGGTCGAGAATAATGGGCAGGTTTTTGTCATTTTCAGGGTTTGGGCCTGAATAGAACCAGAATGCCTGCAACCTGATATGGTGCTTTTTGAGCGCTTCGAGCTCCGCATCGAATTCCAGAATATGCTTTTCACGCCAGTCATACGCCAGCATGGTAAACCCCAGCTTGTTCAGCATGCGGGCACGCTCCTCAGGCCCACGCTCTTTGGAATCAAACGGGACAATGCACCACGCAATAAGGTTCTGCCGGGCATAGATGTTGTCGGTGCCCTTCTTCTTTTGTGCATGAACGAGCTGGCAGACCAGCAAGAGGCTAAGCAGAAGCAGTTTAGGATACATGGGTCTCAATATTTGAATGCGTAAACCAATCGGCTATCGAGCCATAAAAGGGTCTGTTACGCCCTCCTTACCCGTTTCCACACGCCCGGCAAAACGTTTGACGGCCTCCTTCGCTCCGATTTGCACATTGAAATCATACCACTGATGGCTTTTGGATGCCGGGACGAGCGTTTTGACCGTTCCGCTAACAGGGAGTTTTACTTCAATATTTTTTTGCTGGTAAGCGTTGTCGGTTACCAGAAGTGTCAGCGCCTTCTTTCCACGGTTCAGGGCAACCAGTTCCAGATCGCCCGTCGGCTTTCCTTTTTGATCCAACACATAATTACAATGCATTGCTAGCTCCGGCTCCTGTGCATTGCCGGCGAACTCGCGGAAATAACCGTTGGGACCGTACACCCGCAGATGGTATTGACCATTTTCGAAATCACTCAGCTTAAAGGTTTCTGTCAGCGTATCACCGGCCTTCACCGCGTAATTCCAGACCCGGAGCACCTCGCCTTCGTAGGGCTTCATGGCATAGATGATAAAGGGAGCCCCGGCCGATTGCCGGCCAAATACTTTATTGCCAGCATGCATCCGGATCTCGAAAGCGGTTTTTTCCGCCGTCAGATTGCCATCTGCATACAATTCGTAGGGAATGGCGCATGAAGGCCGCGTGCCCGGTTCCTGCTTTGGCAAAAGCGCTGAGCCCGCAGGGTTTGCATTGATCCTGGCGATCTCAGCGGCTGTCAATGCCTTGAAATTCGCGGGGACCTCTTTGAACTGGGCTTTGTGAATGGTTGTCAATATTTCGTCGCGGTTTACCGGGGTCGGTTTTTTGTAAACCGACGGATCAAAAGGCTGGAAAACCGTGCTCATGTTGCCGCAAATCGTCCGGCGCCATTCGGTAATGTTGGTTTCGCGGACCGTTTTCCCGGATTTATGGCTTGTGAATTCTTCCAGAAAACGGATAATGGAAGTGTGGTCAAAAACCTGCGAGCAGACCTTCCCTCCCCTCGACCAGGGCGACGCCACCACCAGCGGGACCCGGAAGCCCAACCCGATCGCCCCGCCCCGCGCATTGGCCTTCGGCACCTGGCTTTCATCCTGCTCCAGGGTCACATATTCTGCTTTGATGTCAATGCCTTCCGACACTTTTCCTGTGTTGGGCTTGAATGGGTCCGGAATTGAAAATGGTGGGATATGGTCGTAGTATCCGTCGTTTTCGTCGTAACAAAGGATGAAAATGGTTTTTTTCCAGACTTCCGGTTTTTTCGTCAGGATATCCAGCGTTTCCGAAATGTACCAGGCCCCGTACCAGGGAGCCGACGGGTGGTCCGAAAAGTTCTGAGGTGCGGCCAGGTAGGAAACCGTCGGCAGCTTGCCTTCATTGACATCCTTGCGGAACTGGTAAAAAATATCGCTCTTCGGCATATCCAATTTCCGCTTTTCACCGCCCTCCTCGTACGACAGCGAGGTCAGGTTGAGATAATCCGGGTCATTGCGGTTGGTTACAAATGCATTACGGTGGAGTTCCTGCTGAAATACCGAAAGCTTTTTAAAATTCTCCTCACTATGCTCCCTCAGATCCGTTTCCAGTCTTTCCAGCAAAGCGTTACGCTGTTCAAGCGATTTGTTGAGTTTGTCCTTCTCCGCTCCCGTTGCCGTTTCGATCTTTTCTTTCAATGCGGGCAGGTCCTTTCTGATCTTTTCCACTTCCAGCTGGGCGTAATGGATAAAATCTGCGGAGTATTTCACGCCGTACTGTGCATAACGTTCCAAAGGATTACACCCGAAGTTGCTCAGCCAGGAACCTACGCCGGGATGGAACTGCACCACCGCACCGACTTCGTTCTGGTAGAATTTCCAGCTGATACCCGCCTCTTGCATGCGCTCCGGGAAGGTTTTCCATTTCACAGGCTTGTTGATTGAAAAGTAGCTGTTACGCACCACCGCCAGCGAATCGATGTCCGGCTTTTCGCGGATCGTTCCCGACCAGAGGTAGTAGCGGTTGGGGTGCGTGGGCGTCATGGACGAACAGAAGTTCTGGTCGCAGATCGTGAACGCGTCGGCTAATGCGTAATAGAACGGAAGATCCTCCCGGTCGTAATACCCGAGCGTCAGCGGCATTTCGGCGTACTCCTTGTGCCCCGATCGTTTGGAAGTCAGCCATTTGTCATATTTACCGCCATGATAAGCATCCACCTGCGATTCGCGGGAGTGCGGCAGGTCGTGCATCCAGGTGGCTTTGGTGTTTTTAATGTCCAGGCGGAACGGCGCATAAGTGTCGCCTTTCAGGTCGGTCTGCAGCCAGACCTTGTTTTGATTGGGCAGATCAATGGCGCGGGGGTCGTTGAAGCCGCGTACACCCTGCAATTTGCCATAGCTATGATCGAACGAGCGGTTTTCCTGCATCAGGATCACCACATGCTCTGCATCCAGATAAGTGGTGTTTGGATCGGGACTGATCGCCATCGCAAGCTGCACCGACTCGGGCAGGAATCCTGCAAGACCAGTACCGCCGGCCAGCATCGCCGCCTTTTTGATAAATTCTCTTCTTGAATCCATGGGTTTAGTATCCGGTGGTTGTTTTATGTACAAGTAATAGGAGCGGCAAAATTACTGAGGCAATGACTGGCGGGAGTTTATGAATGTGTTAAGAAATGCTTGGAGAAAATATCGGAGTGGTGTATAAACTCCGGAAAAACATGGCCGTCAGGGACACATTCCCGCCCAAAATTAAGCGCTTTATTATCGTTGGAGCTTCGGCAGACAGTCTGACGCTGACATGCCAGATCTCCTGCTCCATCACCATCAAAGGCAAGATCAAGAAGCGCTACGGCTTTTATGATTAAACTATTATCATTTTTTTCGGGACCGACCTTCGGTTCCATCCGTGCTTTGCTACTAAGGGGTGATATACCATTCATTACCTCATGCCACGCAGTATACTCCAACGTTTATTCTTTCTGATCGCAGTCATGGTCAGCGGCTTTGCCGTCATGGCCCAAAAGTCGCCCGCTGTATCCGGTTATGTCAAAACCGAAGCCGGGGAGGCACTGCCGGGTGCCACCGTTTCGCTGGTCAAAACAGCGAGTGGCACCAGTACCGACACCGGCGGGTCGTTTACTTTGACTGCTCCCAAACCGGGGACGTACACCATTCAGGTTTCCCTGATGGGTTATCAGGCGTTTTCTCAAAACATTCAGATCCAGCCCGGAAAGCCGCTTGCGCTTGCCATTCAGTTGAAGGAAAACCAGCAGAACCTCCGCGAAGTCTCCGTATTTGGAAAAACCGAAACATAGGAGATCAAGGAACAACCGTTTACCGTGAATGCGATCGAAACGAAACAGTTTGCCAACACCACGGCGGACCTGAACCAGGTGCTCAACCGCAGCGCAGGCGTTCGCATTCGCGAGCAGGGCGGCCTCGGCTCCAATTTCAACTTTTCGATCAACGGTCTGTCAGGCAAGGCGGTAAAGTATTTTATCGACGGTGTGCCGATGGAGGTAATGGGCAGCGCAATGTCGCTGAACAATATCCCGGTGAACCTTTCGGAACGGATCGAAGTGTACAAAGGGGTTGTACCCGTGCAGCTGGGTTCCGATGCCATGGGCGGGGCGGTGAATGTGATCACCAACCAGAAACAGACCAATTACCTCGACCTGAGCCACAGCTATGGTTCGTTTAACACACACCGTTCGGCGCTGACGACCCAGTACGTGCACAAACCGACCGGCATTACACTGAAAGCGAGCGGCTTTTTCAACTATTCGGACAATAACTACAACATGAAGGGCGTAGAGATCCTGGAAGTCGGCACCCGGAACGGAAACCAGATCGTAGACCTGAACGGTGCTACTTTCGTGACCGCCGACGTGAAACGCTTCCATGACCAGTACCGCTCGGGTATGGGACAGATCGAAGCCGGTATTACCAACAAAAGCTGGGCGGATGTGCTGTATGCGGGTTTTGGCTATTCTGAGGGAAGTCAGGACCTTCAGACGGGCTTTGAGCAAGCCATTGTATATGGCAATGTTGTTAGAAAAAGCAAGTCTTCCACCGGTACGCTGCGGTACAAGAAAAGCAACCTGTTGGTCAGCGGACTCGACGTGAATGTATTCGCGTCGCTTTCCCGCGATAAGTTTGTGACTGCCGACACCCTGCTCCGTCAATACTACTGGGATGGCTCCTGGACGACCAAAGGCGCCACCGAAATGGGCGGCATCAAATCCCTTTCGCACATTGTACGCCCACGCGCATTCGTACGGGCGAACCTGAGCTATACCCTGAACGAGAAGCATTCTTTCAACCTGAACTACACCTTCGACCGGCTGAAAAACGAGAGTTACAACGCATTGATCGTGCCTGAGGACGATATGCCGGGTGTGCTGACGAAACAGATTGTGGGACTGGCCTATCAGCAGGAACTGCTTGACAAAAAATGGACTAATACGTTTTTCGTCAAATACTACGGACTGGGACTTGAACGCAAAAAATGGGTCGAAAACGCCTACGAAATGCTCGACACCAACTTTCCCAACTACGGTTACGGCGCTGCCACCCGTTACAAAGTACTGGCCGACCTGGGCGTCAAACTCTCACTGGAGCACACTTACCGCTTGCAGGAAGTGGAAGAAGTATTTGGCGATGGCCTGAATGTGCAACCGAACCCCGACCTGAAACCGGAAAGCAGCGATAATGTCAACCTGGGAGCCTACTATGGTTTCAAAACCGGCAAAAACCGCTTCTTCGCCGAGGCGTCCGGTTTCTACCGCGATGCAAAGGACTTTATTTACCCGGTGGCCGACCAGCGTTCCAAAGCATTGAAAAACGAAAATAAATCGAGCGTGCGGGTTACCGGCTTCGAGGCGGAACTGCGCTACGACTACGCCGATCTGCTGTCGTTCAATGTGAATGCGACTTACCAGAGTGCGGTCAATATGACCAAATTCGGCAGTACGACCTCCAATGTACCCGAGGCGACCTACAAGAACAAGATCCCGAACCAACCATGGTTTTTTGGTAATGCCAACCTGGGCATCGGGAAAAGCGACGTATTTACAAAAGGTTCGCGCCTGCAATTCAGTTGGTATACCCAGTATGTTCACTGGTTTTACCTGACCTGGGAAGCATTCGGGAATGTGAATGGCAAATCGACAATCCCGAGCCAGGTCATCCACAATGCGACCCTGAGCTACTCGTTCCACGACGGCCGTTACAACGTGTCGGCGGAATGCCGTAACCTGACTGACGACCTCGCCTACGACAATTTCCGTCTGCAAAAACCTGGGCGCTCCTTCTCACTGAAACTCCGCTATTTCATCCATTAATAACAACCCAGTTTTATATACTAATCTCAAAATGAACAAGTTTTTAAGCTACCCCGCGAAAGCGATCCTAATTGCCCTTACCGCGCTCACCCTTAACGGTTGCAGCGACGACGATACCAACGGCAGCGAACCTGTGAAAGAAGAAGGCAAATACTCGGCCGTCCTGTGTGTCGGCGCGTGGCCTAATACCGCTTACTACATCGCCGATGTACCTTCCCTGACCAGCGGAACGATCAGTCTGAAAGGCAACGGGGCTGAAATGACCGGCAAAGTATATGCACAGGACATCATCCAGAAGGACGGCTTCTATTACCACGCCAACTTCGGCAGCGGCCGCCTCGGGAAGTATCATGTCCAGAACGGCGCATTGGTAACCGATAAGGAAGTCCCATTCACTTTCCTGAATTGGAGCTCCTATGCCTGGGTGGATGACCAGACGCTCGTGATCTTCGGCGATGCCGAAGGTGAAGGTCGCTACGCGATCATTAAAACCGCGGATATGACGATCACCAACGGGAAACTCGACCTGAAAGCAAAACCTGCCGGTTTCACGGGTTATAATTTCGGGTTTGCAGAATACCGCGACGGCAAACTTTTTATCGGCTACGGGTACTCGTTCTCGGATTGGTCGGTGAAGCCGCTTCCTGTCAATCCCGATTTCAATGTGGCTGTGGTCACTTACCCGTCCATGAAAGTAGAAAGTACCATCACCGACAAGCGTACTACGACCGCCGGCGGGCCGACCGTATACGCCCCGGCGTCATTCAAGGATGAAAACGGCGACATTTATTTCATCAGCGACCCTGTGAGCGGGTATGACTATAAATCTCCCTCGGTAGTCTACCGCATTAAAAACGGCGCGACGACCCTCGATCCGGCCTACTATTTCGATTTCTCTTCGAAGGTCAGCAACGGCATGGGAGCCGCGATGTGGTATATTGGAAACGGAAAAGCCATCGTCCGGACGCGCATAGCCGGCGAATCGATCGACGCCGAGCACTCTTTCTCGGTGATTGATGTAAAAAATGGTGCATTCATCAAAAAACTTGACCTGCCCGCTGACGAAGGCGAGCGAATGGTGCAGGCTGTGGTTGTAGAAGACGGCAAAGCGTACATTGCAGTCAATGGAGCCAATAAGGACTACATCTGGGAATACGATCCTGCCTCCGACAAAGTGACCCAGGGTGCGGAGTTTATCGACGGCGTCGACTACATCCTTCGTTTGGAAAAAACGAAATAAGCATTGTAAATCAAAAGATTACGACACTACTGCACTTAACCAGGGCCCCGCCGGAATCACAACCGGCGGGGCTTTGTGTTGAATACCCATTGCGTGTTCCGTTTTCGTCGGGCCTGTGTGAGCACGATCACTGCCCCTATGCAACAGATTTTAGTTTTCGGTTACAGTATTAGCCGGAGTAACCTTTCTTTTACCTAAACTAAAAAACAACCGACCATGAAGAACCTGTCAGCCATCCTTCTATGCCTGCTGTGCATCTGGAATGCTTCCGCGCAGACCGCGCCATCTGCCGCAGATTTCAACCTCGATTTCGAACAAAGAATCCCGGGCCAAAAGCTGCCACGTCCATGGGTAGAATGGGGAAAGGGATACGGGCTGTCCACGGACACCACCGAAAAGCAGCAGGGCAAAGCCTCGCTACGCATTCAATCCCCGGAGGTGATGGACAACATCCAGTTCGGTTCGGCCGCCAACGCCATCCCGGCCAACTACCGGGGTAAGGAAATCGAGCTGAGGGGATATATGAAATTCAAGGGCGTCGATAAGGGCTGGGTAGGCCTGGTACTTCGGATCGATGGCGCATCCGCGCCGCTGCAATTCAATAATATGCAGGATGCCAACATTCGCGGCACACAGGATTGGAAACAATACAATATCAAACTTCCCTACCCGTCGGGCGCAAAAACGATCCATGTTGGTGCCCTGCTCGTAGGTGGTGGGACACTCTGGATTGACCATTTCGAACTGCTGATCGACGGGAAACCGTTCACGGAAGCTCCGCCCGCAAAAACCTACGCCGCTGTGCTCGACAAAGAGTTTGATGGCGGGTCCAAAGTCGCATTAGGCCCCGGCTTGCCTCTTTCTCCCGAACTGACGGCGGATCTGGTCACACTGGGCAAAGTATGGGGCTTTGTGAAATACCATCACCCGGCCGTTGCGGAAGGGAATTATAACATGGATTACGAATTGTTCCGCGTTGCAACACCATACATTGCAGCCAAAACCGGTGCGGAAAGACAAAAGGTAATGCTCAACTGGGTGAACAGGTTTGGCCCCGTCAAGACCATCTCGCCCGCCTCCGTGCCTGCCGACGCCGCATTGAAACCGGCGCTTGGGTGGATCAGTCAAGCCGGTCTCGGCAAAGCGCTGGCAGCCAAACTCGACAGCATCAGAATGGCGGTCAGAACGGACGAGCACTACTATATTGGTCTGTTTCCGGGTGTAGGCAATCCAGACTTTAAGAATGAAAACGACTACGCCCAAATGGCTTATCCCGACGCCGGTTTCCGGCTTTTGGGGCTCTTTCGCTACTGGAACATGATCGAGTATTACTTCCCATACAAGTCATTGATTAAGGAAAACTGGGACTCGGTGCTGAAAGAGTCCGTGCCCCGGTTCGTGACAGCGAAAGACGAAACCGACTATAAACTCGCCGCGCTCGCATTGCTCGCGCGCGTGCAAGACGGACACGCGCAGCTGTATGGGCGTCATGAAGCATTGGAAAAACGATTCGGCAAAAACTATGCGCCTGTCCAGCTGAGCCTGGTGGAAGGTAAACCGGTCGTGACCGACTACTATAATGCGCAATTGGGTGAGCGATCGGGCTTGCAAAAGGGTGATGTCATCGAATCCGTGAATGGCAAAAGCATTCCCGACCTCATCCGCGGGCACGCCCCTTACACCCCCGCTTCCAACCCATCGTCGCAGCTCAGGCAGCTGGCGACCAATCTGCTCAGAAGCAACGATTCCACACTCAGCATTTCTTTCAAAAGGAATGGAAAAATACAAAAGGCAGATCTGAAACTTTTCGATAGCAAACAGATCAATATTTATGCGAACTATAATAAAAAGGACACTTGCTTCAAAATGCTCCGGCCGGACATTGCTTATATTTTTCCGGGAAAATACAAAAACAACTACCTTCCGGTACTCGCTCCGCAGGTATTGAAAGCCAAAGGATTGGTTATCGACATGCGCTGTTATCCGTCCGACTTTATGGTATTCACCTTGGGCGAACACCTCATGCCCGAGCCCCGGTCGTTTGCAAAGTTTACCCACGGAAGCTTGCAAACGCCCGGCCTTTTCACCTTTACCCCAGACGTGAAAGTGGGGAAAACCAATGCGGACTACTACAAAGGCAAAGTCGTTGTGATCGTGAATGAGGCCACCGTCAGCCAGTCGGAATACACCACAATGGCCTTCTCCGCAGCGCCGAATGTGACCGTGATCGGCAGTACAACGGCTGGGGCGGACGGCAATGTGTCGCCCATTTCACTGCCGGGCGGCATTCGTACAGGCATCAGCGGTATCGGCGTTTACTATCCCGATGGCCGCGAAACGCAGCAGATCGGCATTGTGCCCCAGGTAAAAGTAGCGCCGACGATCCGGGGAATTTCCGAAGGCCGCGATGAGGCACTGGAAAAAGCATTGGAAATCGTAAGCGCCCGGTAGCTATTCTCAAAACTCCCGTTCACCGAACTCGCTGGACGGGAGTTTGCTTTTTTTGGTGAGTTGATTGAAATTATAGCTGAGGTTCAACAGGACCATATCCCCCTCCTGGATGTAATTGGTGGTGGTGTAAAAGTCCTTGCCCCGGGTGGTTATACGTTGCTGATTGGCACCCAGTAAGCCGAGATCGATACTTTGCCATTGTAATGCCGCCGCCAGCTTTCCTTTCATAAAGGTCTTTCTGAAACTCAGGGAGGGACTGATAAACCGGGAGTCCTCCCCTTGCGCCGTGACTCTTTTTGACAAATAGTTGAGCGCCCATTGAATTTGAAACGCCGGTGCGATACGGAACGTCATATTGGCATTGACCGAGTACACGACACTCGCCGTGTTGACCGTCACCGCATTGCTGAAAAGCGTCCCTTTGATCTGATACCTGTACACATTGGTGCCCGCGTACAACTGCCACCATGAGGTTAGGTTCACCTGCCCGCCCGCCTCTGCGCCCCACGACGTCGCCAGTCCTGCATTGGTGTAAATGCGATTGATGATCGAGTCATTGTACACACTATTGACCCGGTTGACGACATTCCTGATCCGCTGGTTGTACACAGTGAGAAAGCCGCTGCCCTTTTCAAATTCCCGCACGATCCCCAGTTCCGCCTGCCCGACAAACTCCGGCAGGATGTCCGGATCCCCCGATTCCAGCGTTTCGGAATGCTCACGCTCGGGAAACGGGTTCAGTTCGTTGTTGGTGGAACGCTGGACACGGCGCGAGTAACCCGCCTTTCCCCGCCAGCCCTGATTGAACCGGTATTGCACTTGTGCGGAAGGGAAAAAATTGGAAAGATCGAGCTCACGCCGGCCGGTCCCCTCTGCCGTAAAGCGCCGGGTCGCATACTCGTAACGCAGTCCGCCCGAGTAGTCCAACTGATCCGCCTTTCCGGTGTATTGGGCAAATAGCGAATGAATGTGATTGTCCACGCGCGTGCGGCTCGAAAATTGTGGCAATACCACGAATTCACCGGTTTCCAGCTGCTGTTCGAGGTATTGGAAAATCCCCTTCTGCACCTGGTTGCGGTACTGATAACCAGTTTCGAGCTTGCCCCTGCCCAGCGGCACCGCATAATCCCCCTGCAAACGGTACGCATTCAAAGGATTTTCCCCGGGGTTACGGGTGCTTTGCAGCAATTCGCTGCGCCCCGGCTCCGCGAGGTTGACATTGGTGGTGAGCCCGTCCAGGTTAGCCGATTCGACCAAACCGGACAGTATCAGTTCAGATTTGTTGGCGAACCGGTGGCTGTGATCCAGGTTACCCAGCGTCACCCGGTTGGTTTTCCGGGCGATATTGGAATTGAAATATGTGATCCTTCCAATCGTCTTTCCGGTTTCGAGATCCGTTTTGGTATTGTTATAAACCAGGTCCGCACGCCTCGACTGAAAGCGGTAACCGGTGTAGAAGCCCGCAGAAATGGTATTGGAGGGGTCTGCTGCAAAAGATACCGACGCTCGCATGGTGTAGTTATAACGCCTGAAACTCCGCTCACCGCTGGAAGGAAAAGAAGTGAACACCTTGTTCAAAGTCGTATTCACATCCCCAACCCGTTTGCCCGTGATATCATTCCGCAGGTAGTTTCCGCTCACATTCACCTCCCATTTGCCTGTTTTGACTCCCCAGGCCACATCCGCCCCGAACCGCAACGGCTGTTTCAGGTTATGGTAAGGATGGAATGACGGTAAACCTCCCTGCACGTTCACGGTTACGCTGCGGCTGTTTGCCTGCGCTACTTTGGTGGTGATATTGATAATCCCCGACTTTCCGTCCGGATCGTAGCGTGCGGACGGGCTGGTGATCACTTCGATGTTTTCGATGGTATTGGCCGGGATCTGGTTTAAGATGACCGAGGGATCGCTTTGTACCGGTTTTCCATTGACCAGCACAAGGAAGCCCGTCGCTCCCCGCAGCGTAATGTCTCCTTCACTATTGACCGCCACGGAAGGTGTATTCCGCAAAACATCGACGGCCGTCCCACCCTGACTATTCAGAAATTGCCCTGCGCGATATACCTGCCTGTCGATCCGGTTTTCCATGACCTCCCGCCCGGCCGTAACGTCCAGAGCATCCAGCATGCGCTGGTCGGCAGTCAGGCTGATCGCCGGAATGATCACCGTACCCGAGCGACCTTTCAGACCGGGTAATGTGATCAATGCTTTGCGGTAACCCATATATTGAACTGCAACATAATAGGTGTGCTCGGCCTGCACTTCGAAACGGTATGTTCCCTGCTCATCGGTCAAAGCACCGCTCACCAATGTCGAATCCGCAGCGCGATGTAATGCAATGGAAGCATAAGGAAGCGCCTGCCCCGAAGTTGCGTCGGCCACATTACCCCTGATGGTCAGCGGATTTTGCGCTTGGGAGCTTATAAATGGGGCAAATAAAAGCAGGAAAAGTAAAGAAAATCGCATCAGGTTAAAAAGGCCGTCAGGTGGAATAACGGCAAATTTAAACCCTACAAAGCGAGTAGACTTTGTACATTACTTCCTGATATTGGTACATTCAGGAAATCCCCTTTCTGTAAATGCCCGGAAGCACACCCGTCTGCCTTTTGAAAAACTTATTAAAGTGCGAGGAATCGGAAAAGCCCAGTTCAAAAGCGATTTCGCCCAGGTTTTGGTCCGAGTACAATAGCAATCGTTTGGATTCCGCCGTCAGCCGTTCGGTGATAATGGCCCCGGCTGTCTTGTCAAGCGCCTTCCGGCATGCCGCATTGAGCGTCTTGGCCGACATCCCAAGCGCATTGGCAAACCAATTGACTTCATGGCTGGCTTTGTAATGCTGGTCGAGCAATGTAAAAAACTCCGTCAGGATCTGCGGATAAGGCTGCGTCTGGTCGGATTTGATCTCGCGCCGGAGCAGGTTGAACAGCAGGAGCAGGTAAGTCTGTATCACCGCCTGAAAGTTGGTTTGCATGCCGTGATATTCCGCTTCAATGCTTTCGAAGATCCCTGCAATGGTCTGATCGATATGTCCGAGCTGAAAACCGGAAGGAAATACGACCGGGAAAGTATGGAACAGCAGATCGTACAGAGGGTGGTCCAGCAAAAAATCCTTCCGGATCATAGCCACAAAACCTTTTGGAACCGCGGTAAGCTCCCAGTTGTGGATCTGGCCCGGCATCACCAGGTACAGGCTTGCCGGCTGGACGGGAAACCGACTATGGTCGATCTGGTGCAAGCCATCCCCCTGTGTGAGGTAAATGATTTCAAGATAATCCTTGTGCCCGTGAGAGCGGGTCGCCTTAATCACCTCCTTCATTCTTTTAATCCTGAACAATTCATTTTCATTCAGCTTATTCTTGATCTCGATCTGCATATAATACGGCGGTGCTTTATTCTACTGTTTAAATAGAGTACACAAATTAAAGCAAAAAACTACGGACAAATAAAGAGGGCAACCCGAAAACAGGATGCCCTCTACGACATTAGCTACTCTAAATAATGGTTTTTACGCTTGTTTTGCCAGCTGGATGTTGGCCAGGATCCGGATGTTCTCGCCCAGGGCGAGGCCGCCGGTTTCGGTAAGGGAGTTGAAAGTCACGCCGAATTCCTTACGGTCGATGACACCGCTCACCTCGAAACCCACTTTCGTGTTACCCCATGGATCGCGTTCTGTGCCGCCGTACTCGGCCGTCAGTTCCACTTCCTTCGTAACGCCCTTGATGGTCAGGTCACCCAGCAGCTTGTAATCGTCTCCTTTGTCCTTTTTGAGAGAAGTGGAAACAAAACGGAATTGCGGGTACTGCTCGGCTTCGAAGAAATCGGCATTGCGCAAATGTTCGTCACGGCCAGGCTGGCCGGTATCCACGCTGTTTACATCGATCGTAAAATCGACCCGAGCGTTTTCGAAATTATCACCCTCGGTCACGGCGGAACCTCCGAAAGATCTGAAGAACCCGGTCACGGTCGAGATGACAAGGTGTTTCACTTTAAACTGTACTTCCGAATGGGCAACATCTACATTCCAAGTTGTCTGAGACATGATTTCATTGTGTTTTTGGTATGAATACATTCTTTTCCGATCCCCGGCAGGCTACATGGGATTTGTCCTGTGGCCCGGCGGCAATGCAAACTTAGCGCGAATGCCCATCCGAGATCGGCTGCTAACCCGGAGGTTACCGCTATACACGGGTATAGTGGCCGCGGGGGTTTGTTGGAGATCTTTAAAGAACTCAGCCATGTCATGGAGCCTCCTGCTCACTGCTTTCTTACCTGTTGCTCATCGGATTACGTATAAAGGCAATGCCATCACGAAGTTTGAAATGGCGACGCCCGCCTCTGTTCAATTTCGTCATCCATTCAAACCGCTATCACGATGAAACACACCTACCTCAAACTGCTGCTAGCCATGCTGGTAACAGGCACGACATTAGCCGGGCTTACCTGGAAAAGACATTTATTGCCCCTCTTTGCTAAACCCAAAACAGAAACCG
>NZ_CAMLSE010000016.1 GCF_946482605.1 uncultured Dyadobacter sp. | reverse complement strand
AAGGATATTTTCCCCATTGAAACGCCCGGTACACCTTTCTTTTCACCGAAATACACCGCCTCGCCCGCTACTGCCTCATTGGCCAGAACCGCGAACAACACCGCCTCTTTCGCATCACCAGACACACCCAACTCATCGATCAGACGAATATGCTGGCCCAGTAACTCCCCGATCGCGCGCATCAGCACCGGGTTATGTGCGCCTCCGCCGCTCGCGTACACCTCAAATGCGTCGCCTGCGGGCATGGCACCCCGTATCGCCTCCGAAATCGTTTCCGCACTGAATTGCGTCAAAGTAGCTATCAGGTGGTTGGGTTCAATCCCGCTCCGACCTGAAACCTGCATAGCACTTCTCACGTAATCGATGCTGAATACCTCCGGGCCGGTGGTTTTGGGAAATGGCTGTTCAAAAAACGAAGAGTCTTTGAGCGCTTTCAGCAATGCTTCATCGATGGAGCCACTGGCGGCAATGCTGCCGTTTTCATCATAAGGCCTTCCAAAATGAAGACGAGTAAATGCGTCGATCAAGGTATTTCCGGGGCCGGTATCGGTGGTAAAAACGGCCGATGCATCGAGGTTCCCGGGTAGGAATGTGAAATTGGCGATGCCGCCCATATTCAGCAATATCCTGCTTTCTTCCTTTTGAGAAAACAGAAAGTAGTCGCCATAAACAGCCAGCGGCGCTCCTTCTCCACCCGCTGCGATGTGTTTTTGTCTGAAATCGCTGAGGGTAATAATGCCGGTTTTGACCGCAATGTGGTCGCCGTCGCCGATTTGCAACGTCGCATTGGGGAAGCCGGAAATTCCATGCTGCTTTTGCGGGGCGTGAAAGACGGTTTGCCCGTGGCTGGCGATCAAATCGATTTCCGAAGCATTAACGCCCCATTCGGTAAGGCATTCAAGGATCATTTGCCCGTGCTGCAAACCAATGAAGGGGTTCAGCAAACAGAGCTGTTGAAAATCGATCTGCCTTTTGGCAAAAATCTCGCGCACGGCATTTCTGAAACCATATTCATAAGGCACCGTTTTGAAATGCTTCACTTGCAGCCGCGTTTCGGGCCCACTGCCGACGACATGACAAAGCGCCACGTCCAGCCCGTCGAGCGAGGTGCCCGACATCAGCCCGATAATCCTGCGTGACGGCTTCCGGCTTAGCGCGTAAAGCTTTTCGACGTGTTCTTTCACAAATGGTATCGCTAAAAAACGGGCCAGCCTTTGAATGAGCTGGCCCGAATGGATTCGAAGAAGACAATTTTAACCCTTGTTCTGTTCCGGTTTGGGTCCTCCGGAAGGCTTCTGAGGTCTTCTGTTGTTATTACTGTTGTTATTACTGTTCTTATTCCTGTTTCCTTCGTTGTTATTGCTGTTGTTACCCTTATTTCTGGGGGCTTCACCAGGATTGTTACCCTTGTTCCTGGGTTCCTCGCGGGGACCGCTATTCGGATTGCTGTTGCCCTGATTTTCGGCATTGCTGTTTTCAGGACCGCTTCCATTTCCGCGGTTTTTACCCGAACGGTTCTTCTTCTTTTTCTTTTTCTTCTGTTCGTCGCTGTACTTTTTGTCAAGGTTTTCCAGATCGCTGTTGAGCTTGCCGGGCACCTTATCCAAACTTTTCTCAGGTTCAGGCGTCAGGACCTCGAGCGACTCGGGGATAATGTCCTTCTTGTTCAGCTCAATTATCTCCAACACCTTATCGATTGCCACCGGATACCAGTTGGTGTCCTTGTCAAACCCGAACCACATGATCTTTTTGAAGATATCCGTCTTCTGCAAGGTCGCGACCCCTTTTTTGGTTTTCAGCGGCGCATCCACTGTCGGTATATCCCGCAATGCGTCAATGTAAGTTTCGAGCTCGTAATTCAGGCAGCATTTCAATCTCCCGCATTGTCCCGAAAGTTTGGCCGGGTTCAACGACAGGTTCTGATAACGCGCAGCAGCGGTCGAAATGTTCTTGAAATCGGTCAGCCAGGTAGAGCAGCAAAGCTCGCGGCCGCAGGAACCCAACCCGCCGAGGCGGCTCGCTTCCTGACGCAGGCTGATCTGGCGCATTTCGATCCTGACCTTGAATTCCGAGGCTAGCATTTTAATCAACTCCCGGAAATCGACCCGCTCTTCGGACGAATAGTAAAATGTCGTTTTGGTGTTATCCGACTGATATTCTACATCCGAAAGCTTCATGTTAAGCTTCATTTCCCGGATAATCTCGCGGGTCCGGTAAAGCGTAGGCATCTCGCGGGCCATTGCCTGCGTCGATTTATCCAGGTCTTTTTCCGAAGCGATCCGGTAGATCACGTGCAGATCATCGTTCATCAGGACATTTTTCCGCTTCATCTGAAGCCGGACCAATTCTCCTTGTAAGGATACCGTGCCGATATGCTGCCCGGAGGCCATTTCACAAACGACATAGTCGCCCGTGACGAATTCCAGCTGATTTATATTCCGGAAATATTCTTTCCTGCCGCCTTTGAACTTGACTTCCACCACATCAAAACGCTGCCCCGACGGCACGTCCATGTGACTCAGCCAATCGAAGACATTCATTTTATTGCATCCGCTTGTCGCGCAGTTTCCATTACTTCCACATCCGGCAACGGCAGTACCATTACTACCGCAACCTCCGGATGAACATGATCCACATCCCATAGTTACTCCCCTTCATCAATCGTTATAACGAATCAAATCCACACCAATATCGTGCCGAAAATACTTCCCTTCATACTGCACAACCTGCGCAGCCCGCTGCGATTTGTGCACGGCGTTTTCGAGGGAGTTGGCCAGCCCGGTTAATGCCATAACCCGGCCACCATTCGTCACGACTTCTGCATTTCCGTTAAAAGTGGTGCCGGCATGGTATACATGCACGTCTTCCATCTTCTCACTTCCTGAAATTACCTTTCCTTTTTCATAGTCTTCCGGATATCCTCCAGAGACAACCACTGTAGTTACGGCCACCTGCGGGGAGATCTGCAGATCAAAATCGTGCAGGGTACCCTTTGCTGTTGCAGCCATCAGCATTGCGAAGTCGGACTGTATCCTTGGGACAACCACTTCCGTTTCGGGGTCGCCCATCCGCACATTGTATTCGATCACATATGGCTCTCCCTTGATGTTCATCAGGCCGATGAATATAAAGCCTACATATTTGATCCCTTCGCTCTGAAGGCCGTGCAATGTGGGTTTGACAACCTTTTCTTCAACCTTACGTATAAAATTCGCGTCTGCGAACACTACCGGCGACACCGCACCCATTCCTCCTGTGTTAAGGCCTGTGTCGTTTTCACCGATACGCTTGTAATCCTTGGCCTCGGGCAGAATTTTGTAGTGCTCTCCATCTGTAAGTACAAAAACCGACAATTCTATCCCTTTCAGGAATTGTTCGATCACGACTTTATTACCTGCCTTCCCAAACTTGCCGTCCACGAGCATTTCCTTGAACGCCTGTTCGGCGTCGGCATGCTTCTCGGCGATAATCACGCCTTTTCCTGCTGCCAGACCATCGGCTTTGAGCACGATCGGCAGGGAATGGTTTTCGAGGTATTCCAAACCTATTTCCAGTTCTTCGGCGGTGAATGTGCGCGAAGCGGCGGTCGGGATACCGTATTTCTGCATAAACTGCTTCGAGAAATCCTTGCTGCCTTCGAGTTGCGCACCGGCCTTGTCCGGGCCGATAATCCGCACCTTAGCCAGGTCTTCACGGCCATTGAAATAATCCACAACCCCGTTGACCAAAGGCTCCTCAGGGCCCACGATCACGAGCTCGATATTATTTTCGATTACCGCGTTAGCAATGGCGTCAAAATCGTTGTAAGAGATAGAAAGGTTCGTTGCTACTCCCGCGGTTCCCGCATTTCCCGGGGCTACAAACAAGGTGTCACAAAGAGGGCTTTGGGCTATTTTCCAGGCAAAAGCGTGTTCTCTTCCGCCCGATCCCAATATAAGTATATTCATAACAGGTTTTAAAAATTCAAAAAATACTAATTGACAAGCGATGCTCAGATCCTAGTTGGCCAATTCCGACAAGAATTTGATACGCATCAACCGCAATTCTTCCTCACTGACCTCTTCTCCGGCAAATTCATGCAGCGCCGCAGCAATATTGTCAGTTTCGGACGTCATAAAATAATCATAAATATCTTGTTGTCTTTCCCGGTCGATCACCTGGTTGATGTAATAATCCAGATTCAGTTTCGTCCCCGAATAACAGATATGCTCCACCTCCTCGATCACGTCGGCTAGCGGCAGGTCTTTCACTTCGGCAATCTCATCCAGGCTCACTTTCCTGTCGACCTGCTGGATAATAAAGATCTTGATCTTGGACTTGTTGACTGTAGATTTAATGACAACGTCCTTGGCGGTTTCGATCTCATTCTCGTCCACATATCGGGAAATAAGTTCGATAAACTGCCGTCCGAACTTTTGCACCTTGCCCATTCCCACACCATTGATCTGAGCCATTTCCTGCTGTGTCGTCGGGTAGGTAGTCGCCATTTCTTCCAGCGAGGGGTCCTGGAAAATCACATAGGGTGGAAGGTTCTTCTCTTTCGCCACCTTTTTGCGCAATGCCTTGAGCATTCCCAGCAAGGCCTCGTCATAGGCGTGAGCTCCTCCGCTGCCGTTTACAGCCTCCTTATCATCGTCCTCCGTCTTTACCTCCTCCTCATCAAAATTGTGATCTTTCTGAAGGGTAATGGGGTAAGGGTCGTTGAGATAATTAGCCCCTTTCTCGCTCAGCCTGACCACTCCATAGTTCTCGACGTCTTTTTCGAGATAGTTGAGTATCACCAATTGACGGATCGCCGATACCCAATAATCCCTCGATTCGTTCAGCTCGAGACCTTTGCCGGACACATCGAGCTGGTCGTGCTCATAACTCCTGACATACTGATTATCGGTACCGGTGAGCAGATCTGCTATGTGATCGGCGTCGAAACGCTGCTCTGTTAGCAGAACTGATTTCAGGATCAGGATAATGTCATCCTGCACTTTGATCCTTTCCGTCGGCTTGTTACAGTTATCGCAGAAACCGCAATCTTTTTCGAGATACTCCCCGAAATAGCTCAAAAGCTGCCGCCGCCGGCAAACACCCAATGAGGAATAAGCCACCATTTCGTTCAGCAAATGGCGGGCATTGTCGCGTTCGGTTACGGTTTTATCCTTGTTGAATTTTTCAAGTTTCTGAATGTCGTCGTAACTGTAAAACATCAGACAGTTACCCTCCAGACCGTCGCGCCCGGCACGTCCGGTCTCCTGATAATACCCTTCCAGTGATTTGGGCACGTCGTAGTGGATCACAAAACGGACATCCGGCTTATCGATACCCATTCCAAAGGCAATCGTCGCCACGATTACGTCGGCTTCTTCATTCAGGAATGCATCCTGGTTGGCCATGCGCGTGTTCGCATCCAGGCCCGCGTGGTACGGTAATGCACGTACGTCGTTGACATTCAACAGCTCGGCAACCTCTTCGACGGTCTTTCTGCTCAGGCAATACACGATCCCGGATTTGCCCTTATTGTTCCGGATATATCGGATCAATTGTTTTTTGACATCCTTTTTCGGGCGGATTTCGTAGTAAAGATTCTTTCTGTTAAAGGACGATTTGAAAGTTTCTGCCTCCTCCATTTGCAGGTTCTTGCGGATATCCTGCTGGACTTTCGGCGTGGCAGTGGCAGTGAGCGCGATAATGGGAAGTTTGCCTATATTTTCGATAATACCGTAGATCCGCCGGTACTCCGGCCTGAAATCATGGCCCCATTCAGAAATACAGTGCGCTTCGTCGATCGCCACAAAAGAGATTTTTACCCGTTTCAGAAAATCAAGGTTATCTTCCTTCGTGAGCGATTCGGGTGCGATATAAAGCAGTTTCAGGCTGCCATCGAGCGCGTCGCTTTTGACACGCGTCATTTCAGCCTTCGTAAGCGTAGAATTAAGAAACTGTGCATTGATTCCAAACGCAGTCAGCTGGTCAACCTGGTTCTTCATCAGAGCGATCAGCGGAGAGATAACGATCGTCAGCCCGTCGCTGACAAGGGCAGGAAGCTGGTAGCAGAGTGACTTACCTGCGCCCGTGGGCATGATCACAAATGTATTTTTACCTAAAAGGATGTTTTGTATGATAATTTCCTGATCACCCCGGAACTGACTATATCCAAATATTTCTTTAAGCCTTTCTTTCAACGTGTCTACTACGACTTTATCAACCTGCTGTACCATACTCTGTTCACAAAATGGTTATTCCAAACTTCCCTATCTTTGCGCTTTGAAATAAATAATGACGTTTTTGTCTCTCTAAACTGTGTTTCAGATTTGAAATTAATAAAAAATATTCAGTCAATAGCAAAAGAAGTATTACGTCAGGAAGCAGAAGCTCTGCATAATCTGATTGAATTGATTGACGATGAATTTGAAAAATGCGTATATACCATTCTCCAATCCGGAGGGCGCGTTGTCGTCTCCGGTGTTGGTAAAAGCGCCATTGTCGGCCAGAAGATCGTAGCAACCCTGAATTCAACCGGCACGCCTGCACTTTTTATGCATGCCGCAGACGCGATCCACGGCGATCTGGGCATGATTCAGGACAATGACGTGGTCGTCGTCATCTCCCGGAGCGGGGACACGCCTGAGATCAAAGTACTTGTTCCGCTTCTGAAACGCATTGGAGTTACGATGATCGCCATGGTCAGCAACAGGGACTCATATCTGGCCAAAAACTGCATTCTTACCTTGCACGCACACGCCCCTGCCGAGGCCGATCCGCTGAACCTTGCGCCCACCACAAGTACATCCGTGACCATGGCGCTGGGCGACGCACTGGCCATTTGCCTGCTCGAAGCGCGCGGGTTCACACACGACGATTTTGCCCGCAACCATCCGGGCGGCTCATTGGGGAAGCGGCTTTACCTGAAAGTCTGCGACATTCACCCCCACAACGCGCTGCCGACGGTGGATGAAAATGCCACGTTGCAGGATGTAATTCTGGAAATGACTTCCAAAAGGCTTGGCGCGACGGCGGTTGTCGACAGCGAGGGGCTCATGGCCGGTATCATTACCGATGGCGACCTGCGGAGAATGCTGAAAACTTATGGCGCAGCCGGACTGCTGGATCTCAAAGCCTGCGATATCATGACCAAAGCGCCCATCACGGTATCCCCTGAGGAATATGCGGTGAATGCGCTCGAAATTATGCAATCCAGGAGCATTACCCAGGTTGTCGTTGTCGAAGAGGGCCGGGCATTGGGTTTTGTTCACCTGCACGACCTGCTGCGGGAAGGGTTGGTATAGGGCCGAAAATATTCCTGCCCTATTATTTAACCATTATCTGAAACGCTTGGATTTCTGCACCTCACGTTCGTCCTTACGGATAAAGCGGTTTGCAAATACATTGGACAGCATCGCACCCACCAGGCCGTAAAAACCGATATCATACTTTCCAGGTACACCCGGATCGAAAAGCTTTGCCGTTTGATAGAAGGTAAAATAGATCACAAGACCCATAATTACAGTCATCACAATGGAATTCGCCGCACAAAGCGCGGACTGAAGGACCCTGTTTTTGAACTGAAATATCGCGTAGGCGGAAATGCCCGCCACCAGGAGCGCCAGCACGATGAGGTAGTATACCGGTTGTACATTGGATTGCACCTCATTGATCTGATGATGCAGCCTGACGGCCGTCAGATCGGCACTTTGCACTCCCGAAGCGGCTACTTTACTCCAAATCGGAAATGCGAGAAAAAGCCCCATTCCGATGATCGAAATTGCCAGGAAGATGGTTTGAATACGTTGTAACATGCTTTATTAAAATTGTTCTTTTCAATTGAAGGGCAAATTTATGCAATGCAATCATTCGCCGGAAGCGGATCAGGAAATCACTTCGCCATACAGATCGAACTCCTCCGCGGCAGTGACCTTCACCTGTGCATAGTCACCGAGCCTCACATACTGGCTCGCCGGGACGAGCACTTCGTTATCGACCTCGGGAGAGTCGTACTCGGTGCGACCTATGAAATATCCACCCTCCTTCCGGTCGAAGAGCACCTTGTAGGTGTTTCCGATCTTGCGCTGGTTGAGTTCCTGTGAAATACCCTGTTGAAGCTCCATAATGGTGTCCGCACGTTCCTGCTTAACTTCGGCAGGAATATCGTCTTCCATGGTGAATGAATGCGTATTGTCTTCGTGTGAATACTGGAAAGCTCCCAGACGGTCGAAACGCATTTTTTCAACGAATTCATAGGTTTCGTCGAACAGCTCCTCCGATTCGCCCGGATGTCCGACGATCAACGTCGTGCGTAATGCGATATCGGGTACTTTGTCACGGATCGAATGGATGAGCGCTTCCGTTTTTTCGCGGGTAATGCCCCTGCGCATCTGTTTCAGCATTTCCGTCGAGCCAGATTGCAGCGGCATATCGAGGTATTTACAGATATTACTCCGCTCATTCATCACATCCAGAACGTCCATCGGGAAGCCCGCGGGATATGCGTATTGCAAACGTATCCAGTCAATGCCCTCCACATCCGAAAGCTGGCGCAGCAAGTCCGAAAGGTTTCTTTTCTTGTAAATGTCCAGGCCGTAGTACGTCAGGTCCTGGGCGACGAGGATCAGCTCTTTGGTGCCCCGTTTGGCCAGTGATTTTGCCTCTTTAACCAATTCATCGATCGGCCGGGAAATATGGCTTCCGCGCATGAGCGGGATCGCGCAGAAGCTGCACGGGCGGTCGCACCCTTCCGCGATTTTCAGGTACGCATAATGCGCAGGCGTTGTGAGCAGACGTTCGCCCACGAGCTCATGTTTGTAATCTGCTTTGAGTGTTTTAAGCAGGCGGGGCAGCTCGTTGGTGCCAAACCAGGCGTCGACGGTTGGTATTTCAACCGAAAGTTCATCCTTGTACCGGTGCGACAAACATCCCGTCACGTACACTTTATCCACCACACCGGCCGCTTTGGCATCCGCATAACGCAAAATCGTATTGATCGACTCCTCCTTTGCATTGTCTATAAACCCGCAGGTGTTGATCACAACGATCTGCGAATCATCCTTTTTCGACTCGTGTGCTACGGCGAAGCCGTTGCCTTTGAGCTGGGTATATAGTACTTCAGAGTCTACCAGGTTTTTGGAGCAACCCAGCGTGACTATATTGACTTTATTCTTAACTGTTCCCTTGGTTTTCATTGGTATTTGCCTGAGGCTTTAAGCCGTAAGCTGTATGCTTTGAATTGATTAGTCGCCATTTACCGTCAAAGTGACTGATAATGAACGGCGAAATGGGGTGCAAAGTTCGGAAAAAATCGGACAGGAAGTACTATGGAATGAAAGGAAATCGCTTCTCTCTATATTCCGTCGGGATTTTTTTGAAATACTCGTGAATGACCCACACACCAGGCATTTTGTCCGAGAGTATGAAATGGTCTCCGTTTGCGAGATAATATGTGATAAACGAGACCCTCATCTTCGCGTTGTTGCTCGTGACCAGTACCCGTGTGATATCGCCCTCACGTAACCTCAACCTGGTATCGCCCAAAGTGAGCTCCAACTCATGTTCCTCCGGAAAAGTCTCGAGTATCGTGCCGTCGACATACTTCCAATGGTTGAAATCTATTGCCAAAGACACCACACCCAGGGCTGCGATGCCTGCCATTCCAATCAGTAGTGTGCCTCTTACCAGCCCAGGGTATGTAATATCGGGAGCCATCCGCGAAATCAGAATCGTGCGAAACAGCAACAGGCCGAAGCCGATACAAAAGAGTGCAAAGAAATTATCGAATTTTAAAAAATATCTCTCAGGACCTATCTCGTAAATCCGCTTCACTTTGACGGGCGAGTTGGTCCCGACCGTGTTCCGGGTATAGCGCAGCACCATCCACATGAATAAGCCAAAGGGCACGAAGATTATTAGAAATACGACTATTGTTTCCATAGAAAAAGGGTATCTCAGAACGCCCTTGTCCTAAGATACCCCTTTTAAAAATGTTCTGAAACAATAGCGGCACAAACGGTTACTAAAATCAACCAGCGGCCGTTATCCTATTTTCTTAAACAGCGAATCGACAAATTCAGCGCGATCGAAAACCTGTAAATCGTCCATTTTTTCTCCTACGCCGATGTATTTAACCGGGATTTTGAATTCGTCCGAGATACCGATCACAACGCCTCCTTTTGCGGTCCCGTCCAGCTTGGTAATGGCTAATGCAGTAATGTCCGTCACTTTCGTAAACTCGCGGGCCTGGATCACGGCATTTTGCCCCGTGCTGCCGTCAAGGACGAGCAGTACTTCGTGCGGGGCGTCGGGGATGATCTTCTGCATAACGCGCTTGATTTTCGAAAGCTCGTTCATCAGGTTCACTTTTGTATGCAAGCGGCCCGCGGTGTCGATAATGATCACGTCTGCGCCGGTTTCCGTGCCTTTCTTCAATGCATCGAATGCTACGGCCGAAGGGTCGGTGTTCATACCGTGATCGATAACCGGCACATTCACGCGCTGCCCCCAGAGTTTCAGCTGATCCACGGCCGCCGCACGGAAGGTGTCAGCAGCACCGAGCACTACTTTATGGCCCCGCTGGTGAAACTGATGCGCCAGCTTGCCGATGGTCGTCGTTTTACCTACCCCATTCACACCCACCACCATAATCACGTAAGGTTTCGGCAAATGCTCGGTTTCGAAACTGTCGCGGATGTCAACCGACTTATTCTCGGTCAGCAATGCGGCTATTTCCTCTCTCAGGATATTATCCAGTTCGGCTGTCGACGCATATTTGTCCCTGGCTACACGCTCTTCAATGCGTTTGATGACTTTGACGGTCGTTTCCACGCCTACGTCAGAGCTCACCAGTATATCTTCCAGTTCATCGAGAACATCCTCGTCGATCGTCGTTTTACCCACGATCGCTCGTGACAGCTTGCTGAACAAGCTGTCCTTGCTTTTTTCGAGGCCCTTATCTAATGTTTCTTTTTTTTCCTTTGAAAAAAAGCCAAATAAACCCATAGTGCTGATCATTTATGGCCCAAAAATAAAATAAAAAAGTCCCACACAGGGACTTTTTACAATTCAATATTACTCTCCGACCGCCCGGCGGCCGAAGACCTAGTTTTTCAATGCTCCCTGAACGCCGTCCAGGGGAACGATTTCTTCTTTGAAGGTATAAGCTCCTGTTTTAGGAGATTTAACGGCCTTGATCACTTTTGCAAATGCCTTACCGCCTTCTTTTTTCAGGGTAGCAACTACTTTCTTTGCCATGTCTGTATATCAGTTAGAAGTTATATTGTTAATGATTAACTGTTCCGCGCTTACCCATTATTGCTCAGCTTCACGTGACAGTTAACGGGTAACAAACGAACTTACTTAATTTCTTTATGGACTGTGTAACGTCTCAGGAAAGAGTTGAATTTCTTCAATTCCATACGGCCTGGCGTATTCTTCCGATTTTTTGTGGTCACGTAACGTGACATGCCTGGAACACCGCTTTCTTTCTGTTCTGTGCATTCCAAAATGACCTGTACTCTATTGCCTTTCTTAGCCATTGCTTTACATCGTTTTACAAATAGGAGTGCAAAAGTAAAGACATTTTGCATTAATCACAACAATCACAGACAAATAAACAGGAAAATTTCCGTATTTTAATGAAAGTCCCTATCCTATAACCCATTGTCGGACAAGCTGATAAAATTCCTGATTTTAGAGATTCACCCTAATTTCTGGCACTTGCATGACGGAAATCTAACGCAAACATGCTTTCTTCGTGGTCGATTTACATCGCAACCTTAATCTGGCGGAAATTCTTAAATATTAAAACAATGACACTCAAAAAAAGCGCTTCTTTGGCTGTAATAGCCCTGGCAGTTTCTTTCTTCACCAGTTGCTCGTCAAAAGAAGATCGTGACAAGTATGACCATTATTATGGCTCAGGAAGCAAATCAAGGGAAGAAGCTTCTCTCGTGAAGCTTCAGAACGATAGAAAAGTTGTGGCGGAAAAAGCCGCGGCGGAAAAAGCGGCGGCTCCGGCAGCACCTGTTGCCCAACCCGGTGATACTGCGGCGGCGGCACCAGCCGAAGCTGCCCCTGCGGCGGCACCCAAGCGCAAACCGGTTCCCGCGGATGTCTCTGCATTGCTAAACAAACATGCCTGCTTTGCCTGCCATCAGGCCTACGACAAGGTAATCGGCCCGGCTTATTCGGAAGTAGCGAAGAAAAAATATACCGCGGACCAGATCGTGGAACTCGTGCACAATCCCAAACCGGAGCATTGGCCAGGCTACCCTCCGATGGCGCCGCTTGCGCACGTTCCCAAAGCCGACATTGTCGTGATCGCGAACTGGATCAACTCACTGTAAGAAACTGTCGAAAATCGAAAGAACGCCTGGCCTGTAAATTGCCAGGCGTTTTTTGTTGGTCCGGTGATATTACAAAAGCCGGAAAATCCAGAACAAAGTGCCAATTAGGTCAGTTATTATATCTTTGCGAAAGCATTAGTAAATAAACATGACTGAACACGCATTGCGCCCCTCTGACATAACCGACGAACTTCTGGCCCAATATGAAACCGTAATCGGCCTGGAAGTGCATTGTCAGCTTTTAACCGAATCCAAGCTTTTCACCCGCGATTTCAATATTTTTGGAACGGAGCCTAATACGAATATTGGTCCGCTTACCATTGCGCTACCCGGCACTCTGCCCAAAGTCAATAAGAAGGCGATAGAGTATGCCATCCGTCTGGGCCTAGCCTGTGGGTGCTCGATCAGCCGGAAAACCATTTTTGACCGTAAAAATTACTTCTATCCGGATCTTCCCAAAGGCTACCAGATCTCGCAGGACAAAAAACCGATCTGCGACCAGGGCGGGGTTACGATTTCTTTCAAGCACGAAGGCAAATTCACTGAAAAAGTGATCCGTTTCCACCACATCCACCTGGAAGAAGATGCCGGCAAATCGGTGCACGATGGAAGCAGCACCGAAACGTTGCTGGATTATAACCGCGCCGGTACGCCGCTCGTAGAGATGGTTTCGGAACCGGACCTGCGCTCTGCGGAAGAGACTGGTGCATTTGTCACCGAGATTCGCCGGCTCGTGAGGTATCTTGGAATCAGCGACGGCAATATGGAAGAAGGTTCGCTGCGTTGCGATGTCAACGTTTCGGTCCGGAAGAATGGCGAGGTTCAATATGGCACGAAGGTCGAGATTAAGAATATGAACTCGATCCGGAATATGATGCGCGCCATCAGCTTCGAAGAAAAACGCCAGGTTGCATTGCTGGAAAGCGGCCAGAAAGTTCTGCAGGAGACCAGGATGTTCGATGTGGAAACCGGACAAACCTACGGCATGCGCGTAAAGGAAACCATGAACGATTACCGCTATTTCCCAGACCCGGACCTGAGCCCGGTGGTGATTTCCGAAGAATGGCTGGATAGCATCAAAGGCAGTATGCCCGCACTGCCACATGAACTACGCGAGAAATTTGTCAACCAATACGGAATTCCTGCTTACGATGCTGCGGTGCTAACCGACACCCGGGAGCTCGCGCATTATTTTGAAGAAGTTTGTACCAAAACAAGTGCTTACAAGGCCGCGTCCAACTGGCTGATGGGTCCTGTCAAGTCCTTTCTGAACGATCACGAAGGCGACATCCTCCGTTTCCCGATCGGCGCACAAGGCCTGGCCGATCTCATCGAGCTGAATGAGTCGGGCTCAGTAAGCCATTCAGTCGCCGCACAGAAGATCTTTCCGGTGATGCTGGCAGAGCCGGACCGCAAGCCGTCGGACATTGCATCATCAAATAACTGGCTGCAAAACAGCAATACCAACGAACTGGAAACGTTTGTAGATGAGGTAATCACGGCAATGCCCGACAAGGTTGAGGCGTACAGAAAAGGTAAAAAAGGACTCATGGGATTGTTTGTCGGGGAAGTGATGAAAAAATCCAACGGAGCTGCCGATCCTAAGCTTGTCAATCAATTACTTGCCCAGAAATTGTAATCCACGCATCGAAAATAGAACAGGAGATCATGAAAGAGTTTATCAAACGGAGTGCATTGGTTTTCAGCATCGCATTGTTGAGCTTTCAGGTCATGGCCCAGCTGGAACCAAAGGAATTCACCGTGGCCGGAAAAGTCAAAAATGGCTCAAAGGGGGAAAAGGTGATCCTGTCGAAGTCCACGGCTACTGGATCTTCCGTCAAAATAGATTCGACACAAATGGCTGCGGATGGCAGCTTTCAGCTCAAAAGCGTTGAAAAGGACCGCGGCAGCTTTTTTACCCTCAACATTGCAGACAGGCAGAAATTCGCACTATTAGTGGAAGGCGGCGAGAATTTTAATATCGTAGCCGATGGAACAACCCGGGACGATAAAGGAAATGGCGGGAAAGTCGCCATTACGGGTTCCAAAAACATGGAGTACTATGCTCAGATCGACCAGCTCATGCAGGCATTTGCAGTCAAAGTGACTAAATGGAACGAGGAATATGCAGCCGCCGAGGAAAAGAAGGATACCAAAAAAATACAGGAGATACAACAAGCCTATACAAAAGCAGAACAGGAACGCGTAGGTTCGATACGCCAACTTGTACCGCAAATGGGTACTTCTCTCATTGCCTTGTTTGCTGCAAATAACTTTCTCAGCCCTGAAAATGACCTCGACGTCCTGAAAAAACTGGCGGATGACTTTTCTAAAGTTGAGCCGACACCTACGCTTGCCAAAGGATTTATAGGTTCAGTAAAAAGATTTGCCGGCGTGGCGGTAGGCGAGCAAGCTCCCGATTTCACGCTGAACAGCCCCGAAGGCAAGCCGGTCGCTCTTTCATCATTACGCGGCAAGTACATTCTCATCGACTTTTGGGCATCGTGGTGCGGTCCGTGCCGGATGGAAAACCCTAATGTGGTCAGAATGTACGATAAGTTTAAAGACAAAGGCTTCGACATCTACGGCGTTTCACTGGACGACAACGAAAAAGCCTGGAAAACTGCCATTGAAAGAGACAAACTCAAATGGCTGCACGGCTCCGAATTGAAAAAATGGAATTCGGGCGTAGCACAAACTTATGGCGTGAATGCGATCCCCGCCACTTTCCTGCTGGATAAGGAAGGCAAAATCATTGCAAAAAATCTTCGGGGAGCGGCGCTGGAAAGCAAGCTGACCGAGCTGCTGGGAGCTCAATAATGCACTTTTTGGTTTATAAATGATAAAATCCGCAGAGTTGATCCTGCGGATTTTTTGCATTTTTTTAGTTTGTGAGTTCGGAGTTCATGAGTTTAAAGTTTAGAGTTTAAAGAATACTTGTAAACTCTAAACTCATGCACTTTAAAACTCATCAACTCTCTTCATAATGAAACAGCAGCGGATCTGGGTATTTGAATTCGTATTGATAGGTTTTAGCAAATTTATCCCCTGAAATCAATTTAAATGCCGGGCGCTGCTCAGCTATTTTGAAGGTCGGTGCTTCCCAGCCGAATTGAGCGCAGGAATCGACGTAGACTTCACTGCGGGTCGGATGAAAAGGCGCGCTGATATTAAATGTTTCGTTTTGGACTCCCTGTTCGATAATGGCTTGAATAATGGCTGCTGCATCGTCGCGGTGGATGTAGTTAACAGGAATATCGCCGGTAGTCAGGTCCTTCTGGCCTTTTACATATTTCCCGGGAATACGATTGTAACCCAACAGGCCGCTTAACCGGAGGATAGTAACCGTTTTTTGGGGTCTTAATGCGGCTATCGCATTCTCGGCGGCCACCATTTCGGGCTGGGCCGAATGCTCAGGCAATTGCACGTCCGGCTCGACGACCGTTTGGCTCAAATCACGGTAAACGCCGGTTGAACTAACAAACACCACTTCCTTTACCGGGGACTTTTGGATAGCCCCGGCCACCATTTGCATTTGCGCGGAATAATTGCCGGCAATATGCTGTGACATGCGGGGCGGAATGGAAACAATGATAATGTCGGAATCGAAAAACGGCTCCGAAATACCGGCGTCCAATCCCGCTTCCGGGTTCAATGGCAGCAAATAACCCTCGATACCCGCCGCGGCAAATTGTTCGAGCTTGTCTTTCGAAGTGGTACTGCCTTTCACCTGCGATGTAATACCGCTGCCCAGTAACCGTTTAGCTAATGGAAATCCGAGCCAGCCGCAACCCAGGATGCTTATGCGTTTTTTTTCTACTTTTGAAACTTGTTCCGACATATATTCTCTCCGCCAAATGGTTTATTTCAGGTCCTTACTGTGCATTCTTTTTATAGCTTTCCTCCAATTTTCGTGTAAGACCGACCAGCGCAAGGAGGCCGATACCAGCAATATCCGGGTGGAACTCGCTTCCAAAAATCTCGACGAAGAGCTGTTCTCCTGCAAATCGGTAGAAGATGTACAAAAGTTCCTCGACAGCCATTCCTATCTCGCGAAAGCCTATTTTGCGGACGCGCCCGTCGAGCCTTCCAAACTGGCTGCGCATTTGTTCTCTATTTCACAAAACCCAGATTTACAGGCTTTTCGCGCACAGCTCGATTCGATCATCGGCGACCGGAAAACGCGCATTCTGAAACCACTTTCGGATGCATTCAAGCAAATTAAATACCATTATCCCCAATTCAGAATACCTGAGGTCAATTTTATCGTCACGGGTTTCACCGGCAGCGATCTTTATATTTCAGATTCATTGATTGTGATCGGCCTCGACTACTTCGGCGGACCGGCTGCACGCTACCGCCCAAATGTATATGATTACCAGCTTCGCCGTTACCAGCGCGAGTACATCGTCCCGTCGATCGTTTTCTTCGAATCAAACCAGTTCAACATCATCAATGCAGGCGACCAGACATTGCTTTCGGACATGATCGGCTATGGTAAGGGCTACGAATTTGTGAAACAGGTAATGCCCAAAACGCCCGACAGCCTGATCATCGGTTACTCGGATTCAGATCTGAGCAAAACCTACAACAGTCAGACGGACATCTGGGCATATTTCATTGCCAGCAAGCTATTGTATGAAAAAAGTGATCTAAAAAAGCGCAAATTCATCGACGACCGCCCGTTTACGACCGAAATCGGCAACAAGGTACCGGGTGCTATCGGCCGCTGGCTGGGCTGGCGCATCGTTAGTAAGTTTATGACCGAAAATCCGGATGTGACGCTGGTACAGCTGATGGATATCGACAATGCAGGGCGAATTTTACAGGATTCCGGATATAAGGGGCAGGCAGACGAAGATGAGTAAGTTTTTTAACTACTTTTGCGCGAAACCATTGTTGAGACAGCATTAAAATGCCCTTTACGCTTATCATTTTCCTGCTCCTGGTTCCTGGCTTCGTTGTGATAGGCGTCTACCTCGAACGTAAGGTTTCTGCTTTTATACAGGATCGGCTTGGTCCTATGGAGGTAGGTAAATGGGGATTGCTGCAACTCTTTGCAGATCTCCTCAAATTACTCCAGAAAGAAGATATTGTACCCAAAGCGGCAGACCGACGTCTGTTTCTCATCGCTCCCTTTGTGATTTTCATTTCGGTATTCGCCGGATTTGCAGTGGTGCCGCTGGCACCGGAATTAGCGGGATCAGGGGCAGCAGTAGGGGTCTTTTTCCTGCTCACGATTGTTTCCGTAGATGTAATTGGCCTCCTAATGGCCGGATGGGGCTCCAACAACAAATTTGCATTGTACGGTGCAATGCGGGCTGTGGCGCAGATCGTCTCGTATGAGATTCCGCTGGGCTTATCTATCCTGTGCGTGGTCATGCTTACGCAGACGCTGGACCTTCAACTCATCAGCTACCAGCAAGGTATCTATGCGCCCGAAACGATTTATTTGTTTGGTATGAAAAGCTTTGGGATCGATGTTACCGGAGTAGGAGGTTTTCTTTCCTGGAATATTGTCCGGAATCCATTCTTGCTGCTTGCATATATCGTGTTCTTCATCGCCTCCCTGGCAGAATGTAACCGTGCACCATTCGATTTGCCCGAGGGCGAATCTGAACTCGTAGCCGGTTTTCACACAGAATATTCAGGAATGCGCTGGGCGCTGTTCATGCTTTCCGAATATGGAATGATGCTGTTGGTATCACTGCTGGGTGCTATTCTTTTCCTCGGCAGCTGGAATACTCCTCTTCCGAATCTGGGCCCGTTGAAACTTGCGGATTGGACATCCGGCGAACCCGGTACCTGGTTCGGCTACATCACCGGCATTTTCTGGCTTCTGGGAAAAGCTATTTTCGGGATATTAATCCAAATGTGGGCCCGCTGGACACTGCCGCGCCTGCGCGTCGATCAGCTCATGTATCTGGGCTGGAAAGTCCTGACACCCGTTGGGCTGGTGCTCTTCTTCATTTCAGGCGTATGGCGGTTGCTCGGTGTCTGATCATTTATCGATCTCGGCGCCATCCAGAATGTAATTCATCTGGTAAATATCATCTGCATTCAATTTCAATGTTCCTGTAAAAGTCAGTCGCTCGTCGGTTTTAAACTTGCGTCCGTCTTTCTTCTTGAAGTTCAATGTCATCACGGTTTCCGGTCCCGCTCCGCCGCAGAAGAAGCAGGCGCTGAAAGGGAACGCCGATAATACGTAAAGATTCGCTTCGAGATCTACCGGCAGGATGTAGCCCGTGATGGATACCTGCTGATTTTTAAGCTTCTGAACGCTCGGGCCGAAGGTAGGATGGAGCATATAAATGGATTCCTCCGCATACCATTTCTTCTTGAATGTGACATCACGCAAAGTTTCCCAGGTAAGCTTGACCGGCTCGACGGCTGGCTTAAATGCAAACAACGAGACTACACAAAAAAACAATATGCTGATCTTTAATGACTTCATGAGGATTCAGTTTATAGAAAACACTTCAACCGGGTCAACAAATTTACGCACATTATCATTCCTCTGCCAAAGTACGGGAGATATTGAGTCGGTATATGCCCAACGAAGGTAATGCGGCCGCAATAGCCCCGATCGCCAGAGCTCCGAGAAACAGATAAATCTCTTCATTCAGTAATGCGAATTTTCTAAGAGAATAATGAAAGTCCTCTTCTGCGGCCTTTGAAAACAACCATAGCCCAATCCTGCTTGCAATAATTCCGGCAAAGAAACCGATCACGGCCAGCGACAGGCCTTCTATCAGCAACATTAAAAACAGCCGGGAACGCGTCGCGCCCATCGAAAGCATCAATGCCATTTCATATTTTCTCTCTTTCAGCGAATTGTAAAGTGAGATAAAAACGCTGACACCGGCAATCGAAATAATGATCAACGCCAGTGTTCGCAGTGTATCGATTCCCACGCCAAGAAGTGAAAACAGCCGGTTGATCTCGATACTCGGCAACGCAGCCTGCATGGAAGTATTTTCATTGATTTGCCGGGGAATGGTCATCAGCCCCATCGGGTTACGGAACTGGATCAATGCACTTGTAACATCCTTACCTTCCTCATCCGGTTCAGGATCCACATGGTTCGCGGTGTGCTCCACTTCCGCCACGGCAGGCACATGCTTTTCATCGCCATGCTCATGGATATCCCAAACGCTCGAAAGCCTGGTAACGATCAGTTGATCGATGACCGTTCCGCCCGGCTCGAAAATCCCGGTGACTTTGTACTGTTTTTCACCATGCTTTTCGCCATTCGAATCCAGCCCATGTGAGCCTGCAAAAAGGTCTCCTACTTTCAGATTAGTAGCTTTCGCAACCTTGCTGCCAATCGTGACTTCCATTGAAGCATTATGAAGGTGCCCCTGCGCGAGCTTTGCCTGGAAATGCTCGGTATACTTAGGCGTGGTGCCCACAATCCGGAAGCCCTGGAAATTATCTCCCATCGACAATGGTATGACGGTCTTCACAAACGGGTTCCTTCTCAATGCATTCACCTCTGCCAGCGGAATGTTGCCTGTGGGTGCATCTATCTGATAAATACTCGAAAGGATCACCTGCAACGGACTTCCTTTGGCTCCGACTACCATATCGATACCTTTCAGGTTTCGTTTAAACTGCTCGTCGAGTTGCTTGTTTAGCAGTAACAACAAAGAGATCATCCCTATTCCGAGTGTCAGGAGCAGGGCACTTAAAAAACTATTGAGCTTTTTTTCCTTGAGATTGGCTAAGCTGATATGGAATAGGTTCATTCAGTCGGTGTTTAAAGCAGTGCCGGGTTGATTAAAGAAAAACCTGGTTCGAAAAAGCGTCTTTGAGGCGCTGGTCGTGGGTTACAACCACCAGGCTCGCCCCTATCGATGCCGACTGGCTTTTCAGAAGGGTTATCACGCGCTCACAATTTTCATCATCCAGACTGGACGTCGGCTCATCGGCAAGAATGACATTAGGGTTATTCATCAACGCCCTCGCTATACTTACCCGCTGCTGTTCTCCCTGGCTCAACTGGTTCGTTTTCTTATGAAGATGTTCGGTAAAACCGAGCCGCTCTGCCAATTGTCGTGCTTTTTGCTTATCCTGTTGCTGGTTTGCCAGGTAGTTCGACAGGAGAATGTTATCCATCACCGATAGCGAGCTGACAAAATGCGGGCGCTGATAGATGATACCGATATTTTTTGCCCTTGCGGCGGTAACGTCGGTCTGCGTGAGATTTGTTACCGGCTTGCCTCCGATCAGGATTTCTCCCGCCTCGGGTTTGAGCAGTAAAGCGAGCAGGTGGAGTAAAGTCGTTTTACCTCTCCCCGATTGGCCGAGGATGAGTAACGTCTCTTTATCATTACAATGCAAATCGGGGAAGCTGAACTTTTTCTGAGGGGAATAGGCAAACCGAAGTCCTTTACTCGAAATCATGGGTTGGTGCTTTTGGTACACAATGATAGTGAAGTTTTGGTGGCTTTCCAGTCAAAACGTTGGTTAATCTGCGGTTACAGGGCTTTCCCGGAACTGTCGGGGACTTTGGCGGTATGACGTTTTAAAAAGTTCCGGCAGCACAAATAAATCATCTGTAAAATCGTTCAAATGATGTTGCATCCTGAAGAAAACCAACAACTATTCTATTTTTGCAAAAAAATCGATCTGAAAATGCGTAGAAATTTCGACTTGAAAAGAATATCCGGAGCGTTGGCATTGACCTTGATTTTAGGGCTTTTACTAAATTCTAAGGATGTAAAGGCACAAAGCAGGGGTATCTTTGTCCCCTATTCTACCGCAGGTTTTGGAGTTGGAAGTTCAAACTACTACGGTGATTTTGCGCCATACAGAAGGCCTCTTGCATCTACATTCAAAATGATGCGCTGGAGTGTCGGAGGAAATTACACACGCCACTTTACCCCGAGACTTGCTGCCCGTGCCAGTTTTATCTACGCCAGAATTGCGGGAGATGACTACATCATGAACAGGGATTCTAAACATGAGACCAGTATTTTCTACGCAAGGAACCTGCATTTCAGGAATGACCTGAAGGAATTCTCCGTTCAGGGGATTTTCAAACTCATTCCCGACAATCGTAGCTATGACCGCCGCCCGCAATGGGGAGCGTACGTGTTTGCCGGTGTTGCGCTGACGGCCCATAATCCCAAAGCACTGGATTCTTTAAAAGGTGACTGGATCAAATTGCAGCCGTTGGGCACAGAAGGACAAGGTAATGAAGGTTATGCCAAACCATATTCACTCGTTCAGTTTGCGATTCCGGTCGGCATAGGTGTCCGGTACAAAATCAATTCACGCTTCGATATTTCTGCTGAACTGGGTTTCAGGAAGACTTTTACCGACTACCTGGATGATGCGCATGGCGCCTACGCTGACCCTGCCGTCTTTGCAGATGACCCGGTTGCGCTTGCGATGTCCAATAGAACAACCAATCCGGTTGCAGTGCGAAAAGGAGCTGACCGTACCGAGTCGCTTAAGAAATTTTTACAGACCAACTATGGCGTTGAAACAAACGATCCGTTTGCAGCACTGCCTACTACCGGATTCGGTGCACCGGGGACAGCCAGAGGTAATAGTCCCACATACACAGACAATTATTTGTTTGGTATGATCCACATCCATTATATGCTGCCTTCGCAGATTAAATGTCCGCCACTTAAATAGTTGTCCCTCCCGTTGAAATCAGCAGGCAAAAACTTGAACATCAAATATTTGATTCATTTTACATGGGCAAGTATTTTTCTTTTTACTCTGAGTGCGCCTGTTCTTGCACAAAGAATAGAACTCGGCGCCGGGATAGGCGGGTTTAACTATAGAGGAGATATTTCTCCAACTTTCAGGTTACGTTTTTTCAAACCTGCGGGAAGTCTCTTTTTTCGCTTTAATCCAAACCAGGCTCTGTCATTGCGCGCGGAAGTAGCGGGCGGTGTTATCGGTGCTGATGACCAGCATAGCAAGGACCCTTTCCAACAAGTCAGGAACATGTCGTTCCGTACTACTATTTTTGAAGGTAGCGCCGTCGCTGAGTACAATTTCCTGAATTTCAGGGATCGTCGTTTCGCCGTCAACTGGAGTCCTTATGTGTTTGGAGGTTTGGGATACTCAAAATTCAATCCGAATATTCAGACCAGCGCTTACAAAACTTCTGGCATTGTGTTACCGTATGGGGTCGGCATCAAATACCAGATCCGCCGCCCCTGGAACATCGGATTGGAATACGGAACACGTAAAACGTTTACCGATTACCTCGATAATCTCGGAGGAGAGCCCACGTCGACCGACAAGTTCCAGCAAGGCGATCCGTCTGTGAAAGACACTTACTTTTATGTACGTCTGTCGGTCAGCTACACTTTCTACAAAATCTTCTGCCCCTGATCTATGAAAAGAATTCTCCTTATTGTTTTTAGCTTGACAGTTGCCGCGTTCATAGGTTTTTGGGGAGTAAGAAAATACACAAAATCATTCAGTCCGGAAGCAGTTGCCGAAACCAGTCAAAATGGCGTCAAGGTCAAAGTCATGTATGGTCAGCCCAGCAAAAAAGGCAGACTGATATTTGGCAGGGAACAAGACAAGGCATTACTGCCCTACGGAAAGGTATGGCGCACCGGGGCCAATGAAGCTACGTTGCTCGAAGTCCGCGAGGACGTCGAGATGGGAGGAAAGCTCGTGAAAGCCGGGACTTATTCATTGTTTTCTGTCCCTGGACAAAGCGCCTGGAAAATCATACTTAATTCTGAAACCGGTCAATGGGGAACAGAATATAATGACGGCAGAAACATCATGAATGTAGAGGTTCCGATCCGTATTCGCCCATCTGTCCAGGAGATTTTCAAAATCTACTTCGAGGAAATCCCGAACGGTGCCAACATGGTCCTGAGCTGGGACCAGACCGAGGCATTAGTTCCATTCACCCACCCTTAGTATACCTGCGCCCCACATTTCCTTATGTTTGTTGATGCTATTGAGAAGATAGATCAGTTTACCCGTCCGGTTCATTTTGTGATCAGATATTATGGCGGAAGCGATATCGTTCCGGGTACCGCGACACTTTTTTTTGTAAATGACGACGGATTCGCCGTCACCTGCCGGCATGTCGCGAGACAGATCCTTTATGCCAATAGCATTTATGAAAACTACCTGAAGTTCAGAAGCGAGTTACGTCGTTTTGAAAAAGACCCTGGTTTTGAAACGCAAAAGCACTTTTTGGAATCCAAATTCAAGATAACGGCTGACAGCCCGATCCGGATTCTTTTCAACTTCATTCAATGCGTTTCGTCTCACAAAGGCCTCACCATTCACCTGCATCCCACACAGGATCTGGCCATTATTCACTTCCGCGATTTCGAATCCAGGCAATATCAGGGTTATGCCCGCTTCCTCCGGGATTCGAGGCTGGTCAAGCAGGGGAGATATTTGTGCCGGCTAGGTTATCCTTTTCCCGAATTCACTAATTATCGGTTTAACAAAGATACCGCAGACATTGAATGGACAGCCGAAGGCAGAAGCAAAACCCCCACCTTTCCGATCGACGGCATCATTACCCGCCATATCGGCGATAACAATGAAGTTGTAGGGATTGAAATGAGTACGCCGGGCCTCCGGGGGCAAAGCGGTGGTCCTCTTTTCGATCAGCAAGGCATCATTTACGGGATGCAAAGCTCCACTCGGCACCTCCACCTGGGTTTTGATCAGGTCAACAGGGAAGTCATCACAGAAGGTCATCGCAAAAAGGTCTCGAACTATCCGTTTCTGAATGTCGGACAATGCGTGCATGTGGATGTGATCAAACAATTCCTTAGAGAAAAACGAATCCGGTTCGAGGAAGCCGATCCGGTTTAAGTCCCGGCAAGGTCATATCAGATAATAAACATCAACTCTTCCAGGCGTCTGATATCATAAGTCGGCCGCTCATCGAATTCCAGTCCGGCCGGGTTAAGATATACCGTGTCCATTCCGACCTGCTTGGCGCCCAGAATGTCGGCGATCCAGTTATCGCCCACCATCAAACTCTGGTCAGCGGTGGTTTGCGCCATTTCCATCGCATATTCAAAAATCCGCCGGTCCGGCTTCTTCGCATTCGCTGTTTCAAAGGTCACAACATGTTCAAAAAAGTGACCGATCTCCGAACTGGCGATCTTCCTCGCCTGGATTTCATTGAAACCATTTGTAATGATATGCATCCCATAGCCGGCAGACGCGGTGTAATTCAGAAGTTCGAGCGCGCCCGCAAGCAAGTGTTTCTTGTGCGGCAGCGAACGCAGATAAAATTCGCCTATTTCGGCATGATCGGAGGGGCATTCAGCGCCCAGTTCCTCGAAAACCATCTTGAACCTGTTCTCGCGTATATAGGCATGGTGTAGTTGTCCGCGATCGAAAGCATCCCACAATGCAGTGTTGATTTTTAGGAAGCAGCCTACAAAAGACTCCAGTGACGAAATGCCATAGCGCGACAATTGGTGATGATGAAAAATCTCTTCCAGAGACTCTGAAGAATTTTTCTCAAAATCCCATAGTGTGTGATCCAGGTCGAAGAAAATATGCTTGTATCTCATATCTTGTAAAAATTCAATTTCTATTGGAAAAGTGAAATTACGATCCGCCATTAAAAAAGAGAAAACATTCTCATGAAAATCGATCGATATCGACAAGCGATTCGTAACTTATTCGATAAGTTCTATTATTTATTTTAATATCCCTACGCAACAGAGAAAACGAATCGTTTATGCCCAAAACGCGGTCCAGTTGTTAACATCTGTTAACGGGAAATAATTTTTCAACAAAAAGAAACCCAAACATTTGCAAATTATTGTGCAAATCCATTTCTTTGATTCGTATAATTCGAAATGCCTTAAAGTCACATCTAATATTTCACCAAACAAGAAAGGAGAAACAATATCGACGAACCGCTCTACGTTAACTAAATCGAATAGGAAAATGGAGAAAGTCCAAGTTAGCGACAGTGAGTTGGTAACATTGTATATCCGGGGCAATGAGAAGGCTTTTGAGAAGCTTGTTCAACGCCACAAGTCGAGAATATACACCACTATTTATTTGATTGTCAAAGACCAGTATGTAGCTGAAGACTTATTACAGGATACATTTATTAAGGCAGTTGACACAATTAAAGGTGGGAGATATAACGACGAAGGTAAGTTCCTGCCATGGATTATACGAATCGCACACAACCTCGCCATTGATTATTTCAGACGCGATAAACGCTACCCCAATGTAGTGTTCGAAGATGGGAGCAGTGTTTTTAATACGCTGGATTTTTCGGAAGATTCCGTTGAGTCGATCCAGATTCGTCAGGAAACACATGAACAACTGCGGGAGATGATCCAACGGTTGCCGGATGTGCAGAAGCAAGTACTGATCATGCGTCACTATGAGGACATGAGCTTTCAGGAAATTGCAGATGCTACGGGTGTGAGTATTAATACGGCATTGGGTAGGATGCGTTACGCGTTGATAAACCTGCGTAAGCAATTTAACCAACGTGCCCCACAGTATGACAAAAACTTTTACCTACGATGATGTTGTAAGGTATTTATATGCCGAAACAACTGAGAATGAAAATGAACAGATTGTTGAGGCTCTGGCACTTGACGATAACCTGATGAACTTTTACCTTGATTCTCTTGACATCCAGAATCAGATGAACAAGATTGTACGGGTACCTTCGGAGAAAGTAATTTCAGAGGTTTTCACTTATTCAAAACAGTTTTCTTCCAAACGACCTGCTGCGCTCCTGTTCTGACACGAGTTGGCAGGTTTTTATTTTCCAGCTATCGGTCCGGTGGCTGGAAATTGACGTTATTTCAGACTTTGACGATCTTCTGCGTCAGGATTGACTTCCTGCTCAGGGCAATTTTACTGTTATGCAAAGAAAAGAACGCTTTAAACAATTCCTGGACTATTTTATCCAGAACTTCCCCGAACCCGAAACCGAACTAAATTACTCCAACCCATACGAACTCCTTGTAGCAGTAATCCTTTCCGCGCAATGCACCGACAAGCGGGTCAACATAGTCACACCAAAGTTATTTGAGCGCTTCCCCGATCCCGAATCGCTTGCCGCCTCCGATTCAGAGGAGGTTTTCCATTATATCCGGTCTATCTCCTATCCAAACAATAAGGCGAAGCACCTGGTCGGGATGGGCCGGATGCTGGTTGAGCAATTCAATTCCGAGGTACCGTCCACCGTCGAAGAGCTTCAAAAACTCCCCGGCGTAGGTCGCAAAACGGCAAACGTTATTGCGTCGGTTATCTTCAGTATGCCTGCCATGGCTGTCGACACGCACGTCTTTAGAGTGTCGAGGCGATTAGGACTTGTGCCGCTAACTGCTAAAACGCCCCTGGCTGTCGAGCGGGAACTGGTAAAATACATTCCCAGGGATTTGATTCACAAAGCGCATCACTGGCTTATTCTTCACGGGCGTTATGTATGCACAGCGCGAAAGCCGCAATGTTTCCAGTGTCCTTTGTCGCCTTTTTGCAAATACTTTGAAAAAAATGTAAAAATCGATGTTTTTCATTCCTGATTGCAACCAATCGCGGATACAGAGAGTCTAATTTGAAATTCACAAAGTCCCCATTAATTTACTGAAAAATGAAGCGTATTAATCTGGTTTGGTGTGTGTTGTTGGCAATGATCGTCGGATTGTCCGGGTGTATGAAGTCCGAAAATAAAGATGAAGAGAAAATTGCTGAGAATGAAGCCGCTATTCAAGCTTACTTAAAAACAGATAGTCTTGGCTCAAAGGCTGTCCGAGATTCCTCCGGGCTATATTATATGATCCGGACGTCTAATCCTGCCGGCGAACGGGCCAAAACCGGAGATGCAGCCACCATTAAATACACTGGTTATCTGCTCAACGGAACAAAAGTGATTTCTTCGGTCAGTGATACGAAACAGGATTTTACATTTCCTGTCGAAGGCTATGTGTTCTGGGGTGGTATCGAAAGGGGGATATTTCTGATGAAAACAGGCGAAAAAGCAACGTTCTTACTCCCTTTCTACCTGGCTTCCGGCAACGTTGACCGGGTTAATATTCCGGCATACTCTCCTGTAAGACTCGAAGTTGAGTTCATCAAGACTCGCACCGAGGTTCAGCAGATCAACGAATTTATCACAAAGAAAAATTTCACCGTTTCAACTCGCACGCCAGATAATATCGTTACCGTCAGAACTAATACGGTGACAGGCGACACGATTGGTCCAGGCAAATCTGTCTCAGTTAAATATTTAGGAAAGACGCTCGACGACACTAAGTTTGACGAAGGGACATACAATTTTGTTACTGGCAACAGCAACGCCATCAAAGGTTTTGATCGCGCGATCCGGAAAATGCGCCGCGGCGAAAAAGCGATCATCATTTTCCCGTCTGTACTTGGATATGGTAAAAACGGAAGTGGATCTATCCTTCCTTACTCACCGCTCCAATTTGAGGTTGAAGTTCAGCCATAGTTTTAAGAGAAACAGGGATAACAAGTTGGTTGTCCCTGTTTTTCTTATAACTAAGCCTATTAACCCTCATTCTCCCACCCGGCGTCGTATCAGTACTCCGACATTGATCTAAGCACAATCCCGCATATTTCGCTCATGTCCCTCTCCGTCAGGCTAGACCCGGATGGCAGACAGATGCCGTGGTTGGACAAATACTCCGAAACAATGCCTCCGAATCGCGGGGCCGTTCGAAACAATCGTTGGCAATGCATAGGCTTCCATACTGGTCGTGATTCGATCCCTGCCATCGACAATGAAGCCATCAACCGGCTAACGACACTTACTGCTGACGGAGACCCAAGGACAAATGCCGTAATCCAATAATTCGACAAGACATTATCCTGCTCCATTTGAAAAGCCTCGGTTGGTAATGTCCCCAAATTATCGTGATAGAACCGAAAATTAGCTCTGCGATTTGCGATCCTGTCTCCTATCACTTCCAGTTGTCCCCTTCCAATCCCTGCACTTACATTACTCATCCGGTAATTGTAGCCGACCTCGGCATGTTCGTAACCACTCGCAGGCTCTTTCGCCTGCGTGGACAAAAAAGCAGCCTTGTCCCTATACCTGGCCTCATTACACAAAACCGCGCCGCCTCCGGACGTCGTTATAATCTTATTGCCATTGAAAGAAATAACGCCGATGTCGCCGAATGTCCCCACCTTCTTCCCGCGATATTCCGATCCTAATGCCTCCGCTGCGTCCTCGATCAACGGGATTTCATACTTTTTACACAAATACATGATTTCATCCAGCATCGCAGGCATTCCATACAAATGCACTGCAATGACCGCTTTCGGCTTTTGCCCGCTGTGTAGATAATGCCGGATCGCATCTTCCAAAGCATTTGGGCACATGTTCCAGGTAACCGGCTCGCTATCGATAAAAACCGGAGTAGCGCCGACATAGAGGATCGGGTTCGCGGTGGCAACGAACGTTAATGATTGGCAGAGCACTATATCATCCTTCTGGACGCCCAGCACGGCCAATGCCAGGTGAATGGCCGCCGTACCCGATGATACAGCCAGCGCGTATTTGCTTCCCGTATAACGGCACAGCTCTTCCTCAAAAGCGTCGATGTTCGGCCCGGCAGGAGCTATCCAGTTACTATCGAATGCCTCCCGGACGTATTGCATTTCGCGTCCGCTCATGTGAGGGGGCGACAGGTATATTTTGTACTGCATAGTGTGTTTTGTGTTAATGAATGATTCTGGCAGGATTTCCGGCCATCTTCGCATAATCCGGGACATTGCGGGTCACCACAGAACCTGCACCGATCACACATTCCCGTCCGATGCTCACCTGCGGCAAGACCACGCTTCCTGCGCCTACCAGCGTGCATTCACCTACGCGCACGCCCCCGCACAACGTTGCCCCCGGACCAATATGAACGAAGTTCCCGAGCATACATTCATGGTCAATGACCGCAGCAGTGTTAATGATCACATGATTTCCAAGGCAACATCCCGCTTGTACAACCGCATTGTGAACGATGACAATACCTAACCCCGCTTTGACCGAATCATCGACGAGAGCCGTGGGATGAATTGCTTTTCCGAAAGGGTGGGCCACCCTCGTCACCACCTTCTTACGATCCTGGTTATTCCCGATTCCGATAATTATCCTCTGTCCCGGAAAGCTCTTCGCACAATAGACACCCAGAATTTCATGGCCTGGAATGGCCCTGTCAATCCCGCTATCGTCGAATACACCTGCAACTTGCACACCCGACGCGGCCAGGATACTCAGTACCACCCTGCCGTGGCCGCCCGCGCCGTAGATCAGCATACCGCGTTTCCTTTAAATGGACTCACCTCTGCGTCACGACCATCCTTTCGGAGAACCAATATTAAATTAACCGCCGTCGCCAGCATGATTCGCAAATCAAGAACGAAGCTGACTGTACGCACATAACGCAGATCGTATTCAAATTTCTCATCCCAATTCAACCTGTTCCGACCATTGATTTGTGCCAAACCTGTTATTCCAGGCTTCACCGAGTGCCGGAGGAGCTGTCCGGCATTGTACAGTGGCAGGTATTCGGCCAGCAAAGGCCGGGGCCCCACGATGCTCATGTCACCCATTAGTACATTCCAGAATTGAGGCAATTCGTCGACCGACGATTTCCGCAGCAACTTTCCGATCCAGGTAATATCACGTCCGTCACCATGCATGGTCCTGAACTTCACGATCCTGAAAAGTCTCGCATTCAAACCCGGCCTGCATTGCAGAAAGAGTGGGCTGCCGCTGAAATGAACCGACAACAGCGGCATCAGCACAACAAAAAACGGCAACGAGGTTATCAACCCCATTGCCGCAATTAAAATGTCTAAAATCCTTTTTCCTTTTGTCCTATACATAAAATCATACGTTAAACAGCTCCGGATATTTATCTGGGGCCGCTTCTCGCATGATTTCGTAAACAGTTTCAAAAATATCGTCCATATTCGGCTTGGAAAAATAATCCCCGTCGGAACCATATGGCGGACGGTGATCTTTGGCAGAAATAGTTACCGGCGCCGAATCGAGCCAACGGTATGCCTGCTGTTTTTCCAAAACCTGCTGCATCATATAACCTGACGCACTTCCGGGCAAATCTTCGTCTGCAAAAATGACCCGGTTGGTCTTCTTAATGGACTCCACTATGCTATTGTTGACATCGAATGGCAGTAACGTCTGCACGTCGATTACTTCCACATCGATTCCTGAATGCTGCAATTGAGAAGCGGCCTCCATTACTATACGACACATCGAGCCATAAGTAACGATTGTGAGGTCATTTCCTTCTCTGATAATTTCAGGTTGCCCCAACGGAATGCAGTATTCACCGACATTATCGGGCAAAATCTCTTTTTGCCGATAGGAATTAAGCGGCTCTATGATCAAAGCAGGGTCGTCTCCCTTTATCAAGGTATTGTAAAATCCGGCAGCCTGGGTAAAATTCCGCGGCACAATCACATGTAACCCGCGCAAGCTGCTCAGCATGGTACCCATGGGAGAGCCGGAGTGCCATATCCCTTCCAGCCGATGCCCTCTCGTCCTGATAATCAATGGGGCTTTCTGCCCGCCGGCCGTCCTGTAACGCAGCGACGCAAGGTCGTCCGTCAGTGTCGCCAGTGCGTAATAAATGTAGTCGAAGTACTGTATTTCGACGATAGGCCTCAATCCCCGCATCGCCATCCCGATTCCCTGACCAATGATCGTTGTTTCCCGTATGCCGGTATCGGTAATCCTGATTTCTCCAAACTTATCCTGCAATCCCGCAAAACCCTGATTCACATCGCCGATCCGGCCAATGTCTTCGCCAAGGGCCACAACCCTGCTATCACGCTCAAACAGTGCATCGAAATACTGGCGGATCACCTCTCGTCCGTCCACAGTCGGGCTGTCCTCTGAAAATGCCGGGCTGATCGCCTGAACAAGCATCGGGGATTCTGCTGTTTCGCTGTACAAATGTGTATTGAAACGCGCTTTGTTGGCATCCAGGCTGACTTTCAGATATTCCTGAATCTCACGTTTGAATGGGTTCTCTTCTTTCCCGATGATCCGCAAAACCTTGCGAACGCTCGCAAGCATATCACGGCGAACAGGCAGGTAGGTTTTTGAAAGTTCAAGTACCACATTGCTGATATCATTCGAAAAAGAACTCGCCTTTCCTGTATCCTGAAGAAGCTGAATCGTTTCGAGGTATTCTTTGTCAAGCTCTTTGCGATATGCCTGCCACGCCTGATTACGGGCAGCGTGTGCCGTTTCCTTGGCCTCCTTTTCTATATGTTCCAACTCTTCATCCGTCGCATACCCGTTTTTCAGTATCCAGTCCCTGAACCTGATATTGCAGTCGTGGTCATGCTCCCAGTTTAGTCTCGACTTCGACTTGTAACGCTCATGCGATCCGGAAGTAGAATGACCTTGTGGCTGAGTCAGTTCGGTAACATGAACCAGCACAGGCACGTGATCTTCACGACTTATCTTAGCCGCCCGCTGATAGGTTTCTACCAATGCCGGATAGTCCCAGCCATTGACAACCAGGATCTCGATACCATCACCATCCTCATTGCGCTGTAAACCGGCAAGTGCCTTCGAAATGCTCGATTTGGTAGTTTGATATTCCAGGGGCACCGAAATGCCATACCCGTCGTCCCAAACCGATACGATCAAAGGGATCTGCAATACGCCACCTGCATTCATAGCCTCCCAGAACATCCCCTGCGAAGTGGAAGCGTCGCCGATGGTCGCGAACACCACCTCGTTACCCTCACGGGAAAAACGGGTCATGTCGTGCAGAGCAGGGTTTTCCCGAAACAGTTTGGAAGCATAAGCAAGCCCAACCGCCCGTGGGATCTGCCCGGCGGTAGAAGAAATATCGCAAACGGAATTGTACAATTTTGTTTGATCGAGCCAGCGACCCTCGTCATCGACCCAGCGGGTCGAAAAATGGCCATTCATCGACCTGCCGCCTGTATTGGGTTCGTGTTCCAGGTCCGCGTGGGCATACATCTGGGCAAAAAACTGCTGCCAGGTGAGATTCCCGACAGCGGCTTCGATCGTTTGATCGCGATAGTACCCGGAACGGAAATCGCCCGGCCTGAAAACCTTCGAAAGTGCAATCTGAGCTACTTCTTTACCATCTCCAAAAATACCGAATTTAGAACGGCCTCCCATTGTATCCTTCCTCCCCAGCAAGCTTACCTGACGACTTTCACATGCGAGGCGGTAGTCGTCGATAATATCTTCTTTACTCAAAACACTGGAACCGGTCAAACTATCATTTTGAAGCATAAGCAAAAATCACGGGTTTTAATCCGTAAGTTAAATTACGTTTTTTTGAATGCAAGCCAAAATTATGCAGGAAAATAATACCCCCGGCAGTCCGGCCGCACTTTTGAAATCCATTGTTAATATTGGTTAATGATTGCTATATTTAACTTTTTAGCATTAATCTTGTTTAACAATCAAGTTTTCACCACTTAAAGTATAGTTACAACTATGAAAGTATTCTTTTCAGCGCTGATTCTAATTCTCGGCCTGACCACCGTAAGTTTCGCCCAGAAAGGTGTTTTGAAATTCAAAGAAGAAACACACAAATTCGGTAAAGTACCACAAGGAACTCCTGTTACCCATGAATTCACATTTACCAACACAGGTTCCGACCCGGTAATTCTTTCTAACGTGACCGTTTCCTGCGGATGTACAACTCCTGTGTGGTCAAAAGATCCCGTTCTTCCTGGTAAAACCGGAACTGTAAAAGCTACTTTTAATGCAGCAGCAGCGGGTCCGTTCAACAAGCCTGTAACTGTTTTCAGCAATACCGAAGGCGGTTCTATTACCCTTTACCTGAATGGAGAAGTGGTTCCAAAGGCTGCCAAACCTGCATCCAAATAAGCATTAGCCAGACATTAGCAAAAAATGGCCGTTCCGGATTGGAGCGGCCATTTTTTGTTGCTATCGGTCGACCTGATCAATAAGCCGATCTGTCGTAGAACGACCGTCGCCGCGTCACTTTCAGGTCTTGCAGGATTGCCGATTTCACTTTCAATGTAAAACTATAATTGCTTACCCGGGAAGCGCTGCCCGCAAAAGGTGTCCAGCTGAAACTCATATCCCAGCAATGCAGGTCCCTGTACAAAGTGAGCTGGGTGATCGTAGGTTGAAATGCAGTGAAGTCGAAACCGCTGCTCACACTGATCTTGAAATTTTTGGACAAACTCAGGTCACCGGTTGCCTGCACCGCCTGAATAAGCGTTGCCTTTGACAATCCGGGCTTTGTCAGGCCGAAATTATAGTTAAGGGACAAATTCCAGGGCACATTAAAATCCACATACAGATCCGGGTTTTGTTTTACAAATTCCTTCACTTCCTCCTTCGCCGTCGCGTTCGGATCGTTCGGATTAGGCTTGTCGTTCGGATTGGTTTTATTGCCGGAAGAACTTCCCTTTGGAGAAAAACTGGTCCCTAATGTAAAACCCAGGTTCTGCAAATTGGCTAATCCCTGACCGCTGGTAATCGCGTATCTGTTAACCTTCGTCCCGACCTGATTGCCCACGATGTTCGGATTGGCCTGGTAGGTATACGGGTCCAGGTTCATATTGAAGTTCAGATTCAGGTTCCGCCCTATCCGCGCATTGGCGTTCACCGTGATGTTGGACAAGTTCAGAGAGTCGGCCAGCAGGTTATAGCTCCCGCCCAAACTGAGGTTATCCAGCAACGACACCTTTTCAAACTGCGCTGCCGCAGTATCGCTTTTAGTCTTCAGTTTCATTTCAAACGAGTTGTTCAAACTGAATGATATGACGCTCGACGCCCGCCCGTTACCGACGCCGGAACCAATGCCCCGGAAGCGTGACAGCGAAAGGTCGCGGACATTCCCGGTACGGTCCATGATCTGGAACCGGTCGTAGAAACCAAATGCGTCCCCGGTAAAATCAGGCGTGTAAGTAAACGACATCGAAGGAATGACCGTGTGCCGGATTGCCTCCAATCGCTTCCCTCCAAAGAAAAACGTCCCATAGAAACGGGTGTTCATCCCTGCCCCGAAATTATAGGAATACTCGGTCCCCACTTTTCTGACCGTATCGATCCGGATACTGTCCGCCCCGAGCCAGGTGTATTTGTACTGCTTGGTGAACACTTCTCCGGACAAGGAGACACTTGGTGTCACGTTCACAAAACGCAAAAGTTTGAAGTTTGGCAGCGAGATAGGGATACTATACCGGCCCGTAAACTGCGCATCCTTCAACATGTCCGGAAGGTTATTCAAGTTGAAAGGCACAACTTTCGTCTTATTGACCCGACTTGTATCCACTTTGTTGGTCAATACAAATCCCAGCCTGCTGTAAGAAGTATCAACGGCCGTCAGAGAGTTGGTAAGTGTGTAATTACCACTAAAATCCATCCCTAACCGGAAACTTTCATACCATCGTCCCCGCCCGCCCTTCATGGCGAAGGGAGCGATCTGATTCACGCCAAAGCTAAAATCGGTCGAAGCATTGGTTTTACCATTCTGACGCAGCTCTTTCCCCGGTACTTTTTGCCCGAAGTTCTGGTTGACTCGCAAGCTGGCTGCTGCCCTCATATATTGCCCGAAAGTACGGTTATACTGAACAGATGAACTGGCGACGTTCGACGTATATTTCGTTACATCGAACTCCTGAAGCTGGTTATAACTGTTACTGCTTATGTTTACGTTGGCCGAAAATGTAGAGTTACCCCGCGCCTTCGGTGCATGAGACCAGAGAATGGCGAAATCATTTGTTGCGCCGCGGTTAAACAGCTTATCGACCTCGTCACTTGACTTGTTCTTGTTGAACCGGAGCGAAATATTCCCCGAATACTGGTACCGCTTGATGTAAGTCGATTGTACACCCAACCCCCAGCTTCCATTGGAATAAATCTGCCCCAGCAGAATGGCGTTGATGTATTCACTGATGGCAAAGTAGTATCCACCTTCCCTAAGGTAAAAACCGCGACCGTTCGGTTCCTCCCCGTAAGTAGGGAAAATGATCCCGCTGGTACCGCTCTCCTTCTTTTTAGGGAATGGAAAAAAACCGAAAGGTAATGCAATCGGCAACGGCACGTCGCTGATCACCAGGTTGAACGGCCCTGAAATGACCTGCTTCTTGTTCACCATCTTGATCTTCGGTGCGTTGATGTAGTAATGCGGGTGGGTAAGGTTACAGGTCGTATAGATAGAATGCCTGATGTAGAAATTACCCTCCGCATCCTTCTTCACTTTTTCCCCGCGTATGTTTCCGTCGCCCTCCTGGGTCACAATGCCCTGGATGAGCGCCTTCTTGGACTTGAAGTTGTAGCGGATTTCCTTGGTGTTATAAGTCTCCGGACCGTCCTGAAAGATGGGCTCTCCCGCCATTTTCTTCGCCGTGGAGTCGTAGGTACCCACTGCATACACCTCATTGGTAACCCAGTTCAGTCTGATGTAACTTGCTTTGAGGTTGATCGTCCCGTAATTGACCTCTGCATTGCCATACAAATGTACTTGTTTCAGGACTGCATCCATGATCGTCGAATCCTCAGCGGTGTATTCGACGGTATTCTGAAGATCATCCGGATTTGAGAGAGAGTCGGCTGCGGTGGAATCCGCAGCTATTCCTTTACCGGACAAGGTCGTATCCCCTTTCGCCACAGTTCCAGGCACGCCGGACCGGCCTGCGGCAGATGTATCTGCGCCGGCTTGTTTTTGCACTGTAAGAAGGGAATCCGCTGATTGTTTCGCAGCAGCAGAAGTTTTGAGCTTACTCTGATTTTTCCCGGACCCCTTGGATCGTTGCTGCACACATGCCACAGTGCTGAACACGAGAAACGCCGCAACTACCGACGATATAATAATCGCCTTTCTTTTCAGTTCTAACAAATAGAGTATTTTTGCATACGAATTTCAAAATTAGCAGAGAAACCTCGTTCGAGTAACGCCCCAATTAAAAAATAATGTTAAAACTTCTTAAATTAGTAATTGTAGCAAGTTTTCTGCTGGCGAGCGTAGCCTTTGTTTTTCGGCAGGAACCAGCCACTACAAAATCGGGCAGCAAAGTAAATACAGTAGTCATTGACGCAGGACATGGAGGTAAGGACCCGGGAACGAGGGGCAAGTATACCAAGGAAAAAGACGTGGCACTAGCCGTTGCATTGGGCCTCGGAAAGAAGATCAAAGAAGAAACACCGGACGTCAAGGTACTATATACGCGCTCAACGGACGTATTTATCGAATTGGGTGAGCGTTCGGCATTTGCCAACCGCAACAACGCGGACCTTTTCATTTCCATTCACTGCAACGCCACCCCAAGGTCACGTACCGTGCACGGCACCGAAACTTATGTAATGGGTTTACACAAAACAGAAGGTAACCTGGAAGTGGCGAAACGTGAAAACTCGGTTATTTTGCAGGAGACCAACTACAAACAAAAATATAAAGGTTTCGATCCCAACTCACCGCTGGCCCATATTATGCTGGCCAACTACCAAAGCGCATTCATTTCGAGCAGCCTTCGCCTGGCTGATCAGATCGAAAAGAAATTCCAGTCGGTTTCAGAACGTGAAAGCCGTGGGGTGAAACAGGCCGGTTTTTTGGTATTATGGAGATGCGCAATGCCCAGCGTACTCATCGAAACGGGCTTCCTTTCCTCTCCCGATGAGGAGGAATACCTGAGTTCGGAAGACGGCCAGGAAGAGGTCGCTAAATGCATTCACCAGGCTTTTATGGCCTATAAGAAAGATATGGACCGCTAAGTAACCGGTCACATAATGCTTTGATTTGTCAAAACAATTTTTGATACTTTGGTGTTAAGCCCCAAAACCTGCTAAAAAAGACACTATTGAAAGTTTGATACCACTTACGCCTGTCAGTAAACATGCAGGTCAAATGTTTAGTCCATGAAATTATCAAGAGAAGTAAAAGTCGGAATGATGGCACTACTGGCCATTGTCATGCTCTATTTCGGCTTCCATATCCTCAAAGGCTCCGATGTTTTTTCCAGAACCTATAAATATCACGTTCTCTACGACAATATCGACGGTCTTACGGCATCCAATCCCGTGCTTCTGAATGGTCTGAACGTCGGACGGGTACAGGAAATCAAATTGCTTCAAAACCGCCAGAACATGCTGCTGGTCACCATCGACGTGCAAAAAGGCATTGCCATTCCCCAGGGAACGGCTGCGGTACTCGCCGACGGAGGGCTGCTAGGAGGCAAAGTGATCCATTTAGCCATGGGTACCGGCTCCGCGATGAAGGATGGAGATACGCTTGTTTCTAAAAAAGAGTCGGGCATCTCGGCCGTATTGCAGGAAAAAGCATTGCCGCTGGTTTCACATGCAGATTCGCTCATTAAAAACCTCGATCTCGTCGTAGGCGGTTTCCAGGAAACAGGGCTAATCCTGAACCAGGTGCTCAGGAACTATAATCAGACGGGCAGCAACCTGCAAGGATTGCTGAACGAAAACAGGACTAACCTCCTTGCGTTGACCGGAAACCTGAATAAGCTCTCGGCTTCGCTGGTAGAGACAGAAAAAGAGCTGAAACCATTGCTGGCGAAAACCGGCACATTGGCCGACTCTCTGAATGCATTGCGACTGGGAGAAACGGTTCAGGCTGCAAGAGGTGCCATCGATGAACTGCATACATTGCTCGCAGGTGTCGAATCCGGCAAAGGAACTGCCGGCAAGCTTGTGAAAGATGAGGCATTGTATAACAACCTCAACCGCACGATGATTAGCATGAATAAGCTGCTGACCAATTTCCGGGAGCATCCCAGACGCTATATTAATGTGTCGGTTTTTGGCAAAAAAGATAAAGGACCTACTGAATCACCGCTTGATACCGCTACCACTGTCAAATAAGGCACGAACTAACATTTTCGAATTAATATCAAAGTCGTTTGCTTACCGGTGAACGACTTTTTACTTTTGAAATAAGCCCGTTTTATTACTCACACCATTCTTCATCATCATGACCAGCCAGGAAAGCCTACCACACCTCATTGAGATCCTGAACCAGAAATACGAGCAGGTCAAGCTCGGCGGCGGAGCGAAAAAAATCGAAGCGCAACATCAGAAAGGAAAGCTCACCGCGCGGGAAAGGATTAGTTATCTGACCGACCCGGGCTCTCATCTTCTTGAAATTGGCGCATTCGCAGGCGATGGCATGTACGAGAAAGAAGGGGGCTGTCCTTCGGGCGGAGTGGTCGCCGGAATAGGATACGTTGCAGGCAAACAATGCATGATCGTGGCCAACGACGCGACTGTGAAAGCCGGTGCCTGGTTCCCGATCGCGGCCAAAAAGAATCTTCGTGCGCAGGAAATTGCGATGGAGAACCGGCTGCCGGTCATTTACCTGGTGGATAGCGCGGGGGTATACCTGCCCATGCAGGCGGAGGTGTTCGCCGACAAGGAGCATTTCGGTCGTATTTTCAGGAACAATGCACAAATGTCGGCAATGGGCATTGTGCAGATCTCAGCCATTATGGGCGCTTGTGTCGCGGGCGGCGCCTACCTGCCCATTATGTCCGACGAAGCGTTCATCGTAGAAGGGACCGGCTCGGTCTTCCTCGCGGGACCTTACCTGGTCAAATCGTCCATTGGAGAAGATATCGATGCCGAATCGCTCGGAGGTGCCGCCATGCATTGTGAAATCTCGGGCGTTACCGACAACAAGTTTCCCGACGACAAATCGTGCCTGGATGCCATTCGGAGGCACATCGACAAAATCGGCAAGCCATTATCCGCCGGTTTCGACCGCAAGAATGCACAGCTTCCTTCGCGCCAGCCCGGGGAAATTTACAACCTCCTGCCCACCGACCGCCTCAAACCCTACGACGTACGTCCCATTCTCGAATGCATTACCGACAACTCTGAAATCGACGAATACAAACCCGACTACGGGAAAACGCTGATCTGCGCTTATGCCCGCATCGACGGCTGGGCCGTGGGCATTGTAGCAAACCAGCGCAAAATGGTAAAATCCGGAAAAGGCGAAATGCAAATGGGCGGGGTGATTTATGCCGAAGCCGCCGACAAAGCAGCCCGTTTCATCATGAACTGCAACCAGAAAAAAATCCCGCTTGTATTTTTCCACGACGTGACCGGCTTCATGGTAGGCAGCCGGGCCGAGCAGGGTGGCATTATCAAAGACGGTGCCAAGATGGTCAATGCAGTGGCCAATTCGGTGGTTCCCAAGTTCACATTCATTATCGGGAACTCGTATGGGGCGGGCAACTATGCGATGTGCGGCAAAGCCTATGATCCCAGATTAATATTCGCGTGGCCTACCGCACAAATGGCGGTAATGAGCGGTGCAACCGCCGCCCGGACACTGCTGCAAGTGCAAACTGCAACACTAAAAGCCAAAGGCGAGACGATTACGCCGGAAGCAGAAAAAGAGTTGCTGGACGAAATTACAGACCGCTACAACCAGGAATTGTCTCCCTACTACGCCGCCGCGCGCCTGTGGGTCGATGGGATTATTGACCCGGCAGAAACCCGGCGCACCATTGCGGAGGGTATTGCGGCGGCCGACCAGGCACCTATTGAGAAGCCTTTCAATGTAGGTGTTATTCAAGTTTAATTTTTTACTCAAACCTTTGATTTATGTCTGAAAAAATAGCTTTTCTCGGGCTTGGAAACCTGGGAATGCCCATTGCGGAAAGTCTGCTGGAAGCCGGCTACGAACTGGTCGTCTGGAACAGAACGGCGTCCAAAGCAGAGCCATTGACGAAACTCGGCGCCACTGTGGTAGAAGACCCCATAGAAGCCATCAGCGCTGGCGGGCTGGTGTTTTCGGTCCTGGCCGACGACGCGGCCGTGGAGGAAATATTCTCAATGGAGCTGGTCGAAAAGCTCGGAAAAGATGGCGTACATGTTTCAATGAGCACCATTTCTCCGGAAACCTCGCGCAACCTCAGCCAGGTGCACGACTGGTACGGCGCGCATTATGTGGCCGCGCCCATATTCGCTCGCCCGGAAGCAGTGCGCGCAAAGGTGGGCAACATTTGCCTTTCGGGGAATGCAGCCGCAAAGGAGCGCATTAAACCCATTGTGCAAAGTTTTGTAAAAGGGGTGTTCGATTTCGGCGACGATCCCGGTGCCGCCAATGTGATCAAACTCGCGGGGAACTTCATGATTGCTTGTAGCCTTGAAATGATGGGAGAGGCATTCACAATGGCTGAAAAGAGCGGAATTTCAAGGCAAAGCATTTACGAAATGCTGACGTCCACCTTGTTTGCTGCGCCTATTTTCCAGAATTACGGCAAGATCGTCGCCCAGCATGCATACGAGCCGGTTGCATTCCGGTTTCCATTGGGGTTGAAAGACATTAACCTCACGCTACAAACCGCCTCGGACGTGAATGCACCGATGCCCTTCGCCGACATTATCAGAAACCGGTTTATTTCCGGGCTTGCCAAAGGACGGGAAAACCTCGACTGGGGCGCATTGGCCCTGGGCGCTTCCGATGACGCCGGACTTACTAAATAAGGCTTGGTGAATTAAAAAAGCGGCCCGAAAGCCATCCAAAAAAATGGATGATCTCCGGGCCGCCTACTTATATCTCTCGCTCCTTACCGTCCAACCTGCTCGCTGTAACGCCTCGGGTCGTAACCTTTCGCAAATAGCGGGTACTGGTCAAAAATGCGCCTTACAACGCTGCGATAATGGTTATTGGAGCTTTCCACTCCCTTGAAAATCCCGGATGCATACCCTCTCCACACCACCTGATCACTTTCCGCGTCGATCAGTGAAACGATCAATGTGCCTTTGTCAAGCGCATATTTGATCGGCTCATAGCGGAATCCTTCGTTCTCGGTATCCACCCAGTTCTTGATCACCGGCTGCATATAGCCCTGATACCGCAGATTATCATAGAAAATCCCGTAGTTGACGAGCAAAGTAGGCTTCTCGGCAGTGAGTTTATAGCCCCTTACCTGCATCTGGCGGCGAATCGCCTCATAAATTTCGGTGCAAAGATTATTGGTATCCCTCTCACATTCCAGAAACGTATAGGAAGAGTAATCTTTAAAGTTGGTTTCGTAGCTGTAATCATGCTCCACAAACACTTTCCGGCCACTGGAGCACCCTGCAATCACGACTACAAGAAGTAAAGCGGCATAGATTAAAATAGACCTCAGCATAAGCATTTAATTTGTCAGGTTGTGAATAATAATATATCAAGAAGTATCAAATACTCTTCCAACACTACCAATAGCTTATGCCTGCCTGTAAAACCTATCCCAAATAATAAGCTATTGATTTACGCATTTCGGATGCCGTTACTACGATATCGAAGGCACATTGCCCGGCTCCTTTCAGCAATGAAAACCTGATCTCTTTTCCTCTGTTTTTCTTGTCCTGCCTGGTCAAACGAATGATCTCCTCCACATCCTCCGGCTTAATCTTCACCTTACCATACGTCGCGAACAAAAACTCTTCGATATCGGTAAGCGTCCGCTGATCGATCATTTTCCGTTCGAACGACAGATATGCTTCCATGATCATGCCCACTGCGATCGCCTCGCCATGGAAAAGCCGCTGATTGGCCGGTTTGTTCAAAAAACAAGTCTCGACCGCATGTCCGAGCGTATGCCCGAAATTCAGGATCTTCCGCAAACCTTTTTCCGTCGGGTCCTGATCCACAACCTGCTGTTTGATCTTCACCGAATGCGCGATCAGATCCTGCCAGTTCTGGTTTTCAAAATCCTTCTGCCGAATCTCCTCCCACTTCGCACCGTCGGCGATCAGGCAATGCTTGATAATCTCACCGAATCCCGACCTGATCTCTCTTTCCGGTAACGTCTTCAAAAAAACCGGGTCGATCAACACACTTTTTGGAATATTGAAAACGCCCAGGTGATTTTTAAAACCCTGGAAATCAATCCCCAGTTTCCCTCCTACACTTGCGTCGACCTGTGAAAGCAAAGTCGTCGGGACTTGTATAAAATCTATTCCACGTTTGTAAACTGCCGCACAAAAACCACCCATATCTCCGATCACGCCTCCACCCACATTGATCACCAGCGCGTGCCTGTCGAGCTCTTCCGTGGTCATTGCTTCCCAAATCTTTTCACAAGTCGCCAATGTCTTGTTCGCCTCACCACTGGGAACGGTTATAACCCGATGTTTTGGCAAAAAGCCTTTCAAAACAGGATAACAATGCCTTTTTGTATTGTTATCGACTATCACTACCACTTTTGAATACTGCGATGAACTCAAAAAATCCGGTAAGCTCTCGCTTATCGGCGCAATTACTACAGACTGATTCATTTAGACTATCATTGAGACGGGCTCATCACACATACGATGAGTGCAACCAAATGGATGCGTTGATTTCCAGCTTTTTAAAATAAAATTTTGGAAAACCATTTTAAAGATAAGAATTATTATGCTTATCAAATAATCATTTAGATTTTGTACGCCGAGAAATTTTTAACCGGCCCACATTTCCTGTTCAAATGCCTGTGCAACCGCTGGTTTGCCATTTATTTTGTAAAATTGCCGCTTCTTACAGATTATCCACCTTTACCTTAATACAATCTCAACAAATGAGTGCTCCGCTGATCTCTGGAATTCAACAGGTAGGAATTGGTTGCCAGAATGTGCCCGAAACCTGGAAATGGTACCGGCAGGTGCTGGGTTTCGATGTACCCGTGTTCGACGAAAAAGCGGATGCCCCGCTCATGACGCCCTACACCGGCGGAAAAGTGCATTCGCGGCAGGCCGCCCTGGCGATCAATATGGCTGGTGGCGGTGGCCTCGAAATCTGGTCGTTCACCAGCCGTGTTTCCCAACCCGCGAACTTCAAGGTCGAAATCGGTGACCTGGGCATTAATGCGATCCGGTTTAAAGCACCGGACGTAAAAAAGGCGCATGATTGGGTTAAAAGCCATTCCAAAGAGGCAACCGGCCCGCTCGTGCAGCTTCCAGAAGGCGAAGGTTTCTGGGGAACTGATCCCTATGGTAACGTTTTTCAGATAACCAGCGATGCTACCTGGTTCCAGACCAAAGGCAAAACGGTTGGCGGCGTAGCAGGCGTAGTCATCGGCGTTTCCGACATCGATAAGGCAGTTGTTTTCTATCAAAACCTGCTGCAACCATTAAATGTGGTGTACGACAAAACCGGCGTGTTCGAAGACCTGCCGACGTCCATTCCCGGCCAGCGATTCCGGAGAGTGCTGCTACGCAAAAGTTTCACACCCCATGGCGCGTTCAGCCGCCTGCTGGGCGATGTGCAGATCGAGCTCGTACAAGCCCTCGACCGCACGCCTAAGAAAATATTTGAAAACCGTTTCTGGGGCGATTGCGGGTACATTCACCTCTGCTTCGACACGCTGGATATGGACGCGTTGAAAACCAAATTGCAAGCGCAAGGCTATCCATTCACGATCGACAGCGAAAGCTCATTCGGCATGGAAGCAGCAGCGGGCCGTTTCGCCTATCTGGAAGATCCCGACGGAACATTGATCGAGCTCGTTGAAACCCATAAAGTACCTATTCTTAAAAAGTTAGGCTGGTTCATGGATTTGCAAAAAAGAGGTCTTAGAAAACCCTTACCGAACTGGATGTTGAAGGCGATGGGGCTGAATAAAGTTAAAGATAAATAGTACCAATTATCTCCTCTTTTAGTACAATTATTAAAAATTAACCATGTAAATTTGCAAGTCAAGTGCTAATTTACATGGTTAATGATTAACAGAGCAATCGAAGCCGCCATACTTCGGTCACTAAATTTCTTCCCGGTGGTCGGAATTTTAGGACCTCGTCAGGTAGGAAAAACAACCCTGGCTCGCAAGCTCATCGGCGAGCTCAATAAACCTGCCGTTTACTACGACCTTGAACTAACGGAAGATTTCCAGACGATCTCTGAAAACACCACATGGGTTCTTGAAAATAATATTGATAAAACCATTGTAATAGACCAGGTTCAGCGGTTGCTCCCTCTGTTCCCGCAATTGCGTGCGCTCGTTGATCGTAAGCGTGAAGCAGCACGTTTTATTCTTTTGGGCTCTGCATCCCCCGATTTTTTACAAAAGAGCTCCGAGTCCCTGGCAGGCAGAATTGCCTATCACGAGCTCTCACCAATTTTGAGATCCGAGGCAGAATCGGCCTTTATCCCACAGCCAACTCACTGGCATCGCGGGGGCTTTCCCGACGCGTTGCTTGCTCCCGACAATGGCTATTGGTATCAATGGCAACAGAATTTTATCAAAACATACGTAGAGCAGGACCTGTCCGCCATGGGAATTTCCACGACAATCCCGTTGCTCAACAACTTTCTGCGCATGATATCGCACATTCACGGCTCGCTGCTCAACTATTCAACGCTTAGCAACTCGCTCGGAATGGCCAATAATACTGTTCGCCGCTACGTCGAAATATTGGAGCAGGCTTATCTGGTCCGAAGATTGGAGCCGTGGTTTGTGAATGTGAGCAAACGAATCGTGAAGAGTCCTAAAATTTATATCCGCGATTCCGGTAATCTACACTTTCTGTCCAATATCAGGCATTACGAGGATCTGATCACACACCCGCTTGCAGGCGCGTCGTGGGAAGGGTATGTGATAGAACAAATTATTCCTTTGCTTGACCCGGCCGTGCGCCCGTATTTCTACCGCACGTCCAACGGGGCGGAAATGGATTTGGTATTAGTGGAAGGCATTACGCCTGTGGTTTCTATTGAAATCAAATTGTCACTGGCTCCGGCGCTCAAAAGAGGCTCGACGGAATCAGTGACCGACTTGAAAACAGAGCATAACTATGTGGTTACGCCGAATGGCGGTAACGTTGCAGTTCGCCCCAAATGGATGCATTGCAACATTAGCGAACTTTTGGAGCATTTAAAAGCGCTCGATCTGATAGCCAAATATTAAACTGCTACTACCATTTACTCCCTACCCAGGCCAGTAGTGGCAACCCTATGAGCAACCCCAGCCCAACCTGCCAACCCGCAAATGCGGCGACAATGATAGAAAGCAGACAGACGATCACAGGGTACAGATACAGGAGCATACCGAACAGCACAGAGTCATAAAAAACCGATTTTGCGGTAAGCTTGGCTGCCTTTTTCCGAAAGAAAGAATATAATGGCCCGTGGATTCTGCGGCCTGTCCAGCCTATTGCAGCCAGCAATGGGTTGGACTTTTTCGAAGGGGAAGCACATGGGTCGAAAAATGCATTCAGCTGCCGTTCGCGTTCCGTGGGAGAAATGTCGGCCGGAATGGTCAGGATCTCGGCATTCATCTTCCTGTCCAGAATTTCATTAAACTCCCGGAGCCACCTTTCGTATTCCTGCGGATCGGTCTGAATATCCTCATAACCAATTGCCTCGCCGAATCGCAGGGAAACCCTCTTGCCCGGCCCCCGGAAGTTCTCGTAGTTCAGGCCGGTTGGAATTACTTTCATACTTTTCAGCGCATCGTCTCCAAACCAGATTTTGTAAGCCATACGGGCAGTTCCCTTTCCCAACGGCCTCAAACGCCACTCATTGACGCAAATCCCTTCGGAAAACACGACAACGGCGTCGCCCTGCTTTAATGCATCGTGACTTTCCTGGGCTGTCACATCGTGGTTTTTAAGATACTGCCTTCCCTCCGCCCCCCGGAACACCGGGATCAGGTTGATCTGACGCAGCCAGAAAGCCGCTGCTTTTTTTCGGAATACATCGCCCCGGGTGAGGGTGTGAATGGGTTGTTCCAGCACAGAGCCGATCACGACGGCATCGAAGAAAGAATCGGGATGGTTGGAAGCAAGAAGCAATGGAGCTCCTTTCGGTAATTTATCAAAGTTGGTGACGCAAAGCTTCTTTAAATAAATGGGCAGCGCCAGGCGAACCAGGAAACGTGAGAAATAGTAAAACAAGATCTGAAAAGTAAGTTTTTGCAAAATTATGGGATTATTTTTTTATTCAATCCTTACAGTCAAGCTATTCTGCTCCGCCTAGTTTGCTACCTTTGGAGCCACATGCTGACGCTCCGGAGCGTTAACATCGACAACCATAGTAGCCTAATGCGAGATCAGGAATGCGTTTAAAAGATTATCCCGAAATTATCCGGAAAGCCTGGGCAGGGTTCGATAATTCGATCGGCGTCAAATTTGTAGAAGATATCAGTGCCAAAGTTTCGACCAACCACGTTTTCCGTGTCACGCTGGACAACGACGATAAGGTAGTGGCCAAACTTTCATATTTTGGTAAATATGAACACTTTAAGGAGGATCACCGGATCATTCAGGCCCTCTCCAATAATTTACTGTACCCTTTCGAAAATGTACTGGCCAAGTCACTCGTCAAAAACAATCAGGTTTATACTTACCGATACCAGGAGGACTTTGTAGATACCTGGGTGGTGTTCTACAACCCGATAAGGGCAATGCACCGGATGCCGCGCCGACTGGACGAAGAGCATATCCGCAAGCTCGGCACCGAATCGGCTAAATTTCATCAGGCATGTTTCCGCGCCAGCCGATCGATCCCGAAATCATCCAAAAACCTCCGCACCGATATCCAGCACCTGCTCGATATCCTGGATACCGACACAGGCCAATATGAGCACAGGGGCTATATACATATCCTCAAAAAACAATGCGATATTTTCATGAAGAATATCCAGCGTCTCAATGTCAGCTCCTTTGACCTGATGCCCGTTTTTGTGGATTGGAACATCGGAAATTTCTCGGTAACCGATGATATGAAATTGTTTTCCCGATGGGATTATGACTGGTTCCGGGTTTCCTCCCGTGTAATGGATTTCTATTTTTTCAGCCGGGTATGCTCCAATGTCGGTGACCGTACGGTGTTCAGCTACCTCATCGGACCATTGATGGAAGACCGGTTCATCATGTTTCTTCAGGAGTATCACAAAGTGTATCCGTTGACCGAAAAAGAAGTGCTGTTCATGAAGGAAGCTTACCGCTTTTTTATTCTGAATTATGTAATCAAATATGGAAAATACTTCTTCCACCGCTCGTATTGTACGAAATTGCAGCGCGAAGCCTATGAACTATACTTCCCGTCCATTGAAGGTTTCGACGCCGACAAGATACTCCGTGCACTGAAAATCTAGGTCACCCTCTTTCACCCACTTCACTCCAAGACACCAACTGTATGATCCTCGATAATTTTAAATCCGTCATCTCCAAATACGAAGTTATCTTCTTTGATGCATTCGGCGTGCTCAAAACGTACAATGGCCTCATTCCGGGTATTGAAAATACATTTGCTTACCTGCGGGAACATGGCAAGGACTTTTATGTAGTGACCAACGATGCCTCCCGCAGTCCTGAGCAGCTGGCCCAGAGCTATGTGAACCTTGGGATCCACGACGTGACGCCCGACCGGATCATCTCATCCGGAATGCTGGCCCGTGAGTACCTGGACCTGAAAGTGAGAAAGGGTGTTGTGGCTTACCTGGGGACCGAAAATTCCGCGCATTACATCGAAACATCTGACATTAAAACACTGTCGATCAGACAGCTGGATCTGAATGCTGTAAACGATATCAACGCATTGGTATTTCTGGACGATGAGGGCTTCGATTGGAACACAGACCTGACCAAAACGCTGAACCTGCTTCGGAAACGCAACATTCCGGTAATCGTCGCCAACACCGACAAGACTTACCCTGCATCCAAGAGCCGCCTGTCCATTGCAGTGGGTGCGTTGGCAAAAATGATTGAAGATACGATCGGCCGCCAGTTCATCCGCTTCGGAAAGCCCGATCCGCAGATGTTCATTTTTGCCTATCAGCACATTAAAAACTACCCTAACGTGAGCAAAAAGGATATCCTGATGGTAGGCGACACCCTGCATACCGATATCCTCGGGGGCAACAAGTTTGGGCTCGACACAGCGCTGGTGCTTACGGGTAACACGCAGGCGGAAGACGCGGAGGTAAGGATACGCGCGACGGGCATTATCCCTACCTATATTTGCGTGTCGGCCGTGGTGGAATAAGGCGCTATACTCATTCGCTGCGCAGGCTGACGACCGGGTTTGTCCGCGCTGCGCGGATAGATTGGAAGGAGATCGTCAGGCCTGTAACCAGTGCAACGAGTCCGGCGGTTAAAGCAAAAACCCACCAGCCGAAATCGATCTTCCAGGCATACCTTTGCAACCAGTTATTCATAACAAACAAGCCCAAAGGGGCCGCGAGAGCGAAGCCCATTATCAGCAACCGACTGAATTCCTTCCCGAAAATCCATAAAACCTGCCTTTGCGTCGCGCCCAGCACTTTGCGGACACCGATTTCTTTGGAACGTGATTCAGCCATGAACGTAACGAGGCCATACAAACCCAGGCAGCCAATCAATACCGCGATCAGAGAAAATACCTGGATAAGGCCAAGAAGGATATGCTCGGTCGCGTAAAAGTCAGCAATCTGATCATTCAGGAAGGCTGCATGGTATACACCCTCCGGAAACAATTTATTCCAGGCCTTTTCAATGCGGGGCAATGCCGCGTGCAGATTCCCGGCATGTAGTTTTACTGCCGCCATCGTATAAGCACTCGCTTCGTTCACAATCGCGGCCGGTTGTGCGGCTGCACGTAACGGATCAAGACTGAAATTCCTGACAACCCCGACAATGTTGCGCTCCTTACCCCAGAGACGAATGCTTTTATCTAAAATAGCCGCAGGATCGCTGATACCGAGCTGTTGGAGCATCGCCTCGTTCACCAACGCCTCGCGCCGCGAAGTATCCGCCGATTCAAGATTACGGCCGGCCAGCAGCTTCAATCCGAAAACCGGGAGATACCCGCTGTCACCGATCCGCACACGAACCCGGAAAACCTCTTTTTCTGCGCGATGATTAAAAACAAATGGCTCTTCAGTATCCATTTGCGACATTGGCGGTTCTGCTCCGAGCGACGCCATCCGTACCCCAGGCATCCTGTTGAGCTCGTTGACCCAGGTACCCTGCCTCGCACCGGTGCCGCCGGGGACATTCACCATTAAAACCTCGTCTTTATCAAATCCCGGGTCGGCTGTTTTCAAATGCTTTACCTGTGCGGACATTACGATAACGCCAATAATGAAAAGCTGGGTGATAAAAAACTGAACAACCACCAGACCTTTCCTGGTCGAGAACCTCCCTGCCTTTTGATGACCAGCCTTGCCCTTCAACGCAACAACCGGGTTGAACCGGGCCATTATGGCAGACGGGTAAAGGCCCGCCAGCAAGATCACGGCGAGCACCAGGCCGCCAAACCACAGCAGAGCATCGGATTTCAATAAATCCACGACTGAAATATCCGGCCGCAGCATCCACAACGCCCTGTTCAGCAGGGGCAGGTTCAGTTGGGTGAGTACCAGCGCTATCACCCATGCAGCGCCACACAGCATCGCGGTTTCCAGCATAAACTGGCTGATCAGCTGCCTGCGCGAACTGCCCATTGTTTTACGCACACCAACTTCCCTCGCTCTCCGGATCGCCTGAGCCGTGGAAAGGTTTATGAAGTTCACGCAAGCCGCTATGACCAGGAACACCCCGACAAGGATCAACGCATAGAGAATCGGACGAGGCGCCGGGCCATAACCGGGTGTATGGAACATCTCTGCCAGCGCGATCGTCCTGAACCTGTACATGGCGGCCTCCTTCGCGCCGTAGTACTTGCTCGTGATGGCAGCCAGGCTACTTTCCAGCTGCGACAGACCGGCACCCTCTTTTAATGCAACCCAGCACATTGTGCCAGGCACTCCCCAGGTTTGCATCATGTCGGGTTCATCGTACAGACCTGGCAGGGTTGCATAGGAAATCAGTACATCGTAGCGCAATTGTGTGTTGGAGGGTGGGTTTTCAATCACCCCGGTTACGGTTAAATCCGTTTTGTTATCCAAACGCAACATCCTCCCCGTTGCCTGCTCTGTTCCGAAGTATTTGAGGGCGTACTCCCGCGATAACACCACGGTGTTGGGTGCGTTCAATGCGTTTTGAGGGCTGCCGGATGCCCACCCGGAATCAAAGACTTTGAAATATTCGGGTTCTGTGAAACAGATGTTTCGGGACTCTTCAAACTTTTTAGCCATGCCGCCCTTCCCGTCCGGAACTCCTATCACTGCTCCAAAAACGTTATTCAGCCGAACAGCGCTTTCTACAAATGGATACTCATCCCTCAAAACCTGCCCCAATGGCCGGGGAGTGACATCCGTAGGCTGAGGCTTTTCATTCAGAATGTCGGTAACGACCCAGTAAATACGATCCGACTTGACATGATAGCGATTGAAACTGAACAGATATCCGACCAACAGAAAAATCACCAGCCCGCTCGCAAGGCCGACGGATAATCCGAGTATACTGACCGCACTGGTCGTGCGGTTACGCCACATGTTACGCAAGGCGATTTTGAGATAGTTGTCAAACATAGCTGCATATAGGGATTGGGTGTTGGATTCAGTACGGTTTTTCAATGCGGTCGACCAGCCGGCACGATCAAAGCCAAAGCGGAGCCGGAGGAAGCCCATCACATTTCTTACATAGCGGCGACCCGCTTCCCTTGAGCCCAACGCCTCGGCGTCATGATAGTAGCGTTCATAGAGATCACCCTGGATTTCTTCCAGCAAATGCGGTGAGCAAAGCAAGCGGAGCAGGCCATCGGCCCAGCGGGGAGGAGGGGAACCGTTCATATTGCGGGGGTTAATGTACCAGAATCCATGGCATTCCAGAGCCTGTTTCGCATCTCTTTGATTTCCGACAATGTCGTCGCTCCCATGGCCGTTACCACAAAAAGTCGTTTACGCCTGCCTCCGCGCTCGGCAGTGGCGTCGCCCAGGTGCGAGGCAAGCATTCCTTTTTCCTCCAACCGGTGCAGGGCGGCGTGCACGGCACTGATATTGGCCGAACGGCCCGTCTGGGCTTGTAACTCATCGGCGATTGCTACGCCATAGGCTTTGTCTTTCAGCACAGCAACGGTCAATAGCACCAGCTCTTCAAATTCTCCGAGATAATTGCGCTTCATTGTATTATATATTTCACTTTTGTAGATAAAATAATCATGCCAATTTGAAAGATACTTATATATCAATTAATTACATATAATGAAATTTGATTTTTTGTTCAATAACGGGCGCGCGGTTGCCATTACCGGACAACAGAAGGCTGGGAGACCGGCACGTAATATTCCCGAAACCGCTGGTCTTCCTGGCCGGCCTGCACCGCCTTACCCAACTTCCTTAGCAGCACGGCACGGTGCTGATGGCACTGCCCGGCCACATAAGAATCCGGAAATGAGCGAGCCGAACGCGTAAAAAGCTCGTAGGACTCCCTTAGCAATGCGGTATCTTTCTTCATCATGAACACCTTACCTTCGTCAAAATCCTGGCGCCAGCGTCGGGCGCTGGGTGTCATGCGCTCTGCTTCCTGGAAAACCTTAAATGCGGGAATTACGGGCACTTTCGAATTTTTTGCAGCAATCGTTGCAACCGGTTTGGCAAAAAAAGCGACGATCGCTTCCGAGTATGCCGTTGCCTCCCGGCTGTTATGGTCAGCTTGCTTCAACCGCTGCTCTTCGGAAGGATTGGTAAAGAACGAGGCTTCTGCAAGCACCCCGGGCGTGCCGTAGCTGTTACGCAGCACCGATGCGCCCGCGTCCGCGAAAATCGTAAAGTCAGATACGAGCGACACCGGCGTACCAGGTCGGTGGAGATATTTCACCAGCCTCACCGCAAGTTCTTTGCCAAAATCCACGCTCGCCACATTCTCCGACATATTCCCATGGAAATAGATGATCGGGAAGTTGACTGATGAGTCGGCCGTTGCATTGTGATGGATTGATATAAAAAGATCCGCTTTACCATCCATCGCCAGTTTCGCACGATCCGGCAATGGCACCTGCTTATCCTCTGTGCGCGTGATCAGCACCTTTGCGCCCTTCTTTTCAAGCATTTTTTTCAAAAGCAACCCTACGCGCAGGTTGACCCACTCTTCCCGCTCGCCACCCGGCCCCACACGGTAGCTATCGGTCGCTGCCGTGCCACCGTGGCCCGGGTCGATGCAGATCGTCTTGCCTTTAAGCGGACGACGTTTATTTTGGCACACACCCGTGGTTAGTAAGGCCAGGGAAAGCAAAATGGTCAGGATAATGCGGGTCATACGAATAAAAGGGCTACCAGACTTCAAAATAGACATCAATACACTGATCAGCAAGCTATTTCGGAATATTGGTCAGTTTATCCTTTTTCTGCTATTTTTGCCAAAAATCATTCTATTACTCAAAACACACACTTATGCTTGCCAAAACCTACGGAAGCGCCGTGTTTGGCGTGGACGCCACGATCATCACGATCGAAGTAAATGTCGGCCAGGGACTCGGGTTCTACATGGTTGGTCTCGCCGACAGCGCGGTAAAAGAAAGCCAGCAGCGCGTTGAAGCCTCTCTCAAACATTTCGGGTACAAAATGCCGCGGCAAAAGCTGGTCGTCAACCTCGCGCCGGCCGATATCCGCAAGGAAGGCTCGGCCTACGATCTCGCCATTGCATTGTGCACCTTGCAGTGTTCCGACCAGCTGACTTGCGTCCGCAATACCGAGGATTACATTATCCTGGGAGAATTGTCGCTCGACGGCATCCTCCGGCCCATTAAGGGCGTACTCCCCATCGCCATCGAGGTTCGGAAACAAGGTTTGAAGGGTATTGTCCTGCCCTCGGAAAATGCCCACGAAGCTGCCATTGTCAACAATATCGACGTCATCCCGGTTGATACGCTGACCGACGCCATTGATTTTTTCAAAGGCACAAGGAGTATCGATCCGCTTCGTGTGGATACGCGCGACCTGTTTTTCTCTACTCAAAATGAGTACGAGGCCGATTTTGAACACGTCCAAGGGCAGGAGAATATCAAACGGGCGCTGGAGATCGCGGCGGCGGGCGGACACAATGCGATTATGATTGGTCCGCCAGGAGCCGGAAAGACGATGCTAGCCAAGCGCATACCGAGCATATTGCCGCCATTGAGCCTTCCGGAAGCCCTGGAAACAACCAAAATCCATTCCGTGGCGGGCAAGTTGGGCAAACAGGCCACCCTGGTATCGCGCAGGCCGTTCCGTTCGCCGCACCATTCCATCAGCGATGTCGCGCTGGTCGGCGGCGGCGGCTATCCGCAGCCGGGAGAAATTTCACTGTCCCACAATGGCGTGCTCTTCCTCGACGAACTACCGGAATTCAAACGGACTGTGCTTGAAGTAATGCGTCAGCCATTGGAGGAAAGAAAAGTAACCATTTCCAGAGCCAGAATGTCGGTGGAATTCCCTGCTAATTTTATGCTCATTGCCAGCATGAACCCTTGCCCGTGCGGCTACTATAATCACCCGGACAAAGACTGTGTTTGCGGACCGGGCGTCGTGCAGAAGTACCTTAATAAGATCAGCGGCCCTTTGCTCGACCGCATCGATCTGCACGTAGAAGTGACGCCTGTGACTTTCGACCAGATTTCCTCTACCCGCAAATCGGAAAGCAGCAGCCAGATCCGCGAACGGGTGATCCATGCACGTCTGCGTCAGACCGACCGGTTCAGGGATTATAAGGAAATCTATTCCAATGCGATGATGACGCCGGAAATGGTAAAGCAAATCTGCGAAATCGGTGATGCAGGCAAAATGCTGTTGCGTAAAGCCATGGAGCGGCTCGGTTTATCTGCCAGGGCCTACGATCGTATTCTCAAAGTGTCCCGTACCATCGCCGACCTTGCGGATAGTGACGATATCAGGGTCGAGCATTTGGCTGAGGCGATTCAGTACCGGAGCTTGGACCGGGAGAATTGGGCGGGATAGCAGGGCAAACTAAAACGTAAACCCACATGAATGAAGCACTTGTTTCTCAAGTCCTCGCAATGCCCGACGCGTATTTGATGTTGGAAAAGGTGAAAGCGGCACTTGAAAGGGAAAAGACATGTCGGCTGAAATTTTATACTGACTTCGACGATCACGATAAGATCGAGTTTATCAACGGCGAAGTGATTATACAACCTCAGGTAGATTTACAAACCTCCCGTGCTTCCGGAAATCTTTTGACACTTCTCGGAGTCTACACCATAAAGCACGCACGTGAGGCTTTTGTTGGGTTCAGAAGCACAATGGTTGCGCTTACCCGAAATGACTACGAACCTGACATTTGCTTTTTTGCCGAAGAAAAATCCCGCGACTTCACGGATGATCAGACTCTTTTTCCTGCACCAGATCTTGCCATCGAAGTAATCTCAGATGCAACGGAACATCGTGATCGAGGCGTGAAATTCAGGGACTATCAAGCGCATGGAGTTGAAGAATACTGGATTGTCGATCCTCAAAAACAAACGCTCGAACAATATCATTTGGCTAACGGTAAATACGAGCTAATTCTGAAAGCGCAAACAGGCGATGTAAAAAGCTTCGTCGTAGAAGGCTTCCAGATTCCCATTCGCGCCATTTTCGACGATAACGAGAATCTGAAAGCCATTCAAAACCTATAATACAGTACTCAAAACTCAAAGCTCCTCTACACTTACCCCGCCCAGCTCCTGGAACAAGGTCTGCCAGTAATGCGTCACATGCGGGTTGTTTTCCTTACTTGAAGCTGTCGGCTCGAATGGTGACACGATCGTGACCTGTGGTGAACCGATCGCGTAACGTTCCAGCTTTTTAGTATCCGCCTTCGCATCTGCTTCGGCGTCGGAGTCGTTTTTAGGGGGATTGGTATGAAAATCCCGGCGATCGGCACCCTTTACACTTTCCACCATATCACTGAAATAATACACCTTTACATCCGAACCGCTCTCACCGGCCTTGGCGATAACAGGTAAGCTGGCCCAGATGTCGGTCGACAGGTTGGACGAGCCCGTATTTTGCTGATTGAGCTTTGCCAACAGCTGACGCAGGTAAATACCTTTTTCTTTCTGCAATGCCAGCTGAAACGCCGTCTCGATCCCCTCACGGTCGGTCGCATTGGCACCTTCAAGGTTGTCCTTCTCGCTCCGAACCGTCAGCGAGAGCGCCTTTGCTTTGGACGTGTTTTCGTGGATGAAATACACTTCCAGCTTGTCGCCTTTATTCTTCATGTTATTCTCGACGATGTCTGTCAGTGCCTGACGATATTTCTGGTTGACATATTGCTTGTCGACATGCACACTCTGGGTCTTATCCAGAAATACCAGTGTGTAAAGCGGTGCATCCGGAACGGCCTGTGCGGCCTCCTTCTCGCTTCCGCATGAAAATACAGTCAGGAACATGGCTGCGAGCAACAGGCGGCTTGCCTGCGCCCCAAATTTGCTGAAAAAGGGGTGAATGGTCTGATGATTCATATATTGAAATTATTTGGCGAAACTAATTGGTTCACAAATATTACACAACGCGAAACGGACGCTGTGCGCATTTATTTTAGTTCAAAAAGAAAACCCTTCAAAACGCGTGCCTTGAAGGGTTTTCAATATGTTGTATCGCCATGTTATTGCTGGTGCTGCTGCTGGATCATGGTGACCAGCTCTTCGGAAATCCCGGTTGAAGAATAGCCCCCATCATGGTACAGGTTCTGCATTGTCACAAAACGCGTCAGATCCGAGAAGAGTGTGATCGCATAGTTCGCACAATCATCTGCCGATGCATTGCCCAGTGGGCTCATTTTTTCCGCAAAATCATAGAATGCGTCAAATCCTTCGATACCGGATCCCGCCTTCGTTTTGGTAGGTGACTGTGAAATCGTGTTCACACGCACATTTTTTGCTTTCCCATAGCGATAGCCATAGCTGCGCGCAATGCTTTCCAGCATGGCTTTCGCTTCCGCCATGTCGCTGTAAAACGAATATGTTCTCTGGGCCGCGATGTAGGATAATGCCACAACCGATCCCCAATCGTTGATCGCGTCGAGCTTCTCGGCTACCTGCAAAAACTTGTGCAGTGAAAGTGCTGAGATGTCTACACCCTTCTGAAACCAGTCGTAGTTCAGGTCGCCGTACGACTTGCCTTTGCGCACATTGAGCGACATGCCGATCGAGTGCAGGACGAAATCGATCTTGCCGCCCAGGATCTCGGTCGATTTGGTAAAAAGGTTTTCGATATCTTCCAGGGAAGTGGCGTCAGCAGGAATGATCTCTGCTTCACATTGCTTGGCCAGATCGTTGATAGCACCCATACGCATGGCGATAGGAGCGTTGGTCAAAACAAACGTAGCACCTTCTTCCTTTGCTTTCAGCGCGATTTTCCACGCAATGGAATTTTCGTCCAGAGCGCCCGATATGATTCCTCTTTTTCCTTTTAATAAACCGTAAGCCATGTTCTTCCTTCTATTGTAGATTGATTAGGATATGTCCGTTCCAGCCGGCAAAGTAAAGCATTTTTAGCAAGTTTAACCACAAGCGCCGCCTTTCAGGCACCGTTCAGGTATCAGGTCAAGGTTGAACAGCAAGCTTTTCTACTGGTTTCAGATGCAGCTTTTCCTGAAAAAACCGGTCTGTTGCTTCGTACACGCCTTTTACGTCCTTCGACCGTAAGTGTGAACCAATTACATGGTCGCCGCTTTCGGGAAATGCCTTTTCTTCCTTCATCTCAGTCGGCGTACCGAGGCCTGCAAACATCTCGCGGATTGCCTTCACCGATACGACCTTGTCCTGTTCCTTATCATTCTTATAATAGTAGCCTACGAACACAGGCATTTTAACTTCCGCATAAATCTCAGGCTTTGCAATAGCATCGATCATTTGTTGCAATGTGGTCAGCCCGTTGGTATGATATCCCTGCAGCCAGAACTGTGCCTGCTCCGGAATGGAATCCTTTCCCATATTGTGTGTCCCCATTGCCTTATGCAGGATTTGCTGCCCCCATGGGCCTGTAACCAGCTTCATAGCAGGGTTGGCGATGGCCATGCAGGGTGAATAGAGCACCAGCCCCTTGATTTCAGGATGCGTGGCGGCAAGATATACCGACAACAGGCCGCCTGCCGACGTCCCGATCACGATCACGCTGTCACCCAGCACTTTTCCAATGGCTAATGCCCTTTTCGCACCCGTCAGGAAATTAGCCGGCGTCAGATCGTCGAATGCATTCGTATCGGCTATACCGGCATCGTGCATACGCGCGAGGTACAGGTTGGCTCCGTACTTCCGTGCAAGGTCTTTATGGATCGGATCACCCTCGGCCCAGCTGGCACCAAAGCCATGGATGTATACAATGCTGTAAGTTGTCTTTTGCTTTAAGCTGTCGTTGGCCCAGACAATGCGTGCCTCATTATCGGGTTTCAGCAGCGGCGTGGCCCTTTCGGTCCTGTTGACCTCTTCTTCCAGCCTCGTCAGATCGCTGGTAACGGTAGGCAGAACCGGTGTGAGGCGGGCCTCCGGTACTTTGGGGCCAGATATAAAGACGATACCTAGGATCACAAGGATCGCGGCAACCCAGAGAATGAATTTTAACATTTTTTATGAGTTATGAAGGTTTCAGAGATACGAAAGATCGCTAGTTTTATCGGGTTAATTTACGCATGATGTCACCATTCAGCAATTTTTCTGAGTTTCTGTTATTCCTGCATCCATTCACTGCGGTTGCATATTGAGTATCTTGCAAACCTAACCGATTCATTCTTTTCCAATGCCCAACCTCTTACTCGTTGAAGATGACGCTAATCTTGGAATGCTTCTTCAGGAATATCTGACAGATAAAGGCTTTCCTACCGACCTTGCTACTGATGGACAGAAGGGATGGCAGCATTTTGTGGACAAAGAATATGATCTGTGCATCTTCGATGTGATGATGCCTAAAAAGGATGGCTTCTCCCTCGCAAAGGAAGTCCGGATGAGCGGCAGGGATGTACCTATCATTTTCCTTACGGCCAAATCCATGAAAGAGGACACCATGCAGGGCTTCCGGGTGGGTGCCGATGACTATGTGACGAAGCCATTTGACCGCGAAGAGCTTCTAATGCGGATCGAGGCCATTCTGAGGCGTTACAAACGGCAAACCGATCAGCCCGAGGAGACAAATGTTTTCAAGATCGGCCAGTATACTTTCGATTACAGCCACCAGCAGCTCGCCACCAATGATAAATCCGCCCGCCTGACCAGCAAGGAATCGGAGCTGCTGAAACTTTTCTGCCAGAACCTCAACCAACCCATCAGCCGAAGTTTCGCCCTCAAAACCATCTGGGGAGATGATTCTTATTTCAATGCCAGAAGTATGGATGTTTACATTACCAAACTACGCAAATACCTCCGGGACGACCCATCCATTCAGATCATGAATCTGCATGGAGAAGGATTCAAGCTGATGGTAGGATAACCAGACAAGGAGGTAAGGAAGAAGGACGAGGTATAAAAGGCGTGTTTGGGAAACTCTCTTTTTCTTTGTGTGGTTTTTAGTTTTGATGTTTCTTTAAGCTTCCCATAAAAAGCCGACGGCCGAATGCCGATCGCCGATTGCCAAAATGATCCCATTATCCCGTCGTCCCAGACGCAATAGAAAATCCGCCGGTGTCAGAGAGCTGGTCCAGGAAACCGTATTGCAGGTTTCCGATTTCATTTACCCCATGTTTGTTGTCGAAGGTACCCGGCAGCAAACGGAGATCAAGTCGATGCCGGGCATTTACCGCTATTCCCTGGACAATCTTCTGGAAGAGCTCAAAGAGGTTACCGAGCTGGGTATCCGCGCCATTGACCTGTTCCCCAATTATCCTGAAAGCAAAAAAGACCGCGTCGCTTCGGAAAGCTATCGCGAGGATACCTTCTATCTGAAAGCCATTACAGCCATAAAAGAAAGATATCCGGAGCTCGTGATCATGACCGACGTGGCTATGGATCCGTACAGTTCCGACGGACACGACGGCCTGGTTGAGAACGGCAGGATCCTGAACGACGCGACGCTGGAAATCCTGGCAAACATGTCCCTGGCCCAGGCCAGAGCGGGTGCCGATATCCTCGGCCCGAGCGATATGATGGACGGCCGTGTAGGGTATATAAGGAAACACCTCGATGCGCACGGGTTTACCGATGTGAGCATTATGTCGTATTCTGCCAAATATGCCAGCGCATTCTACGGCCCATTCCGCGACGCACTGGAGTCGGCACCGAAATTCGGCGATAAAAAAACCTACCAGATGAACCCTGCCAACAAACGCGAAGCACTTCTGGAAGCGCAGCTTGATTTTGACGAAGGCGCGGATATGCTGATGGTCAAACCGGCATTGTCGTACCTTGACATCATCCGTTTGCTGGATGAAAATTTTGATATTCCAGTCGCCGCCTACAACGTCTCAGGCGAATATGCGATGATCAAAGCCGCCGCATTGAATGGCTGGCTCGATGGTGACCGGGCGATGATGGAAGTGCTTACAAGCATCCGTCGCGCAGGAGCTAAATGTATCCTGACCTATTTCGCGAAAGAAGCAGCAGTGATACTTAACAAGCGGTAACGAATTCCGATTTCTGTAACATACGAATGTGAAGATGTCTGATTATCTTACGTCTTCACATTTTGTTTTTAAAATCATCACAAAACAGTCATGAAACTACCTTTCCTCCTGTTGCCGCTCGGCCTGGCTTTTGCGCTGCCGGCCGATGCGCAGAAAAAAACTTCTTCATTGCCTGAGTTTCAAGTCAAAAAATCGGAAACCGAGGCTCATATACGCTTTCTGGCTGGCGACGAGCTCATGGGCAGACGCACAGGCGAGCAGGGGAATTTTGTAGCGGCCCGCTACGTGGCAGAACAGTTCCGCAAAATGGGCGTCGTGCCGGTACCGGGCAATACGGAAACCGGTACATCCAGCTATTTCCAGCGTGTACCGTTTGAAAAAATGGGTGCTAATGGCACCGGCGAAATTGCCGCAGATGCCGAAATCATGAAAAGCGGAACCGATTGGCTGCTCATGAGCGGAGAAGCCGTCGACCTGAAAGCGCCGATCGTGTATGCAAGCTTTGGTCTGGAAAATGCAGCCAAGAGTTGGGACGATTACAAAGGTTTGGATGTGAAGGGTAAAATTGTATTGGTAGAAAGCGGCACGCCGGAAACGCAAACCCCTTCGGAAATTTTCGCTACTTCTGCCGATAAGCGTAAAATAGCGATGGACAAAGGCGCCATCGCGGTCATCGAGCTTTTCAATGCGCCTGTGCCCTGGAATGTGGTAAGCAAGTTTTTTGGAGGAGAGAAAATAGCACTTGCAGAGGGTTCTGCCGCCAAAACGATTCCGCATGCCTGGGTAAATGGTAAAGAAGCCAGGTTTGCGCGTGCATTGCGTGGTGTGAAAGAGGTTACTTTTAAAACCTCGGGAAGGGTTGCCAAACCGATTTACAGCTACAATGTGGCCGGCTACATTTCCGGCACCGATCCTAAGCTGAAAGAAGAGTACATCCTGCTCTCCGCGCATTATGACCACGTGGGCGTAGGCAAGCAAGGGGGGCAGACGTACACACCCGAGGACAGCATTTTTAACGGCGCGCGCGACAATGCATTTGGGGTAACCGCATTGCTCACCGCGGCGGAAGCTTTGGCTAAAAACCCACCAAAACGTTCGATTGTTCTCGTGGCGCTTACAGGCGAGGAAGTAGGCTTATTAGGCAGCAAATACTACGCTTCACACCCGATTATGCCTTTGAACAAATGCATTTTTAATATGAATTCCGACGGCGCGGGCTATAACGATACGACGATCGTATCGGTTATGGGTCTCGACCGTACCGGCGCACGCGCCGAAATTGAAACCGCTTGCAAAGCATTTGGCCTGGGCATCTTCGCCGATCCGTCACCGGAGCAGGGACTTTTCGACCGGTCGGATAATGTGAGTTTTGCCAAAGAAGGGGTTCCCGCACCGACATTCACTCCCGGTTTCAAGGAATTCAATGGCGATATCATGAAAAACTATCACCAGGTAACCGACAATCCCGAGACGATCGACTTTAATTACCTCTTGAAATTCAGTCAGGCGTACACCTATGCCACGCGACTGATCGCCGATCGTAAAACGGCACCGCAATGGAGCGCGGGTGACAAGTACGAGCCTGCGGCGAAGAAGTTATACGGAAAGTAATATGGCTGTAAAAAGTAGCAAAAAGGCCTCCGGAGTGCTCCCGGAGGCCTTTTTGCTATTTGCCGTTGTAGAACCGGATGAGTTCGGCCACCTGTGTTTCGTCCTTGAAATCCGGGTCATGCTCTTTCACATACTGATCTATCTGCGCCTTTTTATCGGTCATCAGCGGCAGCAGCGCCTTTTTGCTTAAACTGACCTTTTGCGCACCCGATGCAGAAAGAAGGTAATAGTCCGTCACAAGACGGACGACCGTGTTCTTTTCCCCTGTCGCAAACCCTGGGTTGTAATTCGGCTTGGTAATCCGTGGTTTATAAGCTCTTACCAATGTGAGCTTCCCCGGAGCTACTACCGCACCAAAACCTTTCAATTCTCCCTTGGGATCGTGACTCGCAAGATTAACGTATTCTACCGGGGCAGAGCCATTGTTGGTCTTAAAAGTTTTCAACTGGCTGCCACGAATTACCCTGATGTCCCTTTTTGTCGCACCTGCCAACACTTCCAGCTCGTCGTTGAGTACATTATAACGCATCTGGATTCCCGCAATGGTATCCGATTCCTCGCCGCCGATCTGCGCGACCGGCTTCAGCAGCTTCACACCGCCCTCACGCCAGAGTGAATCGATGTAAAAATCTCCCACTACGCCCGAAGCGTCCGTCGGAGAAGACCAGAAAACACCTGATCTCGGGACATTGAGGCCTTTTCCTGTGGCAATGCTCTGTTTCGTTCCTTCGCTGATCTGCGCGGGGCAGCCGAGCGGGATCAACCCCGCTAGGCCCATTGTACATAATAGCTTTCCTAACATTATCTGGCTCCCGGAGGGCAGTTTTTCTTCAAATAATCGGTAAACAATGATTGCAAATGCCGCGACGTGCCTTCGCCTTCGGAAATGCTATGCGATCGGTTCGGGTAAGGCATAAACTGAAACACCTTATTAGCCCTGATCAACTCATTGACCAGCATTTCGGCATTCTGGTAATGCACATTATCATCACCTGTGCCATGGATATAAAGCAGGTTACCACGCAGGTTTTTAGCATAAGTAATCGGTGAACCCTTCACAAAATCCTCGCGGTTCTCCTGCGGAATGCCCATATAGCGCTCCTGGTAAATGTTGTCGTAAGTGAGCTGGTTGGCCACAGCGGCTACGGCAATGCCGGTTTTGAAATGCTGCGGATACTGGAACAGCAGGTTTAACGTCGATGAACCTCCGCCGCTCCAACCATGCACCGCCACGCGACTGGTGTCGATGAATGCGAATTGTTTGAACATGGCAGTTGCAGCGCCGTCCATATCTTTGATATTAATGCGGCCGATGTTGCGGTAAATCGCCTTCCGCCATTTCGATCCTTTCGGTGAAGGCGTTCCGCGGTTGTCCATAGAAGCATAAATGTAGCCGTCGTCGGCCATGCTGCCAGCATACAAACGGTTCCTTCCGGTTCCCCAAACGTCTTTCACGGTGCTCCCGGCCGCTTCGCCATAAACCATATAAACGATCGGGTACTTTTTGGTCGCATCGAAATTGGTAGGTTTCACCATCCACGCGTCGATTTCCACGCCTTCGTCGGTTTTTACCTTGAAGAACTCGATGTTCGCTTTGGACGAATTGATCTTGTCTTTCGACTGTGCGATAGAATTATTCGGATCAATGGATGCGTGTTTAGGCAGCGAAATCCATTCTACCAACGGGGATGTCTTGGCATTCGAAAACTGATGACGTCCGAATTTGGCCAGCGGCGAAATGTCGTAAGCGTGCGTGCCAGCCTGATCCGCCGGGGTAATGCGTACCGGCGTACCTTTGCCGTCGAGCGACGTTTTGTACAAATAACTTTGCGTCGCATTGTCCGGCGAGGCCATGAAATAATAGGCATTGTTCTTCTCGTCGATGCGGACGGGATTGATCATGTCGAAATTGCCCGCCGTGATGAGCGTTTCCTTTTTGCCATCGCGGCTAATGCGATAGGTATGGCGCCATCCGTCTTTTTCACTAACCCACAAAAATTCCTTACCTCCGTTGATCCAGTCCCAGCCCATCGGATCATTTTCCCAGCGGCTCTTGATGTCGATCCAGGCTTCGTCCTTTTCGGTGTAAAACGGCTTTGTGCTTCCGTCGGCGGTATTAATGTAAAACAAGGTGCTCTCGTTCTGCTTGCGGTTCAGCTGCTGGATCACCAGCTCGTTGGCCATTCCCGACCATTCCATGCGCGGCACGTAGGTATTCTGCGGATCACCCGGAATATTCATCCATTTCGTCTGCGCCGAAGCAATGTCGACCACGCCGATTTTGTAAGGTGACGGCGTCTCGCCCACTTTGGGATATTCGACCGGCACATTAAATGAATAAATGGAATCCGTGGTATTGATCATCAGGAAGTTGCGGATCTTGCGGGCGTCGAGCTGCCAATAGGCGATCGATTTGCTGTCGTCACTCCAACGAAAGCCGTCGCGGCAGTCGAATTCCTCCTCGTAAACCCAATCGAAAGTGCCATTGATCACCCTGTCGGTGCCATCGGGTGTCAGTTGCTTGACAGCATTGCTGGCGAGATCTTCCACATACACATTATGCTTGCTCACATACGCGACTTTTTTTCCGTCGGGTGAAAATTTGGCAAACATCAGCGACGATTCCGGCAAACCTTTCCCGAGTTGTTTCAGCGTTTTGGCGGTCAGGTCATACACCCAGTAATCGCCGCGGGTATCGTACCGCCACACGCGTTTGGTATTGGTATAAACCAAAACTTTGTTCCCGGCTTTGCTGACGGAGTAGCTCCGGATGGTCAGCGGTGAGCCTCCCTGAGGCGTAAGCTGCGCAGACGAAACGATAATTTTCTCCTGATTGGCCGGCAATGTCACCTCTACGATCTGGCCATCGCCGGCATCGCGGTAGCCACTGCCATCGGGCAGCCATTGAAATGTGTCGGGAATCTGCGCAAAAAGCTGAAAGGAAAGGATTGTTAATGAAAGTGTCCTGATTATTTGCTTCATATGAGCTGTAAAAAATTAGTACGACAACTATATAAATGCAATTTTAACATTTTAATTAATCTTTTGCACCGTCCTCATCGTTTCCCTTTGATTTTGAGCGCCTTTGTTTTTTCAATGCCTCACTCAGTAAAAACTCTATCTGCCCGTTCAAACTGCGGAAATCCTGTTGTGCCCAGGTTTCGAGTTCCCGCAGCATATCAGGATTGATCCGCAAAACAAATGCTTTTTTCTCCGCCATATCAAGGATACAAGGTACCGGCGTTCAGGATTGGGGTCGCCGCTTTTTCACCACACAAAACTACCAGCAAGTTGCTCACCATCGCTGCCTTCCGTTCTTCGTCCAACTGCACGATTCCTTTCTCCGAAAGCATGGCCAAAGCCATATCCACCATTCCAACAGCTCCGTTCACGATCTGCCGACGTGCAGCCACTACCGCCGATGCTTGCTGACGTTGCAGCATGGCCCCGGCAATCTCAGGCGCATAAGCGAGGTGACTGATCCGCGATTCGAGCACGTCGATACCCGCGCGGCTCAGACGTTCCGTCAGCTCGGCTTCCAGCATTTCATTGATTTTGCCGCTACCGTCCCGCAAAGTTACTTCCTGGGTGCTGGCTTCCTCATCTTCCATGGAATCGTAAGCATAGATGCCCGCCAAATGCCGGACAGCCGCTTCCGACTGTATTTCCACATATTTGACATAATCATCTACTTCGAACGACGATTTGGCCGTGTCGCCCACCCGCCAGACAACCACCGCCGCGATTTCGATGGGGTTACCCAGTTTATCGTTTACTTTCAGTTTCTGCCCATTGAGGTTACGAGCGCGAAGGCTGATTTTTTTGCGGCGAAACAATGGGTTTACCCACCGCAAACCGTTCTGCTTCATCGTCCCCATATAATCGCCGAAAAAAGTCGTCACAACTGCCTCATTGGGGTTGATCACCGTGAGGCCGATCAATATGACAAACCCTACGGCGCTGATGACACCGCCGGTAAGCGGGCTACCTCCCGACACGATACTGACGAAGCCTCCAAAAAGCAGCGACAGGCCAATCACAAATAGCAGATAGCCAGAAATAGAGCGTAATTCTTTTTCAATCATAGCTTTCAGATTTTGATATTAAAGTGATATCACAATATTATCAAATCAGAATCAACAATTCACCTTAATTCGGATAAAAAAGTCCCGGGGCCGACTGACGGCCCCGGGACTGGATGAATGGTTTGAATGCACAATGCTACCTTGAATAGCTACTGCAACTGGAAATTGACGGGAACATTGTATTTGACCCTCACCTTCTGGCCCCGCATCACACCGGGCTCCCATTTCCCGTTCATCAATTTCACCACCCGCAGCGCCTCGTCGTCCAGGCCGAAGCCGACACTGTTCTCGACTTTGTAGTCACACATCGAACCGTCCTCACATACCACAAACGAAAGCATAACCCTGCCCGACGCTCCCCGTCTGGCGGCCTCAATCGGATACCTGATATTCATTGCCAGGAATTTGTAAAGTTCATTGATCCCACCCTTAAAGACCGGATTGATCGTAGCCTTCGTGTAAGATACTTTCTCTCCAAATGGAAAGGAAAATCCGCTGGTCATAAGCCCTCCATCATACACCTCCTCATAAAAAAGTGTGCTGTCTGCGAGCTTGCCCGTCCATTTGCCATCTTTCAGACCCTCAACCACCTTGCCCTGCTCAAAAAGCGAGTGACCATCGGGTGTTTCTCCTACTGCCCGCCAGAAACCGTTTCCATCTTTCACCCACTGCGTGCCGTCGGCCCCCCATGAATTCATCAAAAAAGGCTCTGCCCGCTCCCCAGCCTTTACAATAGGAATTTCCATATGGGTTCTGATCTGGCCATTTCCGTCCCAAAGTGCATCCGTAATGAGCGAATCTGTGAAAATCTGCTGCCTTCTCACCATTCCATTAAGGTCATAGTCCCTTGTAAGAGAAGCTTTTCCGTGCAACTCATATTCCGTGTAGGAGAGCAGCCTTCCGTCCTGATGAAAAGTGGCTTCCGTCGCGTGGCTTGCCTCATTGAAATCGCGCGCCGCAATGTGATAGGCAAGGAGCGAATCTCCCTTCGGATTCACATATCTTGATTTAAACCTGACCTCTTTCCTCTTGAAAGTTGCCTCGCCCAGTTTTTTCCACTTTTTGTTTTTAGACTCGTCATATCCCACATTACCAGATACAAATCCCTGATCATCAACCGGCATTATACGACGGTACTGAGCCGCGGCCGGGTCCGGGGCCGGATTGAAATACTGATCGAAATAATCCACAAACAGACTCCGGGTACTGTCGTAACCAGTGCGTGCGTCAGCCTTAAACGTCACCGGAAAAAAAACGATCTGCCGCACTTTCTCGCCTTTCAAAAGCGCAGGTTTCCACGCCTTATACATACCCAATACCCGCATTGCCTCCGCATTAGAGAGCGTGTCCAGCCCCCTGGTGACTTCGATCCGGCTCATGTGACCATCCGGTTCCACGACTCCCTTCAAATAAACGCGCCCATTCACCCCTTTCACGGCTGCCCGGAAGGGAATCCTTAGATTGGAACTGATGAATTGATTGAGGGTTGCCAGGCCACCTGCCGGCTCGGCGGCCTTTTCGACCTCGTGCGGCAAATAGTCCTTTTGAGCCAAAACCGGCGTACCACAAAGCAACAGCAGGGCAAGGAGTCTTTTCATAGTTGATGAGTTAGTAGTAACAAAAAGTAAATATTGCGTTTTTCGCGCATATCTACCTTCGGTTACCTATGAAATAATTCGTAGTATTAGTTTACAACCAAAACTTAACCTACTGATAACCTGAGAATAATATCCAGTTAATACGAAATGAGAAAATTTGTATCATGGGAGATACAACTCACTTTCGAACAATTATCATTTCGGACATTCACCTGGGAGCAGGCGGATCGAAGGCAGAAGAAGTCACCAATTTCCTGAAAAGCTACACCTGCAAAAAGCTGATCCTGAATGGTGACATCATTGATGCGTGGCAATTGAAAAAATACGGCGTTTGGAAACGAAAGCATACGCTTTTTTTCAAGCGCGTCCTGAAAATGATAGAGGATAACAAAACGAAAGTTATTTACATCCGCGGAAACCATGACGATTTCCTTGATCAGATCATCCCCCTTCGCCTTGGAAAGCACTTTCAGATCCGGAAAGACTACATTCTCACATCAGGCGCACAAAAGTTTTATGTGACCCATGGCGATGTCTTCGACTCCATTACTACACACCTCAAATGGCTGGCCTATCTGGGCGACATTGGCTATACATTCCTGCTCTGGGTTAATAAATTTTACAACAGATATCGTGAATGGCGGGGATTGTCCTACTATTCGCTCTCCCAGCGGGTGAAGCAGTCCGTTAAGATGGCTGTCAATTACATGACGGACTTCGAAGAAAAGCTAACGGAGCTTGCGCGCTCCCGCAATTGTGACGGGGTGATCTGTGGGCACATCCACCACCCTGCTATCCGCAACATCGACGGTATTGTTTACATGAATTCGGGGGACTGGGTAGAGACCCTGAGCGCATTGGTGGAAGACTTCGACGGCCAATGGAGCCTGTTGTATTACGATCAGCAGACGATCGTTCAAAAGCCGGTTAAGAAAACAAGCACTAAAACAGTCGTGGATAACTTCCCCGGCATGGAAAAGCAGGTGGCTTTCACCGGCTTCCTAACCGGTCGGAATCAACGCTATCTATAATGATGAGAATCCTTTTTCTGGTTCAGGGAGAAGGCCGGGGGCACCTGACACAGGCCATTTCACTCGGTCAGGTTCTGCGCGGTGCGGGACATAAAGTCGTAGGGGCGATGGTAGGAACATCTCCGGGCCGGAATATTCCTTCTTTTTTCCAGGAGCAGATCTTTGCACCTGTCCATCATTTTAAAGCTCCCAATATTATTTACAAGGCGCAGGGAGGCGGAATGAACGTTGGCCGTACGATCGCCACTCATATCGCGCATTTACCGAAATATCTAAAAAGCCTGCACAGCATTCATCAAACCGTCTGCCAGATCAATCCTGATCTGATCATCAGCTTTTATGATACCTATGGTGGTTTATACAACCTTATTTACCGATCCGGTATTCCGATGATCTGCATTGCGCACCAGTATCTTTTGTTACATCCCAAATTCATCTTCCCGGAAAACAGCCGGCTTAATCAGTTTCTGATCAATCTTAATTCGAAATCTACGTCCTGGCTGGCGACCAAACGGCTGGCTTTGTCATTCCGGGAAATTGCTTCCGCTCCCGATCTGAAACTGACCGTGGTTCCGCCGCTACTGAGAAAAGAAGTTACACGGCTGATTCCTCAAAAGGGCGAGTTTATTCTCGTTTACATGACGCATCACAGCCTGAGCAAGCAAGTCATCGCATGGCACCTTAATCACAGAGATGTTCAGCTGCATTGCTTCTGGGATAATCCGGACGCTTCGGAGGAATTTGCGTTTGACAGTACGCTGACTTTCCATCAGATCAATAGCGAAAAATACCTGAGAATGCTTGCCACTTGTCGTGCATTGGTGACCACTGCGGGTTTTGAATCGGTGTGCGAGGCGATGTATCTTGGAAAACCCGTGATGATGGTCCCCGTTCCCAATCACTTTGAGCAGGAATGCAATGCCATTGACGGTGTTATTTCAGGAGCCGGTGTCATGTCCCGGACGTTTGACCTCTCGGTGATCTTCGATTATCTGCCAAAGCATATCGATCAGTCAGAGAAATTCCGCGCCTGGTACCACTGCGGGCAGGCCATGTTTGTCGATGAGATCAATGAATTTGAAAAATCGGTACAGATCCGCAGGAAAGTACAGCCAGAAGCTTAGTACTCGCATTCGTCTGACTCAGAAGGCTATTTTTCCTTTTTGAAAACAAGCTGTTCAGGGCTATTGCTAAACCGGACAATCAGCTTGTCGCTTGAAACCGAATACACACCCGACGCCAGAGAGTCGGACGGAAACCATGCCTTTCTGCTCCATTCAGGCTCGCCCACTTTGCTTCCACCAAAACTACTGACTTTCAGCGCGCATTCAGGCCCCAGCGTGTAACTACCGCTGATGGTATTCACAAAAGTATGCCCGGTGATCATGCCGTCCTTCTGGTTATCCTGGAAAGTGTACACAACATTTTTTCCCTCAATTCCGGGGTCGGCGTCAATGACGCCCGTTGATATATTCTGAAAATGTTGAAGACGCCAGGTACCTGTCAAAGACGAAATCTCTGAGCAAGGCGGCAAATCGCAACAGTTCACGTCATCTCCGCATTGAAATGCGGTAGATGTCAGCAACACCAATAATGCGATGGAAGAAGCTATTTTTTTCATGGCAAATCTGTTATTTAAAAACTAATTCCTAATCTCAAAGCCAGCCTGTTATAGACCCGGTCCTCATACCGCTCTTTCTGATCGGGCAGCGGTGTTTTCCTGACGTGCGCATCTTGTCTTTTATAGGTAACGGTGATCGTAAATGCAGCCGCCCCCGCCTTTCCCACTTTCATTCCCAGGCCCGGATTTAACATCAGGCCTCCCTCCGTATCAAAGCCCTCCGAATCGTCGTGAAACCAGGCAAATGCATATCCGGCATCGGCGGTTCCAAATAGCTGCACGTTTTTCCTGCCCAGAAAATCATATCTTACTCCGGCCGCAACGGGGTTCAAGAGCGCCGACTTATACCAATCCATTCCTAGTGTTACACCTGTGGAAAGTCTCTTGCTCCATTGCACTCCATTGAACGTCTGAATGGTGAGGCTGGTTTTGCTATCGACCTGTTCATCATTTCCTGAGTAGGGATTTGCATACTTCACCCTTCCGAACAATCCCCCGAATTCGGTGTGATTGACAAACTTCACGTTCCTGGTTTGCTGTGCGTGCGAAATGGCAGCACTCAGCAGGAAAAAAAGCCATAATGTGTTCTTCATATCAAATCGCTTTTCCAACCGGGATTCTGCTCAGCAGTTTCAAGTCTTTCGAGTCAGAGCAGTCATACTGATAGAAACCATCCTTGCCGATCAGCAACAATGTCTTCCCGAGCGAAATAACGTCGTAGGCATCCATATCTTTGAAATGGGCCAACTGATGCTTGTCAACTGAAAACTTATCGGCCACATCGAATACCTTCAATCCATGCTCTCCCTCGCAGAGATACAGTGTCGGGAAGTCGATACTTAGTCCGTGCGGGTTTTCCATCTGATAGCTCTTAATCAGCTGCGGAGATTCAGGAGAACTGACATCGACGAGGTCGAGTTGATTTTGCGTTCCGGCGCATGCAGTACCTGTACGGAGGGTAACATACGCAATATCTCCCTGCACAACCACCGGGTCGCACGCGCGACCGTGCTGGAATGTTGAAAGTTGTTTTGGCGCGGCAGGATTGGTGTTATCATAGATGAACATTCCGGTAGACGAACCAATAAAGAGCTTGTTTTCGTAAGGGAAAATCGTTTCTATCCCCCAACCGAGGTTCACAGTGGCGAAGTCGACGGGCTGAGAAGGCTTGGCGATGTTGAAAAGGTGAAGCTGATTTTGTCCGACCGTGTAAAGGTAATTCCTGTCCAGCGCAAATCGGGCCATCGACCCTGCCTGGCCATTTGTTCCCCCGGCCGACTGTGGTGCAGCCGACGAGGAACTACTTAAAAATGCCCTGTCGGCTATTGCCCAGATGCCACCGCCCCACCACCAGTTTGGCGTAACATTGTCCTCGCAATTTACAGTCACGGTTTCTGTGACCCACTCCACATTGGTGTCATTAATCGCTCCGACCGATTCGTTAAGGGACCACGAGCCTCCATCGAAAAAACCTGTTTTAAACACATTCTTTACCCTACCGACCTCCCTGGCCGCCGCCGGATCGGCGATGTCCATCGCAACAAGGTCCGAAAAGCTGTCAGCGTAAAGAATGTTGTCGCGAACTGCTATATCCCCGTTACCCGGGATGTTAATGAACGCAACAAACCTGGGACTCGCGGGATTGCTGTTGTCAATGATGTGAATCCCCCTCTTGATCTCATTGACATATAAATACTTACCCTTTACATACATTTTCCCGGGCTGCTCCATGGCCTTCGGCGACTCTGCCCTTACCATTGTTCTAAGCTCCATCAGCGAGTGTGTCACGTTGCTGAACCGGCGAACGACGCGTGTTTCCTTACATTGGTCGTTACATGACCAACATGTCCACGCCAGAAAGGTTAACAGTAGAAGTTTAGTTTTCATAAAGTCAGGTTTTAGAGGCTCGTAAAAATCATATTTTTACTTTGGTAAATGCAGGACACTGACTTTTCATAATTAGTTGGAATACAAAACAAAATCGTCCGAAAGCAAAGCCATCGGACGATAACGCACCCCGAAAATACCGGCGAACCGGTATTTTTTATCTTTGATATTTTCCTGGCCAAAAGGCCTGTTTTTATTTTGTATCCGGATTCTTGATCCTTCCCATAAAGAGAATGGTATTCGAAGTATTTTCACTAATGACGAGCGCAAACGGCCTGTCACAGACGTACCGGGGCGGATCTTGCGGGCCTGCGGATGTAAGGACGATTCCTATTGTTGTTACCGCAGCTGCCTCTGTTCCTTGTTCGTCGATTCCCAGGAACGCATCCTGCTTCACAAAATCCACGTGTATAGCCGCATTTCTGTTTATCTTACCCAACTGTGCGTCTTCCTGAAAAGCCTTTTGAATTCCCATTCCTTCCAGGGTCTTATTCAATTTACCCGAATAGTCGAGGGTAAACCTGGGAAGGCCCACTGTTGCACCCTGCACCTTCATTCCTCCGATCAACTCCGACCATCCGGATCCGGAAAGAGACGTCAATACTTCATCCACTGTGCTTTGCCCTTTCGGAATCAGCAATGTCATATTGAATTGCCCGTTGGCGTAAGGAAGTTGGATGGCATTATAATTTCCGCCTGAACCAATTTTGAAATCTGCGGATGTGAACATCATTTTCACATTCTTACTTTGCCCGCTTTCCAGGTTAAACGGCGTGTCCAGTGTCTTCTTTGAATCAAACCGATACTTCCAGTCACCCTTAAAGTATAGCGCATTCATCAGGAACATTACCTGATCGCTGCTAATCTGGTCGATCACTTTTTTGATCTTTCCGTTGGTCTTATCGCTCGCCCATTTGTTAATACGATCCTTGGCTGCATTGTCAAATGGCAATCCGGTAATGTCCGACTCAAATGAATTTTTCAGGACAGATTGAAAATCGTTCTCTACTGCAAAGTCGTTGCGGTGCCAAAGTGAATTGGCCAGACCTAGGCTCACTTTTGAATCCGCCACAGGCAAATCTTTAATTAATGTTTGATAGGCAGCATTCAATTCAGCTAATGCAACCTCATCTATTTTGAGAGTCTTCCGGATTTCTTCTGCCGTTTCCTTTTCCGCTCCGTTCAAAAGCATCCCCAGTGCCATGTGCAAACTCAATGGAGAAACAAATAAATTGTCTCCCGCGGGCTGTGTTTTCTGCAATCCATGAATAAAATCAAAAGCAAAGGAAGTCGTTCCATTTGAAACCGCTGCGGGTATTTCTACCGGATTGACTTCGTTGCCCGGATCAATATTACCGTCGCTGTTACACCCCAGCGTAGCAGCGGCCAGCATAAAAGGGATGATTGATCTTTTGAAAATTTTCATGGCTAATAGATGCAAGAGTACTTTTATTTCCGGCATTTTGTTAAGCAACCGGAACCCCACATTCAACCCACAATAAGAAGATTCAAATACACCGTCATTGGTTGGAAACCTTTTTGAATTAAATCAAAAAGAATATCGAACGGCCCACGAAACTCCATATAAATAAGGGAGCGATTCGAGGCTTTGATTCGATTTAAAACCGGAAGATACCGCACGCTGGTAAGAGCCTGTCAGATTAGCTGCCCATTTCGATGAAAGCCTGTAATTGAATCTTAAACCCGTTGTCGCTGCCCAGTTCATGCTGCGGTAGATCTCGTCGTTTGCCGTCGTTTTGATGATTTCACCAGATGCCGATTCCAGCTCATTCGTCAGAAAGAAATTGGCCATCATGCCGCCCAGCAACGAATAGCTCAATCGCTTGTCGGGATTTAAAGTAAAACCAGCCTGAACAGGCAATTGCAGGTACTGATAGTTATTGCTTACTTTTTTCGCGACATCAATATATAATGCGCCGTTATCAAAATTAGACGTCTTGTCTGCAAAAGAAGGACTGGCGTTCGGCGACGACAAGCCCGCCAGGGCATTTTCCAAAACATTGGCGGCGGCGCTGTTATATGCATTCAAAACATAGCCGCCTCCCTGATAATCCGAATTCCCCCGGAGATAGCTTAAACCGGCCTCCACAGACCAATGCTTTGACAGTCTCATCCCTCCCTGTGTCTGCAGAGCGTAAGAAATTCCCGACTCGCTATTTCCGGAAACCGAGCGTTTGTTGGCTACACTTTGACTTGAAAACACCATCGGCGCTTCTTTCAACTTCACATCGGGGTTAAAAGACGCCGGCATGATACCTACGCCCGCCCAATATTCTTTCTTTTTGGATGTCTTAACCGGCTCCTCGATTTGCATTTGGGGACGGAAGAATACATAGCGTTTCTGAACATGTACATCCAGATCGTTATAAGGCAGCGCGTTGAGCAGCCCAACCGAATTACTTTCACTGTTGGCCGCAATCAATTCCGGACCTGACGTGATTTCTTTTACTACCGCATTTCCGGGTAAAGTATGTGCGCTCTCTATGTTTGGTAATGCCGGATTGCCATCGGGTGTACGTGGCTTTTGATAAACATCCGCGACAGTCCCTCCCGCAGGTTCAGCAAAAGATTTGGTGATCTGTGCTCCATTCGGCTTCTGCTTGTTCACTGAGGCAATCTCTACCTCAGACGTTTCGGGCGACACATTCTTAGCATCGTTCCCGGCCGGCTCATTCTGCTTCGGCAATCCATTCTGGCGCAAATCCGACTTTGCTACTTTCGCCTCTCCTTTTTCAGCAGGCTTACCCTCAATTTCATCCTCCTGTTTGCGTCCATTCTCCTGTTTGCGCCCTTCCTTCATCGGACTATTTGTAAGAGCAGTTCTCTCTGAGCCTGCATCCCGGCCCGAATACCAGATACCTCCTCCCACCAGGAGCAGGGCAGCTATCGATGCGGCCGCATACCATATTTTGGTAGACTGCCACCAAAGTGGAACGACCTTTCCCTGCTCCGTGTCGAGACGTGCTTCTATATTCTCCCACACAGATGGCGGGGGAGCTTCAGAAGCCTCCTGAAAGGCCTTTTTCCATTGATTTTCAAAACTGTTTATGTCGGACGGATCCATCATCAAATCTTTTTTCCTTTTCTAATTTTTGTTGAAGCAAACTCCTCGCCCGCGAATACTGCGACTTGGAAGTCCCTTCGGAGATACCCAACATCTGGGCAATCTCATTATGCTGATAACCTTCAATAGCATACAGATTGAAGATCGTCTGACAGCCCGGCGGCAGCTCGTGGATCAGCTCCATCAACTGTTGCATCTGGAAATTGCCGAGCGTAAACTCCTTGTCCGCAATGCCATTGTGATGCACATCTATATCATCCAGTTCCTTCAGATACTTCTGTTGCCGCAAATGATTCAGAGCAGTATTGACAACCACCGAACGCATCCAGTATTCGAGCGGGCTGTCAGCTCTGAAAGAATCAATGTTTTCATAAATTTTGATGAAAGCGTCCTGCAATACATCCTCCGCATCTGCGCGGTTTTTGGTGTACCTGAGGCAAATAGCGAACAACTTCCCCCCAAAAACATCATACAGCTGTTTCTGGGCGATCCGGTTGCGCTGCTTGCAGCCTTTCACCAATTCCTGTTCGTTAAACGTCATCCGAAGTTTAGGGGTGCTTCGTTCGGTTTGTGAGTAAATTCAGCACCTCTATCCATAAGATAGTCGATTACTGTTGCGTTATGATCCGACGCTTGCTTCACAGCTCGTCGTATTAGGCCTGACACGCTCATTGTCAAAATGGTTGGAATGTCTTAGAAACTATTGCCAAATGTTCGGTACGTTAGGTTAAGGAACTAATCCGTTAGTCATATCCTTTAATGAGTACATTTTATATGTGAAGGTATTTTTGTAACCCAAACTTCTATCGCCCATGAGCCAATATATGGTTGAAATCCAGCTTCCTGCTGTCATGTCGGAAGATTTCACAGCAAAAATACCTGCTCAGAGAAAAAAGATTAATGAACTGATGGAGCAGGGAAGACTCATGTCTTACGCTTTGTCCGATGATTACTCCAGACTCTGGTGCGTGGTAAGAGCAGAAAGTGAATTTGAAGTAATGTCACTCGTTTCAGAATTTCCGCTGATCGATTATATGGATCCCAAAATATCGAAATTGATGTTTAATAACGTGGTAGCACTCAGGTTACCTATGTTTTCATTAAACTGATATCATTTCAAGACACTTCGCGACCCCGCCTGTTTACCGGCGGGGTTTATTTTTGCAAGATTTAGAGCTTCCTGGAAATCAAGCTGACCATTTTTTCAAGTCCTTCCAGATCTGCTTCACTGAAATCGTCGGGTTGGTCGCTGTCCACATCCAGGACCATCGCTACCGTGCCATTTCGGTGAAATACCGGTACCACGATCTCCGATTTCGATGCCGAACTGCATGCAATATGTCCGGGAAACTGGTCTACATCGGGCACGATGATGGTTTCAGCACGCGTGTAGCTGGCCCCGCATACACCCTTGTGAAACGGGATGCGCGTGCAGGCAATGGGCCCCTGAAATGGCCCCAGTACAAGCTGACCTTCCTTCACGATGTAAAATCCCACCCAGAAAAACCCGAATGCTTCCTTTAATGCGGCCGCCATGTTGGCCAGGTTCGCCGTCAGGTCACTTTCATCGGCAATCAAAGCTTCAATTTGCGGCAAAAGCGCACGGTACACAGCAGACCTGTCTGCATCTGTCGGTATCAATAGTGTTTCTGACATAAATCGGGAATAATGGTCGGTAACCCACTTAACACAGTTGCTCTTCGAATTGTTACAGCTCAAATCCAAAACAAGTTAGCTTTAGTAAAAGCTCTTGCATGAACTCATTATATTTGACCCGCATTAAGAAACACATTTTCTTAAACCGATCATTTAAGCTTTCATGAGTCAAAGACATATTTTGTTGATGGATGGACCGGATCATAAGGGTTTGATCTACCATGTTACCCGCATCCTGTTTGCACACAATCAGAATATCATCAGCAACGACGAATACGTTAGCCCTTCCCGGTACTTTTTTATGAGAACCGAATTTGAAGGGGACACCGATATTCCCGAACTGCTGAACGCATTGCAATCCGAATTGCCCGCCGGGCTGAACCTCCGCATTAATCCCAAAAAGAGCAAGGACATTGTTCTTCTGGTGACCCGGGAACACCACTGCCTGGGAGAATTATTGATCAGATATGCATTCAACGAACTGGATGCAACGATAATGGCCGTTATCAGTAACTACAATACCTTACAGCCGCTGGTTGGGAAATTCGGAATTCCTTTTCATTTCATTTCCCATGAAAATAAAACGCGTGAAGAGCATGAAGATGCGATTTTGAGAACGCTCGAAATCTACCGTCCCGACTATCTGGTCCTGGCCAAATACATGCGCGTGATCACGCCGCAGTTTGTCGATCGCTTTCCAAACAGGATCGTCAACATTCACCACTCCTTTCTTCCGGCTTTTATTGGGGCAAACCCTTACCGGCAAGCATATGAGCGCGGAGTCAAGATTATTGGCGCTACCGCGCATTTTGTCAATAACGATCTGGACGAGGGGCCAATTATCGCGCAAGATGTGAAAGGCGTGGACCACACCCTCACTGCGTCGGATATGGCAACATTGGGAAGAGATACTGAAAAGGCTGTGCTTTCGAAGGCGTTAAAACTGGTCTTTAACGACCGCGTTTTCATCCACCACAACCGTACGATTATCCTGTAAAACAAAGAAAAAGCCCTTAGTCAGAATCACCGAGGGCTTTTTGCAATCTGATGGATGTTATTGAATATGTAATCTTACAAAAAATTCTTTAAAACATCAAATTCAGATTCAAGCTGTTAACTAATTCTAATAATATTCTAATTAAACCGTTTCCGCTGTACGCACCAGTTCAACCAGATCTCCGTCGTTTACTTCTTTCTTCACATCGGCCACTTCCAGGAACCTCGTGTACAGCTCATCCAGTGTCGCCTTCTCGAAGCTGAATCCCAATAATTCCAGGCGGTGCTTCAATGCGTGACGGCCGCTGCGTGCCGTCAGTACGATATCCGACTTGTCGACACCCACATCCTGCGGATTCATAATCTCGTAATTGAGGTTGTTTTTCAGAAAGCCGTCCTGGTGAATACCCGATGAATGCGCGAACGCGTTACGCCCGACAATCGCCTTGTTCGCCTGTACCGGCATGCGCATCATTTTAGAAACCAGCTGGCTGGTCGGATAAATGTGCTGCGTATTGATGCCTGTTTCGAGACCAAGCTCCTGATGCACTTTCAATGCCATGACCACCTCCTCCAAAGAAGTATTGCCCGCTCGTTCACCGATCCCGTTGATCGTCACCTCTACCTGGCGTGCGCCCTGGTTGATACCTGCGATTGAATTAGCAGTGGCCAAACCCAGGTCATTGTGGCAATGGATCGAGATCGTGGCTTTATGAATATTCGAAACGTGTTCGAAAATGTATTTGATTTTATTTCCGTACTCGTCCGGCAGACAATAACCGGTCGTGTCCGGAATATTGACCACCGTTGCGCCCGCACCGATTACGGCTTCAACAAGCTGAGAAAGAAATACCAGGTCTGCACGGCCCGCGTCTTCACAATAAAACTCGACGTCTTCTACCTTCGATTTAGCATATTTCGTAGCCGCAATCGCCCTTTCGATGATTTTTTCGCGGGTAGTATTGAATTTATGCTGGATATGAATGTCAGAAGAACCGATGCCGGTGTGGATCCGTGCCCGCTGGGCATACTGTAATGCATTGGCAGCCGCATCGATGTCGCCTTGCACGGCACGCGAAAGCGCGCAAATAATCGGTTCGCGTACCGCTTTTGAGATCTCGACCACGGACCGGAAGTCGCCGGGGCTGGAAACCGGAAAGCCAGCTTCGATAATATCTACCCCTAGTTTTTCGAGTTGCGTTGCTACTACAATCTTTTCTTCTGTGGTCAATTGGCTGCCAGGGACCTGCTCGCCGTCTCGTAAAGTAGTGTCGAAGATCTGAACTCGATTACTCATTGGTGGGTATTATTTTTTTAATGGGACACGAATTTAACAATATTTCAGGCAATATAAAACCCTTTCCTTGTCACGGGAAAGGGTCTGTAACTTATTAAAACATAACCTTTCCCGCCTCACGGTAGCTGTTGGAGATTGAGAATGAGGTTATCTTGTTGGCTCATATTCATGTGGCGAAATTTCGCTAACCGCGATTTTCTTCTGCAAAGAAAGCACAAGTTTTGAATCCAACAAATATTGTTTGGCAAAACTTTAAATTTTTTTAGATTCTTTTCAAAAGCTCTGCGCCAGCTGCCTGGGTGTCCAGAATCTTGTCCGCTGGTGTCGACGCATCGGCTATATCCTTTGTTCTGAAACCATCTTTCAGCAATTGGTCAACCGCCGAAATAATCGCATCCGATTCTTCTTTTAAACCAAATGAAATATCGAGGAGCAATGCCGCCGAAAGTACTGATGCCAAGGGATTTGCGATACCTTTACCCGTAATGTCGTGTGCTGAGCCGTGAATCGGTTCATAAACACCCGTACTGTCTCCGACCGAAGCGGAAGCGAGCATTCCCATTGATCCTGCAATTTGGCTTGCTTCGTCCGTCAGAATATCTCCGAAAAGGTTGGCGGTTACCACCACGTCGAAACGGCGCGGGTCTTTGATCAGCATCATGGCAGCCGAATCCACAAACTGGTGTTCAACCGTTACATCAGGATACTCGGGAGCAAGCGCCTGGATAACCTCACGCCATAGACGGCTCGTCTCGAGAACGTTTGCCTTATCCACCGAACACAGCTTTTTCCCGCGTGTACGTGCGGCCTCAAATGCTTTGCGGCCGATGCGCTCAACCTCGTAACGGCTGTACTCAGCGATATCGTAAGCAGTATTGTTATCGTTTTTACGGCCTTTTTCACCGAAATAAATATCGCCTGTCAGCTCGCGGAAGAAAAGAATGTCCGAACCTTTCAGAATTTCCGGTCGGATGGACGATGCGCCCAGCAATTCATCAAAAAGCTTGATCGGACGAAGGTTCGCATACAATCCAAGTTCTTTCCGCATCCTCAGCAGGCCCTGCTCGGGGCGAACTTTGGCAGTAGGGTCATTGTCATATTTCGGATGCCCCACCGCACCAAACAAAATGGCGTCGGAAGCACGCATCTTTTCAAGGGTTTCGTCGGGAAGCGGGTTCCCTGTTGCTTCGATCGCAACGTGGCCCATCAGCGCTTCGTCGTAAGTGAATTCATGACCGAATTTTTCGGCGATCTTTACCAGCACTGCTTTTCCTACCTCTGTAACTTCTTGTCCGATTCCGTCTCCCGGAACGATAAGGATATGCTTTTTCATTAATTTATTTAATTGATAATCAGTAAAATATGAATGACAAATGCATTGCGCTAGGACAATGCATCAGCTAATGGTTCGGGTGTGATCTTATTTTCAGGGACGCCGATCAGGTTCAGCATCTTTTGTGTAGCCATGATCGCCGAAAACGTCTGGTCCGAGTCCAGTCCGCGCGTTTTCACGTCCTTCCCATTGATTTCCCAGGTAATGATCGTTTCGCATAATGCATCCGTCCTGCCACCCGGAGGGATCCGAACGGCATAGTCAGTCAGCATGGGCAAACTAATGCCTTTTTTGATATAAATCTTTTTCAATGCATTCATAAACGCATCGTACTGCCCGTCTCCCTGCGCATTCTCCTCAAATACTTCTTCACCGAAACGGATCTGCAATGTGGCGGAAGGTTTCAGGTTTTTTGAATGAGTGAGTACATAATTGGTAATCACAACCTTCTCCTCGATCGCGTCGCTGTCGAGAATGTCGGAAATGATGTAGGGGAGGTCTTCCGGCGTCACAGCTTCTTTGCGGTCGCCGAGTTCGATGATCCGTTGCGTTACCTTTTTGAGATCCGCGTCGGATAGCGTAATGCCCAGGTCCCGCAGGTTATTCTCGATATTGGCTTTCCCGGAAGTTTTACCCAATGCATACAAGCGTTGCCGACCGAAACGTTCGGGCATCAACTTGCTGAAATACAGATTATTCTTCTTGTCCCCATCCGCATGAATACCGGCAGTTTGGGTAAAAACGCTTTCCCCGACAATGGGTTTGTTCGCCGGGATGCGAATACCTGAGAATGTCTCCACCAGCTTACTGATCGAGTACAGCGACTTTTCGTTCACCGAAGTGGTACAATCAGGCACCAGGTCGTTCAGGGCGGCGATCGTACTCGCAAGCGGTGCATTACCCGTGCGCTCGCCCATGCCATTCACGGTCAGGTGCAAACCATGCGCTCCCGCGCGAAGCGCTTCCATTACATTCGCTACACTCAGGTCGTAGTCATTGTGTGCGTGAAACTCAAAATGATGGTTGGGGTAACGATCCACGATCTCCTTTACGAAGGTGTAGGACTCAGATGGTGTCAGAATACCCAATGTATCCGGCAGCAAAATGCGCTTGACAGACAACGTGGTCAGAAAATCCAGCGATTGAAATACATAATCGCGAGAGCTGCGCATTCCATTGCTCCAATCTTCAAGATACACATTGCACTCAATGCCCTTCGTCTCGGCCAGCTCGATCACATTGCGGATATCCTGGAAGTGCTCCTCAGGTGATTTTTTGAGTTGGTGGGTCAAATGGTTCAGGGACCCTTTGGTCAGCAGGTTCATCACTTTCGCTCCGGCCTGTACCATCCAATTAATGGAGGCATCCCCATCGACAAAGGTGAGGACTTCAATTTTGTCCAGAAAACCATTAGCCTTCGCCCAGTCGGTGATCTTCCTGACCGCCTGAAATTCCCCCTCCGACACACGTGCCGAGGCTACTTCAATGCGATCCACTTTCACTTCCTGCAACAGGATCTGGGCAATGGTCAGCTTTTCGGACGCGGAAAACGACACCCCGCTGGTTTGCTCACCATCGCGGAGTGTCGTATCCATTATTTCAATATAGCGGCTGTTCATAAGTGGCTGTCGGCTGTCGGCTGTCAGACCTCGGCTGTCGGCAACTGGCTGCTCAAAAAGTTTGATAGCCGATTGCCGACAGCCGATAGCCATTACCGACTGCCATTAAAATATTCTCTCTGCTTCGAACTCCTTGATCTCTCCCTTCATGGCCTGCAGATAATCGATATCGTCGAAACCGTTTGTCAGGTTATGCTTTTTGTAACCGTTGATGTCAAAAGACTCTTTCTCACCCGTTGCCAGGATCGTAATGGTCTGCTCCGGCAGATTTACTTCCAATTCAGCATTTGGATCAGCTTCAATGGCCTGGAAGATCTTGTCCAGGAATTCGGGGCTCACCTGTACCGGCAAAATTCCGATATTCAGCGAGTTACCCTTAAAGATATCGGCAAAGAAGCTGGAAACCACACAACGGAAACCGTAATCGTAGATCGCCCAGGCAGCGTGCTCACGGCTGGATCCGCTACCGAAATTGCGGCCCCCTACCAGTATTTTTCCCGAGTAAATAGGGTTGTTCAACACAAAATCCTGCTTCGGCGTATCGTCGCCATTATAGCGCCAGTCGCGGAACAAGTTGTCGCCAAAGCCTTCCCGCTTGGTTGCTTTCAGGAAGCGCGCAGGGATAATCTGGTCGGTATCGACGTTTTCAATCGGCAAAGGCACTGCCGAGCTTTTCAGTATGGTGAATTTATCGTAAGCCATTGTTTTGCTGCTTTATGCCGTAAGCTTTAAGCTTTTGGCTTTTGTGTAATGCTTTTTTCCAAATTGTACAGCATTCTCTTAACCAGGTTAATTTTTTCGTCCAGTAATAAATAATCCGTTTCTGGAAGATATTCCAAATCCTTTGAGAGCTGTAAGAGATATTCAACCTCATGAGCAGAGCCCGATGAGATATGTATGAATCTTGCAAATTCTGAGTCTGTTGCCCTACCACATCCCTCGCAGAAATTCGTCGGAATTGAAACGGAAGCCCTTCTTATGTGTGAAGTAATTCCATACGTTTCATTCGACGGGAACTGTCGCGTAAGAGTGTAAACCTCAAGAACAAACTCATGACTAATTCGCCATACGTCATACCTTCGAAAATCTCTCATAATAAGTGTGTGTATTGAAGTAGCTTAGAGCTTAGAGCCTATCGCTTAAAGCTCTTTCAAAGCAACGTCCTCGGGTCCGTAACCACGCCCGTTACCGCTGCTGCGGCTGCTACGAGCGGGCTTGCGAGTAAGGTGCGCGCGCCTGGGCCCTGGCGACCTTCGAAGTTGCGGTTGGAGGTACTCACCGCATATTTGCCTGCCGGGATCTTGTCGTCGTTCATTGCCAGACAAGCCGAGCAACCCGGCTGACGCAATTCAAAACCAGCGTCGGTAAGGATGTCAAGAATTCCTTCTTCCTTGATCTGCGCCTCCACAATGTGCGAGCCCGGAACAATCCACGCCGTTACATTATCAGCTTTTTTACGGCCTTTCACGATCGACGCAAATGCACGGAAGTCCTCGATGCGACCATTGGTACAGCTACCGATGAACACGTAGTCGATTTGCTTGCCCAGCATATTCTCGTTCTCATGGAAGCCCATGTAATTCAGAGACTTATCATAGGTTGCTTTACCGCCTTCTACCTGATCCGAAGTAGGGATCGCTTTCGTGATACCCTGCCCCATTCCCGGGTTGGTACCATAAGTGATCATCGGTTCGATATCGGCCGCATCGAAGTTGTATTCTTTGTCGAAAACAGCGCCTTCGTCGGTCTTCAAAGTTTTCCAGTAAGTCAATGCCTTGTCCCACTTCTCGCCTTTCGGAGCTTGCTCGCGGCCATTGATGTAGGCAAAAGTCGTTTCGTCGGGAGCGATCATACCGCCACGGGCACCCATTTCGATGCTCATATTGCAGACGGTCATACGGCCTTCCATTGACATATTTTCGAAAACATCACCGGCATATTCAACGAAGTAGCCCGTTGCGCCGGCAGTTGTCAGTTTCGAAATGATATAAAGCGTTACATCTTTTGGCGTTACACCTTTGCCCAATTGGCCATTCACGTTTACACGCATTTTCTTAGGCTTAGGCTGCATAATGCATTGCGAAGAAAGCACCATTTCCACCTCCGAAGTACCGATACCGAACGCAATCGCGCCGAAAGCACCATGGGTAGAAGTGTGCGAGTCACCGCAAACAATGGTCATACCGGGCAGCGTGATACCGTTTTCAGGCCCAACCACGTGTACAATACCGTTGCGTGCATGGCCAAGTCCCCAGTGTGAAATACCGTATTTCAGAGAGTTGGTTTCCAATGCCTTTAACTGATTGGCCGAAAGCGGGTCCGCCACCGGAAGGTGCTGATTGATCGTCGGGGTGTTGTGGTCCGCCGTCGCAAAAGTGCGCTCGGGGTACATGACACCGATATTACGGCTTTCGAGTCCAAGGAAAGCAACGGGGCTTGTTACTTCGTGGATAAAGTGGCGGTCGATGAAGAACACATCCGGACCGTCCTCGATTTTACGGACAACGTGGGCATCCCACACTTTGTCGAAAAGGGTACTCGCTTGATTACTCATTTTGATTAAAATTAGAATTTCGCCTCGTCGTTCAGGCTTCAAAGAAAGAGCTGAGAATCAACGCCTTTCTTAAAAGGAGAACCGACATTACAAATTACCGCATAATAAAAGGAATATGTATAACGGTAACGGTTCAAAAAGTAGTGATTTTGGTTTTCGGGGGCGGTTTGAGCGGAAATCTTTATTTGGAGCGATTCAAAATATCCTCCAACACTTCTTTAAGAGGCGGCAAATGCACCTCGATAATTCGCCAAACTATCTCAAAATCAATTCCCGCATAGTCATGTACCAGGATGTGCCTTGACCGGATGATTCGCATCCATTCGATTTCAGGATAGCCATCACGGATTGTTTTAGGAATTCGGTTACCGGCTTCTCCAAGAACCTGCAAGTTTCTGATAACGGCATCACGTGTTTTGCGGTCATTCAGAAATGTCTCGAAGTTCATTCCTGCAGTGTAATCAAGAACAGCCTCAACGGCTTCAAGCATGTCTAAAAACAAGACGCTGGATTGTCTCTCAGACATATAGAAGGTCTTTTTCGATATAAGGCAGCATATTGGGTTTAATGCCCTTTTTGCTAACCAGATCAACTTTGTGATTCAATATTTCTTCCAATTCGATAGCGAGATCGACAAATTCAAAACCGACAGGGGAAGCAAACTCAACTAGAATATCAATGTCACTTTCTTTACCGGCCTCATTGCGCGCATACGACCCAAAAAGACCCATTGATTTCAATGGATACTTCTCAAAAAGTCGCTGTTTCGATCTCTGCAACGTCAATAAAATACCTCTCGCTTCCATGACTATTGATATTTATACTTATAAAAATACCTGTTTTTGAACATTATCGCAATTACCCCTGCCGCTTCGGCGTCGTCCCGTACTTCTCCTTATAAGTCTTGATAAAATGCGAAACACTCTCGTAGCCAATCTCGGTACTGATTTCTGAAACGTTTTTGGTACTATTCCTCAGTAAGAAGTCCGCATAATCCAGCCGCTTATTTTTCAGCCACAATGCCGGCGAGGTATTAAATTCATCCTGAAAATCGCGTTTGAATGCCGAAAGGCTCCGACCGGAGAGCCGCGCCAGCTCATTCAATGTTAACGGTTTCAGATAGTAGCTGTTCATTAAAAACGAAAGATCAACCTTTTCGCCTTTGTATAAGCTGTACAAAATACCCCGCAGCTGGCTTGAATTGTCCAGCTCCATTAAATGCAACAGTAATTCCTGAAATTTCAACCGCAGGAAATGATTCTTCAACTCCGTCCGCGAGCGGAAGTAAGGGAACACGGATTGGATGAATTTCTCAAAATTATCGTCTGATTTCAAAAGCAGAATCGGGTATTCGACCAGCCCGACATCCTGTTGTGCATCAAACAATTCCGGGTGCAGACCAACGAATTCTTTCAGCAGCTTTTCGTCGAAAAAGAAAACCAGACTCTTGTAAGCTTCATGAATGGATTCCGACATCAAGTAAAAACCCCTCTGAATGAACAAAATATCTCCTTTTTCAACGTGCACTTCCTGCGTCGGGCTCGTAAATTTCTTTTCGCCTTCCAGCACCACAATCACCGCATGTTCCTCAAAAAACACGTCGTATTTGGAAGGATACACCTCGTTGCGATAGGCCACGAAGGTCATATCCTGGATTTTCAGGGACTCAAATTCCTGGGAGCTGATGTCGGATGGGACGCGGAGCATTGATAGTTAGATTTGTTGCTCCTGCTCGATGACATAGTCGATCCAATCTTTTGCAGAAGGAACATTACTTTGAATTACATCCCAGACGATTGAGTAGTCGACCTGGAAATATTGGTGTATCAGCACATCGCTTAAACCGGCCAACCTGCGCCAATCAACTTGGGGATATTTGTATCTGATTTCATCGGGCACCTTTTTACAAGCCCCACCTACAATTTCCAAACTGCGAATAAATGCCCGGGAGACCAGATCATCGTCAGCAAACTCTTCGAATGTCATTCCAGACGATCGGTTCACCAGGAAATGAAGCTCCTTTTGGATGTGTTTGAGGAAATCAATCAACGAAGGAGACATATTCAATATCTTTTTGCACTTCACTTTGAACAAAACCTGCCATTCCCTCCCACGTGAGCAAATCGACTTTTTTTTGTAAAAGCTTTTCAAGCAGCTCCGCCATATCAAACAGATTGCTGTAAGTCTTCATTCCAGGACGGAACTCGACGACCACATCAATATCGCTTGTTTCCTTTTGCTCGCCACGTGCAAAAGAGCCAAAAAGGCCAAGCCGTTCAGCCCCCAATGCCTTGATCGATGAGGCTTTGCTTTGAATCTGTTGAATAATGTCTCTCTTCGATGTGACCATGATAAGTCTGGATTTTTGACAACAAGTTAAAAAATCTTACCTCATTGACGCAAACGCATTTAAACCATAAACTGAAACAAATCCGGCTGATCATTCAGATACTCATAAACCACCCGGTTCGCATCCATTCGTTCAATGAGCGGCGCAAAATCTTCGCGGTTTTTCAGTTCAATGCCGACCAATGCAGGCCCCTGCTCGCGGTTAGTTTTCTTGACGTATTCGAAGCGGGCAATATCGTCGTTCGGGCCGAGCACGTTCAGAAACTCACGAAATGCGCCGGAGCGTTGGGGAAAGCGGATGATGAAATAGTGCTTCAAGCCTTCATATAATAGCGAACGCTCCTTGATCTCCTCGGTGCGGGTAATGTCGTTATTGCCGCCACTAATGAGCACGACCACGTTTTTGCCCTTAATATCTTCACGGATCAAATCCAATGCAGCGACGGTCAATGCACCTGCCGGTTCTGCCACAATCGCCTCTTCGTTATATAGTTGCAGAATAGAGGAGCATACCTTTCCTTCCGGTACCAGCAAAATCTGGTTTAAACTCTTGCTGCAAACTTCAAATGTAATGTCGCCGGCACGCCTGACAGCCGCACCATCGACGAACTTATCGATATTATCCAGCGTCACCACATGCCCTTCCTGAATGGATTTGTGCATACTGGGCGAGCCTTCCGGTTCCACGCCAATGAGTTGTGTTTTGGGAGATAGCTGCTTGAAAACCGTGGAAATCCCCGACGCCAGCCCGCCACCACCAATAGCCATCAGCAGGTAATCGATTTTAAAATCGGCATCCTTGAAAATCTCCAACCCGACAGTTCCCTGGCCTTCAATAACCTGCAAATCATCGAATGGGTGCACAAAAACGGCGTTGGTACTGTCGCTGTAGGCCATCGACGCATGGTAAGCGTCGTCATAAGTATCGCCTACCAAATGGATTTCAATCCATTCCTGACCGAACAGCCGGACTTGCTTCACTTTCTGCGCCGGCGTGGTGGTAGGCATGAAAATCGCGCCTTTCACTTCCATTTTCCGGCACGCGTACGCTACGCCCTGCGCGTGGTTGCCGGCGCTCGCGCACACGATCCCGCCCGCGAGGGCTTCCGGCGTCATGCTCGCCATCTTGTTGTAAGCTCCGCGGATCTTATAGGAGCGTACCGTTTGCAAATCTTCCCTTTTCAGGTAAATATTAGCTCCATACTGCTCCGAAAGGTGTGCATTAAAAAAGATTGGTGTGTGGTTAATGACCCCGCGCAGGCGTTCTGCGGCGAGGAATATATTGTCGAGTGTCGGTAGTTGATGGGCAGTGCTCATGATGAGTATCAATGAAAAGAGCTTTGCAATAGCAAAGCTCTAGATTTCTATCAGACCCCGGACTAAGGTCCGGGGTTTGTGGTACTAGCTTCTTTCCGGACGCAAACCACGTACAGTTGTACCTGCTTGCCACATTTCTGATTCGCGGAGTTCAGCCAATTCAGCTTCCAATTTCACGCGGTAGTCAGGCTGTGAGTTGCGGGTGATAGAGATGGTAGCTTGCTCGCCGCTTTTTACAGAGTTGTAAAGTTGCTCGAAAACAGGCTTGGTAGCATCACGGAAAGGTTTCCACCAGTCCAAAGCACCGCGCTGTGCAGTCGTAGAGCAGTTAGCATACATCCAGTCCATACCGTTTTCAGCAACCAGTGGCATCAACGATTGAGTCAGCTCTTCAACAGTTTCGTTGAATGCTTCTGACGGCGTGTGGCCATTTGAACGCAACACTTCGTATTGTGCAGCGAAAATACCCTGGATAGCACCCATCAAAGTACCACGCTCGCCTGTAAGGTCAGAAGTTACTTCACGGTAGAAATCAGTTTCGAACAGGTAACCTGAACCTACACCGATTCCCATTGCGATACATTTTTCACGTGCATTACCAGTTGCATCCTGGAATACCGCGAAAGAAGAGTTCAAGCCTTTTCCTTCTACGAATAAACGGCGTAGTGAAGTTCCTGATCCTTTTGGAGCAACAAGATATACATCCACGTCAGCAGGAGGAACGATGCCAGTCTGATCCTTATAAGTTACACCAAAACCGTGTGAGAAATACAGTGATTTTCCGGCAGTAAGGTGTTTTTTAACAGTCGGCCAAAGTTCGATCTGAGCAGCGTCAGAAAGCAAGTAGCAAATGATAGTTCCTTTTGCAAGCGCCTCTTCGATGTCGAAAAGGGTTTCGCCTGGTACCCATCCGTCAGCAACGGCTTTGTCCCAAGACTTACCACCTTTACGCTGACCAACGATTACATTGAATCCGTTGTCACGCATGTTCAAGCTTTGGCCTGGGCCTTGTACGCCGTAACCAATTACAGCGATAGTTTCAGAGGAAAGTACTTCGCGCGCTTTTTCGAGTGGAAATTCTTCACGGGTTACTACTTCTTCTTCGACCCCGCCGAAATTTAATTTTGCCATTGATTATTGATTGGATTATTGATTTACTACGAATTTAAAAGCAATACTACTAAAACTTTATAGACTATTGGTAATACTCCCACTCAGCTTCCGGCAGATAATCTACCAGTGTCTGAGGCGATTTGCTTACCGCCACACGTCCCGAGCGAACGAATTCGAGGATTTCGTGGGGTTTGATATAGTCGAAAAACTCAAAGATTTCTTCTTCTGTACCCGTCTTCTGAATGATCACGTACGTGAGGTGCCAGTACACGACCCACGCTTTGTAGGTCTTGTTAATGGTCTCAATATCGAGTGGTTTTGCACCTATCGGCGTCGAAACCTTGAACAATGCGATCTCGTTATACGCGATGTCCTCATTGAGATACCCGAAAACAGCGAGTACTTCGATGATCTTGCGGATCTGGCGGACCAGCTTTTCCACTGCATCGCGCGATTCGCTACGAATGACGATCGTGAAGCGGGAAATACCCTTACGCTCCGTTTCCGAAACGGTCAAGCTTTCGATATTAATCCGTCGGCGGGTGAATATCGTAGTGATCTTGTTGAGAATACCAATAGAGTTCTCAGTAAAGACACAAATGGTGTATGATGTCATATTTTCTTCCTCTTTTATATTATTCCAAACGGATATCGGCTACGCAAGCACCCGTTGGCACCATCGGGAACACGTTTTCTTCTTTTTCTACCAAAACTTCCAACAGGTAAGGCTTGTCGGAAGCCAGCATTGTATCGAGCGACGCATGCAAATCCTCGCGTTTCGCGCAGGTATGGCCGTCGATGCCGAAACCTTTGCCGATCGTGATAAAATCAGGGTTTTGCAGCTCCACGAACGAATAGCGCTTCTGGTGGAAAAGCTGTTGCCACTGGCGTACCATTCCGAGGAAGTTGTTGTTCAGGATGATGATTTTCACTGGCAAACCGCTTTGCGCAATCGTACCCAACTCCTGAATGGTCATCTGGAAACAACCGTCACCGATCATCGCCACCACTTCACGATCCGGCGCACCTACTTTGGCCCCGAATGAAGCCGGCAATGCATAACCCATCGTTCCAAGGCCGCCTGATGTAATGAAAGAACTCGGTTTTTTAAACTGGTAATAACGCGCCGTCATCATCTGGTGCTGACCCACATCCGCCACGATCACCGCCTCGCCTTTGGTTTTATCCGAAAGCGTACGGATTACCTCGGCCATTTTAATTTTCTCCGTCGTAGGAGCCAATTCCGGCTGGGTAATTTTCTCGTCCTCGATCGCGTCGTACTTCTTGAATTCCGCTTTCCAGGCTTCATGATTGTTCTCGTTCACCAATGGAAGCAGCATTTCCAATGCGATTTTGGCATCACCTACTACCGGCGCATCCGCCTTCACGATCTTATCGATCTCCGCCGGGTCGATTTCGATGTGTACAACCTTCGCCTGTTTCGCATAGCGGCTCAAATCGCCGGTTACGCGGTCATCGAAACGCATTCCGACAGCGATAATGAGGTCGCATTGGTTGGTCAGGACATTGGTACCGTAGTTCCCGTGCATTCCGAGCCAGCCCATGTAGTTAGGGTGGTCAACCGACATGGAAGAAAGCCCGAGCAATGTAGAAGCCGCCGGAATATCCGTTTTTTCAATGAACTTGATCAATTCCTGCTCCGCGCCGGAGATTTGCACGCCGTGACCTACGAACAGGAACGGGCGTTTCGCCTGGTTGATCAGCTTCGCAGCCGCCGCCAATTGCTCATCTTTCGGAGCCATACGCGGATGGTAGCTCAGCAATTTCTCCGTCTTTTTGTGGACAAAAGGCTTCGTCATCAGCTTCTGCTGCGCATCCTTGGTAATATCGATCAAAACCGGCCCCGGACGGCCTGATTTGGCTATATAAAATGCTTTGGCAATGATTTCAGGGATTTCATCCGCATTGGTGATCTGGTAGTTCCATTTCGTGATCGGAATGGTGATACCCATCACGTCCGTCTCCTGGAAAGCGTCGGTACCCAGCAAATGCGACGCCACCTGACCGATAATGCAGACCATCGGCGTTGAGTCGATGATCGCGTCGGCGATACCTGTTACGAGGTTGGTAGCACCCGGTCCCGACGTTACCAGACAGACCCCTACCTCGCCCGTAATGCGCGCAAAACCTTCGGCTGCATGTGCAGCGCCTTGCTCGTGGCGCACGAGAATATGGTTGACCTGGTCCTGATAGTCATAGATCGCGTCATACACCGGCATAATCGCGCCGCCCGGATAGCCGAAAATGGTTTTCACCCCTTCCGCAATCAGCGACTGGATCACCGCATGCGAGCCATTGATCAGCTCCGGCTTGGCCACCGAAACCACCGGTTCCGAAGCCTGAATTGTTGCAGTTTGATTTTCATTAAATCCCATGACTTTCTATTATTTAGTCGGATGAATTTTCAAGATTCTCAATGTCATTTATATCCGGGTGTTTTCGCATTGAAAAAACACTTCTATCCATTCTGGGCGGATTTTGCAAATCGAATTGAAATGCAAGGCTATTCAGGTAATGCGCTGCCTCTAACCTTTCCTTCAAAGTCGTCGGCTGATTTCTCGCATAGTACTTTTCAGTCTCCGAATGCGTCCCGGCATGGAAGGCCGTTCTATCCAATTTGAATTTCCCTTCCGACATAATGCTTTGTTTTTTACGCTTCGTCAGTCACGCAACCTTCGCTGGCTGATTTCACGGTTCTGATATATCTTCCCAGCATACCCTTTGTAAAGCGTGGCGCGGGTTGTACCCAGGCGGCTTTGCGGGCTGCCATTTCTTCGTCGGAAATGTGCAGGGTCAGTACGCGGGTGTTGGCATCAATGCTGATACGGTCGCCGTCTTTCACCAATGCGATCGGGCCGCCGTCGAATGCTTCCGGGGTAATGTGACCTACTACGAAACCGTGCGTACCGCCTGAAAAACGACCGTCGGTGATCAATGCGATCTTGTCGCCAAGGCCTGCACCCATTACCGCAGAGGTTGGTTTCAGCATTTCCGACATACCCGGACCGCCTTTCGGACCTGCATTACGGATCACCACCACATGGCCGGCCTTAATTTCACCTTTGGAAAGCATTTCGATGATCTCCGATTCGTGCTCGCACACTTTCGCTTCGCCGTCGAATGTCAGACCTTCCTTACCGGTAATCTTTGCAACCGAACCTTCGGGAGCCAGGTTACCATAAAGTACCTGGATGTGGCCTGTTTTCTTGATCGCTCCTTCGATAGGGAACACCATTTTCTGTGTTTCAAAATTCAAGTCAGGAGCCTCGGCGAGGTTTTCAGCAACTGTTTTACCTGTTACGGTAATGCAATCTCCGTGGATCAGCCCTACTGAATACAAATACTTGGTAACAGCAGGAACACCGCCGATTTCCAGGATGTCCTCCATGAAGTATTTACCGCTAGGCTTCAAATCCGCGATGAATGGCGTACGGTCTGATATCGCCTGAATGTCATCCAATGTCAATGGAATGCCCGCTGCACGCGCGATCGCCAGGTAATGCAATGCCGCATTGGTAGAACCACCCAGGGCCATGACCACCGTCAACGCGTTTTCCAGTGATTTTTTGGTAATAATATCTTTCGGAGTAATGTTCAGTTCGAGCAATTTCTTCATTGCAGCACCGATTTTCTTGCATTCTTCCTGCTTGCCTTCGTGCGTAGCCGGGTAAGAGCTGCTGAATGGCAGACTCAATCCCATCGCTTCGATCGAAGAAGCCATCGTGTTCGCAGTGTACATTCCGCCGCAAGCGCCCTGACCAGGGATCGAATTCTGGATTACTCCTTTATAATCTTCATCAGAAATATTGTTGGCGAACTTCTTACCCAATGCTTCGAATGCCGAAACGATGTCGAGTTTCTGTCCTTTATAATGTCCCGAACGGATGGTTCCGCCATACACCATAATGGAAGGGCGGTCAAGACGCGCCATGGCCATAATAGCACCAGGCATATTTTTATCACAACCCACCACGGCGATCACACCGTCGTACCATTGTGCTGCCACCACCGTTTCGATCGAATCCGCGATAATATCACGGCTTGGCAGCGAGTAGCGCATACCGTCGTTACCGTTGGTCATACCATCCGAAACACCGATCGTGTTGAAAATCAGACCCACCATGTCGTTCGCAGTCACGCCTTGTTTCACATACACCGAAAGGCCGTTCAGGTGCATATTGCAAGGGTTACCCTCATAACCTGTGCTGGCAATCCCGATCTGTGGTTTAACAAAGTCTTCTTCTTTCAAACCAATACCGTAAAGCATCGCCTGCGCGGCGGGATTGGTAACTTCCTGGGTCAGGGTCTTCGAAAATCTGTTTAATTCTGTCGCCATTGGTGAATGATTGTATTTGAAATAAAAACACCCCACTCGGGTTAGTGAGTGAGGTGCCAGATATGTGCTATCGTCCCACTCACGCTAATGCGTGACGATAAGTAGGACCGGGACGATAATTGTCAATTTCATTTTAGCGTAACTTTAAGATCTAGCGAAATTTCGCTGCTTTTAACTTGGTGTTACAAATTAGGAGCCAATCTTTTTATTTTCCAAACATTCAAAGCTTTTTTTGTTATTAATCTATGATAAATACCAAATTTCCTCCCGGCGTAACATCGTTATGGGAAAACATTTAATTTTGAATTCCAAAAATCACGAACCAACATGATGACCACCGAATCGTCTTCGAACTATAATGATCTTGAAAAAATGAGTGTCAACGACATTCTGACCTCCATTAACCGGGAGGATCAGACGGTCCCTCTTGCCGTCCAGAAGTCGATCCCGCAGATTGAAGCGCTGGTGGAGCAGATCGTTCCGAGGATGAAAAAAGGCGGCCGGCTTTTCTATATCGGCGCCGGTACCAGTGGACGTTTGGGCGTGGTCGACGCTTCGGAGTGCCCTCCAACCTTCGGCGTGCCGTTCGATCTCGTTGTAGGTATTATCGCCGGTGGCGACACGGCCATTCGGAAGGCTGTCGAGAATGCGGAGGACGATTGGAACCAGGCTTGGATCGATCTGGCGACCTATGCGCCCAATGACAACGATACATTGATAGGCATAGCAGCATCCGGCCGGACACCCTACGTCATCGGCGGCTTGAACGAAGCGCGCAATGCGGGGTTGCTCACCGGCTGCGTCGTCTGCAACGATGGTTCCGCAGTCGCCAAAGCCTGCGAATATCCGGTTGAAATCGTGGTAGGACCCGAATTTTTAACAGGAAGCACCAGAATGAAGTCAGGAACAGCCCAAAAACTGGCGCTGAACATGATTTCGACCTCGGTGATGATCCGCCTGGGTAAAGTGAAGGGAAACAAAATGGTGGATATGCAGCTCACCAATGAAAAACTCGTCAACAGGGCGTTGAATATGATCATGGATGAACTGAATATCTCGCCGGACGAAGCGCAGTCACTGCTCGACGAGCACGGAAGCGTCCGCGGAGCCATCGATGCGGTGAGAAAATAGTCAGATCGAAAGCACGATTTTACCAAACTGCTGCCCTGCGTCCATATACCGTAGCGCCTCTTCCGCCTGTTCGATCGGAAAAACTTTATCCACGACAGGGACGATCCGCTTGTCGGATACAAACCGTACCATATCGCTGAACTCCTGCTCGGTCCCCATTGTGCTGCCGTAAATATTGAGCTGCTTGAAAAAAACTTTGGCTGGTACGATGTCCGTAATGTTGCCGGTCCCGCCTCCGTAAAAGCAAATCCGTGCGCCGGGAGCCGCAATATCGATCAACCGGGCAAAGCCGGGGCCGCCGGCACTGTCCACGATGACGTTGAAATAGCCCGTCTTGGGACCACGTGCCTTAACCAGCAGGTCACGGAACCAGGTTGGGTTTTTATAGTTAATGCCTCCTTTGGCCCCCATTTCGATCGCTTTCTGAATTTTTTGATCCGAGCCGGAGGTAACCCACACCTCCGCTCCCGCTGCGATCGCGAACTGGATTACAAATAATGCCACCCCACCGCCTGCACCGGTCACCAACACCCGGTCGCCTTGCCTGAACCGGCACCGCGTCACGAGCGAGCGCCATGCTGTGAGGCCGCCCATCGGCAGCGCAGCTGCTTCTTCAAAAGACAGATGCGCCGGTTTCTCTACCAGATATCTCGCTTCCGTTTTGACATAACCGGCAAATGTACCATTGTCGGGAAGGCCCAGGATTTTGTGATCTTCAGCGTAGAAATCGGGGTTATCCCCCCAGTTCTGGGATGGATTGATGATAACCTCTTTCCCAATCCAGCTTTTAGCCACCCCGTCACCTACTTCTGTCACAATACCCGCGCCATCCGAGCCGGGAATAATGGGTGTCGTAATTCTGGGATAAAGCCCTTTCTGAATCCAAACATCCCGGTGGTTAAGCGATGCCGCCTTCACCTCGACGAGTACTTCGCCGGGACCGGGATCGGGTTTTTGCATTTCTTCAATTACCAGCGGCTCATGAAGGTTCTTTAGTATCGCGGCTTTCATAATATTGATTTAAACAAAAAATGATGAATCGGCCTATCCGAAAACGGATCTCGCCCAATTCATCATTTCAGAATGATTTGAACCGTTTTCAGTTGCTATATATCCGAATATTCCGTGGGATACAAGAAGAAGCTTGTGTTTTTTGATACGTTGTTCTGATATTCCGGATTCACCTTCAGCTTGTTCCATTCAGCGTCTTCTGAGAAGGATTTCCAATGTGCGTCCCGAGATGCTTTGTCCGCGAATGTCGTCATATACATCAGGTTCGGCATGTGGCTGCCCGATATTACTTCGCCGTAGAAAACCGCATTGAAGCCCAGGCGTACGAATAACGGAACCTCACCACCTGCATTAAACATCTTCACCTTGTTCTGATAGATCTTCTCGGTGTGGCCTTCATAACTTCTCAGCTCATAAACACGCTGGCTTTTCGGTCCGTCCAGGTTGGGCTTCGCATGAACCGGCATTTCTGTAAATGCTTGCAGAACAATCGATTCGAACCGGGCGTAAGGTGGATTTTTGTAGTTCGCATCGATATAATCCTTTCCAGCTGAGAGGTAAGCCTGGTCTTTATCAAGCGTTTTTGGCAATGACAATAGTAAATCCAGCGATTTCAAAGGGGTCAGAACGTAAATCAGCTTGCCGGCCATTGTGTCGGAAGGGACGGGCTTGAAAACACCCACGTTTTTAATTCCCGCTCTGTGCGCCGCCGGGATGTATGCATCTTTCAGGAAAGCCTCTACCCGGGATTCCTGCTCTGCATTTTTAAGATGGTAGATTTTGATCTCGTAAAATTCCCGTTTGGGAGGTGCCGCAACAACGCTCAATGCGACTGTCAGGCAAAATAGAACGGTTAGTAACGTAAGGTTTCGGAAACTGATCATATCAAAATGACGTCTTTAATAGTGGATAACCATCAGAAAAGACTGCCGCCGATAAAGTTTACCCTGCGCACGGGGTTACTAATTTTTTTCGAAGAGGATCAGAATTTAGGACAGGAAAGCTGGCGCTTGCTGCTTTTGGAGCGTCTCGGCTTAGATTCCAGCGGAGCGAAAATATATGACAGGGATATTTCATGAGCTCCTCCGCTTCCTGCACCCAGCGTGGAAATGGTGAGGTCGTAGCTGTACCCGATCGAGAACTTGTCCTGACGATATCCGGCCAGGAAAATCAGGGATTCGTGGTTATTAATGTTCTGCTCATACTTCTTGAATGGAATGCCCCGGTACCATGCCCCGATCACAAGCGGTTCAATGGTCACATACATCCCGGCATCGAACTGATCGTACTTACCCTGCTTTTTATACATGATCGCGGGAGAGATCGTCTTTTCCTTATCAATTTCATCTCCCAGGAAGGTATAACCCGCGAAAGGGATACGTAAACCGGCCTGCAAACTCGCCTTCACAGGCAAACGAGCCTGGGAGAGGTCAGAAAAAGCCTGGTCCGGCCGGTTCAGGTGATGCGCGGAGACGCCGGCCCAGTACCAATCCGAATAAAGCATCGCGCCGGCACCAAAGTCGGCATAAAATACGTTGGGACCGCCTTTCGCAAATGGGTCCTCCGAGGGCTGCCCGGTTAATCCGCCGTTGTTATACTGGTCACCAAATGTGAGGCCGAAATAATCCAGCGTCCGCGAAGCAATTCCTCCCTGGATACCCAGGCGGAGCGATGTCAGCTCATTAAATTGTATTTGGTAGGAATATTGTAATGCCGCCTCGGTCGATTTGAGGTTTCCTAATCCCTGGCTATCCATGGTAACGAGTACGCCTACACCACTGTTCAGGTTAGGCAAAAACATATCGGCACCTATCGAGGTAGTCACGAAGTTCGCCGAGAGCGACGGCCATTGGTTGCGGTAGTTGATCGTCGCACGGGGTGCCAGCGCACCTCCGGCCAGGGCTGGATTCAGGTATAACGGGTTCGCATAGAACTGTGAAAATTGAGGATCCTGGCTCCAACCTTTCAGGCAAAGCAGTGTCAGTATGAAAAGGGAAAGTAAACGCTTGGTCATAGATTTATCGGCTTGCCGCATTTTGAAAAGTTATCCCTTTTCCGGCACAAAAAATTTACCTGATTAATTTCACAAAATATCCTCAAATTGCGTATTAATATTCAAATTAGAGTGGTTTTCACGACAATCCCGCACAAAATTTTAACATTTTATTTTCGTTAGTATTGTCGGGTAATCTGAATATTCCAAGAGATGGCTAGGGGTGTTTGAACAAGTAACGAAACATGGGGCGATTTTATAATAGGTACCAGCAATTTTTTTACATTCTATCCTTGCTCCTGCTGCTGTCTGCCGCATTTGCGCAAGCTCAAACACCTTTTTTGGTACAAGGGCAGTGCATGCAGAACCCCGACTGCGATGCCGATTCCACCTCTTTCAGAGATACACTTTCCACGGCCACTGCCTGGCGGTGGAGCTTCGGGGAAGGCGGCGCTACCGATACCCGTCGCAACCCACAGCACTCCTACATGGCTCCGGGCTCCTATACCGTTACGCTCACCCGCACCTTGAAAAATGGTTCCAGCGAGTTGGTTTCACAAGTGGTCCAGATCGGCGAACTGCCTCCCCAATTCCAGCAATGGAAAACAGATACGACCATTTGCAAAGGCGACACACTCATTCTTGACCCTTATCCCAACGGAGCTCCCGATGGAGCGAGATATGTATGGTACCCTAAGGGCGATACTACACAGACCTTAAAAGTAGACAGTTCAGGGTGTTACTCGGTGGAAGTGATTCTGCCCAACGGCTGTAAAATCCAGGATCGGATCAATGTCAAAATCTGTATGGAACCGACCAATCAGGAAGGTGCCAAGTGGTATTTCGGCGGCAATGCAGGTCTGGATTTCTCGAATAGTCCTCCTTCACCGATCACGGATGGGAAACTGAATACGCCCGAAGGGACTTCGTCCATTTCAAATACAAAAGGGCAGCTATTGTTTTATTCTGACGGTATAACGATCTGGAACAAAAACGGGGATGTCATGCCCTGTTTTACGGGAACGTGCGTCCCGATGAAAGGCAGCCCGAATTCCACGCAGTCTGTCCTGATTGTTCCGCAACCGACGTGTAAAGGGTGCGAGTATCTTTACAATGTATTTACTACCTCAGATATCAACGGAGAGAAGCTGCTGACTGTCAGCGTGGTGGATATGAGGAGAAATAATGGACTGGGAGCGATCATCGAGCAAAATACAACCTTGCAACAGCCTACAACAGAGCGCATTGCTTCGGTGCGGAATGATCGTGACAGCACTTACTGGGTAGTTTCCCACGATTATGGCACCAACAAGTTCCGGATTTTTCACGCTACGGAAGGCGGGCTCGTGGAAGTGAATGCACCTGAGCTCGGCATGTCACACGACAGCCTGAACAAAGCCGAAGGCTACATGAAATTTTCATCACCCGACAGCACCACGGGTCAGCGCAGGCTTGCCGTCGTGATCCCCGGCCCTGCACGGAACTATGTCGAATTATTCAGTTTCAACGACTCTACGGGTACATTGACCTACGACAAGACGATGGACCTCGGCCCTGCGCCGCCTATCGCCTACGGAATTGAGTTTTCTCCGAGCGGAGAGAAAATGTACATATCGTTTCAGGGAGAAAATGGGACCAAATCCTCTCTGAAACAATACGACCTGACTTTGCCCGACAGTCTTTTGACTGAAACCGCGATCACTATCGACAGTTCTTCAACCCAGAAATACGGCGCATTACAATTTGGCCCGGACGGAAGGATCTATATGGCCATTCAGGGTAGTGAATACCTGGCTGTCATTGGTGAACCGGAAGGAAATTCCTTAACCGGTGTCGATTATGAGCGGGACGGCGTCAATCTGGGTGGTAAAAAAAGTCAGCTTGGATTACCTAATATGGTCCAGGACTTTACACAGGAATCCCAGGGGCCCGGATTTGAAGCGGATGGTTTCTGTACCAACGAGCCTACCACATTCCAGGCCAGTCCGATGTGCGACCCTATTGAAGACCAGTATTCGTGGGATTTCCTTGGAAATGGCTCTTTTACCGCGCCTTCCAAGCAACAACAGGCCACTTATACCTATACGGAGCCGGGCACCTACAAGGTTGCCATGCGGGCTACCAACAAGTGTACGGATACCACTATCGTACAAGAAGTTACGATTTACGAAACACCCTCCAACATAGATCTCGGGCCCGACAAAGATACCTGTGGCGCCTACGTTCCCCTGGACATGAAGGTGAAAGCCGAAGTCTACGCCTGGATCAATCGCGGGAGAGTTGTGGGGCGTGGAAGAACCTACAATGCGACAGCAACCGGACGGTACATTGCCATCGCTTTCAACGGTCCGCAGGGCGATTGCTATGCGGCCGACACCATTGAAATCACATTGCGTAAGCCACCAGCCTTTTCTATCGGCCCCGATACGACGCTATGCCGCGACAGCTCCATTGTTCTGCGTGTGGGCAGCGACCGCTGGATCGAATACAAATGGAGTACCGGTGAAGATACCCGCGAGGTGACCATCAGCAAGCCCGGATCCTATTTTGTAATCGTAAAAGATCGTAACGATTGCTACAACTCGGATACACTGTCGGTTGGGGAACTTCCATCCCCGATTCTGAATCTTGCCCCTGAAAATGCGATCTGCATTCCCGATGGTCAATCCGTGATACTCGATGCCGGGGGGCAGGGGCCCTACTCGTATCTGTGGCCGCACTCAGGCGACACAACCCGGACGGTTACGGTGAATCAGGAAGGCACTTACCTTGTGCGGGCAACCAATAAGGAGGGCTGTGTCACCGAGCAAACCACCCAGGTTGAAGACAGGTGCGAACCCCGATTCTTCATTCCGGATGCCTTTACACCTGATGGAGAAGGCCACAACGAAATTCTGGAAATATTCGGAGCCTATTATACCAAATTCTCGATACGGATCTATAATCGCTGGGGCGAAGTTATTTATGCAACTTCGGACATCGAGGCTCGCTGGGACGGCACCTACAAGGGCCTCAAAGTTCAGCCGGGCAGTTATCCGTATGTTCTTTCCTACGAAGCACTTTACTTTCCTGAGCGTGCACCGATCGTGAAACGCGGTTCGGTGATGGTCATCCGGTAGTCCTTCCTTTTGCTAATTAAAACGATTATTTTTGGTTAAATAATAACAACCAGCTATCGCCATTTGCCGGTAGCTGGTTTTCACTGTCTATTCAACTGACTATGCGCCAGGATTATCTGTCCGGAGATAAAGAAAACCTTTCCAATACCGATAAAGACATCGAACGTGCATTGCGGCCGTTGTCTTTCGACGATTTTACCGGGCAGGATAAAATTCTTGAAAACCTGAAAATATTTGTACAGGCGGCACGCCAGCGGGGTGATGCATTGGATCACGTATTATTACACGGCCCGCCGGGTTTGGGCAAAACCACGCTTTCCAACATCATTGCAAACGAACTGGGGTCGGGTATCAAGATCACCTCGGGGCCGGTACTGGATAAGCCCAGCGACCTCGCCGGGTTACTTACCAACTTGCAGGAGCACGATGTGTTATTCATCGATGAAATACACCGCTTGAATCCTGTGGTCGAAGAATACCTCTACTCGGCCATGGAGGATTACAAAATCGATATTATGCTCGATAGCGGCCCCAATGCACGAAGCATACAAATCGGACTCAATCCATTCACATTGATCGGCGCCACCACACGAGCGGGGATGCTCACGTCGCCTTTACGTGCACGGTTCGGGATCAATGCAAGGCTGGAATACTACGATGCGCTACTGTTGTCATCCATTCTGAAACGTTCCGCCTCGATACTCGGAACGCCGCTGGAAGAGGATGCAGCCTATGAAATCGCCCGGAGAAGCCGGGGGACTCCGCGTATTGCCAATAACCTGCTTCGCCGCACCCGGGATTTTGCACAGGTGAAGGGCAACGGACGGATCAATGTCGCCATTGCTGAAATGGCGTTACAGGCGCTCGATGTGGATCAGAACGGTCTCGACGAAATGGACAACCGGATTCTCAGCACGATCATACAGAAATTCAAAGGTGGCCCGGTCGGCTTGTCGACCATCGCGACGGCCTGCGGAGAGGAAGCGGAGACGATCGAAGAAGTGTACGAACCTTTCCTGATCCAGGAAGGCTACATGAAACGCACCTCCCGGGGACGGGAAGTTACCGAAAAGGCATTCAAACATTTAGGCATTTTACCCCGGCACCGTTCAGGCGAGTTGTTCTAAGCTTTAACTTTTTAAGAAGTTTTAACACTCGGATACAAATTAGGAATAGAAATAGTAATTTTGCGGTAAATTAGTGTAACCGCCTCTATGATCGAAGTACTGGTTTCCGAAAAGTTAGTTGTGAGAGTGCCCTGTGCTGTGATAGAACATGATGGAAAAGTACTCGCAGGGCAGCGGAGCGCGGCATTATCCTTTCCTCTCCAATGGGAATTTCCCGGTGGAAAACTCGAAAAAGGTGAAACAGACGAGCAGGCTTTGTTCCGTGAAATCATGGAGGAGCTCAACGTATCCGTCGAAATTATCCACAAACTACCTGAAACTTCAAAAGACCAGGGCTGGCGTGAGATCGTGCTTGTACCTTTTATATGCACGGTAGATACGATAGATTTCACACTCACCGAACACGAACAAATCATATGGCTCGATCCGGCCGACCTGCCGTCGCTCGACTGGACAGAGGCCGACCTGAATGTGATCCGCTACTATTACGACTACCTAGCGACTAAACAATAACCGCTTCCCTTTCACGGTTTCATCGAATTTCCCATCTTCATAAACCAGGTGCCCCGATACGAACGTGTGGGTGATCCGGGAATGGAACTCCGTATCTTCAAACGGTGACCAACCGCATTTGGAATAAATGTTTTCAGGATTTACCGTCGTTGTCGCATTCAGATCGACAAGGACCAGATCCGCCCAATAACCTTCGCGGATATACCCACGATTCTTAACATCAAAACAGTCGGCCACAGCGTGGCTCATTTTTTCAGCAACGCGATCTATCGAAATCTTTCCCGCACGGCTCAATTCCAGCATGACATTCAACGTATGCTGCACCAACGGCAATCCCGAAGGCGCCTGCCAGTAATGCTGCGCCTTTTCATCCACGGTATGAGGTGCATGGTCCGTCGCGATCACATCGATACGATTGTCGAGGACAGCCTGTAAGATCGCCTCCTTGTGGTGCGGGGCCTTAATCGCCGGGTTACATTTGATTTTATTACCCAACGTCCGGTAATCCTCGGCATCAAACCATAGGTGGTGCACGCAGGCCTCCGCGGTAACGAGTTTTGGCTTTCCGTCCGCTAGCAGGATCTTCCCATTGCTCCGGTTCCCTACTTCAAATAAATGCACTTCGTCGCCGGTAGAAATATGCAGGATATGCAGTCGTGTGCCGTGCTTGTGGGCCAGTGCGCTTGCAAATGATGAAGACGTCAGGCAAGCTTCTTCATTTCTGATCAATGCATGAATATCATAGGGGACATCGTCTCCGTATTTTTCTTTAAAATAAGCCATTCTGGCCTTCACAGTTGGTTCATCTTCGCAATGCGTAGCGATTATGCAGGGTGCATTGGCGAATATCTTTTCAAGCACCTCGGGTGCATCCACCAGCATGTTCCCGGTCGACGACCCCATGAATATCTTAATCCCGCAAACCTGTGTGGGGTCTGTCAGCATTACTTCATCATAATTGTCATTGGAAGCACCCATGAAGAAGGAGTAATTGGCCAGTGAGGTGCTGGCTGCAATCTGGTATTTGTCTTCCAGGAGCTGCTGCGTAAGCGTATTGGGTACCGTATTGGGCATCTCCATAAAAGAAGTCACCCCACCGGCAACGGCAGCTTTCGATTCGGTGTAAATATTGGCTTTGTGCGTAAGCCCGGGTTCCCGGAAATGCACCTGGTCATCAATCACGCCGGGCATCAGGTAAAGGCCTTTTGCGTCCACAATTTTGTCCGCCGCCATATGCTGCAAGTCCTTCCCGATTTTTTTAATGTGACCATTTTCAATTATCACGTCTAAATACTGGACCTGGCTTTCATTTACGACCTGTGCATTTACGATCAGCGTTGTCATGTGCGGCGATTGGTTTTTGTCGTGCAAAGGTATTCAGACCAGCCGAAATTCACTCATTGAAAATCTATAAAAATGAACCTGCGTCAATTCCTCCGAGACTTCGCCGATCTCATCTTTCCCCGCTGTTGTGAAAGCTGCGACCAGGTACTCGAGGGCAACGAAAAAACGATCTGCACCATCTGCCGCATTACCTTGCCGCGTGCAGGGTATGACAGGCTCAATGGCGAGTCGCTGCAATTGAAGTTTGTAAACCTGCCTGAGGTGGTTTCCACGTACTGCTTTTTGCTATTTACCAAAAGAAGCAAAGTCCAGAAGCTGTTGCATGCCCTGAAATACAAGGGCAGCAAGGAAGTAGGAATACTACTCGGGTACATGTTTGGCCAGGAACTCCTGGCATCCGGGAATCGTCCTGATGCGGAAATCATTCTGAGTGTGCCCTTGCACCGGAAAAAGAAGAAACTACGGGGCTACAACCAAAGCGATCTGCTCGCGGAAGGCTTTTCGAGGGCAACGGGTATTCCATGGTCGGGAACAATGCTGGAAAGGACCCGGCACACTGCTACCCAGACCGGCAAAAGTAAGTTCGAAAGAAGAGAGAATGTGAAAGGGGTTTTTACCGTCAAAAAGGGTTTCTCACCCAAGGGCGTCATAATCATCGACGATGTTCTCACCACTGGCGCTACGCTCGAAGAATGTGCGCGAACACTGATGACTACCGGATGCAGGCAATTTTATATCCTCACTATCGCATTAGCCCAGCATTAAAGCAAAAAGGCCGTCATGACAATCATGACGGCCTTTTTGCACTCGTAATGCTACTTATTCTTTGTGGCTTCCGGTAGCGATCATGGCGCAACGGAAACCAACCATTGCTGTTGCAGAATCCTGATCCATGTAACGGCGCGTTCCGGGAGACAACCAGTACGCGACATCCGACCATGAACCGCCTTTGTAAACTCTCAGTTTGTCGTCAACCATCGAGTTACTGTTTTTGGTATCGTAGTTCTTAGCCTCATCCTGGTATCCGTCACGACGGAAAGAGTTAAGGTCATTTACATCGCTGTTGGAAAGCGGGCGATACACGTCATACACCCATTCGCTTACGTTTCCAGCCATATCATACAGTCCATTGTCGTTGGCTGGGTAGGAGCGGATCTCCTGTGTGATGATCGCGCCATCGTTGGATTTACCTGCGATACCTGCATAGTCACCGGGACCACGTTTAAAGTTCGCCAGCATGGTTCCCTGCTTGCGACCACGAGGCTGACGCATTGTTGAGCCATCCCATGGATAAATTCTCGAGTTGGCCTGGTTCTCATCCGAATATTGGGTTCCGATCATTGCCATCGCCGCGTATTCGAATTCTGCTTCTGTCGGTAGTCGGTATGGAGGCATTACGTAGCCACTTTCGATCCTGAGCTGTGGAGCGGGAGCGTCTGCGGCAGCAACCGCCTCGCCTTCGGCTTTTTTCTTCTTACCAAAAGAAAATCCTCTCTTCTTCTTGCCACTCGACGCTGCTGCACCGGCCGTGTTGTTGGCCTGGCTTACAGCCGCGGTACGCCATGCACAGTAGTCGTTAGCCTGAACCCATGAAACACCTACTACCGGGTAAAGACGGAAGCCCGGGTGGCGAAGGTACATAGTAACATATGAGTCATTGAATGACAGCTCATTAAACCAAACGTTCGTATCGGGGAGTGCCTTGCTGTAAAACTCTTCGGAAGAATCTCTCTGAACCGCATTCAGGTATTCGAGGTAGTGAACGTTAGCCACTTCCGTCTGGTCCATGTAAAAAGACTGAATACTGACGGTTCTTTTCGGGTTATCCCTTCTGGTCATCACATCCTCCTCCAATGAACCCATCGTAAAACGCCCTCCTTCGATGTAGACAAGGTCAGGACCGGCAGGCAAAGCTTTGTATTGCTTTACTTCGAACCCGTCTTTACCGTTGTAAGCCAAGCCCGTTTTGGAACTTGTTTTACCAGGTTTCAAGCTGGTTGGCTTCTTTTTACTACACGCAGTAGCCGCCATTAACACAATCAGAATCAACACGATCGACCGGGTACCCATCTTTTGCATGCAAATCATTGCTTTAAAGTGACTTAAGTGTTTGGTATTTGATAGTATGCGAAACCGCAAATGTATGAAATCAATCGGTATTTTTTAAAAAAATCAATTATCAGGTCAATACAGCCACTTTCCTATTGCGTCATCTCCATTAAAACCTGGCGTGCCTGATCAATCGTTTTTACATCCTCGCAAATCAATATCAGCTTGCCTTTCTGGTCTTTAAGTGAAATCCGCCGGGGGTGTTTTTTAATGTAATCGATCACCTGCCCAAACTTCGCCGACTGAAAGAATTCGTCATTCTGCGAAGTAACGAAGTAGCCTTTCATCGTATTGCTTTTCAAAGTCAGTTTTTCAAGCTGCAAAGCCTCTGCTTCCCAGCGTAAACGCACCGTTTTTAACAAATCCTGTACCTCCGGGGGAATAGCCCCGAAGCGATCGACGATCTCCTTCTCAAATTCATCCAGCTCCTTCTCAGTACCGATATTGTCGAGGCGGGTATATAACGATAGTCGTTCTGAAATATTTTTGACATAATTGTCCGGGATCAGCGTCGCAAAATCCGTTTCGATCTGCGTATCCGGCACCAGCTTTTTCGGCAGACTGAAAACCCCTTCAAAAAGGTCCTTAAACTCATTGCTTTTCAGCTCATGCACCGCCTCGTCGAGCATTTTATGATAAAGCTCGTAGCCAAGGTCATTTACAAATCCGCTCTGCTCTGCTCCTAGCAGGTTACCGGCACCACGAATGTCCAGGTCGCGCATCGCCACCTTAAAGCCGTCACCCAGGTCCGAAAACTCTTCCAACGTCTGTAAACGTTTCCGTGAATCGCTCGCCAATGTCGATACCGACGGCGTCAGCAGGTAGCAGAATGCCTTCCGGTTCGAGCGTCCGACGCGCCCGCGCATCTGATGCAGGTCCGACAACCCGAACATGTGCGCGGAATTGATGATGATCGTGTTCGCATTAGCGATATCTATCCCCGATTCGATGATGTTCGTCGACACCAGAATGTCATATTCGCCGTCGATGAAGTTCATCATCACCTTTTCCAGCTTATCCCCCTCCATCTGCCCGTGTGCCACGCCGATGCGTACATCCGGAACAAGCCGCAGGATAATGTTGGCGATGGATTCGATATCGTTCACGCGATTGTGCACGAAGAAGACCTGCCCGCCGCGCTGCACTTCAAAGCTGATCGCGTCACGGATAAACTCTTCGCTGAATGTATGCACTTCCGTTGTGACAGGCTGACGGTTCGGCGGCGGCGTTGCAATCACCGAAAGATCCCTGGCGCCCATGAGGGAGAAATGCAGCGTCCTGGGAATCGGTGTCGCCGTGAGGGTGAGCACATCCACATTCACACGCATTTCTTTCAGCCTGTCCTTCGCTTTTACTCCGAACTTTTGCTCTTCATCGACAACCAGCAGGCCCAGGTCTTTGAATTTGACATCCTTATTCAGAATGCGGTGGGTGCCGATCAGGATATCGATCTTCCCTTCCTCAGCCTCCTTTAATGTTTCTTTAATTTCTTTGGTAGACTTAAAACGGTTGATATAACCTACACGAACCGGGAAATCGGCCAGACGTTCGCTGAAAGTCTTGAAATGCTGCATCGCGAGAATGGTGGTCGGTACGAGTACTGCCACCTGCTTGCTGTCACAAACGGCCTTGAATGCCGCCCGGATCGCGATCTCTGTTTTGCCGAACCCTACATCACCACACACCAGCCGGTCCATCGGATGCGCCTTTTCCATATCCTCTTTAACATTGGACGTCGCAGTGGCCTGATCCGGGGTGTCTTCATAAATAAAGGATGATTCGAGCTCCACCTGAAGGTAATTGTCCTGTGAAAACGGAAAGCCGGGAGCTTGCCTGCGTTTCGCGTACAATGCGATCAGCTCATGGGCAATATCTTTCAGCTGCTTTTTAACCTTCGATTTCTTGGCTTCCCATTCACCCGAACCCAGTTTGCTCATCGCCGGAGGTGTACCTTCCTTGCCGGTATACTTCGCGATTTTATGCAGGTTATGCACACTCACATATAACAGATCATTGTCACGGTAAATCAGCCGTACGGCCTCCTGTTCTTTGCCATTGACATCTTTCCGCTCCATTCCGGCAAACCGCCCGATCCCATAGTCGACGTGTGTCACGAAGTCGCCAACCTGTAACGATTTCAGCTCCTTCAGGGTCATTGCCTTCGACTTGCTGAATTTTTCTTTCAGCCGGTATTTGTGGAAACGCGCAAAGATCTGGTGATCGGTGTAGCAAGCCACTTTAAGGTTTTCATCAATAAATCCTTCCCGTAAAGAGATATGCATGGGCTGGAACTTGACGAAAGGGTCGAGATCCTCGAAAATCCTTTCCAGCCTGTCGAGCTGCTTGGGCTGCTCCGCTACGATGATGTTGACGAAGCCTTTCGATTGATTTTCAGACAAATCATCCAGCAGTCTTTTGAAATCCTTATTGAATGAAGGCTGCGGTTTCGACGAATAGGGTAGTTTGCTTTCTGTTTTGAAATAAGATTTCTTACCAAACTCGACGGTTTTGAATTTCTTGACCTGATTCAGAAAACCGCGTCGCGTTTCAAACAACTCCTGCGGGTTCGATACGATCTGCACGCCCCCGCCGGTTACTTCTTCCAGGGCTTTCTCTGCCCTTTCAAAACATTTTTCAATGACTTCCAGCGTCAGCTCCGCGTCCTTGAACCATATTGCCGTTTCGTCGGGAAAAAAATTAAGGAAGGATTCGCGCGTTTCGTGTGACAGCTTTTGCTGGATATCGGGGACAATGTTGATTTGTTTTGCACTCTCAATGGACAGCTGGGTGTCCGGGTCGAATGAACGGATACTCTCTACTTCATCTCCGAAGAGCTCGATCCGGAAGGGGTGCTCGTTGGCAAACGAAAACACATCGAGAATCCCTCCGCGCACCGAGAATTGGCCCGCCTCGAACACAAAGTCGGTGATTTCGAATCCATAGCTATTCAAAAACTCGGTCAGGAAAGCAGGATCGAGCTTTTCTCCCACTTTCACAGAAAAAGTGTTCGCACGCAACGACCGTTTGTTGATCACTTTCTCAAACAATGCTTCCGGATAGCTGACGATCTGCATGGGCGTCGACCGGCCCGTATTGAGTTTGTTCAGGATCTCACCCCGCATCAGCACATTGGCATTATCCACTTCCTCATAGTGGTAAGGCCTTTTGTAGGATGTTGGGTAAAAAAGGACTTCCGCAGGCCCGAGCAGATTCTGCAAATCGTTCTGGAAATAGGCCGCTTCCTCCCGGTCACTCAGGATGTATAGCGACGGTGCTTGTTTCCGCTGCTGGACAGCCGCCGCGATGACGGCGTCGAGGCTGCCCACCAATCCTTTGATCTGCACATGTGCCGCATCCGCATCTTTCGAGGCAATCTGTGCGCTCAGCACGTCCAGGTAACTGTCGCCTCCGTATAATGTTAATAAGTCTCTGACTTCCAAGTATAATCTATGCTGCGCGGCCGCGGCCGCAGTGAATTTAAACGCAAAAAGCCGTTTCGGAAATTTCCCGACCGGCAAAAAGGATAACAAAGGCCCGGCGGATTTTGTTGCTGCGCGGAACCAGGTTACAAAAATAGGTCGAAATCAATGTGTGCAAAAATCATGCATATCATTTTATTTTTACCTTTTCAGAACATTCTTTTCTATGACCGACTGGCTCAATCAATCCATTTCCCTCTCCGGCCTGCTGACGACCCCGCTCGAAATCCTCGGTTTTATCACCGGGGCTATCTGCGTTTATCTCAACACCAGGCAGAATGTCCTGGGCTGGTTTTTTGGTATTATCAATGCGGTGCTGTACGGGATGGTGTTCTGGCAGGTGCGGTTGTATGCGGATACGGGGCTGCAAGCCTATTATTTTCTGACAAGCATTTACGGCTGGTGGATGTGGAAATTTGGCGGACAAAACCATGATGGCGTTCAGGTTACGCTTACGCCCGCCAGACATTATCCGGTATTCGGGTTGATTTTCATCGTTGTAACCCTTTCCTGGGGCTTTTTGCTGGGCAGGTTTACCAATGCAAGTCTGAGCTACGTCGATTCCGCATTGACCGTAGCTAGCCTGATCGGCCAATGGATGATGGCGAGAAAATACCTGGAAAACTGGATCGTCTGGATTGTCGCCGATGCCGCCTATGTAGTCATGTATTATTACAAAGGCCTGCATCTCACCGCCATTCTATATGCCGTGTTCCTCCTGCTTGCAGTGCTGGGTTACATTCAATGGAGGCGCGACCTGGTTCGGATCAGCGCCTAGTCCAGCGTATCGAAAGGTATCTCCTGGTCTTCCAGCAAGTTCCGAATGCGGCCAGAGTCCTGGAAGACGATTTGTAGTTCCTTTTTCGCCACACCTTCTTCCTCCTCATCGAGCCACTTCCAGTCTTCGGCGGTTGCATCGAAAATGTCGATAATGGTAAGGATCTTGTCGTCGGCTTTTTCTCTGGAAAGCCAATCAGCGGAATGGTCGATATAGATGATGACTTTCTTTTCGCTGATCCATTCGAGATCGTTCAGCATTTCATCGAGCGCGTCGAGGTTTTTCCCGGAATAATCGGGGAAGTGCATGGCGCTGGCTATCGCATCGTGAAACTCTTTCAAGGACTTAGCCTTGCTTCCGTCAATGTGGGCAATAAATCCGCCCAGGAATGTTTTTCGGACATCGGATTCTTCCCGGGCCAGCAGGAAGTGTGTGTTCTTCATAAAGCAGTTTGATTTTTAACACCACAAATTAGAGAAAAATGGAAGTGTAAAACCAGCCTGCAGCACGTCTTTTATTTCAAATACCGCTTTCTTAACAAATGCATCATATGCACGTTAATGCCCCATTGATCGGATAGCGGCTGATGGGTAAATGGTACTGTCGGCTGGTAATTCGGCGGCCCGAATTCCGTCAGTACCGTCAATGTTTCCCCGCTTTTAACCTTATACTCCACCACTTTGTCCCACCAGGCTAAATGTGCCTTCACCGCAGCTTCCCATTCCGGTGCGCGGGGGTCGTTCACCTGCGGGCCTTCCTCGTGGCCTACACGCGAGTGTATATGACCTACGCGTGCGAGCGCGAGCTGAATGGTTTCCTCCTGGTCCTGCAAAAGGCTTTCGTGCACATTGCACCAATGCGAAATATCGAGCGTCAGCCGCAATGCAGGGTTTTTCTCGATAAAATTTCGGGCTATGTGGGCCGCAAAAAGCATGCGCCCGCGATGTGTCTCATGGTAAATGGGAATGCCGCTTTTGGTGGATGCTTCCGTAGTGTGATCTATGAATGCCTTGTTTTGATCGTAAGTGAAATGATCGCGGCCGCTGTGGCAGTTAATATAAAGCGGCTTGACAGGCCATTGCGTAGTCGCCGCATCAATCTGCGATTTGAATGCATTCAAATGCGTTTTATAATCCCGCTCACCCGATCCGCATAGAAATCCTACTTCCAGGTTATGTTTTTTCAATGCATCGAAAAGCTCCTTCTGCTTGTCTTTCGAGCCCTGCCACCACATTTCGATGCCATCGTACCCTTCTTTTTTGACAGCGGCACAAAATTGGTCCGTAGTGCCCTGAAATCCCCAATTGGTACCGAGTACCTTCAACGCTAATTTGTTTTCAAACTGCACCGTAGCCTTGTTCGCATCCGCGATGGATTCGAAGGCGGTCAATGCACCGGCTGCGGCTGCAGCGGAGCCAATAAAATTTCTTCGGTTCATTTTTAATTTTGAATGACTGACCGGGTCGCCGGTGCGATGACTGAATGATTGAATGACTGAATGGGTGATGGTGGTCATCAGGTGTCGTCAGGAATGGTAATAAGTAGTCATTGAGGTCTGGTGTTGTAAATCAATTAATGACTACACTTGACCGCGCACCTGACAATCCCCCGACCACCAAAACACGTCGTGACTATTTCTTCGACGCGGTTACCGGTTTGGTTGCGGTGGAATCTCCGGCTTTGAGAAACTGGGCTACTTCGGCTTCCGTGAATCCGTTGACAACCATTAGGCCGGGGTTTTGCCTGCCTACCTGTGCTACGGCGCTGTCGGTTACCGTCGATTGCCAGATGTAAACAGAACGCAAGCTTTTCATTGCGGCTACATTTTTCAGTCCGGCGTCGCCCACTTTTGTATCAATTACGTTCAGGTATTCGAGATGCGGCAGGCTTTTGATCTGCGCCACGCCCTGATCCGTGACACTGGTGTGTTCCAGGTGTAGTTTCGTGAGGTTTTTCAGCTTGGCTATTTCCGCCAATGCATTATCAGTAATTTTGGTGCCGCCCAATTTGAGCCAGGTAATCTGTTCCGCCAATGGCGTTAGCAAAGCCATTTCCTTATCGCCAAACTGTGGTGCATTCACCGCGCTCACTTCCAGTAAATTCTGATCCTGTGCCAATGTATTCACAATCAATCCGGCCTTTTTCAATGCCTGGATATCTGTTTCTTTCGCCGGTTTTACTTTAAGCGTCGCTATGGCTGATTCCTGTTTTTTAACACCGCCGGAGCCTGTTGCCGACGCACCTCCACTGCCCAACGAAGCCAATGCCGGTTTGACCTGCTCCGAAACAGCCAGCTCAGATACCTTTTTGTCCGCCGGAGCACCTTGGTCAATCCACCACGACAGCAGTGCGATCTGTTCGGTGCTCAATTGCGGTTTTCCCTTCGGAGGCATGTGATTGTCATCGCTTTCGTCGAGCAGGCAACGCTTGATCATATCGCTCTCCACGCTTTTTCCCGCTACCAATGCAGGTCCGTTTTCTCCTCCTTTCATCAACAATGCCAGCTCGTCCATCCGCAGGTCTCCCTTCTTCTTGCTAGCGTTATGGCATTGCGTGCAACGCGCTTCGAGTATCGGACGGACTATATCTTTGTAAACCACCGCCTGCTGTACATCAGCTATTGGCTTGATTTCGGCCGTTTTTTCCTGAATAGGAGGCATTCCCGCGAGGCTCCGGAAAGGCTCGGGAGTGTATTGGGTGAGGTAACCATCGCCATGCGTCAGTGATCCGCCATCGTGGCCGGCCGTCATGGTCAACAATACAGCCAGGGCAAATGCGGGCAGGTAAACAACTTTTCCAAATGAGATTTTTCCACTCAGACGCTCCGATTTAACCAACCATGCTACCCAGGCAAATGCGGCTACACCGATCCCTTTCCACATGTGCGCACCCAGCAGATCTTCGTCGTACCCGCCGCCAAGCGACAGCAGATACCCCGCAATGCAGGCGAAAGTCGCACTTACCGCGGACCAGAACAGAATGAACGACACGGTGGCTTCGCTAACAGCGATTTTACCACTTCTTCTGCCTATTTCCACCAATGCGGCGATCAGCAGGAAACCGATAGGTAAATGCACCAGTACCGGATGGAAACGTCCAATGAAAAGTGCCCAGGGCGATGCTTCAAGTAGAGGGGATAACATACCGAAAGTCAGCATTTTGAAATCAGGATCAACAGTTTTAATAGATAAGGCTTTGGTCTTTTACAACCTGAAAACTTCCGGACATTGAATCGCCTGAGGTGAATTATCGGCATTGACCTCCATGATATCGGCCATATGATCCCACCATTTTTTCATGATCGGAAGGCCCGGTAGGCTGCCCGTGGTATCATCGGCACCCAGCTTTTGGAATGCAAAAAGTGCCAGCGTCTGTTCATCCAGGAAAATATAGTATTCCTTTATTCCCGCCTCTTTCAGGAACGTCGCCAATTCAGGCCAGATTTCGTCATGTCTTTTTCTGTATTCTGCTTCAAATCCCGGTTTAAGTTGCATCCGGAATGCCTTTACTGAATCCTGCGCCATGAGTTGAGTTAAATGCTGTAAAAAAAATTTGCTTATGCGATTACCTGCTTCACGACTTTTCCTTCGGTGTCGGTGAGCCGGAAATTCCTGCCCTGGAACGGATATGTAAATTTCTCGTGATCGAAGCCCATCAAATGCAGGATAGTGGCCTGCAAATCGTGGACATGCACACGGTCTTTCACGCCGTAGTACCCCAATTCGTCGGTTTCGCCGTGGGTATGCCCGCGTTTTACGCCGCCGCCCGCCATCCACATGGTGTAGGCCTCGAGGTGGTGATCGCGGCCCATGTAGGGCATTACCAGCCCATTACGATTTTCCTGCATAGGTGTCCGGCCAAACTCTGCCCCAAACACCACGAGCGTTTCTTCCAGCAAACCGCGCATTTTCAGATCCTGGATCAATGCGGCGATGGGTTTGTCCGAAATCTGGCATTTGCCCCTTAAACCACCTTCTATATTGTCCGAAGCAGTGGTGCCATGTCCGTCCCAACCCCAGTCGAACAGCTGCACGAAGCGCACGTCGTTCTCGATGAGCTTGCGCGCCAGCAGACAGTTCATACCAAAGGTTCCTTCGCCTGGTTTTACCCCATACATATCCAGAATAAACTGGGGCTCCTTCGAGACGTCCATTACTTCCGGCACCGACATTTGCATACGGAAAGCCATTTCGTACTGACTGATGCGGGTCAGTATCTCCGGATCCTGCACATCCTCATAAGTCTGGCGATTGATTTCGTTGATCGCCTCGATGGTCTGCTTCCGGATATTCCGGTTCATTCCGTTGGGGTCGGTCACGTACAATACCGGGTCTCCACCGGTACGGCATTGCACACCCTGGTAAACCGATGGTAAAAAGCCGCTGCCATATACACTTTTACCCGCGTCGGGCTGACGGCCGCCGGAAGCCAGCACGATGAAGCCGGGCAGATTACGATTTTCGGAGCCCAAGCCATACACTGCCCATGCACCCAAACTCGGCCGCCCCAGGCGTGCGCTGCCCGTATGCAGCAGCAACTGCGCAGGCGCGTGATTGAACTGGTCCGTGTGCATGGCTTTCAGGAATGTGATCTCGTCGGCAACGGTCTGCAAATAGGGCAGGTAGTCCGAAAGCCAGGCGCCGGATTGCCCACATTGTTTGAATTTCCCCTGCGGACCGAGCATTTTGGGTACGCCCTGGATGAATGCAAACTTTTTGCCTTCCAAAAATTCCGCCGGACAATCCTTACCGTGGTATTTTTCCAGTTCCGGCTTGTAATCAAATAATTCCAGCTGCGAAGGTGCGCCCGCCATGTGGATGTATATCACCCGCTTTGCCTTGGGCGCGAACTGAGGGACCCCGGCCGCCGCGAGCGACTCCGAGGAGGCAGCTTCACCTGCTTTGGATGAACCGCAGGAGCCTAAAAGTGATCCCAGGCCTAGTGCGCCCAGCCCGAAACCGGTCGATTGCAGGAAGTGCCTGCGTGTCTGGCGGTGCAAGTCGGCGTGTTGTAGTTCTTTTAGTAGCTTTTCCATTTTTGGTTTGAGTCTGACTGGGGCCTTTCCCTGGCTGTGTCCCCCAGGTTGAAACCTGGGGTTGGACCTGCATGGGGGTCTGGGGTTGGGGCGTTTCGTTATCTTGGTCGCGGGGCTCGGGCTTAAAAGCCCTGACCCGGTCGGCTGCCTTGTGGTTACTCCTTCGTCACCACGTTGTCGAGGTTCAGGAGGACGTTGGCGGAGACCGTCAGCGCGGCTAGTTCCGGGGATTTTTCCTTTCCGTAAACCAGTATGCTGTCCATTTCCGATGGTTTCTGCCGGTATTCGTTGAGTGCGTCCTTGTAGACCTTCATCAATACATTCAGGCTTTTTTGTTCAATAGGCTTGAATGTGAGCAAACGGTAACCTTCTTTTAGCTGCTGCTCCGGCGTCTTGCCCCGCGTTTTCATTTTGGAGGCCAGCTTTTCAGCTGCTTCCAGGTAAACCGGGTCGTTGAGCGTTACCAGGGCCTGCAACGGCGTGTTGGTAATGATCCGGCGCGACTGGCAAAACTCCCGGCTTGGGGCATCAAACGTCGTCATGGAAGGATAAGGAGCGGTCCTTTTCCAATAAGTATAAACTCCCCTGCGATACCTGTCTTCGCCTTCGCTCACCACCCAGCTCTCGCCGCTGTAAGGTGACTGCCAGATCTTGTCCGGCTGAGGGGGCATGACGCTCGGCCCGTACATCTTATCGGAGATCAACCCACTGCATGCGAGTGCCTGGTCGCGTACCTGCTCCGCGCTGAGGCGTACGCGTGGCCCGCGTGAGAGCCATACATTATACGGGTCTTTTTCTTTACGATTCTCGTCAGACCGAGAAGTCTGGCGGTAGGTGGCCGACATTACTATGGTTTTCAGCAGCTTTTTTATACTCCAATGGTAATCGTCGACGAACGATGACGCCAGCCAGTCGAGCAACTCCGGATGAGAGGGCTCTGCACCCTGGGAGCCAAAATCCTCGACAGTTTCCACAATGCCCCGCCCAAAAAGCTGTTCCCAGAAACGGTTTACGACCACCCGGCCTGTCAATGCATTGTCGCGGCTCACCATCCATTGTGCGAGCCCGAGCCGGTCACGGGAAGCATTCGCGGGCAACGACGCCAGCAGTTTGGGCACATCAGGTTTTACTTCAGGGCCTTTCACCATCCAGTTACCTCTCACGAACACATTGGTCTTTCGAGCAAAATCACCTTTCCCTTCCCATACGACAGGCATGCTTTCGATAGGGCGGGTCAATGCCGTTGCATAGTCGGCGACGATCTGTTGATAGCCTGGCTGCCCTGCGCCCGGCAATGCCGGCTGAAAGGACGCCCAGCTGATCCGTACCCATTCGTCGGGTGATTTAGGGCTGCTTAATGAGAGATAGATATCGTGTTTTCCGGTCGTCCTGGTTACGGGAGCGATGATCACGCTGTCGCGGACCGGTAGTTTAATGGTTGAAATAACCGGGCCGTCGAGTTTATCGAGGTGCAGGGTGAGCACCGCGTTTTCGGCCCTAGTACCCACATTCATCAGCACATTGTCGACACCCGACAGATTGACCTGGGGTATGCGGGCATTGCCCTGGTTCTTGACACCATAATAAGAGATCTGTAACACCGTGGACTGGTCGCCCTTTACAAAATTGTGTGCATTGATTTTTGGCTCAATCACCCGCATGAACTGCGTTTTTTCTTCCAACTCTTTCGGATTGTATTTCCGGACCCATTCCTTCACACGCTCCACGCGGGCGGAATCTTCGCCTTTATAAAATCGCAGCTTAGGCCATTCGTCCCACACATCCTCATCGCGGGAATTGTTGAAAAAGGCCGCATACTTGTAATAATCCTCGTGCGGAATCGGGTCATAGGGGTGGCTGTGGCACTGAATGCAGCCGAATGTGGTTCCCTGCCAAACCTCCCAGGTTGTGTTGACCCGGTCGATCAGCGCCGCTGTACGAAACTCTTCGTCATCCGTACCTCCTTCATTGTTGGTCATCGTATTCCGATGGAAACCGGTGGCTATGACATTTTCCTCTTTCGGAAAACCGTCTTTTCCTTCCGGCAGCAGATCCCCCGCCAGCTGCTCGATCGTAAAACGGTCGAACGGTTTGTCTTCGTTAAAAGATTTCACCACATAATCGCGGTAGCGCCACATCGTGCGCCCGCCGTCGCTTTCGTAGCCTTTGGTATCGGCATATCGCGCCAGATCCATCCACATCGATGTCCACCTTTCTCCATAAGCCGGAGATTTCAGGAGCTTGTCCACCACTTTCTCGTAGGCATCCGGTGATTTATCGTTTTGGAAATCCTGCACCTCTTTTTCGGTGGGAGGCAGGCCCGTAATGTCCAGGCTCACCCTCCTGAGCAACGTGGCACGGTCGGCCTCGGCTGAAACCGACATTCCCTGTTCTTTCAGTTTTACCGCGACGAAATGGTCGATTTCATTCTTTGACCACGCTTTGTCTCCTGTATTCAACAGCCCGAAAAGGTTGCCGAATTCGTTTAAAGAAGGAACATCCGGCTTTTCAACTTTTTTGTAAGCCCAATGCGTCTCCCATTCTGCACCTTCGTTGATCCATTGTTTCAAAATCCCTATCTCCTCCTTGTTCAGAGGCGTGCCGTTCTTTGGCATTTTTTCGTCCGGATCGTCCGTCAGAATCCGGCGGATCATCTCGCTGGCATCCGCATCGCCGCGCACAACCGGAATTTTGCCGGATTTGCCCGGTTCCAGCATTTCGTGTTCAAACAGAAAGCTGACATCCCCTGCCTTTTTCACCCCTCCATGACAGCCCATGCAATGTTTGTTGAGGATCGGCTTGACCTGTGCATTGTAATCAATCTTATTCTGCCAGGGTAAACCAAACCAGGAATAGTACACTACCGGCACCCCGATCATTACTAGACCGATCAAAAATCTGGTACGCATTGATTTAAATCTGATATAATGTTTTTACTTCAAAAAAATACAAATGCATCGGCCTGTTGTTGATACTAAACCATGGCTGATTGAAACGGCAAAGCATCCTTCGTTAACAGTGTGATTACAAGTATTGACAATGTACGGTGCCGCTGCTACATTCCGCCGGATTTTTGAACGAGGAGTCGGCTTCACTTATCCTGTTGTTAATCTGATATAAAGAATCAATTTAACTAAAAATACCCAATCATCGCGGCACCGTACAGCCTTGCATTCTGCTATTCCCAGATCGCGTTTTGTTTGACGCCCGGATTGCCCAGCAATTCTTTCAGCGGCAACGGCAGCACGTAATCCCGCGCTTTGGGCACGCGGTCGAGATTATATTTTTCCGCGAAATGCTTGATTTCCTTTCCAAGATAGTCCTGCGGCCCTCCCAGCTTGCTTTTGCGGCGCAGCTCGGGGTACATTACCTGCTCGAAAACAAACTCCTGCATACGCTCATGAATGATCGCGTCGCGCAGTGCCGACTGACTCAGTCCCTTCAACGCACTTAGTCCCGCACGTGTCCGTACCTTGTTGATCGAAGCGAATGCATCGCCCTGACCGCTTTCGTTGCACGCCTCGGAATGACCTAGCAGAATGTCCGGCAGCCGGATATAAATGGTATTTTTCTCCGTAGCCGCATTACTGCGATCCAGCTCAACGATCTTGGCCGCCCAGGCTTTGCCGAAAATCATCTGCGCCGGATCTTTCGGATTAGCGTCCGATTTGACGACACCCCCGAACCGGGAAAGATTATAGTCGGCCTTCGGACTCCAGTGCACAATAGGGAATGCACCATTGATTTTCCCAAAACGACCTGTCGGGTAACTCTCGATAAAAGTACCCTCGATACGCTTGTCCTTGGGATCATAGGCCGCACGGAATTCCTGGGTGGCACTCAGCCAGCTCCATCCCGAACCACCCAGCTCACTGGGGAAATCCTCGGGGTTGAAATGCATCGAATGTACGTTGAATTCGTTGGGATTAGCTGTGGCTGAAACCTGCGCTTCGAAGATCCTTTCACCCATGTTTTCATGACTAATGTCAAAATTATGGGAGAAGTTTTCGAACAATGTCAGGCCGCTGTTGTTGATAATGTCTTCGGCAGTTGCCTTTGCATCGGTCCATTTCTCGTCCCAGAGCTGCGTTTTCATGAGGATTGATTTCGCTGCCCATTTGGTGGCGCGCCCCAGGTCGCCGCCGCTGTAACTCGCAGGCAGTACCTCCGCCGCTGCCTTGGTATCGGCATAAATCTGTCCGATCACCGCTGCCTTTCCCCCGCTGTTGGAAGGAAGTTCGGCAATGTTCTGCGTCGATTTGACCGACAACGGCACATTATCGAAGTAGCTCAGCAGGCTGTAATAGTAAAACGCCCGCAGAAACTGCGCTTCGCCTTTGAGTCTCTTGATCAATGCCTCATTAGTAGGATCGTTCATAGCATCGGCGGTTTCGATGATCGCATTTGCCCGGTTGATGGAGCGGTAGCAAATGCCCCAGTAGGCCTCGATATATTCGTCGGCCGGATTCACGTTGCCCAGGTTGTACTGCAGCGGCCCCTTCTCCCATCCCACCTGGTAACCGATCAGACATTCAAATACATAACGATCGTAAAAGTAGCCTGAGTATTGCGAGTTCAGGTCATCGTAAATTCCATTCACTCCCAAAGTCAGCTCGGCAGCCGTTTTATAAAATGTGTCAGGATTGATAAAATCGGGTTTCTCTTTTAAATCGGAGCATCCTGAGAAGGCTAACATGAATGCAGAAAAGCACGCAAGTCTGGTTTTATATAGCAATGATTTTTTCATAATAACCTCATTTACATTATGATAAATTAAATACCAAGGTTCACTCCCAACGTAAACATGCGAGCGCGCGGATAGGCGTCGTAGTCATCGCCACGATTGAGGTTATTCTGGCCCTGGTTATTCACTTCGGGGTCAAACCCCTTGTATTTGGTGATCAGGAACAGGTTCTGGCCGCTCACATACACGCGTGCATGACGGATGTAGGCACTCTTGACGGGCAGCGTGTACCCGAGCGAGAGATTCTGCAGACGAACGAACGAGCCGTCCTGAATGAAGAATGAAGACCTGCGAAAAGCAATGAAGTCGCGACGGCCATCGATCACCGGGCGGGGTGCATTGGGGTTCTCCGGTGTCCAGGAGTCGGTCAGGATATTAGCGATCTGATTGATTTTCTGAACGCCGTCACCCATTTCAGACTGTTGCAGGTTACGCACCTTGTTGCCATGCACACCTCTGAAAAAGACCGACAGGTCGAATCCCTTGTATTTCACGCTGGTGTTGAAGCCCCAGGTGAATTTCGGATTAGGATCGCCGATGATCCGAAAATCGTCGGTCGTGTATTTGCCGTCGCCATTGACGTCCTCGTATTTGGGATAACCTGCTTTTGCCGAATAACTTTTTCCCTCCTCATCCGACTGAAACAGACCGATGTAGTTGTAGCCGCTCCACACCCCGATGGAATTCCCGCCTTCCACCCAGCTACCCAGCACGCCGAGGTGGCCACTGGTACTGTTCGAGAAGAACGGAGTGCTTTTTCCAAGGTCCAGGATTTTGTTGCGCAGCATGGAAACATTTCCGCTTACATCCCAGGTGAGCGCATTGGTACTTATTAACTTGTAATTGGCCGCAAATTCCAGTCCTTTATTGCTGAGCGATCCGGAATTGAGCATAATGGTGCTGAAACCTGTGCTTTGCGGAATCGAAACGTCCAGGAGCAGGTCGGTGGTTTTGTTCTTAAATGCATCGATCGTCAGATTAAGCCTGTTGTTGAACAATGCAAAGTCCAGTCCGACATTGAGCATCGATGTGCTTTCCCATTTCAAGTCGGAATTGGAGATCCGGTTGGGGCCATAGCCCGATACCAACGTAGGTGTGCCGCCGAAAACATAGTTGTAGGGTACCAGACCAGCCACCGAACGGTACACGGGAATCTGCGAATTACCTGTAAGTCCGTAACTGGCGCGGATCTTGAAGTCGTCAAAAATATTGGCCAGTCCGGAATTTTTGAAAAAATCCTCATTCACAATGCGCCAGCCGACCGCTGCGGACGGGAACGTCGCCCATTTGTTGTTGGGTCCGAATTTAGAAGAGCCATCACGACGGAGCGTTACAGTAAGCAGGTAACGATCCTTGAAATTATAATTAACCCGCCCCAGCATGGACATCAATTCCCATTCTATCCGCCCCGAGGATGGTACCAACGGGCGGCTACCGTTTTGCATATTTACGGCATCCACATCGTCGGAAGGTAGTCCCCTCGTCGCATTGGATTCAAAATAGTTGATCTCTTTCTGATAGGTATATCCCAGGGTCACGTCCAGGTAATGCCCTTTCGCGATCTCTTTGTTATAGGTTAAAATGTTCTCATTGAGAACGTTATTGGAACTCCGGTTTGCTTTCTGCAATTCCCGGCCATTCTGCCGGCCGATGTAAGTATAGTTGTTGTAAAAAGTAGTCCTGCGTGCGTTCACGATATCGAGCCCGAGACTGGTTCTGAATTTCAGGCCTTCTATAATGTTGACGGTCAATGCAGAGGTACCGAAAAGGCGGTTCGTATTGTCCCGGTCATAACCCTCCACCGCCTCGGCAAGCGGGTTGGTGAGGAAGCGCTGATCGTAGCTCGCGTACTGATATTGTCCATTCTGATCATACACCGGGCCCGTCGGGTCGAGGCCCAATGCAGAGATCACGATACCGCCGGGACCTCCGCGGTCGGTAGGCACATTGCTGCTTCCCGAGCGATTGAACGACCAGCTATTGCTCAACGTCGCCTTCCCTTTCAGGAAGTCATTGTCCAGGTTCATTCTAAAACCGTAGCGGTTGAAATCCGTATTTTTAATAATACCCTTATTATCCAGGTAATTACCGACAAATGCATAGCGCATTCCCTTGTTACCACCTGTAAAGGAGAGCTGGTGGTTGGACAGCCCACCGGTGCGCGAAACGATGTCCCACCAGTTGGTTCCCGCCCCGATCTGCGCGATTTGCGCATCGGTGTAGCGCGGGCTGCCTCCCTGGCTGCGTTCCAGCATGTTGATGTAGCGTGCATAGTCGCTTCCATTCAGTACGTCTACTTCCCGTGCGATAGTCTGGAAAGAATAGGAGCCGTCATAATCCACCCGGCTCTGGCCTTCCTTGCCTCGCTTGGTAGTGATCAGAATGACCCCGTTGGCCCCACGCGATCCGTAAATCGAGGTGGCGGACGCATCTTTCAGTATTTCTATCGACTCGATTTCGTTGGGATTGATGGTCGCCATGGCATTGGTAGGCTGGCGGTTGCCGCTCGTGCCCAACGCGCCGTTATCAGGGTAAATTGGAAAGCCGTCGATTACGTAAAGCGGCTCGCTTCCACTGTTGATCGAGTTGGCGCCCCGGACACGGATCGAGATACCACCGCCCGGTGCCCCGGAAGTTTGCGTTACCTGTACACCCGGCGCACGCGACTGAATGGCCTGATCTACCGACGTTACCGGCATCTCGCGGATCGCGTCGCTTTTAATGCTCGATACCGAGCCGGTCAGGTCGCTTTTTTTCACAGAACCGTACCCTACCACCACTACTTCTTCCAGCGATTGGTTGTCGGGCTGCATCGTTACCGACAAGGTAGTCTGGCTCCCGATCGCCACTTCCTGCGGCTTGTAACCCACAAAACTGAAAACCAGCACCGCACTGCTCTGATCGACCTCGATCGAGAATGCGCCTTCCTGGTCCGTCGTGGTACCTTTTTGAGTTCCTTTGATGATCACGCTCACGCCGGGCAGTCCGGCGCTATTTTCATCCACCACTTTCCCCCTGATCGCCGCAGCGACAACTACATTTACAGGAGCGGCCGGCTCAGGTTGTTGCGTTTCGGGAATAGTACCCGTTTCGGCGGTGAGTAAGATCCGGCCCGAAGTAAGTTCATACGCGATGTGCAGGGGATCGAGCAAGGTGTTCAGGGCAGTCGACAACTTTTGCCGGTTAATGTGAACATCGACCGTGCGCTCAGCCCGGATGTTTTTCTGGCTGTACGCGAACTTGACGTCGGCCTGCTCCTCGATGTCACGCAGGACATTCCGCAGTTCTGCATTCTGTGCATGGATCGTCACCATTCTCTCCATGACTTCCTGCGCCCGCCCTTCGCTCGCAGCGTGGGTAAGCGTCGTGAAAACCACTGCAAAAAGGATTTGGGCAAATGTTATTTTCATGACCATGCATAGTGATGCACACCATTTTAACTGTATGTTTTTTTGCATATTTTTGAAGGTTCTATTTGTGAAAAACAGGACACCTGTCTGCTCACCGTCTGTCCAGGATCTCGTGAGCGGGCATTTTACCGAAGCCGGTAGTGGTGGTACACTATCGGTTTCTTTGTTGTCAGGGCGGTTGGGTAGTTTTATAGCGTCATAGCTTCGGGTTTAGGTTAAAACTCAGTCACAGCCGTGACCATTGATGAGAATGCGCGTTCCTTTTACCTCGTAGTTAGCTCCGTTGGATTTGCAAACCAGCGCGAGTTTGTCGTAAAGTGGCATGTCGGCCAGATCGCCGGTAAACGTGCAATGCGCAAGCTGATCGTTCGCGAACACGATCTCGATGCCATAAGCCTCTTCCAGTTTTGCCGCTATCTTTTCCAGTTTTTCGTCGTTGAAAACCAGTCTCGTCTCGTCTATCGTCGATATTGCCTTCACGGGCTCCGGTACCAGGCCCGTCATCAGATGCCTGCTCTCTGCGAAATAGGTAACCCGCTGATTGGGCGTCAGCACGACCCCATTGTCCACATTTTCAAGCGAATCACTTTCGCTGAATGCTTCCCTGTTTTCAAAAACCGACACTTTTCCTGTGACTACCTCCACTTCCAGTGCCTTGTCCTTATTGTTGGTTTTGATCCTGAAACTGGTTCCCAAAACGCGGGTGATGATTTTGCCGCTGTACACGAGGAAGGGCTGGTCGGGATTGCGGGTGATCTCGAAGAAAGCATCGCCGATAAGCTGGACCGTACGTTTATCGCCTTTGAATGCCGCCGGGTAAACGATCGTGCTGCCTGGTTCGAGCGTCACGGTACTTTGGTCGCTCAGCTTCACTTTTTTAGGCAATGCGGTTTCATTTACTTCCGTGATCAGTTGACCGCCGGATGCCTGTACATACATTTTCTCATGCTTTGCATCAGGTCGGATATCTTTCTTGCCAAGCAACGTCCAATAACCAATGGCCATCAGCAGCGCTGCGGCGGCGGCGACATACACCGTTGCGCTCCACCACCATTTTCGGGGTGCGAATGGCTCTGCATATTCGATCTCCTGCGCCTCGGATCTCAGATTACGAAGCATTCGTCCCTCCATTTCCAGGCGCTCCCGGTCGCCCAGACCTGCGAGCGCGTCCGCATTCAGGCCTTCGTACCAGAGATGGATCTTCAAAATTTCTTCTTTGGTGCAATTCCCTTCCCGGTATTTCAGGAGCAGGGCCTGCCATTCGTTATGGTTCATTGATGCGTGATTTCAAAATCGGGTAAAACGACCGGAGCCTTCTGATGATAAGCCGCAAAAATCCTCCAAACCCCTAAATAGGTTTTAAATAATATTCGAATAATACCATTAGATCTAAGGGAACCGCAGAAAGTTCTTTGAATAATGCCAGAAAGGGAAACAGGATATCAGAACAGGCCGGCAGCGGCGACCTGCGCCAACAGCAGTATCATCACCTCTTTGAGATGTTGCCGCACCAGCCGCACCGACTTTGTGAGATGGTATTCCACCGCTTTTTCCGACAGGCCGAAGTGTTTCGCAATGCGTGCGACAGGCCAGTATTCTAATTTGTGAAGGCGAAAAATCTCCTGCGTTTTTTCAGGCAAAACGTGCAGGCTTTCATCCAGGACGCGCAATAGTTCGTCAAGCGCGAGCTGATTTTCGGTATTCAGATCCTGAACACCGTTGGAAGATTCGTAACAATCGAGGTACTCGATCGTCGGGCCTTTGGCGCGTATATGGTCGATAACTTCGTAGCGGACGGCCGAAAAAAGATAGTAGTTGAGATGCTGGATCCGCAGCGTTTCCCGTTCCCTCCAGAGCCGCAGAAAGATATCCTGTACGATCTCTTCCGCCGCCTCCTTGTTGCGCAGCTTACGGTAAGCGACCAGGAACATTTCGTACCAATATGCCTTATAAATGGCCGTAAAAGCATCCGCATCGCCATTTTGCAATGCCAGAAGCAGGTGGCCGGCTTTGTCGTTATCCACCATTACAGCATGGTTTGTTAGGGATCAGGGAAACAGGAATCTGGCAAAGTTATATTAATTATTTTTATTATCCAGTTATAGAATTTGCACGATCCGAAAACCGCCAAGTCACTCATAGCAGCGGTTTTCAAAAAAGGGGCGCCAATAAACAGGGGCAGAGCCCCGAAATACTTGTAGAAAAGGGTAGAGGCGTCTGGGGTACAATGTACCGCAACAGATTTTTGCCCCAGATTTAACCCATCATTTAAAATTCAACAAATACCCAGTCAAATCAGCCAGATCCTGTTCGTTGAGGCCTAATGCAGTAGGTTCGGGCATCAGCGACGATGGCATTTTTTCACGCGTTTTGATCTGATCGGCCTTGATGGCGTGTTGCTGCCCCGCAGCGTCTTTCAACACCACATTCGCACCATCGCTCATGAGAAAACCAAAGTAGGTCTCGCCCTTTTTGGTGACGATGGTGTAACTTTCATACCCAAAAACCATACTGGCCGACGGGTTGACGATCGCGTCGAGCAAACCCGCTTTATCAAATTTTTTATGAATTGTCGTCAAATCCGGCCCGATTTCGGCGCCTGTTTTGCCGTGTTTGTGACAGGCCGCACAGGTCGCGGAGAAAATTTTTTCTCCATGAATCGGGTCTGCATTCATTCTTGAGATAAAATCCGTTTTCAAAACCTTTCCGTTTCGCGGGAAAAACTGACTGGCCACAACGCGTACATTCTGATCGGGATTTTTGAAAATGATGTCACTGATCGATCGCGCGATGGTATCCGGAAGCTGGCCTTGTACACGCATGTCCACCAGGATATTGCCACCGTCTCTGTCCACGGCCATTTTCCGGGCGGTTTCAATGCGTTGCGGAATGGGCTGTGCCTTGTCGGCTACCGTTTTTTTCAGGTCCAGCATGTGCTTGTACGCGGGCGTCATGACCTGAGCGGTGGCCTGTTCCCAGTTCATAAGGTCGGCCCAGTCGTTGCTTTTCCGGAAATTGATCCAGTAAGAGGCCTGCGACGCCACATCCGGCAACGGCGATTTGGACAATGCGATCATCGCCTCCGCAGCTTTTTTGTCTTTGATAAAACCAATGGCCGTCAATGCCTTACGGCGCTCCTGCTCAGGTACTTTTGCAGCGCCGGCGCGGACTTTCAGTTCCTCGACTGCCGTCGCAGGATGTAACCGCCATGCCAGCCCCGCGCGCTGAGGTTTCCAATTCGCCGGGTCAGCTTTGAACGCCTCCCTTACATATGCGTACACCTTTTCCTCCTTTCCGTCGGCAGCCGTTCCGATCGCTTCCAGCATCCACGGATCTTTGCCGTCGTAATTTTTGACGAGATTCGAAATACTGTTAAATGCCTCTTTATAAGGAACATCACGCAATGCGATCCCTACTTCGCGCCGCACCGCCGGATCGGGGTCTTTGGACATTTGTTCGAAGTAGGTATCGGCTTTGCCGGTCGACTTTAATGCACGGAACGCAGCCAGCCGGTGCATTGCATTTTGAGAAGTAAGCAATTTGACCACTTCCGCATGGCCTGCATCGCCCAATTGCGCCAGCAGCCAGATAGCCCGTGCCTGATGGTAGGGATTTTCCGCTGTCAATAACTGTTTTACTTCCTGTACCGCACCTTCACTTTTTGCTCTCAGCCCCTCAAAACCCATTGCACGGACATTGATTGCAGGACTTTTCAATGCATTAATCAAACCGGCGCTCGTCGTGAAATCCTGTTTTGGAATTGTCAGCTTCTTTCCTTTCGGAGTAATGCGGTAAATGCGTCCGTATCCTTTCTTGTCTTTCATTGCGTGGCCGCCAACAACGGGATCATACCAGTCGGCGACGTAAATAGCGCCATCGGGGCCTGCTGCTACGTCCGAAGGCCGGAACCATTTGCGGTAGTCCTGGTCGGTTTCATACCATTCGTAACGTTCGGAGACATTAGGGAATGAGCTGATGAGGTCACGACGGTGCAACGCGAAGCCTGCGCCCTGTTTTTGAGGTTGGTACGCAAAAATCACGTTTCGGCCCGCCTCACAGCTCAGTAACGTTCCGCGGTAATTTTTGCCCAATTCATCTCCTTCATAAAACATGATTCCGGTGGGCGAGCCGGCGCCGGAGTTATCTCCGGCAGGCATTACACCCGGGTCTTCCTGATGCCAATGCGTCGTAAACATATCCTGGCCCGGGCGGCGATCGGCCTGCCAGTAGCGGGTCCCGTCGGCCGAAAAATACCCTGCATTACCATTTTCCTGCAAAAAAGAAACCCGGCAGGTAATGACCTGGTCATCATTATCATTCTGCCACATATTGCCATAGCTGTCCAGGCACACCTCATAGCTGTTCCGGAAGTTATGGCCCAGCACTTTCAGACCTGTACCATCAGGGTTAATGCGCAATGCAAGCCCTCCGACCCAAATCCGGCCGTCGTCCGACTTCTGGTTCCCTTCATTTTTTTTGTTGTAAGGCGTGCCGCCGGTGTAGAGGCTGCCGCTACGCAAAGTCCAGCCGCTCTTGTCGGTGACTTTGTGCGGGCCCGCATTGCCGGTATTGAAATAATATTTGCCATCCGGGCCTACAATCATGGAATGCAGCGAATGATCATGGTCGAAGCCGCCGAAACCGGTCAGGAATACTTCGCGTTTATCGGGCTTATCGTCTCCATCGGTATCGGTGTACACGAGCAGATTAGGTGCGCAGGATACAATGGTTTTATTCCCGATTACGGCAATACCCAGGGGCGCGGTCAGGAGCGAGTCCTCAACATATACTTTGGAGGTTTCGGCTTTGCCGTCGCCATCCTTATCCTCCAGGATCATCACCCGGTCACCTTTCTGCTTGTGACTGAGGCGCTCGCCCGGTTTGGTATTGAAATCCCGGTAATTGACCGCCTCTGTGATCCAAACGCGCCCTTTGGCGTCGATATCCATATTAGTGGGATTGTAAAACATCGGCGCCTCAGCCCATAATGTTGCTTCCAGGTCATCGGGCACATAGAGGCGCGAAGAATCTTCCGCGATCACCGGTGTGAAGGACGATTGCTCCGGCTGTGCGGATGGCGGAAGAATGGTCAGCAATGCGAATGCGCTGCACATAAAGCCGCCCGCCAGGTAAACCGGGCGACTGAAAAACGATACATTAGCAGGATGGTGCATAGGTTTTAATGCAAATCACCGAACCAATTACGGCCGGGCAAGTAGGGTTATTTAAAAGAAAACAGTCCTTCGAGGTATTTACGGTTGTGCTGGTAACACTCGATAATGTCGGCTCCCTGAGGTGTAGCGCCTTCGATCTGCATCCAGCCCTCATAGCCAATCTCCTTCACCGCTTTTGCTACACGCGGCCAGTCCAATGGCCCTTCTCCTAGTCGCTGACCGTTTTCCTTGATATGGATCTCACAGATCATGTCCTTGCCCAGCATCGGGATCTCTTTGAAAATGTCATGGCCGGCGTCGGTTGAATTCCGGAAATCGTAATAAACCTTCACAGCAGGCGAACCAACGGCCCGGATGATGTCGAGATGTTCCTGAGCGCTGAGCCAGGATTCAATGCCCAAAGTAATGCCATGTTTTTCGGCGTGCGGAGCTACTTTTTTCAAACGCTCTATCACCGCCTTTTTGCCCGCATCGTCGTTGCGGAGGTCGTTCTCCGAGAAAAAAGCCAGCAGGATCACTTTCACACCCAAAGCTTTGGCAGCATCCACGCCGTTCCAGACCCATTCTTCCGTTTTGGGCTGTGATTTATACGGAACCCGGTTCAATTCACCGATTGCAAGGCTCGATACTTTAACCCCCGTACGCGCAGACGCCTCACGGATGCCCTGCAAGGTTTCGGGGACAGAAAGACCTTTTTCGTCCTTCCCGGTATTATAACTGACCTGGATGCCCTGCAACCCGATCTGTTTCGCCCGATCGAATGCTTCCGGATTGAGTGTTCGCCCTACCGACCAGTCACAGGCACCCAGCCTGAACCTCGGAGCCGGTAGCGATAGTGTTGCCGACGCCAACAGTAAAGCAGAACTCCGGATCATTTCCCGCCGGTTTAGTATCCAATCTTTTTTCATTGCAGCCAGATTTTGAAATACTTAAAGAATAACTTCAAAAATCTGGCATGATTTGGTTTCTACTTATGCTGCCCGGCAAGGTTACCGGCTGAAAGCGTCTTCGATATGGCGGATCTCGGTGGAGCCGTCGGGCAGGACGAGAATGGAGACAATGTCGAAACGGACGTCGAATTGCCAATCGACGTCAAAAATGTAGTTCTCCGCCGCTCGCATCACCAGTTTGGCTTTGGATGCATTGACAAATTCCTCGGGCATCCCGAATGCTGTCCCTGTCCGTGTTTTTACTTCCACGAAAATCAGCATTTGCTCCTTTTCCGCGATCAAATCAATTTCTGAATGGAAATTGCGATAGTTTTTTGCCAGGATCCGAAATCCCTTTTCGGCCAGGAAGGATGCTGCTTTTGCTTCACCCCAGCGGCCGGTGTCGTTGTGTTGGGCCATAAATTAGTCGTTCTGGTAACATGACTTTGATCGTTGAGCAGGTTTTTCGAACATTTACCCGATACATTTGTGTTTGAGTTAAAGACATGCCGTACTACTCATTTAGACGTAGAATGCCCCAAAAAGTCACAGTTAGTCCGTCAAAAAATTTGAAAGCTTCGAAATGAATGCCCTGATTAATAAAAAAGTACATTTCCAAGACCTGGGCCTGATCGATTACCAGGAGGCCTGGGATTATCAGGAAAAGATTTTTGCGGAAACCATTTTGGTGAAAACACAAAACCGGGGCCTGGATTCAGAAAATCAGCAACTGACACCCAATTTCCTCCTTTTCTGCGAGCACCCGCATGTATATACGCTAGGCAAAAGCGGTAAGGCAGGCCATTTGCTGCTGGATGAGGACGATCTGGCTGCAAAGCAGGCCAAATACTACAGGATCAATCGTGGAGGCGATATTACCTACCACGGCCCGGGGCAGATCGTCGGCTATCCGATCCTCGATCTGGATAACTTCTTTACAGATATCCACATTTACATGCGGACGCTCGAAGAGGCCATCATCCTTACATTGGCTGAGTACGGGCTGGAAGCTGGCCGCATTGCGGGTCTCACAGGCGTGTGGCTTGATTTTGAAGAACAAAAAAATCCCAGGAAGATTTGCGCATTGGGTGTCAAGGCCAGCAGGTGGGTCACCATGCACGGTTTTGCATTAAATGTCAATACGGATTTGTCCTATTTCGGAAATATCATTCCTTGTGGTATCGATGATAAGGCTGTGACTTCGCTGGCGGCGGAGCTGGGTCAGGAAGTGAGTTTGGAAGAAGTTTCTAATAAATTAAAGAACCATCTGGCACATTTGTTCAGCATGGAATTGCAGGCAGATTCATGAAAAAAGATATTATTTTCCATCCCGTCAAGGGAATACAGGTTGCGATTGTACGGAGTGTCAACGACTCGAATGCCGAAGAATGGAACGTGATCGTAATCAACCGTAACGATGAGGCAATTACCAGTGTGTTTGTGACTTCAAAAGGATATGGCAACAGCGAATCAGGAACGAACGCCGACCAGCGCACCTCGACGTTAAGGCATTTCTTCCCGGAAATTCCCGCAGGTGAGCATGTCGTTGTGGAACCCATCATGCCCGACGTTTTTCACCTGAACAACGAGTTTTGGGTCAGCTATTTCATCGGAAGTCAGGTTTACGACAAAAAATTCATTTTCGTGCCCGACAGCATTGTGGAGGCAAACATGATGACGATCGATCCGCCGGGGCTGGAAGGGGTACTGCACGAGTAGTCGCTGGGTCGTGATGGGCGGTAGATGGATTAGGAATACTACTGGATAAATGGTCAAGCATTACCCGTAGAATGGTGTTGTTAGTCTCAGGATTTTCTATCATATTGAAAACCGGCATAGAACTACTTCCATTCCAAACAATTCCTGACAACTTCTGACGCTTTTCAGCAAAATTTCCCACCCAAACTCCACACACTCATGACAGAAGATTTCAAAAAGCGCGCCAAGAACTTCCTGCTGCTCGACATCGAAACCGTTTGTGCACAAAAGTCTTACGACCTGCTCCCTGAACGTATGCAAAAGCTCTGGGACAAAAAGGCGCTGAGCCTGAAAAAGGGCGACGATGTTACAACCAATGCAGACTACTTTTACGACCGTGGCGCCATCTATGCAGAGTTTGGGAAGATCATTTGCATTGCCTTCGGCGGGTACTATTGGAACGAAAAGGATGAAATTGCGTTTAAGGTGAGTAGCTTCTCCGGAAACGATGAGGCGCAATTGCTGCTGCAATTCAAAGCTTTGATTGAAAAATACCCCGCAGAACAGTTGGTCCTTTGCGCTCACAACGGCAAAGAGTTCGACTTTCCGTTTGTCTGCAGGCGGATGCTGATCCACCGCATCGAAATCCCCAAAGCATTACAGATTACAGGCAAAAAACCCTGGGAACTTCTCCACCAGGACACGATGGATCTCTGGAAATTCGGAGACTACAAAAGCTTTACGTCCCTCGATTTGCTGGCGGCCGTTTTTGACATTCCCGGAAGCAAAAACGAAATGAGCGGCAGCGAGGTGACAAAGGTTTACTACGAGGAAAATGATCTGGCTAAAATTTCCCGATATTGCAGAGAAGACGTGGTAGTTCTGGGGCAGCTCTACCTGCGCCTGAATGGTCTCGATCAGATACCTCCCGAAAACATCGTGAGGGTTGAATGAATACCCGGGCAGCCGGCTTTCGTCCGCCTGAGGTCAGGTTTCGCATTTAGCGGAACAAATAGCTATTTTTAGAATACATGAGAGAAAAGAAAAACAAAAAGAAACTCCATCCGGAAAAGAGAGAGGCAGTAACGCCTCATCATATCGTTTCTTACATAGATAATTTAAAGGCGGATATCGCCGCATTTTTCGACCTGAACAGCGAGCATTCGTTTCGCCCGTTCGATGTTCATGACCATTTTGGGGTACATGACAAGAAGGTCAGGCTCCTTTTCAACGAAATCCTGCACGAACTTGAACAGGACGGCAGGTTGATCTACAATAAAAACGGCACCTATGCCGCAGTTCCGCAAAAGGCAGCACCCAGAGGCCTGACGGGTCGGGTCGATAGAGTCAATAAGGGGTTTGCATTTGTGATCATAGATGGCCGCGAAGACGATATTTATGTCGATTCGGAACTGCTGAACGGTGCCTGGGACGGGGACATCGTGCAGGTACAGCCACTTTCGCGGAACAGCCGCAATTCGAGATCCAGAAATGATTCCGGCAGAAACCGGACCGAAGGCCGCGTTACAGAAATCGTCGAGCGGTCGGGTGCCGAAATTGTCGGTATCATCGAAGTAAATCCTCGTTTTGCAGTGGTGCAGCCGGACAACAAAAAGCTTTTTGACCCGATTTTCCTGGAACCGGACCAAATCGGTGAAGCGCGCCATGGCGACAAGGTCATCGTAAAAGTGACCGAATGGCCTACCCGGCGAAGTCAGGCGGAAGGCGAAATCGTTTCCGTACTCGGCCAGGCCGGTAATAACGACGTCGAGATGCACGCCATCCTGGCCGAGTTTGGCCTGCCTTATCATTTCCCCGAAATCGTAGAAGCGGAAGCACAGAAAATTCCCAATAAGATTGCAAAAAAGGACATCGCCAAACGCCGCGATATCCGTAATGTACTGACATTTACAATCGACCCCGTAGACGCGAAGGATTTTGACGACGCATTGTCGGTGAAGTATCTCGAAGACGACGTGGTAGAGGTAGGTGTACATATTGCGGACGTTTCGCATTATGTGTTGCCGGGAACAGAGATCGAAAAAGAGGCTTATCGCCGCGCAACCTCTGTTTATCTGGTCGACAGGACGGTGCCGATGCTCCCCGAGAAGCTCTCGAACAATCTTTGTTCGTTGCGTCCGAATGAGGATAGGCTGGCATTTTCCGCCATTTTTGAGATCAATTCCAAAGGCAAGGTTTTGAAAGAATGGTTTGGACGAACCGTGATCCATTCCGACCGGCGTTTTAGTTATGAAGAGGCGCAAACAGTGCTGGATTCCGGCGAGGGCGACTATCCCAAAGAGCTTACTACACTGAATACCCTGGCCAAAGTATTCCGGAAGGAACGTTTTAAAAAGGGTGCTATTAACTTCGAAACACCGGAAGTACGTTTCCGTCTCGACGCGGATGGCAAACCTTTGGGCATCTACCAGAAAGAACGCCACGATTCCAACAAGCTGATCGAGGAATTTATGTTGCTCGCGAATAAACGGGTGGCCGAATATGTGTATTCACTTTCGAAAGGTGAAAATAAAAATACCATGGTGTATCGTATCCACGAAGCACCCGACCCCGACCGATTGCAGACATTCGCCAATTTTGTAGCCAAACTAGGCCTCAAACTGGAACTGGAAGAAGAAAGCAAGATCGCCAAGTCGATGAACGCCATGCTGGCGAAAGTGGAAGGCAAACCGGAACAAAACCTAATCGAGTCTCTCGCGGTTCGGACTATGGCCAAAGCGCGGTACAGCACCGAAGATATCGGGCACTTTGGGTTGGCATTCCGGCGCTATTCGCACTTCACGTCACCCATTCGCCGTTACCCCGACGTGATGGCACACAGGCTGTTGCAGCATTATCTGGATGGCGGCGGGAATGTTGACCCTGAAACTTACGAAATGGCGTCGAAGCATTCCTCAGAGCGGGAACGCCTGGCTGCGGAAGCCGAACGCGCATCCATCAAGTACAAGCAGGTGGAATTCATGAGTATGATGGATCGGGAGAAGGAATTCGACGGCATTATTACGGGCGTGACCGAATTCGGCATTTTCGTGGAAATTACCGAAACCGCGTCGGAAGGACTGATCCGAATGACCGACCTCGGCGACGATTATTACGAGCTCGATAAGGAGAACTACCGCATTGTCGGCCAGCGGACGAGCAAAATATACACTTTCGGGGATGCCGTCAAGGTAAAAGTGAAAGATACCAACCTCGCACGCCGGAGTATGGATCTTTATCTGTCGGGCACCAAACCCGGTCGCAGAAGCGAATTCAGCCGACCCGGCTCCGATCGCGACGGGGATCGCAGGTCGCGCGAGCGCAAGCCGAAGGAACCAAGGGGTTCGGGTAGGGTAAAACGCGGCGGCCCTGGTGGAGGTGGAGAAGGTACTTCGCCGAAGCCTAAGCGGCGGCGGCGGTAGCTAACACTTCGCGCATTTTGCTGCAATGACTCGCCTTTTCAGGTCGTCGAGACGTTCGGCGAGTCGTTGCATTCCGTAAAGCCAAGCCTCCGTTACTGTTTCAGTATCTTCGTCGATTTTCCTGGTCTTCCAGAAATTGTCACGCTCTTCTTCTGATTCCAGGGACATATATTCCCTGAAAAAAGGGAGAAATATCGGGTGTACCAGGGATTCCGGATTCAGTCTTTCAGACGTTGTTTGATTTGCCATATTCGTTCTAGTATAGCGTCAATGTGTTGTGCTCTTTCTTCACTGGTCATACTGAGCTGCCCTTTATAATTATTGTGAAAGTCGATTAGCATTTTTAATAATCGATCCTCCTCTTCCAATTTTTCTCTTTCGGCATCAGACATAAATTTAACCAACAAAGAATTAAATGTACCGCCCCGAAGGTAGAAATTACTCTGGCGTATCTTCCATTTGTCGTGCATATGCCCTATTTCGCTTATCAAATGGTATTACCTGCAAAAATCTGCTCCATGACCCCGAAATTTTTCCTGTTCATTCTTATCTCTTTAATATCCTCTACCGTCAATGCCCAAAAAAGCAATAAGGATAAGGAGGAATGGCAATCCCTCTTCAATGGCAAGGATCTGACAGGCTGGGACATCAAAATCGCAGGACATAAAGTCAATGACAACTACAAGAACACCTTCCTCGTCGAGGACAATATGATCCGGGTGAACTACAAAGAGTATGACAAATTCACGACGGAATACGGCCATATGTATTACAACAAGCCATATTCCCATTACAAAATCCGTCTGCAATACCGTTTTACAGGCAACCAGGTGCCGGGAGGCGCTTCCTGGAATGTACGAAACAGTGGGATCATGCTGCACTCGCAATCGGCGGCGAGCCTCGGATTGGATCAGGATTTCCCGATTTCCCTGGAAATGCAATATCTGGGTGGTTTAAATGCCGGAGAACGTAATACCGGCAACCTTTGCACCCCGGGCACCATAGTTGATATCGAGGGCAAACTTGCCGAAGCGCATTGTATCAACTCTACCTCCAAAACTTATAACGGCGATCAGTGGGTCGATGCGGAGGCGATTGTACTGGGCGACTCTATCATTTATCATATGATCGGAGGAGACACGGTCCTTGTTTATACCAATCCCCGCGTTGGGGGCGGGTACGTAGGTAAAAATCACACGTTCAAAGACGGCAAAGTCGGAAATGAGGCTGAATGGATCAAAAAAGACGGTACCAGGCTTGGCAGCGGATACATCGCTTTGCAGGCGGAAAGCCATCCGATCGATTTCCGGAACATCGAGCTGCTTAATCTGAAAGGTTGCATGAATCCGAAAGCGACCAACTATAAGTCCTATTACGTCGTTCCGGACAACGCAACCTGTACATTTAAACGAAAATAACATCGCCCCCGGGGCCTCTCAGGAGATGACAGCACAATAAAAACCCATTGATTTTCGGTTTTTTATATTTTTGCAGAAATGGACGTTCATGCCAGATAACCTGAATCGTCCATCTTTTGCGTTTCTAATCTCCCGACAGCCTTTGTGCTAATGAAAAATAACATTATCCGGTTCGTAGTGCTCGTAGTTGCTCTGGCTGGAATCAACTGGATCGCTTCCTCATTCTTTTTCAGGTGGGACCTTACCGAAGACAAGCGTTACAGTATTTCCGAGGCAACCAGGCAGCTGCTCGGCAGTCTCGATAAAGATATCATCATCAATGTGTACCTATCCGGGGATTTTCCGGCCGGTTTTGAAAGGCTCGAAACCGCCACACGGGAAACGCTCGAAGAGTTTAAAACCTATTCCAATGGCCATCTGACGGTCAATTATTCTGACCCCTCGGCTGCAAACAGCGAAGAGCAAAGGCAAAAACAATACGTCAGCCTGATCGACCGGGGTTTAAACCCGACCAATGTTTTTGCCAACGAGGACGGCAAACGCACGGAGAAGATCATTTTCCCCGGCGTGATCGTTCAGGCAGACACACTAGCCATTCCGGTGCAATTGCTGAAAGGCAACAAAGCCAGCTCTCCCGATGAACAACTCAACCAGTCATATGAAGGGGTAGAATTCGAAATTGCCTCGGCTATCCGGGTGCTGGCAAACCCCGAGCGAAAAAAGGTCGGATTCATTGTTAGTCATACCAAAATCTCCCCGGCCAGATTGAGTGACCTGATTGCGACGATCCAGCAGAGCTACGACGTTTTCCTGGATATGAACAATCCGGAGTCGTACGATGGCCTCGACGCGCTGGTGATCATGAAGCCAGACAGTGTGTTTTCAGAAGATGAAAAATTCAAGCTCGACCAGTATGTGGTAGGCGGCGGTAAAGCTCTGTTTTTTGTGGACGGTGCGCGGGTGGACAGCGTCAGCCTGGATGGCAGCTACGCTCAGCCGCTGGACCTGAACCTCGGCGATCTGTTTTTCAAATGGGGCGTGCGGTTGAATACAAATCTGGTAAAGGATCTCAATTGTGCGCAGATTTTGCTGAACGTAGGGAATGTCGGCGACAATCCTGAGATACGTCCGATGCCCTGGCGATTCTTTCCGCTCCTGAATAATTTCGGTCCTCATACCATCACCCGAAATCTCAATGCCGTTTATACCCGCTTTCTGAGCTCTATCGATACAGTGGGCGGTGCAAACGGCATCATGAAAACGCCTTTGCTCATGACCTCGCCTTATACCCAGCTCGTGAATGCTCCTGCATTGGTCGGATATAACGAGGCACGTAAGGATCCGTTGCCTGCTGAGTATCGCTCGGGGCATAAGCTGGCTGGTGTGCTTCTGGAAGGCACTTTTTCGTCCCTTTTTGCAAATCGTATACTGCCCGGCGATCCCCGTGCATCAAAGTTCAAAGCAAGTGGTACCGGTAAAGTGATCATCTGCTCGGATGGCGACATCATCGTCAATGATTTTGATTACAAAAGAAATGCTCCGCTGCCGCTGGGTTACGACCGGGTGAGTAAGCAAACTTACGGTAACAAGGATTTTGTTTTACACGCATTGGACTATATGACCGATGCAAACGGATTGATCAACGCACGCAGCAAGCAAATTGCCATACGCGCCCTGGACAAAGTGCAGGTGCAGGAAAGCAGGAAATTCTGGCAGGCCCTCAATTTGCTGCTCCCGATAGTCCTGATTGCAATTTTTGGGGCAATCAGATACTATATGCGAATCCGAAAATTCGGATGATACCGGCGGGGGCTTCGGTAATTTTTCATACTTTTGTTCCCTACAAAATGATTTTCCGGAATCTTCCTTATATAAATCTATCAACTAAACACTTACGTCACGAATTATGAAGTTTGTCGTTTCGTCATCAGTTCTACTCAAACAGCTATCGGCTATAAACGGTGTCGTTTCAACGAACCCAATTGTCCCAATCCTTGAAAATTTCCTGCTGACGCTCGAAGGAAATTCCCTGACGGTAACCGCCTCCGACCTTCAAACGGTCATGATCACGGAAATTGAAGTGGAATCTTCCGAAAAAGGAGCCATTGCTATTCCGGCCAAGTTGTTGCTCGACACCCTGCGCGGGCTTCCCGAGCAACCCATAACACTCCAGGTCAATGGCGAAACTTTCGGCACCGAAATCATTTCCGACAACGGACGGTATAAGCTTTCAGGAGAAAACCCGATCGACTTTCCGAAGACACCGGTTGTAAATCGTGGTCAGTCAGTCGATTTTTCGTCATTGTCCCTGGGTGCTGCTATATCCAATACACTTTTCGCCACCAGCACCGACGATCTTCGCCCGGCAATGACAGGGGTTTTCGTTCAAATGGGTGCAGAGAGCGCAACATTTGTAGCAACCGATGGTCACCGTCTTGTTCGCTACCGCCGTACCGACATCAAGTCCGACATCGATACCTCGATGATCATCCAGCGGAAAGCACTGAACCTGCTCAAATCCTGTCTTCCATCCGAAGACGTGCCGGTAAAAGCAGAATTTACCTCTTCCAATGCATTTTTCAGCTTCGGTAATATCCGCATGATCTGCCGGTTGATCGACGAGCGTTTTCCTGACTATGAAAATGCGATCCCGACCAACAACCAGAACACGCTTACCATTAGCAGAATGGAAATTCTCAGCTCCCTGAGACGGATCTCCATCTATTCCAACAGGACGACCCACCAGGTTCGCCTTAAAATGGCACTGAACGACCTGGTTATCTCAGCCGAAGATCTCGACTATTCCAACGAAGCCAACGAGCGCCTAATGTGCGAATACAACGGCGACGATATGGAGATTGGATTCAATGCGAAGTTTCTAATAGAAGTGCTGGGGAACCTTTCCAGCAAAACCATTACTTTCGAACTCTCTGCGCCCAACCGCGCTGGTCTTATTATCCCGGTAGATCAGGAGGCAAACGAAGACATTTTGATGTTGGTCATGCCCGTAATGCTCAACACCTACGTGTAGGTTACCTCAGGCAACATACTTTGAAGTCCGGCTCGCAAGGCCGGACTTTTTTTGTAATTTTTTCATTTCCAGCTCATTACATCTAACTAAACGATACTACGAAAAAAATCGTATCAAATGCTTGCGTCTACGATTTTTTTCGTAGACATTTGGTACGAAGATTATCGTACAAACATCACTACCATGTATATCAAGCCCACCGACTCTGAACTGGGAATCCTGAACTACCTCTGGCAGGCAGGCCCAAGCACTGTACGTGCCGTGCATGATGCCCTTTCCGAAACCAAGGATGTAGGCTATACCACCACGCTAAAGCTTATGCAGATCATGCATGACAAAGGACTTCTCTACCGTACGGAGCAAGGGCGGTCGCACATTTATGTAGCTCTTCTCGGTCAGGAGGAAACGCAACAAAATCTGGTTGGTAAAATGGTAGAAACCCTGTTTCAGGGTTCGGCCGCCCAGATGGTCATGCAGGCACTGGGGAATCACTCGACCTCCAAAGAGGAATTGGACGAAATTCGTGCGTTATTAAATAACCTGGAAAACAATCGTTAGTCATGAAACTATTCTCTGATCTTCTTCCCGGACCAGCCGTTTCCGCTTTTGGCTGGACACTCATCCATTCCATCTGGCAAGGAACGTTACTGATGCTATGTGCCGTCGCCGTCTTCTATTTTTTGAGAAAAAAAACGGCCGCCACACGTTACCTTGCCGCAGTCGGCTTCCTTTTCGCTCAGGTCATCGTCTCAGCCGGAACGTTTATTTACTACTATCCAAAAAACACTACGGCCATTACAAGTGCAAAAGGCTTAGCGCGTCAAACCGCATTATCTGCTTCCCGAGCATGGGCGGAAGTCTCCGCGGATATGCCCATTAGTTTTAAAGTACAAATGTGGCTGGCTGCCCACCTGCATGAGCTGGTGATCTGCTGGCTGATCGGCTCAGGAATTCTGTTGCTTCGGTTTGCCGGTGGCTGGATTTTCACAGAGCGTCTCCGTCTCAATGCCAAGGTAATCATGGACAAAGAATGGCGGGCCAGATTTGGAGTAATTACTGCTAAAATGAACATAGCCAAGGCCGTAGAATTCCGCGAAACAGCCAAAGTACTGACACCCATGGTAATTGGCGCATTCAGCCCGGTGGTATTGATCCCGATCGGCTTGCTTTCAGGATTCTCGACCGCACAGGTAGAGGCGATCCTTGCGCACGAGCTGGCCCACATACGCAGAAACGATTACCTCATCAATATGCTGCAATCGTTTGTGGAGGTAATCTTCTTTTTTCATCCTGCTATCTGGTGGTTATCCGAAAGAGTGCGGACCGAACGCGAGCATTGCTGCGACGACATTGCCCTGGCAGTTTGCGGGGATAAAATGTCTCTGGCGCATGCCCTTGTAAAAGTCGCCGAATGGCAGGCCGCTCCTGGACTGGCAATGGCTTTTGCATCCAAAAAACCGCTGCTGCTGCACCGGGTACAACGTGTCCTGGGACTGAATCCTAAGCCCGTACGTACGTTTTCAAGCCTTCCGGCCATGATTTTCGCTATCGGTTTGGTCATTGGCCTCTCGGCCTATGCAGTAGCTCAGAAAGTCGAAAAGGACAAGGAAAGAAAAGCAGCCAAACACATGACCGTCAAAAAGCGGAAGCCGGTAAAAACCGAAGTCCGCAAGGAGCATGAAATGGAGGAAATGATCGAAGTAGCTGTTGCAGAGGACATCAATGAAAATATGGAAGCGCAACTAGCTGATGTAAATGTCGATATCGAAGCACCTGAAATGGATTTCGAACTATCGGATGATGATACGCTGAATCGGAAGACGTGGGAAATCAACCAAAGGATCCGCGCAATGCATGAGGAGTTAAAACCATACCATGCAAGATTACGGGAACTGTATCTCGAACGGGAAAAGTACCGCTTTGAAACAGAACGATTCGACCGCGAAATCGAAAAAATTGAATGGAAAAAGCGGCGCGCAGAAGAATTGAGGTCTGACTTAATGGAAAAAAGGTCTGTCGTTTTTAATCAGGATGGCAAGGAAAAGAAGCTCAGTGACGCTGATATGGACAAACAACTTGCTGATTTCGAGCAGCAGATCAAAGCCCAGGAGCAGGTTATCTCAGACCTCAATAACCAGCTCACCAATACGACCAAGGAGGCGATTAAAGCGGACGAACCTGAGCAAAAGCTACAAAGAGAGATAGAGGAAGTACATTTCAAGATCAACGAGCTCGGCAAGAACATCGGATTGGAAACGTTGAGCTACCGGAAAATGCGTGGTATAGAAGAACCTCCGCGTGCACCAAGGGCCGTACGTGTAGTGCGGGGCGCACGTCTGCAACGCGCGGACGCCCCTCCTCCCCCACCCGCACCGGTAGTCGCACCGGCGAAGGTGGCACCGATTGCCCCTCCGAAACCCGCGCCGGCTCCCAAACCGCCGCTTCCTCCGAAGAAGAATTAATGGGCGTTAATGAAAATGGCAGCGATTTACGTCGCTGCCATTTTTATTTATATTTAGCAATTCCTTATTCCACTTCAATCACCACATCATCGCTCATCGGGTGCGTCACGCAGGTAAGGATAAACCCTTCATTAATCTCTGCCTCGGAAAGCGCGTCTTCCTCATCCATTTGCACTTTCCCCGACGTGCATCGGCCCATACATGCGGTACACATGCCCGCCTGGCAAGAATACGGCAGATCAATGTCCATACTCAATGCCGCTTCGAGCACTGTCTCATGCGGTTTGACGGGCAGTTTATACTCCGTTCCTTCGTAAAACAATGTGATCTCCCGCGTTTTGGGTGAATCGTCGTCTTCGGCCTCCTGATCCAACGTCACCTCACCCGGTTTGGCGGAAGTAGCTGTGACAAAACTTTCTTTCCGGATCTTGCTCTCGGGCACTGCCAGTATCGATAGCGCGCGATGCGCTTCTTCCATCATATCCTCGGGCCCGCAAAGAAAGTATTCCGCTTCCTTCTTATCGAGTGTAGGAAGCTTTTCAATGATTTTCAGCACATGACTTTTATTCAACCGGCCAATTTCGCCTTCCCAGCCTTCGCCTGGCTGGCTTAATGTGTGTACAACAGTGATGCGTTTACCATACTTACTCTCCAGAGCGGCTATTTTGTCTCTGAAAATAACACTATCCTCTTTCCGGCTTCCGTATATAAGAAACACTTCGCTTTCAGGTTCCACCATCAGCACGGACTTTAAGATCGAAAACAATGGCGTAATGCCGCTTCCCGCGCCAATAAACACTACCTGACGTGTCTGATCATCAGCCTGTTTGGGAAAGAAATGACCCATTGGTTCCAGTGTCTCCAGCACATCGCCTTCTTTCAATGTATCCAGCAGCAAGTTCGAAGCATAACCGCCCGGAACCCGTTTGATCGTAATTGCCAGGGAAACGTCGGTATAGGGAGAACTCGACATCGAATACGACCTTCGGATCTTTTTATCTTCAAAAGGCAACAGCAATGTCAGGAACTGTCCCGGCCGGTATTGCACAACTTCATTGATAGGATGCCAGAAATGGATCGTCGCTGCTTCCTCAGTCTCTTTCTCTACTTCTTTAACTTTTAAAAAATAATATTTGCTCATCGTCGGCTGTCAGCTGTCGGCAAGTCGTTGCCGGCGCTTTTTATTTAATATGTTGGTGTGCAGATATAAGTGTTGGTTCAATTCACAACACAAAAGCCCCACAGGTAACACCCATGAGGCCTTTATGATTTCATTTCCGGCTATTTTAACGTAGCTACTGCATCTTTAATGCGTTGTACCGCCTCCTGCAACGCCTCATCTGCCGCTGCTGTGGAGATCCGGATGCAGTTTGGAGCTCCGAAACCGGAACCTGCTACGGTTGAAACGAATGATTTATTCAACAGCCAGTTTGAGAAATCGTCTGAATCTTTGATATCCGTTTCTCCGTCTGACTTCCCGAAATAGTAGCTCACATCCGGGAATGCATAGAATGCACCCTGGGGTACATTTACCTTGAAACCCGGAATTTCTTTCAGAAGGCCTACTACCAGGTCACGGCGGCGGTGATATGCCTTTGCCATTTCGATAGACGGCTCCTTAGGCCCATTGAATGCAGCTGTTGCCGCTTTCTGTGCAATGGAGTTGGTTCCAGAAGTAACTTGTCCCTGCAACTTCTCCACACCGTCGGCAATCCATTTGGCGGCCGCAATGAAACCGATCCGCCAGCCGGTCATCGCATAACCTTTCGCGACTCCGTTTACCGTAATGACGCGGTCTTTCAAGGCCGGGATAGAGCCGATACTGAAATGGCCTTCTTCGGTAAAGTTGATATATTCATAGATTTCGTCGGCCAGAACATAAACGTCCTCATGTTTTTCCAGCACAGCCGCGATTTCTCTTAGTTCTTTTTCTGAATAAACAGCCCCCGTCGGGTTGTTAGGCGACGCGTACATCACGATTTTTGTGCGTGGCGTGATCGCCGCTTCCAACTGGGCAGCGGTTACTTTGAAATCATTTTCGAATGCCCCATCCACAATCACCGACTTACCTTCCGCCAGTTTCACCATTTCGGAATAGCTTACCCAGTAAGGTGCAAAAATTACCACCTCATCGCCGGGATTGATCAGCACCTGGATCACATTGGCCAATGAATGCTTGGCACCGGTTGAAACCACGATATTCTCTGGTTTCCAATCTATATTATTGTCGCGCTTTAACTTGTCAGCAATAGCCTTTCGCAGATCAGGATAACCTGCTACGGGTGAATAACCGTGAAAACCATCGTCGATGGCCTTCTTGGCAGCCTCGCAAATGTGTGCGGGCGTCTTAAAGTCTGGCTCTCCAACGCTCAGACTGATTACTTTATGGCCTTGGGCGGCCAGTTCACGGGCCATTTTGGTCATCGCCAGCGTCGAAGATTCTTCGAGGGCGTTGATGCGGTCGGCCAACCGTGTTTGCTCTGCTACTGCGGACATTGCAACGTTTTAATTAAGTTAAAGAAGGTACTGCGAACTGTATCAACAAATTGCCCGCAAAGGTACGGGTTTTTTAACAGTTGTATTGTATTATGCAAAGAAAGATTTAATGGCTATGCGTTACTTAGCCGACGGCAGGCGCTGCCAGCTTGAAATAGCAGGTTTACCAACGATATTTGGTTATGAACACGCTCATCACAATTGAAGAAATCACTTTCCTGGCTAATGTGCCGGAAAACCTGCACAATGCATTCCTGCGCGTCGCAAACGGCTTGCACGAACGTGCGAAATACCCCAGGGAAAAGGTGTTGCTGATGCTGATCAGAATGCTGAACGACCCTAAAAAATATGCCTATTCCAAAAACAAGGTTACTAATCTGGCTAAAACGGTTTTTGATCTTAAAAAGGCTGGAACCGAAATTTCGCTGACCGAAAACGGCAAAGAACTACTTATTAATGAAGAGGCAGTACTGACGCTGGAGGAAAAAGAGTCGCAGCCAAAAAACAAATTCGATCTGCGCCCGGACAAACTGCATTACGCTGTTTTTGGCAAAGAACATATCGAGGAAGGTGCGTTAGCCCAAATGGAAACTGCCGTTAGCTTACCCATATCGGTCGCTGGCGCATTAATGCCCGACGCGCACCAGGGTTACGGATTACCCATCGGCGGCGTACTCGCTACGGAAGCCGACAAAGTAATCCCCTACGCCGTAGGCGTCGACATTGCCTGCCGCATGTGCATGTCGGTATTCGATATTCCGACCGACTACCTCAAACGCGAGCCCCATTTACTGAAAAAGATCCTGACGGAAAATACCAAATTCGGCATGGGCGGCGAAACAGCCAGGAAATACGACGAAAGTGTCATGGACCAGCCCGAATGGGAAGCCACCAAAACGATCCGCAGCCTTAAAGACAAGGCCTACCGGCAACTGGGGACCTCGGGTACCGGTAACCACTTCGTAGAATGGGGTATCGTAGAAGTATTTGACAATGACCCGCTTTTGAATTTACCCAAAGGCGAATATTTATCATTACTCTCGCATTCAGGCTCACGCGGCTTTGGAGGAAACGTAGCCAATTACTACTCCAAACTGGCAATGCAACGCACCCTCCTTCCCAAACAAGCTGCGCATTTAGCCTGGCTCGACTTAAACACGGAAGAAGGTCAGGAATACTGGATCGCGATGAATCTCGCGGGCGACTACGCCTCGGCCAACCACCATGAAATTCACAACAAAATGGCCAAATCACTCGGCGAAAAGCCATTGAAAATGATCGAAAACCATCACAATTTCGCCTGGAAGGAGCAACTGGCGGACGGCCGGGAAGTGATCGTGCATCGTAAAGGCGCCACACCAGCCGGCGTCGACGAGCTGGGCATTATTCCGGGTTCCATGGCGCAGCCAGGTTACGTCATCCGCGGAAAAGCCAACGCCGAATCACTCAATTCCGCGTCGCATGGCGCAGGACGCGTGATGTCACGTACCAAAGCATTCACGACCACGACGCGAAGCCAGATGAACAGGATTTTGCAAGACAATGGCATTCAGCTCATTGGCGGAGATCTGGACGAATCACCTATGGTTTATAAAAATATCGAGGATGTAATTGCCGCTCAATCGGAGCTGGTAACGGTACTGGCGAAGTTTTCGCCGAAGATCGTGCGGATGGCGGATGCGAATCGGAAGGAAGGGCGGGAGGATTGAGGGAATAATTTTAGTATCTTTCGTAAAAGATAATCGGAATGGATGCGCTGAGACTGATCGAAAAACCGCACAATGGAGAATTGAAAATTTCCTTGCCAAAATCATTTACAGATGATCTAGTGGAGGTAATTATTCTGCCATTAGTTACACCCGAGATTGATACCGAATCAAGACTAAAAATTGCTCGACAATACCTCAAAAGATCAAAACCAGAAAATTTTGACTTAGGAGATTTGGATCCGCATGAGCAATAACCACCACAAAATTTTCATTGACAGCTCTATTCTTGTAGAATTTGCAAAGCAAACCAAAACCGATTTGCTTCTCCATCTCATGAGCCTTGATGAGTTGGATTTATATGTAAATCCAACTGTTATAAGTGAATACACATATTATCTGCTAGCAATTGAAGGCGGAAAGTCCCCCAGATCTGTCAAGGAAGACGGGAATATCGCGACCATCCTTTCTGAGAATAACCCAGAGCCTTTTCTAACAATATTTCAAATCGCTTCATTTCAGACGGAGATAACTGTAACGTTTCTCGAAATGATGTCGAAATATAATTTACTTCCCAACGACGCTTTAATCCTTGCCGATTGCAAACTGAATTCGATCAATGTATTAGCAAGTTATGATGTGAAAGACTTCTCGGACGCTTGCAAAAAGGAGGGAATTCTGCTTGTCAGTTCAATATCAGATCTGGAATTCACTCAAAACACCTCCCCCAAATTCACAAACAACCCTCTAGATCCATCCATCCCAAACCCGTAATCAATCGCAATATTGGCACCGGAGGTCTTGTTCACCTTGATGCGAATGCCAAGACCACCGGCAGGGGCGATCTTATTGAAGCTTTTGGAAGGCCAATCCGACACACTCTGCGCATTGGCGAAAAGGACACCGCCGAAAAGGCCATTCTTAGTCAATGCAAAGCGGTATTCCGATTCAAAATAGAGCATATTGGTGCTTCTGAAACGGCCCTGGATGTAGCCGCGGCCAATGCTGGTCGTCGGATCCCAACCCGTGGCAGGAAGATCGAGATAGGGTGGCTTCCCGATGGTGAGCCAGTTGTAGTTCCAGAATGCGAGGGTGTTCTGGCTGCCCTGCGGGAAATTGAAATAGCGCCGAACGTCGATCACGACGGATTGCCAGTTGTTGGTGCTGCCGAGCGACGTCATGTTCGGCCGGAACTGGACGTTGCTGTAAAAGCCCTTTAACGGGTTAATGGAGTTCGTCCGGCTGTCGTAAGCAAGGGTGAAAAGCGGCCCCACTGACGAAGACTTGTTTCCTAAACCATAATCCTTAATGTCCTGATTCAGCTTTTCTTCATTGTTCGACTGCATAATTTGCCATCTTTTGTCATAAGCAAATCCCAACCCTACAAAAAACGATTTGCCGATCCGCTTTAAAACCGTCTGGTGCAATCGCAAATGCTTGTACTTCAAATTAGTAGCATCTCTAATTTTGGAATCCATACCCAACCCGTAAGTGTCCTGCGGGTATTTGAAAAAACGCCAGTCGACCAGGAAGTTATAGTTGTTATGCCGCGTCCAGATGTTGGCCTGCACCGGGATGGTCATTTGCTTGTATTCGGTGTAAATGAAATTGGTGGTAATGCTCGAAATGTTGGTCGTTTTCGGACTGCTCGTGTAGAATGCAATGTTCGCGTTGAGCGAGCCCGTGAGCCCAGAGGAGAGCGTATACCCGCCCGCAGGTACGAGGGAAAATATCGGCTTTCCCGATTTGATCTTCGGAACGCGCACCGAATCCGACTTGTCCTTCGATTTCCACTTTCTGAGCACGTCGATCAGGTCTTTTTGCATCACCTTTTGGGCGGAATCTGCCGTCGTGACGGTGTCCTGACCGACGACCTGCCCGACAGCTACATATTTACCGGCCTGCAAACCATTTATAGTCAGCATTACGAGCACCGTAGTTATGTAAAAAGCCTTGATCACCAGGTCGGGTTCATTAAGTACATTCCAAGTAATTTATAATAAAATAATACCCGCCACAAAAAAAGCCATCGGCTTCTCGCGAAACCGACGGCTTTATACCACGAAATGTGGCTATTATGCTAATGCAGCCTTCAAATTGGTGTCGATAGCTTCCAGGAACTCTTCTGTGTACAGGTAGTGATCACCGTGTTTCACATCGTTTCCGTGTAGTCCGATTGCCAAATCTTTGGTCATTTGCCCACTTTCCACAGTTTCGATACACACTTTTTCAAGCGCGTTAGCGAAATCGATCAGCGGCTGGTTGTTGTCCAGCTTACCACGGAACGCAAGACCACGGGTCCATGCGAAGATGGAAGCGATCGGGTTCGTAGAGGTTGGCTTGCCTTTCTGGTGCTCGCGGTAGTGACGTGTCACCGTTCCGTGTGCGGCCTCAGCTTCCATTACTTTGCCATCCGGCGTAACCAAAGTTGAAGTCATCAGACCCAGTGAACCAAATCCTTGTGCAACGGTATCTGACTGAACGTCACCATCGTAGTTTTTACAAGCCCATACGAAGTTACCTTCCCATTTCAATGCGGAAGCAACCATGTCGTCGATCAGACGGTGCTCGTAATGTACTTTTCCTTTGTATTCCGTTTCGTATATTTCCTGGAAAATATCCTTGAAGCGGCCGTCATATTTTTTAAGGATCGTGTTTTTCGTAGAAAGGTACAAAGGCCATCCTTTGTCCAAAGCTACGTTGAAGCATGAACGCGCAAAGCCGCGGATCGACTCGTCGATGTTGTACATACCCATCGCAACGCCGGCACCTTTGAACTGGTACACTTCGTGCTCGATCACTTGTCCGTCTTCGCCTTCGAATTTGATCGTCAGTTTACCTTTTCCAGGTACAACGAAATCGGTAGCGCGGTATTGGTCACCGAATGCGTGACGTCCTACGATAATCGGCGCCGTCCAGTTGGTAACTAGTCTTGGCACGTTTTGCATGACGATCGGCTCACGGAACACAGTACCATCGAGGATGTTACGGATGGTTCCGTTAGGCGATTTCCACATTTGTTTCAGGTTGAATTCTTTTACGCGGTCTTCATCAGGAGTGATGGTTGCACATTTGATACCCACGCCGTATTCTCTGATTGCATTGGCAGCATCAATGGTCACCTGGTCATTGGTCTCGTCGCGGTACTCGATGCCCAGATCGTAGTATTTGATATCTACGTCGATGTACGGAAGGATCAGTTTTTCCTTGATAAACTTCCAGATGATGCGGGTCATTTCATCGCCATCCAGTTCTACAACGGGATTGTCAACTTTAATTTTGCTCATTCTTATACAATAGTTAAAGATTTTGAAATCAGACCGTGAAAGTACGAACAATCGAATAAAAAGGCGAAATTTCCTCCGATTACATCCCCAAAAGACGATAGTATCCGATGAAAAAGGCTGCATTACGCAAGGAATTTTTGCAAAAAAGGAAGGAGGCGGACGGGCGGTGGCTGATTGAAAAAAATGCCCTCATCGCTCAGAATCTTGAAAAATATGTTCAAGAAAATCATTTCAACACACTTCATACCTTTTTGCCGCAACTTGGCTCCCGGGAAATCAACACATCGTTTATCATCGAGTTATTCCGCACTGCCTTTCCGGCTATGCGCATTGCGGCACCCTACATTATTCCCGGCACGCGCGAAATGGAGCATTATTTGATAACGCCGTTCACCCATTTGATCACAAACCAATGGCGCATTCCCGAACCTGACCCAACCAATGCTGAGAAGATACAGCCCCTGGAAATCGACATTGTCCTCGTTCCGCTCCTTGCGTTTGACCGCAAAGGTTACCGCGTCGGCTACGGCGGCGGTTATTATGACCGCTTTTTGCCTAAAACCCGTCCCGAATGCATTAAAATGGGCCTTTCGCTCTTTGAAGAAGTAGATAAAATTGAGGATATTGATGAATTCGATATTCCGCTCGATGCGTGCATTACGCCCGAAAGGTTGTACGATTTCAAAATTCAAAAGCCTAGTAAACGACTCTGAAATGTGGGCTTTGGCCGTTCCTTCCTGAATTTTAATGCATTAATAGGTGAAATTCAGGCATCATTCTAAAAAACTGCGTAAATTTGCGGCACTTTTCGCGACGGCGGCGTACGTTTTCGCTAGGAGTAAATCATATTCTATCCATTTTTAATCTTAATGCAAGAATGAAAATCGCAGTAGTAGGCGCTACCGGTCTGGTGGGCGGCGAAATCCTCAAAGTGCTCGAAGAGCGTAATTTCCCGGTGACGGAACTATTAGCCGTCGCATCTGAAAGGTCTGTTGGTAAGGAAGTTACATTCAAGGGTAAACAGATAAAGGTGATCGGCTTCGAGGATGCGATTGCTGCCAAACCTGAGATTGCGATCTTCTCGGCTGGTGGTGGTACTTCATTGGAACTGGCACCGAGATTCGCAGAAGCGGGTATCACGGTGGTGGATAACTCTTCGGCATGGCGTATGGACCCCTCCAAAAAACTGGTGGTTCCGGAAATCAATGCGAATGAATTGACGAAAGAAGACAAAATTATTGCAAATCCGAACTGCTCAACCATTCAGATGGTAGTGGTTCTGAATCCTTTGCACAAAAAATATAAAATCAAACGCGTGGTTGTTTCCACTTACCAATCGGTAACAGGAACAGGTAAGGCGGCGGTAGATCAATTGTTCTCCGAGCGCGCCGGCGATCACAGCAAAGGCAAAGTGTACCCGCACCAGATCGACCTGAACGTGCTGCCGCACATCGACGTGTTCCTCGATAATGGTTATACCAAAGAGGAAATGAAGATGACGAACGAAACGAAGAAGATCATGAGCGACGACAGCATTGCCGTAACCGCTACTACGGTTCGTATCCCGACGATCGGCGGTCACTCTGAGGCTGTTAACATCGAATTCGAAAATGAATACGACCTCGACGAAGTACGCCAGATCCTGGCCGAGACAGAAGGCGTGATCGTTCAGGACGATCCTAAAAATGCATTATACCCAATGCCATTGACCGCTCACGGCAAAGACGAGACTTTTGTAGGACGCATCCGTCGCGACGAATCTCAACCTAAAACACTGAATCTGTGGATCGTAGCTGACAACTTGCGTAAGGGAGCTGCTACCAATGCAGTTCAGATCGCTGAGTTCCTTGCGAAACACGAGCTGGTAGGTGTGGCTGCGGAAGCGTAATAGTTAAGAGTCAAGAGTTTATAGTTAATGCAAAGAGCCGCGATGATGCGGCTCTTTGCATTGATATGCTATTCTGAATTTTATCTGTCGACTTCTCCCATTACGACATCAATGGAACCGATAATGGCGACGAGATCTGCCAGCAATGCACCTTTTGAAATCTCCCCGATGACGGAAAGGTTGTTGAAGGAGCAAGCCCGTGCCTTGCAGCGGACAGGGATATCGGAACGGCCGTCAGTCCGGAAATAGAAGCCGAGCTCTCCTTTGGGATTTTCGGCACGGACATAGAAATCCATTGCCTTCGGCCGGATTTTCTTCGGCACAACGGCTTGCGGATCAAAATCGCGGGTCCTCTTATAATCTCCCTGCAATTGTACCAGGCATTGTTCGATGATCTTCACCGATTCCCAGCATTCCGCCACGCGTACCCACGTCCTGTCCCAACAGTCGCCTGTTTTGCCCAGCTTTCCTTCCCCGATCGGCACTTCAAAATCCAGTTCGGGATAAACAGAATAGCCGTCTACCTTTCTCAGATCATATCTTAAACCTGAACCACGGAGCATTGGCCCTGTACAGCCATAGTTAATGGCCACCGGCAATGGCAGCACGCCCACATTGGCTGTGCGCTGGATGAATATCTTGTTATCCACCACCAGTTGCTGCAATTCGGTCAGCTTCGGCTTCAGATATTTGATAAATTCGGCACAACGCTCTTCAAACCCAACGGGCAGGTCGTAAAAAAGCCCGCCTATCCATATATAGTTGTATAGCATCCTTGCGCCGCATGTCCATTCGAGCAGGCGCAGGATCTGCTCGCGATCGCGCATCATCCACAGAAACGGCGTGTAAGCGCCTATGTCCATCGCGTACGTACCCAGGGCGACGAAGTGCGACGCCAGCCGGTTTAGCTCTGCAACCACCACACGGATATATTCAATGCGTTTAGGAATATCCTTTTCAATGCCCAGCATTCTTTCCACACCCATTACATAGGCATGCTCTGAGTTCATTGCCGCAACGTAGTCCATCCGGTCGACATAGGGAATGATCTGGTTAAAGGGCAATGATTCGGCATGCTTTTCAAAGCAGCGGTGCAGATAGCCCAGGTGCGGCACTACGTCGATCACTACCTCGCCATCGGTCACAACCTCAAGCCGCAAGACACCGTGCGTGGAAGGGTGCTGCGGACCCACATTCAACACCATTTCTTCGGTCCGAAGATTTCCGGAATTGTATTTGGTGGGCACCGAGGCCGTGAAGTGCTCGGGCTTATATTCGTATTGTATAGAATTGCTCATACCTAAAACCTGACTAGCTTCTGATCGTGAACCTCCACGCGCAACGGACCGATAGGCCGGCCCTCGTTATGCAGGCGATCAACTGCCGTAACATAATATACATATCTTTTGCCCGATTCCGCCGTCATATCCACGAATTTTTCTCCCTCATAACACATGCCCAGTATCCGTCGCGGGTCATGAGCGGTGGCTTTTTCCTCCGGGGGAAAGCGGTAAATCACGTAATACCAGGCCTTGTCCCCGTCCGCAGCGGCGTCCGGTTGCTCCCAGGTTAGCTCGATGCCGCGTGAAAGCAGGGTCGCTTTCAAACTCCTGGGGGCCAGCGGCGGAACACGGTCTTTCCAAGGCATGGTAGGTACAAGCGCCGGGTATTTGAAAAAATCCCTGCGCAGAGAGTCTACAAAACCAAGGCTATTGCCCCGCAACGATCGGGAACTGAAAAAAATCGCCCCGTCCGTTTCGCTTTCGCGAAAATAACGGACCTGATTTGGTATCTCGGCCGGGTTCGACCAATGTGCGTCCTTGTCCTTATAGCCTACTCGGTAAGCGCCCATTCCAATATAAAGGTGACGGTCATAACGATTTTCCGTCCACCAGTCGACCAGGTTCTTGTAAGGAACGCGCGAAAAGCCCGATGAAAAATATACCTGCGGGGCTATGTAATCGACCCAGCCTTCTTTTACCCATCGCCGGCTGTCGGCAAAAAGATCGTCATAGGATGCCAATGCCCCGAAAGTCTTGGAGCCTTCCGCATCGCGGTCTTTATTTCTCCACACTCCAAACGGACTTATTCCGAATTTAAGCCTCGGGTTCAATGCAAGCAGCGCATCATGGATCTGTTTCACGAGCAAATCTACATTGTGCCTCCGCCAGTCGGCCTTGTTGGTGTAACCGTCGGAATACTTCCGAAAAGTTGCATCATCCTGGATTACCTGCCCGGGCGCTGCATATGGATAAAAGTAGTCGTCGAAATGGATGCCGTCGACGTCGTAATTTTTGGCGACATTGACGGTCATATCGGTAATGAATTTCCGCACCTCGGGAATACCGAAATCAAAGAGTTTATAGCCGTCGTAAGTCAGGATCCACTCGGGGTGGATACGGCTGATATTTTCAGAAGAAACACTTTTGGAGGATTTGTGTACAAGGCGGTTGAGATTCAGCCAGGCATGGAATTCGAGGCCGCGCTTGTGCGCTTCGGCGATCATAAAGTCGAGCGGGTCCCACATCGGGTCGGGCTTACGTCCCTGCACGCCTGTAAGCCACTCCGACCACGGCTCGGGGCTTTTGGCATAGAATGCATCACCCGCCGCGCGCACCTGTACGAACACCGCATTCATCCCAACCCGTTTGTGGAAATCGAGCAGATTGGAGAATTCTTCCTGCTGTTCTTCCGGAAGAAGGTTTTTGCTGCTTGGCCAATCAATATTGTCGACAGTGGCTATCCACACCGCTCTGAATTCTCTTTTAGGGGGCAGATCTGTCTCCGTTTCAGCGGTCTGTGCCATGCAACTTTCCAGCAAAAACATGATCACAGTAAAGGAAAGCGCAACAATTTTAATTTTTTTCACTATCTGACCAATGCAAAATGTTAATCCGACCAAAGTAACGTATTTTGGAACAAAGTTAGCCGACAACCGTCTTAAAATCGCGCAATAACGGTTTGATTTGGATGCCGGTACCAAAATCCGGGCAACGGCTGCTTTCTTAACTTAGTTATATTTTGAAGCTGGAATGATGTTTTAAACAAGCGCTGTGCCCTGGCGAACAAACATTCAACTGTTGTAATTGTGAATTATTTTTCTGCATATTTATTGTGCAATAACAAGGATTTTTGTGACATAACCGGAGCAGCGTCCTTTTTCTGAATTGCCCTAGTAACGCTTAAAACTGTACCCTATATTGGAACCATTTGTCAAAACCACTAAGAAAAACGTCCTGTTCGAAATTGCATGGGAGGTTTGTAATCAAGTTGGAGGGATATATACTGTCATAAGGACAAAGGTGCCTGCCATGGTCGAAAAGTGGGATGAAAACTACTTTTTACTCGGTCCTTATTTTGAAAAAAAGGCGTCTTCCGAATTTGAAGTAATCCATGACCTCGACGACTCCCCTGCCGGCCGGATCGTAAAGAGAATGCGGGAAATGGGTTATGGTGTGCATTACGGCTATTGGCTCGTAACAGGTAAGCCGCGCGTAGTCCTGTTTGACCTGGATAGCATTGCCCCGCAGCTGGACACGATCAAGTTCAGTCTCTGGGAGCGCAACCGCATTCCGACAATTAATGTAGAACCACTTGTCAACCAGACCCTTTGCTTTGGCGAACTGATCCGCATCTTTCTAAAAGAATATGCAGAGGAGAATGCGAAGCGGGAAGAAATCTTTGCGCAATTCCATGAATGGATGGCCAGCAGCGGACTCCCTGAGCTGAAACGCGAGAATGTCAAGGTCGCCATGACGTTCACTACCCACGCGACCATGCTGGGGCGTTATCTGGCACAAAACGTTTCCGGCTTCTATAACAAGCTGCCATTCTTCGATTGGGAACAGGAGGCTAAAAATTATGGGATCCTGGCCCAGTGCTCTGTCGAGCGGCAAGCTGCATTAAGCGCGCATGTATTGACCACGGTAAGTGACGTGACGGCACGCGAATGCGAGGTGTTCCTGGGCCGTATGCCCGACCTCGTCACACCGAACGGCCTGAACGTCGTCCGCTTCCAGGCCGTCCACGAATTCCAGAACCTGCACTTAAAGCATAAAGAACGTATCCACGAATTTGTTCTGGGGCATTTCTTTCCCAGCTACTCATTCGACCTGGATAAGACCTTGTACTTTTTTACATCGGGTCGCTACGAGTACAGCAATAAAGGATATGACCTCACGCTCGAAGCCCTTGCCCGCCTGAACTGGAAGATGGTACAGGCCAATATGGATATGACGGTGGTGATGTTCATTGTGACCAAACAGCCTTACTACTCGGTCAATCCGGATGTATTACAGTCGCGCGCAGTGCTGAATGAATTGCAGGAAACCTGTACAGCCATCGAAAAAGAAGTCGGTGAAAAGCTTTTCCTGGCTACCGCTGCGGGCGCTGATCATAAGATGCCTGATCTGAATGAGTTTGTGGACGAATATTGGAGGCTTCGTTTGAGAAGGACCATCCAGAGCTGGAAGACCGATAAGCTCCCTGCATTTGTAACGCACGATCTGAAAGAAGAAGACGGCATTACCGATTTTTGCAAGCGGGCCAATCTCGTCAACAACGAGCGCGATCGTGTCAAAATCGTTTATCACCCTGACTTCATATCTTCCACTAACCCGTTGTTCGGCCTGGATTATGGCCAATTCGTCCGCGGATGCCATCTCGGTGTTTTCCCAAGCTACTATGAACCATGGGGTTACACTCCTCTTGAATGCGTGGTACGCGGCGTTCCGACGGTTACGAGTGACCTCTCGGGGTTTGGAGATTACATCATGCAGATCATGCGGGATTACGAAAACCGGGGCATTTACGTCATCAACCGGAAGTCACAGAACTTCTCTCAGGCGGCCGACCAGTTGGCCGATATCCTCTTCAAATTTGTGAGAATGCAGCGACGTGACCGCATTATGCAGCGTAACCGCGTCGAGAATATTTCGGACGTTTTCGACTGGATGAATCTGCGGTCGTATTATGACACGGCGCATGATCTGGCGGCGAAGAGGCGAAAACCGTAATTAGGATTTATAATGATAGTAAAGCCCGGTGATTTGAAGTTACCGGGCTTCGTCTTTTCTAAACTCTCACAATGCTACGATTGAGACAATGGAATTGTAAATTTTGAAATTTGCATCCGCTGATATAATGGGCATGTTTTCAAAATGCGCAGTCGCCAAAATGAGCCTGTCGAACGGATCGCGGTGATCTTCCCGGAGCGGGATAACATTGTAGGCATTGATATGGGCCGCAGATATTGGAATCAATCTGAAACCATCTGCAAGAATGACCTTTTCCAACGTTTCGATCGAAATCAGTAGCTCGGGCAGCTTGCCAATCTTTTGCTTGATGGCTATTTCTAAAAGACTTACATACGAGACAAAGATGGTATTGGCTGAAAGCAGGTTAAGGATGTTTGCCGAGAGCCTCGATGGGGAGGTAAGTGCCCAGATCAGTATTTGGGTATCGAGCAAGTATCCCTGCATTACATATAGTCTTCTAAGTCGTCTAAGGGCGCGTTGAAGTCCTCAGGAATCAAATAACCTTTATGCGCCAAACTCCCTATTCTCACTCCTTTGGCTGCATGCTCCGGTGCGATAGCCTTTTCATCATTCATAAACAACACAACCACCTCTGTCTTCTCAACAGTCGGCGGCGTCTCTTCTAAAGTAAGAACGCCATTCTCAAATACTCCTTTCACTGCGGTGTACATGTTTAGCCATCTAGGTTTATTCAAATTTAACAATATTTGAGTACTTAAAATTTAAAATAGAAACCAATTATCAAACATAGATATCCAGCATGTGAATTGTATCGATCGGCAAGCAAGCGGCAATACATTACCAGGCTAAGCTCTCCAAATGCCCCGCCAACGTCCCAATACTGCAAACCATCACATTCTCCCGCATGTTATAGTCCTCCGCAGATGGCGTCACTACCAACAATAGCGGGCTGCCAAGGTCTTCCTGGGCCAGTGTATTACCCCTGCTTAACACCGGGCTATTTGTGTATTTGATTTCGATGGCTACTTTGACATTGTTTCCTTTTACCAGTAACAAATCCAGCTCAGCGCCATCTTGCGTACGATAGAAATAGGGCTGAATATTGTACGGCAAACCGGCGATCACTTGCTGTATCACATAACTTTCCCACGAATTGCCCAGCAGGATATTGCCTGCCAACGCTTCTGAATCCGTAATCCCAGCCAGTGAATGGAGCATTCCGCTATCCCGAATGTAAAGTTTTGGCGTTTTTACCAGCCTTTTACTGATATTCACAAACCAGGGTTGCAGCCGTCGGATCAGAAAAGCGTTTTCCAGGTAACCGAGGTAGTTTTGAATCGTTGGAACACTCATTTTTAGCGAGTTAGCTAGTTGCGATACATTCAGCAGACCTCCATGCACGCTTACCAGCATATTCATGAGCAAACGCATATCACGCGGATTCGCAGGAATACCCAGCAGTGGCAGGTCTCTTTCGAGATAAGTGCTAATAAAGTCCCCCATCTTTCGAAATGCGGAATTATCAGATGCTGCTTGAAGAACATCGGGAAAGCCGCCGCGCAACCAATGTTCCCGGTAGGATACCTGTTCTTTTACTTCTTCGAATGTCAGCGGGTGTAATTCCAGGTACGATATGCGCCCAGCCAACGTTTCAGAGCTATTTTTGAGAAGGTCGGGCGAGGCTGAACCCAACAGGACGAAGCGCCCCGGAACGCGTTTTTTATCGATCAGCGATCTTAACAGGGGGAAAAGCGAGGGCATTCGCTGAATTTCATCGATAATAATGGTGGACTCCTCTCTTTCTCCAAGATATAATTCGGCGTCCTGCAATCTGTTGAGATCAGCGTCCGATTCCAGGTCAAGGTAAATGCTGGGCTGAGGAAATTGAGTGGCCAGCTGTTTTACGAGCGTTGTCTTTCCAACTTGCCTGGGGCCAAGTAACGCAACCGCAGGTGTGTCTGATACCAGTTCAACTACTTCCTTTTCGATGGTTCTGGGAAACATAATTCAAAATTAAGCCCGTTATTTTAAAGTTTGATTTAAAAATACCGGTATTAATTCTAAGTTCCAATATTGGATTAAGTGCTTAAAACAATCCTTACAAGCCATCCGCTTGCATTCCTGAAAATTTTCAACACCTTCACCCACATTTTTTCCATAACCAATTACAATGAATTACATCGAACTAGATTTAAAGGTGGATCCCGAATTTTCGGAGATATTGATGGCGGAACTGGGTGAGGCCGGATTTGAATCGTTTGTAGAGACGGACGAGGGCCTGCTGGCATACATTCAGGAAGAAGATTTTAATGCAGATGCTATCCACGATTTAAAGGCCAAATACCTGGAATTAACGACAATAGCGGCAACCTGGAAATCGTTAGAAAGGAGGAACTGGAACGAGGAGTGGGAAAAAAGCTACGAGCCGATCGAGGTGGGTGACCAGGTACGTGTACGGGCAACTTTTCATGAGCCCGATCCCTCTTTTAAACATGATTTGCTGATACAACCGAAGATGTCGTTCGGCACAGGACATCACGAAACCACCTGGCTGGTGATGAACGAGCAACTTAACCTGCCTCACACGGGTCTTTCGATCATGGATGTTGGTTGCGGGACGGGAATTCTGGCAATTCTGGCGCATAAATTAGGGGCAACACATCTGTTAGGTTTCGATATCGATGAATGGGCCGTAGAAAATACCCGGGAAAATTTCGCGATGAACGAGCTTCCCGCCGAATCGGAAGTGTTTCAGGGCACCATACAGGACGTTCCGGAGGAAAAAATTTTCGGAGGGGTACTGGCGAACATTAACCGTAACATCCTCCTGGCTGAAATTCCGGTTTACGCTGAACACCTGAAACCCGGCGGATGGCTCGTCACCAGCGGATTTTATGAAACCGATCAGGCTGATATTGAAAAATGCGCCCTGGAAAACGGTTTGAAAAAACTGAGGTCCAATACACGGAACCAATGGGCAACCGTTGTTTTTGAAAAGAACCAATAAACAAGTCCATAGCTAATTGCTGAACGCTGACAGCTACAACCCATGAGAATATTTCGCTTCGCTCTACTGCTTTACCTGCTGACTTTTATCGGAAAAAATGTTACTGCCCAGAACATCAAACTGGCGGATGATCCAGGGCAATTTATGCCCCAGCTCCGGAAACTGATGGAAGGCAGCAAGAACCCGCAATTCATCCGCTCGACCGTACAGCTCGATAGCGTCTGGATGTCGGGAATAAGTCCGCAGCAACAGGCGAAATTCATCGGGATTGTTAAAACACAGGTTGGAAAAGGCCAAAAAGGCGGGCCGCTACTGGCATTGCTGATCCGGAATACGCAGTCAATCGCAAAAAAATCACCTGAAAAGCTTGACGGCTTTTTGGATGTCGCAGCCCATGCGGGTGAGCAATATGATGCTAAAACTTTCCAGAAAGTGCTCCAAACCGCTCTCCCAATAGCGGAAAGCAACAAATTGTATGCAAGCAATTACAATACGCTGTACCTGCTCGGTGGCAATGTCAGGTATCGGTTTGATACAAAAAGTGATTCCGTAGTTACCAAAGAAACTGAAATTGCCAACGACGGATGGAACACACCCGTAGATTCTAATTTCGTGATCGCACCGAAATCCAGTCCATTGCCTGTTATCGCAGGTGCATTAATAGACCTGGAAAATGCGACTTTCGCGATGGTAGCGGGTGGCGATTCCGTTGTTTTCGGACCGGCGAATGGAAGCGTATCGCTACGGGATGGTGTTTTTGTGGGTAAAAGCGGGAAGTTTACCTGGCAAACCGCCGGCGATTCGAGTATTTACGTAGACCTGGACAGCTATTCCTTCAACATCAATCACCCCAGGCTCCTTGCTGAAAACGCTACCCTGCATGCCGACCAGCATCTTGCGGCAACGATCAAAGGCTCGCTGGAATACCGGGGTGTCAAACGGATCAAGGGCCAACCCGCCTTGTACCCCCGTTTTGCTTCCAATGACATCGATGCGAAGCTGAAAGATACCCGTAAGAACATCGATTATCAGGGCGGCTATTCACTCATTGGCCTCGACCGGTACAGCTCCGCGCTGAACGACAAATATTCCACCATCAAAGTCAGATACCAGGAAAAGCCGGCATTTTCGGTACGAAGTAAGAGATTTGCATTAAAAGACTCCGTTTTCACAGCCGCATTCGCTTTGTACTCGATGCCCCTGGGCGGAGATTCGCTGATTCACCAGGGCGTCACATTTAAATACAATGATGACGAAGGACTCGTGAAACTCGGCCGCATGGACAAAACCGACTACGGCCCGCTTCCCTACCGCGACTCCTATCACAAAATGAACATCTGGGCGCAGGCTATGCGCTGGCGATTCCCGAACGACAAGGTCGAGTTTCTCCGCATTAATGGTAAGCAGGACGTCCCGGTACGCCTCGAATCGTTCGATTACTTTAAAAAAGAGCGTTTCCGGGACATTAGTAAGGAGTTTGGGTTTCAACCATTGATTATGGCTGCCAGCTATGCCCAAACGACTAAAAAGACATCTTTCCTCCCGGAAGAACTGGCCACAAAGTTCAAACAGAACCCGACGATCATCCGCAATGCATTGCAAAGGCTTACGCTGGATGAGTACTTTATTTACAACAAAGCTACCGACGAGTATGCATTGGCTAAAAAGGGGGTACTATATGTATTGGCCAATCTGGACAAAGCTGATTATGACAACTTCCAGGTCAGCGGCCAGTTCGCAGCCAACGAAGAAGTAGCCAACGCCACAATTTATATGCCCGACACCATGCTGACCGTTCTCGGCGTGTCCCGTTTCATCGTCAGCGACTCTCTGAAAATATATGCCATTCCTTCGGACAAAAAGCTGATTATCGGTAAAAACCGCAATTTCACGCTGAATGGCCAGATGGTTGCTTCCAATTACCAGTTTCGGGGGCAAAATATCAAATTTGACTACAATCAGTTTTTCGTAAACGTCGCCCCGTCCGATTCGATCACATTTACGCCGCGCGACAAATTTGCCAAAGGGCAAAAAGGCGAAGTCGGAGGCCATGTGAAGTATGAAAAAGGCGGTACATTCTACCTCAGTGATCCGAAAAACAAGTCGGGGATCCAGAAAGGCATCAAAAAGTCACCCAGGCTCGTTGTCCCAGACGGTATGATCGTGTATTTCGACCAGCCCGAGCGAGGGACGGTGCTCTACCCGAGGGAAGTGTTTTTCAAAATTCCCAAGATCGACATGGACGGTCTGGATCAGCGAGACGTCATTTTCGATGGTACATTTAATTCCAACGGTATTATCCCTCCCATTCAGACGATCCTGAAAAGCATGCCCGACAACTCGCTTGGTTTCGAATACAAACCGCCCGTGACGGATATGAAACTCTACGAAGGAAAAGCACTGGCGAAGTTTACGGACACCCTCACGATGGATAACAGCGGGTTGCATTCCAAGGCTGTTCTAAAATACCTCTCGGCTTCGATGACTGCCAAAAATGTCCTCCTCACTTCCGATTCGCTGATGGCGACCGGCGATGTGGCCAGCATTAAAGAAGCTACGATCGGGAAAGGCTACTTTCCAAGTGTGGTTTTGAAAGACTATGCATTGAAATGGTATCCCAATGCCGACAGCATGTTTATCAATACCCAGGGCAAATCCTTTTCGTTTCACCAGGGAACTACCAACCTGGAAGGAAGCCTCCTGCTCCGGTCGACGGGTCTTTACGGAAATGGTAAGCTGAAAAGGGCCGATTCCGAGCTTTCTTCCCCTGATATCAAATTCAATAAGGATGGCTTCCTGGCTAATAAATCCGCATTTGCGATCAACAGCGGGGATGTAAAATCTACTAAAAAACTGCTGACCGGCAATAACGTCAATGTCGATTTCAACTTCAAAACCGGTATCGCCAATTTTGTGACCGATGAATCGGGTTTCGGGAACGACTCCTCGGGCATGCAGATCCCCACCGCGTCCTACCAAACCCTGATCGGAAGCGCGAAATGGGATATGACGAAGAAAACGATCCTGATGAAAGGGCTTGGTGAAACGTCGTCCTACACTTCGACCGACCCTGACCAGGAAGGGCTTACATTCAACGGTTCGGAAGCCATTTACGACATTCAGAAGGTTACGCTGAACATCAAAGGTGTGCCGTTCATTCAAACCGCTGACGTGAAAATTATCCCGGACGGCGGTATGGTCGCCGTGGATAGCAAGGGTAAGATTGTTCCGCTGAAAAAAGCACGCATTGAAATCGATACCCTGAATGTCTCTCACCACCTGCGTGACGCCGACATTCGCATTGATTCCCGCAACCATTTCGAGGGCTCTGCTACCTACCAATACATTACCGCCCGGAAGGATACATTCAATATTAAAATGCAGAACTTCGAGCTCGTGGAAGTAGGAGCAGGCGAAGAAGGAAAGCGCACCAAAGCGAAGGACAAGCCCGCAGCCGGAATCAAATATTACACCACTGCTAGGGCCGATATCAAGGAGGCTGAAAACCTGTTCCTCTCGCCACGCATTCAGTACAAGGGAGGCATCAACCTCGTTGCCTACGAACCGTCACTCAAACTGGATGGTTTTGTCAAGCCCGTTATCAAGTTCAGAAAGGATTTCCAGAGCTCCTGGATCGTCTATCAGGATTCGCCGGGAGAATCGGTCACCATTAAAATTAATAAAGACCTCAAAAATGAGCATGAGATCCCGCTTTCGGTGGGATTGCATTACAATGAGGCCAAAGGCATGTACATGAGCTTCCTTTCGCCGAAGGATTCGGATGGGGACGAAGATATTTACCAGGCACAGGGCAATCTGAGCTACGACGAAGACAGCAAAGCGTTCCGCGTTAACCCACCACCAGGCGCCGACGGCCTCATCGATGAGGGCAATGCACTGACCTTCGATGACAAAACCGGGCTTGCGACATTTGCAGGGCCATTTAAACTGACTGCCGCTGACTGGCTCCAAACCGTAGGCAGCGCGGAGGTTCAGGTCGACAGCTCGAAATTCCGCTTCAATACGATGTTGTTGATGAAAATGCCAGCGTTGGAGCCGATAGCGCCGTCACTGGCCGCTAAAATCGTTGAAACCAACCTGGCAGAGCAAAACAGCACGGCGGCCGACGACGATGCCGAGCAACTGAACCGGAAACTTTCCGCATTGATAGGCCCGAAAGCAACCGACGCATACGTGAAACTGACCGCCGCCGGCTACAAGCCTATATTTGAGGCGTCGCCGGCACTGGATGTACCCATGGTGCTGTCCAATGTCAATCTTCACTGGTCACCCGCGCACAACGCATATTACTCGCAGGGGCCGATCGGCGTTGCCCATTTCGGCCGTAACAACATCAATGCGCAAATGACCGGTGTACTCGAACTCCGGCGGGGCGTGGAGGGCGACGAGTTCAGTCTCTACCTCGAAGCATCACCCGATATCTGGTACTATTTTGATTACAAAGCGGGCGAGCTCGGTGTGGTTTCTTCCCAGTTGGATTTTAATGACGAGATCACTGCAAAGTCAAAAAACGTGAAGTCAAAAGACATGACGCTGGTCAACATTGGAACTGAAGAGAAGGACATGTTTGTTAACAGGTTCGATGATTTTTATCAGCCTGCCCTCAAGAAAGCCAAGCTCGTCAAAGCCACTGCTAAGAAGAAAGCGGCCCCCTCTGCCAGCGAAGAAAAGAAGAAAAAAGCGGAACCCACAGAAGGATTCTAATGCGATTAGCAGCATTTACAATAGTTTCTGCTAATTTTTGAAAATTTGTATACATCATTGTAGTTTTGCGTCACTTTTGCTTGTAAAATCCTCCAACTATCGTATTTTTGAGAAAAACTTTTTGTAATTTAAATTTATCTTTGAATAGTACAAAATGAGTGTTGCCTTATTAATAGTTGCGATTGTTGCTGCTTATCTGCTGGGTTCTATCCCAAGTTCTGTCTGGTACGGCATTGGGTATTTTGGAATAGATGTCAGGAAACATGGTAGCGGTAACGCGGGTGCCACCAATACATTCAGGGTTTTAGGCAAACGCGCGGGCACTGTTGTAATGCTCATCGATGTACTCAAAGGCTGGACGGCGACCTGCCTTGCTTCCATGCTTTTTTATATGAATGAGATCGGCGAAACCGAGCTCCTGATGTACAAGATCATCTTCGGGATCATCGCGATTATCGGTCATATCTTCCCCATTTTTGTGAATTTCAAAGGCGGTAAAGGCATTGCCACCCTACTCGGAATGGTGCTCGCCATTCATCCGGAACTGGCGTCCGTCTGCATCACCATATTTATTCTGACACTAATTGCATCTCAATACGTGTCGCTGAGCTCGATCCTCGCGACGCTGGCGTTTCCGGTACTTTCCTGGACAGGCGCTTTCGGGCATCCTGAGCCGTTGCTGGTTGTTTTTGGCTTTGTGATGTTTGTTCTCGTCGTATTTACGCACCAGAAAAACATCGTCCGCCTGCTCAATGGCAATGAAAACCGTGTGAACATTTTCGCGAAATCGAAAGCCAGAAGCTAATAACACCAATCTAACCCTGTTAATCCCAACCCCTGAGGCACCACCTTAGGGGTTATTTTTTTAACTTGACCGCCATTTCAGACTGATCCGACCAAAAACATTGTACAATGCAAGAATATATTGAAAAGAACCGCGACCGTTTCCTGAACGAACTACTCGACCTGCTACGCATCCCGTCGGTAAGCGCCGATTCGAAATTCAAGCCAGATATGCGTAAAACTGCGGAATATGTTCGTGACCGCATCGCGGACGCAGGCGCGGACAAGGCCGAAATTTATGAAACCGCCGGCCATCCTGTGGTTTATGGCGAAAAGATTATCGATCCAGCATTACCTACCGTGCTGATCTATGGCCACTACGACGTCCAGCCGGCCGATCCCTATGAGCTATGGAATTCGCCTCCATTTGAACCGGTCATTAAAAACGACCGCATTTATGCACGTGGCGCATGCGACGACAAGGGGCAGTTCTATATGCATATCAAAGCGCTTGAAATCATGCTCGCGACGGGCACGCTCGCGTGTAATGTGAAAGTAATGATCGAGGGAGAGGAAGAAATCGGGTCGTCGAACCTGGGGACATTCGTCCGCGAATATAAGGACACGCTGCAATGCGACACCATCCTGATCTCCGATACCAGCATCATAGCGAACGACGTTCCGTCCATTGAAACCGGTCTGCGCGGCCTTACGTACGTGGAAGTGGAAGTAACAGGTGCCAACCGCGACCTGCATTCGGGCGTGTACGGCGGAGGTGTGGCAAACCCGATTAATGTATTGTGCGAAATGATCGCCTCACTGAAAGATGAAAACGGTCACATCACCATCCCGGGCTTTTATGATGCAGTCGAAGACCTGACAGCAGCGCAACGTGCCGCATTGAACGCAGCGCCGTTCGATCTCGAAGAGTACAAAAAGGACCTGGCTATCGACGACATCGCTGGAGAAACGGGATATACCACCATCGAAAGGACCTCCGTGCGTCCGACATTGGACGTCAACGGTATCTGGGGCGGTTATACCGGTGAAGGGGCCAAAACGGTGCTACCGTCCAAAGCGAGTGCCAAAATCTCGATGCGCCTGGTTCCCAACCAGACCGACGACGAAATCTGTGAGCTCTTCACCAGGCATTTCGAGTCCATCGCGCCGGCTTCGGTGAAGGTAAAGGTGGTGCCTCACCATGGAGGCCTGCCCTATGTGACACCAACCGATTCGCTGGAATACCGGGCGGCCGAACTAGCTATGGAAGAATCTTTTGGTAAAAAACCGATCCCGACACGGGGCGGCGGCAGCATTCCAATTGTAGCGCTTTTCGAGCAGGAATTGGGCTGTAAGAGCATTCTGATGGGTTTCGGCCTCGACATCGACGCCCTCCACTCGCCGAATGAGAGCTATGGATTGTTCAACTACTACAAAGGCATCGAGACGATCCCGTTGTTTTTCAAGCATTATGCTGCGTTGAAGCGGTAAAGTAACATCTTGCGTGCCCTTCGACTCCGCTCAGGGTGACAATGTAATGTCATGCTGAGCGCAGTCAAACCATAATTGCGACTCCGGCCTTACCCTTCGACTCCGCTCAGGGTGACATTGGGCTGTCACCCTGAGCGGAGTCGAAGGGTGGTGCTACTTTACCGTCTCCGCCGCTGCTCGCGTTTTATTTTTTTCAGATTCGCAATCGCAGCCTTCGCTTCTTTATCCTGGCTGGATTTTTTATCCGCACGGTCATCAGCGAGCTTGTAATATTTTAGCGCCTCGTCGTAGTCCTTTTTAGCCTCAGCGATTTTCCCCAAACCTAACAGCGAGGAAACATAATACCCCGCATTCATGGAATTGGTTTGCGTTGAATAGTCGATGGCTTTCTTATAATACTCACTCGCCGCGTCGTAGTTGCGGTGATAATTCATATTGTAGTAAGCCAGCACGTAAGCAGCATTACGACCACTAACCCCTTCATAACCAGGCATCCCCTGACTGATCTTTGTAATAATGTTCTGCGCAGCCTGCTCCGCTTCCGCCATTTTGCCTGTTACAAAGGCAGTCCGGCAGAAGTATCTTTCAAAATAGGGGTTATTCGGAAAAGTCTGCCACATATACTTGGCCATCTCATAGGCTTTACTGTACTCATTTTCCATGCTGTAAATCTGCAAAAGAAAATACCGGGCTTCCACGCGGGTGTAAAATGCATTATTACCCACTTTTTCAAGCTGCTGTTCGCCCAGCTTTTTGTTGCCCTTCGGGAAAAGTGCCAGGATCGGTTTCAGAATCGGATACTCTTTTGGCACCCATTCGGCATAGTAGTTATAAAGGCCGTCGCCAAAGAGCAATTCCGGCGAGAGATCACCATTGCCTTTGCATTGTTCGAAATACTTCAGTGACTTCTTGCCAGCAAATGCGGCCTTCGCCCAGCTTTCACGCTCAGCGTACAGCCTGCCCTTGAAAGCATAAGCAGCCGCAAGAAAAAATGCCGGTTCGATTTTGTTCTTTTCGTTGTCATACAGTTCCTCGGCCAGCGTAATGGTAGAGTCCATTTGCGCGAGGAAAGTTTTGTCGTAGGATTCGTTGTCGGTGTTGGGCACGATCTTCCACCACTCGGCCAGCCCCATCAGGAAATGGGGCATCGGATGCTTGGGATACCGGTATTTGAGCCACCGGAATTCCGCATCGGCCTCGTAAAACTGGTAATTATACAACTTGTTGATCGCCTCAGTCGACTCGATCTGCACACTGGGGTTTTTGAGGACCATATCGTAATTCTTGTCCAATTCGGCCGAAGAATACAATTGGGCAATGGCAATGTGGCTGGTAATTACAGTTAAACAGCAGAATATGATAATGTTAACAACTGACCTTTTCATAGCAGGGGTAAATCTGTCCTATTAACGCCCGATTTATATTTTGCGTTTGTCATCGGCCGGGTTTTTGAAAAAAGAGTTAATATTGATCCTCAGAGCATTTGACGCGTTCCGGCGATCGGGAGGCCCTAGCACCGGCACCGCCGAGACCAAATGTAGTCTGGCAAGGAACTTGACCCGCACTTCAAAATTATGATTAACATTCTGGATAAAACATTTGTCCCTTTTATTTCGCGCGAAACGATCGAAAAACGCATTAGCGAGTTAGCTGCCGGTATTAATAAAGATTATGTGGATTCTTGTCCGGTGTTCATCGTAGTGCTGAACGGCGCTTTTCTTTTTGCCGGTGAGCTTGTCAAAAGAGTCTCGCTGTCCTGCGAAATCAATTTCATACGACTTTCCTCTTATGCACAAACGACTTCCACCGGGGCCGTGCGGGAAATCATCGGGATGGAGGAAAATATCGAAGGGCGGGATGTAATCATCATCGAGGATATTGTCGACACGGGGCTTACCATGTCACAACTGATCACGAAAGTGAAGTCCATGGGCCCCAGATCTGTCGAAATCGCCACTTTGCTGCACAAGCCGGAGGCATTAAAAACACCGGTGGACATGCGTTACATCGGCTTTGAGATCGACAATAAATTTGTCGTCGGGTACGGGCTCGACTACGATGGGATCGGCCGCAACCTCGACTCTCTGTACGTACTCGCCTGACCAACCTTCTTTATTCAACAGCACTCTATAACCCAACCAACATGCTGATCCAATTTTTTGGCGCCGCACGCACCGTTACCGGAAGCAAGCACCTCATTACCACCGAAAAAGGAACCAAAATACTACTCGACTGCGGGCTTTTCCAGGGCATCCAAACCGACGAGTTCAACCAGGAATTCGGGTTTAAACCCTCCGAGGTCGACTATGTAGTCCTCTCTCACGCGCACATCGACCACTCGGGCCTGCTCCCGCGCCTCGTGCGCAAGGGTTTTAAGGGACCGATCTACTGCACCGCCGCCACGGCCGACCTTTGCAGGGTAATGCTGCTCGACAGCGCCCATATCCAGGAAAAAGACCTGGAACGCATTAATAACCGCCGCAAAAAGCAAGGCCGCCCATTGCTCGAAGAACTGTACAATGCCGAAGATGCTGCTCATGCGTTGACGCTCTTCAAAACGGTGCGTTACGGGCAGACCTTCTTTTTAGGGGAAAGCAACGAAGTATCGGTGATATTGACCGATGCCGGGCATTTGCTTGGCAGCGCGGCCGTGCATTTGAGCATTCCCGACAGCGGCACATTCAAGCAGGTTACTTTTACAGGCGACATCGGCCGACCCGAAGATCGCATTCTCCGCAAGCCGGAAGAATTCCCGCAAGCGGATTACATCATCTGCGAATCCACCTACGGGGACCGCCTGCATGAAAAGGAAATCGATATGCACGCGCACCTGCTGCGTATCGTTCAGGAAACGTGCGTCCGTCGCCGGGGCAAGCTAATCATACCCGCCTTCGCAATCGACCGTACGCAGGAGCTCATTTACGCGTTGGACCAGCTTTCGAGCTCGGGCCAGCTTCCGCAAATTCCGGTATACATCGACAGTCCGCTCGCGATTCGCGCCACGGCTATTATGAAGGAGCATGACGAATGCTTCAACCCCGAAATTCTTGATTACATCGAAAAGGATGGCGACGCATTTGCCTTTCCCTACCTCAATTATATCTCCGACGTGCAGCAATCCATTGCGCTCAACGACCGAAAAGAGCCCTGCATTATCATTTCGGCGTCGGGAATGGCCGAAGCGGGGCGGATCAAGCATCATATCAAGAACAACATCGGAGATTCAAATTCGACGATCCTGCTCGTGGGTTACGCCTCCGCGAACACGCTTGCGGGCGCATTGAAGCGTGGGGACAGACAAGTGAACATTTTTGGTGAGCATTTCGACGTGAAATGCCGGGTCGAAACCATGGACTCATTCTCCGGCCATGGCGATTACAACGAAATGCTGGATTTCCTCTCCTGCCAGACACCCGAGCGCGTGAAGGAAGTGTTCCTGGTGCACGGCGAATACGAGACACAAGTTGCCTTCAAATTGAAGCTGGAAAAGGCCGGATACCGCAAAATCCACATTCCGGCGCTGTATGAGGGCGTAAAAATTTAAATTTTTCGGTTTTTTTCGCCTTCCGAAACGCGAAATGCTTGTAAAGTCCAAAACAAGATCACTATCTTTGCCCACCGAATTTCAAGCCGAAGTGGTGAAACTGGTAGACACGCACGTTTCAGGGGCGTGAGGGAGCAATCCTGTGCGGGTTCGAGTCCCGCCTTCGGCACAAAACGCTGTTTCTGTTATCAGGAACGGCGTTTTTGCTTTTCGGGACAGAAAACAAATCTCTTAAAACCACTGCGGACGGAGCACAAAACCTTTGGTATTCAGATGCTTTTGACGTCTCCTATTCCAATACTATCCTAATTTTTTCCACCTTCTTTTGAGACGCGTCATTTTTAGTGACATGAAAATAATACGTCCCCCGTGGCAAATCATGTGTAGCGATCTGGATTTTCTTGTCACGAACCGCATCCCTACTGATATCAATTGATTTTTTGGCTACAATTGATTTTTCATCAAATATTTGAATTTGATCCGGCAAATCATTTTCGGGAAAACTTGAAAAATCGAAAGTAACAAAATCCTTTGCCGGATTGGGATAGGCAACTAATCCTCCAAAACAGGAATTTACACATATAGTAGTGCCATCACTAATGGATCCGCAAGCATTCGAGACGGCAATTTGCAATCCATAGCAGTCCTGAACATAACTGTTGAAATAAGCTATCCCATTTCCATTGTCCATTAGCGTTGCATTGAAACCGTTACCACTTGTAACAGCCCAGCTTGAAGTTGTCGCCCCGCTAAGATTAGCTACCACATCTTGCCCCTGGCCAGTACAAACATCCGAATCCACACTAATACCGTTTACAATCGGCTTGCCCACATGTACAGTCTTTGTCCGGGTGAAGTTGCCGCATCCATTGTTCAATGTCGCGGTAATGGTCACCTGACCATTCGCATTTCCAATCCGACTGGCGGTCCCCGCAGCATTGATCGTCATTACCGAAGTGTTGCTGGAACTCCACGAAACAAGCGACGTGCCGGGTTGCAAATTAGCCATAGCATATGAAGTCGTAGTGCAAACAAAGCTACTTCCTGTGATATGAGAAATGCCGATACTTGAAGTAGTTGTGTTTCCAAAACCGGATGGATCAAGCCAAGTACTTAATCTTGCCGCGTCATTTCCTAGCCCGGTCCAGGAATTGTCGAAACGGCCGAAGCCGTCTTTGAGATAACTTTGAATCGCATAACAAGCAGAAGGCCCTCCTGATAACTGACCAACTATTTTCTTAGCCTGATTAAGAAGGGGTGCACCCGACGAACCTCCTTCGGTTATGCCATTATTCCATGAAACTATCCAGTGTTGAGAGCCTGGTGGTTTCTTACCGTCCGCAAATGTATAATTATCAGCTCTCTCCACCACACTGTTAAAAGTTGATATCTTCATCACATCACCCTTCGGGTGATGAATGCTTGCTCCGCTTGTAGCTGCATTTATCGTTCTATCCCACCCTAGATAGGTAATACCAGAGGCAGGGTCAGGCATTTGGTTCAGTTGCAACAACAAAAAATCAGAAGGGTCAGCGTTGGCACGCAATGTGGATCCATAAAACTGAATATAATTCGGATCATCCTGCGACGGGTTACAATTGGGACTCCAATACTGAAAAATAAAACGCCATTGGCTGACATTACCTAGCCCACTCGGCAGGCAGTGATTTGCTGATAAGATATATGGAACATTATTGTTACAGGAATTATTGATCATTGAACCTGTACAAAAGCGTGTCCCACTTTCGTTGACAAGCATGCAAACTGCATTCCGCTCAAATTCCCACCCGTTGCCAAAGCACACCACATTATTAGTCACCAAGCAGCCACCAGAAGCACCAAATCCCCCCGACTTTCCTATGTCCAAATTCCGATAACCGTAAGCCAGATTAGATATAGCAAATTTAAGAGCGCCCTTTTTTCTCGTAGGCATTTTCGCCTCTATCCAGATTGAATCGCCACTGAAAATCGGGCTTGCCCAGGTCTGAGCGTCATTATTTTCCTTAGAGGTCACAGGGCCGGCTATCGTGCCTCTCGAGTTATAGATAATTAGTTCACTGAACTCCGGGATGTAAAATAGATTAAAGTTCAAACTTATGGACTTCGCTCCGCTAGCCACTATTAACAGCCGACCGTAGGACATGCTGCCCCGTGCCACCCAATTAGCAGATTGAAGAAAATCCACATCAATATCCATCGCAGTTGCAAACCTGTATGTCTTGGATCCCATATCGAGGGAATCCTCTCTGATAAGCTGTTCAATTTTCTCCCTCGTTGGTACTTTCAAATGAAACAAATTAGCGTAGTGATTATCAATATACGATCCTCTACTTATACTCTGACGCCAATTTTTAATGTTTCTAATTTCAATTTGACCCATACTAAAATTTATACTGCAAATCAAAATAGATACAAATAATAAAATATTTCTCATGGTTGTGTTAATTTAAAATACATATTGTTCTATTTAACTCTTTCGAAAATCAATTTACCACCACTATAATTCAAATTCAATTCGTTATACTTTAAATTAAGTCCTCTTTTTTTAAGTGAAAAAGTTGTGATGATTCGCATATTTTCGTAGAAATAATCTCCCCACTCAGGTATCCCTATTTTCGATAATTGTCGCCCCTCAATTGTTATCGAATCTTCACCAGAAACTTTATAGCTTCCTGAAAATACGTCCAAAGGTAGAGTCCCTTCAACAGTTCCATTTTCCAAGAATTCCATTTCTACTTCATTATAATAATCCGGTTGATCCGGTTTCACAATCGCCTTCCCCTGATGAACCACTTTTACCATTTGCCAACGTCCAATCAAATTCTTCGGATCAGTATCAACACTCTCCACACAACCGGATATGGCAGAAGAAAAGAATAAAGCCCATACAATAGTTAAGTAATTACGTGTCCGGATTTTCATGGCCTTGTTTGTGATTAATTAAAACATGCAGAAATGTATAAAACAAAAAATCACCTATTTGTAGTAGTCAACCGTAGAATGTCCGAACGGCACCGTTGAATTATTAAGAGTAAACTTTCAATAAAAATTGAGGCATTTTGAAGTTTGAAATGTTCTATTTCATCCATTCATTATCAGCACCTTTCGCATTTCTATTCTTTATCAAATTTGCTTTACTCGATTTTCTTTGGAATATTCGCATTCCTTTTAAACCGTAGGTTCTATGAAAAATATCGAAGTTATTGCTCTGCTATGGTGCGGATGCGGCGAAAGCCCTCCGGATGCTCCTACGGGCATAAGGACACCTTAGGCAGAGCATTTTGTCAATCCTTTTAACCGTAGTTTTATGTACACACCTATCACCGACGAATCTCCGGATTCGTCACGGCTGGCGCATTATGGCCAGTTAGTTCAGGATTTACTTTCTCAAACCAGCCCGGAGGAGTGGATCGGCGATCTTTGGTCGATTTACAGCGGGTATATGGTTTTTGAAAAAGAAGCGGGGTTTAACCCGCGCTGTACGGAGATTTTCGAGACTTTCAGGGAATTGGTTTTCTTCTTTGAGAAGGCCGAGAAACTGAGCGCTTAATGTGCGAAGGGGCAACTGGCATAATGCCGGTTGCCCCTTCCTTTTTATCGAATGTGTTACATCATCTGTACTTGCGGGCAAGAGTAAGCGCATGGTTGTTCCGCCTTTTTCTTCCAATGAAAATCAATCCCAATTACCTTCTCAAACTCCAACGCATTCTCATTCCGTTTACCATCGTCGCATGGGGAACGTTGTTGTTTCTTGGTTTTCTGCGCTGGTGGCTTTTCCTGGACAAGATACCGATCCTTGAAGTGAGCGAGGATATCTGGCAGTTCTGGATTCCGGGCTTTTTCCCGTGGATACCCATTTTGCTATGGCTGAAACCACGGTTCGACAGGCTCGAATACAAGGCGGGAAAGGATAAGGGAAGCTGGCAAATGCAGGGTATTGCGTGGGTATCGATGATGGCTATGCTGATCATTTCCCAAATGCTACTGACTTACTCCACCGGCGAATTGCTCGAAATCAGGAATGTGAAAGAAATCCGAAAACACGAACGCGTGCGGTATTACCGGATCGAAGAATTTGCCGTACATAAGTTTATTGGCGGTGTGCATTATACGGTCAAAAAAAGCGGCCGCTATAATCAGAATCTGGACATCAGTATTTATTTCGCCAATCCGATCCTCACACACAAAACACAAATTATATCCATGACGCCGCTCTATTGGTATGGTGTCAAATTTCACAAGCAGATTAGTAATCTCAGCGGCGAGGAAACAAAGCAGCGGCGTTTTAAGGATTTTTTTGACGATTGTGTTCAAAAAATGCAGCATTATGATTTTCAGAAAGTCGATCATTTTGAACACAAACCTGCGTCAACCGACCGGGAAAATCTGAGGATCGCCGTTCAGAATGCATTGAGAAAGCCTGTCAATAACGATTTTGTGATTCTTCAACCCAGCACTACGCCGGTAAACAAGCACATAGGCGGCAAGCTGGTCGGAATTATGGGCGCATTCATTTTTGGGGTCGGGTTATTGATGCTGGCCCTGATCCGGCCGCGACTCGCGGTTGCGCCGATGGAAGAAGTCTGACTTTTGTCCCGATTACCCGCCTAATTCGTCGCTTATGACCCTTTTCAAGCGGGTGGTCGAACGGTAAATTTACATTTTCAACAGACGTTGCACATCTGGCGTGCGATGCCTGATGATTAATATAAAACAACCAGATAATGGAAGATATTAAAGAGATCAAACTGGACAGTGAATGCGCCGTCATCACCGCGCACTGCGTTATGCTCAGCAACTCGACATTCAACGACGTGAATATGAGCAACATATCAATTGTCGACGCTAACCTCAGCGACCTCCGCATCGAAGGCGCACAACTGGGCGGGGCGGTGTTCGAGAACATCGGCATGTGCCCGCCCGATCACCCGATGTACGACCCTGAGGCCGAGCAACGCCCATTGCTCTTTAAGGATTGCGACCTGCATAAGAGCAAATTCGTAGATTGTGACCTCAGCGGCGTAGAACTCACCGACTGCAAGATCGATGGTCTGACCATCAACGGGATTCTGATTTCTGAATTATTGAAAACGTCCTGATTTGATCTAAAACCTGGCACTCAGCCCCGCATTGAAAATTCCCTTATAACCGTAACCCATTTCTAAGAAACAGCCGAAATCCTTGCCAAACCGCACCCCGAGCGGGGCAATGTACATGGTGGTCCCCAGGTCGGTTGTTTTCCGCGTTTCATAATAAGCTCTTTCCCTGACAAAAAACCCCGCGCCGGCAGTCGAATAGAAATCAACTCCCGGGCGCTTGAACCAGTAAAATGTTCCTTCCATGGCGGAGGTCAGGGTACGCTGCCGCCATCCGTCGCTATTGTAGTGATCCCATGATTTCGAGTTACGGTTGTACCCGGTAGTCCCACCTATCGCGAACCGATCTGATACATGGTATTTATAGGTCAGAAAAAAGACAGGGTTACTGGCGTCCCGCCCTTTATGCGCGTCGAACAGATCTCCAAAAAGTACCAAAAAAGTAGTCGTCAGAAGGTCCTCCACCGGATAAATTCCCAAAGTGGCATTCAGCTCGCCTTTGCCTTTGTCCTGGGCTTGTGCGGGCGGTGTTATGCAATGGACCATACCAAACAAAACGGCGGTTGTAAGTAGCGGGAAGTTCATGATGAGCAGGATTTTAGTTCAATCAAAGTAACTTCCAATCCATTATTTTATATCTTGTCAGAAGACATCAGTTTAAATTGTCGTACGACAAGATTTTGCATTGTCGCACGACAACTGCCGGTCACCTTATCCCTTTCCCACAGCGCTATTGCCATGAAGCTCTCCGAAGACATAAAGCCATTGAACCATCTGCTCGAAGCTTCCAAGTTCATGCTTTCGGAGGAAATCAAAGAGAAATTTCAGCAGAATCTGAGAAGGTTCACGATCCCGAAAGGCAGGGTTCTGGTAGATTTGGGACAAATAAGTCCGTCGCTTTACTTTATCGAAAAAGGCGTCATGCGCACATATTACCTGCGCGGGTCCGAGGACATTACCTCGCTGCTGGTTTCGGAAGGGGATATTGTTTGCATTGCCGAAAGTTTTTTGTTGCAAAAGCTATCAAATGAAGTGCTGGAAACGCTGGAAGACACCACGGTTTACGCTATTTCCTACGAATCTTACAGAAAGCTGGTGGAGGAAGATGCCTATATGGGTAAGCTCACGGTGAAGCTGCTCGAACAGCACCTCATCAATTTCACGGACAAAGTGAAGGTTTTTAAATACCTATCCGTCGAAGAACGCATTGTGCATTATATCAGTCAGCCCTCGTCGCTCTTCCGTCGCATTCCCGACCATTACATTGCCACCTACCTCGGTACTACGCCCGCCACATTCAGCCGCTGCCTGAAAACGGTTCAAATGGATAAAAATCGTCCTTGACTGCGGTCCGGGGAGTGTGTATTTTGCAGATACTTAATATAATTCTCTCCCCAAACCTGATGCCATGGCCGATTATCCCGTCAAACTGCTCTCGAAAAAGCCTGTTACGCACAATGTAAATTCCTACACGGTCGAAAAACCGGAGGGTTTTGCGTACACACCGGGCCAAGCCACCGACTTTTCTATCCTGACGGACGAATGGGTGACGGAAAAACGGCCGTTTACATTCACGTCATTACCTTCCGCCGACACACTGGAATTCACGATCAAATCCTACACCGATCACGACGGCGTCACGAATGCATTGACGAAAGTGCAGCCAGGCGACAGCTTCGAGATCAGCGATGCCTGGGGTGCCATTGAGTACAAAGGCGAGGGTGTATTTCTGGCAGGAGGCGCTGGTATTACACCTTTTTTGGCAATTTTCAGGGATTTACATACGCAGGGAAAAGTCGGAAACAACCAGCTGTTTTTCTCCAACCGCACAACCGCCGATATCATTCTTAGGGAAGAACTCGACCATATTCTCGGCGACCGTTTCTTCAACCTCATTTCGGGACCAAATGCGGAAGGTTACCACCACGGCCGCATTGATAAGGATTTCCTGCAAAGCATATCACCAATTTCGACCAGCCTTTTTACGTCTGCGGCCCGGATGCATTTACGGAGGCCATTCTGAAAGCATTAGAAGAGCTGGGAGCAAAGGCCGATGCATTGATTTTTGAAAAATAGTCTCCCCCGGTCGACTCGTCGGGCATTGATCCCGGAATTTGAAAGCTCTCCGGGATACGGCATAGGAAGCGCTTCGATGCACGTAGCTCCCGATCAGTATTCGGGTCTCAGATGTATCCAAATGCCGCAAGTTCGGCATGTACATCTTTGAGCAGAATGCTGCGCCCCACCGGGACGATCAGATAAGTCTCGTCGGCGAGGTCCAGCACCGATTCGTACGCATGATCGGAAATGAGAATTCCTTTTCGCTCTTTTTGTTCCCGGATCACCTTCGCCATCTGCTCGACGTTCAGCGGCGAAAGTGCGGCAAACGGCTCGTCGAGCAATGTGAATGCAACCGGCATCAGCAGGATCAGCAAAGTACTGATCAGCCGTGCATTACCCGCCGACAAGTCTCTTACACGAGTCTGCCGATACGCTTCCAGAGTCTCAAAATGACGACATATGGTTTCAAAATCAATTTGATACAACTTACAAACGTCACTGACACGCAGGCCCGGCGGCAAAAAATGATGCTGCGGCAAGTAGCTGATCAAACCATGCTGCTGGTAAGGGTGCGAAACATACTTCCCGTCGATCCTTACCGACTGGGTTTGCCCCCGCAGCGTCCCGAAGATCATCCGCATCAGACTCGTTTTGCCGGTGCCGTTGCGGCCCAGCAGGCCTGTTATGTGGTCGGTTTCCATTTTTAAATAAATGCTTTGTAAAACCTTCCGGCCGTCATAATCGAGCCACATGCTGTCAGCTTCAAGTATGCGGTTGCTCATTTCAAAGGTCGCTGGCTAATTGAATGAGACTAATAGACAAAGCAAACGCGACAAAATCGGCCACAAAGGCCACGGCAAACAGCGTTGTACGGGAGAGATTTGCATTGGCATAGAAGAAAAACTGATGCGCATATTTCCGCTGCACGATGTAGACCGTAACGCCTTGTAAGAACAATTTGAAAAAAATCAGCGCCGGCACTGACACATAGAGGTTTCGGCCCGTCGGAGCCCCTAGCGCAAGCCAGGCAGCGACCGGAATGGCCCACAAGTAATAACCGAACGAGCGATAAAAGATGGCTAATAGATGTATTCTGACCTTCATCGGCGAAGTATTCACGCATTGACCAGCCTCTAAAATAGCCGTATGAAAGCCAATTGGTATCCGTTTAAGAATTTTTAACAGTCCCTGCATTCGAAGCTCTGCTGTTCATTCTCAATTTTAACTAAAATAAAGTTTGATAACTAAATTTCAGTTATACCTTTGGAACATGGAACAGTTAAATCACTCCGAAGAAAACATCATGCGCATCCTGTGGGATTTGAACGAAGGTGTTATCCACGACATCATCGAAAGAATTCCCGACCCGAAGCCGCCCTATACAACAGTGTCGTCCATTGTAAGGCTTCTCGAAAAAAAGGGTTTTATCGATCATAAAGCCTATGGTAAGACGCACGTCTACTTCCCTGCCATCGGGAAAGAGGACTATGCAAAAAAGTCGTTCTCCAACCTGGTCAAGCATTATTTCCAGGGATCTCCCAAGAACATTGTGTCTTTTATGGTGCAGGAGAACGTATTGCAGCCTGACGAAGTCGATGAACTGAGGCAATTGATTGACTCCTACTACGCCAAAAAATCCTAACCCTATGACCGGGACCTACCTGCTCGAAGCCAATCTCTGTCTGATCGCGTTCATCGCATTATATAGGATTGCTTTTCAAAACACGACCTTCTTCATCGCCAACCGGTTTTATCTCCTGCTTGGCATGTTGTTTAGTGCAACCGTCCCGGCATTGTCTTTCCCTCTTTTTAACAGCGACTGGCAGCAAGCCCGTACGCTCATCACTGGCCTGGAAAACCATACTTCCCATTTGCTGAATGTCACAAACCATGCTGGCGGATCTCAATGGAGCTATGTGCCGACCATTCTGTGGGTTATCTACGCCGTTGTTGCTGGTTTTCATTTTTTCAAACTCGCGGCCGATGTTTGCGCAATTATCCGTCTGATCCGGAAATACCCGGCCAGGAAGGTTGGTAATGCCTACATTGTCTGGGTGGATGACGAGGTACAGACCTCGTCCTTCCTGCATTACATTTTCCTCAACCGCCGTCAAACGACCCCTGCAATCCTTCGCACTTGTGTAGCGCATGAGCTGGTGCATTACCGGCAATGGCACACTGCGGATTGGCTGCTGATCAGGCTACTCAGCGCATTGTTTTGGTTCAATCCGCTAATGGGGATATGGCGCCGAGCAGTAGCGATGAACCACGAATACCTGGCCGACGCCAGCGCTGCCAGCCAGGCCGGGAGGTTTCGTTATACACACCTGCTGGTGGACATGGCCGCTTCTACACGAATCTCAGCGCTTCATTACTTCTCATATGGTCAAATCAAATCCCGAATTACGATGTTACACCGAACACCATCCGAAGCCGCACACCGGCTGCGTTTTCTTGCGGTTGTCCCACTGGCAACCCTGATGCTCCTGATCTTCTCCTGCGAAAATGCGATGGATCAGCGCGCGCCCCTGGCCCAATACCTCGACAAAAACCTCATTGGTATATGGGAAAATATGAACCGCATCACTATGAATGACAATGACGGAAAAACACCGCGCGACTTTCCCGAAAGGTCCGGAAATGTGAAAGTATGCCTCTCCAATTTGGAACTCCGCGCCGACGGCCGTTTCGAAATGCACGACGCTAACCGCACGTCACATCTGACAGGCACCTGGAAAAGCCTCCGCAATGAGGTCAGGCTCTATTGTGACAATGAGAATGCCCAGCCCTCGCTGATCGAATTGCAGATAGAACAATCCGAAACAGGAGCTATCGGAGCGTGGCAGCATTATGCCGCTGATGAGGTCCTTTCAGCTGGCCACGTTTTTTACGAATACAGAAAGCTGTAAATTTTTTGCCTAATCAACTAAATTTTCGTTACAAAACGAAATTAGCGTAAATGCGGCGCTGAGATGAAGTGTGTAAAACCTTCCGAACGATGCGTTCCGGAGGGTTTTGCCGCATACCGGATGTCTGTCAGCTACCCCGGACTTTTTTCTCCCGCATTCGTTTGGCAAACCTTACTGCGGTCATGATCACCACCGCAAATGCGATCAGGCCCAGCACGCCCCACAGCCAGTCGACTGTATTTTTCAAAACGACCAGGAACACGATCGAGAAGAGAAAAATAGTTGCTACCTCGTTGAAAAGCCTCAATTGGAAGGAGCTGAACCTGAATTTGCCTTCCCGGAGTTCCAGCAAAATCTTCCGCGTGATGGAATGGTATGCCAGCAATCCCAGCACAAAAACCAATTTCAGCTTCATCCACCCCTGATCCAGCCAGGCCGGCGTAATGTAGAGCATGGCCGTTCCGCACAGCAATGCAAGCCAGCAGGCAGGTGTCATGATCGCATTGAACAACAGCTTCTCCATTTTGGTGAACTGCGCCATCAGGATTTCCCGCTCAGGGCTCGGTTTGTCGTTGGCTTCGGTGTGGTACACAAACAACCGCGGCATATAGAAGAGCCCCGCAAACCAGCTGACTACGAAAATGATATGAAGGGCCTTGAAATGAAGGTAGGTCATGGGTCAATCAAATGACTGGCAGCCAGTCGATTTTAAAGAAGTGTTTCCGATCTTTTGGTTTTCAAATTTCGTAAATATTATACGAATACAGCGATAAAACTTTCTTTGCATTGTATTCGTTACCGAAACAGTCAATAACCCGTATCGTCATGATGAGAACCACCATCCCTATTTTCACGTTTATATTTTTGTGTTGCATGGTCGTGATATCATGCGCACAGTCGGACAAAAAACACAAAAGCAAAATGGACAAAGAAACAGCCTCAACTGCATTGGACGAAACCAATGTCGATACCGCGAATACTGAAATCGCAACATTTGGTACAGGGTGTTTCTGGTGTACGGAAGCTGTGATGGAATCCCTGGACGGGGTCAAAAAAGTAGTTTCCGGTTATTCAGGCGGCCATGACCCGAACCCCAATTACAAGGCCGTGTGTACAGGCAACACAGGACATGCCGAATGCGTGGAAGTGACCTACGATCCCAAAGTGATCAGCTATGCCGACCTGCTGGAAGCGTTCTTCCGCAGCCATGACCCGACTACACTGAACCGCCAGGGCAATGACGTAGGCACCCAGTACCGATCCGTGGTTTTCTACCATAATGATGCGCAAAAACAACTGGCAGAAACCGCCAAAGCCGAACTGGATAAGTCGGGTGCTTACGCCAACCCGATTGTAACCGAAATCACCGGGGCGCAGAAATTTTACCCGGCCGAGGACTACCACCAGAATTATTTTGCCAACAATCCCGAGCAGGGATACTGTGCATTCGTGATTGCCCCTAAACTGGATAAATTTAAAAAGGTATTCAAGGACAAGCTCCGCAAGCACATTTGATTTGGATTAAATAAAGACCCGCGGGCCACATATAAAGTGGTTGTACCCGTAAAATAACTATAAATGGCACAAGTTTTGAAGCATTGAAATAAAGGCTTTAATTTGTGCCATTATTATTTCACAATAACTAATCTATTACGATGAAAAAGACTCTATTCATGCTCGTCGTTGCCGCACTTTTTACCGCAGCATCCGAAAAGGCTTTCGCCCAATTTGAAAAAGGAGATAAATTATTAAATGCAGGTATCAACCTCGGTGGTACATATGGCGGCGGTGGCGTCGGTGTAGGTGCTTCTTTTGAAGGCGGTATCCATGACTTCATCAGCGTGGGTGGCCAGGCTGACTTTACTACCTGGAACTACGGTTATGTTGGTTACAAATGGAGATATAACTTCTTTACCATCGCCGCAAGAGGTTCTTACCACTACGGCAAGCACTTCCTGAAGTTGGATAATCTTGATTTGTACGCCGGTCCTTCTCTTGGATACCGCGTTTCTTCATTCAGCGATCCCGATGGCTGGTCAGGCTCTTACAACGACGGTTACGGAAGTGGCGTTTTCTTCGGTGTATTTGCAGGAGCCCGTTACTACTTCAAGCCTAACATGGGCGTATTTGCAGAAGTAGGTTACAATGCTTCACCATTGAAAGCAGGTATCGCATTCAAATTCTAAGCATTTTCAAAAGCATAAAAAAGCGGGCGCCGAGTTAATCGGCGCCCGCTTTTTTATGTCCCATTTATCAGAATCGCACAACTAATGTGAGGTTTCCGCTACGTTGCATCGGATTGAATGACGGGCTGATGCCAAATGTCAGTGATTCACCACGACGGAGAAGCTCCCGACGAATGCGGCTTGCTTTGGAACCGTTCTTACCGGCTTTCACAAAACCGACGGTCCCGAATGTTGCCGCTCCCGCAAAACCTCCCAGCATCATGTAAGCACCTTTACGGGCCCGCAGTTCGTCTTGGTAGCTTTTGTAATTCCCGTTATCATCCATCGCACTGACCACAATACCTGTACCGATCCCCGCCACAATAACGCCCAGAGAAGTGCCCAAAATGCCCATGAACATTCCGGTTTTCGAGCGCGTTTTGTAAAATTTGTACATGCTCCGCAAATGTTCGGGTGAAGAAGTCCGCACATCTTCCGCAAATTGTACCGAAGGTTTGACCGGCCCATTGGGCGCTTTTCGCGCAGGCGCAGGTTCACGCGCGGGAGTGGTTGACGGCTTCGTGGGCGAATAGTAATTCTGGACTTCCAAGGTAGCTTCAAACGTTTCCACCTCACCGTTCCCGTAGCGGATCGATGCGATCTCGCTCTTTTTAACGGAAAAAAGCGGCCCTTCCGGGTCGCTGATTTTCTTATACTTAACGACTTGCTCATCCACTTCCTGGATTAATACTTCCAGTTTGGACTCGTCACGAAGCAATATGACATCGGCCTTTCGGGGCGTCTGAGCATACGCATTTGTAACCATTAATAGCATTAACATGGCTAGCAGCTGATTTTTCAGCTTGGGTAGAGTTACTTTCATCGGGAAAAACTTGTTCTAACTGATTTAACCCTATGAAAGTAATCAATTTACCGCAATCAGAACGACAACCTCAGACCCAGCCGTGCCGACTTATTGAACGGATCGATGTGCGGTGTAAGCCTTAGCGTAGTTAGCGGCTGGTTTCGGCGCTGCAGTTCGGTCTTGATTTTTTCGGCTTTCCGCCCATGCAGTTTATAATTTCTAAATCCGATCAATCCCAATGTGATACCGACTACCGGACCCGCAATAGCAAGAGATGTTCCGATCGTCGTATTGTCCGGGCTGTCGCCTGTGGATGCCACTATAATGCCGGAAACCAACGTTGCGACTGCCACTGACGTGAAAACGATAGCACCCTGCTTGCCGTCCATCGACCTGTCGTGGTGGTATTGGTACTTGTCACGGAGCTGGTCGGAATTGGCCATCACGATGCTCTTTTCAAACGGATCGGCCGGAAGATTGTTCAAATCCGCATATTGACCTACGCTATCGGGCGGTGTGTGGCCTGCGAGAATGGAATCTCTGACGCTGATCGTTTTGCCGTTTTTCAGCAAAACCCGCGCTACCTGATCCAGGTAAATGTAAGTTTTAGCACTATCGGCCGTGCCCAGGTCGCGGTAATTGATCTTTTCGTAGCTCATCTGTGTGATCAGCGCCTGGATCCGGGAGCTGTCTTTCTTGACGATGACATCGTTTTTCCGGCTGGTTTGCGCCAGCGCCGCCTGGGCCAGTACGAATGTGAGGATAACCTGTACGAGTAGCGACGGTTTTGGCAATGTGTGCATCCGCATAATTTCAGGTGTTTTGATTGAGAAAGTTCAGGTTAAACGTATATTACTTTCACGCAACATCAAAAACCATGCTACTACATTCCAAACTTGTTCAACTGCTTCACTAATACTTCAAAGTCTTTCGGGTACGGCGCTTCGATACGTATAGGATCCCCGTTCATCAATGCAAATGAAAGCGAATGGGCATGCAACGCAACACGCTGAATAAGAGGCTGTTCTTCGGTATCCTTCTTCAAATTAAACTTCCGTTTCAGGCTCGACAGGAAGATCTGCTCACCACCATATTGCGGATCGCAAACGATAGGTGCTTTCAGGCACGACAGGTGAATTCTGATCTGGTGCATACGCCCGGTTATGGGGATACATTCCACTAAAGTATATCCGCGGTAGACCTGCAGTGTGTTAAAGATAGTCTCTGCTTCCTTTCCTTCGGCCCTGTCGATCTTTACAGCGGTTCCATTCTTCAGTGGAAGGATGGGGAGATAAACCGAAATGCTTTCGAGGTCATGGATACCATTTGCAACGGCGTGGTAACGCTTCGTCACCTCTCTATGCTCAAACTGCATGGCCAGATGCCGGTAGGCCGCTGGATTTTTTGCAAATGCCAATGCGCCCGAAGTCTCCTTGTCTAACCGGTGCGCCGCCTGTAATTCGGGATTATAAGCTTTGGCTAGTCTCAGCACGCTTCCGCCACGGTCTGCGGTACGTTCATCGAGTGTAGCCAGGTGAGGTGGTTTATTGACGATCAAAAAGTCCTCGTCCTCAAATAATATGATGTCTTTGAAATTGATTTTCATAATGTTTTTATAAAAATAATCCGGATGATGCGCCTGGTTCGGCAATCATCCGGATTAGCTCGGCCATTAGCCTCTATCCGAAACAAAGATAACTATACTATTTGTTTCTGTAAACTTCTTAACGGTTTGCGATCCGTCTCAAACCAAAGCTCCGACCTTCGTAGGGTTTGGATTAATCGTATCGGATTCGACCAAGCCGTCACGCAGGCGCACAACCCGGTGCGCGTAATGCGCGATGTCCTCTTCGTGCGTGACCATCACGATCGTATTGCCCTTGCTGTACAGCTGATCAAACAGGTCCATGATCTCGTAGGAAGTTTTAGAATCCAGATTACCCGTCGGCTCATCGGCAAGCAAAATGCTCGGGTCATTCACCAGCGCACGCGCAATCGCAACCCTTTGGCGCTGCCCGCCCGAAAGTTCGTTGGGTTTATGGCCGGCGCGGTTTTCAAGTCCGACGTTTTTTAACGATAGCATGGCTTTTTCCCGCCTGTCCGACTTGCTCAGTCCGGCATAGATCAGCGGTAATGCTACATTATCCAGCGACGACATTCTGGGCAGCAGGTTGAAAGTCTGGAATACGAACCCGATCTCCTTATTGCGGATCTCAGCCAGTTCATTCTCTGTCATATCACTCACATCCTTGTTGTTCAGAATGTACCTGCCTGTGGTAGGCGTGTCCAGGCAGCCGATGATATTCATCAAGGTGGATTTCCCAGATCCTGACGGGCCCATGAAAGCCACATATTCCCCCTTATTGACCGAAATCGTTACGGATTTGAGTGCCTGGATAATCTCGCTGCCCATGACGTAGCGCTTTGCAATCTCAGTGGTTTCTATGATTTTCATGAAGAGACGATTTTCGGTTGGGAGTTTGAAAGATCAGGACGCAGCGGAAATTTTCCTAAAATAGGCTTGCACAAAGAATGCCGCCAGAATGATCGGCGGCGGTATCTCGTCATTCGTGAATCGCCCCTCTCTCTTCCAGAATCCGGTGGGCTCAAATACAGCCTCCTCTTCTCCATTGCCCACGAGCCACTTCCTGCGCGTCCACGACTCGAATTTCCAATGATAATGCATTTCATTGTAGGTGATCCGGGCAGAAGTTCCTAAAAGATTATAGTCGATTCCGCCCAGAATGCTGCTTCCTTCAATGTCACGTATTTCAGTATGGCGTTTGAAAAATCCTTTGGTTTTGAACCGGAGCATGTAGCCGTCGAGTTCACCGTGCCCGTCGTATTTCCAAACCGATGTTTTCAGAATGCCGGCGATGACTTTACCCCGGAAAATCCGGCATTCCGTTTCATTGAAATTGGATTTCCAGGACAAAGCCGTCATTGATGAAGTGTAATTTTGAGATGGCTAAAATATCAAATCATCAAAATGCTGCCCTTTGTTTTTCGATAAGTGCCCGCATCGGCTGATAGCGTGTCAGAAATCGCTGATAACCGGCAGGTAATGCATATTGTTTTACCTTTTCTTCGCCTTCCGCGGCCTGTCCCAGCAATCCTTGCTGAAGACTCAGGAAAGCGTATTGTTCCCAAAGTTCGGGTGCATATTCATTGTAGCGCAATGCATCCAGAACCTTCCCGTAAGCTTCCTTAACCTGCTTTTTTCCCCTGTAGAATTCCGAAGCCGCCGCCACGATCCGTGCATCGAACGGGTTGGCGCGAAGCGCCTTTTCGAAATTGGGCCCGGAAGGTGCTTTTGTAACCACCAGAAACAGGGAGTCGGAACTGGATTTGGGTTTTATGCCGGAGAATAACGTCTGTTTCAGCTGATCGATCGCCGCACTTTTTTCCTGTTCCTGAATCTTGTCAAGCAGCACCACTGCTACTTCCTTTTTGTTGGATAATGCATTGGCGACGGCCATTCCTATTGTCCCTTCAATGCCTTCCACGACAGACAAAGATTCTATCGCTTTGTCATAAAGCCCGAGTTGTAAAAGCCAGTGTCCTAATATCTTGTGGTACAAATCGCTCTTTTCTCCTTCCTCTGCCGCCCACCCCGACAATGTCTCCAATGCTGTCAGTTTATTGCCACTGTAAAATTCTGCATACAACGACGCCAGCGATAAATCCTGGGACAATACCGGGTTCTTTGCGGCCAGTTTCGGAAGCAGAGAGGCTGGCATAGCGTCCCATCTAGCCTGATTTGTGGCATAATTGAGTAAGTATGCCAAAGACGAAACGCTTAAAAGTGAATCGCCTGGAACAGCTTTGCTATTAAATGTTTCTTTGGAAAACCGCTGCCTCAAATTTTGAACTGCCAGCCAGTTTGCCTGCCAGGGAAGGTAATCCTGTTTATCGGAACTTGCCGCCAGGGAATCGAGCAGGCCCGCGTCGGTGTTTTTAGCGAGGATCGCGAGCAGGTTTGTTGCCGGAATTTCAGGACGGACTGCATTGGTCCTGGCTAAATCCAGGTAATAGTACGCCGAATCGGCCACGTTGGTTTTAGAATAGAGCATTCCCAGGTTATTCAGCAATTCACCGTTGGTCGGGAAGCGGCGCAGGCCTTCCTGTAAGCTGTATACGGCGTCAAAAAAGAGGTTTTCATGGACGAGAATTCCGCTCAGGCCTGCATATGCCTGCGGCGAGGGGTTCTTTAATAACGCCTGCCTGAAATAGTAGGCGGCTGCATTGCGGTCACCCTGTTTCAATGCGATGGATGCCAGCGCATAATTGGATTTATGGTTTTGAAACTCCTGCTGTAATGCTAACTTGTAATACTGCTCAGCAAGCGTGAACTCCTGCGTCTTGGCATGTAAATCGCCCAGTCCATTGAAATAACCTGCAATTGCCTGATTGACGGGAAGCAGTCTTTGCATTGAAAACAATACTACAACCCCTGCGAAACCGAAAAGCCGGGTCTGCGTGAGGCCAAAGCGAAGTGGCTTGTACAAAACTTTGTATACAGCGAGTTTTTGCTGAAAAACCTCATAAAAATTGATCAGGACATAAAACAGAAAGAGCAAACCCATGGCCAGCTGACCTTGTACAGTGGCGTCTTCCAGTGTTTCAAGCACCGGATCATTGGCCGTACCCGCCATTAATCCGCCAAAAGATGCCGCAACAATGAAAAGTCCCATATAGAGCCAGAAGCCCGTGCTGCGGAACGGAATCACGCCCTGCGTCGAATCCGCCCGTCTTCTAAACCCCCAGATGCCGAGTATACCCGAGGCCAATGCGAGGTAGAAAGGATTGACTAAAGTGACATTCCAATCTATCTGGCGGGTATTTTGAAGGTATATCAATAACAAAAGCAACAAATAGAGCACACTGATGACAATGAACTGAACATGTCCGGAGCGACCTTTCCCCGTCTGTCCGCTCGTGCTAAGCCAAACTAGCCCGGCCATAATTTCGGTTGCGGAAACTAGCAGAAAAAATATCGTCACAATCAGCCACAGTGGAAAAGAGTACATTGCGGCAGTCAATGCAGGAACCGGCGATGCCGAGCCAAATGCAACCAGCGCCGCCAATACAGCCGAGATGCCCGCAATGCCTGCTATGCGCGTGCTAATGCCCAAATCGGGACGAAATGCGTGGAAATAGTAAGAAACACCCCCGTATAAAATGGTCGCTATGAGAAACAAAAGACGGTTTTCAGCCCCGAAAACGCGCAATGTTTCCAGTCTGGCAAATGCCAGAAAGAGGATAAAAAAGATGGTGCCAGCCAGGTACCAGAACCGTGACATGGTCGTCAGTGCCGCAAGTAGAAGCGATAGACCGATCAATGCGCCAATCCAGAACAAATAGATCGTCACCGCATTCATTTCCATCACCGACGACATGAAACTCTCCGTGACCAGGTGCGTCGGCGTCGAAATGCCGTACTGCCATTGCCCGAGTTGCAGCACATCTACAACGGCAGTAGTTTCAGAGAGTTCGCTCACCACATTCCATCGCACCACGTTGCCGAGGGGGTCAATGCATTGCCAAACCAGGAAAGCAAGCCCTAAAACCAACACCAGGAAGGCAGCGACAGCCATCCGTCGCTCCCCCGGCGACCATATCCTCCAAAAAAGTAAATCGTTCATATTGTGTAATTTAAAACAAATAACCGATCATAAACCGGTTATCTCCACGAGGTCGTTCGTTTCCAGCAAAGCCAACGCCGCTCCCAAATTTGTCTTCAAAACTTCTTTGGAAAAAGCAAATATCTCTTCATCCTCCGCTTGACGGAGATCAAGAAATTGTGCCGAAAAACACGGGATCGCGAACGTTTCAGTAATCCAGACAGCAAGGCCGGCGGCAGGTGGGCGTCCAGTATGATCATCAGGCCGCTTGTAAAACGGGATGGTTCAGTTTGGCCGCAGCATATAGAAGACACGCCGTCACATCTTCCAATTCCAGGTCAGGCAATTCCTCATTAACAATCTGTTCGGCGGTAAGCCCCGCGGTGAGAAGTTCAATGACATCGGTGACCCGGATACGCATATTCCTGATGCAGGGTTTTCCCCCGCATTGTTTCGGATTGAATGTAATACGTTCCAGAAGTTGCATGTTCATCTGCATTTTAATCGGTGTTCAAGTCAAATTTAGATCTTTTTAGCAACTATCTCAATCAAGACAGCAGTAGGTCCGATCGTTAAAAAGTTCCCTCACTCGGTAAACCAAACCCACTTTCCGGGAATATTGAACACAGTTTTCGGAAAAAACGGGTGATTTTCTAAAAAATATCCAATAAATCAGATTGTCTGCTATTGGTACTGACCAAATTATCTCCTACTTTTGCGGTCTGAAAAAAACCTCATCCGAGATAATCAAAATTATATAATGGCAAACGCAGCAAACGTAGGAAAAATTACGCAGGTAATTGGCCCGGTTGTAGACGTATCATTCGAGGACAGCGGACTTATCCCTGCGATCCTGGATGCGTTGGAAGTCATCAAACCAAACGGTCAGAAAGTTGTTCTTGAGTGCCAGCAGCACCTTGGTGAAGATCGTATCCGGACTATCGCGATGGACAGTACCGAGGGTATGCAACGCGGCATGACAGTTACTCCGCTTGGCGCACCAATCAAAATGCCTATCGGCGAAGGAATCAAAGGACGTCTCTTCAACGTAATCGGTGAAGCGATTGACGGTCTTACGCCACTTGACACCACAAATGGTATCTCTATCCACCGTGCCGCTCCGAAATTCGAAGAGCTGGCGACTGCTACTGAGGTACTTTTCACAGGTATCAAAGTAATCGACCTTCTGGCACCTTATGTAAAAGGTGGTAAAATCGGTTTGTTTGGTGGTGCGGGTGTAGGTAAAACCGTATTGATCCAGGAATTGATCAACAACATCGCAAAAGCATACTCCGGTCTTTCAGTATTTGCCGGTGTAGGTGAGCGTACACGTGAAGGAAATGACCTGATGCGTGAGATGATCGAAGCGGGTATCATCAAGTATGGCGAGGAATTCAAGCACAGCATGGAAGAAGGCGGCTGGGATATCTCGAAAGTAGATTACAGTACGCTGAAAGATTCGCAGGCGACTTTCGTGTTTGGTCAGATGAACGAACCTCCGGGCGCACGTGCCCGTGTTGCATTGTCAGGTTTGACGATGGCCGAGTATTTCCGTGATGGAGAAGGCGAAGGACAAGGCCGCGATATTCTTTTCTTTATCGATAACATTTTCCGTTTCACCCAGGCAGGTTCCGAGGTATCCGCTCTTTTGGGACGTATGCCGTCTGCGGTAGGTTACCAGCCTACGCTTGCAACTGAAATGGGCCAGATGCAGGAGCGCATCACTTCTACTAAACGTGGTTCTATCACATCCGTACAGGCCGTATACGTACCTGCGGATGACTTGACTGACCCTGCGCCTGCAACAACATTTGCTCACTTGGACGCTACAACGGTATTGAGCCGTAAAGTATCTGAGAAAGGTATCTACCCTGCTGTGGATCCGCTTGACTCCGCTTCACGTATTTTGAATGCAGAGACACTCGGTGCAGCTCACTACGATTGCGCACAGCGCGTGAAAAACATTCTTCAGCGCTACAAGGAATTGCAGGACATTATCGCGATCCTTGGTATGGAAGAACTTTCCGACGAAGACAAGCTGGTTGTATCCCGCGCCCGTCGTGTTGAACGCTTCCTGTCACAGCCATTCTTCGTTGCTGAGCAGTTCACAGGCTTGAAAGGAACTTTGGTTGATATCAACGATACCATCAAAGGTTTTAACCTGATCATGGACGGAGCTTATGACCATCTTCCGGAAATGGCTTTCAACCTGGTTGGAACCATCGAAGATGCTCAGGCAAAAGGAGAGAAAATGCTGGCCGAAGCAAGCAGATAAGTTAAGAGTTGATGAGTTTATGAGTAAAGTGCTCGTGAACTCACAGACTTATAAACTCATAGACTATTATGCATTTAGAAATCATTACCCCAGACAAAAAGGTATTTGCCGGCGAGGCAACTGCCGTTACATTACCGGGTACCGAAGGACAGTTTCAGGTTCTGAACCGCCACGCCCCATTGGTCAGCACGCTGGGCAAGGGTGATGTGGTAGTCGATACCGGCGCTGCAAAGCAAAACTTCGTCATCGACGGTGGTGTTGTGGAAGTTCTGAATAACAAAGTATTGGTTCTCGCCGAAGCAGTTCTTTAAGAATATACAATTAATGCAAAACCGCGGATGCTGTGAAAATGGCATCCGCGGTTTTTTGTTTTCCTTTGAATAAATCGAACAGCTCCGTAGCTCATCATTAGAGCCCTTCTATTTGTGTGGTGGTTAATTTAGAAATTAAACATTACCACTATGAAATTTACTTTGAAAAAAGGTCAGACATTCGCAGATGTCTTCCCTGCAACAAAATGGGCACGGTTTTTCCCCGCCTCTCAGTCAGCAACCAGTGGCAAAAAACTTGATGCTCGCAAGTTTGTCGGCATTTTGAAACAGAATTGTGATCCCCTCAAGATTCAAGAAGAAATGCGGAATGAATGGGACTAAAATACTGCTCGATACGAACATTGTCCTCCGCTTATTCCAGGGAGACGCCGAACTTGGAAATGTACTACAAGGTGCAGAACCCTATTTGTCTTTGATATCTGAACTTGAGTTACTTGGAAATAAATGCATTCCACGTAACTATCAGAAGTATGCCGAAATGTTCGTCGCCGACTGCCATGTCGTCGACCTTAACGATGGCATTAATGAGTTAACAAGATATATTCAATGGGAGTACGGCTTAAAACTTCCGGATGCACTCGTAGCAGGGACTGCGATGTTTCTTTGTATACCACTGATTTCGGGAAAGCCTGAATTTGGAAAGGTTAAGGAGCTGATTTTTGTATTTTATCAATAACATCCAAAAATCGCTGTAAACGAACAATAGGAATACTTTCAAACGATTCAAGATTCAATAGTCCAGGCTTGTCACTCGTCACTATGTAGTCAGCCTGACCATCCTTAGCCAATGCCAGAATAAAGTTATCGTTGGGATCCGGGCTTGCTTCGACGACTGAGCTTACAACAATCGGTTTCAAACGTACTTTAAGTGACTCAATGAACTGATCTGCCTCTTCGACCGTAACCCTTGTTCGAAATTTATCACGGTGAGCGACTTCGCTAATTTCATCAAGGAGTGTGATATCGGCTAATATCTGGATACTCCCGTTAAGCAAAATGCGTTCCAACTTGGCCCTGTGAGTTTTCCCAATGAGGGCACTGATATAGTCCGTAGTGTCGATGACTATCTTCACTACTTCGCATTTCTAGCCGCCCGGACTGCCTTTATTTCAGCGAGAATTTCCTCTTCCGTGATATCTGGTTCTGTTTGGGGTAAACGACTAGAAAGTTCTGCCCATTCACTACGAAAATCAGCGAATGAACCCTGGGGCTCGGGTCTTCTGATTTTCAGAAATTTTAAGTTTTTCAACAGCTCCAACACGAAAGGAGCTTTCTTTTCGGGGATATCGACTATTATTTCCATAGCTATGTGTATTCATCTTAACACGAATATAACATGGAAATATCAATTTTGATTGCGCTTCTAGGTTAGCCCACTAATCACCAATAAAATCGCCCCGTTCGACAACGCCTCGAATTCTATCGCCTCCACATTGTCTAATGCCAGCCCATCCCGCCGTTCCAGCAGCCGGTTCTGCACTTCAAACGCGCCTTCGATAACGAATATGAATGCGCTGTGACCCACATTCCAGCCGGTAAAAATTCCTTCTGCCCGGCCGTCGTATTGGCCGATGAAAAAATGCGCGGAGCTTCCGGTGTACCCGGGAACCGGGAGAAGGACATTCTTTTTACTTAAATCAAACGGAACGTTGATACCGGATAATGGCATCGGGGTGCTTAAAAACTCAGTATCATTAATCCTGATCTGTAAATAATTGATCGCTTCATCAGGATATGGATTGGTAATGGTATAGTGCTTGTCCGGCGACACGAGCAGGAACAGCGCTTCGCCGGAATTAACGTATGTCGGCTCCCCACCCTTTTCCTCGATCTCAACAGCCCCGACGAGCGGCAGCAAAATGACCTGACAAAACTGCTCGACCACTAACTCCGTGCTGCATTCCTGCAAAAGCGTTTCGTCATTCAGTACTTCCAGTGTCCCGAATGCCTGCCGGTCGGTCGCATGATATTCCTCAAAATTGAAAGTGCGGGCGCTCCGGAAGCCGTCCGTCTGAAATTGCCCACGCAGGCTTTCCAAGTATATTTGAGCTTGGGTTGTTGGTAACATGGGGGGATTTATTAGGTCGGCTGTTGGCTGTTGATAGATAAAATACATCTTCAAAACATATACTCTTAGATCTTAACAGAGTACTGTATGGAAATAGTATAGAA
>NZ_CAMLSE010000015.1 GCF_946482605.1 uncultured Dyadobacter sp. | reverse complement strand
CGATATGATGCAGCAGTTCAACCGCGAAAGGGCCATCGTGTACAACACTTACCAGCTCTACCGCCACGAAACGCTCGAGAACCTGAAAACCGCATTCCTGACCGCCAGACAGAAAGGTTATTTTCTGGGCGGAAAGCTGGTACGTGGCGCCTACATGGAGAAGGAAAGGCTGCGCGCACGGGAAAATGAGTATTTCAATCCCATCCACACTTCCAAGGAAGCCACGGATGCCGACTACAATCTTTCGATCGACTTCTGTCTCGATCGCCTCGAACATATTGCTATTTGCCTTGGAACGCATAACGAGTACAGCTCCCAGTACTGTGCGATCAAAATGAAGAAGCTCGGAATTGCCCATAATGACGACCGGATCTGGTTTGCACAACTACTGGGCATGAGCGACAACATCTCGTATAACCTGGCCAAGGCCGGCTACAATGTGGCCAAGTACGTGCCCTACGGCCCGATCGACGCTGTACTCCCCTACCTGATACGCCGCGCGGAAGAAAACACTTCCATTGCCGGGCAAAGCAGCCGTGAGTTTTTGTTAGTTAAAAGCGAATTGAAGAGAAGAGGAATCGGTTCTTTATAAGTAAGTTATTACTTTCGCATTCTGAAAATCGTCAATTGTATTGAAAACCGAATGAATCAATCCAGAAATCCAACTCCTTACCTCATTTTCAGTATAATCCTTATCTGCATTGATCAGGCTTCCAAACTTTTGGTTCACAAATACATGCAGCCTGGCTTTTCCGGGCAAATTGCGCTGATCGGAGACTGGTTCAAACTGCATTATGTGCTTAACCCGGGAATGGCTTTCGGAATGCAGCTCGGACATGAATATGGCAAACTCTTCCTCACGTTGTTCCGGTTGGTGGCCATGGTTGCTATCGGCGGCTACATGATTCACCTGGCCAGAGTCGGAGCGTCCAAAGGGCTGCTCTGGGCATTGGCGATGATCCTGGCCGGGGCGGTTGGAAACGTTATCGATAGTACATTTTACGGCGTGTTCCTGGATAATGCACCCTACGGCTCACCTACGCCCTGGTTTCACGGACAGGTGATCGACATGATTTTTGTCGATTTCTGGGAAGGCTTTATTCCCGATTGGGTACCGGTCTGGGGCGGCCAATACTACTCCACTCCTATCTTTAATATTGCCGATTCCTGCATTTTCCTGGGTGTATGCAGCATTCTGATATTCCAGGGAAGCTTCCATGCCCACGGGCCTGAGGAAAACGGTGTGAAGGAGGAAAGGGAGGAAGGAGAAAAGGAGGAAGGGGATGATGATTTGCAGGGACCTCCTACCGCAGCTGAAATTGATACGCGAAATGATATTCCGACACCTACCTCTACGGAGGAGGAAGAGGATGGAAACAAAAAAGAGAGCATTTAGCTCTCTTTTTTGTTGGTAGTATCTTGGGATCAGTTTTCGTCTTTTGTATAAGGCACAAAATCCTTGAATGCTTTCTTGATCGCATTGTCGGTCGCCTCCTTCTTATTCTCCCAGTTCGCATCCAATTCCAGCGCCACAAGGCCGCTCAGGTTCATCAATGCTTTGAACTCATCCAGTTTTCTGATAAAATCAGGATTCCGCCGGGCTGATTTTTGCCCGTATTCCCGTGCAAAAACGTCGCCCTTGTTTTGCAGTTCGTTCTTCTTCTGCATCACGTAGTTGAATCTGTCCAGCAGCCCATTCACCGACTTGCCGATCACCTCTGTCGCTTCCAATGTACCGACCGTCGCAACAGTTGTACCGCCGATAGTGGTGATATAACCGCGAGTATCCTGATTTGATTTCGCAATCACCGGAGCAAGGCCAGTGGTGGCACCCAACGACGCATTCAGCAATGATCTGCTTCTCTTTCCCCTCTTTGCCCGTGAATACGCCTTTTTCAGCTCACCTTCCTTCTCTGTCATTTGTTCCAGCAGTCCCCATGCATTCACCAGGGCGCCACGGTACAAATTAAACACATAGGTGTCACGCAAACTTTCATCGACTGTGTTCTTGATCACAAACCGTACGGTACGTTCCTTCTTATTCTGCGCCTTATCCAGCACATAGAATGTAATATTGAATGCCAGCGTGTCAAATGGGTCTTTCACGAACTCGAAGCCGGGCTCCCAGATAAATTCATAGTTGGTTGGTGTATTCTTGACCAACGCCCCGGCAGGAACCCGCTTGTTCTCTGAGATAAAATTGAACGTGGTAATGTCATCCTCTCCATTCGGATCCGATAACGTAAAACGCAAATTGATCCGGTTGTTTTCAGCGCTCCGGATGACCGAATTCTGTGGTATGATCGTAAAATCAGGCGCCAGGTCCATTTGCGTAACGTCCAATTTCAAACGTCCCTTAGTTCTGGTTTTGGCAGGCTGGTCTTCCACATAAAATTCCATATACCTCGGGCCCTTTTTGAGGATATTAAACTGGGCGATCGACGGCTCCCAGGTAATCTCCCCTGCTGCCGACAGTTTCATACCTTCGGGCATTTCTTCCAGAATAGGCACAAAGACGATCGGGTCGCCATCCTGGTCACGCACAGCCCCCATATCGATCTTGTAGACGTTCTGCGTCTTATACTGCACATAGAAAGGCTGCAGGTCATCGACTTGCGGCGGTCTGTTCACATGATTGACTTTGAAAACAATTTCACGCGAAGCGCTTTCCCCGGCAATGTTCTGAGCTTCGAACACGATCGGGAAAGATTTCGTGGTATTGATACGATCGGCAATGTCGTAACCTGGCGTCCATACGAAGTGTCCTGTGGAGTCAAACCTCATCTCCTTGGTCAGGCCGCTGGCTACTGTGTACCTGACCGAATCACTTTTACCACCCTTTACCTGTAAATGAAAATTAACTTCCTTCCCTTCGTATAACACATTCCATTCCGGTTCGGAGGGGAAAACAAGTTGCAGAGGTCCTGTTGAGTTGTTCTTCATATTATCCTGCCCCTGAACCCTTGAAACAAAAAAAACGGGTATCAGAAGTAACAGTATTTTATGAATTTTTCTTGTTAGCATAACATCAAAAATATAATTAATCCGATGGGTGAGCAGATACTTAGAACTAAACGCAAAACTAGCAAATCCTGTATAGAATGCCCTGCGATTAGATGCAAATTTGAAATGCCCTGAAAGCCGCCCGACGCACAAAATCCGATTTGTACTTTTCAAATACAACCGCGCGCTAAGGTCTATAATTAAAATAAGTCCTGAGCGCGTGTATGTCCAATGCAAAAGCCGGGGTGCAGTCATTTAGAAGACTGCACCCCGGCTTTTTAAGTTCAATATTTTCCCTATTATTTTTTCTTGGGAGTTGTAGCTGGTGCCGTTGCAGCTGGCGTAGTTGCCGGTTTAGCCGGAGTTGTTGCAGGAGCCGCTGCCTCTATTTTATCAGGATCTACTCCCAATTTTCTTAGGATCAGGTTCGTTGCATTGTTCTCTTCCGAAGCTGCAAACAGGATGATAGGTGTAGTGCCCGCACCTGCGTCCATATTCAGAATATAAAGAAAACCGCTTTCTTTGCCTACTTCCTGAATTGCATTGTTCACTTTCGTCAGGATCGGTTCCAGCAGTTGTTGTTGCTTGGTCTGCAGAGAAGTCTGAGCGTTGTTACGCATTTCTTCGATTCTGGTTGACAGATTTTGCAACTCCTTTTCTTTATCGGCGCGGATCACATCCGTCATATTAGCCCCGTTCTTCTGATAAGCCTCATATTTCTCCTGAGCCTCTTTGTACGTTTCCCCGATTGCCTTGTCCAACTGCGCTTTGGTCACTTCCAGCTGGTTCTGCATTACTTTACTCTCAGGCAATTTGCCAATTATATAGTCGACATTGGTATAACCGATTTTAGTAAGTCCGCTTGCAGGGGTAGTTTGGGCTAAGATAGGGGTGGTGATTATGGTCATCAGGACCAAAAAAGCCATCAATTTTTGTTTCATTGCGCTGTTACTTATTTAAGTTTACTGGTTGTACTTTTTTGTTTTTGGGTGAGTTTTGGGCAGGTGTCGACTGTTGTTGTGCAGGTTGCTCCGGCTTCGCGTTTTTATCTCCTGGTGCCGTTCTGTTAGCCTTCGGATCGATTCCCAGTTCCTCCATCACATAATCCGAATAGTCGTGCTTGGGATTCGTATAAAGCATTCCGATATCGCTGGATTTATCAAACATAAAATCGAGCCTCCGTTGACTGCAAACCTTGGTTACGGCCCGCTGCACTTTTTCCAGAACCGGCTTCATGAGTTCCTTCTTTTTCTGGAACATCAATCCCTCCATACCAAAAATCTTGCTGTTGTACTCTCCCGCCTCGAGCTCTTTCTCCTTTATTTCATTCTGCCTCTTCCGTTTGAGTTCGTCCGTTAATAAGATTTCCTCCGCCATATATGCACGCTGCATACGATCAATCTCCGCAATCTTGTCCTGGATTTCCTTGGCCCATTTCTCAGAGAACTTTTTCATCTCCGTCTGTGCCGCCTGGTATTCGGGCATTTTACTGGTTATGAACTCCATGTCTGTATACCCGATCTTCTGGGCATATATAGATGAACTACATAGAATTGACAAAACTAGTAAAATAAAAATCTTCTTCATGCCAAGCCGCTAATAATTTGCAAACTTCTTAACGAAACTCTTAGTCAGAATATTATCTGATTTGCTGACCGATTGTAAAGTGGAATTGGGGTCCGCTCCTCGTCGGTGATCCCTGGATTTTATCAAATCCATAACCCCAGTCGATCCCCAGCAGACCGAATGCCGGCATGAAAATTCTGGCTCCGACCCCTGCCGACCTTTTAAGATCAAATGGATTGAATTCTTTATAAGTGCCCCAGTTGTTACCGCCTTCCGCAAAACCCAATATGAAAATTGTCGCCTGAGGGTTCAGTGAAACCGGATAGCGAAGTTCCATTACATATTTGTTATAAACAATACCTCCGCCTGACGCTGGATAACCGTTCTGCGCCAGTGGTCCTACTTTCTGATCCTGGTAACCACGCAAACCGATAATGTCCTGATCAGCCAGCGAGAATGTACCCTGGCCCGCTAACCCGGACCCTCCCAGAATAAACCGCCCGAACGGACTGTACCCTACCTTGCTGCCGTATGCTCCCAGGAAACCCATGTGCGCACGTGTGCTGAGTACAAGCTTACCTACGATAGTGGCATAGTAACTCGCATCAAACATCCATTTGTGGTATTCAACCCAGCGATAAGTATCTGTTTTGTCGGAGAAAGCTTTTTTCCTGAACAGCGAATACGGTGGTGTAAATGTACCGCTCAACGAAATGTTGCTTCCGCTTCTCGGGAATTGGAAATCACTCAAAGTATTCCGTGAGATCGTCGTATTGAACGATATGTTGTTGGAGTTACCTGTGCTGTAACCAATGCGGAAAATATCGAGGCTATCGAGCCGGTAGCGCTGATATGACAACGAGTGCGTCATGACCAGGTAACGGTCCGGCTCTTTCAGACGACGACCCAATGAAAGGGTGATACCGTTGTTATAATAACCACCGCGGTAATTGACCCTTCCGGAAGCGACTCCCGTGTTATAACCATAATAGGAGCTCAGGTCGGTCATGCGGTATACCGTACGTTGGAACGACACCCCGAAGTTAATGGGCTTCTTCCCCCCCAACCATGGCTCGCTGAAAGATAGCGAATACGTCTGGTACTGCTTCCCATTCGCCTGGAAACGCAGCGATAGTTTCTGCCCATCGCCCGAGGGGAGCGGCCGCCATGTTTCCCGGTTTGGAATGTTCTTGATGGAAAAGTTATTGAACACCAGTCCGAGGGTTCCCACGAAACCGATGTAACCGCCCCATCCACCGGATAATTCGATCTGATCGGAAGGCTTTTCTTCCACCGTATATTCAATGTCCACGGTTCCGTCAGCCTGGTTCGGGATCGGGTTGATCTGGATCTTCTCAGGATCAAAATAACCCATCTGCGACAATTGGCGCTGCGTGTTAATGATCTCCGTTTTGCTGAATTTCTGTCCTGGCAATGTGAATAGCTCCCGCAGTACTACACGGTCACTCGTCTTGGTATTGCCGTTGAGGAGAATACGATTGATGGTGGCCTGTTTACCTTCGGACATCCTCATTTCAATGTCGATCGAGTCGCCGTCAACAGCTCTCTCCGTCGGATCAATGTGAAAGTATAGGTAACCGTCGTCCATATAAATGGAACTGACGTCCGCTCCCGGAATACCGTTGATCTTCTTATCGAGCTCCTCCGGATTGTAAACGTCCCCTTTCTTAATACCCAGGCGCTCGCCCAAATATTGCGATGTATACAGGTAGTTGCCGGACCAGGTGATGTTGCGATAATAGTATTTCTGCCCCTCATCGATTTTCATATCGATGCTGATCGTCTGGTCACCGTTTTTAATCGTATCGAATTCGATCGTCGCATCGCGGTAACCGTTTTTCCGGTAGTAGGAAATCAGTTTTTCCTTGTCCTCGTCGTATTTCTTGGGGATGTATTTAGACGGGTTGAAAAGCCTCCCAATGCGTCTCTGCTTCGTGCCTTTCATTTTCCGTTTCAGCACCTGATCGCTGATCGCGGTATTCCCTTCGATATTAATCTTCTGAATTTTAACCTTTTTCCCCTTGGTAATGGCGAAATTAAGCGTAGCCTGTCCGCGTGTCGAATCCGGGATCTGCAACACCTTTACTTTGGTGTAATAGAAACCCTTATCCATGTAGTATTTCTTGATAACCAGCTGGGTGTTCTTGATGATCGTAGGAGTAATCACACGACCTTTGATCAGCTTTACTTTGTCGTTCAGCGTCTCCCGTTCACCTTTGCGGATACCGGAAAACGAAACTTTATACAGCCTTGGCCGTTCTTTGATGTGAATATTCAGCCAGATTTTGTCAGCCTCCACTTTCGTGGCCATGATCTCCACGTCGTCCAAAGTACCGAAGTCCATCATTTTCTTAATGGATGAGGTCACTGCCGGGCCGGGGATCCTGATCTTGTCACCTGGCTTCAAACCGGAAATGGATACCATAGAATTTGGGTCCAGAAACTGAGTACCCGAAACGGTTACTTCCGCAATGGTGTATTCCTTCGGCTCGGCGGGGTTAATCCCCAAGTTGGCAGCTGGTGCCGCTGTGGGTTTCGATGCCCCCAATCCCACGCGTTGTGCCTGGACAGAGAAGCAGCAACACAATAGCAACAGAGCGGAAAGACCTTTGAGATGTGCTAATGATTTATTCAAATTTTTCACTCGGTTCATATAGTTCTACTTAGCACCATTCGCTTTGATTTGTTCACCCGTTTTCCCGAAGCGCCTTTCCCTGTTTTGATAGGACAGAATCGCTTCGTACAAATGCTCCCGGCGGAAGTCGGGCCAGAAAAGATCTTCATAAATATATAGCTCAGAATATGCGAGTTGCCAGAGCAGGAAGTTGCTGATCCTGTGGTCTCCTCCCGTCCTCAGCATCAGATCGACTTCCGGACGAGGGGCCGTCGACAGGTTCGCAGCTATCAATTCCTCATTGATTTCCGCGGGAAGCACAACTCCGTTCCGTACATCCTCTGCGATTTTTCTGGCGGCCTGCGTAATGTCCCACTTTCCGCTATATCCCAATGCAAGGATCAGATTCAGTCCGGTATTCTGGCGTGTCGCCTCTGCTGCTTCTGTCAGCTGCCTTTGGCAACTTCTCGGAAGACTGGCCATGTCCCCGATCGTGTCCAGTTTCACATTGTTTTTCTGCATCGTCGGCAACTCATTACCGATAGATTGCACCAACAACTCCATTAATGCCTTGACCTCAAATTCCGGACGAGCCCAGTTCTCGGTCGAAAAAGCATACAATGTCAAATAAGAAACCCCGAGCTCCGCACACCCTTCTGTCACCTCTCTCACGGCCTTAATCGCATTGCGATGGCCAAAAATCCGTGCTGCTCCCTGATTTTGAGCCCATCGCCCGTTACCGTCCATGATAACGGCTATGTGTTTTGGCAGATTGCCCGTATCAATGAGCTCCTTCATTACTCCTGACTCCTTTTAACCTTTTTTAACAAACAAAAACAACAATATCGAAGCGCGTTGTCAATTCAGGATGAATTTTTAGCTACCCCGGGTTTTCAGGAATCACTTTGCTCGCTGATAAATACGCAACAGCCGGCAAAACTGTGCCGAAATTTCGTATAATTCATTGGTGACTCCATTCCAAATCAGCTCAAACCCACTGAAAAACAGCGCATTATTACTCGAAAATAACAATGGAAATTTAAACGAGGGCGCAATTTAGGAATAAGTATCAGGTCTTCAAAATGAATATTCCGATGCATCCGGGAAGCAATTCGATTAATTATCAAGAAGATGGCGGATTGTATCGCCATAGGTGCTCCCGCTTGTAACCTGAGATGCCTTGCGATCGCGCATGATGATCACATACTTTCCATTGAAATGTTTCTGGATTTCCTTGATATGATGGGAGTTGACGATCCCCGCGCGGCTGACGCGGAGGTAGTGTTTGGGAAGCTTTTCTTCGAGTGAAGTGAGCGTGTAGTTAAGAAGGTACTTTTGTCCGTCCAGCGTATTGAGGAAGACGTATTTTTCCTCCGCTTCGAAATGCGTGATCTCCGTCAATGGAATCAGGAGAATGCGGTCACCGGTTTTGACGGACAAAGAAAAAATCTCCCTTTTCGGTTTCATCTCTTCCAGTAACCTCAGCAGGTTTTCCGAATAGGGATTAAAACCGGCGGCCTGACCGCTACCTGCCTTTGTAATGTTCCGGATCTTGTCGATCGTCCTCATCAAACGGTCATTTTCAACCGGTTTTAACAGATAATCAACGGAATTTTCTTCAAAAGCACGAATGGCGTACTGATCATAAGCCGTTGAAAATATCACTAACGGCATTCTGGTCAATTTTGAAAGCATCTCAAAACCGTTCAGCAATGGCATTTCAATATCCAGAAAAATGACATCCGGACCATGTTTGTCTATTTCTACCAACCCCTCTGCGCCATTTCTGGCCTCCGAAACAATAGTAAAAACATCGGCATGTTTTTCGAGCAGCCGGCGCAGGCGGCTCAAAGCAAGGGATTCGTCGTCGATCAGGATGGTTTTAAGAGGAAACTGCATGATTAGATTGCTGATGTTGTTCGATAGCTGATTTCTGAATGGCAATATTAACCGATTTATGCGGTTGGTTGAGCAGTTCCAAACGGGCGTTCTCTCCGTAGAGCAGCTTCAATTTATCCTGAATGCTGCGCATGCCGTAACCTGCCCCCAGGGTGTCGGAAAATGCCGGGCCGCTGTCGTGGACACAGAGGTGCAGCCATTGATCCTTTTCATAAATCTTCACCACAATATTTCCCTGCTCGGCCATCCGAGAAATACCATGTTTGATCGCATTTTCCACAATGGGCTGTAAGATGAACTTCGGCACCTGCAGGTTTTTCAGGGATTCCTCCTCTACCTCGACAGTAAACCGCAGGCGATCCCCAAACCGCACCTTCTCGACTTGCAAATAGGTTTCCACCATTTCCAGCTCGTTTTCGATCGTGTCAAAATAATCGCTCGTCTTCCGGCCGGTCGTGTAGCGGAAGAGCTTGGAAAGCAACAGCGTCATTTCCTCGGCTTTGTCGGGATTCTCGTGCACGAGGCTGGCAATGCTGTTCAACGAATTATACAAAAAATGTGGGTTAATGCGCGCCTGCAATGCATCCAGCTCGGCCCGCGTTTTGAGTTTTTCAAGATTCAAAAGCTGATACTCCTGATCGGAAATCTTGCGGGAGATCTGCCGGCCCTCACGGCTCAGGAAGTAAAACACGTTCGCGATCGCGACGGGTGCCCACGTGTACCAGTACCAGGGCGCATTTTGCGAAGGTTCAGCCGGGTACCGCGCAATGTATTCGCTCACAATGTTGGCAGCAAATAAATAATGTACCGTCACCGCCAGCATGCTGTCAAACAAAAACACAACAATGGAAAGGATGATATGCTTGGCGAACAAGCTTTTGATGATCATATCCAGCCAGCTGGTAAGCCCCTGCGTGACGAGTATCGTACAAACACCGGTCGCGATGTTGAGTACCACCAGATATTTGTAAAAAGCCAACCGGATCGGCTCATCGGTAAACGACAGCTCGGCGGTAAAATACGCGATCGCATTGAATCCATATAATATCACCGCGCCCAGAATCGCCGCTACCAGCGTGCCTACCCAACCCTGGTTTTGGATAATGGCTATCAGACTGAAATCCTGCCAGTTGAATGACTTTTCCTGTGAAGTAAAACTGAAATTAGCGCCCTCTACCCTTGCCCCGCTCAAATCCACGTCGGACATACTGCTGAAACTCAGATCCGCATTACGCAGATCGGCGTTCCGGAAAGTCGTCCGGTCGAGGGCCGAGAAACGAAGTTTTGCATTGCGCAGATTAGCCCCGTCGAAGTTGATGTCCTTCAAACTCGAAAAGCTAAAATCTGCATTTTCCAGATCCATTTTACTGAAATCCCTTCCGTCCAGCGATGAGGCTGTCATGCGCAACGGCTTCGTCTTGTTGTCGTCCATGCTAAAAAACCCTAAACGTTAATATCAGTTTGTCTGAGAAAGCATCCATTCGGTTTCCATCTTGCCCCAGTCAGGGTGAATAGCGGTTTCCGGCTTGAAGGCGCCGAATTTTTGCTGCGCTTTTTCTAGCATCGGCTTCGCTACCTTTTTGCCGCCACCATATTCTTCCGGTGTAAAGAAAAGGCTCGAACCTTCCAGATAATAAATCCGCGGGTTCTCGGCATTGATCGACTTCGCAGATTGCAAGTAGCCGGAAAACTTCTCGCCATCCGTCTGCCAGCGGTTCATTGGGTCGGCAGCAAGGTGTATCTGGGATTGATATGCCTTCAATACTTCCAGCTCATCGTTCGGTTTACCGGCAATGCCCTCTGCGTCCTTCAATAAGGCATTAGCTTTATCGAGATACTGATCTTTTTCGGTCAGGGTTGCGCCTACGAATCCAAGGAGCACATTCGAGTAGGCGGCATAGTATTTCGGGAGCCATTCTTTCGGCTCGGCAGCGGCAATGCGCTCGAAGCGGTTCGAGATTTCCACCAGACTTTTCGGGTCGGGTTTGGAGCGGTCAATCGCCATCAATGCATTGATCCCATCGCTCATGGCTTTGGCATACTTCTCGTTCTGCGCCCAGACCATGCCGGTTGAAAGGACAAATAATAATGCAATGGTGAATAGCTTTTTCATCGTTTTGTCTGTTTTAAAATGCTGGTTGTTTAATATTTAAAAATCGTCCTTTTCAACTTTGGCCTTCCTAGAAAGCATGATCTGCATGCCTACAAAAAAGCTGCGGTAACTCTGCGGACCCACTGCGTAACGCGTCTGCCCGTCGGGCGTATAGCGATACGTGAACACATTGCGGGTATTGAGGATATTATCGACGGTGGCGTAGAATATGACCAGGTTCCCTTTAATGCTTTGCAGCTTACTTGCCTGGATACTCACGTTATGCACCGCAGGCGTGCGATCTTTCAGGAATTCGTCATTGTTGGGATTGTAGTAGGGCCGGCCGCTTGTGAATGCGTAAGTAGCGCTGAGATTGGTTTTAGCTTTTTCAAACCACTTCTTCGTAATGAGGCTGATATTATGGTTTGAAATGAATGTAGGCGTTGCCGATTGGGTAAACTGCTGAAAAAGCCTTTTCGAATCCACAAAACTGTACGTAACCCAGTAATCGAGGTTTTTGATGGATTTCTGGTCGCGCCAGAAGAAGTCGAAGCCGCGTGCATAACCTTCGCCGCCATTATTGGTAGTACCCCACGGGAAGCGGTAGGGATCGGCATCGTATTGCTCGCCGGTGAATTCGCGGACAAGCTGCGCGTAATTTTTATAGAATGTCTCAACCCGGAATGTGCGCTGGTTTTTAATGATCTGGTAATTGAGGATCAAATGATCGGCACGCTCGTATTGGAGGGATTTATTTAAATAAAGGTAACGGTAGTCAGGATTTTGATAAAACTGCCCTGCGGCCAGCGAGAACTGGCTATACCGGCCGGTTTTGTAGGCGAACGACAGCCTGGGAGCAATATTTGCACGGCTGATTATGGAAGAATACTCACTTCGGACGCCGATCCTTCCCGCCAGTGCACGGGTGATATAAATCTCCGATTCTACGAATGCAGCCGTATAACGATCCTTCAATTTGTAAAGCCGCCCGTCTACGCCATTACCGAGGTTAATGGCATGCGCCTCCGCCCCAAAAAGAATAGTATTGTTACCCGTGAGCAGGCGTGTGAGCACAATGCGCGCCTGGGTGCGCTCATCGAAGCGATCGAAGTTGACACCGTCGTAGGTCATATTGTCCTTATTACGACTGTATGACAAGCCCGAGTTCAGCGTCCAGCGGCCATCTCCCCAGGAATCGGTGTAAGTGCTCGTCGTGAATGCATTGTTATTCTTCAAAACCAACCGCCTCTTCCCAGAATCCGACGCCGGGTCGTTGCTGTTCATGCTCAGGTGGCTGTCGGAATACATGCCATACACTTTGAGCACGCCGTTTTTGGTCGGCTTCCAGCGATAGGTCAATGAAGATCCTTTAAATTCCGGCGCGTGAAGCCATTCCACATTCTGTTTTACCAGCTTAAACAGCGGCCGCAGATTGCCGTAATACACTACCGCCGACACCGATTGGTTTTTATTGGCATAGTCATAATTCAAACCCGCATTCGCGAGATTCAAGCTGATGCCCAAACCATTGTTGCTGACCTTGTCGGTCGTATTCAGCAGCAGTACCGACGACAATGCCTGTCCGTACTGCGCCGAATAGCCGCCCGTGCTGAATGAAGTGCCTTTGAACATAAACGGATTGAACCGCCCGCGCGACTGGACATCGGGTAGGGAGCTGAAAAACGGGTTCTGTACGATCATCCCGTCGATCACCACTTTGGTTTCTTGCCCGGAGCCGCCACGCACAAACAGCCCCTCCTGCTCCCCTACCCGCTGAGCCCCCGGAAGAAACTGCATCGCGCCGGTAATGTCCGCCGCCGCGCCCGCCGTGGTGACGATATCCAGCGGTTTCAGCATGGCCATCCGCTTTTCGTCCGACGCCTCGAATGCCCCGGCGGTAATCACCACCGTATTCAGTTCGTTCGCCAGTTCTTCGAGTTTAATGGACAAGGCGGGAACATGCTCTTTCAGATCGATCTTCCGCTCGAAAATCTCAAACCCAACGTAGCTCGCAGCAACGATAGCCGTGTCGGACTCCGACGTCTGGAATGCAAAAACTCCGTTCGCATCGGTAGTCCCACCGTCATAGGTACCTTTGAGGAACACATTTGCACCCGGCAATGCATTCCCTCTGTGGTCGGTTACCTTTCCATGAATATTCTTTTGCGCGAGCGCAATGGGCGAAACGAATAACAGCAGACAATAAAAAAGCTTCATGGCTAATAGATTTGCGTGATTGTCTACACAAAACTATTGGCCATGAAGCCCTTTAATAAATGATTTCCGACGAGTGCCGGTTTCAGAGGGATGAATTCATCCGCCGACGGAATGAAAATACCGGAATTTACAGCTCTTCCAGCATGATGTCTTTCCAGCGCACTTTGATACCGCCGCCGTCGTGGATCTGCAATGCGATAGAACCCACGCCCGCACCGATTTTCGCATCGGTAAGGTCTACCATCTCATGGCCGTTCAGCCAGGTCTGCGTGCGGTCGCCTTGCGCACGGATACGCAATGTGTTCCATTCTCCCATTTTCAGGAAACCTTCTTTTTCGTCCGGGATCTGGACCAGCCAGTTCCGCCCGTACGACTCGTAAATGCCGCCGGTATCGTGGTTAGGCGGAGCCACTTCCACTTGCCAGCCCGACACCTTGGTTCCTTCCACGGTCGATCGGAAGAACACGCCGCTGTTGCCGTTTGCATCCTGTTTGAACTTCAATGTGAGATCGAAGTTCTTGTAGAATTTGTCGGTGGTCAGATACCCGTATTTCTTGTCGGGACCACTCTCACAAATCAGCTCGCCGTCTTGCACGAACCATTTTTCGGTCCCATGCACCGTCCAGCCTTTCAAATCCTTTCCGTTGAATAATTTGACGGGCTTTTTGAGGGGATCGGACTCGGGGCCTTTCAACGCAAAAAACGCTGAATTCAGCATCAGAACAGCAGCTCCGGCGACAAACAATTGTCTAATTTTTAACATGGTAGGTAGGGGATTAGGATTAAAAAATTTTGGTTACAAATTCTGTCAAAATACATTTTCCATTAGTTTTACAGAAATTAACCAGTAGGAAAGCTATGAAAAAAAACCGTTTTGTAGGGCGTTGGGCGACATTTTTTTTGGCGGCAGGGGTATTCTCGACTGCTTTTTTATCCTGTAAAGAAAAGGATGAGGATAAGGTAAAACCCAAAGCTATGACGGACATTATTCTCGAAAATCCGGAATTTAGCATACTGAAAGACATCCTAATCGATGCCAACATGAACGATGCTTTCAGAACCCAGAACTACACTTTTTTTGCACCCGACAACAATGCTTTCAAAAAGGCTAACATTTTCAGCGCATCGGTCATTACCTCGCTGCCTTCCGGTTCGTCGGCGAAGTTTCTGAAACGCCACGTTCTCGAGAACCCTATTATATATGCGGATCTGAAAGCGAAACCAGGCGACAAAGAGTCAGTGGCTAAGGAAAAGATTACGGTAGAAGTGAAAGACAACATTGTCACCGTCAACAAATCCGACATCATCAAACAGGACGTGAATGCTGCAAACGGCGTCATTCAGGTGATCGACAGCGTATTGGTTAACCCCATTAAATAACATACAAAACGCCCGGCAGTACACAATGGACTGCCGGGCGTTTTGCGCTTTATAGTCAATAGCTTAAAACTGCTCCGTGTGCGAGAAAAAGAAGTTCCCTTCGATCTCCGCATTTTCATCCGAATCCGAACCGTGGATCGCATTCGCCTCGATTGACTTCGCAAACAACTTACGGATCGTTCCTTCGTCGGCATTCGCAGGATTCGTTGCGCCAATAAGCGTACGGAAATCAGCCACTGCATTCTCTTTTTCCAGGATCATCGGAACAATGGCGCCCGACGACATATACTTGCAAAGATCATTGTAGAAAGGGCGCTCTTTATGCACGGCATAGAATTCTCCTGCACGCTCGGGAGTAAGCAGTGTTTTTTTCAGTGCCACAACCCGGAATCCTGCTGCTTCGATCATTTTAATGATTGAACCTGAATGACCATCCTGCACAGCGTCAGGCTTGATCATGGTAAAAGTCTTATTTGTTGGCATACTTACTTGGCTAAATTGATTTTGGCTGCAAAGCTACTATTTTTCAATCTATATCCCCGAACCTTTCAATAGCAAGGCCCTGCACCAGGTTAAATCATGCCCTGATTGCCAGCCTTTAGCGGTCTTCATTAAGCAAATCCCAACAGATTTGTTAATTTTGTGGGCTCTAAGCAATCAGGAAATTCCTCTTTTGAACTAAGTAACTGTGAATCAAACCATTGAAGAGCTTTGCTCTTTTTTATCCCAACCCCAAAAAATTGTTATCACGACGCACCGCGACCCGGACGCTGATGCTTTGGGTTCGTCCCTGGGCTGGGCCAGTTATTTAACAAAAAAGGGCCACGAGGTTACCGTTATCAGTCCCACCGATTATGCAGCCAATCTCCGGTGGCTCTCAGGGATGGAAAATGTGCTGGTTTACGAAAAATCATCGGAGCAGGGCAAATGTAAAAAGAAGATCGGTGAGGCTACATTAATCTGCTGCCTCGACTTTTCCGCATTGTCGCGCCTGAAAGATCTGGGCAAAGTGGTGCAGGACGCGCCAGCACCCAAGATGATGATCGATCACCACCTGGAACCGGAGCTGTTTGCAAAGTGGATGATCTGGGATACCACCGCAGCGGCCACGGCACAGCTTGTTTATGAGCTCGTCAAAGAAATGGAGGGCGGGTTACCTGCGGAACAGATTTTCGACATCCCGATGTCGGAGTGCCTTTATGCCGGTATTATGACCGACACAGGGTCATTCAGGCATGGTAATGTTACTCCCGCCGTTCATCTGGCGGTAGCGGACCTCATGCGAACCGGGTTTGACTCTAGCCGCGTTCACCGGTTGATATACGACAATGCGCCATTATCCCGTCTGCAATTTCTCGGTTATGTACTCTCCCAGAAATTGATTGTGCTGCCCGAATACCGAACAGCCTATATGGTGCTCACAGAGGCCGAATTGCAGAGATTCAATTCCAGCTCCGGCGAAACCGAAGGCATCGTCAATTATGGATTGCAGGTCGAGAATGTGGTGATGTCCGCCATGTTCATCGAGCGGAAAGGCGAGGTGAAAATTTCCTTCCGTTCGGTAGGATCATTCTCCGTCCGGGATCTGGCAAGCACCCATTTCAGTGGCGGCGGACACAAGAATGCATCCGGCGGCAGATCCGAACAATCAGTGAATGACACGGTTGCACGATTTTTGAGTATACTGCCATCCTACCAGCAAGAACTTTCAAATGTTGACTAAACTTAAATACTTACTTCACCAAAATATCTTTTAATTAACACATCCAATGAATTTAAAAACAATCGGTTATGCGATGGGCATAACTATCCTCGCAGCCGCTTGCAACAATCATCGTACGCAGGTTACCGAAAGCGGCCTTAAATACCAGCTTTTCGATCACGAAGACGATGCGAGAAAAGCAAAACTGGGAGATATCATGACTTTTCACCTGGTTTTGAAGAATGGGACCGATTCCACGCTCCGCGATACATACAAAGAGAAAAATCCTGTTAAAATGGTGTTGCAGGCCGCTCCTTACAAAGGTTCCTTTGAAGAAGGCCTTACCATGCTCGCTACCGGCGACAGTGCGAAATTCATGATCAATGCAGATACACTGTTCTCGAAAATCGGACAACCTATGCCTCCGATGATCAAAAAAGGGTCCGAACTCACATTTACTGTAAAGGTTATCAGCGTGCTGACCTCGGAAGAGTTCCAGAAACAACAGTCCGAGGCAGGTAAAAAACAAAAGGACATTGATGCTAAAATCATCGACGACTATCTGACAAAAAATAACCTGAAAGGCAAAGCCAGAAAAACGGCTTCCGGGCTGGTTTATGTTTCTCAAACAGACGGAGCCGGCGCTAGCCCCGCAGCAGGAGATAACGTGAAAGTACATTACACGGGTAAATTCCTGGACGGAAAAGAGTTCGACAGCTCCAAAAACCAAGGCAAACCGCTTGATCTGCAAGTTGGTGCCGGCATGGTCATTCCAGGATGGGAAGAAGGCATTATGCTCATGAAAAAAGGAGAAAAAGGCCTTTTGTTGATCCCTTCCGGCCTTGCCTACGGACCTGAGACTTATGGTCCTATCCCGGGTAATTCGGTATTGCAATTTGAAATGGAATTGATCGATTTCACAAAAGGCGCCGCGCCTCAACCCGCTGCCCCAGCTGCACCCGCACCTGCTAAATAAGGAACATTCGCATAATTTGAAACGGCTACCTCACAAGGGTAGCCGTTTTTTGTGTAAAATGCATGCTGTAAATATGACTTGCCCATGAAACTTTGCTTCGCGACCAATAACCAAAATAAACTGAAAGAAATACAGGCCTTGCTGGGTGATAAATTCGAGCTCGTCACGCTGTCCGAGATCGGGTGTTTTGAAGAGATTCCGGAGCCGTATGAAACCATACAGGAAAATGCGCTTGCAAAAACCCGTTACGTACGGGAAAAGTACAATGTGGATTGCTTCGCCGACGACAGCGGTCTCATAGTTCCTTCATTAAACGGTGAACCGGGCGTTCATTCCGCCTACTACGCAGGCCCTCAAAGGAGCCACGATGACAACATCGCTCTCCTGCTTGAGAAACTTTCGGATGAAGTAGATCGAAATGCCTATTTCCTGACCGTCATTTCTTTGAGCATGGGAACCGAATATCACGAATTCGAGGGACGCATTCAAGGAACGATCATTACTGAGAAACGTGGTACAGGCGGCTTTGGCTACGACCCCGTGTTTGTACCCCAGGGGCACGATCGCACTTTTGCAGAAATGACTTTGGCAGAAAAATCCAGGATCAGCCATCGCTCTATCGCCTTTGCCGCGCTTGTCGGCTTCCTGGAAAACCATTGATTTTTATTCACATTAAATCAACCGGACATGTCAGACTTCAATTCAGACGACTATCGCTACGACGGCAGCAAAAAACTGGATATCAGTAAGGTAAAAACAAAGGTCAAAGACATCTATGCGGACAAGGCCGAATATGAGGCCATGCAAATCCAGTCTTCGAAAGAACTGGACGAGCTCCAAAGCATGATGTACGCACACAACCGCTACGGCTTGCTCGTCATATTTCAGGCAATGGACGCTGCCGGGAAGGACGGGACTATCAAACATGTCCTGTCCGGAGTAAATCCTGTGGGAGTGAAAATACATTCCTTTAAGAGGCCCACTGAAACCGAACTGGGCCATGATTTCCTTTGGCGTACCAACCTTGTTTTGCCTCAGCGCGGTACGATCACCATTTTCAACCGCAGTTATTATGAAGAGGTGCTGGTTGTAAAGGTTCAGCCCGAAATCCTAACCCAATCTCAACGGCTCCCAGCCGAACTGACGGAGGACCTCGATAAAGTCTGGAAACATCGGTATTCGGACATCCGGAATCTCGAAAAATACCTTTACCGGAATGGAATCCGGGTGATCAAATTCTTCCTGAATGTGTCGAAGAAAGAGCAGGCAGAAAGGCTGATCGAACGCATTGAAGATCCATCCAAAAACTGGAAGTTCGAAGAGCAGGATGTGAAGGTACGCGAAAAATGGGACGAGTACATGCAGGCTTACGAAGACTGCATTAATGCGACGGCCACTGAAAAAGCGCCGTGGTATGTGATACCGGCCGACGACAAAAAAAACCTGCGGCTGACCGTGGCCGAAATCATCGCCGAGGAATTAAAAAAGCTAAAAATGACTTACCCCGAGTCCGGTCCGGAGCGTACCGAGGAGCTTCGTCATTTTATTGACATCATCAACCAGCAGACCGGACAGTAATAACACAAAAAAGGCAGCCGGCCTGATGACCGACTGCCTTATAGCTATGCATGGTGTGAAGTTATATCCTTATTTCTTGATGGTGAAGTTTCCACCTCCAATTTTATATCCTTCTGCATAAAGCTCCACATTGTATTTTCCAGGGCGGAACTTGGAAGTGTAATCATACAACATTTCCACTTTTTGGTTGTTGTTCTGATATGCAATGGACTCACGGGTTGTGAATTTGGACGGAGCTCCATCTACTTCAAACTCGCCTGAGCCGGTAGCGTCGTCAGCTACAACTGCTCCCTCTGGATCCAACACTCTTACATAAATGTCTTTCGGTTCCTGAGCAGTCAGTTCATTTTCAGGTAGGGTGAACACCAGTTTCAGCTTATCAACACGGCTGGCTTTGTATTCTTCTTTTTCTCTGGTTTTGCCTCTTGAATTAACAGTCAGGATTTTCAGGTTTTGAGCTTTCAGTGCGGCAGCTTTTGTCACTTTCGCGCTCAGCTCTTTGTTTGCGGCGGTAAATGTTACCACAGAGTCAGTCAGCTCAGCCTGGCGTTGTACCAAACGTTCGCGTTCGCTGGTAAGCGTCCCAACGTGTGTGTGCAGGGAATCATTGCTTGCCACCAGGTGCTCGTTTTCAGCTTTCAACTGGGCTATCATCTCGTCCTTTTCTGTCAGGAATTTTTCATATTCCTTAATCTTTCCGAGATACTTGTTAGTTTCAACTCTTCTGCTGCGTGAGAATGCTACTTTATCAGCTTCAAGTTTCTCCTTCATTTTGGTGAGCTCAGTTACGTCACCACCCAATTTCTCAACTTCCGCAATCTTGGCGTCGAGCACCGTAGAAATAGAATCCAGTTTAGTTTTGGTTACAGCAAGCTCTCTCGCTTTTTCAACTACCATCGACTCCTGCTGAGTCAATTCTTGCTTTTGAGTAGTAAACAGGTAGCCAAACATGGCTGTTGCAAGCCCAAGGACAACGACCATCGCCCATGCTATGCTTTGCTTATTTTTCTGTTCTTGTTGCATTGATTTAAAAGTTTACTTGTGTGATTTAGTTTCCATGTGACGGTTAAAATAAAATCCGGGTCTACATGATTCTGATTCCGTTTGAAACCAATTCTGTGCCGCATAATTTCCAGAACGCCACTTATGGCCCGCAAGAAATCGGGAAACTTTGCTCATTCACATAAAAAAAGAGCCTAATTCTTGCGAAAAAGGCTCCTTTACCTGGATAAATTCTCCTGTGTGAAAGTCTGCTAAACCACCGGCCATTTCAAATCGGCGGTAGAAAATTGGGTAATGTTTACCCAAACTATGGTGCTAGAGTACAGCGCCACGCAGGCCACAAACCCGTCATAATCCTATTTTTGTCCGAATACTAAAAACCTTTTTGTCCATTAAAACCAACTTCTGGTAACCGTCAACCTCATAACTGTTGACTTGCAAGAGGTTATCTTTCTTTCCCAGCCACATCACAATCTTCTTTTCGGAATCGTAAATCTTATTGCTTGTGTGAATCAGGGCTTCAATATACAGCGGCTGCTTTAAAACAGAGTCCGTTTCGATTTTGAGGTACCTGACCGGCAAATTCACATTCGCCCTGACCTTGTACTCATAGCGCATGGAATCAGATCGCGCAATGTCGTAGCTCTGCCGGTAGGAAGGCTTATTAAGGTCGGCCTGAACGAATAGTTCAAGTTCTTTTTTCCAGTCCACTTCCCTGGTTGTTGAAACTTCGCTTTTTCCACCCAGCCTGGCTGTCTTGCTGATCTCAGGCTTTTTATCATTCAGGTAAATAATCTGATTCTCGATGAAGCCTTTTAAATCATAATACACCTTAGGACCGTCGTCCTGCGCTTCCTCGCGCCCACAAGATGTCAGCGACAAAAATAAAAGCACTAGTAGGAAACTGCCCGATGAAATGCAGAACGCACCTGGCAAATGAAGGAAAGTTGGTTGATTCATGGAATGTAGTGCCCCATTATCGGGACAAGGCAGTAATGGCTAAAAAAAGCAGAGAGCCCTCCGGACCCTCTGCTGGTTAACATCATTTAATGCTGTTAAGTTTAAAGAATGCTCGTTCCGGTCATCTCCACCGGCTGGGCAATACCCATCAATGCCAGAATGGTCGGTGCTACATCCGCAAGCTTACCATTTTTAATTGGATTTTGATAGTTATTGTCCACCAGGATGCAGGGAACCAGGTTAAGCGAATGCGCTGTATTAGGCGATCCGTCATCATTCATCATATAATCAGAATTGCCGTGATCGGCGATAATGATTGACGAGTATCCATGATTTAAACCGGTTGTCACAACCGCTTGCACACATTGATCTACCGTTTCGCAGGCCTTTACGGCGGCTTCGAAAACACCGGTATGCCCAACCATGTCGGCATTCGCAAAATTGAGACAAACAAAGTCTACATCTTCCTTCTCGAGTTCAGGAACGATGGCGTCCCGGATGCCAAATGCAGACATTTCAGGTTGCAGGTCATATGTCGCAACTTTCGGCGAAGGGCATAGCAATCGGCTTTCGCCTTCAAAAGGCTTCTCGCGTCCTCCGGAGAAGAAGAACGTAACGTGTGGATACTTCTCCGTTTCAGCGATCCGGATCTGCTTTTTCCCGGCAGCTTCCAACACTTCACCCAACGTGTTGTTCAGGTTGTCCTTATCAAAAATGACATCCACGCCTTTGAAAGTATCATCATAATTGGTCATTGTGACGTACTTCAAATTCAGCTTGTGCATATTCTGCTCATGGAAGTCCTGCTGGGTGAGCGCTTCTGTAATTTCGCGGCCACGGTCAGTACGGAAATTGAAGCACAGCACTACGTCTCCGTCCTGGATCAGGGCAAGCCGAGAACCGTCTGCATTCGTGGCTATAATGGGATGAATAAATTCATCGGTTACCCCTTCTTCGTAGGAAGCTTGTACGGCCTTCAAAACGTCGGCCGCCGGCACATGCTTGCCTTCTCCGAGCACCATTGCGTCATAAGCCAGTTTCACACGCTCCCAGCGCTTATCGCGGTCCATAGCATAATACCGTCCCGTAATGCTGGCGATTTGCCCGGTTGTATTAGCCATTGATTCGTTCAGGTCGGTCAGAAAGCCTAAGCCACTCTTTGGATCTGTATCCCGGCCGTCGGTGAATGCATGTACAAACACATTGCTCAACCCGCGGTCGGCAGCTATTTTGCAGAGGCCTTTCACGTGTTCGATGTGTGAATGCACCCCACCATCGGAAACCAGGCCGATGAAGTGAACGCTCTTTCCCTGAGTTTGTGCATAGTTTAACGCATTTACCAATGCAGGCTCCTGAGCTAACGTTCCTTCCGAAACAGCCAGGTTGATTTTCACAAGATCCTGGTAAACGACGCGGCCTGCGCCAAGATTGGTATGCCCCACTTCCGAGTTACCCATTTGGCCATCGGGTAACCCTACTGCCAACCCGCTTGCTTCGAGCATGCTATGTGGATATTGCTGCAAAATCGAATCGTAAAACGGTGTCTGTGCAGCGAGAATGGCTGACCGGCTTTCTTCGCCTGACTTGGCGATTCCCCAGCCGTCCATGATAATGAGAATAACTTTCTTGCTCAATGTCTTAAATATTAATTGTGTAAGTATTGAAGGGATGCGGCGCCCTTATTCTGCCTTTTTGCTTTCGACGGGCTGGTTGTTCTCATCTACGATCACATAAACCTCCTCGTTGGGCCGGCGCATCATAAACTTCTCCCGAGCCCATTTTTCGAGCATTTTAGGGTTTCCGAAAACCTCATTACGTTCTTTTTTAACTTCCTTGATTTTCGTCAGAAGGATAGCCTTTTCTTTTTCAAGATCCTTCATCTTCATCCGGTTCGAAAGCACGATCCGGGCATTGTTGTTATCAAGAAACAATATCCATATCAACCACGCGACAAACGTGGCTACATAGAAGTTCTTCAATGTGTGCAGAGACCAGAACGAATGGTTTTTCATCTTGGGAATGCCCTGAAACGAGAACCGGAGCACTGGGCTCCGGCTCTCTGATGTGGTTGATTAAAATTTCAATCCCGGGAAGTAAGCGCTTTCTCCCAGTTCTTCTTCGATGCGAAGCAGCTGGTTGTATTTCGCCATACGGTCAGAACGTGAAGCCGAGCCGGTTTTGATCTGGCCTGTGTTCAATGCAACTGCAAGGTCAGCGATAGTTGCATCTTCTGTTTCACCTGAGCGGTGCGACATAATGCTCTTGTAGCTGTTGCGTTTTGCGAGGTTTACTGTGTCGATAGTCTCAGTCAGGGAGCCGATCTGGTTTACTTTTACCAATACCGCGTTGGCGATCTGTGACTCGATACCTTGTTGCAGACGAGTTACGTTCGTTACGAACAAGTCGTCACCCACCAGCTGACATTTCTTGCCAACAGAGTCAGTCAAAGTTTTCCATCCTGCCCAGTCATCCTCGTCCATACCATCTTCGATTGAGATGATCGGGTATTTAGCAACCCACTGAGTCCAGTAGTCAGCCATTTCATCCGAGTTCAACTTGCGGCCATCCGATTTTTTGAAGTGGTACAAACCGTTTTCGTAGAATTCAGAAACGGCAGCATCCATTGCGATGAAAATCTCTTCACCTGGTTTGTAACCCGCTTTCTCGATCGCCTGAAGTACTACTTCGATAGCCTCTTCATTGGACTTAATGTTTGGAGCAAAACCACCTTCATCACCAACATTGGTTGAGTAACCTTTGCTTTTCAAAACAGTTTTCAATGTATGGAAAACCTCAACACCCATGCGCAAAGCCTGTGAGAAAGTATCAGCCTTCGCCGGCATGATCATAAACTCCTGGAAGTCGATGGAGTTGTCCGCGTGGCTTCCTCCGTTCAGGATGTTCATCATCGGTACGGGTAGCGTATTTGCGTTGGTTCCGCCTACGTAACGGTACAATGGCAGGTTAGCCTCCTGAGCCGCAGCTTTCGCAGCAGCAAGCGAAACACCCAAGATGGCGTTAGCTCCCAACTTCGCTTTGTTGGGCGTGCCATCCAGTTCCAGCATGATTTTATCTATGAGGTTCTGCTCGAATACCGAGCAGCCGATCAGTTCAGGGAAAATAATGTCGTTTACATTTTCAACCGCTTTCAAAACACCTTTTCCAACGTAAACGCTTTTGTCGTCGTCGCGAAGCTCAACAGCTTCATGCTTTCCGGTAGAAGCACCAGATGGTACAGCAGCGCGTCCTAAATAACCATTCTCGGTACGAATATCAACTTCTATTGTGGGGTTTCCTCTTGAATCCAGAATTTGTCTTGCATGTACTGACTGAATCGTACTCATTTGCAGCTTGTGGTTTGATTAAAAATTGGAATATGTTAACGGTACAAAATAACACAAAAAAATCGTCATCCATAAACTCCATTTGATTTTCGGCTAAATTTACGATCTCATCAACCACCGCATTTTCGATGAAAATAACCCGCATTTCAACATTACTGTTCCTGGCATCTGCACTAACCTTCCAGGCTCTGGCACAGGTCAGTATGGAAGAATTTGAGAATAAACTGTCCAAAAACAAGGACGCCCAGCTTCTCGACGTCCGCACGCCGGAGGAGTACGAGGAGGGACATTTGAGGAACGCCGATAACGTCGACTTCAAAAGCACAGATTTCAAGGATAAAATTACCAAACTGGATAAAAGCAAGCCGGTATTCGTGTATTGCTTATCGGGCGGAAGGAGTGCCGCGGCCGCTTCGGTTTTAAGGGAGAATGGTTTCAGCGAAGTTTATGATATGAAAGGCGGCTACCTGAAATGGAACACCTCCGGTAAAACAGTCGAAGGCGCCAATAAATCCGGCGTGCCCGGTTTAAGTCCAACAGAATTTAACAAAATCATAAACTCGGAGCAGATCGTTCTGGTCGACTTCTATGCCAAATGGTGCCTGCCTTGCGTCAAAATGCTTCCGACGATCACCAAACTGCAAACTGAATACCAGGGCAAGGCTAAAATTGAAATGGTCTCCTATGATCCTAACAAGGCACTTGCCAGGGAACTTGGAATCGATGAAATACCCGCCTTTCTCCTTTACAAAAATGGCAAGCTTGTCATGCGCAGGAATGGCTTCATGGAAGAAAAGAACTTCCGTGAACTGCTTGGATCCAGTTTGTAATGATATTTGGCGTTAAACAAAAATCCCTCCGCATTCGCAGAGGGATTTTTTTATCAGCTGGCCGCGTTAAGCAGCTTAATAAATTCATCGAACAGATAACGAGAATCGTGCGGCCCCGGTGACGCTTCGGGGTGATATTGCACCGAGAATGCCGGGTGATCTTTTCTGCGGATACCTTCAATCGTTTTATCATTCAGGTTGACATGTGTTACCTCAATGTCAGGATGACTGTCAATTTCGTCGGGGTTCACAGCAAATCCGTGGTTCTGTGAAGTTATTTCACAAAGACCTGTGATCAGATTTTTCACCGGGTGATTGAGCCCCCGGTGCCCGTGGTGCATTTTATAGGTATTGATACCACTCGAAAGGGCCAACAACTGGTGCCCAAGGCAAATTCCGAAGAGCGGCTTATCAGTCTCCACCATTTGCTTCACGTTCGTTACCGCGTAGGCCATGGCAGAAGGGTCGCCCGGGCCATTTGAAATGAAAAACCCGTCGGGCTTCCATTCCATTACTTCTTCGTAGGAAGCCTGTGCCGGAAAGACCTTGCAATAGCAACCTCTTGAAGTCAAGTTATTCAGAATGCTCTTCTTGATACCGTAGTCCATGACAGCTACCCGCCATTTTGCAGTAGCTTCATCTCCCATATAATAAGCCTCATCGGTCGTTACTTCGGAAGATAATTCAAGCCCGTCCATCGAAGGGATTTTCTTCAATTCCTTCATAAGCTCTTCCTCATCCAGGATCTCGGATGAGATGATCGCATTCATTACGCCCTTTTGTCTCACATGGCGCACCAGGTGCCGTGTGTCGACATTACTGATGCCGACGACGTTCGCCCGCTCGAAATACTCCTGCAATGAAAAATCTGCAGTATCTCTGGAATAGATCTGAGAGAAGGTGTTACAAACCATTCCACGGATCTTCACAGAACCAGATTCCTCCTCATCTTCGAGCTGAACTCCATAGTTACCAATGTGCGAATTGGTGTTGACAATGATCTGTCCGTAGTAAGAGGGGTCAGTGTAAATTTCCTGATAGCCGGTCATACCAGTATTGAAGCAAATTTCACCGCCTGTGGTGCCATGTATTCCCAAAGCTAGTCCTCTGTATGCGGTTCCGTCTTCTAGTAACAACAGAGCTTCCTTTTTCTGATTCATATATGGTTTATTCTGTTTATCTACCCGCCTCAAAGGCCATTCCTTGCGAGCTGATTTTTATTTTGATGCAAAAATACAGTTTTTAACTCATAAAAAAGGGTTAAACGAGAACCGTTCAACCCTTTTCCTATATTTGAATTTTCAATTCCCAAACTATTCCTTCTCAGTTTCGCCTGGCAATTCTTCTGTCTTAGGAGCTTCCTCAACAGCTGGTTCTGACTCAGCTACGATTGGATGGTCTTCCTTTTTAACGGGCGCAGCTGCTTCTACTTCTGCACCTTCTGCTTTTTTACCGCTACCTCCTCTTCTGCTGCGACGAGTCTTAGCAGGTTTGTCAGCATTGGCAAGCAGCAACGCGTCATTGAAATCAACCAACTCGATCAGGGCTGTCTCAGCAGCATCACCCAAACGGTTACCCAGTTTGATGATACGCGTATAACCTCCCGGGCGAGATGCGATTTTGTCTGAAACGACGCCGAAAAGCTCCTTTGTGGATTCTTTGTCATTCAGGTAAGCAAATGCCACCCTTCTGTTGTGGGTAGTATCTTCTTTCGCACGTGTCAGCAGAGGCTCAACGAACTTGCGAAGTTCCTTTGCCTTTGCCAGGGTTGTTTCAATTCTTTTGTGGAGAATCAAAGAGGAAGCCATGTTTGAAAGCATCGCCTTGCGGTGGGATGCGGTTCTTCCTAAATGATTGTCTTTCTTACCGTGTCTCATTGTTTTGTTGTTTAGTTGCTTCGAGCGGCGACAGGCGCGCTACAGAATACATACTTATGATTGGAATACTAATTAATCCTCGTCCAGACGATACTTCGTCACGTCCATTCCAAATGTGAGCTGTTTGTCAGCCACCAGCTGCTCCAACTCGGTCAGAGATTTCTTACCGAAGTTGCGAAACTTCATCATATCAGAAATTTCAAGCCTTACCAAATCACCAAGTGACTTGACATCCGCTGATTTCAGACAGTTGTAAGCCCGTACTGAAAGATCCAACTCCGACAATGAAGTCTTCAGAAGCTTTCTCATACGCAGCATTTCTTCATCCACCTGGTTATCCTCTTCTGCTTTTTGCTTTTCAAACGTCATCGTTTGATCAGAGAACAACATGAAGTGTTGGATCAGAATATTTGCAGCACCTTTCAATGCATCCTCAGGATGGATAGAACCATCTGTCTGGATATCGATTAAAAGGCGTTCGTAGTCCGTACGCTGTTCTACACGTGTGTTTTCCACACTGTATTTCACATTTTTGATCGGAGTATAGATCGAGTCAACCGCGATATAACCAAAAGGCAGTTCATTAGCTCTTGGTTCGTCAGCTGGCACATAACCTCTACCCTTATCCAGCAGAAGCTCCATTTCGAACTCCTTCTGATCATCTATATGGCAAATGACCTGATCCGGATTCAAAACCTCAAAAGCGCTCGTAAACTTGCCAATGTCGCCGGCAGTGATCACCGATACATTTTTCAGGTTTACTACGATCCTACTCTCACTCAGGTCAGAAACTTTTTTAAAACGAACCATTTTCAGGTTCAGGATGATTTCCGTAACATCCTCAACTATACCTTCGATAGAAGAAAATTCATGAAGAACTCCTGGGAACTTCACGCTCGTAATGGCATAACCTTCCAAAGAAGAAAGGAGAATTCTACGCAACGCATTACCAATGGTTACGCCGTATCCTTTCTCTAAAGGCTTAAACTCAAACAACCCGTGAAAGTCGTCTGCTTTCTCCATGACGACCTTATCAGGCATTTGGAAAGCTAATATTGACATAGTCCTTGCTCCTTTTATAGTAGTAAATGATAGTTGATCACGCTACCTTACCTTTGCGATCGCAAAATTGGCCGTTTCCGGCAAAAAAAGCACTACCCCGAATATTCGGGGAGTGCATGTAATATGAAGATTATTATTTAGAATACAATTCAACGATAAGCTGCTCGTTGATGTTTTCTGGAATTTGCTCACGTTCTGGGAATGTCACGAACTTGCCAGACAGTTGCTGACCGTCCCATTCAAGCCAGTTAAAGCCTTTGGAACTATGTCCTGCCAGGCTACCAGTTACTGCTTCAAGAGATTTAGATTTCTCACGAACTGTAACGACCTGTCCCGGACGCAATGAGTAAGAAGGAATGTTAACGATCTCTCCGTCTACCAGGATGTGCTTGTGCGAAACAAGCTGACGTGCAGCACGACGTGTTGGAGCGATACCCAAACGATAAACTGTGTTGTCCAAACGCGCTTCACAGTATCTCAAAAGGTTTTCACCGGTAAGACCTGCTTTAACAGAAGCTTTTTCAAACAAGCTGCGGAATTGTCTTTCGAGAATACCGTAGATGAATTTCACTTTTTGTTTCTCCGCCAATTGCAGAGCGTACTCTGACTTCTTAGAGCGACGACCCTTTCCGTGCATTCCGGCAGGGTAATTCTTTTTAGCAAGCGCTTTGCTTGGGCCCAGGATGGGCTCTCCGTAACGTCTTGCAATCTTGGTTTTGGGACCTGTATAACGTGCCATTAAAACTTTTTGTTTACTTATTAATTAAAAAACCATTCAGTAACCCCAGTGTCCAAATTACGAATGGGTATCCTCAACGGATACTATTTACTATACTCTACGACGTTTTGGAGGACGGCATCCGTTGTGTGGAAGCGGAGTGATGTCACGGATAGTGGTCACCTCGATACCTGCATTCTGGATGGTACGGATAGCCGATTCACGGCCTGATCCAGGTCCTTTTACAAAAACCTCAGCTTTACGCATTCCTAGGTCGAACGCAACCTGGGCAGCGCTCTGTGCAGCAGTTTGTGCTGCGTAAGGAGTGTTCTTTTTAGAACCGCGGAATCCCATTTTACCAGCAGATCCCCAGGAAATAACCTGGCCATTGCTATTGGTGATTGAGATAATGATATTATTGAAAGAAGCCTTGATGTGAACCTGACCAACAGGCTCGACAACAACCACTCTCTTTTTTGCTTTATCTTTTCTTTTATTCTGTGCCATTGCTTCTCGAATAAGTAGTGGATCGCTCCACGGCTCATTATTTATTTAGTAGCCTTTTTCTTGTTAGCGATTGTTTTGCGTTTACCCTTACGAGTACGTGAGTTGTTTTTCGTTCTCTGACCACGCAAAGGCAATCCCTTACGGTGACGAAGACCACGATAACAAGCAATGTCCATAAGACGCTTAATGCTCAACTGAACCTCAGACTTAAGAGCGCCTTCTACCTTGAATTCTCCGGCAATAACACCACGAATCGCACCAGACTCATCATCGGTCCAGTCGATTACTTTTTTGTTCAAATCAACACCCGCTTTTTCGAGAATTTTCTTAGCCGAGCTACGGCCGATTCCGAAAATATAAGTCAACGAGATCTCGCCTCTTTTACGGTCTGGAATATCTACTCCTGCAATACGTGCCATAATTATTATCCTTGTCTTTGTTTATACCGTGGGTTTTTCTTGTTGATTACATACACCTTACCCTTCCGGCGGATAACCTTGCAGTCCTCACTGCGCTTCTTAACTGATGCTTTGACTTTCATCTGATTAAACTTTGTGTTAATTTAAGGTAATCGATCTCCTTACTTATATCGATATGTAATCCGGGCTTTCGATAAGTCGTAAGGAGACATTTCTAGCTTTACTCGGTCGCCCGGCAATATTTTGATATAGTGCATTCTCATCTTTCCAGAAATATGAGCTATCACTTCATGTTTATTCTCTAATACAACACGAAACATTGCGTTTGACAATGCTTCGAGAATTACTCCATCTTGTTCGATTGATGCTTGTTTTGCCATTCGTAGCTGCTGTTACTGTACTTCTACCATAAGGCTGGTGTTGGCCGTCACTTTTTCAATATAATCGAATGTAGTCAGAATCTCCGCCTTCCCTTTCCGCACTACCACGGTGTGTTCAAAGTGAGCGGAATATTTTCTATCGTTGGTTCTGATTGTCCACCCGTCCCGTTCCTGCACAACTCCCTTCGCACCCAGGTTAATCATTGGTTCGATAGCCAAAACCATCCCTTCACGAAGTCTGATGCCCTTTCCCCGCTTTCCATAATTCGGAACTTCCGGACTCTCGTGTAAATCTCTTCCTACGCCGTGACCAACCAGTTCCCTTACAACCGTATACCCTCGCTCTTCAACGTAGCTTTGAACTGCATGCCCTATGTCCCCTACCCGAAATCCATCTACTGCCTGCTCGATTCCCTTATAGAGAGATTTCTTGGTTGCAGTCAACAGGTTCATCACCTCCTTGGACACTTCACCGACGGGATAGGTATATGCACTGTCGCTGTGAAATCCGTTCAATTTAACACCGCAGTCGATAGAAACGATGTCACCTTCTTTCAACACATAGCCCCCGGGAATACCGTGGACCACAACTTCATTGACAGATATACAAAGTGAGGCCGGAAACTTGTTGAATCCCTTGAATGAAGGGATTCCACCATTTTCTCTGATATATTCCTCCGCTACCGCATCCAGCTTTCCGGTTGTCACACCTGGTTTGACCCAAGTTGCAACTTCAGCATGAGCTTTACCCAAAAGCTGAGCACTAACTTTAATGAGGTCTATTTCCGCCTCTGTCTTAAGATAAATCATCTCAGATGGCTACACTCTCGGTACGTCCCTTCACACGTCCTGACTTCATCAACCCCTCGTAACGGCGCATCAGTAAGTAACTTTCCACTTGTTGAAGCGTATCCAATACCACCCCAACCATGATCAGCAATGATGTACCACCAAAGAAGTGAGCAAAATCGGTCGAGATACCCAAAAGACTTGCAAATGCAGGTAGGGTCGCAACAACCGCAAGCATTAATGCTCCCGGGAACGTGATCCGGTCAAGAACCGAACTGATATACTCCGAAGTCTGCTGACCAGGCTTTACACCCGGTATAAATCCACCGCCACGCTTCATATCATCAGCTATTTGCTGTGGATTGACCGATATAGCCGTATAGAAGAATGTAAATACAATAATCAGCACCGCAAAAAGCAGATTGTACTGCCAGGTAGTATAGTTCGCAAATATTGTTGCGACGTTACTGGCAAAATCACTTTTCTCCGCGAAATAGGACGCTCCCAACGATGGAATGAACATCAAAGCTTGCGCAAAGATGATTGGCATTACACCAGCAGCATTCAATTTCAATGGAAGATATTGACGCTGACCTCCCATTACACGGTTACCTACCACTTGCTTCGCATATTGAATAGGTATCCTGCGTACTGCCTGAGTCAGCATTACCGCACCCATGATCACGAAATACAGCGCGACGATTTCAAGAACGAAGAGCAGGATTGAACCGCTACCTCTGGAAACAAACTCCTTGTAGATAGCGCCTGGAAACCGTGAAACGATACCGATCATAATCAGCATCGAGATACCATTACCAATTCCCTTGTCCGTGATTCTTTCACCCAGCCACATACAAAACATTGTTCCTGCGGTGAGAACAAACACAGAAGATATCGTGAACATACTGCGGGTAACCAGCAGCGCCTCGTCAGGTACAGTTGTATTCAGATATGCCGTACCTTGAACCAGAGTTACAACGATTGTAAGAACCCGGGTGATCTGGTTTAATTTCTTGCGTCCCGACTCTCCCTCTTTCTGCATCTTTTGAAAATATGGCAAAGCCATTGTCAAAAGCTGAATAGCGATTGAAGCCGAAATGTAAGGCATGATACCTAATGCAAAAATGGAAGCTTTACTAAAAGCTCCACCTAAGAAAGTATCCAGCAGCCCTAACAACCCCTGAGATGATACATTCATTTGATCAGGTTCTACACCTGGCAACGCAACGTAAGACCCCAACCGGAAGATCGTTATAAACAAAAGAGTGTTGAGAATACGTGTTCTCAACTCCTCAATCGCAAATATGTGTTTTATAGTCTCTAAAAATCGTTTCATCTTCTGGGCTTACAACGCTCTGTTCAAAGTAAACAAATTCTGTCGGTAAAGCAGCTAAATTACAACTTAACCGCTTTGCCTCCCGCTTTCTCGATCGACTCTATCGCCGACGCCGAAAACCCATGAGCCTGAACCTCTACTGCAGAAGTAATCTCACCTCTGTTCAAGATTTTAACCAGGTCATTTTTCGCGCTAAGACCATTTTCACGAATCAGATCAAGCGTTACTACCGCTGCTCCGGTCTTCTCAACCAATGCCTGAATTGCATCCAGATTCAATGCTTTGAATTCAACGCGGTTGATGTTATTGAAACCGAATTTCGGCAAACGTCTCTGAAGAGGCATCTGACCACCTTCAAAGCCCAACTTCCGGCTATAACCAGAACGAGACTGAGCTCCTTTATGTCCACGTGCAGCAGTTCCTCCTTTTCCGGATCCCTGACCACGTCCAACCCGCTTTCCTACTTTAACGGAACCAGCAGCCGGCTTTAATGAACTTAGATTCATACTATTCGTATATTAAATTTCTTCAACTTTAACCAAGTGGCTTACTTTGCGGATCATACCGGCAATAGCATCGCTGTTCTCCTTTTCAACGGACCGGTTCAATTTTCCAAGACCCAATGCTTTGATAGTCAGCTTTTGGTTCTCAGGACGGTCAATTGTGCTTTTAACTTGTGTAATACGTACTTTTGACATGATTACTCTCAGATAAGGGATAATCCCGTGGGGATTATCCGTTGAATACTTTCTCCAATTTGACACTACGTTGGAAAGCAACCTGATGCGGAGCTCTCATCTTCAAAAGAGCATCAATTGTAGCCTTGATTACGTTGTGTGGGTTCGACGAACCTTTGGATTTGGCAAGTACGTCTTTGATACCAGCACTTTCCAATACCGCACGCATCGGGCCACCTGCCAGTACCCCTGTACCAGGAGCAGCCGGCTTGATCAGAACGAAACCACCGCTGAACTTACCTTCCATTTCGTGAGGAACGGTATGCTTAAGCATAGGAACTTGGATCAGGTTTTTCTTAGCATCGTCGATTCCTTTTGCGATCGCGTCAGTTACTTCATTGGCTTTGCCCAATCCGTAACCTACTACTCCGTTTCCGTCTCCTACAACCACGATGGCGGAGAAGCTGAAACGACGACCACCTTTTACTACTTTTGCTACCCGGTTGATCGCTACAACGCGCTCTTTCAGGTCTGATTCGTTAACCTTTGAAGGTCTTGTATTTGTAGACATAGTCTTTGTTATACTTAGAATTTCAGGCCACCCTCACGAGCTCCGTCGGCCAATGCTTTTACCTTACCATGGTACAAATATCCATTACGGTCAAAAACTACTGCCTGGATACCTGCTTCCTGCGCCTTCTCTGCGATCTTCTTACCAACCTGGGCAGCAACTTCAACATTTGTGTTTTCTTTTCTGCCTCCCAGATCTACCGATGATGCACTAGCAAGGGTAATCCCTTTGATATCATCGATAATCTGCGCATATATACTTGTGTTTGAACGGAAGACTGATAGTCTCGGGCGTTCTGCGCTTCCCTTCACCCGTTTACGGATGTGAAGTTTCAGGCGTGTTCTTCTATCTGCTTTTGCGTTAGCCATCTTAAATCTTATCTTATTGTTTATAACATTGATCGGTGGCTACGCACTATTTCTTAGAAGCAGACTTACCTGCCTTACGACGGACCACTTCACCAACAAACCGGATACCTTTGCCTTTGTAAGGCTCAACTTTGCGAAGGGATTTAATTTTCGCCGCTACCGCACCAATCAGTTCTTTGTCGATACCTTCCAGAATTACCTTAGGGTTCTGACCTTTTTCCGAAGTCGTCACCACCTTGATCTCTTCCGGGATCGCCATGAAGATATTGTGCGAGTAACCCAATTGAAGTTCGAGAACATTGTTCGTCGAGCTCGCCTTGTAACCTACCCCGATAATTTCAAGCTCACGCTTGTAACCTGCGTCCACACCGATCACCATGTTGTTGATCAGTGAGCGGTAAAGACCGTGCAATGCTTTGTGACGCTTCTGTTCAGTAGGACGCGTAACTTTCAGTTCGCTACCCTCTACCTCGACAGTGATATCACTATCTACCGCCTGGGTAAGAGTACCTTTCGGCCCTTTTACAGATACTACGTTATCTTCTGCAACCGACACAGATACACCTGCGGGCAAAACGATAACTTTATTTCCTATTCGTGACATTTCCTGAATAACTTTTAAATATTAATACACGAAACATAACACTTCACCACCCACATTCAGTGTCTTAGCTTCTTTATCTGTCATTACACCTTTCGATGTAGAGATGATCACTGTTCCTAAGCCGCCCAATACACGTGGCAGTGTTGATGAACCTGAATATTTACGTAGTCCAGGCTTACTAACCCTCTCCAATTTCACAATTGCAGATTGCTTTGTCACAGGATTGTATTTCAAAGCTATCTTGATAACTCCCTGAGGACCAACCTCGTCGAATTTATAACTTTGAATGTACCCCTTGTCAAAAAGTACCTTTGTAATCTCTTTTTTTATGTTGGATGCAGGTATCTCAACAACCCGGTGCTTCGCTTTGATAGCGTTTCTGAGTCTCGTCAGATAGTCTGCTATGGGATCCGTTAACATGTTTATGCCAAGTTTAAACACCCCCTTTTAAACGGGAGTGCAAAGTTAAGTAATTGAAATCAGAATTGAAAGTATTCTTACCAACTTGATTTTGTAACTCCTGGAATTTTTCCATCTGACGCCATGTCGCGGAACAGAACCCGGGAAATTCCGAATTTACGCATATATCCGCGAGGTCTTCCGGTAATTTTGCACCGGTTGTGCAGGCGTACAGGAGAAGAGTTACGTGGTAACTTGTCAAGACCAACCCAGTCACCGGCCGCTTTCAACTTGGTACGCTTTTCAGCATAACGTTCTACTAACGCTTGTCTTTTTCTCTCCCGTGCTTTTACTGATTCTTTTGCCATTGTCGGTAAATAATCTTAGTAGTATTTTCTTATTTATTCGCGTTGGTGAAAGGCATTCCCAATGCTTTCAGCAATTCGTAGGCCTCTTCGTCAGAGTTGGTCGAAGTCACAAAAGTGATGTCCATACCAGTGATCTTGCTCACTTTTTCGATGCTGATTTCAGGGAAGATGATCTGCTCCTTTACACCGAACGTATAATTTCCACGTCCATCGAATCCTTTGTCGCTGATACCTTTGAAGTCACGTACACGCGGCATCGCAATGGCAGTCAAACGATCGAGGAATTCGTACATTTTATCTCCACGAAGCGTCACTTTTGCTCCGATAGGCATGTTCTCACGCAACTTAAAGTTCGAAACAGCTTTCTTAGAAATAGTTGCAATTGCTTTCTGTCCTGTAATCAGGCTCAACTCTTCTACACCGGTGTCAACAAGTTTCTTATCTGCAACCGCAGCACCAATTCCCTTATTGATAACAATCTTTGTCAAACGGGGAACCTGCATGCTTGATTTATACTGGAATTTCCCCTTCAGTTGCGAAACGATTTCGCTTACGTATTTCTCTTTTAATCTAGGCTGTGCCATGTTTGAAAGTAATTATGTGGATTGCCGACCCACGCGCTTGGTTATAAACTTAACTGCTATCGGCAAATCCGGTTACAATAGGTTCCCGGATTTCTTTGAATAGCGTTGTAACTTTCCTTTGTCGTTCGCTTTACGGCCGGTTCTTGAAGCTTCTCCCGTCTTAGGATCTACTACCATCAGGTTACTGATGTGAATCGTGCCTTCAAGTTTTTCGATACTTCCCTGTGGATTCTGTGCATTTGGCTTAACATGCTTTGTGATCATGTTTACACCTTCCACGGTAGCTCTTTGTTTCTCTACAAGCACCTTTTTGATTACGCCTGTCTCGCCTTTCGCGTTACCAGAAATAACTTTAACAGTATCCCCTTTGCGAACATGCAATTTTGCGGGTGCCTTTTTATTTGTACTTTCCATTGAGGTATTCTCTTAAACAGTTTAAAGAAATACTGACATTTTGATTTCTTACAACACTTCCGGTGCCAGTGACACGATCTTCATGAATTGCTTCTCGCGCAATTCCCTTGCAACAGGTCCGAAGATACGTGAACCACGAGGTTCATCGTTGTTGTTCAATAAAACTGCCGCATTATCTTCAAACCGGATGTACGTTCCGTCCTTGCGACGCACTTCTTTTTTAGTGCGCACAACTACGGCTTTCGATACCGTTCCCTTTTTCATGTTGCTCGAAGACAGAGCGGATTTCACCGTCACGACGATCTTATCGCCCACCGAAGCATAACGCTTTCCAGTTCCACCAAGTACCCGGATTACGAGTACTTCCTTTGCGCCACTGTTATCGGCCACTGACAGTCTTGATTCTTGCTGTACCATGATTATTTCGCTCTTTCAAGGATTTCTACCAATCTCCAACGCTTGTTTTTGCTAAGCGGACGAGTTTCCATTACCCGGATCGTATCACCGATACCAACCTGGTTGGTTTCATCATGCACCATCAGCTTGGTAGTTTTTGTCATAAACTTACCGTACTTGGCATGCTTCACTTTACGCACGACAGTGATTACACAGGATTTCTCCATTTTGTTGCTCACTACCTTGCCAACTCTCTCTTTACGTAAATTTCTTTCTGTTGCCTCCATAATTTCTAAACTGTTTACTGTTGGTTAGATTTAGCCGACAGCTCGGTTAAGAGTCTTGCAATTTCCTTACGTGAGGCGCGAATACGCAAAGGGTTCTCAATTGGAGAAATAGCATGCGCAAATTTCAACCGGAGTAAGCGCTCTCTCTCTTGGGCGATCTGCTCTTTCAGCTGATCCTGCGACAGATTCTTGATTTCTTTACTAGTCATTGCTTTAAATAATTAGCGTTCTTAATACGTTCGGACTACTATGATTCCTGGTAATCCCGGCGTACGACGAACTTTGTCTTTATTGGCAACTTTTGTGCAGCCAAACGCAATGCTTCGTTTGCGGTATCCAGCGCAACACCAGTCGCTTCGAAAATGATAGTTCCAGGCTTAACAGGAGCTACCCAATATTCAGGGGCACCTTTACCTTTACCCATACGAACCTCTGCAGGTTTCTTGGTGATCGGCTTGTCGGGGAATACCCGGATCCAAACCTGACCTTCGCGTTTCATTGCACGTGTTACCGAGATACGGGCTGCTTCGATCTGACGAGCAGTCAACCAACCTGGTTCCAGCGCCTTTATTGCAAACGATCCAAAAGCGATCTCATGTCCGCGGGTCGCGAGACCATTATGCGAACCTTTGTTCTTTTGTTGCTTGCGAAATTTTGTCCTTTTCGGCTGTAACATGATTCTAATCTATTTGAACCGGTTTGATACCGGAAAGTATCTGATTACTTCTTCTTGTTCTTGTTGCGTTTGCGACGATCTGCATCACCGCCTCCTCCTTCGCCACGTGGAGCACCACCGTCATTTCTGTCACGGCCGCCTCTTCTGTCGCCTCTTCCGCCACGATCGTTACCACGTTCGCCACCACCTGCACTTCTGTCAGCTCTGTCGGATGCCGCAGTAGCCGCGCTTGGTGTCAGGTCACGCTTTCCGTACAACTCACCTTTGAAGATCCATACTTTAATACCGATCTTACCGTAGATAGTTTGTGCTTCTGAGATAGCGTAGTCGATGTCCGCTCTCAATGTATGCAAAGGAATACGTCCTTCTTTGTATTCTTCTGTACGGGCCATTTCAGCACCACCCAGACGACCCGCCAAACGGATTTTGATTCCTTGTGTTCCTACACGCATTGCAGAAGCGATAGATTGCTTCATGGCACGACGGTAAGAAATACGAGCCTGCAATTGCTGAGCGATTGCCTCGCCTACCAGTTTCGCATCGATTTCAGGACGTTTGATTTCGTAGATGTTGATCTGAACATCTTTTCCTGTAATCTTTTTAAGCTCTTCTTTGATTTTATCAACCTCGCTACCACCCTTACCGATCACGATACCCGGACGGGCAGTGTGGATGGTCAAAGTGATGCGCTTCAGTGTACGTTCAATAACTACTTTGGAAATTGATCCTTTGGGGATACGCGCCTTGATGTAGTTACGGATTTTTTCGTCTTCAACCAATTTGTCAGAGAAGTCTTTTCCTCCGTACCAGCTAGATTCCCATCCTCTAACAATTCCTAGTCTCAGACCTATAGGATTAACCTTTTGTCCCATTCGATATAGATCGTTTTACTTATGATTCGCTAATTACTGCTTCATTTACTGACACCGACGCGTCATCTACCACGATTGTAATGTGGTTGGAACGCTTACGGATCCGGTGTGCTCTTCCCTGGGGTGCAGGGCGCAAACGCTTCAACATACGTCCACCGTCGATGAATACGGTCTTAACGATCAGATCAGCGTCTTCCAGCTTCGAACCCTCGTTCAGTTGCTGCCAGTTGGCAACCGCTGAAAGAAGTACTTTGTGCAAAACCGGCGATGAAGCTCTTGGTTGGAATTTTAAAAGTGCCAACGCTTTGCTGACCTTTTGTCCGCGAATCATGTCGGCCAACAGTCTCATCTTGCGAGGAGAAGTAGGCACATCTCTTAATATAGCTCTTGCTTCCATGTTCTTTCAGATATAGGCTCGTCCGTACACCGGACCAGCTACCGTCGACAATTATTTTCTTCCTTTATCTTTTTTTGCGGTATGACCACGGAAGTTACGGGTTGGAGAAAACTCTCCCAGCTTGTGACCTACCATGTTCTCAGTTACATAAACCGGGATAAACTTATTTCCGTTATGAACTGCAAATGTGTGCCCGATAAAATCAGGCGAAATCATTGAGCGTCGCGACCATGTCTTGATGACAGACTTACGAGAAGCATTATTCATTGCTTCTACTTTGTTCTCAAGACGGAAGTCGATATATGGTCCTTTTTTTAATGAGCGTGCCATGTTTTACTGCTTATTTTTTACGACGGCTGATAATCAATTTCTCAGAATGCTTGTTGCGGTTACGGGTCTTAAGACCTTTTGCAAACTGACCATTTCTAGAACGAGGCTGGCCACCTGATGAACGGCCTTCACCACCACCCATTGGGTGATCAACAGGGTTCATTGCAACACCACGTACGCGAGGACGACGTCCCAACCATCTTCTACGGCCAGCTTTACCCAAAGCCACATTCATATGGCTTGCATTGGATACTGTTCCTACCGTTGCAATACAGGTCGACAAGACCATACGCATTTCACTTGACGGCATTTTCAGTACGGCATACTTGCCTTCTCTTGCCACCAGCTGCGCATAAGCACCGGCACTTCTTGCAAACTGACCACCTTTACCAGGAGTCAATTCGATGTTGTGAACGATCGTACCGATTGGCATAGATCCTAGAGGGAGTGCATTACCTACCTCAGGAGCTACCGAATTACCTGAGACAATAACTTGTCCTACTTTCAGGCCATTGGGTGCGATGATGTATCTTTTTTCTTCATCTTCAAACTGAATCAGTGCGATGCGCGCTGAACGGTTTGGATCGTATTCGATTGTAAGTACGGTCGCGGGAGCGTCAAAACGATTTCTTTTGAAGTCGATGACACGGTACTTTCTTTTATGACCGCCACCAATATATCGCATGGTACGATGTCCCTGGCTGTTACGACCACCTGTTCTTTTGATGGGTTCCAGAAGACTCTTTTCAGGTTTCGCAGCGGTGATCTCCTCGAAAGTAGGAGCCGAGCGGAAACGCTGACCAGCACTTGTAGGTTTTAATTTTTTAACTGCCATTTGCTATAAACTCGTCTAAGATTTGAATCGCTCAACTAGGCTTCACCATAAATATCGATGACCTCGCCTTCTGCTACAGTAATGATAGCCTTCTTGATAGTTGACGTTTTTCCAGTCACAAATTTTCCTCCCGATGTACGGGATTTGCTCTTACCAATGCTGCGCATGGTGTGAACGCTTTCTACGGTAACCCCGAACAGTTTCTCAACAGCCTTCTTGATCTCTACCTTGTTTGCTGTAAGGGAGACTTCGAAAGCGTATTTTCCTTGACCACCCTGAGCCGTTACCTTTTCGGTTATAATCGGACGTTTCAGTACACTCATTGTTATTTGTTCAATTGGGTTTCCAAAATAGAAATAGCAGATTCACTTATCAGAAGACGGTCTGCATTCATCAGGTCATATGTATTGACCGCATCCACAGTTGTAACCTTAGCTTTCGGAATGTTACGGCTCGACAGATATACATTGTTGTCGATCGCTGGGAGGATCAATAATGTTTTTGTATTCACAAGAGAAAGTGAATTCAATACATTCAGGAAAGACTTTGTTTTCGGTGCATCGAAAGTGAATGCTTCCAGAACCGAAACAGCGTTAGCTTGCGCCTTTACAGAAAGTGCCGAACGGCGAGCCAAAGCTTTTACTTTCTTGTTCAGTTTGAAACCGTATGTGCGGGGACGTGGACCGAAAATACGACCACCACCTACGAACACCGGAGACTTAATGCTACCTGCACGAGCTCCACCAGTTCCTTTTTGGCGTTTGATTTTACGAGTAGAGTGATTAACCTCTGCACGTTCTTTTGATTTGTGCGTTCCCTGACGCTGGTTAGCCAGGTAAAGCTTCACATCGAGATAGATCGCGTGCGTGCTAGGTTCAATGCCGAATACTTCCTCTGACACAGTTACCTTCTTGCCGGTATCTTCTCCTTTTATATTTAATACGGACAGTTCCATCGTACTACTTCTCAATGATTAGAAATGAATTCTTCGAACCAGGTACCGAGCCACTCACTACGAGAATGTTTTGCTCAGGTATCACTTTCAGAATACGCAAATTCTGAATCTTTACACGATTGTTACCCATGCGTCCACCCATACGAATGCCTTTGAATACGCGTGATGGGAATGAACAAGCACCAATCGAACCTGGGTGACGCGCCCTGTTGTGCTGACCGTGTGTCTGGCCTCCAACCCCGGCAAATCCATGGCGCTTTACAACACCCTGAAAACCGCGTCCTTTGGCAGAACCCACTACATCAACAAACTCGCCTTCTTCAAAGATATCCTGAACGGATAGTGAAGTTCCAAGTTCATGTTCCACTTCGAATTCCTTGAACTCAACCAATTTTCTCTTGGGAGTTGTGTTGGCTTTCTTGAAGTGACCAATCATAGGCTGGGAAGTGTTCTTTTCTTTCTTCTCACCAAAACCTAACTGGATAGCCTTATAGCCATCCTTCTCTTCGGACCTAACTTGTGTAACAACACAAGGACCAGCTTGGATCACAGTACATGCCAGAGCCTGCCCGTCAGCATTGTACAAACTAGTCATTCCGATTTTTTTACCAATTAAACCAGACATGTTTGAAATTTAAATTTAGCAGGTAAAAACCCTTATTCTTTAAAACGGACTGCAAAGGTAGAAAAAACGATTTTAGCATCCAAGCAGCCCTAAAATATTTCTCGCTGATAATCAGCAAAAAAGGTCAGATGAACGAACATCTGACCTCATTTTTGAAGAAGCTGACTGGCTATTGGTGCAACCCTGTGCCTGTCAGGCTTTTCTGAGCTCAGATGTGGTTTCCAGAGTAATCCGGACCTTCATCCAATTTATGTGGTGGCTTAAATCAATAAGCCGGCATTACTAAACTTTGATCTCTACATCAACGCCGCTTGGCAATTCAAGCTTCATCAGCGCATCAACTGTTTTTGCACTTGTAGAGAAGATATCTACCAAACGTTTGTAAGTACAAAGCTGGAACTGCTCTCTCGACTTCTTGTTCACGTGTGGGGAACGCAGAACAGTAAATTTCTCTGTCTTTGTCGGCAAGGGAATAGGACCGCTTACTACCGCGCCTGTCGCCTTTACTGCCTTTACAATTTTCTCGGCTGATTTATCAACCAGATTGTGGTCGAATGACCGAAGTTTGATACGAATTTTTTGATTCATCTTGCTTGTTTGTTTCCGGTTCAGAAAATTAATCAGAAGTGCTCTGATCATTCATCAGCGAAAGAACCATTTACTTCACTGACTTAAATCTATATAAAGAATCCGTTACCAGATGACTCTGATAACGGATCAGTCATTATGCTTTAACCAAGCCCTTTGCTTTCTCGATAACTGCCTCAGCAATGTTGTTCGGAACGATCTCGTAGTAAGCAAATGTCAGGGATGCAGTAGCACGGCCTGATGACATCGTACGAAGGTCAGTAACATAACCGAACAATTCAGAAAGAGGTACATCAGCTTTGATAACCTGTGCTCCGTTGCGGGAGTCCATACCTCTCATGATACCACGACGACGGTTAAGGTCACCGGTGATAGGTCCTGTGTACTCGTCCGGAGTCAGAACTTCTACGTGCATGATAGGCTCAAGCAATTTCGATCCTGCATGACGTGCTGATTCTTTGAAACCGATTTTAGCAGCCAATTCGAAAGAGAGTGAATCTGAATCGACATCGTGGAACGAACCGTGGAACAAACGCACTTTCATGGAATCCAATGGGAAGCCGGCAAGGGCACCATTGATCATCGCAGCTTCGAAACCTTTCTGTACAGGAGCGATGAATTCGCGGGGGATAGCACCACCCACAACTTCGTTTACAAACTGCAAACCTTGTTTCGGCTCTTGTCCTTCTTCGTTATCGTCACGTGGCCCGATTTCGAATACGATATCGGCGAATTTACCACGACCACCCGTTTGCTTTTTGTAAACCTCGCGGTGTTCGAAGTTCTTGGTAAGGATCTCTTTGTAAGCAACCTGAGGAGCACCTTGGTTTACTTCCACTTTGAACTCACGACGCATACGGTCGATGATGATTTCAAGGTGAAGCTCACCCATACCTTTGATGATCGTCTGACCAGTCTCTTCGTTAGATTCAACTTGAAGTGTTGGATCTTCTTCGATCAGTTTAGTGATCGCTTTCGAGAAGTTATCGCTATCCGCAGCCTTCTTAGGCTCGATCGCATAACCGATTACCGGCTCAGGGAACACCATCGATTCAAGAACGATCGGTGATTTTTCCTCAGAAAGGGTATCTCCTGTTTTGATATCTTTGAAACCTACTACCGCACCAATGTCACCTGCTTCCAGCTTATCGATTTGATTTTGCTTGTTAGCGTGCATTTGGAATATACGGGAGATACGCTCTTTGTTACCTGAACGGTTGTTCAATACATAAGAACCTGATTCAAGTACACCCGAGTAAGAGCGGATGAAGCAAAGGCGACCTACGTAAGGGTCAGTTGCAATTTTGAATGCCAATGCACAGAAAGGATCTGTTTCGGATGGCTTACGGCTGATTTCGTTACCTGTACGTGGATCAGTACCGATGATATTTTCACGATCCAGCGGTGAAGGCAGAATAGCCATCACGTAATCCAGCATCGTTTGAACACCTTTGTTTTTGAAAGAAGAACCGCAAACCATCGGAACGATCTTCATGCTGATAGTCGCAGCGCGCAATGCAGCGAGGATTTCGTCTTCCGAGATCGAGTTAGGATCTTCGAAATATTTCTCCATCAAAGTATCGTCGAACTCAGCAACCGCTTCAAGCAATTTCTCTCTCCATTCAGTAGCCTCTTCCAACATATCGTCAGGAATAGGCACCTCGGTGAAAGTCATACCTTTGTCAGCTTCGTTCCACTCGATACCGCGGAAGTTAACGAGGTCAACCACACCACGGAAAGTATCTTCTGCACCGATAGGCAATTGAAGAGGTACAGCGTAGCTGCCCAACATCTCTTTCACCTGCGTACAAACTTTCAGGAAGTCAGCACCTGACCGGTCCATTTTGTTCACGAAACCGATACGGGCAACATTATAGTTGTTAGCCAGACGCCAGTTTGTTTCAGACTGAGGCTCAACACCATCTACTGCACTGAAAAGGAACACAAGACCATCCAATACACGAAGAGAACGGTTTACCTCTACTGTGAAGTCAACGTGTCCCGGGGTATCGATGATGTTGATGTGGTATTTCTCGTCGCGGTAGTTCCAGTTAACTGTCGTAGCAGCGGATGTAATGGTGATACCACGCTCCTGCTCCTGCTCCATCCAGTCCATCGTAGCTGCACCATCGTGCACCTCTCCGATCTTGTGGCTAACCCCTGCGTAGTAAAGGATACGCTCCGTTGTCGTCGTCTTACCGGCATCAATGTGCGCAGCAATACCAATGTTTCTTGTTAATCTTAAATCACGTGCCATGACAGATGGTGATGTGTTTTTTTATATTCAAAGTGCAATTCAATGCGAAGCTGTTTGAATTTTTCGCTCAGCGCAAAGCGCTGGTTTTCAAAATTCAGAGCGCAAAAGTATAAATTGTTGAGTATAAAAACAATTAGGGAAAAGTTATTTTTATAAAAACCTAAAAATAAAAATCGGGAGCCCGGATAAACCCGGCTCCCGATCATTGTATTTCTTTCGCTCCTGACTAGAAACGGAAGTGCGAGAACGCTTTGTTGGCATCTGCCATACGGTGCGTATCGTCTTTCTTCTTCACAGCAGCACCTTCACCTTTCGCAGCAGCGATAATTTCGCCAGCCAGACGGTCAACCATTGTCTTCTCGCCACGTTTGCGGGAGTAGTTGATCAACCATTTCATGCCCAGTGACTGCTTGCGCTCAGGACGAACTTCGGTAGGAACCTGGAAAGTAGCACCACCCACGCGACGGCTCTTAACCTCAACGGAAGGGGTAACGTTGTTCAATGCTTTCTTCCATGTTTCCAGACCGTTTTCGCTGGTTTTTTTCTCAACCAGCTCCAATGCGTCGTAGAAAATAGTGAAAGCAATGCTTTTCTTTCCTTCGTACATCAGGTTGTTAACGAATTTGGTAACCTGTACGTCCCTGAACTTAGGATCAGGAAGGATATATCTTTTCTTAGGTTTCGACTTTCTCATTTTGTCTTAATGTTTTTAACGAGGTTTCGTTTTGCAACTTATTCACCCTGAGGTAATAGTCAGGATTACTTCCCTTTTATAAGAATTGAATTACTTAATAAAAGCAGAGAGAGTTACTTTTTATTTTTTCTTACCTTTTACTGGTGCTGCCGGAGCTTGTCCTGGTTTCGGGCGCTTCGCACCGTATTTAGAACGACGTTGTTTACGTCCGTTAACACCTGCGGTATCCAATGCACCACGGATGATGTGGTAACGAACACCTGGCAAATCCTTCACACGACCACCGCGGATCAATACGATCGAGTGCTCTTGCAGGTTGTGGCCTTCACCTGGGATGTAGGCATTCACCTCTTTGTTGTTTGAAAGACGAACACGGGCTACTTTACGAAGCGCCGAGTTTGGTTTCTTAGGCGTAGTAGTGTACACCCGGGTGCACACGCCCCTGCGCTGAGGGCATGAATCCAAAGCCGGAGACTTGGATTTCCATGTAATGGTCTCTCTACCTTTACGGACTAATTGTGAAATAGTAGGCATTTAACAATTTGATTTTGATTCGGTTACCTAACCGATCGTTTGTTATATAAACACTTTTCCCGAAAAATCGGACTGCAAAAGTAATAAACCGTCCTTGATTTACAAACCGTTAACAACTTTTTTTATCGTTTCCCCACCATTCTTTGTCAGGAATTGTCAGGTAGTGGTCAGGAGGCTGCGAGGGAAGCAGCCGGAAAGTAATGATCAGGTTTGAGGGGAAGAGCTCATTTCGTCACGCAAATGCACCCGGAATTCCTGAAATGCTCATTTTTCGAATAAAATTCCTCCTATATAGTATCCTGAATTTTATTTCCAATCGTTGTTTATTAGTATTGTTTTTCAGAAACCCAGTGTGCGCGTCGAATCGTTTGATTTTATACTCTACATTATGAAACTTTTCCGGAGTTACTTTACTCTCATAGTTTGTTTTGCAATCTGTTTATACTTGTCCGGCTGCAACTCGGCGATGCAGGCTTATAAAGACGGCCAAAAGAAATTTGCGAACGGAGAATACGACCTCGCCATCAAGGGTTTTCAGAAGGCCGCCGAAGCCAACATAGAACCGGTACAGACAAACTACCTGATTGCGGAGTCCTACCGGCTTTCCAATCGCTTCAAGGAAGCTATTCCGTACTACAAACAAGCACTCGACGGAGGCATTACTAATCCGGATGCCCGTTTCCAATATGCCTATGCATTGAAAACAACCGGGGATTACGCCAGTGCCTCTGCCCAGTTCTCCGAATTCGCCAAGACCCAGAATGTACCACAGAACTTGCAGGAACGGGCATTACGCGAAATTGAGATCATCCGCATTGCCGACCGTTTGAAAACGACCAAAATGGAGGTAGAACTGAAAGACCTGCCGCTGAACACAGCCGGCGCCGAGTTCGCTCCTACTGTGCTGGGCAATGAGCTCGTATTTTCTGCTTCCAAAAAAGATAAGATTTATACCAACAACGGCCAGCCGATGCTGGGACTTTACAAAATCAATATCGCTTCCGACGCAGGCAACACGCAAGGCAACCCTGTTCTCTTCAGTCAGGAGGTTTTCGCGCCGGAAGCTCATGACGCATCACCGGCATTCTCCCCAGATGGCAAGACACTTGTATTCGCCAGAAGTAATACCGGCAAGAAAAAAGACAAATCCCCGGATGTGGATCTTTACATGAGCCGCAATATTAACGGCCAATGGACACCTCCCGCAATACTTCCTATTAACGACTCCCTCGCCTGGGATGGCTCGCCCGCATTCTCCCGCGATGGTAAAACGCTCTACTTTGCTTCCACCCGCGCTGGCGGCGTAGGCGGCGTCGATATTTACCGCACCAATATGGATGCTTCCGGCCGGTTCAGTCGCCCCGTAAATATGGGCAAGGACATTAATACGGTCGGCGACGATATGTTCCCTTATGTAGCGGAAGGCGGAAAGCTCTACTTCGCTTCCGATGGCCACCCCGGTCTTGGCAAGCTAGACCTGTTTTCAGCAACCAGAACCCAGGGCGTGATCACGATCGAAAACATGGGCCTGCCGTTCAATAGCCCTCAGGATGATTTTGGTTTGGTATTTTATCAAAACCTGACCAAAGGTTTCTTCGCATCCAACCGGGACGGCGGCAAGGGTGATGACGACATTTATTATTTCGCTGGGCCGGAAGAGGAGGACACGACGAAAATCGCCAAACATAACGATCCGAACGATCCACTTAATCCGAACAACCCGAACTTCATTAATGGTAAACGGAAAGTCGTCCGCTACTTCCTGGCCGGAACGGTGCTCGACAATGGCGAAACCCCTACCCCGATCGATTCAGCGGTGGTGCATATTCTGCCGGATACGTCGGATACGCAAATCGCCGAGTTTCCCACTGGAAAGGAAGGGAAGTTCGGAAGGCAATCGGTTGAAGAAGGCCAGTCATACCAATTGCTGGTTCAACGCAAAGGCTACATCAGCAAGCGCGAGCCGTTCTCAATGTCGGGCCGTAACATTCCGCCGATATTCCTGACCAAAGAATTGACGGATACGACGTTCCAGGTGACCATCAGACTCGATAAGCTGGAATTGAACAAAACGTTCGTGCTTGAAAACATTTATTATGATTTGAACAAATACAATATCCGTCCGGATGCTGCGGTGGAACTTGACAAGCTTGTTCAGATCCTGAAAGACAACCCGACCATGACGATCGAGCTCAGTTCACATACGGATGCACGCGCGACGGACGCCTATAACATGACGCTTTCGCAAAATCGTGCTGAATCCGCCGTTGCTTACCTCAATACAAAAGGGATCGACGCGGACCGGATGGTGGCAAAGGGTTATGGTGAAAGGGAATTGATCGTGCCGAACGCCAAAACCGAAGAAGAGCACCAAAGAAACCGGCGTACAGAATTCACCATTCTGAGTTACTGATATCCCACAAAACACATGGAAGCCCGCTGTGAACTGAACGATTCACAGCGGGCTTTTTTAATGCCCCGGTTCATTTTTCGTATAATTGCATTTCATACAATTCCAACACAAGCATTTACCATTAATGGCCCGACGCATTATCTATTGGTTCAGGAATGATCTCAGATTAAAGGACAACCAGGCTCTCTTTTCAGCCATTGGATCCGCGGATGAGATCGTCCCTGTATACGTTTTTGACACCCGTCAATTTGAAAAGACAAAACTCGGTTTTAGAAGAACCGGCGCCATACGTGCCCGTTTCCTGGTAGAATCCGTCGCAGAACTCCGTGAAAATATCCGCGCCAAAGGGGGCGACCTGCTGATCCGTACCGGCGACCCCGAGAAGATTATTGCACAATTAGCGGAAAACTTTGCGGCTGAGTACGTGTATACCAGCAAAGAAATTGCCCCACAGGAGACCCGCATTGAATCTTCGCTCAGCAAAAACCTGAAAACGGCTAATGTAGATATCAAGCTGTTTTGGATGGACACCATGATCAGCACTGCCGATCTGCCGTTTCCCGTATCCCGGCTTCCCTCGCGATTCAGCTCTTTTATCGAACAGTTCAACAACGATCTTAAAACCAAAGAGCAGTTTCCGGCTCCGGATCAAATCACCCTGCCAGTCGATTTCGAAGCCGGGGCTATGCCTACACTCGCAACCCTGGGCGTCGATCCTAATGAAATCCGGATGGAAGCGGACCACCCTTCCCTGGCAGGCGGAGAAAACCATGCGCTTGCGGCCCTGAAAGGATACATTGACCAGTTTGCAAAAAAAGACATCCCATTTACTTCCAGTGAGCCATTAACAGACACACGCCTATCCGACTGGCTTTCACTCGGGTGCATCTCGGCGTCCTACATTTATCGAAGTGTCAGAGCAGCCCGGTCACTTGTTGGAAAGGATGACGCGATCATTACTAACCTGCTGCAAAGGGAGTTTTTTCACTGGACCTTACTGCGCTATGGGCCGCGGATGTTTAAGCCAAGCGGTGTGAGACATCATTTCGACAGACGCTGGACCAACGACAATGCGGCGTTTACAAGATGGACGAACGGACAAACGGACAGCCAGGAGATCAATGCGATCATTCTGAAACTGAACGCTGGCGGCTTCATCACCGCCGCGGAGCGCGAAACAGCCGCCAGGTACCTCGTTGACGATCTGGACATTAACTGGACCTGGGGAGCCATGTACTTTGAAAGCCTGCTGACCGACTATGAAGCGGCTGTGAATTGGGGCCGATGGAACAATATAGCAGGGGTCGGCGAGGGATAATTGGTCTTATTTTTCCAGAAATACCCGCTATCCCGCCCAAAGAAGGCAAAATAGGCTCAGAGAACCGGCTATGTAGTTTTTCTTAAAGATTTTGCTAGCTTTGGTCAACTTTGAATCACATTCAATAACTCTAAACTGAATATTAAAATGTCAAAAGGACTCATTGCAGTTATCGTTGTAGTTCTGATTCTCGGATTCGTTGGCTGCGGTAAATATAATGGCCTTGTTCAAAAGGATGAGGCAGTTAAGGAATCCTGGGCACAGGTGGAAAGCCAGTATCAGAGACGGGCCGACCTGATCCCCAACCTGGTCAGCACCGTTAAGGGCGCTGCCGATTTTGAAAAAAGTACATTGACTGCCGTAATTGAAGCACGCAGTAAAGCAACACAAACCACGATCAGTGCAGATCAGCTCACACCTGAGAATATCGCTAAATTTCAGGCCGCGCAGGATCAGTTGAGTGGCTCGTTGTCAAGACTGCTCGTCTCGGTAGAGCAATATCCCCAATTGAAAGCCAACCAGAACTTTCTGGAACTGCAGGCGCAACTGGAAGGAACTGAAAATCGCATTGGAGTAGCCAGAAACAATTTCAATCAAATCGTGAAGGATTACAACCAGGAGGTTCGCACATTCCCCAACAATCTTTTTGCCGGCGTGTTCGGCTTCGCACAAAAAGGATACTTCACAGCTGCCGCAGGCGCCGACAAGGCCCCTACCGTTCAGTTCTAATATATCGCCGGGCCGGCTGGCCCGGCGATATCCATATCTTCACACAGGTCTACACCCCATGGCAACCGAACCCCTATTTTTCACCGACGAAGAGCAGCAATATATTATTGAAGCTATTCAGGAAGCAGAAAAACAGACTTCCGGGGAAGTGAAAGTGCATATCGAAAAGAAATGCCCCACGCCGGAAGTAATGGAGCGGGCCAAGGAAGTGTTCCTGTTTTTGCATTTGCACGAAACCGCCGAACGCAACGGAGTTTTGTTTTACCTCGCCTATGAAGACCGGAAATTTGCAGTGCTCGGCGACAAGGGAATCGATGAAAAGGTAACTGCCAATTTTTGGGACAGCACCAAAGAGCTTCTACGCAACCATTTCCGCGCCGGCGAGTTCAAGGAAGGACTTCGCCATGGCATTCTTGAAGCCGGCATTCAATTGAAAAAACACTTCCCCTACCAGTCCGGCGATATCAACGAACTTCCGGATGATATTTCGTTCGGTCAATAAACTATGAAGCAATTCATCATTTACCTACTGCTTGCCGTCGCGGCACTGACCGGTGTGCAGGCGCAGGATATTCCCCCCAAGCCCAATCCGCCAAGGCTCGTCAACGACCTTGCCAACCAGCTTAACCCGAATGAGCGGCAAATGCTGGAACAAAAACTGATCGCCTACAACGACTCCACATCCTCCCAGATCGTGATCGTAACCGTGCCGACTTTGGGCGACTACCCCATTGCCGACTATGCCTTCAAACTGGGTACCGAATGGGGGGTGGGCCAAAAAGGCAAGAACAATGGTATCGTATTGCTCTGGGCACCGAAGGAAAGAAAAGTATTCATCGCGACAGGTTACGGCCTCGAAGGCGCAATACCGGATGCGATTGCCAAACGGATCGTTTCGCAGGTCATAACCCCGCAGTTCAAGGCCGGGCAATTCTATCAGGGCCTTAGCGACGGTGTGGATATGATATTCAAATATGCCACGGGCGAGTACAAGGCCGATCCGAAGCAGGACAGCGGCGAAGGCGATGGTTTCCCACCAGTGCTCATTTTCGTCATCATATTCATCATTATTCTGATCTTCATCTTCCGTAACCGCGGCGGAGGGGGCGGCAATCGCGGCTACCGCAGCGGAGGCATTCCTCCCATTTTCTTTCCCTACGACACGTACTCAGGCCGTGGCAGTTCCTCCGGCAACTGGGGCGGTTTTGGGGGAGGCGATGGAGGAGGCTTCGGAGGATTTGGAGGAGGCAGCTTCGGAGGAGGCGGTGCCGGAGGCGACTATTAGCATTCAACCAGACAGTTATTCCAAAGCGGACGGAAGCATAGTTTTCCGTCCGCTTTTTGCTTTTGCCCACTACCGGTAACGTATAGTAGTGGCACGCTTTTTTGTACATAATCCATAAACTATATCACCAAAACCTAAACGTAGATTTATGGAAAGGAAAAACAATACCGGTCTGGTTGTAGGATTGATCCTGATGACCATTCTGGCGGCAGTGTTCGGATACCTCTATTATAAAGAACACAACATCACACAAAAGCAGGAAACCGATCTGGAAGCCCGGGTGCAGGAACTCGCAACCTCGGAAATCAAGCTGGATTCTATTTCCAAACAACTCGACGCACGTATTCTGGAAGTGCAGGGACTTGGCGGCGATGTTGCCGAACTGCAAAAAGTAAAAGCCTCGCTTGAAAGCGACCGCGCCGCATTGCGGAAAGGCAATGCGTCTATGGGCCGAAAAATCAAGGAATATGAGGAATTTCTCACCAAAAAGGACACCGAGATCGCTCAGCTCCGGGAAGAAAACCAGCAGTTGATCAGTCAGAACGAGGGCCTTACGCAGGAAAAGAACGAGTTACAGACCAGCCGTCAGGCCGTACGCGACTCATTAAGCGGTGTAGTTGCGCAAAACACCGAACTCGAATCGAAAGTAACAACGGCCGCCGCATTGCGTGCCCGCAATGTGAAAGTCTACGCGGTATCCTCCAAAGGCAAGGTGCGCGAGGGTGAGAACGTGAAATCTAAAAGGGTGGATAAAGTGCGAGTGGATTTCATTCTCGAAAAAAACCCGCTTACCGCCGCCGATGACAAAACCATTTATCTCCGCATCATCGATCCGAGCGGCGCAACTATTTCGGACACCAAAACCGGTTCCGGGGTATTCCAGTTTAATGGACAGGAACAAGGCTATACCGTCAGCAAAGACGTTACCTATTCCAACAACAACCAGGACGTGAGTATCCTCTATGATCGGGACGCGTCTTTTCCTTCAGGCAAATACACGATCGAACTCTATTCCGAAGGTTTTTCAATCGGTGAAGGGTCGTTTTCCGTCAAGTAAAATTCATTGAAATCGGCGTTAATAAAAGCGGTAGCAGTCGTAGCAGACTGCTACCGCTTTTATTTATATGATTGATTGATATTTGCCCATAATTCCTATCTTGCACGATAAAAACATCTGTTTACAACCCCAAAAACCAAATAAAACACTTCTCTTTCTATGTCTTCACAAATTTCCCAAAAACACCCCAAAGGACTGTATGTTTTGTTCTTTGCCGAAATGTGGGAACGTTTCAGCTATTACGGCATGCGGGCCATTCTTCTGCTTTTTCTACTCGACAATATCAAAGGTGGAATGGGAATGAGTGCAGCCGAAGGCACAGCCATTTATGGACTTTATACTGCTTCCGTTTATTTGCTTACACTGCCCGGTGGCTGGTTGGCTGACAACATTCTGGGTCAGAAAAAAGCCATTTGGTACGGAGGGATCGTCATTATGCTGGGGCATATTATTTTGGCCATCCCGGCGGGATCGGTCATATTCTTTCTGGGACTTTGTACCGTGGCCATCGGCACGGGGCTTTTGAAACCAAACATCAGCTCCATCGTGGGGGAGTTGTATCCCGAAGGTGGTGCACGGCGTGACGCGGCATTCTCTATCTTTTATATGGGGATCAACCTGGGATCGTTCCTCGGCATTGCTATTGTGGGTTACCTGGGCGAAAAGGTAAGCTGGCATATGGGCTTCGGCGCGGCTGCGATAGGCATGTTACTCGGGCTGATTGTATTCCGGTATGGCAGCGCCACGCACCTGAAAGGGCTTGGCGAAGTACCGTCGGCGAAGGAAGCCGGTGAAGAAACCGCTGCATCGGCTTCGGGCAACAGCAAAATGCTGGGCTATGGGCTAATTGCATTGCTGGTGGTGTTCCTCATTGTGCTGCAAACCACCGGTACCATTAATATGACCACCGCGCAGGGCCTCGCGCAGGGCGCCGGTATCATTATCGTCTCCATTTCTGCCGCCTACTTCCTCTTCATACTCGTTGCGGGCGGGCTTACGCGCGTGGAAAAATACCGCGTGGGCGTGTTGATCATTCTCTTCCTGGCCATTGCATTGTTCTGGGCCGGTTACGAGCAGGCGGGCACATCATTGCAGATCTTCGCCGAGCGCCATACTCAGCGCATGATCGGCGGGTGGGAAGTGCCGTCCAGCTGGTTCCAGAACTTCCAGCCTACTTTCGTATTGATTTTCGCGCCCGTACTGGCGAGCCTTTGGATATCGCTTTCTTCCAAAAACCGCAACCCTTCTATTCCGGTCAAATTCGCAATGGGTTTGATATTGCTGGGTTTGAGCTTTTTTGTGATGGTCGCAGCTTCGAACATCGCGGTGAAAGGCGAGCTTGCTTCGCCGTTTTTCCTCACATTTACGTACTTCCTGCACACGATCGGCGAGCTTTGCGTGAGCCCTGTCGGGTTGAGTTCTTATACCAAACTGGCGCCCAAGCGGTATGTAAGCCAGCTGATGGGCATCTGGTTTGTGGGAGCGTCGCTGGGTAACCTCATAGCCGGCCTTTTCGCCGGTGGTTTCGATGAATCGAATATCATGCAAATGCCGGCGCTGTTCAACCAGGTGGCTATTATTACAACCGTCTTCGGTCTGATCCTCCTCGCATTCTGGAAGCCGATCAAGGGCTGGATGGGTGGCATTCACTAAGTCTTTTTATATACTTCAAAAACAAATGCATCAAAAAATGAAATCAGCCGCGTTACGTGCTGCCGCCCTGGCCCTTGTTGTGAGCCTGACGGCATGCAAGAAAGAAAAGGAAGAAAATGACTCTGCCCAGGTTCCTGGTTTCGATATCAGTTCCCTGGATTCGACCGCTCAGGCTTGTAACGACTTTGATACCTATGCCAATGGTGGATGGAAAAAGAAAAACCCTATCCCCGGGACAGAAAGCCGCTGGGGTGCATTCGGGATACTGGACAAGGAGAATAAGGAGGTTCGGTTAAAGGGCATTATCGAAGAAATTACCAAAGCACAAGACAGGAAAAAGGGAAGTGAAGAGCAGCAGATCGCCGACTACTACCAATCGTTCCTGGATACTGCAACGGTGGAGAAACGCGCATTGGAACCTTTGAAACCTTACCTCGACAAGATCAACGCCGTTGCTTCACTGAAAGACCTCGCAGCCATTGCCGGCGAAATGCAAAAGGTGGGCGTGGAAACCGTAACCGGCTTCGGCGTGGAAGGTGATTTGAGAAACAGCAAAGTCAATATCCTGTACCAAGGCCAGGACGGCCTGAGCCTTGGCGAGCGCAGCTACTACGACCGGACCGATTCCAGCACGGTGAAAGTGCGCGGCGAGTTTGTGAAGCACGTCGACAAGATGTTCTCAATGGCAGGCTTTACCGAAGCCAACCCAGGCCAGACGGTCCTCGACTTCGAAACCAAAGTTGCGAAACTGCAACTGACCAACGTAGAGCTGCGCGATCCGGTGAAGACCTACAACAAAATGGCTTTTGCCGATTTCGAGAAGCTGATCCCCGATTTCGACCAGAAGGCATTTGCAGACAAGCAGGATATCAAGACAGACACTTTGATTGTCCAAAACAAACCCTATTTGCAAAACCTGAACAAGCTGTTGAAGGCGACGCCTGTTGCGACACTGAAATTGTATTCCAAATGGCAGTTGCTCTCCACCTTCGCAGGTTATTTGCCTAAGAAGTACGATCAGGAGGATTTCCGGTTCTTCGCGACGGTAATGCGTGGTACCAAGCAGCAGAAAGGACGCGTGGAACGCGCCATCCGCTCAACCGATGGTTTGCTGGGTATGCCGCTGGGTAAGCTGTTCGTGAAGAAATACTTTCCGGAAGAAGACAAGAAGAAGGTTTCCGAAATGATCGAGAACGTGCGTACAGTGTATGGCGAGCGTATCGACAAGCTGAGCTGGATGAGCGATTCCACCAAGGCGAAAGCGCATAAAAAACTCAAAGCATTTACCTACAAGATCGGCTATCCTGATAAGTGGAAAGATTATTCTTCCATTGAAATCGCACCTGACAAGCTGTTTGAAAATGTAATATCGGCTTCGTTATTTGGGCACAAGGAACAGATAGAAAAGATCGGCAAGGAGGTAGATAAGAAAGAATGGCTGATGACGCCACAGACCGTGAATGCCTATTACAACCCGCTGAACAACGAGGTGGTATTCCCGGCTGGTATTCTGCAACCACCTTTCTATAACAGGAATGCCGACGATGCGATCAATTATGGAGGCATTATTGCCGTTATCGGTCATGAGTTTACACATGGATTCGACGACCAGGGCTCGCAGTTCGATGACGAAGGTAACCTCAAAAACTGGTGGACGGCCTCTGACCGTGCTAATTTTGACAAACTGACCAAAAAGTATATTGACTATTTCAGCGGAATTGAAGCATTGCCCGGTTTCAAGATCAATGGCGCATTGACCATCGGTGAAAACGTCGCCGACCTTGGCGGTCTGACATTGGCCTACTATGCATTGGAAAAATCCTTGAATGGCAAAGAGCCTGCACCGATCGATGGATTTAACTGGAAACAGCGCTTCTTCCTGGGCTGGGCACAGGTATGGCATATGAACACGACCGACGAAGCATTGCGCAACCAGGTACAGACCGACCCACACTCCCCGGCCAAAGACCGGATCAATGGTCCATTACCGCATTTGAAAGAATTCCAGGCAGCATGGACCTGCGGCGCAGGCAGCAAAATGATCTTGCCGGACTCTGCACGGGTGGTGATCTGGTAATGAAGTTCAGGAGTTGATCCATTCAAACTGAAGTGTCACCCTGAGCGGAGTCGAAGGGCATCATGCGGATTCCCCTTCGACTCCGCTCAGGGTGACAACGAAACTACTTTTCACTTCCCAGCCAAATATTTGTTCCGATAAGCACTGGGACTGCATCCCTTAGCCTGCCTGAATTGGCGGGCTATATTTTTGCTATCCCCCAACCCCATATCCAATGCGATTTCAAAGACCGACATATCGGTATCGAGTAGCTTTTGGGTGAATTTCTCGATACGAAGGTTGAATATGTATTTGTAGATCGGGTAACCCGTGATTTCCAGAAAACGCTTTTCCAACGCACGGCGCGACAACGGTACTTGCTTCACCACTTCGTCCACATGCAGGTTTTTGTCGATGTTCTGATGGATGTATTTCAATGAAGATGCAATGTGATCGTCATTGGTGGCATAGATATCCGTCGAATGCCGGGTAATAACCTGCGTAGGCCTGACGATGATGTCGTAGTAATCGGCGGTCCGGTGTTTGATCATATGATCGAGCAACTTTGCTGCATCATAGCCTCCTTTCTCAACATCCAGCGCAATACTCGATAAGGGCGGATCGGACAGGTCGCAGATCATTTCGTCATTGTCCACACCCAGTACGGCAACCTCCTCGGGTATGCGTATGCCTACGTGCCTGCAAGCCTCTGTAATATGCTGCCCCTGGTTGTCGTCGCAAGTCATGAGGCCGATAGGCTTGGGGAGGGATTTCAGCCAGCGGCTCAACGAGCTGGGTTTGTAATACCATAATTCCGTCGACCGTGACTTTTTGTGCTCGAAGTAATGCACTTTATGCCCTTTCGAACGCAGATGTCCCTCAAATCCTTCGGCGCGTTCCCGTGACCAGACAATGTCATTGAATCCGTAGAACGCGAAGTTCGTGAAGCCCTTTTTCAAGAAGTAGTCGGCACCCATTTGGCCGGCTTCATGATAAGCGCCGGTAATATTCGGGATCTCGGTAAAGCGCTCTTTAAAATCCTGCGCGATAACGGGAATTCCCGCACGGACGATCTTGTCGATTTCCTTATTATAAAGCTGTCCGACAATGCCGTCTGCACCCCATTCCAACGCCCATTTCAGGATCCCGTCTATCCCGATCGTCTCCCGGTGAAAAAGTGGCATGCGGCAGAAGATCCAGGGGCCAAATTCTTTGGAATACGCATTGATCCCTTTCATCAGGCTTTTACTGTATTCCTCTGCAAAGTCCAGGAGCAGGATAATCTTGTACATTGTAATAGCTGTTAATGCTCCGTGGAAAGAACTAGCCTATACCGAAAAGCTCCTTCAAATTAGAAACTGTTTCATTGTTGATCAATGGCTTTGCCCACAATCCGATGCTGAGAATATAACCAAGCGGAATCAGCAGGAATAACATGGCCCATTGTAACCCCACCAGTTCCCCCAGCCCACCGACGATCAGCGGGACCACCGCTCCTCCGGCAATGCCTGCACAGAGAATGCCCGAAAACGTTCCATGGTGTTTGGGGACAGAATTAAGCGCCAGCGAAAAGATCACCGAATACATGATCGAGGCAAAAAAGCCGGTAAGCGGAAATGCGATCAATGCCATTGCCTTGGGACCAAAAAGTGCGAGGAGAAGGGACACGATCGCGCCGCAGGTAAAGAAAACGAGTACTTTCCGGCTATCCAGGATTTTAAGTAAAACCAATCCCAGAAAACAGCCGATCGTCAGCAATCCCCAGAAGTAAGATATGACCGATGCACCGGTCGTGGCAGGATCTACGGCATGGTAGGTTTGCAGAAATTGAGAAATCCAGTTCGCAATACCTTGCTCCGTTCCGACATAAGCGAATATCCCCAGAAAGAAAAGCCATACCAGCCGGTTAGAAGCCAGTTCTTCGAACGACTTCCCGACATCGACCCGCTCATCTTCCAGCAGTTCCACTTTTGGAAACTTCGCCATTCCGATGACGACGACCATCAACAATGCGATCACGGCAAAAACCCAGTACAGGGACACCCATTTAAGGTTTTCCGGTACCAGGCGATTTAAAGTATCGAGCAGAAAGCCCGATTGTTCCGAATGCACATTCAACACCAGGTAACTGTACAGCAGCGGACTCAAAAACGAAGCAGCCCCAAAAAACAGCTGCGCCAGTACCGAATAAAATGCAAACTTTTCCTCGCCGCCCGACACGCGTAACAATGGATTGATCACCACTTGTAAAATGGCCATTCCGATCCCGATTACGAACAACGAGAACAATGCCACAAAAAAGCCCGGTACCAATGCGAAGCACAATGCCCCTCCGAACGCCAGGAAGAAAGCCAGGATCAGCATGACCTTCTCGCCGAACTTCTCTACCATTAGACCGGCCGGAATAGACATTACTCCGTATGCCACGAAGAATGCAAACGGTAAGAAACCCGCCAGCCCGATACTGAGATCGAAGCTTTTGACAATATCCGGGATAATGGGCCCCAGGATGTTGGTCAGGAAGGAAATAACAAAAAATATAAGAAGGATCAGAATGACAATGAAGATGTTCCTTTGCATGAGGGCTGTTCCTGATTTGATAGACCTGATTTAGATTACATTCCGCATTACCCCTGGTCGTCCAGCAAGGCAGCGGCACCCAGTAACGCGATATTTTCGTTTTCGGACACCAGCAAGGTCAACTTTTTCAATGATTCCGGATAGGCAAAATCCTGAATACTGTCGAGCATGCTTTCTTCAAAGAAGCGGTTTGCCTTGGCAATGGACCCTCCCATGACGATGGCCTCCGGATCATAGGTGTACATAATGGCTTTGATCACCGCGCCGAGGTGTACCCCGAATTCCTCCCAGACTTCAATGGCCTTCCGGCTTCCTTTCAATGCGGCTTCATGTGCTGCATAGGCATCGATGCCCAATGAGTCTTCAAAAAACCGGCTGCATACATAGTTTTCCAGCACCGAATCTTTGTAAGGCAGCATTCCGATCTCCCCCGCGCCGCAATTTTTGCCGGCATACAAATGGTTATCGATGATAATCCCGGAGCCGAGCCCGGTACCGATCGCCATCCCGATCACCGACCTGAATCTTTGGGCCAAACCAAAACGGTGCTCACCTAAAATGAAGCAATTCACATCGTTGTTGATCGAAACCGGCAGGTTAAACTCTTTTTCAACGATATCCCGCAATGCGACCTCTTCCCAGGACGGTATGTTCACCACATTATAAACAATCCCCTTGCCCACATCCACCACGGAGGGTACCCCTATACCAATGCCCTTGACGGGAAATGCGGTAAGCGGGCGGATTACGGCCATCAGTTGATCGAGGGTCGATGACAGCGAATGCTTGTTAGCCAGTAAAGTTTTGTTCTGCCGGGTGATATAACCACCCGACTCTATCCCGGCACGAATGTTCGTGCCGCCGATATCTACACCAATATTCATTGACGGATGCGTGGAGTTGAGTAGGAAAAGCTTTATTTCAAATGTTCATCGGGCTGACAAAACACTGCTGCGGCTCGATCTTCCGGCCAGATCGAAACTTTTCAATGTGATAGTCCCCGAAACCTTCACAGGGTTTTCATACAGCTGTGACTGCTCGGTAGGCTCGGAGCCGTCGGTCGTGTAGCGAATCGCCAATCCCGGCAATTCGACATTCGCCTTCAGCATTCCGTTTTCTACGACCGCACCCGGCTGAGGTAAGCGGTAATTGTAGCCTCCGTTTATATACTTTAGTCTCGGCAGGTGCTTTTGGGCTATCGAGTTTGCAAAAATATTCCATCCATCCTGCATCATCTTCTTTCTGGCCGCATCGTCTGCAACGTTTTCCCATTTACGTTCGACGGTCCAGGCGCTTTCCGAAAAGCCTAAAAGCTTCGGCAGGATCGAATACTCCATCATGTCCCGGCCTTTGATTGTCTCACTCCAAAGCTGTGCTTCCACTCCGAACACGTTTTTGCGTGCCTCGGGCTTCATCAGCTGCTTCCCAACGAATTCCTCTTTCATGGGCTTACCCATCGACGTTTCCTCAGTAGTCCGGAACATATTGAAAGGTGCGAATGCCCAGTTATCACGGGTGTCCACAAACCCTGCCCAGTAGAGGCCAGGCTCCTTGGGATCGTTGTTGTAGGACATGTCGAAATAGAAGTTGGTGACATTACACAACACCACCTGATAACCTGCATTAGCCAGCCGGTTGCCCAGATCGACATCATACACATTATTCCAGATATAGGGGATTACCGGATGACCCACAAATTCCGGGTTGGCCAGATATGCCCCGGTTTCGGTTTTGTTCAATGCCACTTCCTCCCAGCCGTGTACTTTCAGGTTGCGCTTTTCGAGCATGGGAAGCAGTTTTCTGAAAAAGTAGGTTTGTAAGTACCGGGGGCCCTTGATTTCAGGATGCTCCTGCAATAGTTTGGCCGCCATCGGCGACTTGGTCCATACACCATCCGCTACCTCGTCGCCACCCGTGTGGAAAGTATCCATTTTCAAACCGGCCTGCTCGTAAAGCTTCGCAATCTCATCCACCACTTTTACAAAAAAATGATACGTAGACTCCCGCGCGACGCTCACGACATTATTCTTATAACCCTGTGCTGAAATGTAAACCGACTTGTCATCCGGATCGATCAGGCGGTATTCATTCGCTTCTTTTTCCTTTCCTTCCTTCATCAACCGCTCATACCGCGCCTCCATCGACTTAATGGCCGCCAGCGCATGGCCGGGGAAGTTCAGTTCGGGAATAATCTTGATGTGCCTTTCGTGGGCATATTTGAGTATTTCAATAAAATCTGCTTTGGTATAGTAGCCGCTGCCGTGCTTGCCTTTCTCATTGGCAACCGGCCCCGAGCCATAACCCGGATGCAGGGCAGGCGCATTCATACCCGACGTGTGCTGGCGTTGCGCGCCTACCTCTGTGAGCTCCGGCAGCCCATCGATTTCGATCCGCCAGCCCTCATCCTCAGTGGTATACAACAACAGATGGTTGACTTTATAGGAAGAAAGCAAATCAATCACACGCTTCACCGATTCTTTGGTCTGGAAGTTACGTGCTACGTCCAGGTGCAGGCTTCTGAACTGGAACCTTGGTGCATCCTGTACCTGCACAAATCCAAACCCCAGGGAAGCCACAGGTTTTTGATAGGATTCCGTAGGTGCAAGTTGCAGCAAGCTCTGTACGCCGTAAAACACACCGGCAGCGTCACTGCCTTCTATCGCAATGCCATTCTGATTAATACCTAACAAATATGCTTCACCCGCAACGCCATTCACATTCACCTTTCCGGTTTTCAGGGTGATGGCTGGCTGGCCGGCTGATGCGGCGTTCGGCAAACCTGCCTGGATGGGCAAGTCCGCTCCCGTCAGCGCCTTCAACCGGCTGATGAGGTATCTGGCTTCATTTTCCAGTCCTTCCTGGTAAAATACCTGCGTACTGCCCGTCAGTGTGAATGTCCCTGCTCCCGGCGTGATTTTAACCGGACTGGGGATGATCTTCAAAAGCTGATCTTCGCCCAATCTTGTGCATGCCAGATTATCCTTGTATCGCGTCTCGGCGGTAGGAACCTGTTTCAGGTCCATTTTTCCGCGCAGAATTTGCTCTTTGGTCGTGAACGGCTCTATCGTGTAGTCTGCCACCTGAACAATATCCTTTTCCTTTCCATCCTTATCATAGAAAACGAAATACAAGCCCAGCGGTGCGTCTGTTTCCTTCACTACGCCTTCGGTACCGGTGTAGGTGATCACCACCGAGTCGCCCGGGGACAGTTTGAAATCCTTCGCCGCCACCATTTGATACCAATCACCGTTAATATGCTCTATTACCGCCGGCTGAGGTGTTTTATTGGATTGAATCGGCCGTGGGGACATGTTCCAGAACAACTTCCAGTTGGAGCCGTCCAGCGTAAAATCACTTCCATTCCGGATGGTAAACTGTGCTTCAAATCTGCCCTGCGGTTCGATAAAATTGCTGACAAGCTTCCAAGAAACGCCGATTTTCGCGGCCTGTTCTTTGGATACTTGGTCCGATTTGTTGCAGCTCACCAACAGCAACAGGCCGAACAGGGCCAGAGAAAGAGAGAATAGTTTGCTCATATTTAATAAAAGGCTGGATTAGGATGTACCTGGATGTACAGGATAATGATAACCTAATTACTGACAATTGCGCAAAATATACTAGTGTAGGGAGCAAAAAGCGTCAGCGGAGAACGCATCGTCCGCATTAGTGTCCTCAGCAGTCCGGGTTCAGGCTGGTTCCAATTTTATATTTAGGTTAATTTCAATAGCCTTTCCGGCTGGCATTCCCGTATTCATCCCATTAAACGGTTGATATGGAAAACCCTTCTGGCGCATCGCCGAGATTACTTTCACTGGACGCCATGCGTGGTTTCACCATCGCTGCCATGATTATGGTCAACTTTCCCGGCAGCGAGGAATATGTTTTCCCTACCCTTCGCCATACCAGGTGGAATGGGCTCACATTCACGGACCTTATCGCACCGACATTCCTTTACATCGTGGGCGTGTCCATTACCCTGGCTTATTCCAGGCAACGCGCTTCCAATGTCAAAGGCCAACTGTATCGGAAAATTCTGATCCGCTCCCTGAAAATCTTTGCAGTAGGCATGTTCTTAAATATGCTGCCTGACTTCAACCTCTCGGACCTGCGGTATACCGGTACATTGCACCGCATCGCGATTGTATTTCTGGTCTGCGCAATCCTCTTTTTGAATACCGACTGGAAGCAGCAAGCCTGGATCGGGGCTAGTCTGCTCGTTTTGTATTGGCTTGCATTGACAATGATCCCCACACCAGGTGTCGGCAGGGTCATGCTGGAACCCGGCGTCAATCTCGCCGCCTGGGTCGATCAGCAATACCTTCCCGGCAAAATGTGGCAGGGGACCTGGGACCCGGAGGGCATTATGAGTACGATTCCATCCATTGTCACCACGCTCACCGGCATGCTGGCGGGCAGGCTTATGCTGAGTCCCCTTCCGCCTAACGAAAAGAGCAACAGTCTCATGGCTGCCGGCTTTGCCTCTGCAATACTGGGATACTTCTGGGGCCTGATATTTCCGGTTAATGAAAACCTTTGGACAAGCTCCTTCGTGTTGGTCACATCCGGCTTCGCATCCATGCTGCTGGGAGCATTGTACTTCCTGATCGATATCCACGGCAACAAGAGGGGCATTGCACCCGGGGTTATTTTCGGGGCCAATGCCATTACTGCCTACGTTCTGGCCGACATCTTTGCGCTCCTTTTTTACCTGCTTCCTGTGGGAGGCTCCACATTGAACCACCACGCCGTTACGGCACTGGCCCAGGCCGGTATGGATCCACGACTTGCCAGTATGGCTTATGCGTTGTTTTTTGTTGGAATTAACTTCATCCCGGCGTATCTGCTGTATCAAAGAAAAATATTCATTAAGCTCTGAATTCCACCTATGCGCTTCGGAACACCTCTGCGGTTATTCATCCTGCTTTTACTCACTATTCCGGCAAAAATTACGTTTGCCCAATCCATCGACTTGTCCAAATCGGTAATCTTCACACCTACCACCGACAAAACTGCATTGCTCCGGAGCATCGAAGTATTGCAAAGCGAGGTGGAAAAAAGGACGAACATCAGGCTTCCCATTACCCGAAAACTCCCTAAAACAGGAAGCGCGATCGTGATTGCCCTGGAAAGCGACATGGCAAAGCTGCCGGAAGCTTACCGCACCGCGCTTGCCGCTTTGCCTGAAACTGGGAAAGAGGGTTTTAAAGTAGCGACGGTCGGCAAATCGAATGCGGTGATCGTGGCGGGAAAAGATGCAAGGGGCATTCTATACGGCATTGGTCGCCTGCTCAGAAAGGCGGAAATGGAACAGGGGAAGCTCGCCCTTTCCAGCAAGCTGGCGGTCAGCACCAGCCCACGCTACCCGATGCGCGGGCACCAGCTGGGCTACCGCCCCAAAACCAATGCGTACGATGCATTTACCGTTGCCGCCTTCGATCAATACATCCGGGAGCTGGCGCTTTTCGGCGCAAACACCATTGAAATATTGCCTCCACGGACGGACGATGACGCTACCAGCCGCCACATGACAATTCCGGCAGCGCAAATGATCGTCGAACAATCCCGCATCTGCAAGTCCTACGGCCTGGATGTTTCGATATGGTATCCCAACATGGGCAAAAACTACGTTCATCCCGACTCCATCGCCAGAGAGCTGGCTGAGCGCGATCAGGTATTTGCAAGTCTTCCCAAACTGGACGCGGTGTTTGTACCGGCAGGCGACCCGGGCGAGCTGGAACCTGACGTCCTCTTTGCCTGGCTTGAAAAAGAATCGGCCGTTTTACAGAAATACCATCCCAAGGCCAAAATCTGGGTTTCGCCGCAGGTTTTTCGCCCCACGGCCAAATGGTTTGAAAGCTTTTTTGCCCATGCCAATAAGGAATATCCCTGGTTTGGCGGAGTCGTGTTCGGGCCATGGGTAAAAATCCCAGTCCAGAAGATCAGGGAGCTGCTCAAACCTTCCATTCCCATTCGCCATTACCCCGACATCACACACAATTACAGCGCTCAATACCCTGTGCCTCACTGGGACCTGGCGTGGGCGATGACATTGGGGCGTGAGAGCATTAACCCGCGCCCTTTTGATGAAAAGGTTATACACAATGCATTGGACCAATACGGTATCGGGAGTGTGAGTTATTCGGAAGGCACCAATGACGATGTGAACAAATTTGTATGGAGTGACCAGGACTGGGACCCTGAAACGCCTGTAATGGAAACATTGCGCGACTACGCCCGGCTGTTCTTCGGACACACCTACACGGAAACCGGCGCACAGGGGATCGTGGCACTTGAGAAAAACTGGCGCGGCGAGCTGCTCACCAACGACGGGGTCGACGTTACACTCAGGCAATGGGAAACATTGGAAAAAAGCGCTCCGCGCAAACTGCTTCAGAACCCCCGCTTCCAGATGGCGCTGATCCGCGCATACTTCGATGCTTATACGCGACAGCGGCTTGGTTATGAAACCGGGCTGGAACAGGACGCCCGGCGTACCCTCGGGACAGCGGGCAGCCTCGGCGCGGTCAAGGCAATGCGGGAAGCAACAGGCATATTGGAACGCGCCTGGAAAAACCCCATCCTACCCGAGTACCAGCAAAAATGCCGGGATCTTGCCGACTCCCTATACAAATCGATTGGTGCGCAGCTGACCATGAAGAAGCACGGTGCGATGTCCGGCCGGGGTAATTTCGTTGATCTGATCAACATGCCGCTTAACGATGCCCCCTATCTGCTCGACCAGCTTCACCGGATAGAAAAATTGAATAGCGAAACCGACATGCTGAAAGAAATAGACGCTGTCCTGCATCGTACGGATCCGGGCCCGGGTGGATTTTATGATCATTTCGGCGACCCCGAAAGCTGGTACCGCGTCGTGCCCGGGCTCTCCTGGGCGGAAGATCCCGGGAGTCTGCAGTCGCCACGTATCGGTTTCGGAGTCGGGCTGGTGGGAGAAGAATGGGTGGATGAAATCCAGGCGACCGGTTTTAAAGGCCAGATCACCCCGAGGGCATGGATGAAACAGGCCAAGACCTTGTACGACCAACCATTACAGATCAGCTATGACAACCTGGATCCGGAAGCAACCTATCGCATCCGCATTGCCTATACCGGCCGGTTCCGGTCACGGATGAAAATGACCACCGACGACGGACAAACGGTTCACGACTTTATTCAAACCGGAGAGCAGCCTACCTTCGAGTTCAATGTACCCAAAGCCTCTACCGGTGACGGGAAGGTGGTATTCAACTGGACCTGCGGCGAAGGCGAGCGCGGCTCACAGGTGACGGAAATATGGCTTATGAAACAATAACTCAAACCAACGATGGATTCTGCATTACTGGATAAATTGAAGAATGGCGGCAATGTGTACGGCACCTGCATTACCTCAACCGCCCCGATGTGGCCTGCCGCGATCCACAAAACCGGTGTCGATTTCGTGTTTCTCGATACCGAGCACGTGCCGCTCGGCAGACCAGAACTTGCCGCTTTATGCCAGCAATTCCGGCATCTCGGCATTACGCCAATCGTCCGCATTCCGTGCCCCGACCCTTATCTGGCTTGTCAGGCCATCGACGCAGGCGCCAAAGGAATTGTGGCGCCCTATCTTGAATCGACTGCACAGATCACCGAACTCGTGGGGGCAACAAAGTACCGGCCTCTGAAAGGAGAAGTGCTTGAAAGCTACCTCAGCGGCGCGACTCCTATGCCCGAAAATCTGAGGGCTTATGTCGAGAAGTACAATGCAGGAAATATCTGTATCGCAAATATCGAGAGCGTGCCTGCGATGAACAACCTGGATGCCCTGTTGTCGGTACCTGGCCTGGATGCCGTTTTTATCGGGCCACACGATCTGTCTGTGAGCCTGGGGCTACCCGAGCAGTACGACCATCCCGACTTTGAAAAAGCGGTCACGTACATCATCCGGACCACCCGGGCCAAAGGGCTGGCGATCGGTATTCATTTTTCGCTGGATCCGGATCGGCAGATCCGATGGATGAAGGAAGGGGTCAACATCGTCGTGCACAGTTTCGATGTTGCGCTCTTTACGCAAAGGCTGAATGCTGATCTGGATAAAATCAAAGCCGCGGCGGGTGACGCGCTTACCACCAGGAATGGCGGTGCGATGGTCGTATAGCGGCCTATTTACCCTGCCACATCATCAGTCCCTCGATCAATGCGGTAAGCTGCTCGAAAGGCATCGCGGGGGTGAGATATGCGTGCGGGCCCATGGGATCATCCTGCCAGCTATTGTTCCCCCCGTTAATCGTAATCTTCCCTCGTTTAACCCCAAAATAAGGCTGAATGCCGCGGATAGCTACCAGGACTGCTGTCTGGTCCCAACTCATCCGGCCCTCCGCATCGCCTTTACTTAGCGGCATTGCCATTGCAAAGACCTCCTTAACCGGGCTTTTCAGGTTATCATTCGCAATCACCCTTTTGCCCGTCTTGATTTCCTTTCCGATTTCCAATCCGCTGAAAAGGATCTCGGTAGGCCATTCGGTAAAGACTTTTGCAGATGCGACCGAATCCACCATTACATTATACTCCCTGCCCTGGGGAAACCCACCGGCCATGGCGACGAGCTGCTTCACTTTCTTGCGAACCAGGCTGCTTCCCGACAACTGCGAGTAGGTATCCGGCGCAGAATCCAGCAAGCCGGCCAGATTCGTCAGAAAACCCACAGTGACGATTGTGACACTCTGGTCGGGCTGTTTGGCAAGAATCTTACGGTATGTCTCCACCGCATCGGGCGCGTCCGAAGTACGCGCTATTTTATGCGGATATTTTTCAACCAACATTTCCGGCCACTTCTGCGTTGCGCCAAAGTTTGCTCCATTGCCTTTCGGGGCACCGGTTGGGAGGTCGGGCCTTCCAAAGTATGTATTCAGAATTTCGATGGTGGGAACAACAAGTTCGTTCTTATTAGAGGAAATAACGGCAAGAGGCCTTACTTCACCTTTGTCTGCGAGCGCGTGCATGACCGCCATTGCCCCCACATCGTCGTAATCGGGGCCGATATCGGTATCCAGGATCAGGGTGTTAACGGACCGGCCGGTTGTTTGTGCAGAAGCGTTGGACAGTGTAAAAAGGCAAAGGATCAATAAAACTTTGTTCATAATCGTATTACTTGACGACAGGCGATATAAGTACTATTCGCATTTACTTGCAAACCTGATGCGGGGTACTTCATTTTATATGCGTTCCCACTGCATTTCAAGTGGCTCAGGTCAATCTTTCAACACCTGGACTGCCTGTTTTGTTTCACCACTTATTATTTCCAGTACATACATTCCTTCCCTGAAATCCTTCCCCGACAAATCCACTTTGTAGCGCTGCATACTATCCGACATTCGCGGACGAATACTTTTCAAAACCCTCCCATGCAGATCATATACGTTCACTGAAACGTCCCGGTCCGATTCTGACAGATTCCCGATATAGAATACGCCTTTGGAGGGATTCGGAAAAACAGAGAGTGCATTGCGATGATCGAAATTGACGGCACGTATTCTGGAATATTGAAAAGTACTGTCCGCATCGGTCATTTTCAGGCGATAGTAGTATGTCCCCTCTTTGTCCGGAGTCTGATCGGTAAAGCTGTACGTCCTGCCCGTTTTCAGCCCACCTTCTCCATTGATGCGTGTCAGGGCAACGAACCCATTTCCCCGAAGTGCGGCGTCCCCGCGAGCCACCTCCACATCAAAATGATCGAAGTTCTCCTCAGATGCGGTCTCCCATTCCACGATCACATCGCTCTTCTGCTCAACCCCTTCCTTTTTTCTTGCATTGAAACTGATAAGTTCAACCGGCAAGGCGTCGGGATTACCTGCAAATGCTTTGGAAAGCCAGAACTCGGAGAAATTCATCACCTTCATTTCCGCGTAATATCCTTTATCATAAGGTACAATTTTCACCTTCCCGGCCGGATGGAAAGTCCAACCTCCCTGAACGCTGTTCGCAATGGAGCCATCTTCTTTTGTCACGTCCGCCGGATTCCGATACTTGGAAACACCCAGCTCAAATGCATTTCCAGGCTTTCCGCAATTACCGCATCCTCCCGCACTCAGCAACGCTTCACTTTCCGTTTCCAAAAAGAAAAACCGCACCGTAACTGAATCCGAAAACACAGGATTGGCGGGTTTCACAGTGAAACTACGGTTCAGATAATATTGGCCATTCGCATTTCGAACGGAGCCCGTATTGACATAGGCTTGCACCTCGGTGTTCCCAAGATTCTGTCCATTCGGGAAAATGGAAGCGATTACCTTCCCCGACTGCGCAAAATGGATCCAGCCACTTCCTCCGTTTACATTCTGGGTCACCGGCACCCCCTGCGAATCGTTGATCACCGACTGACGGTCGTAAATATGAACGTCGTCTATCGCAATGCCCTCCCTGTGTGTAAAACCGTCGGACATCATCACAAACCTGAGCTTAATGGTGGTCAGCCCGGTAGGCAACGGGATCGTCGCCACATGCCAGCGGAGATAATCCTGTAAACTCCAGGCACCACTTCCCGAGTAAGTTTTGTTGTACCAGTTGGTGCCCTGTCCCACAGCGCCCAAACGTGTCCACGGACCATTATTACCCGAATATTCCAGGTAAACGTAATCGCATGGCGTTGGCTCGCACACTTCCAGATCAACTGCCGCACTGAAACTCAACGTAGGTACGGCAAGGCCGCTGACATTGAAGCAGGGTGAATACAGGTAGGACTCTTCCTTGTCATTATGCCCTCCCGACAGGTTTGTTTTCCAGATTTTACTGCCACCTGCCGCTTTGTTGAGATTAGCTGAAACAGGCGTGCCGTACTGCCATGAGCTGTTAGTCCCTTTTGCACTCCAGAAACCATCGTTGTTTTCAAAGGTTTCAAGATAAGGAAAGGTGCTGAGTACCGGCGCATTGTACACTTTGACAGTCAATGTATCATTATCGTGGTAGCTGTCGGAGCTTAATGCCGACCACACTTTGATGTTCAAAGGCCCGATCGCAGACAGGTTCGCCTTACCTGCAAAAGTAAAATCAATGGTCGTGCGTTTGTTGATCGATGGAATCGTATCCCTCACGATGGAGCCGTCCGGCGCCATGAATGCGATGGGTAACTTTGCAATGTTCCGTGCCGAGCTGTTGCGTATTTTAATGGAGATCGGTTCAGCTGTTCCAAGTCCGCAGTTTTCTTCGACGGGCGTGTTCAGAGCAAGTACCTGGATGTCGTCGGTGACCGAAAACAGCTTGACATCGTCAAACGAGTAACCAGAGCCGTTGCTGTAATCGGCGGTAATTAACCGGCCCCATTGCCCCCACCTCACTTGAAAACTCGATGAGAAATTCTTATTGTTTTGGGAGAGCAAAGCACTCACCTCGATACCGGGGATCGTTTTGTAGCCCTGTCCGGTGAGGTTTTGGTTGGCAAAGAGGTCGTAGATCTCGATCCACGCGTCGGTATCTTTGCCCCGGATCCAGACCCTATTGTTCACATTCGTTTTCTGTCCGTGGTTTTTATAGGAGAATATCAGCCTGACATCATCCGAGTTCATATCATAGGCTCCCAGGTTGTACGTACCCACGAGGTAATTGGTATTTCCTCCCGTGTAAAACCGGTTGACATCGAGTGTCAAAGCCCGTTGCCCCGATTTGGCGAACCCTGAGTTGACGAAACTCCGGATCCTGCCCGCATCCGTTGTAGGCGAGAAATCATAACGGCCGTCGCCTGCCAGCCCTACCTGCGCTGCTACCACCGACTGTACCGGGAGGTATTCCAGGTCGTCCGTAAAGGGTAATGCGATCGCATCGTTACTCAGTTGCCTGAATGTTCTGATCAAGGTATCGTTGGCAGCTACCACATCATTATTCCTGTGGATGAAAACTTTAAAGGTATAATCTCCGGGATTGAAAAGATTGGCTCCGACAGAAAACGTGTGATCATAGGTTTTGCCCTTTTCAATGAATGGGTTAATGCTTTCGACGGGGATGGCACTGCCGTTCAGCACGTAGCCCACATTCACGGGACCATTGAAATCCACGTCATCCAGGTTTTTGATACGGATCTTGACAAACACCTGATTGCCCAGCTGAGAGGAAGTGTTCCTTCTTCCCGAACCGGCAGGGGTGAGAATGGATTCAATTTTAAGATCATTGTTTGAAATAGCACCCGCGCACGTGCCGCTATCGGGCTTTCGCGAGATCGCCAGCGCCCTTCTCCCAGGCTGCCCATTGATCCTCGCACGCACGGAAACGTAGTACGTAGAATCCTTCAGCATCCCGTTGAACACGTAATTGGTGGCGGAAGTGGTACCTACGGGAACCATCTCGTCGTCTTTCAGTACCACTACTTCATAGTCCGTGGCTCCTGCTACGGGAGTCCAGTCGATAGCAATATAGCCTTCACATTGTAATGTCGACAAAGTCACTGCCGGAACGCCCAGTATCGTAAAGGGTTCGCTGACACTTTCCACACCGGTACTGTTCTGAATCACCTTGACTTTGGCCTTTTCAGCAATTGTACCGGCCGGGATCGTCCACAAAAGCTGCCTTGTCGCCGCTGCAAGGTTATTTCCGATCGTGGTCCAGGAACCACCATTGTTCAGACTATACTGAACCGTGAAAGTGCTGGCTACATTTCCGTAAGCATCCCAGCTCACGTAAAATGCATCCGCGTCTTTCAATCGCTCGTTACCGATGGGATAGGTGAGCGTCAGCGAATTGGGGATGATATCGTACACGACCACGTAGTCCTGAAGTGGCTTCTGCCCCACCGCTGTACCCTTGACCGAGATAGTGTAGCTGCCTTCCACGGGGTTGTTGATAACGACCTGCTCCATATTGTTGAGATTGTCGACCCCGGTGCCCGCCACGTTATTGACATTGGCCGGAGCCGGATCAAGTAGTCGCGGCAATGTCGTTGCTCCGAGAGGATTTTTCACCCACACATCCAGATTGTGTACCAGGTTTTGGCTCGACAAGACAGAGCCGGCGGGATCGTTCCAGTACAGCATTACTTTTAATTGTGCCGTATTGGAAGGGACCTGAATGGAAATATGCTGCGTATCCTGATGTCCGACCGAATCGTTTTTATAGCTCTGCGATTCGAGCATCTTCACTGAACGATCCAGGTTTAGCCATCCGAAACCAAATTTATAATCCGGTCCCTCATTCCCTTTGTCCGTTGCCCCATTACAAAGCAGCGCTTTAATCAATGCATTTTTAGGGTTTTGATTGCTGTTCAGCTGCCTGTAACGCTCATACAACAGCGCAGCCCCGCCCGCCACCGCGGGAGACGACATGCTGGTACCGGTGCCGCTCCCATAGAGGTTTGTGGGAAGGGTGGACATCACCCCTACACCCTGGGCGGTAATTTCCGGCTTGATTCGCCCGTCCAGTACCGGGCCCCGGCTCGACGTGGCCGATACCGCGGCTACATTCGTGGTACTACCCACGCAGAGGACATTTTTTGCGGTCTGATAGCCGCCCAGCACGTTGGCAAAACCGGCAGGATAAGGCGAACAGGTTACATTTCCGCTATTACCTGCGGCAAATACGTGGTGCAGGCTCGGCATTTCAATGGCCTGCCTGTCGAGCAGGTAGGAATACAGATCATACACGCCAAAGGTCGCACAGGTATTCACATCACCTCCATAGGAATTGTTGGTAACCACCATTCCAAAGTCCTGCACGTACTGAGGCGCATAGGCCAGAAGACCCGAATAACTCTGCGCCACGATGTTCGCTTTCGGGGCGTATCCGGCAAAGAGTTCATTCATCAGCCCGGCGCTGCCCAGGGTACCCATCACATGGACGCCATGCGAACCTGCTTCAATGGGCGTACGATTGATAATGCGCGTATTGAAATCCACATGCTGTAATGGATTAGAGTCATCACCCACGCCCACCACCACACCTTTTCCCGTGAGGTTTCTTCCGCCGGGCAATGAGGATGCCAGTATGTTGGCCCGCGAGTTGGCGACGCTCCTATTATTAAATGACTTGTCTTCCTGCGGGATCGCCTGTACGTATTGAACGTAGGGCTCGCCGGCCAATTCGCGGATCTGGTCGAATGGAACCCGTACCGTCAGTATCTGGTAGTTCTTGAACTCTTCCCCGATCAGCTCCCAGTTACGCGCCTTCAATGCATTTGCAATTTCGGTGAAGGCAAATGTCCTCGGGTAACTGATCCACAGATCTGCCATTCCCGTTACTTTCACCGAGCGGATGGGAATCTGCCCGTTCACGAGCGTTCGCTCCATCTTTTGTTCCGCAGTAAGGCGGATCACCGCCCGTCCCTTCATCCGGGCTAATGCACTGGAATTACCAGATCCTGAAATCGTGGCCGTATAGGCGTAGTTTGGTATGTATTCAAGAAGTTCTATCCCTTCCGACCGGAGCTGTGTTCGCTCCTCTTCGCTGGGAATATCTTCAAACTGGATGATTACGAAAGATTTTTGTGATGGGGAGGCTGACATCCGGGCATTGCCGGTGGCTGCTACATTCTTTTCCGGGGTATAGGAACCGCTCCGGAGCAGTAAGCTATAATCCCTGACCTGAGCACCGGCATTCAGATGCAGTGCGAGCACCAACCATAGCGTGTAGTAAAGGTTTTTCCATTTCATACATTTTCGAACTTTATCGGGAGAGTTTATTCTACTTTAATTGGCGAAATAATACAAATTAATTCTGATATTGTTAAATATAATTTGCTACAACACAAAAACTACTTGATTGTCACGTTGATAGCAGAGTGAGTCAACGGCAACACCATTCCTGCTATACGTGTAAATTACATCCCGGCCCGCTTCCTGCCGATTTGTAATTAGCTGGTGGCTGGTTTAACTTAGCGCCCTCATTATCGCCTTTGCAAGCATACCTATGAACTTATACGGCCTGATCGGATACCCACTTACCCATTCTTTTTCCAAGCGATACTTTACGGACAAATTCATCAGGGAAAAAATCAAGGAGAGCAGCTACGAGCTTTTCGAAATGCAGTCTTTGGAAGAATTGCCCGAATTGTTAAAGAAAAAGACGGATCTCCGGGGCTTGAATGTCACTATTCCGCACAAGAAAGACGTTATCGCCTACCTCGACGACCTGGACGATGCTTCGGCAGAACGGATCGGAGCGGTGAATACGATCAAGATCTATGCCGACGGCAGTACAAAAGGCTTCAATACCGACTACTACGGGTTCCAGCAGTCGCTCATCGAGTGGCTCGACCGCCGGGGCGAATCCTGCGTTGGTCTCAAGGCGTTGGTTTTAGGCAACGGCGGAGCCGCCAAAGCAGTACAAGTTGCCTTGCAAGACCTGAAAATGGAGTATACGCTGGTATCCCGCCAGAAAAGTGACGATTGCATTTCCTATGACGAGCTGACTCAGGATGTGATGGAAAGTCACCTGATGATCATCAATACGACACCGCTCGGCACCTATCCCAACACGGAATACTGCCCGCTGATCCCTTACGAATGGGTCACGAAAAGGCATTACCTGTATGACCTTGTTTATAATCCTGCGGAGACATTGTTCCTGAAGAACGGCGCCGAAAAAGGGGCGACTACATTAAACGGGCTCAAAATGCTGGAACTTCAGGCTGAAAAAGCGTGGGAAATCTGGAATACGGAAGAAAATCTCTGGAGCGTCTAAACCCGGCTGTAATAGGTCCAGAGGTCATCCTGGATCCTGGTGGAACCTTTTAAGATGCCGCGGGAAGCAGGCGCCCGCACGCCGGTGCCAATTGCAACCGGTCCCTGACAACGACGTATTTCATCCCACATTCCACTTTCCAGGAACGCATTCACTACCATGGCGCCTCCCTCTACCAGCACCGAATGGATCTTCCGCTGGAAAAGTCCATTCAACAGCGGGAGGATTTCGTCATTACCCGGAGCTAGCTTCATGTAAGCAGTCTCCAATGCCGCCGAATAGCGCTCCGGATCGGCTGGGGCTACTGTTTCACGGTCGTAATTAACAATGATCGTGGGCTGTTGCCGATCGAATAAATGGAGCGTCTGAGGCAATTGTAAATGCCGGTCCAAAACCACCCGCACCGGATTGTTACCTGCCCAATGCCTGACATTCAGCCTCGGATTATCCATCAGCGCTGTTTTGTATCCGACCAAAATCGCATCTTCTTCGGTCCTCCACCGGTGAACCTGCATATCCGACAATTCGCCACTGATCTTCAGAGGGCTTCCGGTTTCATATCCCAGAAAACCGTCGGCGGTTTCCGCCCATTTGAGAATGACGTAGGGCCTGTGGAGCGTCATCGCAGTAAAGAACCGTTTGTTCAGGTCCAGGCCTTCCGCCGCCAGCACATCACAGATCACCTCTATCCCTGCATCCCGAAGCCGGCGGATACCTCTGCCCGATACCAATGGATTCGGGTCTGTATTGCAAATGACAACCTTTTTCAGTCTACGGCTCACCAGCAGATCCGCGCAGGGCGGCGTTTTACCTGTGTGGGAACAGGGTTCAAGGGTAACATAGGCCGTGGCTTCCGGCAGCAAATGCGCATTACTCTTCTCATCGGCATCTTCAATAGCCCTGACCTCGGCATGGGGGCCGCCGTATGCACGGTGCCACCCCTCCCCGATAATGGTGTCATGATGAACGATCACACATCCCACCATGGGGTTTGGACTTACCACTCCCCGGCCGTATCCTGCCAGTTGCAATGCCCGTTGCATCCATTGATCGTGCGTCTCCATGTGGCAAAAATACAAACGCGCTTTCAAACTCAACTTTCGGGAGTTCCTATTATTTGCTAACTTTCCGACATTGGAATCAAAATTGGTGAAAATGACCTCAGCACGGCAGCTATATCTATATATTTCAAAAAATATCAGAGTTTATCCTGAAAAAGAAGCCCAGGCCATCGCATTCATGCTCCTTGAGCATTATATGAGACTCCGGAATATCGATGTGCTGGTAGACCGTCCGATCGCGGACAACAGTGCTCAACCCGACTGGGACAGCATTATCGAACGCCTCAACAACAATGAGCCCGTACAGCACATCATAGGATCTACCGAGTTTTGCGGGCTCGAATTCCGTGTTACGTCGTCGGTGCTTATTCCGCGACCCGAAACCGAGGAACTCGTGCGCATGGTCACCCGCGATTACGCGGAACCCGACAAGAATATTTCCATTCTCGACATCGGGACCGGCAGCGGCTGCATTGCCATCGTACTGGCGCGCTTCCTGCCGCACGTAACCGTGCATGCCTGGGACGTTTCGGATGAGGCCCTGGAAGTAGCCAAAGAAAATGCACGTCAACTCATTGCCGATGTGAAGTTTGCGAAGCAGGATATGCTGAATGTCACATTCCCTTTACCGGGCAACGTGATCCAGTTCGACTGCCTGGTGAGCAACCCTCCTTACGTGACGTACTCGGAGGCAGAGCATATGCGCCCCAATGTCCTGCGGTTTGAACCACATGAAGCCTTGTTTGTAGAAGACAATGATCCCCTGCTGTTTTACAAGGCCATTGCCGACTTCGGGGTTCACCACCTCAAACCGGATGGCAAATGTTACGTAGAGATCAACGAGCATTTCGGCACCGAAACCAAACAGGTTTTTGAAGAAAGAAATTACAGGAATGTGGAAATCCTCCGGGATATCAACGGCAAGGATCGCTTCGTAAGAGCTTTCCGGGGGTAGCCGGCGCGATTCCACTAATCATTCGAATTCAATCTCATGTATATAGAAAAAATCAGGGAGGTACTGGATGAAATGGGCAAGGTCGTGGTCGGGCAGGACAAACTGCTGAACCGTCTGCTGATCGGCCTTTTTACCGGTGGCCACATCCTCCTGGAAGGCGTTCCGGGACTAGCCAAAACCCTTACGATCAACGTAATGGCGAAGGTACTACACCTGGAATTCAAACGCATTCAGTTCACTCCCGACCTGCTTCCTGCGGATTTGATCGGGACGATGATCTACAAGCCGAAAATAGGTGACTACGAAGTAAAAAGAGGGCCTATTTTTTCAAACCTCATCCTGGCCGATGAAGTGAACCGCTCTCCGGCCAAGGTACAATCGGCATTGCTCGAAGCGATGCAGGAGAAGCAGGTGACGATCGGAGACGAAACCTACCCGCTGGATCGCCCCTTCGTGGTGCTTGCGACACAGAACCCGGTGGAACAGGAAGGGACCTACCCGCTTCCCGAGGCACAGATCGACCGGTTTATGATGAAGGTATATGTTGATTATCTCGACAAAATGAAGGAGCTGGAAGTCATGCGCCGAATGTCGGATATCAACTACGAATACAAGATCCGGCCGATTCTCAACAAGGAAGAGATATTCGCGATCCGCGACGATGTCAATAAAGTGAATATCTCGGATACGCTCGAACGATACATTATCGAGCTCGTTTTTGCGACCCGCCGACCGCTCGACTATGGCCTGCGTGATGAAGCGCGCTACATTCAATTCGGTGCTTCTCCAAGGGCTACGATCTACCTTAATCGCGCCGCCAAAGCGCTGGCTTATCTGGAAGGACGGGACTATGTTCTGCCTGAGGATATCAAAGAGCTTGCTCCGGACATCATGAACCATCGCATTCTCCTCAACTACGAAGCCGAAGCCGATGGCGTACGGACGATGACAATCATCGATTCCATCTTGCGCAAGGTCGCGATCGGCTGATCAGGGCACCGGGTCATGCCCGTGCCCGCCCCACGGGTGACACCGCGCAAAACGTTTCAACCCCATCCAGCCGCCTCTCAGCGCGCCGTGCTTCTGCACCGCCTCGATCATATATTGTGAACAGGTAGGCGTATAACGGCATGAATTTGGCAAATAGGGCGACAATGCCCCCTGGTAAATGCGTACCAGTCCTATGAGTAAAAATTTCATTTCGCGTCTTGTCTCAAAATAGTATATTTGACCATTAACATCACAAACGCATGATTTCATACATAATGTGGGATGCAAGTCCCGAAATCTTTACCATTCCTGAAATCGCTGGCTTTGGTCCCTTCCCTGTCCGTTGGTATGGTCTCCTTTTCGCAGCCGGTTTTTTAATCGGCCAGCAAATTATGATCCATATTTTTAAGAAAGAAGGAAAGACGCTGGAAGATATCGACTCGCTTACGTTATATATGGTTTTGTCGACCGTCATCGGTGCGCGTCTGGGCCATTTCCTTTTTTATGAACCGGAAGTACTTTTCAAAAACCCGCTGGAAGTGATCCTCCCGCCCTATGCCGGCCTTGCAAGTCATGGTGCCGTGGTGGGCATCGTGACCGGCCTTTGGCTGTATTCCAGATCCAGAAAAGCCACCGGTCAAACGTTCTTCTGGGTAGCCGACCGTATGGTGATCACAATCGCATTGGGCGGTGCGTTTATCCGCTTTGGTAATCTGATGAACTCCGAGATCGTGGGTAAGCCTACGGATCTGCCCTGGGGCTTTATTTTCAGGCATAACACCGAATTTCTTCAGATTCCCCGCCATCCGGCCCAATTGTACGAGTCCATCTCCTGCTTCATTCTTACATTCGTTTTGTTCGCGATCTGGAACAAGTACAAAGCAGCTACTCCCCGTGGGCTTATGGTGGGCGTTTTCCTCGTGTGGGTATTCACGCTCCGCTTCTTGTATGAGTTCCTGAAAGAGAACCAGGAGGCATTTGAAGCCAATTATCCGCTGAACATGGGACAGTTTCTCAGCATCCCGGTCGTGCTCTTAGGTCTGTATTTTATTATCCAGTCACGCCGAAACCCCAAAGAGCTCGCCAGCTAAAAGAGATATACAAGCCAAAAGTCTGGTAGGTGTGTATCAATGATGTGTTTTCATTAAATTGAAGCTTGTTTCGAAACAACTCTAAAAATTGACGGATGAAAACATCGTTTATTGCCGTACTCCTCTCATCTGCCCTGCTTCTAACCAGCTGCGGAGGTAATCAGGAAGAAAAAGAAGCACAGGAAAAGGCCGAAGCAGACAGCCCGGCCGACGCCCTGCAGGCTATTGCAGATAAAGCGAAGAAAATGGGTGACCGGGAGGCCGTCGATCCAGTAGATTTCCGAAAACTGAAAGACTTACTTCCTGAAAACCTGGCCGGAATGAACCGTACCGAGGCTACGGGAGAGAAAACCGGCGCTATGGGTTTCACGGTGTCAACAGCCCAGGCCAAATACAAAGGAAGTGGTGATGAGTCGCTTGATATCGAGATCGTCGATACCGGAGGCATCGCAGGTGTTTCCACCATGGCCCTCGCCGCCTGGTCGATCGCAGAAATTGACAAGGAAACCACCCACGGCTACGAAAAGACGACCTCGCTGGACGGCCACAAAGCCTTTGAAAAATATGATAACGAAAACAAGTCCGGTGAGATCAACGTGCTTGTCGCGGACCGTTATGTCGTGAATATCCAAGGTGATCACGTGACAGTCGACCAGATCAAAGACGCATTGAAAGGGATTGACCTGGGTAAACTGGGAAATATGAAGTAAATTTTTCCGGCATTACCGGGTTAAAAATTCAAAAGCAGAAGCTTAACGGCTTCTGCTTTTCAGGTTTTAGGAATATAATTCTGGGTTAACTCGGGTACGATGCTCAGACGGCGGCGAGATCCACTTTTTCTCTCAGAATTTGCTTCGCCTTTACTAATTGATTTTTTACGGTGTTCTTGGAAATGCGAAGGAACTCCGCAATCTCCTGATAGGATTTACCCTCTTCGATATTGAGTTTCAGGATCTGACGTCTTTTAACAGAAAGCGAGTCCACCGCTGCCTGCACAATGCTCAATCTCCTCTCGGTCTCTTCTTTCTCTTCCTCGCCTGCTGCGCGAATAGCTTCCAGGTAATGCTTGCGAAGCTGCTCGCTCTTCTCGATTTTCTTGAAATGATCGAACGCCATATTACGCAGGCAGGTGAAAAGGTAGGAGTTGAAGTTGTAGTCGGGCTTGATCTGCGTCCTTCTTACCCAGATTTTGATAAACACATCCTGTACCATGTTCTCGGCTTCCTCTTCATCTTTGAGCAGGGATACCGTGAAACGCAGTGCAGGTGTTTTATAGTAGTTATACAACTCCGCGAAGGCCGCTTCGTCGCCTTGCGTTACTCTTACCAGAATGTTTTCGTCGGGGTAGGCCACAGTCGTATAGGTTTAACTTATAGAAAAGGGTAATGGATGCTGTATTCAGTATTGCAAAATGAACTTTTATTCTTGATTTGATCCTATTCATTTTTTAGGATTCAAAACCACCGGAGAACATCTACTATATAATTGACAATCAGTCGTATTACTAAAATAAAGTTGTTTGTGACATCACCATAGCGGGTAAAAATTCTGCTATTTCAGCAATCGGCAATGTTTTATATTGAGCGGCAGCATTGTAATTGTTTGATAAAGCTACGTCTTCAAACTTGATTTCAAATCGCAACTTGCGTAAAAATATCTTCATTTTGCGCACGGTTGTACGATTTAATCAAATCATAATAATAACTTATCATTTATTACATATTCGCTCATTTACAGTCGTTTCTATCCGCAAAAATTTAGTAAACCCTACTGTTTTCCCGAACCGGTTGCCTCCGCAGATTTTAACATTTTCATAACATTTGAATCAAATGCTTCCCGAGCCGATAGCCCTCCCTTGCGGATCGGAAGTATTATCCGCAAAAAGCGTAACGTCTATATCCTTTCAACCTAAATCCCCGACCCATTACTGCTCATGGATCAAAACCGCATTAATCAGATACTAGAAAAGATCTCCGCCGTCCAAATAGCCGTTTATGGCGACTTCTGCCTCGATTCCTACTGGGTGATGGACAACCGTGCCTCGGAGATTTCCATTGAAACAGGCTTGCAGGCCCAGGCAGTGGACCGGCATTATTATACGCCCGGCGGAGCGGGGAACGTGGTCGCGAACCTGGCTGCGCTGAAGCCTGCCGGCATACGGGTGATCGGGGTTGTGGGCGATGATATGCAGGGGAGGGAACTGACCCGCCAGCTGCAACAGCTCGGTGCCGATACTACGGCGTTGCAGGTGCAACAGGATAAGTTCAATACATACAGCTACCTTAAAAGACTGGTAGATGGCCGGGAGGAGCCCAGGATCGATTTTGGTGTTTATAATGAAAGAAGCATCGAAACCGATCGGCAGCTCATCTTTGCGATCGAAAAAGCATTGCAGGAATGCGACGCCGTGATCTTTAACCAGCAGGTGACCGGCAGTATCAGCAATGACTCCTTTATAGATGAGGCCAATCAGCTTTTCAGTAAGTACAGCGACAAAATCGTCATGCTCGATTCGCGTCACTTCAACGATCGCATTCTGAACACCTGCCTCAAAGCCAATGACCGTGAAATCGCTTCGCTGAACGGACTGAATGTACGTCCCGGCGAAAATGTGCCTGTCGCCGACGTTAAGCGGTACGGCGCAGCGGTCTTCGGACGATATCACAAGCCGGTTTTCGTTACTTGCGGCGAACGGGGTATCATCGCATTCGACCATGCAGGGCATTCTGAGATTCCGGGCATCCAGCTGAAAGGAAAGCTGGATACAGTAGGAGCCGGTGATACGGCGATCAGCGCGATTACGCTCTGTCTCGCAGCCGGACTGGCCCCGGCCGAAGCGGCACTGTTCGGTAACTTCGCTGCGGCTGTAACGGTGCAGAAACTGTACACCACAGGCACAGCGACCGGTGCCGAGATCGCAGAGGTCGCGAAGGAACCGGACTATATTTACAATGCCGATCTGGCAGAGAACGAACGCAGCGCAGTATACTATCCCGAAACCGAGTTTGAAATATGCGCGCCGGAAATACTTGAAAAACTGGGACATATAAGGTATGCCGTTTTCGATCATGATGGTACGATCAGCTCGCTGCGGCAAGGCTGGGAAGAGATCATGGAGCCGGTGATGATGAAATCCATCCTCGGAGACCAATATGACTCCGTCGATGCCGGAACATTCCACCAGGTCCAGCAGGAAGTCAAATCATTCATTCACAAGACCACCGGTATCCAGACCATTTATCAAATGGAAGGGCTGGTCAACCTGGTTCGCGAATTCGGCTTCGTACCCGAAGAAAAAATCCTCGATAAATTTCAATACAAGGAAATCTATAATGACGGTCTCATGGAGATGGTCGACAAGCGGATGGAAAAACTGGCCAAAGGAGAACTGGGGCAGGAAGATTACACCTTAAAAGGCGCCGTCGCATTCCTGCAGCAGCTCAAAGAACGCGGCGTAACCATGTACCTGGCCAGTGGTACCGATGTCGACGACGTCAGGAATGAAGCTCAGATGCTGGGTTATGCCGATCTTTTCGATGGGGGCATTTACGGGGCATTGAAGGACTACACTAAGTTTTCGAAGAAAATGGTAATCGAAAAGATCATCCGCGACAACAATCTCCAGGGAAAAGAACTGGCAGTGTTTGGCGACGGCCCCGACGAAATCCGTGAAGGGCGGCGGGCAGGCGGCATTTCGGTCGGCATTACCAGCAACGAAGTACAGCGTTTCGGACATAACAGCGCCAAACGCCCCCGTCTCGTACGCGCAGGTGCACAATTGCTGATCCCGGATTTTTCACAATACAAAAAACTCGTCAGCCTGCTGTTCCAGGAAAGCGAAAACTACGCCGAAGCCTGATGCGGACTATCGGAAAACACCCGGGCCGCTGGCTGAGCTGTGCTTTGCTTCCGTTGCTATTTGCATGCGGGGACTGCAAGACCATGGAAAGCGGTCAGTCATTTTATCAGGACCAACCTTTCTTGCAGGAATACCATGAAGCCTATCCCATCGGAACGTCGCTCGCGGCGCAGGATGTCAGAGCGGTTCTGCCAGATCGGGTTGGCAACGTCTGGGCGGCTACCGGAGCAGGTGTTTTCCGAAAAAACAATGGTACGCGCGAATGGACATCGGTCATAACAGACGAAGACAATGGACCGGCGTTCGCCATCGCCATGGATTCGGCAGGAATAGTATGGCTGGGGACCTGGAATGGGCTGTACAAATACCAGAACGGTAACGTCAGCAAAATGGAAGGTCCGGCAGGACCGGTATCAGCCCTCAGCATTCGGGCCAATTTGGTATATGCCATCGGCCCGAACGGATTCTGGCTCGGAAATGCGGGAGGGTTTAAGGCTCAGCACTCCACCATCGCCCGTTCTGTAAGAGATGTTGTAGCCGATGAAAAGGATGGGCTGTGGATCGGGACCGATGTAGGGCTTTACCATTGGACGCCCGGATTGACAACACACAGCTACAAACACGACACGCTGATTTCGGCCTATGTGAAGGGGTTGGCCTTCGATCACGAAGGGAAGCTCTGGATCGGCGGGCTAGGCGGTGTGACCATTCAGCACGAAGGTAAAAAAGCGAAAGAACTGACTGTAAAAAACGGCATCCCTTCGACCTATGTGACAGCCGTGCGCATGGCACCCGATAGCAGCATGTGGGTGGGAACACAAACCGGCGTGATACGCTTTCGGCCGGATGGAAGCCGATCGCTCCTGTTCTCGCGGCGATGGCTCATGGATGACCAGGTCAACGACATTGCATTCGACAAGGACGGGACCGCCTGGATCGCCACTCCGAAGGGCGTAAGCGCTATCCGAAATAGAAGGATGACACTCGCGGGCAAAAGCGATTTCTTTAATGATCTTTTGATGAAACGTCATATCCGCGCGCCGTGGATTGCAGGTCAGGCCCATTTGAAAGTGCCGGGAGACACTACCAGTTGGGAACCCGAGGATGATGACAATGATGGCGAGTTCACTGGTAATTACCTGGCAATGGAAAGCTTCCGATATGCCGCTACCAAAGATCCCGGGGCCCGCGAGAATGCCAGAAAAGCATTCGGGTTCCTGAAATTTTTGCAGGAAGTGACCGGAACCAATGGCTTCTTCGCGCGCACCATCATCCCGGCCGAATGGACACGCATGCACGATGGCAACCGCACGTATACGGAGCGGGAAAAGGCCGACGAACTGGTTAAAGAGCCCCGTTTCAAACCGGTAGAGGTCCGGTGGCGCAAATCGGCCGATGGCAAATGGCTATGGAAGGGTGATACCAGCAGTGACGAAATGTGCGGGCATATGTTTGGGTACTACTATTACTATACGCTGGCGGCCGATGCCGGCGAAAAAAAAGTAATTGCAGCGCATGTGGCCCGCATTGTCGACTACCTGATGCAGCACAATCTGAATTTCACCGACATCGACGGCACACACACCCGCTGGTCGGTGTGGTCGCCGGACCAACTCAACCGCGATCCGGAATGGCTTCCCGATCGCAACCAGAACTCCATGGAAATGCTGGCATTCCTCAAACTGGCCTACCACATGACCGGCCAGCCAAAATATGAAAAGGAGTATCTGCGGCTCATCGGGCAGGAACATTACCTCGACAATATGAAGGATGTTACGCGCCAGAACCCGGCATGGTTCATCTATTTCGATGTCGTGCTGCAAGCCTACTTATACCCCATCCTGATCCATTGCGAGAAGGATCAGGAGCGACAGAAATTTTATCGGAAGCACCTCGAAGAATGGTTCGCGAGGAGGGTCGCAGATCATAATCCCCTGGTTAATTTCATTTACAACGAAAGCCTTAACCAGAAGGTGGAGCTTGAAAATTCCATTGCGTTTCTGAAAGACACACCCCTCGATCTCATTGACTGGCCCATTGATCATAGTAAGCGGGAAGACATCAGCATTATCCGCACCCCGGTTCTGGAAGACCAGCAGGTAAGCGAATTACAACCTGCCAGTATCCGGCTCACTGTCCGCTGGGACAAAAATCCGTGGACGGTGGCAGGCGGGAACCCGGAAGTAGAAAGAGAGCCGGTGTTCTGGCTGCTGCCTTATTGGATGGGCAGGTACCTGGGGATGATTTCGAAATAGTAAGCCAATGATAGATCTGTTCGTTATGAAAAAACATCTCTTATTTCTATTCATCAACCTGCTACTATCTCTCATGCAAGAAACATTCGCACAGGACGGGCAGACCTATGCCGAGAAGCTGGGCTGGCCCAAAGGCTCCAAAGTCATTATTCTCCATGTCGACGATGCCGGCATGTCGCATTATTCCAATGAAGGTGCTAAAAAATCCATCCAAAACGGAGTCGCTACCTCATGCAGCATTATGATGCCCTGCCCCTGGGCTGCCAGTTTTGCCCGGTTCGCGATAGCCAACCCCGCTATGGACGCAGGCTTGCACCTGACACTCACTTCGGAATGGGAAGACTACCGCTGGCCACCGCTCAACGGCATTGCACATTCTCATGGACTGGTGGATGAGGAAGGTTGCATGTGGCATGAAGTGGAACAGGTAATCACAAATGCCAGTCCCGAAGTCGTTGAGCAGGAAATCAGGGCGCAGCTCGATCGCGCACTGAAAATCGGCCTGAAACCCACTCACATGGATTCACACATGGGGACCCTGTTTTTTCACATTCCTTTTCTGGAAAGGTACATCAAAGTCGGGGTGGAATATGGCATCCCGGTCATGTTCCCCGGCGGTAACAATAAACTGCTGAAAGAATCCCTGAACAATCCACTGGTGAAAAAGCTCAAAGCCGAAGGCAAATGGAAGGACGGCATGGAGCTTCCCGAGCCTGAGCTTGTAAAACGGTCGGCGGAATTTGGCAGGAAGATCTGGGATGCCGGCCTGCCTGTACTCGATGATCTGCACACGATCAGCGGCGACTGGAAACCCGAAGGCGAATCCGTTACGCCGGAACAATGGGGAAAATACAAAGCAGCCCAATTCAAAGAAACGATTGCAAAAATGCAGCCGGGCGTAGCGATGATGATCGTCCACAGCAGCGACATTACCGAAGACTTCAAATACATTTCTGCGTCGGGAGGTTCCCGGTACGCTGACATGCTGTCGATGCTCGATCCGGATCTGAAAAGTTACATACGGTCGGAAGGGATCATTCTCACCACCTGGAAAGAAATGATGGAAAGGAGAAAAAAAGCAAAATGATTTTAAAAAAAACGATTTGGGCATGGGCCATTATGGTCGCATCCGCAGTAATAGGAAAAGCGCAGGATGCGACAGTTGTAAAACAAATGTTAATCTTCCCGCATCAGGAAAAGCATGTTCACGGGAGCAGCATTGTAAGCCTTCCTAATGGCGATATGCTGGTGGCCTGGTTCCAGGGGAGTGGCGAACGGACAGCCGACGACGTGCTGATCATGGGTTCGAGGCTGAAAAAAGGAGCGTCCAAATGGAGCGAGCCTTTTCTGATGGCCGATACACCCGACATTCCGGATTGCAATCCGGTCTTGTTTCTGAATGCACAAGGAAAGCTCTTTTTAGTTTGGATTGCCGTACAGGCCAATCTGTGGGAACAATCGATCCTCAAATTCCGGACATCCACTGACTATAACGGAGCGGGAGCACCGCAATGGAGCTGGCAGGACAATATCCTTCTCAAACCCGGACAGCGTTTCGCCGAAGAGGTAGAAAATAAATTCAAAACGATGCCTGAGAGCGGAGCAGGCTGGGCCGGCTACGCACCCAAATATGATGACATGGTCATATCTGCCGCAAAAGACGCTCCCAAACGCAGCATCGGGTGGATGACGCGGATTAAGCCATTGCTGATGGAAAGCGGCAGAATTGTGCTGCCGCTTTATTCGGATGGCTACAATTTTTCAATGACTGCCATTTCAGACGATAATGGTACGACTTGGCGCCCCGGCCTGCCCATCGTGGGACGAGGGCCTATTCAACCGGCATTGGCCCAAAAGAAGAACGGCGATCTGGTAGCACTCATGCGGGACAGCGGCGACTGGCCGACAAGAGTACATATCAGCGAATCGAAGGACCGCGGCGAAAGCTGGAAGGCGACCACCAAAACCGATATTCCGAACACTGCGAGCGTCGAATTGCTGGTATTGAAAGATGGAAGATGGACATTCCTGGGCAACGACATCGATGATGGACGCTATGTCCTCAGTCTTCGTATTTCAACAGACGAAGGTCAAACCTGGAAGCGGTACTTCATCGAAAACGATAAGACCAAAAAGGGCGGGTATTCGTATCCGTCGCTGATCCAGACCGCCGACGGCCTGCTGCACATGACTTACTCCCATCATCCGGAGAAGGGAAAAAAATCGATCAAATATGTGGTAGCAGATCCTTCGAAACTCTGACACCCGCAGTTTGAGCCAGAATACAACCGGGGCTATTGCCCTTTTACCAACAAATGTTATAACAATGCAAAAACCCATTTTACTATCCCTCCTATTTCTGCTTTACGTTACTCTTTCGGATGTCCGCGGTCAGGCGGTGCATAAGGACAAGCCCTTTTTGCAGGATTTCAGTGTCAAATATTACGCTGACAGCTCGCAGAATTCGCTATTGCAGGCAGCCTCCGACCGCAATGGCGTTATTCAGATACTTGCCAAAGAAGGCCTCCGGCACGTGTATGACGGACAATTCCTTTACCCAGGCACCGTCGTTCCCGACAGGAACTACCGTTTCATGAAGGATAAGCACATCACGGCATTAACTTCCTACCAGGATCAGCTGGTGTACCTCACCGATCAGGTTGTGATGAGCAATGCATGGGCAGGTACATTATTTTCAAAGCATAATCTCCCCAAGGCAAACCTGCTGGCCGGCGGCAAGGAGTTTACTTTTCTGGTATCAGATGGAATTTCACTGGATTTGATCAAGGATTCGAAGAGCCTTTGGAATGGCAAACTGCCGGATGATTCCGTGATTGCCCTGGCATTTCAGGCCAAAGCGAATCAGTTCTGGATCCTGGGGAACAAATCGCTCTATAAACTGACCGTTCACGATAAAAAGCTGACCAAAGCATTAAGCGGGACGGATTTCACTGCATTCGACCTGTTGTCCCAGGAGAGCAAAATCATCATTGGCACGACGGACGGTTACATTTCATTCGATCTTCAAACCGGAAAACAGACCGGAACGATTAACAGGAAACTACCTGCTACGAAAATTACCGCGGTTCGCGAAGTGAATGGCAAGGTTTGGTTTGGTTCCAATCTCGGTGCATTCGCATTGCGTCCGGATGGTAAGTTTGACTATTACTTCGGTGAGCGCTGGCTTCCGGGCAATTCGGTGATCGACATTGCAAAAGGTCCTCAAAACTCGGTGTTGATACTAACGAACAAAGGTCTGGGCCAAATCCAGTTCAAATCAATGACCCTGGAAGACAAAGCGATGCTGTTTGAACAGCAGGTGCGGCTGCGGCACATCCGGAATGGCTTCAATGCAACCTTGGTGGGGCTCAATCACGGCAATTTGTCAACCGGCCTGATGGAAGATTCGGATAACGATGGACTATGGACATCCATGTACCTGGGTGGCGAGATCTTCAGGTATGCGGTAACGAAAGATCCCGAGGCATTACAGAATTGCCGCGAGTCCATGGATGCAATGGAACGCCTGTATACCGTTAATCCCGTAGCCGGCTTTCCCGCGCGTTCATTCGAACGCTCCGGCCATATCAATGAACTGCATGACGTTGAGCGGTGGCAGCATTCCCCCGAGAAGGAATGGGATTGGAAATCCACCACCAGCAGTGACGAGGTGATAGGACATATCTTTGCATTCGGTGCGGCCGCAGAATTGCTCGATGATCCGAAAATAAAAAAACAGGCCATTACGCTGATCGATACGGTCATGTCGCATATTGTAAAAAACGACATGTACCTCATTGATTACGACGGCAAGCCTACCATGTGGGGCAAATGGCATCCCGACTATGTAAATTCCTTCCCTACCAATGTGGGTGACCGGAAGCTTAACTCGTCCAACATCGTAGCCATGCTGCAGACAGCCTACCATTTTACTAAAAAGGAAAAATACAAGGCGAAAGCATTCGAGCTCATGACCAAACACGGGTACCTCGAAAATATGATGCGACCGATGAGCGTAATTGGCCGAGCACCTGCGGATGCGGATGACCACGCCAAGCATATGTCCGACGGCTGGAATCATTCGGATGACGAAATGTACTTTGTAGGTTACTGGGGACTCTATCGCTACGCATTCAATGATACGCTGAAAGCCCAGTACAAAAAGCAGATCATCGATCACTGGCAAGCCGAAAGGCCTGAAAAGGAAGGCGCATGGAACATCTTCACCGCTGTAACCGGAACCCGGGAATTCGATCTGAACGAGGCCGTGTGGTATCTTCAGGAACACCCGGTGGACCTGATCGACTGGGTGATTAAAAACAGCCACCGGAAAGACATTGAATTATTGGCCCCCAACTTCCGCCGGCAAACCACCAAGGAGGTTTTACCACCGGACGAACGACCTATTCAACGCCACAACGGCAATATGTTCAACCTCGACCGTAATGGAGGAAACGGCGCATCGGAGCATAGCGCCGGAGACATCTGGCTCCTACCCTACTGGATGGGCCGTTACCTGGGAGCAATTACCGCCCCCCAAAAGTAGATTTTGCCATGAGACTTGTTTCTATCCGGGTTTTATCGTTCCTAACATTACTAAATATGCAATCCTGCCAGACAGATACCGCTGAAATACAGCTCACACACGATCTGACCTACCACCACGATCTGGACAACAATGACAACTTTTCGCCGGATGGGCAATGGCTTGTCTACGACACCAGAACAGATGAGGGGGGTATAGCGGAATCGGCGCGGATCGAGCGGGTAAATATTGAAACCGGGGAGAAGCAAGTCCTCTTTGACATTAAAGGCAATGCAGCATGGGGGCCCGGCGCAGGGGCCGTCAGCTATAGTCCAAAGGAAAATGCGGTCGTGTTCATACATGGCCTGCACAACAGCACCAAAGAAAACCCATACCAGCAATGGCGCCGCACCGGTGTGATTATCCGGGATACCCGACCTAATGTCCCCGTGTACATGGACGCGCGTGATGTGACGCCCCCGTTTACACCGGGTGCCCTGCGCGGCGGCACGCACCGGCACGAGTGGAGCGGCGACGGGGAATGGATCGGATTTACCTACAATGACGCGATTTTAAAGGCCCTTGAGGCTAAAACCGGGGAGAAGCATAATCTCAGGACCATCGGTGTTTCCAAAAAAATAAAGGCGGTTCCGGTTGATGCAAACCCTGAGAATGTTTCAGGCGAATGGTTCAGCGCGCTCGTTGTGCGGGTGGTCTCCAATCCTGTGCCGGGAAGTGACGAAATCAGTCATGCTGCCAGCGACAGTTGGGTAGGCACAAACGGCTATGCGCTCGCCGACGGAAGTCGACAAATGGCACGCGCATTCCTTGGAACAGTAAAAGACCGGACCGGCAAGGATGTACCCGAAGTATTCATCGTCGATATACCGAACGATATTACCCAACCCGGACCGCTGGGCCCGTTGGAAGGAACGGATACGGATTTCCCCATGCCGCCGAAAGGTGCTGTACAGAAAAGACTGACTTTTACGGCAAATACACTGAACCCCGGTTGTGCAGGCATTGTCAGGTCGTCGCCAGATGGCAGTCAACTCGCATTTTTGGCCAAAGACAACAAAGGTATCAGTCAAATTTTCACACTGTCGCCAAAAGGCGGCCAACCCCGCCAGGTCACTGAATCTGCCACCGACGTCACCGGAAACCTTCGATGGAGCCCTGATGGTGAGCACATTGCTTATGTCCACCAGGGCAACATTATGCTATGCAAAGTGGAAGGGGGCCCATTCCAGCAACGAGTAAGCACGTTAGTAGAGGCTGGCGAATTCGCGCCTGGTAACCTGGTGTGGTCCCCGGATGGAAAGGTGCTCGCCTACAACCGGCTGGTTAAGGATGGAGCGGGGAAAGGGACGCAGCAGGTGTTTATAAAGAGGGTTTTGTAACACGCTTAGATTGAAGTCGCGTTTACAAAAGCTACCTTCTTATAAACCGTCGTGAGTGGGAGTTCCGTATCAAAATAGGGAAGCTTGATCACATCCTCCATTTTGTCATAAAACTCCACATACCAGCGGGCGCCCTCCCGGATGTAGATTTCGACGCCGCATTTAGCCTGCTCGACCAGGAGATAGTACTGCAATGAAGGCATAAGTGAGTATTCACGAAGCTTATCCACGCGATCCGTAGTTTCGGTGCTTTCGGATAGTACTTCCACAATTAGAAGCGCATGAGTTGTATAACGGGAGGCGTCACCCTTTTCATCGCAAATTAGAAAATCGGGAATTCGGAAAACGCTACCCTCCTCCACGCGCAATTTTACGGAGTTTTGGAAAAAATGGTAAGCTCCATTCTCCAAAATGGCTCCTAAGTAGCGATGAATATTGCCTGCAATCCGATTAGAAGTTGTTGTTTCTCCAGACATCTCGATGATTTCTCCGTTGACGAATTCAAACCGGCCTTCATGTTGTTCACAAAAGGCGAAGTATTCTTCCAGCGAATAGAGTCTTTCAGCCACAGCTTCCATATTGTTCTGCTTTTCTATCAAAAATACTGAATTACAGGTGAAATCCTAATGGCAAACGTTGCAAACGAGCCGCAAATTAATAATTCCCGGACCGTTTCGATGACCCTCTGATAATCAGTTCCGAGCGAAGGATAATTGGCTCCGTTTGTGCTGTCGCTCCCTTGCCATTGAGTTGCCCTACGATCGTCATCACGGCCGTCTTACCCATTTGATAGCCCGGATAAAAAACAGTGGTAAGCTGAGGGGCTATCACTTGCGAAACGGGGTCGTTATTGAATCCCACCACAGCAATATCACCGGGGATTTCGTAACCCTTTTCCTTTAATGCCTGCATGCAAACCGCTGCACAAAGGTCATTGGAAATAAACAAGCCATCCGGCCGGTTCTCCATCTGATCGATTTGCTCCGCCGTGAGTCGCCCCGCCTCCTGGCTGAGATCCGTGACTACCACCAGATTGTCGTCCAGCTGCAGGTGTTTTTCAGCAACTGCCCTCCTGAAACCCGCGAGGCGATCGGCATAGACGTTCCTGCGCAGATCACCGGTCACATGCAAGATTCTCCGGCAGCCTTCATCCAGCAAATGGCGCGTCGCCTCGTAACCCGCCTGTTCATTATTAATGATGATCGCCCCGCACTGTGGATGCTGCATCACCCGGTCGAAGAAAAGCACCGGAATGTTCCGGTTGATGAACGCCGAAAAATGCTCAGATGACCCGGTGTCATATGCAACTGACACCAAAAGACCATCTACACGGCTATTGAACATGGTTTTGGCATTGGCTCTCTCCTTCACCTCCGTTTCCAGCGACTGGCTGATCAGCAGGTTATAACCCACATTATTGGCCACTTCTTCCATTCCCGCCAATACGGTCGACATGAAATTACTATTCAAACGCGGTACGATGACACCGAGCGTATGGGTTTTGCGCGTGCGTAAATGGCTCGCGAAAGTATTGGACCGGTAACCGAGCTCGGCCGCCTTCTCTGCAATGAGCACCTTGGTTTTAGCGTTAATGGCAGGATGATCGTTCAGTGCACGGCTGACGGTTGCCGGTGATATTCCGAGTAATTTTGCCAGGTCGTAAATGGTAATTTCTTTTTCCATCTTGCTTTCCTTGTAGGGGATTAGAGAGCCAAAACACGTCTCAGGTTTTATCCCACAAATTTGACGGTTTTCGAGTTTACATGTATTGGTTCAAATTTAGAGCAAGTTAATGCAATCGGTTACAATACAAGTTTATATTTGCATATTAATAAAATAAAAAGACTATGATTCAAACCATGCGCTGGTTCGGACCCAATGACCCGGTATCCCTGATGGATATCCGCCAGGCCGGATGTAGCGGTGTTGTGAGCGCGTTGCATCAGATTCCGGTGGGGGAAGTTTGGACCAGGCAGGCCATCGCCGAGCGCGTCCGGATCATTGAATCGGGCAATGAACATTACACTACATTGAAATGGCTGGTCGTAGAAAGCTTGCCGGTTCACGAGCATATTAAAAAGGGTTTGCCCTCCCGTGAGACTTACATTGCAAACTACAAGGAGTCGCTGCGCAATCTCGCCGCAGAAGGTATCAAAACCGTGTGCTACAATTTCATGCCGGTACTCGACTGGTCCCGGACCGATCTGGCCTATACCTTCCCGGAAGGCCACAAAACGCTGCGTTTCGTCTGGGAAGATTTTGCATTGTTTGACCTCTATATCCTGCGAAGGCCGGATGCGGTGAACGATTACGACCCGGAAGTACAGGAATCAGCCCGCCGGAAGTTGCAGGGAATGTCGCCCGAGGAAATACAAAAACTCACCAACACCGTTCTCCTGGGCTTGCCGGGTTCGGAGGAAGCGTTCGAGCTTGGCAATTTTCAGGCTTTGCTGGATGCTTACACAGAGATCGGCGATCGCGGACTTCGGGAGAATCTTTACTACTTCATCAGCCAGGTCGCTCCTGAGGCCGGAGAAGTGGGAATCAATTTGTGCATTCATCCCGACGATCCGCCGCGACCGCTGCTGGGCCTTCCGCGCGTGGTTAGTACGGAAGCGGATCTTACGCAATTGCTGAATGCATGCGACATACGGGCCAACGGCATCACCTTCTGCACCGGGTCCCTCGGTGTCAGAGCCGATAATGACTTGCCCGGTATGATCCAGCGCCTCGGCGACCGCATTCATTTCGTGCATTTGCGTACGACCAGAAGAGAAGCCGAAGATCAGCGGAATTTCCATGAAGCACCCCATCTGGACGGTGACGTGGACATGTATGCGGTCGTGAAGGCATTACACCAGGAAGAGCTGCGGAGAAAGGCGGCACATAACGCCGATGCGGAGCTTCCCATGCGCCCCGATCACGGTTTCCAGATGCTGGATGACCTGCATAAAAAGACCTACCCGGGCTATTCGATGATTGGAAGGCTCAAAGCGTTGGCCGAATTGCGTGGCCTTGAAATGAGCATTGCCAAATCGATGCAAGGTTTTTAAGTTTAGTATTATTGATTTATCATATATGTCCATTCACAATTCAGATTTATCCCTTCAAGTCTTTTCGTTGGAAGGGAAATTAGCCCTGGTCACAGGCGGAGGAAGCGGCATCGGATTCCATATTGCCCAATGCCTGGCCAAAGCAGGTGCCCGCGTGGTGATCACAGGTCGCAGAGAGGCTGTTTTGCAGGAAGCTCTGGGATCATTAGGCCCGGATGCCCGCTATTTTGTCAATGATATCACCGATCTCAAAACAATACCCGGTCTGATAGCCGACATTGAGGCCCAGGCAGGGGCGATCGACATCCTCGTCAACAACGCCGGCATCAACATGAAAAAGCACGCTGTTGAAGTTTCCGACGAGGATTTTGACCGCATTGTCCAAACCAACCTGCATGCGGTCTTCTCGATCACGCGCGAATGCGGAAAACGGATGATCGAACGCAGGCGCGGCTCCATTCTGATGGTCACGTCCATGGCCGCATTGTACGGTATCGACCGGGTAGTGGCCTATACGGCATCCAAATCGGCAGTTGGTGGGATGGTAAAGGCATTAACCACAGAGTTTTCTCCCTACAACGTTCGTGTGAATGCCGTTGCACCAGGCTTCATCGAAACGCCTATGATGCTCACTGCGATGAACGGCGACCCGTCCCGTCGCGACAAAGCCATGGACCGTACTCCGATGGGCATCTGGGGCAAACCGGAAGATATCGGCTGGGCTGCCGTATTTCTAAGTTCCGATGCAGCAAAGTTCATTACAGGCGTTTCGCTGCCGGTAGATGGTGGTAATTCCATTGGATTTTAGTTAAAACTCAAACCTAATTTCAAGCAACCTTTCCATACACATGAAGAAGAACTATTTGAAAGCCACCCTCATCGCGCTGATCGCACTAATGGCATTAATGCCTCCGCACACCCAGGCACAAAAAATTAAATGGAATAAAGTCAAAGTGCTGGTTTATACCAAAAACGGCAAGGGATACATCCACGACAACATTGCGAACTCCAAAATCGCTATTCTTGCTTTGGGCAAGCAGCACGGTTTCGCGGTGGATACGACTTCCGATCCCTCCAAATTTACCGAGCAGAACCTCAAACAATACGACTGCCTGGTTTTCTCGAACACCAATAATGACGTGTTCGATACGGATGATCAGCGGGTTGCGCTCATGCGTTACATACAAGCAGGGGGGAATTTTGTAGGCCTGCATTCCGCATCGGGTACCGAGCGCAAATGGAGATGGTTTAAGGATATGCTGGGCGGTACTTTCTTCTGGCATGAACCGGGACAAAGCTTTTCCGTCAAAATCCTTGACCCGAAAAACCCTTCTCTTTCCCATCTGGGTCCGGTGTGGCAGCGGGCAACCGATGAGTTTTATTTCATCAAGGAACTGGGTGTGAACCTGAATGTCCTGGCCGTAAACGACCATTCCACCATCCAGAAACCAGCTGGAAAGGCACTGGATACTTTTGGGGATGTGTTTCCCTCGGTCTGGTGGCATGAATACGATGGCGGGCGGGCATTCTACACGTCGATAGGCCATCAGAAAGAAGACTATGAGAAGGACGACCTGAGAAAACACATTCTCGGGGCCATTGAATGGGCGATCGGCCCCCAGAAATCACGCGATTACAGTAAAGCTTACGCGACCAGTCCACAAGACACCGTGCGTAAAAAATAGTATGAACATCAGTCATTAATCCTAAATCTTATTGCAATGAAAGATCAGCAGGAGCAAAATCAGGGTAGAAGGGAATTTCTGAAAACCACCGCGAAGGGTACCGCCGGCATCATCGCCGCGTCGATGTTCCCGACCATCGTGCCGGCAAGTGTTTTTGGAAAGAATGCGCCCAGCAATAAAATCAATATCGGACAAATCGGTTTCGGGAGGATTGGTTCTTCACACGACTTGCCGGAGGTGATCAAGAACGAAGCGGCGCACGTCATCGCGGTAGCCGACCTGGACAAAAACCGTCTGGCAAAAGGGAAAGAGTGGATCGAGCGAAAATACGTGGAGCGTACCGGTAAAGAGAAATATCTCGAAGTTAAAACCTATGACGATTACCACGAAATACTGGCTCGGAAGGATATCGACGCAGTCATCATCAGCACGCCCGATCACTGGCACGCGCAGCCTGCGATGGAAGCAGCAGTGGCAGGGAAGCACATTTATATGCAAAAACCCACATCCCTGACGATCAGGGAAGGTCGCCAGATGGCGGATATGATCAAAAAGAAGGGGGTAATATTCCAATTGGGCAGCCAGCAACGATCCATGAACCCGTGGCCGCAGTTCAAACGCACCTGCGAGCTGGTTCGCAACGGGCGCATCGGCAAACTGAAAAAGGTATATGTAGGCCTTCCCGGCGACCCGGCTGGTGGAAACACGGCAAAAATGCCTGTTCCCGGAAATCTGAACTACGACATGTGGCTCGGCTCGACACCGGAAATCTACTACACCCTCGATCGTGTGCATTCTCAGACAGACATCAACGACCGTCCGGGGTGGCTCCGGCTCGAACAGTTCGGCGCCGGTATGATCACCGGCTGGGGCTCTCACCACATCGATATCGCCCATTGGGGGATGGATACTGAGCTGACTGGTCCCATTGAAATTGAAGGAAAGGCTACTTTCCCCGCGCAGGGTTCGGGCTTATGGGATGTTCACGGCGACTTCCTGGTGAATGCGCTTTATGCCAATGGCGTGACGATGGAAATCGGGGGTACGAATCCGAATGGTGTGAAATTTGAAGGTACTGACGGCTGGATCTTTGTTTCGCGTGGTAATGTCGGAGTTACCGCCTCAGATCCCGGTGCGGCCGCTTCGGCTAAGGAAAACAAAGCTTTTTACGCAAGCGATCCCAAAATCCTTGGCTCTGTTATTCAGCAGAACGAAATCCATTTGTACGAAAGCCCCGAGCAGCACCAGAACTGGATCGAAAGCATTCAGAGCGGAAAGCAGACGATCAGTCATGCCGAGATTGCGCACCGCTCGTGCTCCGCATGCCTGCTCGCACATACAGCCATGAAGCTCGGCCGGAAAGTGAAATGGGATCCCAAAAAGGAGCAATTCATTAACGACAAAGAAGCAACAGCCATGCTCTCACGCCCGCAACGTGGGAAGTACGGGACTAATAATGTGAAAGGTTGATATTGAAAATATCCTGGTCAAAAATAATTCGATCAGGATATTTTTTGATTAAAAAGTTTCTAAATTTGGAAACACACATTATCCATATGTAGAAAGCAATGCACTATTTCAACACACTGATCTTGGAAGAAGCTAATCGGTTTCTTCTCACACTTGATACACATACTATGGAAAAGGTGCTATATAATATTAAGCTGGCCGGACAGACCAATGACCCCAGGCTTCTCAAAAAAGTACATCAACATGTCTGGGAATTTCGCACCAAATGCTTTGGAAAGGAAATCCGGCTTTTGGCATTTTGGGATAAAACGCAATCTGAAAATACGCTGGTGGTAGCAACTCACGGTTTCATTAAAAAATCCTGGAAGATTCCACCGGTTGAAATTGAGCGCGCATTAAGAATTAGAAACTCATACTTTGATAGAAGGCAGTAAACACATGAAAAAGACAGCAATGAAAACCTACACTTTGGACGAGATGATCGACAAACATGTAGGAGAACGCGGTACCCCGCGACGTGACGCCTTTGAGCATCGTTTGAGCATGGACTTACTCGGACGATCGATACGTACGTTGAGAAAAGAGCGTAATCTGACTCAAGAACAACTCGGAGAACTGGTCGGGGTGCAAAAGGCCCAAATTTCCAAATTGGAAAATGGCACCAATAGCGCCACCATTGATACTATCCTGAAAGTTTTCAGCGCCTTAAAAGCAGAAATTCAGTTCAATATTATCGTCGACCAGCAAACATTGACCATTCGATAGCGGCCGTTCGCAAGCGTCAGACATTACTAATAATTTCCCTTATACTCCCGCGGCGTATGCCCGATGTATTTTTTAAAGTTCCTGTTGAAGTTCGATAGTGAGTCGAAACCGCTGTCGTAGGCGATCTGAGCGATGGTCCATTTATCTTCGAGCAGCAGCTTACAAGCATGACCAATGCGGATTTCATTCACAAAATCGATAAACGTTTTGTTCGACCGGGCTTTGAAGTAACGGCAGAATGCAGCCTCCGTCATGCCGGCCAGGGAAGCCACGTCGCTCAGGCGGATCTCCTGAAAGAAATGTTGCAGAACATAATTGTGCACCTTCTGCATCCGTTCCGTTTCCGACACCTTAAAGTTATTGACATAGCCATAGCTCGAAATCGGTTCGCCGGAGGTGTCATGTGCCAGCTTATCCAGCAAAGTCAGCAATTGCAATATGCCTTTGAATCCTTCGATGCTCGTGAGCGCGATGAGCTGCTCCCGGATATGCTCGGCCAACGCACCCTTGTAAGAAACGCCACGTTTAGCATCAGTGAGCAACTGCCGCAATCCGAGCATTTCCGGCTTTTCCAGGAAATCCTTTCCCAGAAAATCTTCCTGAAAGTATAACACAATGCCGTGGGTCATCAGTCCGGAGCCAGCTTCGAAATAAGCAGGGTCACTTCTCCACAGGTGTGGCACGTCCGGCCCCAGAAAAACCGTGTCGCCCGGACCAAAAGTCTGGATAGAATCTCCGATGAGCCGCTTGCCCGTTCCTTCCAATACGGTAAATAATTGGTAATGCGGATGAAAGTGCCAGTTGGGATCAAAATGAGGCTCTTTCAGCTCATGCACGGTCACTGTATGTACCTGGCTTTCGATATTTTTATGAATGGGTGCTTTCATGCTCTATCAGTATTTTACCCAAAATATTGACAATAATACACTATTGTCATCAAAATACGATTACAATTGATTTATTCTTAGCAAAATTCATTGGGCGAACGGCAAAAGAAAATTCATTTCCACGCGTTATAATTCTTACTGACCGGGTTCGGAAGCCTGGCATATTTTTTATAAATTTATAGAGCCGCTCATTTTTTTTGCAACCTTTTTTGTGCGTACGATGTCAACAATAGGTAGTTCTGAAATTTATTCACGTTTATGAAAGCCCTTATACTTCCGACAGCATGCGTGCTGTTTTTTTCGCTGATATCGGGTTGTGGAAAAACCACCGCGATCAGCACTAACATGGAGTTAACCGGCAAATGGCAACTGGAAAGTATCGTGCAGGAGGATGACACCATCAGAAAACCAGCTACCGCAAAAGGGTTGATGGATGTAGGCCTCAACTTCAAAGACAAGGGTGAACTGGAAGGGACCACATCCACCAACATCCTGACCGGCTTTTATGAAACCGCTCAGCAAAACACGATCCAGATCGGCGGCGGCGGTACGGAACGAGCTGAAACGAGTTGGGGCAATCTGTTTGTCAATGCCCTGCCCAACGTCAATTTGTACGATCTCAGATCCAACAGGCTGATTCTGTATTACGAAAACAGCAACCAGCTCATTTTTAGCAGAATTCAGTAGAATTGACTTCGGCCGTCGGCTTTCGGCAATCGAACCAAAAAAGCCGAAGGCCGAAAGCTGATAGCCGACAGCCTATAAACGAAAGATGGCAGCCCGGAAAAGGCTGCCATCTTTCGTTTATAGCCCTATGACTTTATTTTGCTTGATTTGACCTACAAACCTATCTAAACATATCAATTTAGGACAAATACTCGTCAAATCGTGTATATGGAACAGCACTTTTTTGCTTTAAGATTGTATACTGAAAAGACACCGGAACAAATTTCCGGCTTATCCATTCGCCAGCGAGATAAATACGATTTTGATGAAGTACAGCATGAACCTCCTTTTGTGGGGAAACCAGATTGACGAAAGCCTTTTCCCTACTCTTGAACTCATTAAAGAGATCGGCTTTGACGGTGTTGAAGTGCCCATTTTCAATACGGACCCTGCACATTGGTTTGGCTTCCGGCAAAAACTGGATAGCCTGGGCCTGCATTGCGAGACCGACACCATTTGCGGCCCTTCCGAACACCTGATCAGTCCAGACCCGGCCATGCGCCGCCATACGATCGACCACCTCAAAAGTGCATTGGATTGCTCCCTTGTTCTTGGCGCAACCCGACTGATGGGGCCCTATCACTCCGCGTTGGGCGTTTTTACAGGCAAACCTGCCACCGAAGAAGAATGGCAGTGGGGCATCGAAGGCATTCGCGAAGTAGCCGACTATGCAGAGTCGCTCGACATTACGCTAGGCCTTGAATACCTCAACCGTTTTGAGTTGTATCTGACCAGTTGCGGCGACGAGATGATACGCTTTGTGGACGAGGTGAATCACCCCAACTGCAAGATCATGTTCGACACTTTTCATGCCAATATTGAAGAGAAAAACATCGCCGACACCATCCGAAAGGCCGGTGACCGCATTTCCTTTATCCAACTTTCCGAAAACGACCGCTCTACGCCGGGCAAGGGAAACGTCGACTGGGAAGGCGTGTTTCAATCTATCCGTGACATTAAGTACGACGGCTGGATCAGCATCGAGGCATTCAGTCCCAAACTGCCGGTGGCAAATATCTGGCGCAAAATGTTCGAATCCGAGGAACAGCTGATGCGTGACGGGCTTGCCTTCATTAAATCCAATCTGGGCTAACGATCAGACCAACCAAATGTGGCTTAGAGTTACATTTGGTTGGCAATAAAAGGATTAGCAGAAAAAATTGAACAATTAAAACGAATTAAAAAGTGAGTGCCTAATAAAGGTTGTCATTATTTGGGATTGGTCTAAATAAGACTACATTTGTCCACCTGTTTGGACAGGTATCTTATTTAAACCAATGTCATGAGGCTTTTTTGCATACTTTTCTTCTGTTTTTCTACCTCACTCGTCATGGCGCAAAACGGCCGGATCCGAGGTAATATCAAGACCGTCGCCGGCCAGCCCGCCGAATCTATCAACCTCATTCTCAAAGGAACCGGGAAGGGTACACTGACCAACGCCGAGGGTGACTTCGAATTCACCGCATTGAGTCCGGGACATTACCAGCTTATCGGTACCGGCGTGAGCATTAGGCGCATTGACCGTAGTGTACATGTGAAGGCCGACGAAACGGTAACGCTTGAAATCACTGCCGAAGAAAATGCACAGGAACTGCAAACCGTGGAAATCGTAGGTAACCGCGGCACGAGCTATAAAAATGACCTGTCGTTTATCGCCAGCAAAACGGCAACGCCGATTAAAGAGGTGCCTCAGGCCATTTCCTATATTACGAAGGAAGTAATGCGCGACCAGGGCGTGTTCCTAATGGGCGACGCCGTGAAAAATATGAGCGGCGTAAACCAATTTACTTTTTATGATGATTTGACAGTCCGCGGCTTCCGCATGAATGGCGGCAGCACTACCCAGCTTGTGAATGGCCTGCGTACCTTCTCTGGTTTCTGGAAACAGCCGCCTGTGAACTACCTCGAACGTGTGGAAGTGATCAAAGGCGCGGCTTCGGCATTGTACGGAAACACTTCGCCGGGCGGGACCATCAACCGGGTGACTAAAAAGCCGCTTGATACGCCACGGAAGTCGTTGAGCTTTACCACGGGAAGCTTCAACACCCTTCGTACCCTGGCCGATTTCACGGGCCCGATGAACGAAAGCAAGACGCTTTTGTACCGACTGAACCTGGGTTATGTGAATGCACAAGGCTTCCGCAACATGCAGTTTGACAAGAATATCATCGTCGCTCCGTCTGTATCGTTCCTGCCAACGAACAAAACACGCATTAACTTCGACCTCGTTTTCAACAGGTCCAACAGCCGTCTCGACCGTGGACAGTCCGTAAAAGGCAACGATCTGTATTCGAGCTCTATCCGCACATCGCTGAATGCGGTGAATGATTATCTTAATGAAGAAACCTACCTGATTACCACTTCATTGAACCACCAATTCACCCAAAACACCTCTTTCAACGTAGCTTATCTTCGCACAGGGTACTCCGAAGACCTGCTCGAACACCGCAGCAGCAATGTGAACGGAGTGGATTCAGCAGGTAAGGCCATCGATAACCTGGTGGCAAGGCAGGTATTCATCCGCAAGACGAAGTCGTTCATGGACAATGTCTCACTGTTTTTCAACCATAACTTCAATACCGGCATAGCGGAACATAAACTCGTTGCGGGTTATGACTTCATCCAGTCGGTGACGCCAAAAGGTTCCGGCCAGCAAACTGCCAACGGTTACCTGCTCAAAGCCGGCGGCGCGGCGGCGTACAACCCCAAAACGCCCGAGAAGTTTGTGTTCTACAACTATACCGAAAACGGTGTCACCAAAAGTATCCCTAAGCCCAACATCTCGCATTACGACCTGACGTTGCAGAACAATAACATGGAAGATCCTTCCAAATACACCTACAACGTGACGGCGAATGCTTCGACTACACCGGTACTTTACAAATTGCACGGCTTGTATTTGCAGGAACAATTGAAAATAAAACGCCTGCAAATCCTCCTCGGATTGCGCTACGACACTTATATCGATAAGAAAAACTACACGACCAACAACGAATCGAATGTAACGCAGCACGCATTGCTGCCGCGCATCGGGGCCGTTTACACCCTGACGAACAACATCAATGTATACGGAACTTACACCAAGGGCTACAATCCGCAGGACCCTATCGTACAGACCAATCCGCTGTCAGGAGGGCCCTTTGACCCGATCCGGAGCAGCTTGTCGGAGGCAGGTTTGAAAACCGAATGGCTCGATGGCCGCCTGACGGCGAATGTATCGGTGTACCAGATCACGCAAACCAATACATTGTATTCTGCCAATGCAGCCGACAGACCGGATCTGATGCTGCAAATCGGCAAGGAGACTGCCAAGGGGGCGGAATTTGATGTAACAGGAAGTATCCTTCCCAACTGGAACCTGATCCTGACATACAGCTACAACGACGCCAAGATCACCGACGCCGGTTCGAAATCAACCGACCAGGTGCTGGTGAACTTGCAGAAACCGAATGCACCTAAGAACCAGGGAAGCGTTTGGACCAAATATACCTTTGTAAACAACTTCCTGAATGGTTTTGGGGTCGGCCTCGGCGGGAACTTCGTTACTGAGCGCAACCTTTCACTGAATAATACCCAGACATTGCCGGGTTACACGATTCTGAACGGTGCGGTTTACTACAAAATCGACAAGTTCCAGTTCCAGGTGAACCTGAACAACCTGGCGAATAAAACTTACTGGGTAGGCGGTTACGACTACCTGCGTCTGTTCCCGGGAGCGCCGCGCAACTTTATGGCGACTATTTCTTACACCTTTTAATATGCGGGCTATTTCATCAGTGCTGTGAAAAAGACATTCAGGAAAATTGCATCGCAACTACACTTATGGCTGGGGGTTTCCTCCGGCCTTGTGGTTTTTGTAGTGGCACTTACCGGAAGCATTTTAGTTTTCGAGGACGAGCTGGAACCTGTACTGTACCCGCAATTTCATACTGTGGAAGTACCGGCAGATCAGTCAAAGATCTCACTGGATAATCTCCGCGCCACGGTCGCAAACCGATATCCCGGTCGGCGCATTGCCCGCATTGAAATTGAACCTCACATCGACCGCACGGTGATTTTCAGTTTGGTGAAAGGCAAGAAAGAAAAAGATGTCTTTTCAGTTGCTGTAAATCCTTACATGGGCAAAATCGCCGATACCCGTCGCGAGAACGACTCATTCTTCCACATCGTGCTGCAATTGCACCGGTACCTGTGCCTGGAAGAGACCGGCAAAGCGATTACCGGAGTGGCCTGTGTGATGTTCATTGTCATTATGATCACCGGCCTCGTCCTTTGGTGGCCTAGCCGCAAGCAAGCCAAACAGCGCCTGACGATCAAATGGAACGCCAAATTCAAGCGCCTCAATTGGGACCTGCACGCCGTCTTCGGTTTTTATGTACTGCCTTTCACGTTCGTGATCGCATTAACCGGTCTGGTTTGGAGTTATAAATGGGTCAACAGTATGATTTTCCTGGCCTTCGATGGCAAACCGCAGCAGAAACGTGAAGCCCCTGTGAACGCCGGCACGATCCAAGTCAATTCGAATGGTACACTAGCCAAAATCACAGCCGAAACCAATCGTCTGCTCCCCCACCCGGGCCGCATTCAGTTCACATTACCCGAATACGACAGCCTCTCCATTACCGTTTCCAAAGTCAATGAAAATGCTTCGATCACTAACGTTGTCGATTTCCTTTACTTCGACCAGACCGACGGCACACTCATCAGCAAGCGCCTTTACGACAATGAAACCACCGGCATGAAAGTCCGCCGGCTGGTACTCCCGATCCACAGCGGCAGCATCTGGGGCTGGCCTACGAAGGCACTGGCATTGATTGTAGCACTCATTACGGCTACGCTTCCGGTGACGGGGGTGATTATTTGGGTTGGGAGGAAGTTTAAGAAGGAGAAGAAGACTGCTCGCAAAAACCCTGCTGTAAAACGCCAAACGGTAAGCACGGGAGCGACCGTTAGTTAAGTGATTCCCGCCGGATAATTTGTTCCGGTTCGTTGATAAATAGATACCTGATAGGATTAAGGCGAGCTTAATTTTATTGGGTATTTTTTTGTTAACACTTCATCACACATTATGGTTATATTTAGTTATTCAACTCTCCGCGACTTTTTTAATAAATACCCTGATTCGAAAGAGGCACTAATTGACTGGTTCAAAACAACAGAAGAGGCAAGCTTTTCCGCATTCCACGACTTAAAGCGAAAGTTTAATTCGGTGGATTCGGTGGGCAACAATCTGTATATTTTCAACATACGAGGCAACAAGTATCGACTCATAACTCGAATCCATTTCGATATCCGTACCGTTTACATCAGGTTTATCGGAACGCACCAACAGTATGATAAGATTAACATTCGATCACTATGAAAGACTTAAAACCAACCTACACTGTCACCAACGACGATGAACATGCCGCATTGATCGAGCTGGCGGGGGCATTGATGAAAAAAGGAGAAGCTAATGTTACTGCTGACGAAAAACTACATATCCGGGCAATGGCTGAGGCATTAATGGCATACGAAAAGAGCGTTTACCCGATTCCTGAACCTTCTACATTTGAAGAATTTCTTGAACGCCGAATGTATGATATGAAGCGTGAAGGTAAAGACCTTGCTCAAACACTTGGCATCTCACAAAAGGATCTAGAAATGATCCTCTGGGAAGATCACAAGCCGGATGCTTCGTTATTGGAAGTGATTAAATCTAAACTCGACATTCCTGCTGACATCATTTTGGCCCACGTTTGATAAGAATAACCATTCTTAAAAACACATGTAACGAGTGGGATTTTCCCACAAAAAAATTATCTTTGCTTCATGCAGACTTTTAGCTCTGTGGAGGAAGCGTTCGAGTGGTGGCTTAAAAACATTTACCCCGCGATCCCCGCAGAAACCAAAGAAGGCAGGTACCGCAATGCGTGGCGAGATTATACTTTCAAAAAAGGTATTTCGCAGAAGCGCATGAAGGAGATTCTGTCAGATTTTGGTGACGTTCATGAAAAGACTATCATCACTTTTAAGTTGAAGTAAAAAGATTTATCGCTTTTATGTGGGGTTTCCCCACTCAAAAAATAAGAATTTTTCGTAAGTTAAAATAAACCAACCTACACTGCTATGGACACACTTCAATCGCAATCAGCTCCCGCCAAAGTCTTACACGACGCAGCAATCGCTCAACAACAGTTGGTCAAAGACTTCTTCCTGAAAGACACCGGCAGCGAACTGATCGAATCCCTCAATACGCTAGTTGAATCCTATTTGTTTACTCAAAATCTGGCATCTGTCACCCCTGAAATGCGGGAACACATAGTCAATCAGCTTCATGTAGCCACATTAATCGCGAAACTGGATGCTGCCAACAGCGACATTTCTAAGCATTCGCCCCTTCCCTAACCAACGCCTTCAACCCCAAAACCTCCATCATCTCCCGATCCTGACTCATCCCCGGATTCGGCGTCACGAGCAACTCCCCGTTCTCATTCGTGAAAATTGAATTGGCGCCAGCCATAAAACAGAATGCCTGCTCATACTCACTCATTTCCATGCGCCCGGCACTGAGGCGGACCATGGCCTTCGGCATCAGAATGCGGGCGGTAGCGATCATGCGCACCATTTCCCAGGTATCTACCTTTTTCATATCTCCCAAAGGCGTCCCTTGCACGCGGGCGAGGGCGTTCACGGGCACGGATTCCGGGTGCTCGGGCATTGTGGATAATGTGTGAAGCATTTGAATGCGGTTCTCACGGGTTTCGCCGAGACCGATAATGCCTCCGCAACATACCGATATACCCGCGTTCCGTACGTGATCGACCGTGTGCAGGCGGTCGTCGTAGGTGCGGGTGGTGATGATTTGATCGTAATATTCGGCGGACGAATCCAGGTTGTGATTATAAGCGTAAAGACCGGCCGCTTTGAGCTTTTCGGCCTGGGTTTCGGTGAGCATGCCGAGGGTACAACATACTTCGAGGCCCAGCCCGGCTACTTCCGTGACCATGTCGAGCACGCGGTCGAAGTCTCGGTTGTCCTTCACTTCCCGCCAGGCCGCAGCCATGCAGAAACGGCTCGACCCACCTTCCCGGGCGCGGCGTGCGATGGCCACCACGTCGTCCTTTTTCATCAATGCTTTTACATTTATACCGGTCTGATAACGCGCTGCTTGTCCGCAATAGGCACAGTCTTCCGGGCATCCGCCGGTTTTAATGGACAGTAATGTGCATACCTGAATCCGCTCCGGATCGTGCCACTGCCGATGCACAGCCGCGGCGTCATAGACCAGTTGCAGTAAGGGGCGAGTGTAAATGGCCTCGATCTCGTCGGGCGTCCAGTCGGTTCGGATGGTTTCGGTTTGCATAGGAGCATTGTTTTCAAACCAAATGTAGCCGGCTGACCGGGGCAGGGTTGCGTCCGGTTTGGAAGAAACATTATAGTCCGGTGCAACAAAAATGCCTCCCGGTTTGTAGTCCGGAAGGCATTTGAAAGCGTGATAACGCCTTTGCTTAATACACTTTTGCCAGCAAATGCGGGCGTTCCTTTTCGAGTTTCAGGATCAGCTCACCGAAAAGCGTGTTCACCCATGCAAACCATTTACGGGTAAATTTTGAGTCGTCATCCTTATCGAACGATTCGTGCATGAAACCGGTGTGGTTATGGGTATTTTTGAGCTGTTTCAGCTGTGCTTCGATCTCCTTGTCGTCGGTGGAAGTAATCGCCCGGGCGATGATGCCCATCGGCCATATCTGATTGACCAGCGTATGCGGACTGCCCAGCCCTTCGCCCGCTTTTCCTTTGAAGAAATACGGATTCGAATCACTCAGCACAAATTTTCGCGTATTGACATAAATCGGATCCTTCACCGAAACCGCATTCAGGTAAGGCATGCTAATCAGTCCCGGGATGCCCGCATCGTCCATCAGCAAATGATTTCCGAAACCGTCCACTTCAAATGCATAGATCTTACCAAACTGGGGGTGCGGATACACGGCGTATTTTTTCAATGCAGCCTCCACCTCGGTCGCCAGTGCCTTAAAATCGGCTGCAAGCTTCGCATTCTTCGTTGCCGCGGCCTTTTCAAGCAATTCAGCCACTTCCCGAAACGATACCACAGCGAAGAAGTTGGAAGGAATAAAGAATGGGTACACAGCGGCGTCATCCGACGGACGGAAAGTGCTCGCAATCAGTCCAACCGGTTTGATCGGGTTGCCGTAACCATTGCCCGGCACGGTGTCTGTCGACCAGGCGGTAACGCGGCCGAATTTGTAAGGCCCCGGCCCGTCTTTGCGCTGCTGCTCTTTGCAGGTTTGCAGCACCAGTTCCATCGCTTTTGACCAGTCGGCGTCAAACGGCTTGGTGTCGCCGGTTGTTTTCCAGTAATTATATGCCAAACGAATGGTGTAGCAAAGAGAATCGAGCTCCCATTTCCGCTCGTGTAGCATAGGCTTCATCGCGGTTTGGTCCTTGGTCCACTCGCTTTCCTTGGGGCGATCGTAAAAAGCGTTCGCATAAGGATCGATCAGAATGCACTTGGTCTGGCGGTTGATGAGTCCGGCGACCATGTCTTTCAATTTGTTGTCCTCTTTCAGCAACGGCAGGTACGGCCACACCTGCGCTGTACTGTCGCGCAGCCACATGGCATCGATGTCCCCTGTGATGACGAAAGTGTCCGGCTTACCGTCGATCGGGTTATAATGCACCGTCGTATCGATGGTATTGGGAAAGCAGTTTTCAAATAGCCAGGCCAGCTCGGGGTCTTTAATCACCTTTTTCATGCGGACGATCGTCGCTTCCACGGCTGTACTCGTAAAGCTGCGTTTTTCAGCGGGGATACGAACAACCGGAAAGTCAGCCGCATTTTTCGCAAACGACCATTCAGACAGGGCCATGCCCGCCACCGCCAGCGCGCCTGTTTTTATAAAAGTTCTCCTTTGGAACATGGGTAAAGTTGCTTTCTTAAAAAATTTAAAAAAGCAATTTAGCCAAAATTTGCAGACCGCGACCCGTAAATTTCAAACCTTAAACACCAGCTTTCTCCGATACAGTACCAGCAGGATCACGAACCACAGCGCTACATAGAGCAGCGCATATGCGAGCGAGGCATTTCTGGGATCGGTGAACAGCGGTTCCAGCTGATGTTGGTAGAAATACGGCACCAGGTCCATCTTCGAATGAGTCGTGTCGGTCGGATTGGTCACTTTCACTGCATTCAAAACCCTGAATATCATTCCCGAAAAGAAGAAAACCACCATGGGATTGACACCAAATATCACAAAGAAAGTAGTCCAGCGCGAATAGCCTTTCCAATCGATTAGATAATAGAGCAGCGCGAGGCAAAGCAATGCCCATCCTCCTGCGTAAAGCACGAACGAACTGGTCCATAAAGCTTTGTTGAGTGGAAAAACCAAGTTCCACATCCAGCCGGCGATCACGCCACCGGCTCCACCCAGCAACATATATCTGACCTTTTCCCGCCGCCCCAACCTGCCCGATCTCAGCAACGTCCCGATCAGTAATCCTGCGATGCCTGTGCTTATTGCCGGAATCGTACTTAAAATACCTTCCGGGTCCCAGGTTTTAGAAGAAGCCCAGAGGTGCCCCGGCAGCAAATAGTTGTCCAGCCACGCGGCGAGGTTGGTACCCTTTTCCAGGTTCGGCTCCCCTATGCCCGGGACCTGTATCAGCGTCATGATCGCCCAGTAGGCCAGCAGCAGCGTAATGCCCACCACCGCCTGAATTTGCCAGCCTGTCTGCAAATAAAGAATGGAGACGATGAGATACACAACCGCAATGCGCTGTAAAACGCCCGGGATACGAACCGTGTTGAACGGCTCTATGCCGCTGAAAGCCAGTCCGATCATGATGGTAAAAATGCCGGCTGCGGTAATGAACTGCCACTTACGGTCGTAATCAGCAAACAATGCAACCACGAGGATCGCGGTCACAACCAGCCGTGCGGCCAGCAATGCATTACCTTCCAGACCGAAAAGGTGTATCCTGATGAAGAACCCAGAAAAAAGGCCCAGACTGAATATTCGTAGCGTGCGGGTAATGATACGGAGCAAAGCCGGGCCATTCAAAGTCTTCACCGGCGTAGCCAGAACGACAGAAATGCCGACTATCAGGAGAAAAGTCGGAAACACCAGATCTGTGGGTGTACACCCGTGCCACTCAGCATGCAGTAGTGGCGGATACACGTGGCCCCAGTCGCCTTGGTTGTTCACAATAGTCATGAGGATCATGGTCAGCCCACGCAGGACATCCAGGGAAATCAGCCGTTCTTTCATCAATATAAGGTTTAGGATAAATGCATTTCAAATGTCGCGAACCATGTGGAAATAACGGTGATCCATGAAATCTTTCTCGCCAGCTACTTCAAACCCAAGCCGGTCGTAAAGTCTCCGGGCTGCCGGATTGACCATATCGACGATCAGGCCCACCCGCTTATGCCCGAGCATTTCCGCCTGTGTGCACATCGCTGCAATCAGCTGACTTCCTATTCCCCTGCCCTGATAACCGGGATGGACATTAATACAGTCCAGATAAAATTCGCCTGGCCCCGTTTCATCCGAGGGTGTAAAAAACGGGTCCCTCTCCCTCAGTTTGGCGAGTACGGGTTGCCTCAGCGTATGAAGCAATCCTCCGTCATAACCATTAATGGATCCGATAATCCCCGATTCTGTCTCAAACACAAGTGTATTCGTATAGCTGTACTGATTCGAAGGATGTAGAAAGAAGCTGCGAAAAAACGGGATCGCGTCCGTATGGTTTTCCGAACCAGCAAATATCCCGGCAATATGTCCCATTCCTAGAACGAGTAAAGGAGCGACGGCTTCGGCATCGGCTATTTTGGCGGGGCGGATCATGTGTTTCAGGTTTAATGTAAATAAAAAGGCTTCTGTACTGCAAAATCGGTCATTTCAGGTATGTTTTCTAGCTATTTTTTGCTTAAAAATTTTCAATAATCAAAAAAAAGGTCAAAATACGCACAGTACTAATCAAAACCTGAAAAGTTTTTAGCACTATTTTGCTTTAAAATTGTATTGTCGAATAATACCCTGAGCGAAGGCCCGTTACCAGTATTTTTATCGGACGTACCGCAGCCGGGAATTACGGCTATTTTTTCGACAAAATGCTGATCCACTGAATCATTAACCTTAAATCTATATGTCTAAGAAAATTAATGTTGCTATTATCGGACTGGGCTTTGGAGCCGAATTCATTCCCATTTATCAGCAACATCCCCATGCCAACATGTACGCGATCTGCCAGCGTACCGTGTCGAAACTGAATGAAGTCGGTGATCAGTATGGTATCGAAGTGCGTTACAGCGATTACGACGAGTTGCTGAAAGACCCCAACATCGACGCCGTTCACATCAACTCCCCCATCCCCAACCACGCAGAACAAACATTGAAAGCATTGCGCGCCGGCAAACACGTGGCCTGTACGGTGCCGATGGCGACCAGCGTGGAAGATTGCATTGAGATCGTGAAAGCGACCCGCGAAACGGGCAAAAAATATATGATGATGGAAACTGTGGTATATGCACGGGAATTCCTGTTTGTCAAAGAATTGTACGAAAAAGGCGAGTTGGGCAAGGTTCAGTTCCTCAAAGCGAGCCACCAGCAGGACATGGAAGGCTGGCCCGATTACTGGCCAGGTTTGCCTCCCATGCACTACGCCACGCACTGTGTAGGCCCGGTAGCCGGCTTGCTGAAACTCGAAGCGGAATACGTTTCATGCTTCGGCTCAGGAACTATCTCCGAGGACCTGGTTAAGATCCACAACTCACCATTTGCTGTCGAATCAGCACATATTAAATTCAAAGACAGCGACTTATCAGCATACGTATACCGTTCACTCTTCGACGTGGCACGTCAGTACCGCGAAAGCTTTGAGGTTTATGGCAGCAAGAAATCATTCGAATGGCCATTGATCGAAGGCGAAGATCCTGTAATTCACACCGCGAAAAAGCCTGAGCACGAAATCGCGGAAAAAGTGACGACGCCGGATTACGCCCATTATTTGCCGGAGGAAATCCGTCATTTCACCGGTCACGGCGTTTACAACCTGGATGAAAATGCGCATTTGTCGTTCGTACAAGGCGGTGGCCACGGCGGCTCGCACCCGCACCTGGCACACGAGTTCATCAGCGCATTGATCGAAGACCGCGAACCGTTCCCGAATGCAGTACAATCCGCCAACTGGACGAGCGTCGGAATCCTCGCGCACGAGTCGGCATTGCAGGGAGGGGCGATCATCAAATTGCCGGATTTCCAAAATGTGTAGGTGAAAGGTTTTGAAGGGATGAATGGATCAATAAACCGGCATCATGAATATTTATGATCCATTCAATCCCAAAACAACAAAATCACAATCCTCGGAACAAAACCAAATATCTCGGTGCGCTGCACCTTGGAAAACGGGGTGTCGATTGGATTTTCTACAAGTATTTTGGTGCTCTGCACCATGCGTAGAGGATACAAATCAACGTGGGTGCAGCGCACCGAAAAATTTGTAGAAACGCGTTACAAACCAACACAAAATGCCAAGGTGCAGCGCACCGAAAGATTTGTAGAAACACGTTACAAAATCAACACAAATGCAAAGGTGCAGCGCACCGAAAGATTTGTAGAAACGCGTTATAAACCAACACAAAATGCCAAGGTGCAGCGCACCGAAAGATTTGTAAAACGCGCAAGATTTTTCACAAAAACACGCATTATAAAAATGGCAAATACCTATACACAGCTATACGTACATATTGTTTTTTCAGTAAGAGGCCGTGAAAGCCTTGTCAGGAAAGAGTGGAAAAATGATCTGTATGCGTATATCGGAGGGATCATTCTCAACCATAAATCGAAGCCGCTGGCGATTAATGGAATGCCCGATCACATTCATATGCTGATTGGCTACAATCCATCGACACCATTGTCGACATTGGTTGAAGAGATCAAAACATCTTCCAACAAATGGATCAAGGAGCGTCACAATGCCCCGATATTCAGCTGGCAAAAAGGCTACGGAGCGTTTTCATATAGCCGCAGCAGCATAGACACAGTGATCCGTTACATTGCCAATCAGGAGGAACATCATAGAAAAAAGACGTTCCGCGAAGAATACCTTGAAATGTTGCAAGACTTTGAAGTTGAGTACAAAAATGAATATCTGTTTGATTTCCAGGATATTTCAAAATGGAGTTAACAGATTTTAACTAATTCCTTAATACAACAAGAAAAATTAATCTCAATGAAAACCAAAGCGTTATCCTTTATCTTAGGCATTGTCCTGCTGGGCTGTGCCTCGCAGCCATCCTCCCAGAACGCGTCGGTTAAGAGTGCTTCTTCCAAGGGCGAGACAGGCAAGGCGCGTCGGCTGGAAATTTTGTTCCTTGGAGACAAAGGGCACCACAAACCCGCCGAGCGTATTCCGCAGATCATGGCTGCGTTGGGGCCCAAAGGCTTCAACTTCACCTACACGGATAACCTCAACGATCTGAACCCCGAGACGCTCAACAAGTACGACGCATTGATGCTGTACGCCAACTGGGACTCCATTGCTCCCCAACAGGCCAAATCACTGCTCGACTATGTGGCCAGCGGAAAAGGCTTCATCCCCGTTCACTGTGCCTCCTACTGCTTCCGCAACAATGCCGAGGTAGTGAAGCTGATCGGGGGACAGTTCTGGCGACACACCTGGGATACGATCCAGCCCGTGTGGACAAAGCCCGACCACCCCGCGATTGCAGGCGTGAAGCCTTTCAAAACAGTGGATGAAACGTACCTGCACACCTTGCTGCAACCCGACAATATCGTCCTCACCGAGCGCCTGATCCAAAAAGATCAGGAAAAAGACCGCCCTGGACAACAGAAAGAACCTTATACCTGGGTAAGAACGCACGGCAAAGGCCGCATTTTCTACACTGCTTACGGTCACGACGAGCGTACCTGGGGCACACAAGGCTTCCAGGACCTGCTTGAAAAAGGCATCCTCTGGGCTGTGAACGACGATGCCCGCAAAGCATTGGCAGCGTTGGCTCCGAAACCATTCGAATACCGCGAGGCCAAACTTCCTAACTACGAACAGCGCCCCGGCGTGCAATTGCAGCAACTACCGCTTTCGCCCGAAGAATCCGTAAAACACATTCAGATCCCGGTCGATTTCACATTGGACGTCTTCGCTCACGAGCCTGACGTAATGCACCCGATCGCTATGACGTGGGACGAGCGCGGCAGATTGTACGTACTGATTACGAAAGACTACCCCAACGAACGCAAAGACACAGGCGGTAGCGATTACATCCTGATCTGTGAGGACACGAACAAGGACGGCAAAGCCGATAAATTCACCAAATTTTCCGATGATCTGAGTATTCCAACCGGTCTGGCATTTGCCAACGGCGGTCTGGTCGTATCGCAGGCACCTCATATGCTGTTTTTGCAGGATACCGACGGCGACGACAAGGCCGATGTGAAGAAGATACTCTTCTCGGGCTTCGGCACGGGCGACACCCATGCGGGACCATCCAACCTGCATTATGGTTTCGATAACTGGGTTTATGGTTCGGTAGGTTACTCAGGCTTCAAAGGTAAAGTTGGCAAAAGCGACCAACTGGATTTCGGTCAGGCATTATTCCGCTTCAAGCCGGATGGTTCAGATATGGAAATTGTTGCCAAGACCTCCAACAATACCTGGGGATTGGGATTCAATGAAGCTGGCGACCTTTTCGGTTCTACTGCCAACAATTCGCACGGCTGGTACAGCGCCATTCCAAACCGCTATTTCGGCGCGAGCAAAGTCGATAATGGAAGCCGCAGCACCGATACGCATAAAGACATGCAGCCGATCACACCAAAAGTACGCCAGGTCGACGTTTTCGGTGGGTTTACAGCCGCAGCGGGTCACAACTTCTATACCGCCCGCGCCTATCCGAAAGAATATTGGAACAAAGTCGCATTCGTTTCCGAGCCTACCGGCCACATTCTGCACCGCAACGTAATGGTGAAAAAAGGGACGGATTATGAAGATCAGCTTGGTTTCAACCTCCTCGCAGGTGCCGACGAATGGGTTGCTCCCGTATTCGCGGAAGTTGGCCCGGATGGCGCTGTGTGGGTGGCCGACTGGTACAGCTACATTATCCAGCACAACCCGACTCCAAAAGGTTCTGAAAACGGTAAAGGTAATGCCTATGAAACGCCATTGCGCGATTTTACCCATGGCCGTCTCTACCGCATCGGCTGGAAGAATGCACCAAAATATACGCCGATTACATTAAGCAAAACCCGCCCGGATGAACTCGTTGCGACTTTGAAAAACAGCAACATGTTCTGGCGCCAGCATGCACAACGCCTCCTGGTGGAACGTGGAAACAAAGATGTGGTGGCCAAACTCGTGGAACTCGTTAAAGATAAATCCGTGGACGAAATCGGTCTGAATACGGCTGCCATACACGCATTATGGACGCTAGAAGGCTTGAATGCAATCGGTGACGCACAAGTTTTGCCGGTAGTGATAGAAGCACTGAAGCATCCATCCAACGACGTTCGCAAAACTGCCGTTCAGGTATTGCCCCGCACGGCGGCAAGCGGCCAGGCATTGCTCACAGCCGATGCATTGCACGACAAGGAGCCATTGGTAGTGTTGAACTCCCTGCTCGCATTCTCCGAAATTCCATTGACTCCGCAGATCGAAACAGCGGTACTTGCATTGCTCGATACCTATTCCAATGCGGAAGATCGCTGGATGCCGGACGCATTCGCAGCTGTCCTCAATTCGCATGACGGAGCTTTACGCCAAAAATACATTGCTCAACGTGTTGCGAAAGCTGGCTCAGCGGGTGCCGTACAGCAAACCTCCGCTGCCAGCCACGCAGATCACTCAACGATGAACCACGAAGGCCACAGCGCAAACAAAGTGACGGTTCAGGGTACTGCCGATCTGGCGATCACGAACATTACGATTGAGCCAAAGACTCCCTATGTACGTGAGTATGCACGGGTGACCATTGAAATTACCAACATTGGCTCAGTGCCTGTTACCAAAGAGCAGGTGCCGGTTGTGAATGTAGGTATCCGCAGCCGTTCGTTGAACACCAACTACATCAGCCGCCAGCTCACCAACGGCATCGCTCCGGGTGAAACGGTGAAGCTCGTGGAAGGCAACAACGGTCCCTGGAAAACGGCATTCGGTTTCACTTCCGATGAAGCCGGCAAGGTGAATGTGACTGCGACGGTAGACGTTGATAATGTGGTACCTGAAAAAGACGAGAATAAGAACAATACCATGAGCAAGTCGTTTGAAGTGCGTCGCCTCGACCGCCTTTCCGACTTCGCGCTGGAACGTACCGCACGCGGCTATACGTCCTTTGCAAGTGGTGACGATGTGCTGAAACTCATTCAGACCTCGCAATCGCTGGATCCGCAGGGTCGTAATGCGATCATCAAAGGGATACTTGGCGCATGGAACCCGAAACGCCAGGAAACGCCGAACGACGAAGGCCGCAAGCTGTTGGCAAGCGTAAAAGGCACCATTTCTGACGATTTGAGCAGCCGCTATACTACCCTGCTGGAATCGTATGGCATTAAGGAAGAAGTTGCTGCCGATCCGAACGTACAGGTCGTGACGATCAAGGCGATCCGCGAGGAAATGAAGTTCACTGTGACCGAGTTTACTGCGATAGCAGGCAAAACCGTAGAGATCGTATTTGAAAACCCGGATGCAATGCAACATAATGTCGTGGTGGGACGTCCGAAATCCACTGAGATCATAGGTGCGGCAGCCGACAAGATGATTACTGCCAAAGACGGTGCAGAAAAGAACTACGTCCCCAATATCCCGCAGGTCCTTGCCGCGACACCCCTCGTAAATCCCGGCCAGACCTACCGCTTGAAATTTGTAGTTCCGGATCAGGTTGGAGACTATCCTTATGTATGCACGTTCCCCGGCCACTGGCGTCTGATGACCGGCGTTATGAAAGTTGTGAAGGAAAAAGGGCTGTAATATGCAGCCGCAAGAGCCTGAAACAGCAAGCTTCCTACGCGTTTAGCGTATACCAATAATCGTTCAGACCGGCGGGCGGCCGCAATTGCGCTCGCTGGTCTGAATGCTTTGTTTTTACGGGATCAGGCACGCGTCAACTCTGCTGACGGGGTTATTTAAGTGGCTTGGACACCAATCATATTCTTACTGTTTCTGACTATTTTTATTACATGAAAGTCGTCCAGTTCACCATTCCCGTTTCACGCGAAAGTACAATTGTTGTCCAGGAAGAAATTCTTCCGCATTACTATCCGCATTTGCACCGGCACCGCGAAGTGCAGATCGAATGGGTCGTGGAAGGTTCCGGCATTCTCGTAGCAGGCAATTACATGCAGCGGTTTGAGTCGGGCGACATTTACATCATCGGTGCTAATCAATCGCATATCTTTAAAAACGACGATTCCTACTTCAACCCCGACGAACCGCGGCAGATCCATTCAGTATCCATTTTTTTTGACCCGAATTATTTATCTCAAAACATCCTGAGCCTTCCTGAGATGGCGAGTATAAGGAGGTTTGTCAACGGCGTTCACAATGGGTTTCAGATTCCCGAAGAAGCGAGGGAAGGCATTCAGAAAACCATTTCGGAGATCATTCAGAATAAAGAAAGTCAGCGGGTAGCCTCGTTCATTAAGCTGCTCTACCAGTTTTCAACTGCCCGTGACCTCAAACCACTTGCTACCAGCAATAGCGAGCAGGTTATTTCAGAGGTGGAAGGGATTCGGATGGACCGCATTTTCCAATATCTGGTTGCCAATTATAAAAAGCACATTTCCCTTGCCGAGATCTCAGAGATCGCCAACCTGACACCTCAGGCCTTTTGCCGCTATTTCAAAAAACATACGGACAAAACCTTTGTCAGCTTTCTGAACGAGGTGAGAATCAACGAGGCATGTAAGATTATCCTGAACGGAAAGTTCGACAGCTTCGCAGACATTTGCTACCAGACCGGTTTCGACCACGTCACAAACTTCAACCGGGTATTTAAAAAGACAACCGGCATGTCGCCAGGGGAATATCAAAAGGGGTTTCGTGATATTTAATGGCCTAGACGATGAAAGGAGGCCCCTCCGGGGCCCGGAACGTCGTATCACCATTATTCCTAGAAACAGGGAACCGCTCTGCGGTTATACTCGTGCCACACTTTTAATGACCCGAAAGCCGGAGACGTCCAGGTAGCAAAATTAATCGTGTACTTAGCGGGCCAACCGCGACAAACCGCTACACAGATTTATCACGCCCACTTCCCGCCCAATCATACGCATTACTCCGGCCATAGAATGGCCCCCTGTTTCTAGCAACCATTTGCCACCGTACAGCCCAGGCTCCGGAGGAGCCTCCTAGTTCCCTCAAATGCCGCATCAATCCCACGCACAAATCATTAAAACAAATTAACAGAAAGCGCTTCTATGACGCGAATTGGCTAAATTGAAACCCTGCATTCCATAAATCAGTAATTTTGAAAAACACCCCAACACCCGCCTGGCAAATCTGGATCGATACCGGCGGGACGTTCACCGACTGCCTCGCTATCGACCCTGCCGGAGACAAAACCCGTATCAAAGTACTCAGTTCCAGCTGCCTTCGGGGACGCATTACGAAGAAAGTAGCTCCGGCCACATTCTATTTCCAAGCGGCGTGGCCGTATGATGGCGATCTTTTAAAGAACTATACATTCAGCCTGCACGGAACTGACCAGTCCAGCCGCATTGTGCACATCGACCGGCAGCAACACACGATCCTACTAGCCGACGATCTGGCATTCACCCAGCCCGCCGATTTTGAAATAACCACGGGCGAAGAAGCGCCCATCCTCGCAGCCCGCTTGCTTACCCGAACGCCGCTCGATCAGCCGTTACCGCCAATTGCAATGCGATTAGGCACAACCAAAGGAACCAATGCATTGCTGGAACGAAAAGGTGCTGAAACGCTGCTTGTCGTTACGAAGGGTTTTAAAGATTTGCTCTACATCGGTAATCAGCAGCGACCTTCCCTTTTTCAGCTTCACATTCCTGAGCCAAAATTGCTTTACAGCGATGTACTGGAAGTCGACGAGCGGCTGGATGCGGGCGGGAATGTGATTGAAAATTTGAAATTAACACAAATCGAGGGCGGGAAAAGGCTTGCTGATTACAAGTCAGTGGCAGTATCGCTGCTGCATTCTTACCAAAACCCTGAACACGAAAAGCAGGTGGCGGGCTACTTTCGAGACAATGGCGCCCGCTACGTTTCCGCCTCCTCGGACCTCTTTCCATTCTCGCATTACCTGCGCAGAACGCAAACCGCGGTGGTTAATGCATACCTCGATCCAATCCTGGACCAATACTTGTCCAGCATTCGCAGCGCATTGCATGGCGGCAGCCTGCAAGTAATGACCAGCACCGGCAGCCTTGCGGAAGTGAGCGGTTTCCGGGCGAAAGACAGTTTATTGAGCGGCCCAGCCGGAGGAATGGTCGCGGCGACCAATTTTGCGCAGAAATTCGGTTTTCAAAAGGCGATCACCTTTGATATGGGCGGCACGAGCACGGATACTGCGCTCATTGATGGTCAGCCGGAACTGAAATATGTGACCGAAATCGACGGAATTGAATTCCATAACCCTACGCTGGCCATCGAAACGGTGGCGGCGGGCGGTGGCTCGGTTTGCTGGTTCGATGGTTTTTCATTACAGGTTGGCCCGGAAAGCGCGGGAGCGTCACCCGGTCCGGCTTGCTATGGCGCAGGCGGTCCGCTAACCGTTACCGACGTGAATTTACTGCTTGGCAAGCTGGAAACGTCGAAGTTCAGCATTCCCATAAACCCTGCGGCGGCCATTAACCGGCTGGAAGAACTGCAAACCGTCATTCAGTCCCAAACCGGCAACCTGCTGAGTTACCAGGAAATCCTGACCGGCCTCGAAAGCATCGCCAACGAAAAAATGGCCGACGCCATCCGCAAGATTTCTGTCGAAAAAGGCATTAACCCAAACGCATTCGCACTCGTTACCTTCGGCGGCGCGGGCGGCCTGCACGCCTGCCAGCTCGCGGAGCTGCTTGATATTGACACGGTGCTACTGCCTTACGATGGCGGTCTTTTCAGTGCGGCGGGCATTGGCGAGGCGCTGATCAGTACCATTGTTTCCAGGCAAATAGTGTCGCCGTGGACGGAAGCTGCGCCAAACATCCGCGAATGGCAGGAGGCGTTGGAAAAACAGGCAGGAGAAATCTTGACCAAACAAGGTATCGACGCATTCGAAACCATATTTTGCCACCTGTACCTTCGTTTCGCAGGCCAGGAAAACGTACTCGAAATACCTTATCAGGGCAATGCAACGCTCAATGCATTTGAAGAAACCTATCGGATTCAGTTCGGTTACTATCCTGCCAATGCGGTCGTAGAACTGGAAAGTATTAAAGTAAAAATACAGGAGGCCAGCCCGCACCGCGAATCGCTATCAGTTATAACCGATGGAGAAAAAACTACCTTCTCCGTCAATAGCAAACCATTTTCAGCATATCCCGGCATCGAGCAGAATGCAATATTCGAATGGGACGACCTGCTGCCGGGCCACCGGATCGATGGCCCGGCGATTTTGCTTAACAACACCTCGACCACCTATTTACCAAAAGGCTGGAAACTGGTGATCCAGGGAGGAAAGGACGCCATCGCCTGGAAAACCGAATCCGCCGGAACCGCAGCAAGCAGCCAAAGCGAGGAGGTCGCATTGCAGCTTTTCACCAACCGTTTCAAAGCCATCGCCGACGAAATGGGCGTCCAGTTGCAGCGGACAGCATTTTCAGTGAATGTAAAAGAGCGCCTCGACTTTTCCTGCGCATTGCTCGACGCCGACGGCGAACTCCTAGTAAACGCGCAGCACATTCCAGTGCACCTGGGCAGCATGGGCATATGCGGGCGCCTCGTGCGCAAGGCCATCAGCATCGGCCCCGGCGATGTGGTGATCACCAATCACCCGCGTTACGGCGGGTCACATTTACCGGATATTACTTTGATAGCCGGGGTATTTACAGCGGATGGAACGTGCGTCGGCTATGTGATCAACCGGGCGCACCATGCGGAAGTGGGTGGCAAAACGCCCGGCTCCATGCCGCCGGACGCGACTTGTCTAGCCGAAGAAGGCGTCGTAATAGCGCCGCAATACCTGGTGAAAGCAGGCGAATTTCAATGGGAGGCTTTGCAGGAGCTTTTTACCGGTGGCCCCTATCCTACCCGTTCGTTTCTGTCCAACGAGGCCGATATCATTGCCGCATTATCCGCGCTGAAAAAAGGCAGCACACAATTATTGAAACTCATTGCAAATCACGGATTGGAAACGGTCCGGAAATATATGGGTATGCTGAAACAAACTGCCGTTTCGCAGCTTCGGAATGCATTAGAGCCTCTGCAAGGACAGTTTTTTGAAGCTGTGGAACAACTGGACGATGATCATCGGATTGTTGTAAAAATCAGTATTACCGATAATAAGCAGCTGTTTGATTTTACCGGCACATCGTGCGTTCATCCGAATAACCTGAATGCAAATATTTCAATTCTGTACAGTGCCATTCTGTACGTTTTGAGACTTTTGGTAGATCAGGAAATCCCTTTGAATGACGGTTTAATGCGCGATGTGGAGATCAAACTGCCTGAAAACAGTTTTCTGCACCCACACTTCTCGGATGATCCGCGGGGATGCCCGGCGGTCGTGGGCGGGAATACGGAAGTAAGTCAGCGGCTGGTCGATACTTTACTGAAAGCATTCGGGCTGGCGGCTTGCAGTCAGGGGACCATGAACAATTTCCTTTTCGGCAATGCGCAATTTGGGTATTACGAAACAATCGGCGGTGGTGTGGGAGCTGGAAATGGCTTCCATGGCCGCTCGGCGGTGCATCAGCATATGACCAACACCCGCATTACCGACCCCGAGCAACTGGAACGAAAATACCCGGTGCGATTGCTGGAATTTGGGATTCGTCGTGGTTCCGGAGGCGGAGGTCGCTGGCGAGGTGGCGATGGTATGGTGCGGAAACTGGAATTCCTGGCACCATTGCAGGTTACGTTGCTCGGCCAGCACCGCCGGTATGCACCTTACGGAATGAATGGCGGGGGCGATGGGGCTTGCGGGCGGCATATGTTCATGTCTAATGGTTTAAGTCAAGAACTACCCGGGATTTGTAGTCTGGAAGTGCATGAGGGGGATGTTTTGACTATCGAGACTCCGGGTGGTGGGGGTTATGGTGTTTAAATTTTAAAAATGTCAAAAAACAAAAACGCCCTGCTGGGTGCGGCATTCCTGATGGCTACCTCCGCGGTAGGCCCCGGCTTCCTGACCCAAACGACCGTCTTCACCGAAAAGCTGGCGACGAGCTTCGGCTTTATCATTCTGGTATCCATATTGATAGACCTCGCCGTGCAATTCAACATCTGGCAGATCGTCACCGTTTCCGGCAAACGCGCACAGGACCTGGCCAACGAGTTGCTGCCTGGCCTGGGCTACCTCCTCGCATTCCTGATCGTATCCGGCGGACTAGCCTTCAACATCGGCAATGTAGCCGGTGCGGGCCTTGGCATCGAAGCCATGACCGGCATCGGCGTACAAACCGGCGCTGTCATCAGTGCGGCCATTGCCATCGGCATTTTCCTCTTCAAAGAAGTCGGTAAAGTCATGGATAGTTTTGCCAAAATTCTCGGTTTCGTGATGATAGCCCTCATTCTTTACGTCGCGTTCACCTCGCACCCGCCATTGGAAATTGCATTAAAACACACCTTCTTCCCTGAAAAATTCGACGCGATCGCCACCCTCACGCTCGTAGGCGGGACCGTGGGCGGGTACATATCATTCGCGGGCGCACACCGCCTCCTCGACTCGGGCGTACACGGGAAAAATGCGTTGAAAGAGGTTAACCGCGGCGCATCAACCGGCATTCTCATTACGGCCACGATCCGCTATCTGCTCTTCCTTGCCACGCTCGGCATCATCCTCGCCGGCGCGCGCATTAACCCGGACAATCCGGCCGCATCGGTATTCGAAAATGCTGCCGGAACCTTTGGAAAGCAGCTTTTCGGACTGATGATCTGGGCGGCGGCCATTACTTCCGTGGTTGGCGCAGCTTATACTTCCATTTCGTTTTTAAGATCGTTTCATCCCCTGATCGAAAAACATCAATCCTACATTACCATTCTTTTCATCCTCATTTCCACCTTCATTTTCCTCCTCGTCGGCCGGCCGGTGAAGGTGCTCGTCTTTGTGGGGACTCTGAATGGCTTTGTGCTGCCAGTTGCCCTCGCGATCCTGCTTGTCGCGTGCCGAAAGCAGCGGTTAATGGGCAGTTATCGGCATTCGCCCATGCTTCAAATCGCGGGTTGGGCCGTGGTACTGATCTTGCTTGCCATGGGTTTCAATGTATTCTAATTCAAAGCCTGCTAATGCCTTTTGTCCATGAACAAGTTATCGCTGACTGTCTACTTACTCCTTGTCACCCTCTCCATTCGCGCCCAAAAACCGCGTGAGCTGGTCATTAAGATCGATCTCAAAAACAAAGCGCAACAGATCGATAACTTCGGTGCCGCCGGGGCTTGGTTTACCGAAGGCATTGCCCGAAACTGGCCTGCCCAAAATCGCGAGCAAATGGCCGAATGGCTTTTCAGCAAAGAATTTGATGCTGACGGTGCGCCCAAAGGTATCGGGCTTTCCGCCTGGCGTTTCAACATCGGTGGCGGCACAGCCGAGCAAGGCGACAACAGCGGCATTACCGACTTCCGCAAACGTGTCGAATGCTTCCTCAGGCCCGACGGCACTTACGATTGGTCGAAACAGGCTGGTTATGTATGGTTTACCCAAAAAGCGAAGGAATATGGTGTTGAAAACCTCATCGCATTCTCCAACACACCGCCGGTTCAGTTTACAAAGAACGGGTTGGGTTATAAAACGGACAAAGATTACGTCTCCAATCTGAAACCGATGCATTATGGCGACTATGCCAGCTTTCTGGCAACCGTTTTGAAGCATTTTGACGAGGAAGGGTTGCATTTCAATTACATCAGTCCGGTGAACGAGCCGCAATGGGACTGGTACCACGCGCCCGGCCAGGGCGCCAAGCAGGAAGGCAGTCCGTGGCGAAACGACGAAATCGCCCGCGTCGCCCAGTCGCTCGACAGCTCATTGACCGCCACCCATTCGAAGTCGAAAATACTGCTCACCGAAGCCGCGCAACTCGATTTTCTGTACACCAGAACCGGTAACGCCACCCAACAAACGCAAGCCTTTTTCAACCCGAAAAGCGAGCTTGCATTAACCAACCTGAACCACCTGCCAACCATCATCGGCGGCCACAGCTACTTCACCGACAAAGGTGACAGCGCCCGCATCGCCATCCGCCGCCACGTAGCCGATACCACCCGCAAATACGGCGCCACCTTCTGGCAAACCGAATACTCCATGCTCGCCGACGGCTACCGCGAGGGCAAAACCGGCCGGATCCCCGCCATCGACTGCGCATTATTTCTCTCCAAAGTCATCCACGACGACCTCGTCTACGGTAACGCCGCCGCCTGGCAGCTTTGGAACAGCTGGGAACCCGGCAACCCCGATTTCGACACACGATACTACCTTATTGCCCTCAAACCCACCAACAAAGAATATACTGACGGCACTATCACCGCAACCAAAAACCTCTGGGCCCTGGGCCATTACAGCCGCTTTGTACGCCCGGGAATGCATCGGCTGAACATCACCCGCAATGACGGGCTCTCACCTGTACAAATCGCGCAGGATCTAATGGTTTCGGCTTATACGGGTGAGAAGGAGCTGGTTTTGGTAGTGATTAATTATTCCAATGAAGAGCGGATTTTGAAGCCGGAGGTTAACGGATTTAAGGTAAAAAGTGGTGAAGTTTATCTGACTACCGGGGAGAAAGGAGTTGATATGAAAAAGGGGAAAGTTGGGAGTTTGAAGGCCGGGTTGAAGGTTCCGGCGCGGGGGCTGGTGACGGTGGTATTGAAGCAATAGATTTATCAGACGGCTCATACGAATGTGTTAGGAGCATCGGCGTGCCTTCAACCCACAACGATGATTAGCTAATTTTGACATCAATCCAAATTAACTAACCCTCTTCATCTTCATGCTGGAAAAGTATTCCTATGTCGAAATTTCGACTGACTTTACAACTTTCGAATTTGATAGCGTAGGGCCAAAAGGCAAAATCAGAAAGATTGTGATTTACACCCGATTCGAATTTGAAAATCACTTTAACCTTGGCTTTGGCGACAAAAATTCGGATACAGGGGAATTCGACGACCTGATCGTCACCGATAACGGAGATAGTGTCAAGATTTTGGCCACTGTGGCCTCGACATTACTGGCATTTACAGACAAATATCCGGCTGCCAGAGTGATAATTACTGGCAGCACCCAGGCGCGAACGCGACTTTATCGCATTAGCATCGCCAGCAACCTGTCAATGATCATAAACCACTTTACCGTCTTGGGTTTGTACAAAAATACGTGGCTGACGTTCGAAAAAGATGTTCTTTATGATGCCTTTTTAGTATACAGAAATTTGTAAATTTGATTACTATGAAAAATTTGACACACAACAAGAAACTCCCCAAAGGGTTCAAGGTCAACCCCGAACTAGACGGCAGGTACCACAATGACCCAGCTGTAATCAGGAAAATGGAGGCGGTCCGCAACCTTCTGCGCATTGCTGGTCTGCCGGAGGTCCGATAATCCCTATCGATCCTCCAAATCACTATCCAGCTCCCACACTTCGTACCTATACTCCGTTTCCTTACTCTTCGGGGCTTTGGTGGCGACCACGCGGGAGACTTTCATGTAAGTGGGCCAGCCTGATTCCGTGTCGATGATCGTAGTGACGTAGGTATCCATCTGCATGTCCAGTTCGGAAGCTTCCTGTTCGAATTTTTCATCACGTTTCAGACCTGAGGCTTCCCTGGTTCTTTGAAGAAATGCAGCGTAGTCTTTGGCGAATTCCTTCATGTCGGCAAATTTCTCGATGTCGAACCGCGCTACGCCCATCGTGTCAATGGCAGCGAGGTAGAGGTAGCAATCGAAACTGATGGGCTTGTTCGTAGCCGGGTGGATGATCGACTCCCGGTAGTTGAGCGTGTCGTTAAGGCCTGTTGCATAGCCGTGCAGATTGTGAAACTGGCTCACAAACGTCTCATACATCGTGCTGAACAACACTTTGCCACTCGCGATTTTATCCCCGACCGCGGTAATGGCCTTACGCTCGCCCTCACTTTTGTCTTTAAAACCGTCCATTTGTTTTTGCCGGATCATTTTCATGATCTGGCCCAGCTTCCCCTCCAACTCCGAACGATTAATGTAGGATTTCAACATGCCATTGGTGTCGGTGGTGTAGCGCAATGCCAGGTCCTCGTCCCGGATGTCCAGCTGTTCAATAGGAAGTTCACTAATGGCAGCGCTGGCGTCCCTTTGCTTGTTTTCGAGCATTCTAAAAACCAGATCATATGAATTGGCAGCAGAGTCGGTCACTTCAAATTGCATGATGGCGTCCATCACCTTCTTTTCAGAAATCAGGCTATCGTCTCTAAATACCTTATTAAGCTTGTAAGCGCGGAATTTTTTCTTTTCTCCCTTTTTCCAATACGCCACAACCTGAACAGAACCGGACGTTGTGTCCTTCGCAATCCAGCGGGCATCGCTGATTTCCTGACCCGATGCCGGATATAAAGCGCAGAAAAAGACTATTACCAAATACAGTTTAAAAAACGGCTTCATCAGACAATTCAATAGAGGATCAGTCGGCGAAACTACATTAAAAAGGCCGGATATTCAGAAGTCACCGATAGGCCCCCAAAAAGTTTTATCTAAAAAAATTTGCGCAACTCAAAAGTTGCATATATATTTGCAACCACAAAGTTGCACATTTCAATCGTGTATGAAACCAGATATATTTCAAGCTATTGCAGACCCGACGCGGCGGGCGATACTGATACTTATTGCCGCGCAAACGATGACGCCTAATGCGCTGGCAGAACATTTTGATACTTCCAGGCAGGCGGTTTCGAAGCATATTAAGGTACTCGCCGATTGTGAGCTGCTGACGCAGAACAAGGTCGGCAGGGAGATTCATTATCATTTCAATCCAGCCAAAATGAAGGAGTTTGACCACTGGTTGACACAGTTCAGGAAACACTGGGAAGACCGTTTTAATCAACTAGACCAAGTATTAATCAATCTAAATTCCGATTCCAATGAAAAGTAACCTGTTAATGAATTTTTCGGTAGACAAGGAAAACAACCGCGTCAATGTAGAGCGTGAATTTGCCGCCCCAGTGGGGAAAGTTTGGGCAGCCTGGACGCAAAGCGAGCTCCTCGACCAATGGTGGGCGCCTCGCCCTTGGAAGGCACGTACGAAATCGATGGATTTCAGCGAAGGTGGTGCCTGGCTATATGCGATGGTAGGCCCTGAGGGCGAAGAGCATTGGGCGAAAGTCGAGTACAAGGCGATCGATCCGCAAAAACAATTCAAAGCCAACGACGCATTTTGTGACGAAAACGGAACGATCAACACCGAATTCGCACAGGCGATTTGGACCAATACTTTCACGGAAGCCAATGGCACGACTACTGTTTCGGTAGCGATTCAGTACGATAAATATGAAGACATCGAACAAATGATGCAAATGGGCTTCCAAGAAGGCTTTACAATGGCGCTGGGTAATCTGGACGAGTTGTTGGAAAAGTAATAAGTTCACTTCATCAACAAACGGGCAAGTTGGCCGTTGCGATCAGTTGGGCGTAGTCTGTGACTACGTCCGAGTGATCGCCGGTCTCTGACCGGCTTGTGCAAACGTCGATTTTGTTAACTGGTCAGAGACCAGTCGACGCTCGGACGTAGTCTGAAACTACGCCCAACTTCTCCCAACCTCCTTGACTTTTACTCCTGAATGGCGACGTCTTTCCTGGCCACCATATAATAAACCGGTATACCCAGCAACACAATGATCAACCCCGGCCAGGTGTATTCGGGCTTGTAAATGATCAGCAGCACGCAGAATGCAATGCCCATGATGATGTAAATAATAGGCAAAAACGGGTATCCGAATGCTTTATAAGGCCGGTCGATATCGGGGCGCTTTTTGCGTAAAATGAATATACCTATGATGGTAAGCATATAAAACACGACCACCACAAAGGAAATCATATCCAGCAAGTTACCATACTTACCGCTCAGCGCCCACAGCGAGGCGATCACGCATTGCAGCCAAAGGCCGATCTCCGGCACGGCATTTCTGTTCAGTTGACCTACCTTTTTGAAAAACAAACCGTCTTTGGCCATCGAATAGTACACCCGCGCACCGGACATGATCAGGCCATTGTCGCAGCCAAATGTAGAGATCATGATCATCACTGCAATCACGATCGTTCCGGCATTGCCGAAAATGACGTGCGAAGCGGTCACCGCGACCCGGTCCTTATCGGCCGCGGCGATCTCCTGCATGGAGAGCACGCCAGTGTACATGACATTGGTAAGCACGTAGATGACGGTCACGATAATCGTCCCTAATGCAAGGCTGAGGCCGATATTGCGTTGCGGATTCTTGATCTCCCCGGCAATGAACGTCACATTATTCCAGGAGTCGCTACTGAAAATGGAGCCTACCATCGACGCGGCAATGGCGCCAAATGCGGCGATGGTCGTGTAGGTTTCAATGCTGCCGTCGGGGCTGAGTTTATGCAAATCCCACATGCCTTCGCCCCAGTTGTCGGCCCACACTTCGGGTTTCATGAAAATCAGTCCGAAAACGATGAGACCGAGCAAGCTGAGCAGCTTGGTTAATGTAAATGTGGTCTGGATGATCTTGCCGCTATTCACGCCACGTGTATTCGTAAACGTCAGCAGCACGATGACGACAATGGACAGTAACTGGGCAGGACTTATTTTCAGAAAACCGAGGTCCAGCGCGACCAGGTCTTCACTGAATTGCGGGATAATATAAGCAGTGAATTTGGCGAATGCCACGGCTACGGCGGCGATTGTGGCCGTTTGAATGACGGTGAAAAAGCTCCAACCGTACAGGAAACCGATTAATGGATTATATGCTTCTTTGAGATAAATGTACTGCCCACCCGCTTTGGGAAACATCGCGCTGAGCTCTCCGTAGCTCAATGCGGCGGTGAGCGTCATGAATCCGGTAATTAGCCACACGAACATCAGCCAGCCAACGCTCCCGGTATTGCGCATAATGTCGGCGCTGACAATAAAAATGCCCGATCCGATCATACTGCCGGCAACGAGCATCGTGGCATCAACAAGCCCTAATGAAGGCTTGAAAGAGGTGTTTTCTTGTGGCATAAAGGGTAATAGGTTATTAGGTCAGGTGTTAAACTGTGTAAACTACGAAGTATTTGGGCTACTCACAATATCCTTCCCCCGCCACCTGCGAAAATGGCTCCTGAAAATACCGAAACGGTTACATCACTGATACCGCTCCGGATCGTAGAGCGTGACATCCACGGAAGGTTTCACACGCTCCGCCAGTTCAGCCACGATTTTACCCGTACCCGACCCGAGGCTGATGCCCATCATGCCATGCCCGCCCGCTACAATGAGGTTGCTCAGCTTTTTAGAGTAACCCAAATAAGGCAGTCCATCGGGCGAACAAGGCCGGAAACCGTACCAGATGCGGTCTATTTGCGGAACAGCTACGTCGAGTTCGGGGTAATATTTCGGAATGGAGTGGACAATGCCCTCCACCCTGTTCATGTTGATCTTGTTGTTGAGAGGCGCAAGCTCCATGGTCCCGCCAAAACGTACCTGCCCGTTCATCGGCGTCACGGCTACGCGGGCTTCGAGGAGCAATGCAGGGTGGATAATAGGATGTGCAGCATTCGGCTCCATAAACGAATAACCCTTGCCCGGCATGACGGGAATGGATAGACCAGCCTGTTTCGCCAGTTGCGGCAGCCACGAGCCGCCGGTCATCACCACGAGGTCGCCTTCGTAAATTTTGGAAGCAGTTTTAACCCTTTTGATTTCGCCGTTTTGGATATCGAAACCGGTTACTTCCGTGTTTTTAACGATCTCCGCACCCAATGTTTGAATGCTTTTGATCAAACCATTCACCAATGCAGTGGGATACAAATGCGCGTCGCAGCGGTAATGCACCGCTCCGGCGACGTCGAGTTTAATGCCTGGTTCCAATGCCTGCACTTGCTCGCGGCTCAGCATATCGATGTCCAGGCCGAGCTTTTGGCCCTGTTGACCGACGTGGATTTCCTCTTCACCCGTTTTCTCGGATTTGTAGAGCATTAATATACCCTTTTCTTCCAGGCCAAAATCGAGGCTTTCGTCGCGGGCAAGGTCTTCGTAGAGTTTTTTACTTAATAAATGGTAATCACGCAAATGCGGCGCGGCCCGCTCGACATTGGCTTCGGTCGCGGCTTTCATAAATTTTAATCCCCATGAAATCAGCGAAAAATCCAGTGAAGGTTTTACATAAAAAGGGCTGCGGCTGTTGAACATCCATTTAATACCCTTCGAAACCATGCCCGGGGCAGCAAGCGGGATGAAATGACTCGGCACGATCATGCCCGCATTGCCGATGGAGCAATTATCGAACAAATCGCCCTTGTCGAGCAACGTCACTTTCCATCCGCTTTTGAGCAGATAATAGGCCGAAGCCAATCCCGAAATTCCGCCACCAATGATGACGGCGCTGCCTTTTTGAGTGTTCATTGGAAGCTGTAAGCTGTAAGCCATAAGCCTTAGGCTAAAAGTTTACAGCTGTTTTATTTTGTTACCCTAATTGTTAAAACTTAGATATTCCAGCAAAAAGCTTAAAGCCTGAGGCTTATAGCTTAAAGCCCTCAAATCACTTGAAACCCAAATGCATATGGATCCTCCTCGTCGTCGATGAAGATGGTATTGTGGCCGGTAATCACGGCCCAACCTTCGATGCCGGGGATCATGGCGGGCTTGTCGCCGATCGTTGTTTCTTCTTCTACGGTGCCAATGAATTTGGAGCCGATAATGCTTTCGTGTACGAAACGGTCGCCTTTTTTGAGCTTGCCCTTCGCGTGCCATTGCGCCATACGTGCCGACGTGCCCGTGCCGCACGGGGAACGGTCGATCGCCTTGTCGCCGTAGAATACCGCATTACGTGCCGTGGAAGTCGGGTCTAATGGCGTGCCGGTCCAGAGGAAATGGCTGAGGCCTTTGATGTGCTCGTTTTCGGGGTGAACAAAAGTGTATTGCTCGTTCATCTGCTGGCGACATACGCGGCTCCAACTGATCAGTTGGTCGGCGGTATGGTTTTCAATGCCTTTGAAATTTTCCTGCGGATCGACGATCGCGTAGAAATTGCCGCCATAAGCCACATCGACAGTCAATGTGCCTAGGTCAGGGCATTCAACCGTCAGTTTTTCAGCAGCAAGGAATGATTTAATATTAATCAGCTTCACAGACTTCACCTTCCGGCCTTCCTGCACATATTCCACCAATACCAACCCGGCAGGCGTTTCCAGGCGGAGCTTACCCGGCACTTTGGGCGTTACCAACCCTTCTTCAATGGCAATGGTAACCGTCCCGATCGTTCCGTGGCCACACATCGGGAGGCAGCCACTGGTTTCGATGTAGAGCACACCAATGTCGTTGGCGGGATCGATGGGCGGGTAAAGAATGCTGCCGCTCATCATGTCGTGGCCGCGTGGCTCGAACATCAGGCCCTTGCGGATCCAGTCGAATTCCTTCAAAAAATGGAGCCTGCGCTCCATCATGCTGTTGCCCTCCAGGAGCGGCCCGCCACCTGCGACTACCCGTACAGGGTTGCCGCAAGTGTGGGCGTCGATACAGAAAAAAGTTTTACGCATATTTTAGAACTTCGGCTTTCGGCAGTCAGCTTTCGGCTTTTTGTTGTCAGTGATCTTGGTAAAAACGGGGCGATAAAACGAATCGGAGCGAAAAGCCGACTGCCGAAAGCCGACAGCCGAAGTTCTTTAAATTCCCCTTTGCGTCACCTCATTATCCACCGTCCGCCAGATTCCCAGTGGGTTGGCGTTTTTCAGTTCGTCTGGTAAAAATTCATCGGGCCAGTTCTGGAAGCTCAACGGGCGGGTAAACCGCTTGATCGCATCCGGACCTACCGATGTATACTGTGCATTGCTCGACGACGGGAATGGTCCGCCGTGGTGCATCGATTTGCAAACTTCAACACCCGTCGGGAAATTATTGAAGATAATGCGGCCGCATTTGTTCTGGATCGTTGCGACCAGCTCGCGGTGCGAAGCCAGATCTTCACTTGTGGCAAGCAATGTAGCCGTCAGCTGTCCGTGCAGCTTTTCGGTTACCGCCAGCATTTCCTCCGCATTCCGGCATTTTACGATCAATGCAAATGGCCCGAAAACCTCGGTTTGTAATTCGTCGTTAATGAGGAAATCAACCCCGGAAACGGTCGCGACCGTCGCCGCACCCTGACCGTCGTTAGCCTCGGCCGCAGCAACCGCGACCAATTCCACACCGCTCTGACCGATCACTTTTTCACGGTTACCCCGATAAGCCACCGCAATGCCCGTATTCAGCATCGGCGCCGGGACGATGTTCACAATTTCCTGATTCAATGCCTCGATAAAACCGTCCAATGCAGGATTATCCTCCGTGATCAGCAAGCCGGGATTTGTACAAAACTGCCCTACGCCCAATGTAAGCGAGCCTGCATATTGCTTTGCCAATTCGGCACCGGCAGTACCGAGCTTGCCCGGCAACAGGAACACAGGATTAATGCTCCCCATTTCTGCAAATACCGGAATCGGTTCCTTGCGCTTGTTAGCCACTTCCACCAACGCCAAACCGCCGCGGTTTGAACCGGTAAAACCCACCGCCTTGATCACCGGATGGCTTACCAATGCCTGCGATTCTTCATTGGTTTCCGTAAAAATATGCGCAAATGTCCCTTCCGGAAAGCCCGCTTTGGCCACCCCGCGACTAATGGCATCCGCCATCATTTGCGAAGTTTTCGGATGGCCGGGATGTGCTTTCACTACCACCGTACAGCCGGCAGCAATGGCGCTGGCCGTATCGCCACCCGCCGTAGAGAATGCAAACGGGAAGTTACTAGCGCCAAAAACCGCCACCGGCCCGAGTCCTACATTCGTTTTGCGAATATCAGGCTTGGGAACAGCGCGCTGCGGATTGGCGGTATCAATGCTCGCATCGAGCGAATAGCCGTTTTCCACCGCTTGCGCATAGCTTCTCCATTGAAACACCGTCCGCGCTTTTTCGCCGTTCAGGCGTGCCTCGGGCAGGTTGGATTCGGCCATCGCGGTTTGCACCAGTTCGGGACCGAGTGCTTCGATCTCGTCGGCAATGGTGTTCATCAATGCAACCCGGCGGCGCAATGCATAGGCGTTCATCGCTACGAATGCCTCCTGGGCCTTTTCAAGAATAAGATCTAAATCGGACAATTTCATAATTTGATGTTTTGACAAAAGGGTAACAATCCTGCGCCCGGAATCTAACGACTATATGGCGCATTTTTTGTCAATAATACGGTTAATGGTCGGGTTGTGGCCATTGAAACCGAAAGGAAACCCCTCCGGGGTTCGGAATATTTCGCATCATTGGGATTGCTATAAACAGGGGATTGCTCCGCAATCGCATTTTCGGTCAATCAGCTCCGGAGGAGCAACCTGTTTATAGCAACCATGTCCAAGCCGGTCGGCTCCGGAGGAGCCTCCGGCGTTACGTCACCGGAGTTTCCGCGGTCAAATTCAAATAATCCGGCAATTCAGGCTGGGTAGCGATGGCCTGATCGATGATAGCGAGCACTTTCTCACGCTCTGCACCGTGAAGCGGCAGGCGCGGCGCACGCACGTATTCCGAACCGATACCCATTTTGGCAGCGGCAAGTTTGATATTTTGAACCAGTTTAGGATGAATATCGAGTTCGAGCAATGGAAGGTACCAGCGGTAAATCGCGAGTGCTTCTTTATACTGCCCTGCTTTTACGAGGTTGAAGATCGCAACGGTTTCTTTCGGGAATGCATCCACCAGGCCGCCGATCACACCGTCGACGCCGAGCATTACTTCCTCCATAATGAGCGTATCCACGCCGCAGAATACCCGGAAACGGTCGCCGAACTGATTGAACAAGCGGGTTACATTGCTTACGTCGCGGGTCGATTCCTTAATCGCGTGGATATTCGGAACTTTCGCAAGCTGTTCGAACATATCCAGCGTCACCTCGATTTTATAGTCGACAGGGTTATTATAAACCATAATTGAAAGCGATACACTTTCGGCGATCGTTTTGAACCAGATCACAGTTTCATCATCGTCGGCCTTGTAGCGCATCGGCGGCAGGATCATCAGACCATCGGCACCAATGCTTTCGGCTTCCTTCGCAATGCTTATCGCCTCGGCAGTGGATTGCTCCGCGATACCGAGCACCACGGGCAGGCCAGCAGGAAGTGCCTGTTTAGCATATTTCACCAGCTCCATTTTCTCGGCCCTGGTGAGCGTACTGGCTTCCCCAAGCGAACCGCCTACGATCACGCCGGTTATACCTGCTTCAACTTGTGCTTCGAGGTTCTTGCCGAACAACTCAAAATCAACCGTATCATCCGATTTGAATGGCGTCACCAACGCTGGGAAAATGCCAGACCATGCTTCTTTGTTCATATCCTGCTTATGTTAAAATTTTAGTCCAAAATTAATCCATGCTTCCATGCGGATATTCACATGTTTTAATCAATTCCTTACATATTTTAACATACTCCCTAAAAACCCTTCAAAGCTTGTTTTCGACGAACACCACCTGTGCCCTGTCTGCCTTTCTGATCTTTTTCAAGAAATCGACCCAGGCTGGAAAGTCCTTCGATCCGTAGCGTCCGCCGTTCATTACCACTTTCCTCGCGCAAATGAGCTTATTGTTCTCATAGGTAGTTTTCATTTCGTAGCTACCAAATGCGGAAGCAATCTGAAATGCAGGCAGCGTCGTTTCCAATTTATAGTTGGCCGGAACGTCGTAGGATACGGTATCAAGATCGGTAAAGTTGTAGTCGGAAACGGGCAGGTAAAAATCGGCTGTGCGCTCGGTGGTTGCAGGCAGCTCGAATGTGCGAGCCATCAGGCTGGGCTTGACGAAAAGGCGGGTGCCGGTTTTGGTGGCGCAGTTGCGGACGTTTAGGGTGAGTTTTTCCAGCACCGAGGGCTCCTTATCCAGTACCTCCGTCAGTTCAAACCGTTGTAAATCCATGCTGGGAAGGTTAATATGGCTTACCAGCCATTTCATCTGTTCCTCCTTCGTTGCCTGCTGCACCACCGACATCCTCGGCTCATGCTGTAAGCCGGTGTAAACGGCGCGCGTTTCTATCGCACCATCCCCCGTGTCTGAGAGCTTTACACTCGCCTGGCTCGCTTTTACATTTTGAGATGCCTTGTAATCAGGCGTCATCACAAGCTTACCACCCGACGGCATGACCAGCAACGCCGGCCTGCTGCCCGTGAAGCTGCCCATAAAGTTGGGACTTGTTTTCTGGCTCGTACATTCCAGCCAAACCGTATCTTTCCCCGCAACAGCGCAGGCGATCACGTGGTTGAAACGGCTCATCGGGAAGTCCGGGCGGATCCTAGCCTCCTTGCCCGCACGTATGAGCGCGGCATATGCGGGCACGCCCGCGACTTTCAATGCAGCCAGTGTGAAATTGGTCAATGCCTTGCAATCTCCATAGCCTGTTCTGGCAACAGTAGCGGCGTCGATCGTCTGCCACCCGCCGATACCCAGCTGGATACTCACATATCGCGAACGCCCCTGCATCCATTTATATATACGTTCGATCTTCTCCCTGTCTGAGCGGGCGTCTTTCACCAGCGCTTTCACTTCGTCCTGCATACCAGGGGGCAATACGTCTCTCCCAGCATTCAGCGTGTAGTAAAAACGACTGAGGTCTTCCCAACTCGTAAAGTTTCCTTTATAATCCTGCACCTCAAATGCCGCTGCCGCTACTTCTACGAGCGGGCTGCGGTCGTTGTCCGGCAAGGGGTAAAGATCGTCAGATTTCTTCCGTACGTAATCCCTGGCGGTCCATTCATAAATATCGGCCCCTTCGGCATCTTTTGATTTCTTTACAGCCGGCGCTCCGTTGTATTCTTTATACCTGAAGTCGAACCCGGCAGGGGCCTTGATCCTGAAAACGGAATATTCGGCGGCACAGCCTTCCTCCGGCTCCGGGGTCCAGTTGGGGTAGAACATCATATTCCTCGTCCGGACCTCATGCACATATTCAATGGTATAGGGATATTGATAGCTCTTTTTTCCAAAACTGGCCCGCTTCATCCTGCTGTCGGAAATATCGTCGCCGCTGACACCATTGCCGTAGTCTTCTATGTCGGAATTTTTTAGCCTTTTAACCTGCTTGCCGTACTCATCGTACAAAGTGCCCGAGAGGTCCGCTACCCTATTGAATTTATCATACCCTACCATGAGTGTTCCATAGTGCCCCTCCCCGGTTTCATTGAAGATCGTCACGACCAACCTCGTTGTCCGCACAGCTTCCGCTTGCGATTTAATGTCCCAGAGTATTTCATCCACCCTCACTACCGCATCGGCATCTTTCACCAATTCAGGTTTGATCCTGGCCACACTGAAATCCGCTTGCCCCAGAACAGTCGACGGAAATGACAAGCACATACCTATTATATACCACAACAATGGTTTTACTTTTCTCATGAAACAGGATGATATTAAATGTTCTTTTTCTTAATCACAAGCGGCTGCGCATGCTTCTGCACGACGCGCTCGAAAAATTCCTTCAGATCGGAATATTCTTCCGGCAGGAAGCGGGTTCGGCTGACCTGTATAAGGCTGTTAACCTGGATCACATTCCCTACCTGACGAACCTGGTAGGAAAACTTACCGCCTTTATCGGGTAGCACAATGATTTCTGCCTTGGGCATTTCTTCCAGCGCATAACCTTCGGGAAGCGTAAAATTCCCGATGAAGGATGCGGAAATGCCGGTACCCAAATCAATCGGATAAATGCGTTCCTTGGATTTCAGCGGATTTTTGGTCCATCTGCCGGCCATGATCGGATTGAAATAGAAAACTCCGGGCGACGCATTTTCATCTTCCAGCTCAAAATCGCAGTTTACATTAACCGTCCCTTTCAGGTCCTCGGATTTGTTCTTGATCGTCAGGTTTTGGATCTTCCACTCCGGCACGCCTTTTTTCAGAACCTCATGATAAATATTATCGGCTTGCGCAGCATACGTCGAACGCCAGTCGAGGGCCTCGTAGCCACCATATGATATACTATAACTACCTTTCACCACGCCATCTTCGGGAACAATGTTAGCGGTGATCATTTCCAGCTTGCTCTGCGAGTCGAGCGGGTTAATCTCCACAAAGCTTCCCTTACCCTTCCTCGGGATCAGCCTGCCAAAGCCATTCAATGCACGCGCAGGGAGTAAGCCCGGCTTGGCAAACGGTTCCGAAGCATCCAGAAAGTAGATCTTTTCCCCAACCCTTGCCTGGGCAATCACATAGTTGAAGCTCTCGATCATCGGGATATGTTGGTTCAGATATCCGTGAGCACGCGTGCTGAGCAGTATCGGATCGCATTCCACATCCAGCTCGCGTAGCAGCACGGTCAACATCAGGTTAATGTCACAAGCATTGCCCTTCCGGTTATCATAGGCCTTCTTGGTTCCCTCACCTGCATACAATCCGGAGTATCCGTCCCATTTCATATGCCCTTGAATGTGTTTGTAGGCCATGCTGATCCGCTCCATCGGGTCGGAGGTTTTTTGAGCGATTTCATCGCGAACCTCCTTTAAAAAGCCGCTCCTTCGCAGCTCCCCGCCGAACCACTTCGCTTCGTCGAGCGTCCTGTCGACGTTCTCCCAGGTTTGTGAGAAATTTTTAGTCATCTGCCCGGGAACCGCCACGCTGGCCAGCTCAAACTTGATCTTGGACAGATAGTCTGCATCGGTGGTAATGAAAGGCTCGTTGACAAATGCCGGAGCATCTTTCACCACGAAGCGATAGGCCACCCCTGGCCCGTCGTAGGTCGAATGCCCTACTGATACATTGACCGGCTCCTGTTTGTTCAGGTGAAGTTGCAGGTATCCGCCCATCGTCATTTTGTAATCCAGAAAATTGGGGACAGTAATATTGTATTCACTCCACTTCGAGGGAACGGATGTCTGAAAGAACCAGGTGGTGGGCTCATTTTTTACGTTCATCGGCGATACGATCGAATAGGAGTATTCGATGATCGAACCTTTTTTGACATTAGGCAGGTTAAACTTGGTAGTGGCGATGGATTCTGCCGTTTTTTCACGCCGGACAGCCTTTTTATCCAGCTCAACACGGACGATCTGGTCGTTTTCAAGGTTATAGGTGTAGCCTTTCAGGTCTTCTATCCATTCCTGCTCTTTGTAGCTGGGGCCGTCGTATAACGGGATGCCCAAGGAGGCACGGGGGAGCGCCGATTCTTTAAGGATTTTGATTCTGACCCACATGTCGGTAGTCATGAGCAATCCTTTCTGGTCGTCGTAGGAGAAGGTGACCTTCCCGTAGTCGTAAAGATAAACGGCATCGGCGGTGCTGTCGCCCGGGAAGGCCGTCATTTCGAGTGAAGCGCGGTCGACAACACCCAGTTTAGGTTTAAAATCTTCCTGCGCAAATGACCGAAAAGTAAGAAATAGCGCGAGGAACTGAATGCATAAAACGTTCCTGCGGCACAGACCGGACAGTCTGAGAGTAAGTAAAAAATGAGTCATGAACAAGTAGATGAGGAGTAACAAAATTCTTGCATTATCGGACAGTTAATTTGATTTTCAAAAAATATTTATCACCGAACCGGGATTTTTTTTCACTTGGAATGAAACTGGCCGAAAACGGATTTTAATGCCTAATTTTGACACACCAACCAGATGCTTTGTTGCATCCGCTTGTTCCTGCTAACCCATAATCTTAACAATTACCTTTTATCTATGTCATCTTTTGAAAACCAAAGCCCCATCCGCGTACTTGTAGTCGGCTGTGGGAATATGGGTGCTTCCCATGCATTTGCGTACCAGCTGCTCGATGGTTTCGAGATCTGCGGGATCGTTTCGACCGGAAAAAGCAAGGAGGTCCTGAACGAAAAACTGGGCGGTGGATACGCACTTTTCAACGATTATGAAACGGCTCTGAAGGAAACCACACCGGATGCCGTTTGTATCTCGACCTACCCCGATACCCACGAAGACTTCGCGATCAAGGCGCTGGAAGCCGGTGCGCACGTCTTTATCGAGAAACCGCTCGCGGACTCCGTCGAAGGTGCAAAACGCGTCGTGGAAGCTGCTCAAAAAGCCAACCGCAAAGTCGTGGTGGGTTATATCCTCCGCGTCCACCCTTCATGGGAACGTTTCGTGACGGAAGCGCAAGGCCTCGGCAAACCGCTCGTTATGCGCATGAACCTCAACCAGCAGAGCCACGGATACATGTGGGGCGTACACCGCAACCTCATGAAGAGCCTTAGCCCGATCGTCGACTGCGGTGTGCATTATATCGACGTAATGTGCCAGATGACCCGCTCAAAACCGCTTCGCGTGAATGCAATCGGCGCGCGCCTGACCGACGACATTCCAGCCGGCAACTACAACTACGGCCAGCTGCAAATCTGGTTTGAAGACGGCTCGGTGGGCTGGTACGAAGCTGGCTGGGGACCGATGATCAGCGAAACGGCATTCTTCGTGAAAGACGTGATCGGACCGAAAGGATCTGCCTCCATCGTCGCCAAAGACGCAGGCGGAAGCGGCAAGTCCTCATCTGTGGAAGCACATACCAAAACCGAGTCGATCCGCGTGCACCACGCCGATCTGAATGGGTCCGATGAGTTCGCAAAAGAAGATACGTGGATCAACCTCGAAGACGAGCCCGATCACCAGGAACTTTGCAACCGTGAGCAGCGCTACTTCCTGCGCGCGATCACCGAAAACCTGGATTTGACCGACCATTTACAGGACGCGGTGACGAGTCTGCAGATCGCATTTGCCTGCGACGAGTCTGTGAAAACCGGCCGTACAGTGGATCTTGCATAAAGGTTTCATTTCCATTACTTTTCCATGCCCTGCTCTCAGCGATTTTGGGGAGCAGGGCGTTTTTATGGTGATGATCGGTCGCCGGAGGCAGCACTACTCTCAAAAAAAGTGTCCTCACTGGGCCATCATCACAACCTGCTGATCCTTTGTGGTCCTACGACGACTGAGAGCAGTACTTTGTATATTTTGAGAACAATTACCATCCCAATGGGTTACCACGTTCACTTAATCTTAAAGCAAATCCGGGTACATCAGTGGATCAAAAACCTGTTGATTTTCGCTCCCCTACTATTTTCGGGAAAACTGTTCAACCCGGATTCGGTACTGTCGTCGCTCCTCGCCTTTCTGGCTTTTTCCTTTGCGGCTTCCGCCACTTATGTCCTGAATGACATCAAAGATGTAAAATCCGACCGCAACCATCCGGTCAAGCGGAACAGGCCGCTGGCATCAGGTAAGTTGTCCATGAACACAGCCATCGCCAGTGCTGTTACCTGCATCCTGGCATCCATTGCGACCATGGTGATCATTGACGACATTAAATTCGCGCTGATACTGGTAGCTTATTCAGTTGTCAATGTACTCTACTCCCTCTACCTAAAAAACATAAGCATTGTAGATTGCATCATTATCTCCATCGGATTTGAACTGAGGATACTGGCCGGGTGCGAGGCCATACAGGTAAGCCCTTCGGATTTTATCCTCGTGGTTACGTTTTTCCTGGCGCTAATGCTGGGTTTTATTAAAAGGAAGGGAGAATTGAAAGTACTTGACCAAAACGCCCACGGGCACCGCAGCGTTTTGGCCAGCTATTCCGTCAAACTGATGGATACATACATTCACTCCTGTACGACCATGACGCTCATCAGTTATATGTTTTACACGATCGATTCAGATGTCATCCGGATCATCGGATCGGACATTCTGAAGTACTCGCTTATTTTCGTCGTCTACGGTCTTTTCAGGTTTATCCAGTTGACAGACATCGACAAGTATCAGGGCGAAGGAGATCCTACCACATTGATATACAAAGACAAAGCATTGCAGCTAACCATTGTACTTTTCCTCGCCTATATCATTTTCTGCTTTTATGGCGGCCACGCCGGCCTCCTATAATTTTTTCGCCAGAATCGTATAATGCGGGTACACAAATGATCGCTTGTACCTGATTTCCGAACATTCGAAACCCGCGCCGGCTAGCGCCCGGGCCGATCTTTCCCCGCTCCATTCGTTCCCGATTTCACCTGCCAGAAACAGGTCATGAAGCTTGTTGGTGTAAACCAACGGACTGGCTGCGTCGATATCCTTAAAAACGAGGACACTACCCTGTGCCATTTTCCGGTACAGCTGCTCAAAGTAGCCTCCTTGCAGAGGTTTGGGAATGTGATGAAACACGTCGATCATCGTAACCACATCGTACTCGCCTATTTCCGCTGGAATGTCCGTCCCGTCGTATTTGTTGATGCTGACCGGCACTTTCGCCGTCGAGAGCAAAAGCCGTGCATTATCTACCAGCACCTGACTGATTTCGATGCCGCCGAGCCGTACCGGTCGCCGGAAATGATTGATGAGCGATAAAAGCGAACCCGATCCGCAGCCCAGGTCAAAAACACTTTTGCCTGTCGGTATCGCTTCCAGGATCTGGTCAAACGGACAGATAACAGGCCGGTATACGGTTTTCAGTCGATTTAGCCCCTTCAGGTTCCTTCCTTCACCAGTCTTCAGAAAACCAATTAATTCGTTCGAAGTTATCATCCCAGTTTGTTTAAGATTGCATGTGAGTAAATATTGCACCCGCTTTGCCGCGGTATAGCGTGCTAGCGAAAAATTCTTTTATCATGATGCGGCCTGGTCGATATCTTCATCATTTCCAGGTCGCCGGCAGAGTCTCCATACGCATAAATATCCTCGTAGTCACTCAAATTCAGATGCGCTTTTATCCTTTCGACCTTCTCCCCTCCATAGCAATTGCGTCCATTAAAGGTTCCAGTGATCACCCCGTTATCGACGCCCACGCAGGTAGCCAGAAGTTCGACCTGCTCCTGTCGGCACCAATGCGCAAGGATCAGGTCAAAGCCCGCCGACACAACGACCACCCTGTCGCCCTGCTGCTGGTGCTTCCTAAGGCATTCCAGCGCTTTGGGTTTGATAAACGAATTGATTTCCGAAAGAAATCCAACCGACCATTGCTCGAATAGGCTCACTGGCACTCCTTTATAAAATGCCCCGAAAAGTTTTTGCTTGGCCGCTTCATTTGAAATGAACCCCAGTGCATATCCCGCCAGATCGGGTGCAACCGACAATACGTTATAGGCTATTTGGGGGAGACTATGCGTGTAGCGTAAAAAGTAGAGGAATGAATCCTTGGAACTTATCGTCCCGTCAAAATCAAATAGTGCTAGTCTTTTCATTCAAATATGAGCTTTCAATGCCCCAGATTGTGACCGGAATAATCCCTAACGCAAAAGGCACCAGGAAATATCTCGATTCTAAAACTGGGAAGGACCAATAATGGATACCAAACCAAACCGGGATGAGCGTGATCCAGATCGTCCTCAAAAGAATCGGAGAAGAACGAAGGAAGAAAAGGCTCAGGAACGGCAGGATCAGCATGATGGCGAATTGACCGCTGATGATCGAATAATTGGTAAAATTCTCGACCACACGGAACCATCCCGCCTCTAATATATAAGGCTCATAGCCAAAATACCATCGGAGCCCGATAAATCCTGACACACCGATCACACCCAGCACAGCCGAATAGATAAAATTGCGGAGTTTGATCTTGAACCCGTCCCGCACAAAACCCACAGTCGCAAACAGCGCTGGAATGAGCAGCGACGTCTCCCGGTTCAGTATCCCGATTACCATGATGGGAAGCAGCCAGAGCGGAGAATAGTTCTTTACAATAATGAGGGCGCTGACGATAAAGAGCAGGAGGTCGATATAGGTATCGAATCCGAAAGCGGTATCCCTGAATGCATTGTTGATCCCGTTGTCCAGAAACGCGATACCGACCACGACCATCCAGAAGTTCGTCACGAACAGCTTGTAAAACCGGTATGCGAAGTACAGGATCGCCAGGTTGATCGCAAATCTGAGGAGCATGAAAACAATGAAATACCGGTGGTACTCTTTGATCACCTCCCAGTCATTCAGGCCCGAATTATAGTGCTTGAAGAAATATTGGGGCAATGAGACTTCGGAGCCGTTATGGCTGAACCGGTTCAGATTCGCTGTGATCGCGAACCGCTCATTGCTGATCGGGCTGGCGAAACGAATAAGACCGTCTACCGGCACCAGTTTATCAAAGGTATTGGTATAAAGCTGGTAGCTCCCTTCGACCAGCCACACCGAAAACACGCGGTACTTCCATGGGTTTGGAAACCAGAAATCTCCTGCCAGTGCCGCCTTGTGAGCCGCGAGCTGGTGCAACCCCAGCCCGGTATCGATCGTTCGTACAACAGGCATTCCTGCCATCAGAAAAATCATGATAAACCACAGTAGCTTCTTAAATGCCTTTTTCAAAATCTCTTATTAACAAAAATAACAATGTACTAACCGGCCTTTCCGGCATTCAACCTCCCCAAAGATAACCACAGGAACGTTCCTGTAAAGGCCTTTTTACCAAACGTCAAAGGAATAGACATGCCGGACGGGATCTTCCGTTGCATATCGCCCGCCAAACCCGCCGCCGATGACTACGCACACCGACTAAAAAGCCACACCGAAAGTATAGGAAAACTTTCACGGAGAAAAACCGGGCCCTCCCCGTTCCACAGCGGGAGGTAGGCAAGCAACAAGCCGCTGGTTCATAGTATATGATTTTGACTCAATACCGGCTCGATAATGCTCTGCAATTATAGGATTTTGACAAAAGCAGACCCGTCAGAATATACCGGAAAAGGCGGCTTTTAGGCATGTATGCAACTCCATAACTGCCTGATTATTTGAGACAAAAGACAAATTTCGAACAAAAATTATGCAAACGTTTGCATAAATATTTATGTTTTTTAACACCCGTTATTCGAAATCTATTGTAAAATATCATAATATTGCAATGCGTTTTTTTAAAGACTTTTATTAATGCCTACTGACGCCACCCCATTTAAAGTATTGTACCGGCAGATTACCGGCTTATGCCCGGCACTAATCTCCTAATCCTATCCTCCGTCAGAGAAAAACGCGGCGTTACCATTGCCTTCTTTGAAACAGTGTTGCCAGGCCTAGTGATCAAGATTTGATTTCGAACACCAGGCGATGAAAAGTCATGGCCCTGGAAAAATGTAATTAATTGAATACCAAGTATAATTTTTTGCCAATAAACGAACAATGTTAACTGTAAACCGAGAACTATGACTAAAAAAGAAAAACAACCGCCTAACGACCTGAAGAAAATTAAAATTCGCGATTTCCAACACTGCATGAGAAACGTTTAACAAGCCTACTACATGAAAAATACCGATACCATTCAATGGTTGTCCCGAATGAGGGGCATCCGAAATTCCCTATTGCTCCTGCCCGCGCTCGCAAGCCCCATCATAGCGACCGCAAACCACGCCAACTCAGGAATTACTTCCATTATCCGTGCCGATAAAACACTCAAAGGCAAAGTAACCGACAAGGAAACCGGTGACGGACTGCCCGGCGTGAACGTCGTGCTGAAAGGTACCAGCACCGGTACTACCACAGACGGAGAAGGTAATTACACCCTGTCCGTTCCCGACAATGCGACCCTCGTTTTCAGCTTTGTAGGCTATATAAGCCAGGAAGCTGTCGTAGGTAACCGCACGACACTCGACCTTGCGCTTATGGCTGACTCCAAGGCATTAAGTGAAGTGGTCGTGATCGGGTACGGTACCGCAAAGAAATCCGACCTTACCGGTTCTGTCGGTTCCGTAAAAGAAGAACAATTGAGAGAGCGCCCTGCTCCGTCCCTGAACCAGGCATTGCAAGGTAAGATCTCCGGGGTACAGGTAAACGTAAACTCGGGCCGCCCGGGTGGTCGCGCCAACGTACGTATACGTGGGTTCAGCTCCATCAACTCGTCCAACAACCCGTTGTACGTGGTGGATGGTGTGATGCTTCCGCAAGGTAACCAGAACCAGCAAAGCCAGGCGATCGACTTCATCAACCCCAACGATATCGTATCTGTTGAGGTCTTGAAAGATGCTTCTTCGACTGCGATCTATGGTGCGCGTGGTGCCAACGGGGTAATCATGGTCACTACCAAAAGAGGTAAGTCAGGCGAAAGCACGATTACTTACGGTCTCGACCTGAGCGTCCCCACAGCCGGGCCGAAGAGAGCGAAAGTATTGAATGCCAAGCAGTATATGGCGGTTGAAGATCTCGCATACAAGAATATGGAGAAGTTCGACCCCGCTGGATGGGCCGAAGGTAAATACAAAAGCCACGATCCACAGGTGCGTCGTGCAACATTGGCGGCTGCTCACCCCGACGTTTTCACAAAGAACGCCGACGGTACATTTGCACCCAACTATGATACCGACTGGTTCAAAGAATCGACCCAAAACCGTGTTTCACAAAACCACCAGCTGGGTTTCAGCGGCGGTAACGAAAGAACCACCTACTCGCTGTCACTCAATTACCGCGACGACCAAGGTTTGATTAAAACTTCCTACCTGAAACGTTACGCTACCCGTTTCAGCATCGACGACCAGGTGAAGAAATGGCTGCGTCTCGGTGGTACGCTGAGCTACAACAACCAGGCTGAAAACCTTGTCGACATCAGCGACGCGGTTCCCCGCCAGATGGTGGAAGACTTCCCGTTCCTTCCTGTGAAATGGCCAGACGGATCTTATGCAAACAACCGCGATTTCCCCGGAGCAGAAGGTTCAATGAGCTCGGTACACCGGTTGTACGGACGTAAATTCAACCTGAATACCCAAACCACCCTGGGTAGCCTTTACGGAAACGTTACCCTGGCAAAAGGCCTGGAATTCCGTTCGGTACTCGGTGTGAACGTGATCACGCAGGAAGCCAACCAGTCGCAAACCCGTACATTGACGCCGAACGAGCTGGGTACTGCCAGAAAAGACAACAGAAAAGAAACTTTCTGGTCATGGGAGAACCTCCTGACTTACAATAAGACTTTTGGTATCCACTCGATCAATGCCCTGGCAGGTATTTCATGGCAGGAAACCAATGTCAGCACAACTGGTATAGGTTCCCAAAGCTTCTCTACCGACTATTTCGGATTCGACAACCTGGGTGCGGGTGCTGTATTGCCATCCAATAACCCATACGTCTCAGGAGCGCAGCGTTTTGCATTTAACTCCTATTTTGGTCGTGTGAACTATACCTTACTGGACAAATACCTTTTCACAGTGACCGGTCGTGCGGATGGTTCTTCTAAATTCGGGGATAACCACAAATTTGCATTCTTCCCATCGGCCGCCCTCGCGTGGAAGGTATCTGACGAAGAGTTCCTGAAAGGCAATACGATTATTTCAAACTTGAAGGTTCGTACCAGCTACGGTTTAACAGGTAACTCTGAGATCCCTCCATACTCGTCACTGCCATTGCTGAGATCGAACTACGCTGCTATCTACAATGATACACGTGTGAGCGGAACAGGTATCAACAGATTGCCGAACAAAGATTTGAAATGGGAAAAAACTGCTCAAACCGACGCTGGTGTGGAAATCAGTTTCCTGAAAGGAAGAATCTCTTTCGAGGCTGACTACTACTATCGCAAAACCACCGACATGCTCCTCGATGCGCCCGTACCACGTACAAGCGGTTACGCGACGATCAGAAAGAACATCGGATCGATGGAAAACAAAGGTTTCGAATTTAGCCTGAACACGGTTAACATTGAAAATTCGAAGTTCACTTGGAATACCAGCTTCAACATCTCGTTCAACAGGAACAAAGTGTTGTCACTGGCAACGCCATCGGATATCTTCGGTGTGGGCGGTCCTTCGATCACCAACCAAACCAGCGTAATCCGTATCGGACAGCCTGCCGGTGCATTCTGGGGCCTTACCCGTCTGGGCACATGGAGCGAAGCTGAAAGAGACCAGGCTGCGAAATTCACCAGCTACCGCGGTAACCTGAAAATGCTTCCGGGGGATATCAAGTACAAAGATGTAAATGGTGACAATGCGATCACCGACGCCGACCGCAGCATTATCGGAAACGGTAGCCCCAAAGGCTGGGGATCATTCTCCAACAGCTTGCGTTACGGAAACTTTGACCTGACCCTTGACCTGCAATTCTCGTACGGGAACGACCTGATGGACATGAACCTGCACGCCAGCGAAGACCGTCAGGCATTGGCTAACAGCTACGCGACTGTGCTTGATGCATGGACACCTGAGAACCAGAACACTTCGATTGCTCAGATCCGTGATACCAAAGCGGGTTACGTAACCAACGTTGATACCCACTGGATCTTCGACGGCTCATTTATTCGCGGCCGTAACCTGTTGCTGGGCTATAACATCCCATCCGAAATTGCAAGCAGGCTGAAAATGAGCAAACTGAGACTCTATGTTTCGGCTCAGAACTTCTTCCTGATCAGCAAATATCCGTTTGGCGACCCTGAGCAAACGCCGATCCGCGGTGGAGATGCTGACAACGTATTCTCGCAAGGGATGATCTGGCACAGCTATCCGAAACCAACCACTTTCATGGGAGGTATTCAGGTTGCATTCTAACCACGGAAACCGTAGTATCATTAAAAAATGAATTTCAGTATGAAACTATATAACAAGAATATCTATAAGCTAATGTTCTGCGGGGCGATCCTGCTGGGCCCGACAGCTTGCTCCGACTTTTTGGATGAAAAGGACCCGTCCAATCTTCAACCGGATATCTTCTACACCCTCCCTGACCACGCAGAAGCCGCTGTGGCTGCTACCTATGCAGAAACGCGCTTCTATGGTGATGCTGCGGGGATTTTCTCGGCCAACTGGCAAATGCTTGAAGCCGTTACCGGTACTGCTACCACTGAAACAGGTCAGAACTCCGACCTCAACAACCTGTACGCCCTCATTTACGATGGTAACACAGGACACATCAGTAACTGGTGGAACGGTCTGTATCGTGTGATCGCCAACGCGAACCTGGCTATCGACAAGATCCCGGGCATTCCATTTCCGGCTGCCAATGAGCCGCAGAAGGTGAGACTGATCGGCGAAGCGAAATTCCTTCGTGCATGGGCTTATTTCTACGCGGTAAGATTGTGGGGCGATGTGCCATTGATCACAAAACCACAAACTGCCGACTCGGAAGACTTCTTCCCAACCCGGGCCCCACAGGAAGAAGTTTATAAACTGATCCTGGAAGACCTGCAAGCTGCCGAAGCTGCCGGATTTGCCGATTTTAATACCAATGGACGTGTATCTAAAATGGCTGTGAAAGCGCTTTTATCGAAAGTGTACCTTACGATGGCAGGTTTCCCGTTGCAAAAAGGACAGTCGCATTACAAGCTGGCGGCCGACAAAGCTCTTGAAGTGATCACTTACTCGAAGGCTAATCCGGCGACGCTCAACTTATTTGCTACTTACAAAGAGTTGCACCAGGAAAACCTGAAAAACAGGGTTGAACACCTGTTCCAGATCCAGTACAACACCGCAGTACAGGCTTTCCCGCTAAACGACTACTTCCCGAACTTCAAAGCCGTGACCTATGCAGGGCTTAGCGGCACCGGAAGTACGGTTCCCACCACGTCGTTCTACAAATCCTACGAAACGGGCGACCTTCGTACCAAGGATCAGGAGGGATGGTTTTACACTTCCTATTACACGAATGGAACGGGAGCCAAATTCGAACTGGGTGCACCTTACGTGTTCAAGTATTTCAACATCGCTGCTTTGGGCGGACCGGGCATTACCCCTACCCGTCTTAACAACCTGAACGTAAACCAGATCCGCTACGCAGAAGTACTGCTTATGTATGCAGAAGCGCAAGCCGAGCTGGGTACTGTTAATCAGGAGGCCTACGACGCTTACAAACGTATCCGCGACCGTGCACAGTTGAAAACACCTGCAATGGGTGCATTCACTCCCACTTCTTTCAAAGAGGCGGTATGGCGTGAGCGCTGGTATGAGTTTGCTTACGAAGGCATTACCTGGTTCGACATGGTGCGTTTGCGCAAGGTATTCAACGAAGAAACCAAAAACTTCGACGAATTCGTTGGTCACAGAAACCTTAACGTGAGTGGCGGCGCAGCATTACAGGCGAAACACCTGCTGTTCCCGCTTGGTACTCAGGAAATGACAAACAGTCCTAGCCTGAGACCACAGAACCCAGGCTACAATTGATATTTTCTTATCTGTTTTGCGAAAGCCGGCCTTCATCTGAGGGTCGGCTTTTTTCGTTCTACATACAGGCGCGCATTCCTGCGAAGCCATTTTCCCTTATATTCATCTTCAAAACAATCCCAGAGAATAGCCCATGTTGGAATGGATTTATCGTGCTGCCTGCCGGCCGCTGTGTCTCCGGATCAGTTTATTACTGCTCATAAGTTATAACCAGGCCGACGGACAGCTTATCATTACTTCCCCTACCCGTAACCTGGTCATGCAGCGGAACGCCTCCGGAACTGCGACGATCGGGGTAACGGCGTATGCCCATTACCCGTACGCCCGCATTACGGCAACGCTGACAGCCATCGAAGGCAACACACGGCCTGCACAGGAAGTAATGTTCAGTGCCGATCAAACCATGCAGGGATTTCTCCATGCAACCTTCACCGCTTCAACCGGTTGGTACCGGCTCAAACTGACAGGAACTTCGAACGATGGTGTACTGGATTCGGCCATTGTCGACCGTGTAGGAATCGGGGAAGTATTTCTCGTCACGGGTAATTCTAATGCAATGGGATTGCCGGGACTCGGCTCCAAAAATGCAGGCCCCAATGTGGTGTCTTTTAATGCGATCAACAAAATCCTCAACAACGACAACATCACCGTGGCACCGGACGGGCCCATGCCTGTACCGGAGTTTGAAGTGTTAACAAATGAAAATTTCATTTTTCCAAATGGGGAAACATCCTGGTACTGGGGCGAGCTGGGGGATATGCTGTTTAAGAGGTGGAAAACGCCAGTTCTCTTTTTTAATGCGGCCTGGGCTGCCGCCAACGCAGATAACTACCGTGACGCGGCATCGGGCAAGGATGCATTCAACCTGTATGTAGGCCGATTCTGGCCCAACCGGCAACCTTACAGCAATATCGTCAATACCCTGCGGTTCATGACCGCTTCAACCGGCATAAGGGCGATACTTTGGGCACATGGCGAAAATGATGCGCAATTAGGCTTCAAGGAAGAAGACTATTTCAATGGCATCAAAACCCTGATCCAGAATAGCCGCAGGGACGCGGGTTACCAGGTTGCCTGGTATATGGCCCGCAATTCGGCAAGTAATGCCAAACCAGACCCCTATCAACCGGTCCTCCAAGCTCAGAACAGGCTGGTCGCAATCCCGGGTTTCAATGTCTTCCAGGGCCCCTACCTCGACACCATTCAAATCCCGAGGCCAACCTCTGGGCATTTTGAGAATGTCGCCGGGGGAATCCAGGGCCTTACCCTTGCCGCAACGGCATGGAACAGGAGCCTGGCCGATTCTGCGATCGGCAAAACTGTTCCTTTACAACCGGCATACACACTGCATGCAGGCGTCACCCCCTCCCGCATGTACGCGGGCGCGAGTTTTATTTTGCCTTACCATATCACAGGAAAAGCTCCCGATACACTGCGGATCGGTGCAGAGGTAATAGACGAACAGGGAAACTTTGCCGGCATGGCGGACATTATCCACTCCCCACCGCTCACAGTACGGCTACCGTCTGCGCTTGCCAATGGAACCTACCGGCTTCGTCTCAACGGACTGAATCCCGTGTTGCCAGGCAGCTTGACCGAACCATTCCATATCGATCGGTCGCACAGAACCATCGAATATGTGGGTCATATTTCGGCCAGGACTATCGGACCAAACCTGCGCATTGCCTGGGTAACCGCGCCGGCGCCGGGTTTGCAGCAAATGATCCTGCAAAAGACCACCGACGGAATGAATTACAGCGACTTGCAAAGTTTCGCGCCCCCGGTAAGCGGGCAATCCGGCGTATTCGGCTTCACCGATTCAAATGCAGAGGCTAATACCGCCTTTTACCGCATCAGAATGGTGTATTCCAATAGCGAAACTGCCTATTCCGCCATCGTCACCGTCTTCCGCAATGGCGCACCGCCCGCCTGGACCGTCTTCCCGAACCCTGTTACGCAACAGCAATTTTACCTGATGCCTTCGGAAAGCAAGGACATTCAATGCCGGCTTTTTGACGTCGCAGGTAAAGAACACCCCGTCTTAGCTTCGGAACAGGAAGCCGTAGGGCTCATTTCCGTGCGTCCGTTCTACCCTTTACCCGCCGGGAAATACATTTTGCAGATCAGTTCAGCCGATCAGACCGCAACCCGGAGTGTTATCTTCAATTAATATATATCAAACTCATTTCCAAACCATTACAACCTCTTGGAGTGTACAGGTGTCATTAAGGGCAATCCGCTGCCTCAAATCAATGCTCCTTGTCCTATGAAAAAACTGATACCTCTATTTTTCCTTATAATGTTCGCTTCCTGCAAAAAGGGAGGGAACCAGGATCCGGTGCCACTCCATATTTCGGGCGCTTCACTTCAAAACTACCATGTGATCTCCATTGCCTTCGAATCCTCCGGCACGGCCTGGCTGGGCACGCTAAGTCAGGGGCTGATCCGGTACAACGCCTCAGGAATCGTCGTCTTTGATTCCACAAACTCCATTTTGAACAAAGCACCCATCTGGGATATCAAGGTCGACAAGAAAGGAAACGTCTGGATCGGAACTGATGATCTCGTCCGATATGATGGTACAAAATTCACCCGATTTGATTCCAAAGAATTCAGCCTGCCCGGCAAGGCAGTACGTTCGATCGGGATCGATGCGGCTGATAACATCTGGTTTGCCTCCGGCGGCTTCGGGGAGGGTGGACTGGTCGAATATGATGGCAACCGTTTCAGCACTTTTACACCAAAAAACTCCGCATTACCCGGCAACCTCATCGCCGGAGTTGCGGTAGACCAGCAAAACACCATTTGGGCTGCGGTCAACGATGGCGTCAATACTACTTCGATTGTCCGGATCAGGGAAGGTAAATGGGACGTATTCGGAGCAAAGGAGCTTGGTTTCAACCCTTATTATTTCGGGAACATCGTCACCGACAGGCAAAATGAATTATTTGTTTCAATCGACTACGGTCTTTCCAGTACAATGGTCGCCAGGCGACCGCAAATATTCCGTTTCAACGGTCAGCAGGCCAATATCATCAGTCTTCCGCAGGAGGATAAGGTGATCTATATGACCCACCGGGTGTTCGTCGATCGGGAAAACCGTGTTTGGGCGTCCTTTTCAAGCGGCAAGGAATATGGCGTGTTCCAAAGTGGCCGGTGGGAAATGAAAGACCTGGACGAAAGCGAAGGGATATTTACATTCGCACAAAGCCCGGCCGGGGAAATATGGCTGGGTACAGGAAAGGGAGTTTACATTCTGAAATAAAAACCGTGTCCCCCTGGGCGGAGCCGCACGTCATTGTCCTGCGACTCCGCTCAGGATGACAATGGCGTGCGACTCCGCTCAGGATGACAATGACGCGCGACTTCGCTCAGGATGACACATTGACGTTAATCCTCAAAAAGACTGCCCAAGCCCCCAATTACCGAACCGCTTTCCTTCCGTGCATTAGGGCCGGCAACTGAAAGTCGCTGGATGAGTTTGGAAATCGGCATCGACTGGATCCAGCAGCGGCCTGTTCCGCGCAATGTAGCCAGAAACATACCTTCGCCACCAAACACCATCGATTTCAAACCACCGGAGCGTTGAATATCGAAGCTCAGCGATTGCTCGAATGCGACCACACAGCCGGTATCGATCCGCAGCGACTCGTTGTTCAGCTGGCGCTCGATCACGACGCCGCCGGCATGTACAAATGCCAAACCGTCGCCTTTGAGTTTTTGAAGGATAAAGCCTTCTCCACCAAATAGTCCTGATCCGAATCGCTGGTTGAAATGAATTTTCATGCTTGTGCCCATGGCCGCGCAAAGAAAGCCGTCCTTCTGAACGATCAGCTCGTTACCATATATTTTTGACAGGTCGATCGGCATAACCGTTCCGGGATAAGGTGCTGAGAATGCTACCTTCTTTTTCCCAACGCCCCGGTTGGTAAAATGGGTCATAAACAGCGACTCCCCCGTGAGCAGCCGTGTTCCAGCCTGGAAGATCTTGCCCATGATGCTTTGGTTCGCCTCTGAACCATCACCCATTTTGGTTTCAAACTGAATGCCGTCTTCCATAAATAGCATCGCGCCGGCCTCCGCGATCACCGTCTCGTTCGGATCCAGTTCAATTTCGACGACCTGAATATCGTCGCCAATGATTTTGTAGTCAATTTCGTGTGAGATCATCTTTTCGTAAAGGTTTATTGGTTGGTCAAACTGAACTTTGCCGATGGCCTGCTATTCTTCCTCCTCCTCCGATGTTTTCTTTTTGGATTTGCGGGTCTTTCTGCCAGGAATATCTTCCCGGTCACGAAGCTTTTTGTCATCCACATTTTTATTCAAAAATTCGTTGATACGGTCCATGTCAAAACTGGTGGTGATTTCACCAAAAGAATTGATCTGGATATCAAACCCATCGAGGTCTTTGTGGACACGCGGTTTTTCCGGTGCTGGTTTGGACGTATCCGATTGTTTTTTCTTAGCCATGTGTTTGATAGCAATGGGCCGCCGGGCGGTCCGTTTTTCAACTTATTATGAAAATATACAATGATCTCACGGACGCCAATGCAATTTGATCCTGCGGTTCTATCTGCATTACGCCAGCCTGATTTGCGCTGACAAACGGCTTGTGGCAGTTTCCAGGCGCCTGATCACCTCGTCTTTTCCAAGGATCTCCATAATGATCATCAAATCCGGGCCAGCGCCGGCGCCAGTCACCGCCAGGCGCAATGCCTGCATGATCTTACCCATTTTGATGCCCAGGGATTCCATCGTTGCCGACAGTACCTCCTTAATGTCGTGCGCTGCAAAATTGCCTTCAAACCCGGCCAGTGCATCCTTGAATGCCGAGATCGCATTGACTGCCTCTTCGTTCCACTTTTTGATCACGACATCCTGGTCGTATTCCTCGGGCGACTGAAACAGAAAGAGCGATTCGGAAACGATTTCCTTGACAAAATGAACTCGTTCCTTCAACAAATGAACGATCTGCCCCAGTTGATCCTGCGTAACAGAGATCCCTTTTTCGTCGTACAACGGTTTGAGCTGGCTGATGATCGCGGCATCGTCCAGTTGTTTTAAATATTGCTGGTTAAACCAGTTCGCTTTCTGAATATCGAATCGCGCACCTGCTTTATGCACACGATCGAAGCTGAATGCGCTGATCAGCTCGTCCATACTGAAAAGTTCCTGCTCGGTACCCGCATTCCAGCCAAGCAACGCCAGAAAGTTGGCAGTTGCACCGGGCATGTAACCTTCCTCCCGGAAGCCCCGGGCTTTGTCGCCGGTATTCGGATCGGTCCATTCCAATGGGAAGATCGGAAAACCGCCCAGGTCCGCATCACGTTTCGAAAGCTTGCCGTTACCATCCGGTTTGAGCAGCAGAGGTAGGTGTGCAAACTGCGGCATTGTGCTCTCCCAACCCAGGTAGCGATATAGCAGCACGTGTAACGGAGCCGACGGAAGCCATTCCTCGCCGCGGATCACGTGGGTAATGCCCATCAGGTGGTCATCCACGATGTTGGCAAGATGGTAAGTAGGCATCCCGTCCGATTTCAAAAGTACCTTATCGTCGATCTGTGAAGAATGGACTACGACCCAGCCGCGGATCAGGTCATTGAAACGGATATCTTCCTTCGGCATGATCTTCATCCGGATCACATACGGGTCGCCGCTATCCAGGCGTGCCGTTGTTTCCTCAGCCGACAGCGTCAGGGAGTTGCTCATTTCCATACGCGTAATCGCATTGTACTGGACGGCCGCTACTTTCGCCGCTTCGAGGCGTTTGCGCATATCGTCGAGCTGTTCGGGCGTATCGAAAGCATAGTATGCCTTTCCCTCCTGAACCAGTCGTTCCGCATATTCGCGGTACATTTCTTTTCTTTCCGATTGCCGGTAAGGTGCATGAGGACCGCCTTGCTGCGGGCCTTCATCGATTTGAATGCCCAACCAATCCAAAGCTTCCAGGATATATGCTTCCGCTCCCGGAACATAGCGGTTCTGGTCGGTATCTTCAATGCGGAGGAGCATCTGGCCGCCTTGCTGGCGTGCAAACAGATAGTTATACAGGGCTGTACGCACACCACCCGCGTGGAGCGGGCCAGTAGGACTGGGCGCGAACCGTACCCTGACAGGTCTATTATTCATTATTCAAAAAATTAATTACTAGTTCTATGGTATTGTCAGAAGTTGTCAGGTTGTGTCATTTGTTGTCAAGTATTGTCATTGATTCTATCCCCAGTCGATACTTGACCATACCTGACCAAATTGACGTCACTCGACTGCAACAACGGAAATTTCGACGTTCACATCCTTGGGAAGACGCGCCACCTGTACGGTTTCCCTTGCCGGAGGATCTTTGGTGAAAAAGCCGCCATATATTTCGTTTACGGAGACAAAATCATTCATGTCGCGCAGGAAGATGCTCGCTTTCACGACGTTCTGGAAGCCAAGCCCGGCTGCGCCGAGAATATGCCCGATATTTTGCATGACCATTCCGGTTTCTGCCTTGATATCGCCGGATTTCGCCAGCTCAGCGGCGATCTGACCTGATATGTATACCGTACCATTTACTTTAACAGCCTGGCTGTAAGGGCCAATGGGAGCCGGTGCTTTATCTGAAAATATGATTTGTTTGGGCATAAGTAACAAAGAGTTGATCCCGTAAAATTACCAAATTATGCCTTCCGCACCGACTTATTCGACCTTAAAAAGCGCTTTCAGTTCCGTGGCTTCCGAGGCATTCATACGTCCTGCCAGTACAAGCCGGAGCTGGCGGCGGCGGAGGGCGCTCAGGAACAGCTCTTTCTCTTCGTCCGTATCGGGTTCCAGCGCAGGAACTTCAATGGGCCTTCCATTCTGGTCCACTGCGACGAAGGTATAAAATGCCCGGTTGGTACTGATCCGTTGACCGGCAGGAATGTCCTCGGCCCACACTTCAAGGAATACCTCCATGGAGGAATTGAAGGCCCGCGTCACCTTGGCGTGCATAGTCACGATATTACCCAGCCGGATCGGCTCCGTAAAAGATACATTATCAACAGAAGCCGTCACGACGATACGATTGGAATGCTTTTGTGCTGAGATCGCCGCGCAAATATCCATCCAGTGCAGCAGCCTTCCACCCATCAGGTTATTCAGTGTATTGGTATCATTGGGAAGCACCATTTCGGTCATGGTTACTTCGGATTGATGGGGCTTCTTCGGTTTCAGCATGTTGATATTCAAATAAATTTAGAATTTGGGGCAGCGTGTTTTTCTTCTTTCGATGTTCTGAGCCCGGTTACCAATCGAATACGTCGCCCTGAACTGAAGAAACAGATAACTGTCCTTGCTTTTAGCACTTCCCCGGTTCCACCCCGGCTGACGTAGCGGTTCCCCGATCTCATACGACCGGTCGGACAGCATGCGGGCAAGGTCGCTCGGCAGTTGATCGGGACTTGGATAGACTGTACTTACGTCATCCAGGTAGTCGGAATTGACGAAGTTGTTACAGAGTTCAAGACCGAGGCTCAGCCTTTGTGTAGTTTTAACCGAAACACCGATCCCGGCAGTCATGACCAGCGGCATTCGTTTGTACTTGACCCCCTCCGTCGTGAGCGGCGCAAGGTCGTACCAGGTGCCGTCCAGTTTTGCTTTCGGGTTCAAGCGTGTAAAACCTACGCCTCCAAAGAGATAAGGATTAATCGGCGCCTGACGGTTATATGCAAACAGATCGGCTTGCAAGCCCAGGTTAATGTCCGGATTGAATGTTTTAAAAGACAGGTTATTCTGGTAATTTTTGGAATACTTCTGATCGGCCGAAACCTGGTAAAACCGGATCTCGCCCCTCGCACTCACGTGTTCGGTCAACCGGTACAAAGCGCCCAGCGACACAGAAGGCCCCAACCCGAGATGTTTCAAGTTGATGCCGTCGTTCAGATCACCCATATAATAGGCCACGCCCACTCCCGCCGTTACGCTCAAAACACCGAACGGGTCCGTATGACGGCCTCCGAACCTGGAACGGCCTTGTGCCCAGGCCACCTCGTAACTGAGGAAACAGAGCAATGCAACGGATAGTAAAAGTTTTCTGGTCATGATCGTGTGATTAATGCGTGTTGAGTGACGCAAGTTGTAAAAGAATCGGATTTATCCCAAATTGTGAAAGTTAATCTCGGTTACTTGCAACTTGGTCTGCCTTTTCTTACCATACATCGACGTAAGGATTGATTACACAAAAAGGGCCCGCAATGCAGGCCCTCTTTGTAGTTCGTGGTGAATATTAATTGGTTCTCTTTAATCTCTTTTAACCGAGCTGGCACCGGAAGTGCTCGAATGAATGTCTTTTGCAGCGCCCGAATAACGGATACTGCTGGCTCCGCTGGCTTCGGCATTGACGGTCGCGCTGGCTACAACGGCTGCGCTGCTGGCGCCGGATGCGTCGATGTTGACGGTTTTAGCGGAAAATTCGCGGCCTTTGAAAGAAGATGCGCCGGAAACGTCTCCGGTCAGGACATCGCCTTCGCCGCTCAGCACGAGTGACGATGCACCGGAAAGGTCAACTGATACTTTCGGAGCATTCAGGCTCATCGTTACCTGAGACGCGCCGGATACATCGATCTGCATGCTTTTCACACCGCTGAATCGTGCTACATTCGCTTTGCTGGCGCCGGAAAAATCTACACCCTCCAACGCAGGCATCACAACAGTAACCTCTACCATCTTCCGGTTTTTATTCCAGCCATTACCTTTATAGCCCAGGTGGAAGGTACCGCTCCTGACTGATGATTCCAGATCATCCAGGTCTTCGGCACGGCCGGTGGCTACGATACTGAAACCGTTGCCCTGTTTCACATCTATTTTGAATGCGTTTCCCATGGACAGCTTGGTAAAGCCCGATGCCGAAAATTTCCGTGTCTCCTGAGCGATGGCATTGAGTGATAGGGTTGTCAGCAATATTGCTGCGAAAAGGAATAGTTGCGTTCTTTTCATGGTCTGCTAAGTTAGATTTTGTTGGAAAGATGAATCCCGTGAACCAGAAGTTGCACGACTTCGAAATTATTCCTGCACATTGATCTTGCTGGCTCCGCTGGCATGACGGTTCAGGTTAGGGACACGGCTCAGATCTACCTTGGAAGCACCCGATGCTTCCACTTCTGCATTCTGAATGTTCATTTCGGTTGCCGTAACCTTGCAAGCCCCGTGAGCGTCCAGTTTGGCTGATTTTGCCGAGCCTTTCAAAGTCGCCTTAGACGCGCCCGAGACATTGACCGTGAGTTGTTCGGTTTGTACATTAATCTCCGACTTAGAAGCGCCGGAAATATCCACATTCAGTCGCGCCAGGCCTTTAAACTCGGTAAGCAGGGTTTTGTTGGCACCGGAAAGAGAAAGTCCTTCGATGTTCGGCATGGTAATCACCAATCCTACCCGTTCCCATTTGTCGCTATCGAACAAGTTAAACTCACGTGTACGTTTCACCCGCAGCACGCCGTCCTCGACCACTACCTTAATATCATCGATATGTTCCTGGTTATCCGAATCCGCGGTGACATTGAACTCAGCGCCCTGACGAATGATAATGGAGTACGCACCTCCGATGTCGACCTTTTTGAAATCGGAAACCGGAAATTGTTTGCTGTAACTACCTCTCTCACCCAGTTCAAGATCGTTGTTGTCATTGTATTCGAATGAATAGCCGGAGTTATTCTGAGATTCTTCGCTTTCAGTCCTGATATGTTTGGCAGGAATATTCACACACACCAGCCCGGAATCGCGCTTCATTACCCAAACAAGATTATGCCAGATCACATCCTGTCCTCCCAGGTCGTAGCGTTTGATATTCTGCTGGCTGCTTTCCCAGTCGCTCAGCTGATAGTAAAAATCCCGGGTCATCGCAAAAGGCTTGTTGTAAGGAATATTTACCGCCAGATCGATCTGCTGGTCGCGGAACTGTGCCCGACCTGAATGTGCCGGTCCTTCTGTGAAAAGGAATACGGAATCTTTTACATCAATGGCATACTTGATGTTTCGCGCGTTGCGCTCAGCATCTTCGCGTGAACGGCCACGGGCATACAACCTTTTATCAAGTTTAATGCTGTCGCTGCCGGTGATGCCTTCCAGTTTGATATCCACATCGACATTCTCCGTTTCGTAGTCTTCACGATAATCCAGCGTCAGCATTCCGGCGGGAACAGGGTAGTAGGAAGACTCGTTGACTTCACCACCTTTTGCAAAATTTCGTTGAAAAGCCACCCCGCCGATCGTTGCTCCGATCACGCCCACGATCCACAATCCCAGCAGCGTAAGCCAGACACTCGCACCGACGATGCGTTTATTGGAAACAAGGGTCAATCCTAATAAAAGAAAAGTAACTAATGGAATGGCTGCGACGAGAATACCTGACAGCACCAATATCCCGGGCAGCTCCTGGTAAATGAGGAATGGGACAGGCAGGTTATCGAATGGTACCGTGTTGGTCAGGCCCAATGCCACACCACCGGCAATGATAAGTCCAAGTAACCCGAGTACCGAAGTACCGATCAGAAATGCGCCGATCATCACCCGCACAATCGGCCCCAGCCCTTTCAGCAACCTTCCCAATGCACCGATCACCAGTGCGATCGCACGAAACGGGAAAAGCAAAATCTTGGTAGCCACATGCTCTTCTCCCCCTCTTTCTTCCAAATTGAGGCTTTGCTTGATATTAGACTCAATATTGGAGAGGGTAATAGGCTCCCCCTGCATTTCCATTTTTTCGGTAAGCGTGTTGGCCACCGGCGCAATAACCCAAAGCACAATGTATATCAGGAAACCAGTCCCAAACAACAGAATGGAAAGTACCCACAGAAAACGGACCACTCCCAGGTCAACCCCGAAGTATGAAGCGACACCTGCGGCGACACCTCCCACCACCTTACGGTCCGGATCGCGGTAAAACTTCTTGATATGGGCATCTTCTTCCAATGTCGTAGACCCTGGAAACGCCACCCACATCGCAATGTAAACCAGCACCATAAACCCTGAAATCGGTCCAAAAATATCTTCGGCATTCATGTCCAGCATTCCCGAACCAGCCGGCAGGCCGATCACGGCAAATAGGAAGGCTAATCTCACCCAGATCGGGTCCACTGTGAAGTAGTGTGCCAAACCTGCCCCGACTCCGCCCAAAAGCTTTCTGCGCAGGTCACGGTAAAGTTTCCGTGGTGCGCCAGCAGGTCTTGCAGGTGCCGTTTTAGGTGTACCCGGAGCCTGGTAGGAGGTGTAGCTCTCCTGTTTGGGAGCATTGGTCTGCGGCGAGGCTGTCTCCAGTGGATCGGCCAGAATGTCCTCCGCTTGTTCGATGGCTTCGAAATCGGCCACTGTGCCCATCGCGGCAATCAGTTCGTCCACGTCGGACAGTGAAATAACCTGTTTGCTTTCTGCCTTCTGCTTGTTCAAAAACCGCTCCGCAATCCTCCCCTCAATGTCCGAAAGAATCTCCTTACTATCCGCGAATGAAGAAAAATACTTCTGGATAGACGAAAGGTACCCTTTCAGTTTCTCGTAGCCATCCTCCTCGATGTGAAAGATGATACCGCCTATATTAATGCTGATTGTCTTTTTCATGATTGAAATAATCGAATGTCTCTAAGTGATCAGTTAGGGTCAGGAAGATTGCCCGAAGCCGTTTTACTCAATTCCTCCGAGCGCTTAATCACGGTCTGCACCGAATCGGCGAGTTCAAACCAAGTAGCCTGCATCGCATCCAGAAATATCTTCCCCTCCTCCGTCAAAACATAATATTTCCTCGGAGGCCCTGATGATGACTCCACCCATTTATAGTCCAGCCAGCCTGAATTCTTTAACCTGGTTAGAAGAGGGTATAATGTACCTTCCACTACCATGATGTGAGCGGAAGTTAATTCATCCAACATATCCGAAGCATATACCTCGCCCCTCGATATGATGTGCAGGATACAGAATTCTAAAATCCCCTTCCGCATCTGCACTTGGGCATTTTCAATATTCATGTGGTTTCATGTGTTAATTTTTAATGAATCAATTCATGGCTAACAGATAGAATTTAAACTTCTAACAATACAAAGGTATACACAGGTACTTTGTGATGCAAGGTACCATGTTAAAAAAATATTCCGGTTTGGATGAATGGTAAATTTATGGCGCCGATCGGTTGAAAAACACTTTGGCGATGAATGCGTTATTAAATTGCAAGGTTTTGCGTATCATTTGGACCCTGACTACTGTGAACACACCCCAATTCTACATCATCGCCGCCATGAGCGAAAACCGTGTCATCGGGCTCGATAACCGGCTGCCCTGGCACCTCCCCGACGAATGGAAGCACTTCCGGAATGTAACGGAAGGCAAGGCATTCATCATGGGAAGAAAGAGCTATGAAGCGCCCGACGCGCTGCATTCCGCCTATCGGAACGTCGTTCTATCGTCCCAAACCCCGCCCACTCCCGAACCCTTTACCGAATACGCAAAAGATATTTCTGAGGTACTTGCGTTACTTTCCGGTGAAAGTGAAGTATTTATATTAGGCGGCACCAGCATCTTTGAGCAAATGATGCCGCTTGCCCAAAGACTTTATTTAACCATCGTACACGCACAGGTAGAAGGCGACGCATATTTCCCGGCATTCGATCAGGACGACTGGCAACTTCGGAGTTCAGAATTTCACGATCAGGACGACGACCACGCCTACTCTTTTTCCATGAATATGTATGCAAGAAAAGAAAGGAAATAGGCTGCACGATCCTTGTGCCATGATCACAAATGATGAAAAGGATCCTGACACACACTTTCCTGATCTTTTGCTACACGATACATTTTCACGCAGCCGCACAAGCACCTTACGGCAACGAATGGATCGACTATGGCCGGCCGTATCTACGCATTCCCATCGTTGAAACAGGCTTTTACCTGATTACGGGGGAAGAGCTGGCCGGGCTGGGCATTCCCGTGGACTCGATGCCAACGGCCTCCATTCAAATCTTCAGACAAGGCAGGGAGACGGCGATCGAAGCGACAGGACAACTGTCGGGCATTTTCGGACGTGACGGCCGTCTGGTTTTCTACGGAGAGCGCAATGACGGACATGGAGATACAGGGCTTTACACCTCGCCGTCAGCGATGCCCCATTCCTACTACGGCCTCTATACGGATTCCACAGCCTATTTCCTGACGTGGCGAACGGATGGCGGAGCAGGCGTCAGGGTGCCCGGTTCCCCATCCGGCCCAACAGCCGCGGCCATCGACTTTCATAGCGCGGAATCGTTACAGCTTTTCACATCGCATTATCTGCCCGGCAAGTTCTACCCTCCGGAAAGCAATTTCGAAAATGGATCGGTCCTCACCGCCTATGACGAAGGCGAAGGATGGACAGGGCCCGAAATCGCAGAAAACACCCCGTATGAAATCACCTGGATAACCAAAGACCTTACCTGGGAGCGATCTAGTGGCGTTGACGCCGAGATACTGATCGCGGGCTGGGCACCAGGGACTCACGCATTTACATTGTGGAGTGGGGACAAGGGCCATTTGAAAAGAAAACTGGCTGATATCACGGTGAAAGGGCGTCTTACTCAGAAAGTCAGTGTGAAGCCGGAACCAGCCGATTTTGAAAACCCGGATAAGCTGGTCCTGACGCTTATGCCCGCCCATGCCGGCGGGCATGTATCGATTTCTTACGCGCTATTGCGTTACCCGCAGGTTGGCACCTTCGAAAGCACGCAAAGGCAAAAAACATTTCATTTCGATAATACAGACCGTGTTTTTAACCCCAAGGAACTCCCCTCGGGCATTGTCTGGTACGACGTTTCGGATCCTTTTCTGGTAAGAAAACTGGTCCGGAACAATGCGGGAATCGCCTTGACAGGAGCCAGAAAAATTGTGGGTGTGCGAGAAACATTCAAAATACCGACACCCAGGCTCGTCCGGTTTTCGCGCATTGCTTCCGATACGGACTATCTGATTATCACGCATCCGCTGATGCGCACGCCTGTAAACGGGCAGGACCCGGTTGACGCATATGCCCGATACCGCTCTTCGAAGGCAGGTGGTTATTTCAAACCGGCGGTAATAAATTGCCACGAGCTTTTCGACCAGTTCAACGGCGGACAGCCCGGGCCGCAGGGCATCCGCAACGCGATCCGCTGGGTGCATGAAAAAGCCAATCTGAAATTTGTGCTGCTGGCCGGGCAATCCATCGATCCGCAAAAGGCCCGGAAAATGGCGAACTCCTGGCAAACGGATATGGTACCGAACGCGGGCTGGCCAGGTTCCGATGTGGCGCTGGCAACTCAGGATTTTCCAGCTGACTTTTACCCCATTGTACCGATAGGCCGGATCAATGCGCCCACATCGAAACATTTATTCGATTATTTGGAAAAAGTAAAAGCAATGGAAGCGGAACCTCCCTCAGCCTCCTGGCGAAAACAGCTGTTACACCTGAGCGGCGGCAGGTCCAAGGATGAACTGAATGCGTTCCGAGGCTACATGAAATCCTTCGCAAAAAAACTCGATGGTTCCGCAGTTGCCGCTCAAATTATTACACGCTCAAAACTGACCGACAACGCCGTCGAAACAGTTCCGATCGACCGGCTGATCAATCAGGGAGTAGCACTGGTTACCGTGTTCGGGCATTCAGCCCCTGACGTCACCGACGTCGATATCGGCTTTGCCAGCGATCCTTTGCGGAACTATATGAACGCCCCGCGTTTGCCGGCAATTCTGATCAACGGCTGCGCGTCAGGCAGCATTTTTTATTCACGTAAAACACTGAGCAGCGACTGGATCTTCAATCCCGGGAATGGCGCGGTGCTGTTCCTGGCGCACACGTTCAACGGGTCTTCGACTTCCCTGAAACGCTACACTGACATTTTTTATGAAGTACTTGCGGATCCGGCATTCACGAGTGAGCCTTTTGGTACCATTCAGCGTGAGGCGATACGGAGGAATATGCTCCGCGAACCGACGATCCTGGATAGCATTACCGTGCAGCAGATGACTTTGCACGGAGACCCGGCCATCCGTATTTTTCCCGCCAGGCTCCCCGATTACGCCATTGACGACAGGTCCGTGATAGTCTCTCCCGAACCGCGCAAACCGGGTGTACAAGCCGACAGCCTCCGGATCGGTCTTGTCGTTAAGAATAACGGAAGGTACAGGCTGGAAACATTAAGAATCATGTTTACGAGAATTTTGGATGGTGTGACAACGCATTATCCGGACAGGATCAGGCCGGCAGCAGCCATAGCGGACACCATATTTTTCAGTATTCCAGGTAACATTGGAGATCCAAAACAGGAGCAATGGCGCTTCCAACTGGATCCTGAGCAGGAACTGACAGAAGAGAACGAAGAGAATAATACACTGACCATTAAACCTGCTGACATACTCCAAAGCCCGGATACAGATTATATCGCCCCGGCCCTGATCGTTACCGTCGATGGAAGGCAGCTCAGGCGGGGCGAAGTTGTCTCTGAATACCCGATTATCAACTTACAAATGTTCGACGATAGCTTGCCCACGCTACCAAATGATACGACGGTAGTGGCCATATGGCTCCGGCAACAATGCGAGGGTTGTACCGACAAACGGATTGGATTAAAAAATTTGAAAGGGCAAAAAACGGAAGAGCAATCTTATCAAATGGAATTGATGCTGCCATTTCCACTGACACCAGGGCCATACACACTAACCGTGCAATGCCGTGACCTGGCCAGTAATCTCGCTAGTCCTTACCAGATCGATTTCACGGTCAACGTTCAGCCCGGGATCGTTTCTGTCTCGGTATCTCCGAATCCCTCTGGTGATTGGTTCCGCTTTTCGCTGGACCTGCAAGGGCCCGTCCGGCAAAATTTCATCCTTTCGGTTACAAACTCGTCAGGAACAATGGTCTTCCAAAAACTGTTGACACCTCATATTGGTCTGAATGAATGGATCTGGACGCCCGGAGCATTGCCCGCAGGGTCGTACCACTACAAGATCTCACCCGATCAAAGCGCAGGAACGATGTTACCCGATATTCCCGAAGGCGCGCAGGGACATCTGCATTACGTTCATTAGGTAAACCCCAAATCGCTGCCGGGTCGACAGGATGCCTGTTTTAGCATTATTCCTCATTTTGTTTCCACAAAAACTTATTATTTTTGTCCATTATATAAAAGATATCCCATTGAAAGAATACGGTAGTAACGTACAAAAGCTTGCCGACCACATTGTCAAGATGGAGGACAAGGCAAAACGCAACCTTTACGCACACATTCTGGTCGAGCTGATGCGACAGATCCACCCTAATATGAGGGATAACCAGGATTACACCAATAAACTGTGGGACGATCTGTACATTATTTCCGGCTTCGAGCTGGACGTTGATAGTCCGTTTCCTCCTCCTTCCAAAGAAGCACTCGGGAAAAAACCGCTTCGGGTGGGATATAATCAGCAAAACCTCACATTCCGCCATTACGGACGTAACATTGAACTGTTGCTGGAAAAGGCTGTACAAACGGAGAACGAGGAAGATCGCATCGCATTCGTTTCCTACATATTCCGCTTAATGCGCTCGTTTTTCAATGCATGGAACAAGGATAATCCCGAAGACAACGTCTTGCTGGTTCAGCTGGAACAACTGAGTAAGGGCCGCCTGACAGAAGAAATCGATTACATCCGGAAAAACGGCCCGGTAGAAGCTGCTCCCAAAGACCGGAACAATAACCAGGAGCGCAACCGGATCAACCACACCAGCCACACCGGCGGAAGCTTCAAACCGCAATCCAGCCACAACTCCGACAGGCAGGGCGGGAATAACCAGGGTAATCAAAACCGTAACAGGCCCAACAAATTCTCCGGCCGGAATAACGGGAACAACAACAATCGCAATAACAACCGCAAAAAACCTGGAATGTAACATCCAGGTTTCATTTTATACAGTCTCAACTGCCCAAAATCTTCTATGGCATCATTCAAAATAACCGGGGATAGGCGTCTCAAGGGTGAAATCGTACCGCAAGGCGCCAAAAACGAAGCACTACAGATCATTTGTGCTGTGTTGCTAACCAAAGAGCCGGTCACTATCCATAACATTCCCAATATCCGTGATGTAAACCAGCTGATCAACCTTCTGGGGGACCTGGGTGTACGCCGGACGCGCCTGAGCGATACTTCTATCCGTTTCGAGGCCAGTGAAATCAATCTTGACTATCTGGAATCGGAGTCTTTCCGTCAAAAGGCTGCGGCTTTGCGCGGTTCCGTAATGCTGCTCGGACCTATGCTGGCACGTTTCCGTAAAGGCAGAATCCCACGTCCCGGAGGCGACAAGATCGGCAGGAGAAGATTGGACACTCACTTTCTGGGATTTGAAAAACTCGGAGCCACATTCAGTTATGATGAAGAGGATGGCGGATTTTACAAAGTGGATGCTGCCAATCTCAAAGGAACTTACATGCTCCTCGACGAGGCGTCCGTTACCGGAACAGCTAACGTGTTGATGGCTGCGGTGATGGCGGAAGGCACCACGACGATTTATAATGCCGCTTGCGAGCCCTATTTGCAACAGCTTTGTAAGATGTTGAACCGTATGGGTGCTAAGATTTCAGGAATCGCCTCCAATTTATTGGTGGTAGAAGGGGTATCTGAACTGAACGGCACTGAGCACACCATGCTGCCTGACATGATCGAGATCGGAAGCTTTATAGGCCTGGCAGCCATGACCAAATCTGAAATTACGATCAAAGACTGCCGTATTCCGGAGCTGGGCATTATTCCTGATGTTTTCCAAAGGTTGGGGATCCAGATGGAGTTCCGTGGAGACGACATTTTCATCCCGGCTCAGGAACGCTACCGCATCGAAAATTATCTGGATGGCTCGACGTTATCGGTAGCTGACGCACCATGGCCAGGATTTACGCCCGACTTGCTGAGTATCGTGCTCGTGACTGCTACCCAGGCGCAGGGAACGGTGCTGATCCATCAGAAAATGTTCGAGAGCCGGTTGTTTTTTGTAGATAAACTGATTGAAATGGGCGCGCAGATCATTCTCTGTGACCCGCACCGCGCAACCGTAATCGGTCACAACCGTGAAACACAGCTACGGGGCATTCGCATGACGTCACCCGATATCCGGGCAGGGGTTGCCTTGCTGATCGCAGCCATGTCCGCAAAAGGAGTAAGTATCATCGACAATATCGAGCAGATCGACCGCGGTTACCAGAACATCGATACACGCCTGAACGCGATCGGTGCGGAGATTGTAAGGTTGTAATATACGCATGTCAGTCAGAGTATCTGAATGTCAGTCTGAGCGGACGGGGCCGCCCGGCGGTCGAAGACAGTCCATACCGCGAACATCGTGCATGGCCCTTCGACTCCGCTCAGGGCGACATTAGCGACTCCGCTCTGACTGACATTCTTCGTTTTGAGGGTTATTTCTTCTTATAACTACACAAGCTGTTATCCGCCTTCACATAATACGACTTATAGTTCGTAGCCTTCGGGTCCATACAGCCTTTCAAATCCAGAATTTCCACTTTTCTGAACTCGACCGGGTGGCTCTCGCTTTGCAACGAGATCGAGCCGTGATCGAGCAGCTTACCGGCGATCATCAGTGACGGATCGTTTCCGCTTACATTACCACCTCCCAACTGAGGTTTGTTGTATTCCAACACCATTTCACCGTTCGCAAAATGCTGGATCAGCGAATCGCCAAGCACCAGTACTTCCGCCCTCACCCATTGGTCGCCATTATAGGTTTTGGATTTTGAATTCACGCAGTGCTGGGTAATCAGCTTACCATCCATGACCACATTGGTTCCCGGTGTACAAAGGTTGCAGGTCGTCCGAACCTTGTCGTTTCCGCCGAGCAACTGCACCTCGATTGAAGCCGGGAAATCCTGATTTTTCCCCATCGTCACGGCAGGTTGCCCGTGCACCATCACTCCGCTGTTACGCCAGGCCCAGCCCTCCCCTTTGGGTGCCTGTTCCCCTACAAAGCGATACTCTACGGCAATGCGGTAATAGGAGAAGTCACCTTTGTAGAAAATATGCCCATACTTCTGCGCAAAATCATCATATTGATCGTAACGGACCACCATTTTACCGTCTTCTACCCGGAACGTATTTTTATAGTTGTCGTTCAGGTCATAGCCGCGGATTTTGATGTCCCATCCATCCAGGTTCTTTCCATTGAACAATTGCTTCCATTCCTGCTTATCGGCATTCTTTTGTCCGAAAACCGCAAGGCAGACGAGGCTGAAAAGGATTGTGAGTTTAAATTTCATGAATTCAGATTAAGTTAAGATTGAATGGTGCGGACGCCGCATGATATGACCACTGCGCCGCTCAGACGGTAAATATACTATTTCGATATCCATAGTCGCTCCATTGCGCCGCATTAAACCGAATCCGGCTGCTGATTTCAGATCATGACAAAATCTAAAAAAGGCCTTATTTCGTAATTAATTCACATCTGTCCATTACTTCATCAGGGTCACTCCAATCACATGAGTTTGAAAACGAAGGAAAAGATTACACTGTTCTGGTTCCGGCGGGACCTGAGGTTACACGACAATGCAGGACTTTATTACGCCTTGCGGTCAGGATACCCGGTCGTCCCTCTTTTTATTTTCGACCGTAATATCCTCGACGATCTGGAAGACAAGAAGGACGCAAGGCTTGAATTCATTGATCAGGCAGTACGACAGATCCGGGAGGAACTGCACAGTTATGGTGGAGATATTCGGGTAGAATATGGATTTCCGGTGAAAGTGTGGGAACAGTTGGTTGAAGAATATGATATCGCAGAAGTTTATACCAACACCGACTACGAACCTTACGCAACGCTCCGGGAAAAAGAGGTTTATCAAATCCTGAAAAAGAAAGGTATTCTCTTTAAAACCTGCAAAGACCAGGTCATTTTTGAAAAACAGGAAATCCTGACAGCGCAGGGGTCTCCCTACACCGTTTTTACGCCTTACAGCCGCGCGTGGAAAGAAAAATGCAACGACTTCTACCTGTCGTCGTACCCTACTAAAAAATACTTCGGCAAGTTTCATCAATGGAAAGGGGGAGAGATTCCTGCCTTGGAAGAAATGGGCTTTGAACATGTACAATACAATTTCCCACCCGATCGCGTGACCTCGGAATTACTCGAAAATTACGATAAGGAACGCGATTTCCCGGCAGCAGAAGGCACTAGTCGAATAGGTGTGCACCTTCGTTTTGGCACAATAAGCATAAGAAAGCTTGCGCGCCAGGCCGCGGAGTATAGCAATACATTTCTGAACGAGCTGATCTGGCGGGACTTTTACCAACAAATACTTTTCAACTTCCCGCAGGTAGGCAAGGGCGAAGCCTTCCGCAAGGCGTACGATTACATTCAATGGAGGTACGACAAGGCCGATTTCGAAAAATGGTGCGAAGGAAAAACGGGTTATCCGCTGGTAGATGCCGGCATGCGGCAGCTCAATGCGATCGGTTTTATGCATAACCGTGTCCGCATGGTCACTGCGAGTTTTCTCTCCAAGCACCTGCTGATTGACTGGCGGTGGGGAGAAGCTTATTTTGCGGAAAAATTGCTGGATTATGACCTCGCAGCCAACAACGGTGGCTGGCAATGGGCCGCTGGGTCGGGCACCGACGCGGCACCCTATTTTCGCATATTCAATCCGGCATCACAGGCCGAGAAATTTGACCCGAAAGGAGAATATATCAAAAAATGGGTTCCTGAATTTGGCACATCCGACTACCCCGAACCGATGGTCGACCACAAGATGGCCCGGGAGCGTTGTTTAAAAACCTACAAGGATGCGCTGGACAAGGCCAAATTATGATTACCTGCCTCCCGCAATCACGGTGGTCATATCTTCATGCCTCAGGTAAGTATTGGCCATAGCCATCACATCTTCGGCCGTAGTAGCGTGAATGCGGGCAATATATTGATTGAAGAAATTAGCCGGCAGATCGTCCAGCAAAAGGACTTTGCGACGGTCTGCTACTTCAAATGCCGTGTTCAGGGACCCGGCAAATTCCCCAGCCATAAAGCTCTTTACCGTTTGCAGTTCTTCCGCACCGACGAGCTCGGTTTGCAGGCGATGTATTTCCTTGTTGATTTCGTCTATCGTCTGTTGGGTGAATTCTTTCTTCACATCCGTCCCGATCATCAGATACCCCTCATTTCGCAAAGTCACCAAATGGGACGAAATCCCGTAGGTAAGTCCTTTTTCCTCCCGGATATTCTTCATCAGCCGTGAACCAAAATACCCTCCCAATATCTCATTAGTAACCAGCATCTTAAAATAATCGGCATGATGGCGGTTAAACAATATCCGCCCCATTCTGATTGAAGACTGTACACTCTCGGGCCTTTCGACCAGCAATTCGGCACCCTGATAAACTTCTGAGGGGGTAAAGGTGACCTTCGCTATGTCTGCATTTACGGAGCTTTGTCCTAATGCCCGATTGACGTGCGCCACATCCTCTTCCGATACCTGTCCGGCCAGCACGACAGTATACTTCCCATTTCGGATAAACCGGTTGTAATGGTCGAGGACCGCGTCTACTTCCAGGCCGGCGATTCCGTCTTCGCTCTGGCTTTGACCATACGGGTGATCAGTCCCGAAAAGCTTTGCCCTGAACTCAACTGTGGCCAGATACGCATTCTTTTCCTTATTGACTTTGAGATTCTGAAGAGTGATATTCCTCAGCTCCTGGAATTCCTTGTCGGGAAAGGTAGCGCTACTGATCAACTTCTCAACCAGCGGCAATACATCCGGCAGAACACGGGACAAACAGTAGACCACAATCCCGGCGCGATCGGATGTATGGGTCATCTCGATAAATGCACCTACCTGGTCAAACGCCTCACTGATCTCCTGGGACGTCATCCCACTTACTCCCTCCGGCAGCATCTTGATTGCGAAGTAAGAAGCTGCAATCCGGCTCTCATACCAGTTTCCCGCTTCAAAAATACATTCCAGCCGCACCACCGGTTGCTCACCGATGTTGATCACATGCAGGGCAATACCATTATCTAGCGTGTAGGTCCTGGGTTCCGGCAGGTTGATGGTTTGGATAATCTTGAAATCGGGGGCAATCGTACGGTCCAGTAACATTTGTGACGGTGAGTATAAAAAAACGAATGACGTTGCAATAACGCCATTCGTTTCGACAAATTAAATTTTCTGATCTCGCTTAGTTTTCGCTGTCGCTTACGTCCAGTTTCTCTGCTTTGTTCAATGCGAGTGATAAAGTGATCCGCAATGTCTGCGCGAGCGGACTTCCTTGTGTGGTAGGGAACATATATGCAAAATCCACAGCATACTTATCAGCAAAACGAAGGCCTGCTCCGGCAGTGAAGAAGCGGCGATCGCCTTTGTTTTTATTTTCTCCAAAATAGCCCGCTCTCAAAGCGAAGATATTGTTGTACCAGTATTCCAGACCGGTTGCGATAGCGACTTCCTGAATTTCTTCTTTAAATCCATCGGGAGCATCGGAGAATGAACCGAATACACCATTCAACAATGGTTTGGTGTTGATATCTGTTTTACCATCGGGAGTAGGCACCATTAGTTTGCTAACATCGAGGATAAAGTTGAAACGGTTTCTTCCGTCACCGGTATAGGACAACCCGGTACCTATTTTCAGGTTGGTAGGAATAAAGTTTTCAGTATCGGAGCCGGAGCCGTAGTTAATTTTACCACCCAGGTTGGACAACACAGCGCCCAACGACCATACCAATTCGCTGCCGGTATCTTCGTTTTTGAATTCTTTCTTGTAGTAAGCACTGATATCACCTGCTGCAACACGCGCCGGGCTCAATGAAACACCATTGATCACCGCACTTCCCGCAAGGTTGGAAGAGATGTATTTCAAGGTCAAACCCATAGAGAAGTTTTTACCAAGCTGACGCGAATACGTTCCGTTTACAGCAAACTCCCTTGAATTAAAATAACCTACATTATCGCCGGTTGCATTACGCAAATCCAGCTCACCGTTGTTGAAATAGTTGAAGGAAAGCGCCACCGCCTGTCTGTCACCCAATTTTTTATATGCAGTCAGATATCCGAGCCACATGTCGTCCACCAGATAGCGTAACCATGGCGTGTAAGAAGCAGAAACTCCAAAATCCTTTGTATTATAGGGAAGCTTTGCGGCATTCCAGTAACTCGAATTGGCATCCGGGCTCAACGCCACTCCCGCTTCTCCCATCGCAGCACTTCTGGCATCCGGGGCAAATGTTAAAAAGGAAAGTGGTGATGCTGGTATCCTTCTGGTAGAATCCAACTGGGCGAAAAGCGTACTGGATGTTAAAGTGAATAGTGAGGATAATGTAACAAAAAAAAGTTTCATAGAAATTGGATTTGCGATAGGAAGTGCCTTGTATCAGCTTCTTTAAAGGGTCAAAAATACAATGAAAGATAGTTATTACTAAAAATTTGATAAGTTTTATTATCCTAAGGAGATCGCACCAGTTTACCGGCTTTGCGAGCCTCGGAATTGTCTTTTAACGATCTGATCTGCAACAGATATATAAGCGATTCATAAGCGGGAATCCTGTTTCTCCAGTTTTGTGTATCCAAAGTCTCCCGAATAACCGGTTCGCTGTTATAATATTGTTTTTTGAAAGTGCCCAAACGCTGCCCATTAGCAAGCAATATATTAAAAATTAATTCGACGTCCTCATTTACTCTGTTGTGGCTGAGTTCAATACTCAGGTCCTCATGAAATGGGTTTGGGTAAACGTTAAGGGTGTTGAGTTGGATTCCCTTTACCGGGCCTACTAGAAACCCGAACGCTATTTCAGAAAAGTTAGTATATGTATCCCACACTTTTAAGCGGACTATATATTTACCGGGAGCAAGATTCTCCAGTGGATACATAACCGTCCCTGCGGAATAACTATCGAGCTCGGCCGTGTAAAAGTCGTTCAATACTACGGTGAGCGTGTCATTGAGGGTCATGGTAATGTCATGCCCGATTCCCGCCCGCGAAATACTGATCCCGTTTTCATCCCGCACACGAAGGATGAGCTTCGAGGACGGCTCAACCGTGTCTCCATCCCGGAATGACGGTGTATTCAGATAGCCTGTCAGCTCCGGCGGTGTCGTATCGGTCCCGGGGGCTGCACTGCCTCCCACCATCACAGATAATTGCCCGGAAGCATCTGCCGTGCTGTCTGACCTCACTGCATAAACGCTCACGCGCCCCGCACCCATTCTGTAATCAATATCTTTCGGAGCTAACAAGGTTAGATCAAACCGCCCGGCACTGACTGACACCGTACCGTCGAACAACTTACTCCTAAACTCGGAATAAGTCTCCGCACTTCCTTCGTTGCCCAGCGTTCTGAACTCGATTTGCTTATCATAGACGATTATCCTGGCCGTTCCACCAAATTGACCATCTGTTTTCCCATTCACCGGATCAAAAATCTCCCCGGTCAACCTGACTTTTTTCAATGCCTTCAATGTATCCGGCTGCACGGCCCAGCGTATGCTTTTTTGACCAGGCGATAGCATCATCGAGGGATCGGCTAACAATGTAAAGTTCCGGTTGAGGCTACCGCTTAATGCATTGTTTTTTGTTTGCCTGAACAAATCTCCCAAACGTTCGCGGGGGTCCGCATTGAGCAACGCCTCATAAAACGCCTTATTTAACGCGAAGTTGGTGCTGGAATAAACAGGCCGCGTTGTGCTGATAGCCCCAATTGCAGCTCCCTTCGGACTCAGCACCATCAGTTCGGCACCTGACACAGTACCAGGATCATCATAACGACCGAAATCACAGGTCGCAGTCAGCAACAAAGGCAAATTATCCATTCCGCGTGCCGAAAGCATATCCGAAAGCGTAAGCACCTGCTCTTCCGCCCAGCCCGTCACGCCGCCGTGTCCCGTATAGTTCAGGATCAGGGTTCCATTATCGATCGCGCTGCGGATCGCCCGATTGATATCCGGTGCCTTCTGTCCCTGGTCGGTCGTAGTTTGAACAACTTCATCGATAAATACCCGCTTTGAGAACATACGTCCCTGAATAAGCTTACTCAACTGGTCCGCATGACGTTGGTGAATGTTTCCGTCCCCGTCGTCGGCCACGAACGTCACGCCATTTTTCCACGCTCCGAGCGTGTTACCGGATTCATACCGTATCAGTTTATCCACTACGACCCGGGCTTCCTCCATGCTTTTTACAGGCAGCCGTCCTATCCCGATATCAACGGTGTGGTCGCCTGCCGTTGTTTCGTTCCAAAGGCCCTCATCCGCATTCATAAACCCATAATAGTCATCCGATGAGTAGGTATAAACCGGATTCAGCGACTCCCGGCTCTCATACACCGGCACCCAGGCAGCTCTTTGTGATACGGATTGATTTGCGCGCAAATTCCGGTAGTCATAAGTGGCATCTCCGAAAAGTAGCAGGTACTTGAGTTTCCCGGGGGATTTCAAAAAAAGCTGACGTGTAAAATCGCGGATCGCGGTCGGGTCCGGTCGGCCCGAAGCGTATTCATTATAAATCTGGTCGGTCGTGACTACCAGCACATCCATGCCGTCATGCGTATTCCTGAACGCGGCCAGCCTGTTGGCCTCACGCTGCCAGGCCGGAGCGGTAACGATCAAAAGGTCGGGAGCCGACGCATTTCCGATACTCTGGTTAGCTACGGGATACCAGGTGGCAGGCGAAGGCGCCTCCTCGGGCTTAAAACTAATATATTTTCTCAGAGTCTTTCCTTCTCTCCCCGACCATTCAAATGCGCCTCCGGCGTTCTTTCGTAAAATCGACGACGGGGTTCGGGGATTTGTAATATTCCAGAGAATGACCCCTTCGGAAGACCCTGTAAACTGATAGGTTATTGTGTCGAAAACCTCGGGTAAGAAATAATATGTCTGTTGATCATCGTACACCCGCAGCTGACGTTTGGTTTGCAAGGCAAGGTAATTCAGGTAAGCTTCCGCCGAGCTTTGCCCGTTTTTATTATAGCTGACCCCCAATTGAAAAATGCCGGAGGTGGGTACCGCATTCTTGATAACATAACTGGTCTCAGATTTTAATGCCTTCACATCGTACGTGCCGGCACTAACGGTCCCAACAGACGTCTCGCCTGCCGCATTCCCGTTTACCTGCCATGAAAAGCGCGTCGGCACCTGTGCGGCTCCGATTGCCGACACCCGCATTTTAAACTCGGAGGCCGGAACAATGCCGGGAATATTTACTTCGAGGCTGAACCCCGACGCATTTCCCAGGTATTCACCCCACCAATCCCGGCCTGATTTCAGTACGTTGTAGGATTCGGTTTCATGATACCAATAGTCATCGAAATGGCTTATTACCTTCTGGCTTGCAGCAGGGACCTCACCCGCCGATGCGATCCTCATTCCGTTCACGTTTCCGAACGTGAGAAAATAGTAGGTGGTATCGGAATAGTAATTGATCTGATGCTGTAACTCGGCTTTTACAGGATCATACTGGATAATATGGGGGCCTTCCGCATAAAAATAAACGGCGTCGCCTTTATCGAATTTCCCGTCCTCCTGGCCCGTCACCCAAATGGCATTCTCGGTAAGCGCATTCTGATACCCCGATTGGTTCGATTGAGGCAGCATTGCGCCCCCATTTCCGTAAACCCTGATACTCTCAGGCCGGAGTGTGGAAGCATCGATTCCCATTCGGCTAACCATTTCCGCATTGATCCTGTAAACACCGGATTCGGTAACCGCCAGCTTAAACCATGGCCCGTCTGCGAGCACCGGCTTTTGTGCCCGAACCTGAAATGACATCAGTAAACCCAGGCAGCATAGCACCGCACGGCCTGCGATTCTGCGGACATCAACATGCTTCAACCAGTGCATGAGCGGGAATGGTGTAGAGACGCTGCGAGGCATTATCCGTGCATAATACGCGACTTCTTCTCAGAGATCCGCGGGTAAATATCCTGTCCTGAAATAGGAAGCTGGACCCTTCATCGAGCTGAACAAGACATACTTTGCCAGCGCTTAAATCCTGGTCATCATACTTGCGGAGTGCATTGAACAGCCTCTGGTCACCGCCCGTGGAGGCGGCAGGGTTTTCAGAATAACGAAGTAAGGGGATGAGAATGTCTTCGGGGAAGATTTTTTCATTCATGACGGGCAGGAGCAACTGCCGGAATTCGTGCTTCCATTCAGGCCCGTGCGGTGCTACGCGTTTGCGGCCCCTTCCTTTATATTTATAATGCACAATGCAGTGGGCCACTTCGTGCAGATAAGTAATGAGAAAACCGTAGGAATTCAGATTGGCATTAACGGTGATGCGGGGAATGGCTCCTGGCTTAACCGTGAAATCTCCTAGCCTGGTGCGGCGTGGGCGCGAAAGGAAAAAGTTAAACCGGTGGGCACGAAACAAATCCTCACAATAGTCACTGGCCGCCGCGGGAACATACGACCTCAAAGACACGTTTTTCATACCCGAATAAAAAAAGAAAAGCCCTACTTTCATAGGGCTTTTCAGAATTTTCGACTTGTACGTCTGATTACTTCTTAGTAGTGTCAGCAGCAGCAGTATCAGCAGCAGCAGTATCAGCAGCAACAACAGCAGTATCAACAGGAGTTTCTACAGTTACAGCAGTAGTGTCAGCAGATTCGTCAGCTGGTTTGCTAGTACAAGCAGCGAAAGCTACCATCCCGGCAACAAACGCAAATGCAAAGAATTTTTTCATTTCTTGGGTGTAATTAAGGTTCGATGCAAAGGTAACAGGATCGAATTGAATATTCCTAAATTTTGAGTTTGTATTTTTCCAAGAACTTAAAATTTCCTTAGAAAATTCTCAAATCGCTTTATTTTGTCCTATTAATTCTGCCATTACCCCTAAACACTTTCTAATTTCCTGTTATAGGCCTTCACACATGCCGCAATTTCCGGCAACAGCTCCTGATTTGCCTCTATCCCATTCCCCACCACTATCACATCGGCACCAGCATTCAATGCATTATCGGCTTTTTCGTAGGAATCTATTCCGCCTCCTACGATGATCGGCGTATCCACCGCGGCACGCACAGCCGCGATCGTTTCTCCGGTCACCGGGAACTGTGCTCCGCTTCCCGCATCGAGAAATATATTTCTCAATCCCAGGTACTCTCCCGCCAGCGCAGTACACGCGACGATACCCGGCTTGTCGCGGGGCAATGGCGTGGTATTACTAATGTAGGAAACGGTGGTCAGCTTGCCGCTTTCGATGAGGAGATAGCCCGTCGGAAGTACTTCGATCCCGCTTCTTTTCAGCAGAGGCGCAGCAATAACGTGTTGCCCGATCAGCAATTCGGGATTACGTCCGGATATCAGTGACAGGAACAGAATTGCATCAGCAGTTGGCTCGATATGCAGGCTGCTCCCCGGAAAAAGTATGGCGGGAATATCGGTATACTCATGAATTGCAGCAATAAGCTTGTCGATCGCATAATTAGTGATCAGGCTCCCTCCTACAAAAAAGAAATCTACACCGTGCCCTGCCGCGTATTCGAGGAATGCCGGAAAAGTGGAAAGGTCAATTTTATCCGGATCCAGAAGAACAGCAAACGATTTCCTTTTTTCTTCTTTTCGTTGGGAAAGGAGGTCTGCGACTTGATGTTTCGCTGCTTTCATTCGGTTTTTCGTTCGTCTTCAATAAAATGTTTCAGCTTCTGGCGCGCCCATCCCACAGCCAATGTCCAGGCTAAACTTTGAACGGCTTGTCCCACCGCAGACTGGGTTTTAATTTTAGAGACCTTTATTTTCTCAGGCTCAACAGGTTTGACATAAACTTCCTTTTTTTTCTTATCCTTGGGCAAAAGCGCATTCATGACCACAAAAGTCGTTGCTAAAACGCCGCCAATCACCAATGCCTGTTTGCCATATTCTGTGGCTTCCTGTTTAAGGCCGTTCCATTGGACTTCCAGCTTATCACGGTAAAGATCTGCGTCTTGCAACAAACCTTCTTTGTCCTTGTCCGTGTCCGATGAGAACGGCTTGGTGATTTTTACGGAAGAATCTGTTGAAGAACTCATTTCATAGCTGTTTAAATAGTGACCTGAGAAATTTTCAAAAGGAATCCAAAAATAGCAATTCGAAGAAATTTATCCCCAATTAAAGCTACCAAAAAGCACTACTCCCCTTTATCCTTGACGAAACGAATGATGATCCTGTGAATCAGTTTCACCCAGGTTTCCCTCCAGATAATGGCTACCGCAAGTTTCAGAATGAATACGCCAAGCAATATGACGAAGCCCAAATAGTCACTTTGCAGCCACTTATTCAGGAATGTACCGAGCAATATAACGAGCAGAATCAGGATCGTCAGCCCCAGACACAGCAAAATGGCTGCATAAAACCCCATTACGACGGCCCGTTCGATCTTCTCACGAGTTTCGATCTTGAACAGGTCGATCCGGGTTTCGAAATACTTGAAAAGGGTGTCTTTGATTTCTTCCAGTTGACTTAGCATAGGCTGTAAATTTCAAATCATGTGAACTATCATAAATCTGATCACCAGACTTTTCTTCACATTAATCCAAAAACATACCAAGGATTGCCGAGACAATGGAAACAACCAGACCAAACAGCAATGCGGAAATAAATCCACTTACCGCAAAGCCGTCCACGAGGAAAGTGGCCAGGTAAATGATGAATACGTTGACTACAAAATAGAATAAACCCAGCGTCAGGATGGTGATCGGGAGTGCGAGTATCTGCAGAACGGGTTTCAGAAAGGTGTTCAGAATACCCAGCACTATTGCGACGATAATGGCAGTGGTGGTGCTGGCAACGAAAACCCCCGGAACCACATTGGCCGCGACAAGTATCGCCAAAGTACTGATTACAAGGCGTAGGAGTAATTTCATACTGATCTGGTTTTTATTGGTGACGGCTACGAAGTACGTCAATTACCTCATCTAAGTCAATGTTTTTTTGTTCCAGCAAAACCAGCAGGTGAAACAGCAGATCGGAGACTTCACTCTTGAAAAGATGATCGTCACTGTCCTTCGATTCGATCACTACCTCAACCGCCTCTTCTCCTACTTTCTGTGCAATTTTGTTGATCCCCTTCCTGAAAAGGCTGCTTGTGTAAGAAGCATCGGTAGGATTCAGTTTTCGTTCGCGGATTACTTCCTTCTGAAGGTAATTGAGAAATGACGCTTCCCCCTGCCGTGTTTCGACGATCTCGGGCTGGCTATTTTTTTCCCCAAAGCAAGTATCCGCTCCGGTGTGGCAAACCGGCCCGGCCGGCGTTGCCTTGATCAGCAGCGTATCACCATCGCAATCGGCAGCAATTTCATTCACAAACAAGAAATTACCGGATGTTTCGCCTTTCGTCCAGAGGCGTTGCTTGCTCCTGCTGAAAAATGTCACGGTACCTTCCTTGCGTGTTTTCAGCAGGGCTTCGGCATTCATATATCCCAGCATCAGCACTTTACCGGTCTTTACGTCCTGGATCACGGCCGGTACAAGCCCGTCAGCCGACTTATCAAAATCAATGGTTGAAAAGGTTTCGCTCATCTTAAATTGGTCAATTAATCATGCCGCAGTTACATCAAATACCGATGAACCGCATTATACTTTATGAAAACGCGCCATTACCGGGTCACACGGATGGGCAGGTCCTTATTTTTTAAATAATCCTTCAAATCCGGAATATCAATCTCCCTGAAATGGAAAATACTGGCGGCAAGACCGGCATCTGCCTTACCTGTCGTGAACACATCATAAAAGTGTTCCATGTTACCGGCACCGCCCGAGGCGATCACCGGAATATTGGCATTGCCTGATATCGTGGCCGTCAGTTCCAGCGCAAAGCCGTTTTTCGTGCCGTCCGTATCCATTGAAGTAAGCAGTATTTCGCCCGCTCCCCGTTCCTCCACCTCTCTGGCCCAGGGAATAGACCGTATTTCCGTCGCCTTCCTGCCTCCGTGCGTGTGTACGATATGCTCGTGCCCGTTGTCCGTTGCAATGTAACGCGTATCGATCGCGACCACAATGCATTGGCTGCCGAATTCCAGGGACAGTTCGTTGATCAGATCCGGATTACGTACCGCAGCCGAATTGATCGACACCTTGTCGGCTCCCGCATGCAGCAATGCGGATACGTCCGCAACAGATGAAATGCCGCCGCCGACGGTAAAAGGGATATTGATCGTCTGTGCTACTCTGCGGACGAGGTCAATAAATGTCGAGCGGCCATCGACAGTCGCCGTAATGTCCAGATAAACCAGCTCGTCGGCTCCCTGAGCAGCATACAATGCACCGAGTTCCACCGCATCACCAGCATCCCGGAGGTTCACAAAGTTGATTCCTTTGACCGTCCTGCCGTCCTTCACATCCAGGCAGGGAATAATTCGTTTTGTAAGCATATTTCAAATGAAGAAACGCTGTAAATCGGGGAGCGCGATCCGGTTCTCGTAGATTGCCTTTCCAATAATTACGCCATAAATGTTCATTTCAGCCAGTTTCTCGACATCTTCGATGCCGCTGATTCCGCCGCTGGCGATGATATTCAGGTCAGGACATTTTTCCTGAAGGTTTTTGTACAGATCAAAAGAAGGACCTTGCAGCAGTCCATCCTTCGCTACATCGGTGCTGATGGTATACTTCACACCCTTTTCCACATATTCCTCCACGAAATCGTAAACCCAAATTCCCGTACCCTCTTCCCAGCCGCTGACCGCTATTTTCTCCTTTTTAGCGTCGGCACCAAGGATAATCTTTTCGCCTCCGTAGGTTCTAAGCCAGTTTTCAAACAGATCGGGCTGCTTCACGGCAATGCTTCCGCCCGTCACCTGCTTTGCACCGCTTTCGAATACGACCCGCAGGTCATCGTCGGACTGTACACCGCCACCGAAGTCAATATGCAAAGTCGTCCTGGCAGCAATCTTTTCGAGCACCTTCCAGTTGACCACTTTTTTGGCCTTTGCGCCGTCAAGATCCACCAGATGAAGGCGTTTTAACCCTGCGTCCTCAAACTCCAACGCTACTTCCAGCGGGTTTTCATTGTAAATCTTTTTTTGACCATAATCTCCCTGCGTGAGGCGAACACATTTCCCATCGATCAGGTCTATGGCTGGTATTATTTGGATCATCGGTTGGCTAAGCTAAATCAGATTTTCAGAAAATTTTCAAGGATCTGCTGACCGGCATTACCGCTGATCTCGCAGTGAAATTGTGCTGCGTAGAAGTTATCCTTGTGTAACATCGCGCTGAACGGCGATGCGTAATCACAGCTGGCAACGGTGTACTCGCACAATGGGGCCGCATAACTGTGTACAAAATAGACATACGTATTGTCGGGCAATCCTGCCGTCAAAGGCGACTTGTAGCCCGATATGTTGTTCCAGCCCATGTGAGGTACTTTCAACCCGGGCGCTGCCTGGAACCGTTTGACATCGACGTCAAAAATACCCATGCATTCGGTGTTATTTTCCTCCGAAAACCGGCACATCAGTTGCATGCCAACGCAGGTTCCGAACACGGGCTGCGTCAGAGAAGGGATCACTTTGTCGAGCCCAACGCTCCGGAGGTAATTCATGGTGGTACTGGCCTCTCCGACGCCCGGGAATATCACTTTGTCGGCAGACCGGATCTCCGCTTCGTCGTCGGTGTAAAGGTAACTTGCGCCAATGCGGTCGAGCGCATACATTACCGATTGCACATTGCCCGCGTTGTACTTGATAATGACGGTTTTCATTCTATTCTAAGCTTGGAAATCGACAACAAAAAAGCCCGATCTTATCAATCGGGCTTCTGGGATACTATGTATTCAACCTTATTACAACACTACTTGCAAAAACACATCACCCTAGACGTCCGAAAGCCGATAGGCTATGATGTAAATGATATGTTTCAGCTGTTAACATACCACAAATGTAATCAAAATTTAAAATAACCGGATACCTGGAACGTAAATATTACATTAAAATTTGCTTAGAAAAATCTTCGTACCTTGCGGTCGACAAATGGCCTTGTACCATGCAAAAGCATTTCATTCCACAACTTGTTTTCCTGCTCTTTACCTTGATTACCGTTGATTCCCTGGCGCAGACTGAAGACCTTGCACGCCGCCTTTTCAATGCACACGAAAACTACCGTGAAAAGACGCTCACCCAGCGCCGCTTCAAACAAAAGGATATCATTCCACTGATTTCCAGGCGACAAGCCAACCCGTTGTACCAGATCGAAAAGGTCGGAGAGTCGTTCGAAGGGCGGCCCATACAAATGCTCAAACTAGGCAATGGCAAGAAGAAGGTATTGCTTTGGACGCAAATGCATGGCGACGAGCCTACCGCCACCATGGCCAGTTTCGACCTCTTTAATTTCATGGAAGGCAAGAACGACGGTTTCGATAGTTTCAGGAAAAATCTCCTGGATAATACGACGCTCTACTTCGTACCCATGCTCAACCCCGACGGTGCGGAACGCTACCAGCGCAGGACCATGCAGGGTATCGATATGAACCGTGACGCCGCAGCCCGTCAGACGCCGGAAGCCCAAATCCTGAAAGGTCTCGTGGATCGTCTGAAACCCGACTACGGCTTCAACCTGCACGACCAGAGTCCGCGCTATTCGGCAGGCCGCAGTCCCAAGCCGGCCACGGTTTCCTTTCTGGCGACTTCCTATGATTATGAGCTATCCATTAACCCGGTGAGAGAACGCTCGATGCAGCTGATCGTGGGCATGAATAAAATCCTGCAAAAGTATATTCCCGGACAGGTAGCGCGCTATGCCGATGATCATGAGCCACGCGGATTCGGAGATAATGTCCAGAAATGGGGAACCACATTGGTGCTCATCGAATCGGGAGGCTATGTGGGCGACCCGGAGAAACAATACATCCGGCAGCTTAATTTTATGGCGATCCTTTCCGCTTTGGACAAGATCGCCGACAACTCGCTGACGAAAGAGAATCGCGAAGCGTATTATGACATCCCTGAAAACGGGCGCTGGCTTTACGACCTGGTCGTCCGCAATGCGACGGTGAAGCAATCAGGTAAGTCATTCACTGCCGACCTGGGCATCAACCGCAATGAGGTCAATTATTCCAATGCGAGTAAATTTTTCTATTACAGCAAGGTAGAAGATTTCGGAGATCTGCATCCGCAGTACGGAAGCGAAGAAATCGACGCTACCGGGCTGACCATCGAGAAAGGAAAGATATATCCCACCACGTATCGGAATATCAGTGAAATCAGTAAACTGAATGCAGTGAGCCTGCTCAAAGAGGGTTACACGTACGTCAGGCTCGCGCCCGACTCCAACACGCGCGCGCTGGGCCTGTATTTCACCACAGCCCCCCTGCATGTGCTACGCAGCGGCCAGCCCACACCGGCAGGTACTCCCGGACTGGGTAGTACTGCCACTTTTATTCTCAAAAAAGCTAGTAAAGTGAAATACGCTGTGATCAATGGCTTTGTGTATGATATGGATAAGGCGGAAACGATCAAAGGACAAGGTATTGTAGAGTAGGCTAAATATGCCCATTGAATTTCCAAAGCCCGGATCTACGCGTTCCGGGCTTTTCTGCGTATTAGCGACCATTGCATTTTTAACCACGCTATTGGTTTCCTGCCCCTAAACAAATATCTTCGGGTTTACCTATTTTTGTCTTGACAATCAATTTTGTCGGGCGTCACTTTCCCAACCCCAGTTTAATGTCCGAGTTCCAGGCTTACCTCCAATTAGGTTTCAGTCACATTACAGACTCCAACGGCTATGATCACATCTTGTTTATCATGGCGCTTTGCACTGTTTATACGCTGGTTGATTGGAAAAAGGTCGTTGTACTGGTAACCGCATTCACTGCCGGGCACTCGGTTACGCTTGCCCTTGCTACATTGGGCTATGTCAGTATCAAACCCGATTGGATCGAGTTGCTGATCCCCGTCACGATCATGATCACCGCCTTTCTTAATTTCTTCCATAAACTCCCGAAAGGCGCTTATGCTTCCAGGGAAGAAGGGCCGGCATTCAGATATTCCCTCGCATTGTGTTTCGGACTGATTCACGGATTGGGCTTTTCAAATTACCTGCGGGTATTGCTTGGCAAAGAGGCGGAGATTTTCAACCCGCTATTGGGTTTCAATGTCGGGCTGGAATTAGGACAACTCATCATTGTGTTTATTATCTTAGTCATTGCGTTTGTAGCCACAGAACTCCTACGCGTCCAGAAAATCACCTGGATACACATATTGTCGGGGATCATATTCGGAATGGCCTTATCCCTGACGCTGCAGAACGAGCTTTTCCGGACATTGACAGGTATGCCGGTAGACTAAAAAGAACCTAATTAATGACCAACCAATTATGAAAAAAACGCTATTCCCGTTACTAATGCTGCTGCTATCCGTCTACTCGATGGCCCAGCAGCTACCTACTTCACCCAATTATAAGGCCAACGACCGCTTCGAACAACTCGGAACCGCGTTGCCTACACCCAACAGCTACCGGGCGGCATCCGGTGCACCGGGACGGGAATATTGGCAGCAGCGTGCCGATTATGACATTAAAGTGGAACTGGATGACGACAACCGGCGCATCATCGGTTCTGAAACCATTACATTCTTCAACAACTCCCCGGACGACCTCAAATATATATGGCTGCAACTCGATCAGAACCTGTTCAAGAAAGACGGTATCGGAGCGATGTCCCGAACAGGCACCGTCAATGAAAAGGGAATGAGTACGGCCCAGCTGGAGGCATTGAACAACGGCCGGGGATCTTCACTCGATCCCAAGATCGAATATGGCTACAAAATCTCCGCGGTAAAAGATAAGACGGGCAAAACCTTGCCTTACACAATCAACGGAACCATGATGCGCATTGACCTTCCGCTGGTGATGAAGCCTGGAACAAGCTTTGTTTTCGGTGTGGACTGGACCTATAACATTACCGAGTACTACGGACGCAGCGGCTATGAGTTCTTCCCCAAAGATGGCAATGCCAACTATTTCATCGCGCACTGGTTCCCGCGCATGGCACCTTATGACGATGTCAACGGCTGGAACCATAAGCAGTTCCTGGGTCAGGGAGAATTTGCATTGATATTTGGCAACTACAAAGTGGCCATTACTGCCCCGGCCGACCACGTGGTAGCCGCCAGCGGAGAATGCCAAAACTATGCACAGGTACTGACAGCTACACAGAAACAGCGCCTCAAACAAGCTGAAACATCCAAAACACCGGTGTTGATCGTAACACAGGCGGAGGCTGAAAAGGCTGAAAAACGCGAGAATAAAACCCCGGGTAAAAAAACCTGGATCTATAAGGCCGACAATGTGCGCGACTTTGCATTTGCGAGCAGCCGTAAGTTCATCTGGGATGCCATGCAGAGCGATGTTTACAAAAGCGGACGGAAGATCTGGTGTATGTCGATTTACCCCAAGGAAGGCAACCCGCTTTGGGAACAGTACTCGACCAGAGCAGTGGCACATACCCTGAAATCCTACGGTGCCCGTACTTTTGAATATCCATACCCGGTCGCCATATCTTGCCATTCGGTAGCGGGCGGTGGCATGGAATACCCGATGATCAGCTTCAATGGCGGCCGACCTGAGGAAGACGGCACTTACACCGAAGCTGTGAAATACGGTATGATCGGCGTGATCATCCACGAGGTAGGCCACAACTTCTTTCCGATGATCGTAAACTCCGACGAGCGCCAGTGGGCGTGGATGGATGAGGGGCTTAACACATTCTGCCAATACCTGGCCGAAAAGGAATGGGACTACAACTTCCCGACCCGCCGGGGCGAGCCGAATCAGATCACGGAATACATGTCTTCGGACAAATCCGTTCTGAGCCCGATCATGGCTTCGGCTGAAAATGTGATCGGACTGGGCCCCAATGCATATGGCAAACCGGCCACCGCATTGAATATTCTTCGTGAAACCGTCATGGGCCGCGAATTGTTTGACCACGCATTCAAAGAATATGCAACACGCTGGCGCTTCAAAAGCCCTACCCCGGCCGACTTCTTCCGTACCATGGAAGATGCCTCGGGTGTGGATCTGGACTGGTTCTGGAAAGGCTGGTTCTATGGCACGGAGCCTGTGGACCAGGACCTGGTCACCGTCGACTGGTTCAGCATAGATACCCAGAATCCGGCGATCGAAAAAGAACTGGCGCGGAAAGAAGACGCCCGCAAGAAGCTGACGATGAGCAAGATTCAGGACGCCAAAACAAAAGGCAAAACCGTGGTGGCCGAAGACTCCACCATGGCCGACTTCTACAATCGCTATGACCCATTCAAGGTAACAGAAGCCGACAAGCAGAAGTATGAGCAGTACTTGTCGACCCTGACGGAGAACGAACGCCAGCTGATCCAGGACAATGCCAATTTTTATACTTTGGCCATTAAAAACAAGGGAGGCGTACCCATGCCGGTGATCGTGAAAATGGGTTTTGAGGATGGTACCGATTCTGTGGCAGTGTTCCCGGCCGAGATCTGGCGCTTCAACGACCAGCAGATCAACAAGGTGATTTCAACCAAAAAGAAAGTCGTACAATGGACGCTGGACCCTTACCAACAGATCGCGGACATCGATACGGAGAATAACTCATTTCCACGTGTCGCCCAACCGACCCGGTTCCAGATCTACAAGCAGCAGCAATTGAAAAAAGCACCTAACCCGATGCAAATGCAGGGTGCAGGCGCCGGCAAAGTGAGTACCGAGCCAAAGAACTAGCGATACACACCGGCTTTCAGACCCTCCCGGATCGGCATGTCGGGAGGGCTTTTTTATGCAAATTCAAAATCAGACTTATGTAATTTCAAAATTCACATAAACCAATTTACAGAATACAGGCATTGTCAAAAACATTCATATGCAGAGCTGGTAACAATTCCCACGCAGCCAGTATTCTGTTTAAAATCGAGTAATATTTAAATTTGACTTTATGAACATTGTAATTCTTGACGGCTATACCCTCAACCCCGGCGACCAGGACTGGGCCCCCATTCAGAAACTGGGAAAAGTGACTATTTACGATCGTTCCCGAACTGATGAGATCGTCGCCCGGGCCGCAGATGCAGAGATCCTCCTGGTCAACAAGGTGGTGCTCTCGGCCGAAACGCTCGCGCAGCTTCCAAAAGTGAAATATATCGGGGTAATGGCGACCGGTTTCAACAATGTCGATATCGAAGCTGCCCGCAAACAAGACGTTACCGTCACCAATGTAAAAGCGTACGGCCCGGCGTCCGTAGCCCAGCAGACTTTCGCCTTACTGCTATCGCTCGTGAACCGGGCCGAAACGCATAGCCAGAGTGTTTTCGCCGGAGAATGGGTATCGTCACCCGACTTCTGTTACTGGAAAACCCCGTTGACCGAACTAGCCGGCAAAACAATGGGCCTGATCGGGCTGGGCGATATCGGTTCGCAGGTAGCACGCATTGCGCTCGCATTCGGTATGCGGGTGATCGCTTACCGCAAGCATCCCGCGCCGGCAGACGGAATCGAGATGGTATCGCTCGACGACATTTTCACGCAGAGCGACGTCATCAGCCTGCATTGCCCGCTCACGGAAGAAACGCGGGAGATCATCAACAGGGATAGTCTTTCCAGGATGAAACCCAACGCGATCGTTCTGAACACCGGCCGTGGCCCGCTCATTCATGAAGCCGACCTGGCCGACGCTTTACGTACAGGCGTGATCGCCGGCGCAGGTCTGGATGTGCTCTCGGCCGAACCGCCCCGGCCCGACAATCCACTGCTTTCCGCTCCCCATTGCGTCATCACCCCGCACGTAGCGTGGGCCACATTTGAAGCACGTCAGAGATTGCTGCGGATGGTCGCCGATAACCTGGAAAGTTTTCAGAATGGTTCTCCCCGGAATGTGGTTTCATAAATTCCGGGTACTGAGAAAGCGTATTTTTTTCGTGCACGTAAACTAACTACATCTGGTCTCCGCGTGAATTATAGCATACATTTGCATAACCAGAATTCCCGGGTCTGCCACTAAGGGCCCGTTTTCCCGACCTCAATACACTCTCAATAGTATGGGTATTTGTTTACTCCTGATTTCGTTTGCGTGCATTTTTACGATCTTCTTCCTTCGCCCTACCGAGGCAGGCGTTTACACCAATATCCGCAGGTCATTTATACTATCGCTGATCGCCAATGCGGTGATCATCTTCCTGTACAACGAGCTGTTTTCGTTCTTCGACGCTATTAGCACCACCTCCGCGGTTGCATTCTGGACGATCGAGGCCGCATGCGCTTCCGCTCTTGTTTACTATCTGACTCGTTCGAAAAAAGCGGGAGCGGATGGACTACGCCAATTGAAGGACGCTTTGCGCCTGAAAGGATTCGGAAGCACCCAAAAGGTGGTAATCACCGGAATCACGTTCCTGTACATGATTCCCTTGCTGTTCCTTGCCGCTTATGTGGCACCGAACAATTATGATACCCACATGTACCACCTGAACCGCATTCTGATCTGGATCTACAATGGCAATCTCGACCATTTCCCGACCATGCATTTGCAGCAGTTGTATCTCAATGTGTTTGCGGAGTATATGGTCCTCGATACCATGCTGCTCTCCGGCTCCGATCAATTTTCAGGACTGGTCCAGTTTGGTGCATTCCTGGGCTCGATCTGCGGAATCAGCCTGATTGCGAAAAAGTTTGGTCTCGGCAAAGACGGGCAGTTACTGGCGGCAATCTGCTTTCTCACCATACCTATCACCATTTTCGAAAGTACAAGTACCCAGGTCGACCTCTGCGGCTGTTTTTTCCTCATCACCTTTGTCTATTTCGGGTTCGAACTGCTGGAACAGAAATCTACGCTGGCGCTTGTCGTGTTGCTGCAATCCCTTGCATTCGGAGGATTTTCAAAGTATACCATCCTGATCTTCGCCTTGCCCTTTGCGATCTATTTCGGCGTACGCATCCTGCTGCAATACCGCATTGGTTATGCAGCCAAAGTACTGGCCCTGGCTATCGTCCTGCTTACCGCGACATTCGGGCCGTTTTTTTACCGGAATCATGCCCTTTTCGGCCACGTCATGCGGCCGTTGCGTGACACGCCATTCGCTTCGGAGGAGTTGCCTGCCAACAAATACTCGCCGGTGTACACTTTATCCAGTGTCATCAAAAACGCCGGGCTGAATATCGGCCTGCCCGATACCCGTTTCAACCGCTTCCTCGACACTGCGATCAGGTCTTTTCACGAAACCATCGGTGTCAATATCGACGATCCCGACCTGAGCGTCGACCCTTTTTCCGTCAAATACTCCGTGCAGGAGGATATGATTCCCAATACGATCCATTTCTGGCTGATCGTCGCAGCCGGTATTTTGCTGCTTTTCTCGCCTTTGAATGCTGATATCAAATGGTTCTGGACGTGCACGGCACTGGGATTTCTGCTGTTTTGTACATTGATGAAGTTTCAATTGTGGAGCACCAGGACGCAAATGCCGCTCTTTGCTCTCGGTGCGGTGCTGATCGCCTGCATTTACTGCTTGAAACTGCGCTGGCGTACCGTTTATCTCAGCGGTGCGCTCCTGCTGGCTTCGCTGCCGTTTGTCTACGGAAATCCAAGTAAAGAACTCATTTCAATCAACTACCTGACCCGAAAAGCCCTGGGCCACATCCCGATAGCCATTTGCGAAAGCAGCGACGCCGTGGGGAAAGTTTACGAACAATATCTGAGCCAATATTACGAATGGCCCGGAAAAGACCACTGTCACCCATTGAAGGGATTCCCGGATTACGGTGAGAGGCGAAAAGTTTTCTCTCTTCTCGAAAAAGCAGGTTACTACGACCTGGACCGCACGTCAAATGTTTTCTCGATGGGGCGTGACCGGGCCTACTTTCTGAGCCATCCCGACGATTACCTCAGCTTCAAGGAACTTCTGCCGCACATCCAGGGCGGCAACCGGAACGTTGGCATCCTTTTCCGCAGAAACATCGGGTATTACCATTTCTGGGGTGCGATCGACAACAAGGTCAACCGTGCCGGAAAAATGGATTACATCCGTTACATGAAAGAACTGGCTCCATTGAAAAATGCCAGGAAGCAATTCTGCTATGAATACGTTCTGTCAGACGACCGAACGCTGATCGATTCTTTTATTCCAAAAGGTAACATCGCGCAAATCTATTCCAGCGAATTGCTTTACCTGGTGGAGCTGAAAAAGCCGGGATGCGAGAAGGTGCTGTTCTGAAAGTCTTTGCTACCGTTTTCTTCTGAAATAGTAATAGTAGGCCGCGACTCTGTTGTCATCGCGGAACATCAGCGAATCGTAGTGCTCCCAGCCATTTCTTTCCATAAAACTGAGTAATGCTGCGGTGGAAGCAAAAACCTTCTCCTTCTTTAATTCAGGATCAAAGATCTTCCGGTCCTTGTCGTCACCATCAAAGCTGTCGGCCCTGAAATTGGTCTTCTGCCCGTAATCCACAAATACATTCACCGACTTGCTGGAAAATCGTTCGGTAATCAGGACTTCGACAATCCCGACATTTTCCTCCTTATTAATATCGACATCACCGACCAACACCTGTGCAAAAACACGGTTAGCAGCCGACAAAACGAAGAACAATGCGAATAGGAATCTCATTTGGAAAAAGGTTTAAGTGAGACAAAGACGCAAAAAAACCGGAAGCATCGCCTCCGGCTTTTATGAAATTCTGACACCAATTATATAAGATCTTAATATTCTGTATTCTGAGGATCGAAGTTAGTCCAGCCTGTGGTCCAGTCTGTTGTTCCAAATGCTCCGATGTAGGTATTGGCTTCAAAACCTGCTGGCAAAGTAACGCCGCCTGTCAGCAATGGAGAGCCGGTTTGAGGAAGCACTTTCAGGCCTGCACCCAATGTATTGTAAGCCGCGTCAAGTTTCAATGTTGCAACATCGGCACCGAAGCTGTTTTTACGAGCCGCGTCTTTCAGCAACGTTTCATCGCCTGATACGATCGCCTTCGTCATTCCCGTCAGAACCAAACCGCGGTAATCTGAACGTCCGGCTTTAAAGTTGGCTTGTGTAGAATCACCTTCCAGTTCAAGACCTCCCTTAGGATAAGCTGCCGAAACAATCGAGTTGTAAATACTTACGGCAGAGTTTCTGCGAATACGGAATGCTGAACGATATTTAGCATTAACAGTTCCCGGAGCAATAAAAATGCTCATGTTGCTGAACTTAGCACTTGTTTTTGGAGAAGCTCCTGATCCGGCTGCGTCGTTATCCGACTCAAAGCCGTTGGAATCCGAGCAAGCGCACTGGTCGGCAACTGCCGGGTCTCTCAGCGCCACACCATACTGAACATTTCCACTGAAACCCCAGTCAGTATCAAAGTCATCGTCAAGTGTACGATAAGAGATGAGGTGTTTCGAGTTAACAGTTCCACCAAACCATTCGTAAGCATCGTCACCGCTGTATGATACTTGTACGTAGTCAATCGTAGTTCCTGAACCAACGCCGCCAAAAGTCAGACCGTTGATCTCTTTATCTGTTTCAAAGGCGATACCGGCAAACTCGATGCGAACATATTTCAATGTACCTGAGTTGTCAGCAGCATCCGTTCCACCAAAAGTCGAAACGTTTTCACCTTCGATCGTAGCCGGAGTCTTGTTAACAGGAGCCTTTCCCAACAGGATGATGCCACCCCAGTCACCATAGTTACGTGCGCCCTTGGCAGCAGAAGAAGTAAAGACGATAGGCTTGGCAGCAGTACCCTCAGCCATAATTTTCGCACCTGGTTTCACGATCAGAGAACCTTTTGTGAGCTTGTCGCCTTTGATGATCGTTCCTGGTTCGATGGTCAGTATTGCATTGTTATCAACATATACAAAGCCTTCAATGATATATTTGTTTGCTGCTTTCCAGGTAGTAGCAGTAGTAATGGATCCTTTAACGGTAATTGTTTCGCCTACCGGATCAACTGGTCCGGGATCTTTTCCATCATCATCAGTTTTACACGACACAACTACGACAGATGCAGTAAATACCAGCATTGCCAATAACCAAGTTGTTAACTTTTTCATTTAACAGGTTGTTTAATTGATTGTTTTTAATTTTTATGATTAAAGTGTGTAGCGCAGTCCGATCATGGAGTAGCTTCCTCTGCGGTATTTCTGATACAAACCGTCAGTTTTGGTATCGATCTTGTTGTCCCGGTTGGTATCCTGGTATAAACGGAATGGCTGGTTGAGCAGATCCTGGATACTCGCACGGATTTCGAGGCGTTTGCCGATAGATTTGATAATGTTCAGGTCGATCACATTACGGGACAATTCGAAGATGTTTGCGCTGATCACGTTATCCCCAATGATGTAGATACGCTTTCCGATCACATTGTAAAGCGCATTGATCTGTAAACCGCGCTCATCGTCATTGTAAAACAGACCCGCATTGATCAGGTAAGGCGACTGGCCTTGCAGGTAACGATCGGTGCTGCCGGTTGTGACGTTTGTCTTCACGTCGCTGGTGATCACCGATGCATTCAGTGTTACTAACATTTTGCTGAGGAAGTTTGCATTCTCAGGGTTCGACAGGGCTTTGCGAACTTCGAGCTCCACCCCTCTGGCATAGGCCGTTTTAGCATTAGCCACCGTAAATGCCACTGTACTACCGTTGTAGAAAATTGCCGCTTCAATCGGGTTCTTAAATGTTTTGTTGAACACCGATAATGTAATCAACTCGCTTTTGCTCGGATAAAACTCGTATCTCAGATCATAATTCTGGATCGTCGCATTCACCAGTGAAGGATTTCCTTTGCGGGACACATCGAAGTTAAAGTCGTAGTAAGTACTTGGAGATAGCTCGCGGAACTCGGGACGGTTAACAGTCGTGCTGTATGCAGCTCTTACGGCATGCTGCTCGTTGAACTTGTAGGTAAGGTTAACAGAAGGCAGTGGAGTGAAAACCGGACGGTCCACATTCACCTCGATACCGCCTCCGCGTTCGAAGCCCTGCAATTGCTGGCGGTTATATTCTCCCCGGAATCCGACAGTCGCGTTCAAATGCGCTGTGATAGGCCAGTAAACGGATGCGTAACCTGCTGTAAGAAGATTCTGCGCACTGTATTTATCATCAAAATTGGTTCCCTCCGTGTAGTACACCTTGTCCGGAGCCAGGTTCGACGACTGGAAGAATTGGCTGGGCGACTGTGTCAGCAGTTCGTCACCAACCCGGTTGGGGTTCACGATACCAAACCAGCGTGCCGAATATTTACGGTCTTTGTATTCAACATAAGTACCTACATTCAACTTGGGCTGCTGGTCGGCTTCATCCTTTTTCGCTCCCAGCATACGCTCGTAAGAAACGGTTCCGGTTCCAACGATCTCACCCAAACGGGAGTAGAAACGTGCTCCCTGCTGCAAGGTAGGACTTTCAAATTGTTGGAGGTTGATCTGAAATGGCTCTTGCGTTCCAGTCTGACGTGTCGATGTAAACCTTCTGAAATCGGGCTCGTTACGATAAGTGTATCCGGCGCCGGCAATCCAGCGTAGTTTTGACTTCTCCGAGAGTTCGTGTGTACCACTCAGCTGTCCCGAGTAAATGCTCCTGGCCTCATACCGGAATGCACCATTGTTGTAGTCCAGGTTGTTCTCGATGTTTCCGCCGCCACGCACAACCGTTTCTTTGTTACCCATCTGGTTGAACAGGTTCCGGAATTCGATTTTATTTTTTGGATTCAAGATAAATGCCCAGTTCGACATAATCCCCAAACGAGCGTTTTCCTGCAAGAACTGGTCATTGAAAAACTCTGTTTTCTGACCCGACGCATTGAAACGGTTCTGGCTAACGGTGTTATTGATACGTGAAAACGAGTAGTTAATATAAGAAGTATTGGTAACCTCAACGTCTTTGACAAAAAAGCGGCGGCTGAAATTGATACCTGCTCTCATGTCGGGCGTTACATTGATCTGCTTCGGCGAATAGTAATCCGGCAGGTCCTGGAATTTCTGAATAATGGATGGCGATTTTGCATTCAGGATAACCCCTCTTCTATTGGGGAAGTCATTAGGCAAGGTACGCGTTCCGTTTTCGATCCCCAGGAATTCCAATGCACCTCCTTTGTGGCTGGTCGCCGAATTGAATGTCGTTCCGGCGCGGTAACCTGCCGAGAAGTTCACCGAAAAGCTGTTTCCGTCGGGAATCGTTTTGGTGTAGATCTTGATCGCACCGCCGCTGACGTCCCCGGGAAGGTCCGCCGAAGCAGATTTAAAAACCAGCATCCGGTCGATAGCGGATGATGGGATTAGGTCAAAGGAAAAGGATTTAGTATCGACTTCAGTAGAAGGAGTGATAATGTCGTTGAGAAGTACTGTATTGTAGCGCTCGTTCAATCCGCGCACTACGATGAAACGGTCGTCAAAAATAGAGATACCGGGCACGCGGCGGATGACGGCAGATGCGTCCCTGTCCTGTGTGCGCTGGATTTGCTGTGCTGAAATACCCACCGCTATCTGTTGTACCTGCTTGATTTCGGTGATGACGGAAACTTCGGTATTGGTTTGCCGCTGTCCCTTTACTACTACTTCCTGCAATGTTTTGTTGTCCTCAACGAGCGCAGTAGTAATCACTGTCGATTTGTCTGCTTCAACGCGCACATTGTCTATTTCTTTTGTCGCGTAAGAAACGTAGCTGATCTGGATCTTGTAAGATCCGGCAGGTACTTTCTGAATTTCAAAGTTGCCTTCCACGTCGGTCACGGAACCCAGTGGGGATGTGCCGCCTGTGATCTGAACGGTAGCGCCGATGATCGCTTCATTGTTCTTGCCGTCCTTCACATTGCCCTTAATAGAGCCGAATTGCGCAAAACAAGCGGAAGTCGTTAAAATAAGGAGGGAAATTGCTGTAACCAAATGTCTCATAATCAGTGTCTAATATTTTGACACGAAACTACTAGCACAACATTATTCCCATATGTCTTTAATATTAAGTTATTGTTAACTCACATTTTTACATGATCGCGTACTTCAGCGTATTGATCTCCTTATATACAGGATCGTGAGAACCAAAGAGAAAACGCGAGCGGTTACAGATCGCATGGCATAGCTCTTTAATGCGCTCGAAAACGAAAAGGCGCTCATCGTTGACCACATAAACCTTCTGTATCAGGCTTGCCACTTCTTTGCCGAATGTCTCCGCTCGGCTGATCATTTTTTTACAATCGTCGATCGTATAGGGAATATTCACGGGAATGTGCTCCCCGGCTTCTATCTTCTGCACCATGGATCGGAAATGATCCAGGATAATGGAATAGGATAATATGAATACGTCCAACTCCTTGTCAAAGCCGGGCCTGACCACATCATACGGCGGTGCCAGCGGATTTTGAGCAAAGATCGCGGCATAATGCATTTTGATTTCCCTGGTGTGGACCGGGTCCTGCAACTTATCCCTGACCACCGCCCGTTTCATGACATAGGCAACGTGCCTGATGCTATCCTCCTCGCCTTTGAACATCGCCTTCCGGGCCAGCGAAGCCGCCACGTACTTCCCGACTGTATCTATATAAGTACCATTTAAAAGCTCGAACTGCCGAAGCTGCCCCTGAAGCTCGGCAATCAACTCCATTTCCTGACCATTGGCGCGACTGGCTGGTACACGGGCCAGCTCCAAAACCATCCTTGCTTTTGCTACTCTCCTTGCAAGCGATCTCTCAAAAGGTGTCTGACTAACCACCTTGCTGTCTGAACTACTTTCAGTTTCGATTCTTTTCATCTCTGCGACGTCATCCGGATTGCTGTGCCGCCCGCTCCGGTTATAAGGTATCAACCCGGCTTTTCTCTGCCGACGGCCCCGCCCAAAAGTAGTGTTATTGAAATATTAAAATCACAACGGGTTTATTATGAATATGTTAATTATTACAAAAGACTGATCCCAAATGGACCATTCCTTCCTTAAAAGGTGGTACTCAGCTGGAAAAGTGGGAGATACATGGCTATGAGAATGAATCCTACGATCGCTCCCAGGAATACGATCATGAAAGGTTCGAGCAAGCCCCCGATCAGGGCTGTCTGGTGTTCCACTTCCTCGGTGTATTGTGCGGCAATTTTTTCAAAGAACGCGTCGAGCTGATTCACCTCTTCACCTACCTTAATAAGCGACAGCATTCTGTTCGGAAAAACGGGAAACTGCGACAGCGACCTGTTCAGAAATTCTCCCCGCATCATATCCTTCTCTACCTGCGCAAGCGCGACTTCGATAGGGTAAAAGCCGACCATCTGCTTTACGAGCGTGGTAGCCCGCAACAATGGTACTTTCGAAGCGATCAGCAGCGCCATTGACTGGGAGAAACGGGCCAGGTATATTTTGCGGATGATTTCTCCGATTAATGGAAGCGCGATTACAAATGCCGCTCCCCTCTTCCTGAACCAATCCTTCTTTCTGCTCCTCCATATCAACCCTCCGGCTACCGCTGTCATGACAAAGCACATCCATGCGTAGGCTGAAAAAAAATGTGAGATATCAAGGATCAGCTGCGTTACCCAGGGCAGTTTGCCTCCAAAACGCTTGAAAACGTCGGCAAACATCGGGACCATGAAGTTCAGCATGAAGAACACGGCTGCAAGGGACGTTGCCAGTACCAGGCCGGGATAGGTCAGGGCCTGAACGATCTGGCGCTTTTGTCTGGTCTTTTTTTGATGATACATCGCCAGCTCTTTCAGGATTACCGGCAACTTGCCCGTCTCCTCCCCGATCTGAATGCTGCAATACTCGTAAATACTGAACTGCCTGGTCTCTTCCAGGGCGTCGGACAATGCCTTCCCTTGCAGTACGGAATCCCTCACACCCGCAAAAATGGTCATTTCGCTGGCCTTGCGCTGGTCTCCTGCAACCAGGTCTAATGCGCTCTTCAAATCCAGCCCTGCCGTCAGAAGAATACTCATTTCCAGGTAAAACGCTTCCTTACGCTTGTCATTCAGCCCTGAACCCGACAGGGAGATATCCTTATTAAGCACATCCGACCACTTACGGGCAGGCGGAGCGGAGACGGGTTTGCGTCCGGCTGTAATTTTGCGGAGGTCAATCGATGTCATGAATGCGATCATTTGAACGGTGGTCGTGCAACCAGCTGTCGGCGCCATATTGTTTTTGAAAGGAAAGCGAGAACTCCTCTTCGTCGATCAAAAATTGCAACCTGAGCGCATCGATCATTTCGCCTTCTTCCACAACATCCCGCCCGCTTTGCAGCATTTCGACCCCGCTGAACGGTAGGTTAAATGTATCGCGCCGCGCGCTGTCCGAGCGGATGATCGCGCCATCCATAAACTCATAATGTACCGTCCGCAGTGCATACCTGAAAGAACAGCCCTGCCGCATTTTGAAAACATGCCTGCAATCCGAGAAGTCCTTTGTCATTAATCTTTCGATTTCCAGATGAACAGCAAATGCTTCCTGGCTATCCCTAAACCTGAGAAACTGACGCTGTATCAGATTAAAGCAGGTAAAGCAAATGGTGATTGCCACGGCGCTGACGACCATCACCACCATCATTTCCATTAATGTAAATGCCCTCAGTCTATTCATGCTGCCGAATCTGAATTAGCTGTCGCTGAACGGCCATCAAATGTCCCTCGCGTCCGTACACTTCAATTTTTAACAGGGCGAGTTGCGGATTACCTTCATAAAAATCGACCGACTTCACCACAGTATAAATGCCTCTGGTGAGCTGCTCAGGAAAGTACGTTCCGGCTTTTTGAGTTTCGGTTGCCACTTCGTTGATGACCGCCATTCCGCCGAACTTTTCACCCGAGAAACCGGCCCTTCCCACATTGGCGACAATGGCGGCGCTCACAGAGAAAACGACGGCCATCAGCGCCATGGCTACTACCAACTCGATCAACGACGAGCCGCTGATCCGTGCTATCTGTTTCAATACCATTTGACAATCTTTCGGCTGGATGAGGATGATGAGAACAATGCTGAACCTACATATTGAACAGGTAATTCACCGGCATCGATTACCGCATTCACCAGATAGTTTTCGTATACAGATGAAGGTGTTTGCAACACGAATTTCCGGCAAATGACCTCTCCATGCACCCTACCATGCAATTCGAGAAAACCATCCGCATAAACCTGCCCGGTAACCAGAACATGATCGGCGATTTTGATGATGGTTTGCTGCAAGTCCTGAACTTCCTGGAAAGCCATCAGCACTCCTTCTATAAGACTGTTTTCTCCGATCGTAATGGAGGGCTGAGTGGTATGAAAGTCTCTTTTTAACAACCCAATAGCGGAAGGATAAAGCAACGAACAACCTTTCCCGATCCGGACCGAATCGGTGGCGAGCAGTTGTGCATTCCCTTGAAATCCATCCTGGACCACGATAACAGGCGCAATCACGATCACATCGTGGAGTTGCGCCCGCGGAGCGATACGTATGAGCGAGTCGGAAACGATCACTAACTGGCCTTCATACACGTTCCGCAGATCGAGGACGCCGTGGTGGTACAGCAATGCAGGTGTCTCCGTAAAAGACCGTCGCAGTGTGTCCGGTTCAGTGGGGCCATCCATTTCAGTATGCCAACCGTCATGTTCGGGGCCTGTATCGATGAGTTTCCCCAGATAGGAAACCAATGCCTTGTTCACGGGTGGCAGATCAAACGACGACCGACCGATTTTTCCTTGCACGGGATCCGTTCCCGGATACTGAAATCCTTCTACCTGTACACTTTTCACGCCCACTTCGGGCAGCTTACACGGTCCCAGAATGGAAGTTTCTCCGCTCACAGACAAGGCAATGCCATTATCTGCCAGATAAATGGCCTGTGATGCCGTATTCCCCCAACCCATCAGGAATGCCTTATTCCGGCTGGCCCGTCCGGCATAGGCAACCACTGTCCCGACCTCATACATTCCCCAGGGCTGCCGGGTGACAGTGACGGAGTCCGTCCCGTCCCCAAACAAGTCCCATGTTCTTTCAAAACGGGCGATACTGTCCGGCGAGGCCAGTAGCCACTGCACACCGGACTGCGCGTTCAATTCGAGCCGCTTCTGCAACAACGTCTGGCTGATCACAGAACGGTGGTAGTAGCCGATCATGACGATAGCGCTACTCAGGATGCCGCAAATCATCGCAAGCACCACTACAAGCAGCAGCACATTCGCTTTAAATTTCCGTTCGACGTGAAGCAATGCGATCATAGCTATTCTGCTGACTTTTTTACAGCACGATTCTTATCCTTTCTTGGCAGAAGTTTGCTTTTTAACTGCCTGCCCAGTTTGCTTATAATCCGTCTGTTCTTGTTCAACAGCCGGCCCTTTTTGAAACGCCGAATTTCCAAACTATCCACTCTGTAATATGTTTTGAGCAATCCGTGCAACTTATCCTTCCGATACCGTCCCGCCCGGATAATTTCTCCCGCATTGTTATACTCATAAAAATGGCCGTGCATCCTGCCATTCTTCCACCGGACGTTCTGTTTCATTTCCCCGTTGCCATACCAGCTTTTCCAACTACCATTTTTCCGTCCTTTCCAAAATGCTCCCTGCTCCAAAAGGCCTTTTTCCGGGTATCGAAACCGTGCATACTTTCCATGCAGCAGCTTACCTCCAAATCCGCCGCGCGTCATGTGGATATGATTGGAGCTATACCAATGATACAGGACCGATTCAGCAGTTTTGATCTTCCTTCCGCCCGGCATCACCTGCGCCTGCGTAACGGTCGTGTCCGTGTGAATGGTGACCCTAAGGCCCATCCCGGCCACATTGCTGCTTTCCTGGGCGGACGCATACGACAACATCACTAGTTGCCATCCCAATAATTGGAAAAGCATCACGGGAAAAAATCGAAACGTAACTAATGGGAACGTCTCAGCCATTTTGTTTGATGTTCAAATATCACCTTCAAAGAATCTCCTCTTTCTTCCACCATCCGGATTCCGCCGACGGTTTGCCCTTCCGACAGAAGGTGTTCATGCCCATTCAATCTTAAAACAGCGACTTTCCTGCCTTTCTCCCTGTTTAAGATAAGTCCCAGATAGACGGCCGCCGAATCCAGCGGCTTTGGGATCGTCAGGTCTTTCCGTTCCGCGACCACCCGTAGTGGCCTATCCCCAACGGGTGACGCCTGAGCAACCGGCGCGTATTCCGTCAATTCGACCCGGCCTTTAAAAGGATCATCATATGCAGGCAGCAGGGAAAATGTATCAGACAGCGGTCTGTTAGAGAAAACCTTCTCAGTAGTCGTTGCCGGATCCGTGGACAATGGCTGGTCATTAGCCATCGTGCGAATCACACGCAAGAGGATCATGCCCCAAACGGCCCCTGTGAGCGCCAGCAATGCGAATGTCAGCTTACTCCCCTTCATAATGCAGGCGATTCAGAACCGGGTCGTAGCATCCCGTAACCTTCATTCAGCCGTCCACCGGCGGCAGCAGAGTCCATGAAAAGAGTGAATGTCATAAACTCGCTGTGATCATCATCGTCGACGGCCCGTATCCGCCACTGATACTGCCCTGGTTCCAGATTGACAGTCATCTTGTTCGACTTGACCAGCGTATCCGAAATCAGTTCTTCGATGCGTTTGAAGCTGGGCTTTACGATCTGTACCTGGTATGCATTGGCTCCCTGAACCGAGTCCCACCAAAACAAAACCTGGTCAGAATGCAATCGGGCGCTATCCAACGGGGCGAGAACCGATAGCCCGAACTGGTGGATCGATGGGATCAAAAAATCTGAACAGGCCGGCGTCATGACTGCCACGAGCATCACGACCAGGGTTTTTCTCATTACTACATTTGAAATCGATTCAGGTTTCATAATTGCCGGATGTTTTGCCAAAATACTGTCAACTCCAATCCACTTTGTTTCCCTGGTAATGCCTTTTGAGATGCGAACGAAACCGAGACCGCCTTGCCGGTCATCTTTGATTTCTCGAGTTCAAACAACAACTCAAGCAGGTTACGGTAATCTCCCCCAACGACGAATCTTGAAGTCGCAACGTCCATATGAGCGGTCTGCGTAACTTCCGGGCTGGGAAATGAATGCAGCCTGACGTGTTTTTTCTGGCAGAGATTACTGACATTTTCCATGAGTTGTTCGGCCTCACTACCTCCGTGGTCATCGCTATTCAATTGTGCACCTAACATAACCAGCCGCTCCTGCAGGGACTTTACATGATGCTTCCCTTTCATCATAGTCTCCATTTCGATGACCGACTGCCGGATGGCAAGTGTCCTTCGAACAGCCAGCAGATACGACAGCAGGGCCATCAGCACGCAACTTACAGCCAGGTAAATGTTCTTCTTGCGATAACTTGCGGATAACAGATTCATGCTACTGGATTTCAAAGGTGATCAGGAATTGCCCGCCATTTATTTTCTCATCGAATGAGTACTGATGAATTTCTACGTTACGCAACCAATCCAGGTCCCGGAGTTGCCTTACCCAGCGGTTCAGATCGGTAGGACTGCCACAATGCCCGCCGATCTTACCTTTCTCGAATTCGAAATGCATTGTTTTTTCGGATTTTGACCGCTTGTCGTCCGGCGGGTTGATTACCAGTTCTTCAATACGGATGGACTGCGGGACAGTTGACCCAATCCTATCCACATAATAAGAGATTGCGCCTAGTCGAAACCAACCCGTTTGTTTCAGGAACGCCTCTTGTGCGGCAATCTGCTTCCGAAGCGTATCTGCTTCCTCGGATTCTTTCTTCAGGCCAGCATAGCGATACTCGAGACGCTGGTATTCATTGGCGTAATGACGATAGAACCATGCATTTGCCAGAAGCAGCAGGAGAAAAAAGCAAAGCGCTGCATAACCAGCGTGAATGAAGCGCCTTTTCTGTAAATACTCGTCCAACTGAGCCTCGGCGGTACCGACGGGCAATGCCATTTGACCAGCCAATTCAGGTATCAAGGCGTGCAGCGCTGCGCCATAGGCAGGAAGGATCTGCTCCGCCACATTGGCTCCCCCCAAAGCCACCTGGTCGGATTCCGGCTCACCTTTGCATTCTTTAAAAGTATAGTCGGTCAATTCTCCGGTGGCGAAGCTTACTTGATGATGTGTCAGACTTAAAGAGCCTTTTTCTTGTAACACTTCATTGCCCAACAATGATTTGAGCGCGTCAAATGCAACAGGGACTAATACTACATTGATTACCCGATACCCTAGCTCCGAAATCAACGCCACCATTGAATCTACGGAACCGCGCCTGGCAACCGCAGCTAACACATAGCCGCCGGAGGGAATGGATTGTATGTAAAAATCACTTTCCTTCGCATTGGGCAAGATCTTCTGAAGCAATTGCCCACTATGTCCATCCGGGCATTCCTGCCTTTTGCAAAGCACTCCGCGCCCACTCAAAACCAAACTCACAGGCGTCGTTACCGGCAAATGCGTCAGAAGCGCGGCCAGTTCGCCGACATTTGTAAAGCTGGCAACTGTACTTACCATCTCGCCCTTCCGTGAGAGCGTTACCCCGTTGATAACCATCTGCTCTTCCGGAAGCATCATCACCTCCAACCCCGCCACTTGCTCACTGTACAGCCGCTGGTATAACCTTCTGATCATGGTCAATAAATGATAGTGGGCTTGATAAAAACTACCGAAACAACCTTGTTTGTAGATCTTGTCCTGCTGCTGAACAGCCATTTCAGGACCGGGATCCGTGACAGAAAAGGGACTCCGCTTCCATTTTCGCTTTTCTCGGTTCGCTCCAAACCTCCCAAAACGATCATCTCTTCGTTACGGACTCGCAGCATGGACTTAAACTGGCTGGTAGAGGTCGGTGGTGGCGCATTGGGCGGCGGATCACCGATGAAATCCGAAATGTTAACGTCGATGTACAATGTGACCTGGTCATCCCCCGAAACCACCGGCCTGAGGCTGATGACCAGATTGGCCTGTACCGCATTGAACTGCTCCGTTATGACCGTCTGCGGGTTCAGAGAGCCCAGTACATTTTGCGTTTTCTGACTATAATAGCGCGTGCTGCCAATGCTAAGCTTTGCATCGTGCCCATTGAGCGTGGATAACTTCGGAATCGAACGGATTTCCACATTATTGTTTTGTTCCAATGCGCTCAGGCTCACATAAAAATTCGGCGCTACCTTCCCGATATTGAGCAAATTATTAGCCCCGATCGTAACGAGAAAATCGTTAATTGACTTGCTTCCGAAAGTAAAATCCAGCCCCGGAAACAGCACTCCCCCCGCTTTCGCTGAGTCGGCAATGCCAGCTTTGATACCGGTACTGACCGACTTGCCCTTTCTGACGTCCATCATCGTTACCTCGATCATCACCACCGGGACAATACGATCGAGCTGGATCAGAAAAGCTTCAATCTCGTTGATCTGCGGCAAGGAGCCCGTCAGCAATATGCTGTTCAGTTCCTGGAATTCTTTTATTTCAACTCCCTTTTTGATTTCAGCCGGAATAACAGCCATCATCGTATCCAGCGACCTGAATTGGAATTGAAAAATTCTGCTGATCCGCAAACCCTCCAGCTGCCGGTCACCGATCAGATAAATCTCCTTTTCCGTCCTGAAAGTGTAGGTCGTTCCCCTGAGCAGCAACGTAAGCATCTCATCCAGGGCCATATCCCGGACCTGACTGGTGATTGAGCCTTTTACCTCCGAAAAAAGAAAGTAATTCATACCGGTTTCCTCCGAAATAGCCTGAATCACCTCGCCGATCGGTGCATTATCGGCATCCAGACTAATGAGCATTCGACCGAGCGAATCCTTACGTTCGACCTGAATGGTACCCGCGTTTTCCTGAGTAGTGGTTTGAGAAGTCTGGCTATTTGCTGCTACCCTCCTCGTGTTCCGTCCTGATTTTGAAGCTCCTTCCGGGACCTCGTTGCTGTTGTCGGTAGCTCTTTGGATCAGGTATACATGATCTGACGTCTTTTTCACGCTCAGTTCATTGGCGAACGTCATCTTCTCCAGGGCGCTTTCGATAGGTAACGCTTCAAGATATACGCTGATCACCCGATCCGACAGTCCGGGTGCGAGCACCACATTCTTTCCGGTAATCCTTGTTAATTTTTTCGCCACAGCCTGTAATGAATCCTGGTGAAGGTCCATCGAAATCAAACCATTATCGGCAGCCATACTTACATTGACATCCCTGGCTTCGTATCGTGTTGTCACCGAAGGGGGGATATACTTATAGAACGACATGATCGAACCTACAAAGCGAATATCCAGCGCATATTCTCGCGCCAGGAAGAGCAGAATGTTAGCAACCCGTTCGTTGGTAAAGTTGTTGTAGACTTTTGCATTAATCTGCGAATCAATACTGATATTAAGTCGGTTAGCCGTTGCCAATCCCCGTAAAAACTCTTGCAAAGACGCCCCGGAGACCGCAAATTCTACGGTTTCGTTCAACCCTGGCACTGTCCGCGAAAGCTCGTTGAGACGCTCCTCCAAAGCGGTAAAACGGTCCGGCCTGGTGGAGAGAACTTGCTGGGTAACGCCCTTGTGAAACACAAAAAGGCCAAGTACGATGAGTAAATAAATCCGCTTTTTCAATGTCTGTTACAGGTTGAATAACAATGGATATATTTCCTCCAGCGACGTTTCGCCCTCTGCGAAAAGATCAAACGCGTTTTCTGAGAGGGTCCGTACGCCCCGCTCGGTCAATTGCGCTTTGACGTCGTAAAGCCCTCTCTTGATACAGTCTGACAATTCCACATCAAGCGGGACCACTTCATAAACCGCCTGCCGCCCTTTATAGCCTGTAAAGAAGCACAGATCGCAGCCGGTAGCCACGTAGTGAAAATGCACATCACGAAAAGGCCTGAACTGACGCGGATACAAACCCGGATTGAATTTCTCCCTGGCCTTGCAGTGCGGACAGAGCTTTCGTAACAGCCGTTGCGCGACCGATGTATTGAGCGTACTCGCAACGAGGAACGCAGGTACACCCATGTCTGTCAATCTCGCTATCGTGCCCCAGGCCGAATTGGTGTGAATGGTTGAAAGTACCAAATGTCCCGTCAATGCTGCCCTAATGGCCATGTTGGCTGTATCAGGGTCACGAATTTCCCCTACCATAATAACGTCAGGATCCTGCCGCAGAAAGGTCCTTAGCGCACTGCCGAAATGAAGACCGATACTCTCTTTCAACTGCACCTGATTGACCCCTTCCAGCGTGTACTCGATCGGGTCTTCTATCGTCAGCACATTCCGTGTCTTTTGATTGAGCAATTTCAATGTAGCATAGAGCGTGGTGGTTTTACCCGATCCCGTAGGCCCACTGATCAGCATGATCCCATTCGGCCGCTTTACTCCTTCCAGGTAATTTGCCAGGTCAAATTCAGAAAAACCCAGGTTATTCAAATCCAAATGGCCGGTATCGTTACTCAGTAGCCGAAGCACTACTTTTTCTCCATGCAGTGTGGGTAATATCGAAACCCGGATGTCCAGTTTTCCGGAGGCCACACCACTTAAAAAGATACGCCCGTCCTGCGGCAACCGTTTTTCGGCGATGTCAAGATTGGCCATGATTTTAATTTTGTTGATCAGCGAAGGATAGTCCGGCTTGCCTATTACAAATCGCTCGACCATCAGCCCGTCGATACGAAGCCGTATCCGGCAACGCTCTTCGTAGCTTTCAATATGAATATCGCTGCTTCCCAAGCCTTTGGCTTCTCTGATCATAACGGTCAAAAAATCGTCGCCCTGTGATGCGGATGGGAACTCCTCCGTCTTTCCGGTTTGCTCGCGTCGGTAATGACTGTTCAGTTCGCGTCCGATAACCTCCGGAGGTATCGGGCTCAGAATGACTTTTTTCCCGAGCAACATTTCCAGTTCTGTTACGAGGTCTGTCTGAGCTCCCGCTTCCTCAGCATAAAATTCAATAAAATCGGCAGACTGGCTCTTGGGCACAATGCGATAATGCCACGCCTGATGCGGTGTTATTACCTGAAAAATGTCCGCTTCCATCATTCTGACAACGTAATGAGGTATCGCGCAAACCAACTGTCGTCCGTTAGATCCACCGCCGAATGCGCGATCGAGCATATGAGCAAGATCGCCAGGGCTGTCGCCTGAATACCTGCCAGCGGAATACAACGATCCGTATTTTCCGAGACCAGCTCACGTAAAACGGCCGCTAATACCGCCAAAGTAAGACTCCCGATATAAAAGGCACAATAATTGGCAGGGGCAAACAGCAGGCCTGTTGCGAGAAAAAAGAGAATGTCACCCCACCCGATCAAATCCCGGCTGATATTGACGAGCCTGGCGGCCCTGATGGAAAAGTAGGCTGTCAGCAATGCCAGTTGAGCTGCTACAAAAAGGAAATTGAAACTTGTATCAGAGAGCCATTGCTCCCAGTTGACATGCCGAAGGCTGTACCCTGTCGAAGCAAATGCCAGCATTGGATACAGAAACCAGGAAACAGCCCGAAAGATGTAGTCTTCGACGCTAATCCAGGCGAGCAACAAGATCAGGATCAACTCGATGGTGATGAGTGCTGTGTCCATTGCTAATCAGGCGTAATTTCTTTGAGGTTTTTATCCTGATCAATCTCCCATACATTGAAAATACCATCGGCATCGAAATCGACTACTGCGGTCGCCCTCGCCACGTAACCCGACGGGCTCGCCTCGACTGCTTCGACCCGGTAATTAGCTTGTCCGCTCTCGTCATCCGTCACCAGCTTTTCCTGGATAAAGCCGAGCCCTGGCAAGTCCTGGCTATATTTTGAATGCTCGTAGAAGTAGTTTTTTTCCAGCGTATGAAGATGTTCCAGCTGCACCTTTGCTTCCGTGCTTTTGGCTTTGGTAATCAATGGCATCAGATTAGGAAGTGCCAGTAATACAAGAATCCCGATGATGACCAGCACCACCAGGACCTCCGTAAGCGTGAATGCCGGCAGGCGGCGGGGAGGTTTTTGGAAATTGAATAACCAATGCATGATTTGTTCAGGTTAGAAGAGGGTGAATTCAACCCAAAGTTAAAATCTCTGAAATGAGGAGCAGGATGCAATAAACTAAGGGTCATTATCAGCTAACAAAAGGAAAACTTTAACGGACGACAAGCGCCGGGCGCCTTTCAAAAGGCACCCGGCGCTTGTCATGCGTTTAATCTTTGTACTTGGGGTTAGGGTCGTTTAATACCGAACCCGCAGAATGATCCATCACCCCTCCTACTCCTTCCTGCAACGACATCGACTGCATCTGATTGGACAGACTTCTGCCAGGCCGGGTTATTCTGGTCGTCCCCTTTCTGACAACCGGTTTTGGGCCCCTCTTTTTGGGCGTTCCCAGCATATTGTCTCCAATGTCAACGGTAGTGGGCGCATCCTGTGCCCGGACCGGTAATGCGGACGGGGATATTTTGTCTGACTTCGTCAAGCCCGAATAACCCATTTCCAGTAAAGTGGAACCGACAGATGCTCCCACTTCTACACCCACACTGACCGACCCTTCAAGACCAACATCCGCAGCACCTTTCAGCGCCGTACCGCCCGTGATCACACCGGTTGCAACATCAAATGCAAATGACTCCCCAGGTTTGGTGTCTGCAATGGTTTGAGTTTGCTCAACGGAGACGTCGACGGACGCTTTGAGTAAAATATCTGCGGCTTCTTTAACCAAGTCCTTCTCTACGCTCCCGCCGGGTATCCCTCCCATAATGGTGGACACACCTACATCAAACCAGTCCACTTTGTTTACATCTCCTTTCACCGCTTGCCCTGCCAACGCTACTCCACCGCTTGTCAATGCCTTCACTGCACTTCCCTGGCCCATTGTCGCCACGGTCAGGACCAGAACTCCCATGCCCTTGGCTGCTCCTTCCGCGACCTCTTGCTGCATCTCCTTGTAGTCATGAATATCCTTTTTAGTGGCACCTTCCGCCTCCATCATCCGCATTTCAGCCAACCGCACCATCCCTTCCTTGTGTTCAAATCCGCCATCTTTATCAATGTAAAGAACAGGGTTATCGGCGGCATACAGATACGGGCTGCGTTCCGGGAACGACCTCACAAATGGATCCAAACTGAGGAATCGTCCTACCCGCGGATCATAGAACCTCGAACCATAATCGTAGCTATTACCCACGCCTTTGACTTCGTCATCCTTTTCTTTTCCATTATAGCCGTAGCGATAATTTGCAGACGAATAATTCCGGCCGGGTTGCTCGGCACCAAAGGGATCATAGTTGTTGTAAGAAATAATGTGGGTCTTGTAGTCCGAACCACTTTCCTGAGCAGTTTTAGGTCTCTTCACATCTGAAATGACTGCCCGTACATTCCCCAGGTGATCCTGTAACTCATACTGTTTCTGGTCGATCTGCCTGCTCACTGTCAAGGTGTCGCCCGCTACCGGTACATTATTTGAATTAGGTATGACAGTGAGTTCCGGCTTGTACATTCCCAACCGCTTGTTTCCCATGAGAGGAACCTCAGTTAGTTTGAACTCCGTCGCCGCTCCGGTTTTCCTTTTCTCATACATACTTTGAAGAGCTCCTCCGGCATCATAGACGTAGAAATAGCTATTCGTTTCGGCACCATTGACCAACACCGTCTTTCTGACCCGATTGCCGTTGGCATCATATACAAAACGAATGCTCTGTCCATTGTTCTTGATTACTTCCCTGACTTTCCCGTTCAGGCCCCAGGATATTTTAACAATACCCTCTTGCCGGTCGGCGATGAGGTTGCCATTCTCGTCGTAGGCATAATTATTAGCTTCGGTCTGACTGTCCAGGTCCGTGCCGTAAGCACCGGCCGGAACTAAGTCCGTGACCTGCCGGAGACGGTTTGTACCTGGTAAATAATGGTAGCTCAGCTCATCCATCGGAAGTGAATGCGCCTGATAGCCCTTGCGTGTAAGCTGCGTAAAGTTCCCGTTTGCATCGTAACGCGCCTTGAAACCGTAGTCAGGCTTTTTAACGAAGGCATTCATGTCCAAACTCGCAAATTCCGCAGCTTTCAACCTGCCCAGCTCATCGTAACGATAATGCTGGCTCACCGGTTTTTCAAACTGCAATCCGCGGTTGAGTGCTTCTATATTACTGCTCACACTCGAAATATTGCCGTCATACTGAGGATGGCTGAGCGTATGGTACGGATTGCCAGGCATGCCGCGCAGTGGCGAGCCAGTCCGCTGAAAGTCGCCCGAGTGATAAGCAAGTAATGTGCCGAATACATCCTGCGGAATTTTACTTCCCGCAATGCCGTCTTTCGCCGGATCATTGCTGCCGACCAGGCTAGGATGATTAATCGCTTTCAGCCAACCCTGCAAAGTGTAGGTAAAATCCATTCCCTGCACTTTATCCTCACCCAGCACCAGCCTTTCCAACGGTCCGTGTGCGGCGTAGTTGTAGCTCGCATCCCGGTCCCATATCAGGTTGTCCTTTGATGTAAAAACAGCGGCGATCCGGTTGTCCCCGTCATAGCTGTATTTATGGTAAAATGCATCGGTCCTACCCGGGTTGTAGGTCACCTTCAACACCAGGTTAGTCAGGACATCGTATTCATACCCTACGTAATTGACACCCAATTCACTCATCTGCTGCGCAATCCATTCTACATTTCCATGAGGGTCATAGCTATAATAAGTGTGCACCTGATCCCCTGCTGTGTTCATTGACCCGTCTTCATCTGTGAAACGGTGCGAAATCCTGTTGAGCAGATACCGCTGCCTGTTTCCCTGGAAGGCAATGGTGGCGGTAGGCATGCTGTATTGTGCGAATACGCGTTGTGTGCCTGATGACGGAAAAGCCAAGGACTCCACCTGCGCCAAAACACCATTCATCGTCCCATTATAAGACTCGTTACTCTCTCCGCTTTCAATGATCCGGTCGAGCACATCGTACTTCACATAGGAATAGCGGCCCGACTTTTTTTGGTTGGCGTCCTGCGAGAAGCGAGGCAATCCCTTTTTGTTGTAATAAAAAACTTTGTCGCCTCCGTCCGCATTGTTCATGTGCACCATTTGGCCTAATGCGTTATACTCGTACTCCGTAGCCAGCGTATGGTCCGGATGTATTTTCCGTTGCTTCACATTGGGATCGGCATTAGGATGCAGGAGGTGTATTCCTTTGGGTGGAACTGTTTTTACCAAATACCCCGCGCGGTCATAGTAGTATAGTGTGTAATGGTAATACCCGAGCTTATAACCGATTGAATAACTATCTACATTGGCATCCAGGCAGGTGCTCGCATATTTCTGTTTAAATGCCGCAACTGCCTTGTCGATCATGGTAGCGCCCTGGTTCATCACATACTCCTGCATATAGTCGATCGCCTGCTCTTCGCATGAGATAGGCTTAATTACATCAGGATTCTTGAATGCCGGGAACGGTTTCCATTTCAGACATACCGCAGGACATTGCTGATCAGCGCAGATCCAGTTACAGATTTTGATTTTCCCGGTGACCGGTGATCCGGACGCCCCTGTTGCGTGGGTGACGTAGAACAGGTCACAACCCACCGCCTCGAACACGCCATTGTCCCCGTACTTCACCGTGACCTGCGTCGCACCGTCGCGGCATTTATCACGACCGGTCGGAGTTACCGTCGGGTCGAAGGCCGCAATTGCCACATAAGTATTGAAAGTCACACTTCCGCCCGGTTTCAAGCCTTTTCTCAAACCGTCAACCAGGTCGTTGAGATGACCCGCCAGCGAGTTGGTGGCACCAATGGAGCCGCCTACGTAAATCCAGTTTTTATCCGGACAGTTACCACCTGTCGGGGTAGGTTTCAGTTCAAACGAGAAAGTCATCACGACACCCATCTGCTTCACTTCTGCCGGTGTCCCTACCTGTGTAATGAGATTCGGATTATTCGGGGCAGTCGATATAGTCAGCTGGCACCCCTTCTGGCATTCTGCCACGAGCTTTTCAACAGCGCATTGCACATCCGCAGCCGTAATCATTACCTGGCTTGCATTGGTTGCCTTTTCCAAAGGGACATACACATAATGGTCATCCGCCAGATACTCATTGACCAACACCTGCCTGAATGACTCGGCCCTGTTCTGGCAAACCGTCATACAAGAATCCATTACGCCCTGCGCCATGGTCAGGATCTTTTCTTTATCCGACATTTTGGACAGATCCGGCAAATCCGGTGGCAAAGGTACTTCGGGTGCATTATAGCAGTTGTAAAGTACGACCCACGCACTGTCTCCGGCCGGGAAATTGGGATACACCGGCGGGTTCACCAGCTTTTTACTTGCAGCAAAAGCGTTGGCTGCCTGTACGCAAATCGCCGTGACAGCATTGCCATTGATAAATGCATAGCCGTGGGAATAATATCCCGGCTGCCCGTAGCCTGGAAATGCCTGCCCCTGGAACTGCCGACCCGAGAGGTCTACAAAGTTTTTTACAAAGTCGTATTTCTTGCCATTCTTCTTATAGTTGTCATAGTTGGCTTTCCACCCTTCCACCGTCGCAAACCAGGCATCCCACAGCTGTTCACAGGTATATTTCTTACCCGTTACGATAAATTTACCGTCCAGCATATCGAGTACCATCTGGTTAAACTTCTGCTTCGTGTAGTTGGGATAAGGTGAAAACATTTCGAAAATGACATTGTTATTGGCCCCCCACATTGGATCCTTTTTCCAGCGGTCGACCAGCATTTGTGCAAAATCCGCATCCGGCGGGCATTTCTTTTCCGGGCATTGTTCAAAAGGCACCAGAATAGGGTCGCAACTCGTGGGGACGATAAAGTTCTCTCCTTTTGCATCCAGTTTATAATGGGCAGCCAGATACGAATTCAGTCCTTTGAGGTTATTTTGTGCCATATACCCCATCACCGGAGAGGGATCGAATATTGCCTTCAATTCATCTTCAAGCTGCTTTCTATACTTGGCGGCGGCCTCTTCCAGGTAGCTTTGTCCGGTCGCAGGGTTAACATTGTTGATGGTAATTTTCTTCTCCGCCACGTAGGTTCCCGCGGGCAGAACGCCGTAATTCACCATGAAAGGAATGCTTTGCCCTTGTGCACATGAACCCGGTTGGATGATCAGCGAGTCCTTTTTGGGGAAATTGAGCAGACCATCTACACTTTTCAGATAAAAATATACCTTGTACTCACAGCTCACACAATAAGAGCCGCAATCCGCTGCAATGGACTTCGGCGTGATCTGGTAGGTTGCCTGTACGGCTGTCGGCTCGGTTAGCGGGAACGACTTGGAACTTAGAAGGCCATCCGGGATCGGCACCGACTTTGTGAATTTTTCCTGGATCTCCATGGGTTGAAAATCAAGGCTGTCCACGAGATCTTCCCCACTGTTGTTGTAGGACAAACAAGTTGCCAAAAGCTGCCCTTCCTTGTTCACATATTCCACGGTCTTGGTCTTGTTCCCGTTCGAACTGATTCTCTTCATAACCGAGACGCCGGAAGGTGCCTCATCCCCAAAAATGGCTGTCAGCTCGTCATCGGCGACACTGCCGTAAAAAACCTGGTTCGTCCGCGAGGAATCCGTCCGGATCCGATGAACGGGTCCCGGCAGGGAATGCTCGATTACTTTGCCTTCTCCATCCTGACTGAACAACGTTCGGGAGTAGGGATATCCCATTGCGGCCGGGACTGTCTGATCCGGATTAATGTCCGAGTAGTATTGCGCCAATGGCCCCTGCGTAATCGGATTGGGGTTTTTAAAATTCAAATCCGTATCAAAGTCCTTGGCGCTGTACAATTCCCCTTGCGGGTTTTTGGCGAACCCGGGAATGTATTGCAAAAAGGCTTGTGTAACCGGCGCGGTCATAGTGGTCAGGCTGGGTCGACCATTGAAATCATGTACTGTTGCATTGACCAGCACATTGTTCTGACTGGGTAAAAAGGTCTGTTGCTGCTCAACCTGGCCCAATCCGTTTGCAAACATGATCTTTTCTTTCATCTGAATGCCTTTCCCCTCTGCATAACCCAGAAAACTACGCGAATAAATCCAATTCAGGTTCTCATTAAACTGATTGTAAAAAAAGCAGAAAGGGCCAGGTGAACTATTATTGATCCCTACCGACTGGTTCTGAAGAAACGATATAGACCACTCCCCCCAGTTCTTATGATTCGCAATCCCCTTGGGGTAGTAATCACCAATGGGTCGTACCCGCCAGGCGTAGTAGCCGGTGCCTTCCACGATCGTCATTGTAAGGCTTTTCGCTGCCGACTGTGTTTCCATCGTCAATGCTTTCGACCAGTCGATCACTGCGTCGATGTCCTTGGCGTCCGCTACTTTCTTTCCATTTTCATTGTAAAGCCTTAACAACTGAAACTCGTAGTTCGGATAGCCCGCACATCCGGGTGTCTGCCAGCTGAAGGTAACCTTGTTGGTCCCTTGCTGCACTGGATTCACCGGCAAGAGCGTTACGATAGGCGCACCCTGCACATCCGTTTTATAGCGCTGTTCCACCCTTGCATGTAAACGGATCCTGCTCATCAATGCAGGATATGCCGACGCGCCGTATGAAAGCACCTTTATCTCATATCTATATACGTCGGCATAAGACTTCGTGAAATCCAGGCTGAACACCTGCTCCGGGTCCTGAGCTGAAATCGTCAGTTTTTTAACATAGGTAGCAGCAGCAACCGGAACATTTCCATTGACCGAACCATAAGCTGTAATTCCCAAAGTCACTGATGCGCCGAAAGCATTTTTGCCCAATTCGTAGTCATCACCAGCATCCAGCCGGACAATCGCGCGGGCCTGCTCGATCTCCTGCTTAACACAGTTCGCGAAGTTACCTGCGCAGTGATCGAAGAGTATACTTTTCTTGATATTGGCATTACCCATTTCACTGTGATTGAAAACCACTTCATTTACCGGATCCGTCAATTGCACAGCCAATTTGTGTGATGCCAATGAAAACGTGGGTGTTCCTGTTATACTGTGCTCCGCCGCGCTTCCTGCACATTCCCATAACACCTTTACCGGAATTCCGTAAGGCAGGGTAATCGTCTCAACCAGGATGTTACCCGAAAAAATGCGGCCTCCTTTTACCGTCCATTGTACAATGTTTTGGTTTGGAGGAGGAACCGGATTCGACACTGCGTTATATTCTGCAACACTGCCACGCACCACGCTGGCCGGGCCTGATACGGTCGTCGTCGCTGCAATGAGCGGTGCCGCAGTCAGCATCGAATGGAGAAAACAAATCCATAGAAGCAATGGATGCCAGGTCAGCCGACGGGTCATCGATAAAAGTTTCGTCTGATTCATTGTTTTTTCTTGCGGTTATCAATGAGTTTAAAATCCTTAAAACGAGGCAACAAAACCTCCTCACGGGTCAATACAGACGCTAATGCCGGCTTACTCAGTTTGCCCCCGGAATGGCTGTAATCGATATCCTTGAATACACATTGCAGTGTTTTCAGACGATGCTGAGGGTCATATTCGATGGTGAAGCCCTTCATCTTCGCGGCTTTTTCATCCATTACAAAATCGATCGACCGGATTTTGAAATGCCTGACTCCATCTTTTGACAAACCGATCCTGACATGCTGGTCTTTATTTCCATCGGCAGATATCCGCAATGCACAATCGGTTAGCTGAGCGTATTCGAAAAGGCTGTCCTGAAGGATTCCGACCTGCCGTAACCGCTCCATCTGCCATTTGCGCCGATCCGCAGGCGGTTGCTGGATGAAGATCATTTTTCGTCCGGGCAGGACTGAAACCAAAACCTTCTCGTCCTGGTACAATTCGAGGTCCTTACTTTCAAGATATGTTCCGTGCTTGTTCACATATACTTTCACCTCGCTTTCGTAAGTCTTAGGCGTCGCCCCGCCAGTCGTCGCGAGTACCGTGTAATGCACATACCGGGTTTCGTTGCCCAGTGTTGTGTTCAGTTTGATCTGTCGGTCAAAAAGCGCTTTCAGCTGTCTGAAACAAGGCTCATTGGCTAGCCGCTTCGCTTTCGTTCCCGGTGCTGCCTGGCATAAGCCGGACACCAGGCAACAGCACAGCAATAGTTTTGTAATGCTTTTCATAGTGGATGCATAGCTGCTTCCCGCTAAGAGCGCCATGGGCCGGACAGACAACATGACGCTCCGCAGGGAAACCAGATTTAGTTACGGTTCTGAGGGATGATGTGATACTGCGTTTCGGAGATCGTCTTTTTACCTTTCTCCGTCTCAACAAATTTGCGCATCAGTTTTCCTTCCGGAGTATACTGGTAGTACAATCCAAAATGCTGATCATCGAAACTAGCCAGCAAGCGCAATGTCACAGGATCATACACATAAGCCGTCATCGCGCTGCTCCTGGGTTGCAACCGCACATCATCAATCAGTACACCAGCCGCGCCGGCCACCGATTTGTATAGAATAGCAGGCGTAAAATTGCCGGTCGCAGTGATCTCAGCCTCATACAGCGACCATTCCCCGGTTTGTGCTACTTTCCGGCAATCGAAGGTTGCATTCCCGGTAGTCACTTTGAGAGCGGGATGTTCTACGCCTTGCAGAATGTCGTCCGGGAGCGCTTTATTTTCCTTTGCCCAAACTTTCAGAATGGATGGTTCCTGAGCAGCGGTGACTTGTTTAAGGGTCAGACTCTGATTGTTCAAAAGAGTCAGTGCGAACTTGCCGGAATGCGCGAAGGTGGCAGTACGTTGATTGTTACCCAATGGCAGACCGTCTTCCAGCTGCTTTCCTGCATACAATCTTTCGAAACTCTCGAACTGGACTTGTCCATAACTTGCATTATGCGCTAACAGCGTAGGCAGCACACGATCATAGCCAAATTTGGCCACACTGTGCTTTTCAGCAATATCGATTTCCTCCGATGTTTCTCCATTGGGCGTATAAGAAGCAACCCTGCTCAAAGGCAACCACTTAGCAGGATTATTACCCGCCGGATCCTTGAAATTGAACAGCTGAAATTCTTTGAATATACCTGCGTCTTTATAGATCCTGGCTGCACTTTGGCCCTGACTTCCCGGTATCAGCTCCGACTGATAGCGGTACATGGACGCGGGCCGCCATTTCCCTCTTTCACCACGCTCGTATTTATCGGGTTTGGGCGGAGCGGAATAACCGTAGAGTTCTCCGTCAAAATCCCATTGATCGGAATACAAAGTAGCGCTTGCGGCAATGACTCCTCCCAAATTGACAGGCTTGCCAATAAACTCGGGCCACAGCTGGATACATTCCTGCACCAAAAGAGGCTGACAAATCTGATTAGATCTGAAATAGATCAGCTGGCCTTTGTCATTGACATCGAAGAACGCACCTTTGCCAGGACCATCGTAGGGTAAAATGATCCGGCAGCCGTCCAATGCGGCGGGAGTATCTTTCACTTTCAACTGAATAGTGCCCGCGAGCGGCCCCATTGACTCGATGCAAGTCGTGGCCGGGATCGGATTATGATCCGGTTTCTTCACAAACGGGTACACACTGCCTACATTTAAAAGCTGGGCGCCTTTTGTCTCAAATTTACCGGTCAATGCAGCTGCAAACTGTTTGCGTTTGGCCAGTTCTGCAGCGTCAGGATTTCCGAGGTTCGGGACCTGCGGCTGCCCATAAGTGACCACCTGCCCCGCAATGGTGCTTAATTGATTGGTTTTGCCACTTCTCAATATTTCCACCGTTGGATTATTGAGATTATCAGCACCCGATGCATAATAGGTTGTCGGGTACAACGGGATCCCGTTATAGTCGGCTTCACCGGAATGGTAAATACCTTTGTCAGCACCTTGCTGCACCAGCACGAGGTCACCTGAACCAATCGGCAACACATTCGCGCAGACAGCAGCTCCATTGGACGGACTGCTCAACTGCAGGTAATGGATGCCATTGATTTTTACCTTTTCGATCTTGACAGCGGAAGTACTGGTGATGACAGCTCTTTCGTTTGATGCTTTTTGTCCCATGGCGGAATACTCCGATGAAGCCGGGATAGCGGTGTTACGGTACATGCCGGACTGCATGGCCTGAAGCTGCCCCAATTGCAATTTGTCGAAACCATCATACGTCTGGGTCACGACAGGCCTTCCGGTTGCCTGATCGAATGCAACGAAGTCGGTCTGATTATACAAGCCATCTGCAAAGGTCTGTACGCTTTTCCTGATAGCCGGATAGCGTGTGACTTTTGTGTTGGCATGGGTTTCCAGAATACTCTCGCTATATGTGTAAGATGGGAATGCGGTCACAAACGGTACTACAAAGAGGATATAGATACCAACGTCGAGATCGATTTCCAGGTTGCCGTCTTCATAAATATCCCGGACCGACCGCATTTCGGATGTAACATCCATTTCCTTCCCTGCGTCACCCGATTCCACCGGCTGATTCACGCCGCGATAGAATGGGATCTTCTCTCCCGGTTCGAAATAGGTGAAAGATTGCTGCGCGCTCAAAATCATTTTATCCACGTTGTGAAGGTCGGTGTAGTCGCCGGAGTAGGTGGAAATGCTTTTGATCTGACCGTGCATACTGTTGACGACGAAATTAAAGCCCTGCGAAAGCCATACATTGCTCACGTTCACATTAAAAAGCCCCGTCGGCAGGATCAGCCAGTCGTCCTCCTTATCCATAGGTGAAAACCCGGCCCCATTTGCATCCAGGTTGGAATAGTATTTGTCAAAGGGATAGTCGCGGGCCGTAAAATAGTCATTCACTATAAAACCCTTGTTGGTTTTTCCGGAGTGTATATTTTTCTGGATCACTTTGGAATACCCGATCGACGCCGCCGGCAGGATCGATTCGCCGATCGGCCCCTCCGTCACTTTTTTATCGCGCCCGGCGATAATTTTGTTCGCAAAGGATTGTTTGAAACGCGGAAGGAACCCTACCAGCGCGTTTTCCTCCCTGATCGTCGCCGGCTCATTAACAGCTACTCCGCTGCTGATCACTTTCCCCTTTTCATTGGTAGTCTGGTAAACAAATTCCGAACCATATAACACCTTATCACCCGTTTCCAGGCCGACATCATACATCAGCAGTCGCTTCACTCTCACGCCGCCACCCTTTTTATCCCGGGTAAGAGGAATCCGGAGGTAGGAATCAACCGGGCTTATACGTGTGCAGGTAGTATTGATATTAGGAACAAGATCCTCCGCCAGTGACCCCGCAAATCCCAAAAAGCCCATGATCACCTCGGCAGCGGAACCATTGTCCTCAAACCCGCCCTGGGCATTGCAGTCGCCAAGCGGATTAAGCTTGCCAGCCCGGTTCGCCTTTAAAAATTCGCGGCAAATTTGCTTCGGTACCGGGGTACCACTGTCATCTTTCAGTTTCAGGTACACCTTTCCACTTTCAATTCCCACTTCTGAAACCTTTGCGTAGCCATCGATGAACTCTCCATTGCACTTACCTCCGGCTACGGTGGCCGTTTGACCTATTTCCAAAAGTGTGTAAAAGAACTTGAAATGAATCCGCTCGTCGGTCTTCAGGAACTGTTGTTCCAGGAGGTCTACCAGTTCCTCTTTCTCCTGCCCGGATGTAATTCCGAGATCAGCGAGGTTGAGATAGTACTTGTTGTTCTGACTTTGGTCATCTCCGGGCAGCAGACTGACCATGCCCGTCGCCAACCGGTCCTGTACATAATGGTAGTCCTTCTGCTCATACTGGACGTGGATCTGCCCGCCGGATGGCAGACCAATCTGTTTCAGTTGCCAGGCTGCCGGGTCAAACAATGCATTGTTTGGTTGCTGATTTAGCCAGGGCCTCAGTTGCTTATACCGGTTTTCTCCATTCTCCTGATAATTTCCCCAGGCGTCAATGTTAAATGGGCTGTAATCCGGGTTCTGGGCCACTGCGGAAACCTGATTATATCCTCCCGGCAGGTTCTGATAGGGAGCCGGATAGGGTGCTGTGGGATATTGGTAAGTAAAAGTATAAGGGCTGATCCGGGCATTCGAAACCGACCCATATTCTGTCCAAACTTTTTTCAACGTCAGCTTACCTGTTCCGACATCGGCATTAGGCAAGCCTTTACAAAGAGAGTAATCATATTGGAAATGGATCGTTTTGATCTTTTCTTTCGCATTGCCGTTTTCATCCTTTGCATAGAGCTCTATCCGTTCCAGCTTCTGAAGTCTTTTTAAATTGGCATTCTTATCTCCTTTTGTAGCAGATACGTGATCCGACGCTGCCATTGCGTCTTTCCTCGACTCGCCCGATCCCTTGATAGCAATACCATTGGGCAATGACAAACTGGTATTTCCCAGAACGAAGTAGGCGATATGTGTTTTGGTTTCAATGGACTTCATGTAGTAGATTTCCTTCTCGCCCGTCATCACCGAGCCCAGATCGTCTTTTCGATCCGATAGCTCATTCTGATGATAAAGCAGCCCCTTGTAGGGAGTGCGCCAGGTAAACCACTGGCTTCCCGGCGACCCCGATTTGTCGGTTACTTCACCATTCGGGGCATTCCCTGGCCCGAACTGTCTCACGTAGTTAAACTTGGTGTAACCTCCGAAATCATCCCGGGACGGGCCGTCCATGGTCCGGTCCACGTAATCGGATGTTGTAATCTCTGTCAATAAATGCGAGGTGGTGTAGGGAGCTGAGCTTTCCTCTCCGATGATCACCGCGGGCTCATTCCCACTGGCTATCTCCCGGGTTGCCCAGTAATTGCCGTGTACCTGCGCATTTCCTCCTTCCAGGCTATACTGCAGGTTGAGTTCGTTACGGGCATAAACGGGGAGGCCGTAAACATAGCGGTTTCCATCCTCGTTGATCACCGCCAGCTCCCCGATGCCTTTGCCCAATCCGGGTTCGCTGCGGTTGACAAACCCGTTGGTCACCGCATCCTGGGCATATCGTTTGTAAAACTGGCCGTTCAGGGACTGGCTCATCTCCTCATTGGTATGGTAAGCGATGTAGGAAGACCGCCCGGAACGTTTTCCTTCGTTAGCACTTTTGAATAACTCTCCGTTCGACAGGTCCAGCGAGGCAGTTTCTGCACCCGGTACGCCGGGAGATTGTTTCACATCCGCGGAAAAGAACCCGTCATGTTTTCCAAACAGTACATTGCCGCCCAGATCGTTATTAAACCGCGCGAAGACAAATTCTTCCTGGCTTTCCGGCGCGAAACTGTATTGTCCTGTATTCCCCGGCTGTTGCCAGGTGTCCGTTTCGAGAGAATGCCAGCCCACCCCAATGTCCAATCCTGCACCGACGTCCATACCGGCTTCGATTTCCACACCAAGCTGGATAATTTCCTCCTCGTTTTTCTCATGATTGGGACGGAAATGTCCTGCATTGCGGTTGTAGAACCGGAATCCACCGCCGACTCCTTCTCCCGATACAGTAAAATTGTCGGCATTGTTGAAGGGGATACCCAGGAATAGGTCCCGCTTCTGGTAGGGTGATGATTTTTCGATGTAATAGTCCATCATATCCTTACCATCGGCATGAGCCGAGTAAATATAACCGAATGAGTTCAGGTCCTTGTCCAGGCTCTGTTGCCAGGTGTAACTACCCCAAACTCCGAAGTTTGGCCCCACCTGCACCGGTGCCGGAGTTGGCATCACACTAATGCCCAGCCGGTACGAAGCTCCCTCATAATGAACGCTGTTGGTCGCCTTCACGGCGTCGGAATAGGAAAACAGCCCATAGTTACTTCCCAAAAGATTGATACCCGTGCGGGAAATCAGCTTATCCGCATACTTACGCCCGACGGCTGAACTCTTGGCAGTAGGGTTTTCCTCCGACTTTTTCTGTCCCTCGGTCACCTTACTGTTGATGTATGCCGCAGGATTAACACTAACAGAAAAACTACCCTCGCCATCGGAAACATTGTAACCAAGACTGATAGCACCTGCGGCGAGGTTCACTCCGGCCCCGACCGTATATCCTAGTCCTTTGTAATTGTTATATCGCAATTCTGCATTAACTGACAAAGGAATATCGAAACTGAAAGCTTCCAGATTTCCGATGGAACCGCCAAGCCCTACTGTCCAGTTCTTGGGCATTTTATTCCGGTAGGTTACTTTTTTGCTGTAAAAATCGTCGGGTAGCCCACGCTTCTGACGATTGATGACACCAGGGTTAAGGTTCCAGCCATAGCCAACCCATGAGGCCTCCTCTTCCGGAGACGCACCACTGTTGTAGGCCAGCGATAATGCGTAACCTCCGCCACCCGCTCCCGGCACTTCCAGAACAGGCAGATTGTAGGTAAAATCTCCGGTAAACGGATTGATCATATTGCTGGTGCTTACCGGCTCAAAACTGGCAAATTCCGGCTGGCCCGGCCCGCTGGTAAGCGCCCAGCCCGATGGGGGAAACACCGATTCCAACAGGATAAGGCCCGACATAGCCAGGGCTATCTTCCTGCGACAGTAATGTTTAAATAGAGTTGTCATTGCTATAAGTTAAATTCCGGAGGATTTAAAACAATTGGAACATTGCCCCGTATTGCAGGAGGCTGTTTTGATTTCTCAGCTATTCTCGGTCAGGCGGTTTTTACCTTTTGCCGTATATCGCCTGACTGGCAAACGGGAAGTAGCTCATGCCCGTACCAAACAAGTCGTCCCTGAAAACAAAGGCGAGCGAATCGGATTTGCTGCTTGTGGTGCCGCTATTTTCAAACACGATGTAGATATTCCGGTGGCTAGTCAAACCACCTGTGTTTTCCATAGATGCCAGCACCGGGTTGATCTCGGTATCCCCTATACGCAGGCTCGTCATTTCATCCATATGAAAGTTCAGCCGGGTTAAACGCTCTGTAAATTCCGGTGGAGAAATGATCCCCCGCGAGACGATATCCCCGGAAGCGTGCATATCTTCGTCGGGCGCCAGCGTCATCAGGAACGTCAGCGTTCCCTGGTGCACCCTCATCAGACTGTCGCGCTCGCCTCTTTTCAGCGGTCGGCCCATTTTAGTTTCCGTCAGATTCGTCAGATGGTCCGGCGAAAGAAACCTCACCGTTATCCGGATCCCATTGATGTGCCTGGTATATGACAATTCGTCACGCGAATAACTATCCGCCGGAGAATCATCAGAACCCATCCTGCGCGGTTCGCAGCCTATCAGCACCGCTGCCCCTATGACCGCGAGCCAAAATGTGATGTAACGAGCGCTACTCTGCATGCTGCATCGCTTTTTGAGGTTCTGAAACCCGGCTTGCTATTCCTGAGGGCCTGTATGCCTTGTTGAGTTCCCTCAACACCTCCTCCGTAATATCCAGTTGCTTTTCCCCGTAGAGGAGGCTCCCCGACAATGTAGTACCAAGGACAATGTCAAAGCCCTGACGCTTTCCATACTCCTGCACAAAGCTGTTGATCTGATTTAGCACGCCTTGTGTCATCTTCTCGTCCTCCATTCTCGCATTTTCGCGTACGGAGGAAGTATACTGGAACAGATTGTCCTGCATTCTTTTCAGCGTGACCTCTTTCTGCCGTCGCTCCGTGGCAGACAAACCGGCCAGCTCGAACTGGAACCGGTGCATTGATTTTCTGAAATCCTGTTCGAGCGTGTCGACATTGGCCTGCCATTGCTGCGATTTGTTCTGGTATTGATTCCGCGCCTCCCTCATACCGAGATAGCCATCCACTAATTCGCTGGAACGTACGAAGCCGATTTTTTGCTGGCTTGAACAAAGGAAGGAAATGCAGATTGTACTGATGACCATCATGGTCACAACCAAGGTCAATGCCCATCGCAGAGGGGCGGTTGCGGAAATATCCGGGCGTGTTTTCATGAGCGTGTGTAAATATGGGTCCTGAGGAGGGTTTAATTATGATTTAAAATTAACCCGGCGACACTGGATTTCCAGTGGCGATGTATATCTGGGGAGTTTGAGGGAATAACTTACGTTCTGAGCACATCCTGAACGAAAAGCATTATATCCTTTCCAGGCACAGTAAAAACTCCTGCTTTTTGCTTCGGGAAACGGGGATAGTCTTGTCATCGGCCATCATCACTTCCCCTCCGTCACCGCGGTAATACCTTTTTACGTAGCGCATGTTGATGAGATAACTATGGTGAACCCGGCAGAATCCCTTTTTATCAAGCACTTCTTCAACCTCCCGGAGATTTTTGGAGATCATAATCACCTGGGAGTTCATGAGAAAAAAGCGTGTGTAACCTCCATCTGATTCGCAATAACAGATCTGCCCACAATCAATGACCTCAAAACCTGCCATGGTGGGCAAGGCAACCCGGTCATCCTGTTTCAAACGCAAAACGGCAGCTTGCCCCGGCCCCCCCAAACGCTCCGCTTTCGCAACGGCCTGCATCAGCTCCTTTTTATCGACGGGTTTGACGATATAGTCCAAAGCATTACGCCGAAAGGCTTTGATTGCATACTCGCAATGCCCGGACGAAAAAATAACTTTCATTTTTCTGTCTCCGCAGGCATCCAGGAAGTCGAAGCCACCCATGTCCGGCATTTCTATATCCAGAAAAACGAGATCCGGGTCATACATTCTGACGGCCCGAAGCCCTTCCTGCGCGTTCGCGCACGATGCGAGGACTTGAATCTGAGGGCAATACCTTTGCAAAAGCAAGGCCAGAAAATCCCGGCAATACTTTTCGTCATCAACCAGGATCGCGGTCATGAGATTGCTTTTTAAGTGTGTAATCAATTGCAATGGAAGCCTAGCTCCAAATCTACACGAGATCCCTTGCTAAGTGGGTTTAAATGAATGAAGGGGTAATTTCAATTATCGTATGGTTAAAAAACCTTCATTTATATACGTGCTATCACCTGGTTCATTAGTTATGGCAACACTGAAATCAGTTATGTTTGTAAAACGCTGATTAAAAAACCCTTATCAAAATCTTTCTTTAATGCCGGGTATTACCAAAATAACGGCTACGCAGTATTCCCGATATCTCTGGTAGGCAACCCGCGACCGGCAGGGACTCCAATTTCAACTAAATCCTTATTTAATATGCACTGTTTATCGACTGCATTTGCGCTGATGCTGATTTTGTCCGGATGCGTGCGGGCCCAGACGGCAAGCCCGGAATATCTAAATCAGTCGCCGCCGGGCGCAGTTCCCCGCATATTTGCGCCCGGCAAAGTCTCCTTAAAAGACCACTATGAATACGGGTCCGTTTTTTCCGGAGACGGCAAGGAGTTTTTTTACGCTGTCATTATCAATTCCAAGCCTCAAATCCGGTGTGTGCGTTTCGAAAACAATGCCTGGACAACGCCCAAAACCGTCATTGGCAGCGATAAATACGAGTACAACGACCCATTCCTGTCACCGGACGGAAACCGGTTGTATTTTATCTCAGACCAGCCCAACGATGGGCGCGGAGCGAAGAAGGATTTTGACATCTGGTATATCGAGCGAAAAAAAGATGGTTGGTCGGATATGCCTGTGAATGCCGGGCCAGGCATTAACACCAGCAAAAACGAATATTACATGTCTTTCACCAAAGACGGCACCATGTATTTTTCATCGAACGGCGGCACCGATCCGTCTGCTGACAAGAACTATGACATCCGGTTTTCCAGGTATTCCAAAGGCAAATTCCAGCCTTCCGTTAAGTTGACCAATGCCGTCAATATGGCGTACTACGAAGCCGACGTATTTGTTTCCCCGGACGAACAATACATCATTTTCTGCGCCGAACGCCCCGGCGGTCTCGGAGAGGGTGATTTATACATCAGTTTCAAAAGCAAAACCGGTGAGTGGCAGAAAGCGAAAAACATGGGTAATGCGATCAATACCAGTGCCTACGAATTTTGCCCGTTTGTGACTCGTGACGGAAAATATCTTTTCTTTTCCCGAAGCGGAGATATCTTTTGGGTGAAAGCGGAGGTCATTAATTCACTGAGGTGATCCGCCGAAAGCAATCAACAAAGCACCTTGCCGCATTTACCCCGTGAGAGAGGCGGAATTGCACCGCTTTGGTTAAAAGCGTTTTTTTGAAATTGCATTGTCAAGTAAAACTCAAACCTTAATACTAACACGCATGAGAAAGATCACCACGACCGCATTCATGTCTTTGGATGGCGTCATACAAGGGCCGGGCGGGCCCGAGGAAGATACTACGGGAGGCTTTGACCTCGGCGGCTGGTCCGTGAAGCAATGGGACGATCTCATGCAGCAGGTCATGTCGGAGGAGATTGCGAAGCCTTACGATTTGTTACTCGGACGGTTTACCTATAACATCTGGGCTCCTTACTGGCCAACCATTCAAAACAGCCCGATCGCTGAAAAATTCAACCAGGTTAAAAAGTATGTAGCCACTCAAACGCTCACGGAGGGCAGCTGGCAAGAAACCATTTTATTGAATGGTGACACCATTGCAGAGGTAAAGGCACTGAAAGCCACTGACGGGGTCGATTTGCAAATGTGGGGCAGTGCCAATTTCATCCAGTCCCTGCTCGAACATGGGCTGATCGATCAAATGAACATCTGGATCTTCCCGGTCGTATTGGGCAAGGGTAAAAAGCTTTTCGCCGATGGGACGGTTCCCGGCAACTTCAAACTGACCAAACACACCGTGTCAACCACGGGTGTATTCCTTACCACCTATGAACCCGACGGTGAAGTCCCGATCGGCCGTGCAGGGGAAGGCGATGCTTCTTAGCCCCGAATTGGTGTCATCACATCATACGCATTAATCCCGGGTCCAATCAAGACCTGTCCGGCCGACCCTTCATGATGTTTAACTCCTGGTCTGGATTTAGAATAAAATTCTGATTCTAAAAATTTGAAGGAAATATTAAGAATATTATTTTATTTCCCTGTACTTTACCTAGAACGGTTAGGCCTGTGTCCTGATAACATCCGGGATAACGTAAATGCTTTCCGCATACCAGGCATATTGTTTGAAAAATCGCGACCTTCGTAGTAAAGACAATCCCATGATCCAGAACCTGCTCGATAGTAATCTAAGTCCGGACGCATTCGGACTTCAGGAGAATTGTCTGCAAAAACTCAGACCGTCGCAATTGGAGCGCCTGGACTCGCTCGTCCGGGAATATCCGACATTACTTAGCGGAGCATTTTTTCTGCGGCCAATCTCAAAAAACGGAACCGATTTCGCATTTCCGGAAGAGAATGGAAAGGAAAGCGAGAATGTGGTCGCATGGTCCCGCATTACTGATGGAAATGAGTTTCTCTGTGCGATCAATTTGAACCAGAGCCAGCATGCAACCGTTTATGTAACTGTCGACAATGATTTGCATTCCATCAACAGCGCCATGCAGTGCCTCTACGCTTCTGACCTGAGCCCTGCTGAGCTGAACATCGAAGTCAGGAACGGAAAATCGATCCGATTAACCATTCCACCTCATGGATTGGTTGTTTACAATTGAAACCTGGTTCGGGCGGAAGGATCTTAATTATCAATTTCATTTTTAAATACTACATGGCAGATAATCAAGCAAAAAAAGAACAAAAAAAGAAAAAAACACTGGCAAAACAGGACAAAGCGGCACGCGCAGAGCAACGCCGTCAGAATAGTGACAAAGGCAAAAACCTGGAAGATATGTTTGTCTATGTAGATGAGTATGGGAATTTGACATCCTCACCACCAGACCCCTCTAAAAAGCAGACGATCAATGCGGCCGATATCGTCTTCCAGTCAGCACCAAGACCAGAAGCCGCTACTGAAACGGAAACGGCCAGGAAAGGCCAGGTTACCTATTACAGCGACGCCAAAGGCTTCGGATTCATAACGGATTCAGAAACAGCTGATCGGATATTTGCCCACGTCAGCGAGCTGTTACAGCCCGTCAAAGAGGGCGATATGGTAAGTTATTTCAGTCAAAAGAACGAAAAAGGCTTTTTTGCAACCAAGGTTAGCATTATTGCTTCCTGACATGGGATGCGGTGAACTTCAAAAATTGTTTGGAGCCGCACACTTTGTCCAATATTCCATCATTACCTTAATGGTATCCCTGATCTCTTCATATGCGCTAGGTTTTACAAAAAAACCTTGCGCGGAAGTGCTGTATGCATCGATGACAGCCTGCTGATTGATGGCTGTGGTGAAGTATACGTAAGGAATGCATCTGAGACTGAGTTCGGCATCTGTCTGAACTTTTTTCCTCAGTTCCAGCCCATTCAGTCTGGGCAGATTTATGTCAGAAATGATGATGAATGGCCGTTCCGGGGTAGTGTAGAGATAGTCCAGCGCTGAAATTCCATCTGGAAAATACATTCTTTTGTTTGGATACCCGAGATCAGTGAAAACTTCTTCCAATACAAACTGGTCATCTGCATCGTCCTCAATAATGATAATTGTGCCGCTTTTATCCATGGATATTTTAAGATCTGTGAACAAGGTTACTAAAATAAAAAATTATGCCATCTAAATCCAAAACGGTTTACCGGTGTACTTTCAGCATAGAAGTGCCTCATCGCGGCTAACAGCCCCCGGATTCGATTATCGACTTATGAAACCACAAAAATGCCTTTTGATCATAGATATGCAAAAAGGCTCATTCACGCCAGAAACGCCCCGGTACCAAACGGATGCGGTGGTCAAAAAAATCAATTCGCTCGCTGCAATGTTCCGGAGAAATTCCTGGCCTGTTGTGTTTGTCCAACACAATGGTAGTGCAATGGACGAGTTCGTGCCGCATACGCATGACTGGGAATTACTGGACGACCTGGTAGTCGGCGAGCATGACATCATGCAGGAGAAGTTTGCAAATGACGTGTTTTACAATACCGGCTTCGATACCAGACTGAAAGAGCTTCATGTGGACCAACTCGTGATAACCGGCTGTGCTACGGATTTTTGTGTTGAATCCACGATTCAGTCGGCGCTGGTAAAGGACTATCGCATTCTGGTGGTTGAGGACGGTCACACGACAGCAGACCGTCCATTCATGGAAGCAGAAAGGGTTATCAACCACTATAATTGGGTTTGGAAAAACATGACACCTACGAAAGGAAAAATTGAAGTGAAGCGCTATGAACATGTGATGGAGCTCAATGCCTAACCATTCCTTGCTTCACCGAAACCTCTTGACGCGTTCGTTTTACGATCGATTCACCTGATTGCCATACAAGTATCCGGGTAGAAAAACGCTGCAATAGAATTCCTGAAAACCGTTTCCGGCGCCATTTCAGGAATTCATAGACTGTTGTTCAGTAGTAATTAAGCGTGTTTCTCGGCTTTAAACATTATGGCAAAGAAACATACCAACCCACACCTGACCCGGCGCGAAATGCTCGGAATAACCGGCATGGCCGGTCTGGCAGTTATGACCGGAACCGCCGCTGTTCCGCACGCTGCCCAAAAACGGCCTCGTATCGCCTGCCTTGTTAGCTATTGGGGAGCCACAAGATCTCATGCCGACTGGATCGTTACCAAACTCCTGGACGGCTACTGGTGGGAGGGCGCCCACACACCTTCGCGTGTGGACGTCGTGTCCGTTTACATCCATCAGTTTGAAACAAGCGGATTGGGCCAGAAAATTTGCAAATCGAAAGGCATTCCGATCTTTAAGACTGTCGGTGAAGCCGTTACACTTGGCGGCAAGGAGCTTGCCGTGGACGGTGTGGTCATCGTCGGTGAACACGGGGAATATCCCACCAATCTCAAAGGGCAGTGGCTCCTGCCGCGCTGGTGGATTTATGAAAAAGTGATCCGGGTTTTCGAGCAAAGTAAGCGCTCCGTGCCCGTTTTCAACGACAAGCACCTTTCTTACAGCTGGGATGAAGCCAAATGGATGTTTGATAAATCCCGCGAGCTGAATTTCGCATTATCCGGCGGTTCCTCTATACCGGTCTACTTCCGCAAGCCCGAGATAGAACTCGATATCGATACGCCCATCAAGTCATCCATCGTCATTGGCGGTGCTCCGGATGAGGGAGCCCTCTTTCATTGTGTGGACGTGCTCCAAGCCTTTGTCGAGCGCCGTAAAGGCGGCGAGACGGGCGTCAGGTCGGTGCAGTGCATCCGAGGCCCGGAAACCTGGAAATGGACCGAACAGAATCCCTGGGCGGGCAAGCTGCTGGAATCGGTGCGTGTGAAATTTGACCTGAAACCTGGGCATTTTCAGGAGATTACCAAGCCGAACGTTTGTATCGTGGAGTATAATGATGGTACAAAAGCGGCCATATACTCGGGCCAGGGTGTGGGGTGGACCTACGCCGGCGAAATCGAAGGCCAGAAAGACCCGGCGATCATCTCGATGCTCGACTGGCCCGGTCCCTTCTCGCAATACCATGCCTCCAACTCCCAGCCGCATTGGATTACCGAATTGATGGTGACGGGCAAGGAGCCATTCAATGCGGAGAGACTGCTGCTGTCGACCGGCATTACCGCATATAACATGGACTCGAACTGGGAAAACGGCAAGTACTCCGCCGTCGGCCGCCGCATTGAAACACCTTTTATGAACATGAAATACCGCTCCACGCGTGGCGCACAGTTCAGCAAAGGCGAACGACCACCGAATGTTCCTTACATGCGAGGGTTTAGTGAATAATTTTGTCATAAATAGGCTTATATTTGTGTACCAAAAAAAGTACACCATGGCAATCATAGAAACAACCAGCAGGCAGTTCAGGGAAAGACAGAAGGACTTTTTCGAAATGGCCGATAAGGGAGAAAAAGTGGTTATCCGGAGGGGACGTAAACAAACTTATGTGCTTACTCCTGTCTCTGAGGATGATCTTTACTTCTCTCCTGAAATGATCCAGCGCATAAAAGACGCGCAACAAGAGATCAGAGAGGGCAAATCTACCGTCATCAAGAATAAAGAGGAACTTGACGCCTTCTTTGATAAACTGTGATTTACACGCTCATTTTTTCAGACAAAGCAAAAGAAGATTTGCAGTTCCTGAAAAGATCTGAGCCACAGGCATATAAAAAAGCCAAGCTGTTGATAGAAGAACTTTCGGAACATCCTAAAACCGGACGGGGGAAACCGCAGCTTAAAAAGCATAATCTCGCAGGACTTTATGCCAGAAAAATCACCGATAAGCATAGACTTCTGTATTCAATAAATGACCTTACCATTACGGTAGACATCATTTCTTCCAGAGGTCATTACGACGATAAATAGTGCGCAATGAAACGCAGAGACGTTCTTAAAAGCTTGACCCTTTTGCCGGCAACCGGTAATATTTTTTCGAGACAATCCCTTTTATCCACTCCTTTTATCGGAAGAAAGCCTATGTCCGATCTGCATCGCGATGCATTTGTGATGGATGGGCATACGCATGTCATGAGCCGGGAGTTGGTATTTAAAACAGACATCGGCCAGCGTTATCCCGATGGCACGGTCGACCTTCCGAGGGCGAAGGAAGGTGGATTGGACGCGATGTTCTTTTCGGTTTACACACCTGAAAACTATTACCCTGGAAGATTTGAAACCAAGAATACTTTCCGTGTGGTAAACCTTGCCTTGGACCAGATCAGGAAGAATAATGCGACGATCGAGCTGGCACTCACAGCCTCCGACATTGAACGTATCAATAAAAAAGGCAAAATGGCGGCATTCCTCGATCTGGAAGGTGGTTACGACCTTTACGGGGACATTGATCTCCTGCGTGCCTTATACAAACTCGGACTGCGCTCCATGCAGCTAACCGCGCATAGTACGACCAACGCCTTCATCGATGCCTGCAATGATGTATATACCTGGGGCGGCATTAACGATCACGGAAAGGCGGTCATTAAGGAAATGAACGACCTGGGAATGGTCATCAACGTGGCGCATGCATCCAACGATGCCATTCTTCAATCGGTGGCAGCCAGCCGCCACCCGGTGATTTATAGTCACGGCGGCTTTCACAAAATAGTGGATCATCCCCGCTGCATTACCGACGAAGCTGCAAAAGCCATCGCTGCAAAAGGCGGTGTCATTGGCGTCCATTTCGGTAGTCTCTTCAACAATCCGAAATACTGGGCCTGGCAAAAAGCCAACAACCCGATCAGGGTGCAGCCCAATCCTCAGCCCAAAACTCCGCGAATCCTTAGCGTACAGGACACCACGAAAACCATTGAAGACGTAGACAAGGAATTTGCCCGCGAGCTTCCATTCACTTTCAATGGGACCATTCCCGGGGAGTACTGGATGCATGTGGATCAATTGGCCAAAGTAATCGACTATGGCGTCAATCTGGTGGGCGAGGATCACATTGCCCTAGGTTCCGATCTGGATGGCGGGCCCGAACTTCCGCATGAGATCAAAGACATCAGCGATTATCCGCAAATCACCATGGCCATGCAAAAGCTGGGTTACAGCGATCAGCGGATTAAAAAGATCCTCGGCTTAAACTGGCTGCGCGTGATCCGACAGGTAACTGAGGGCGGGCCGAAAAATACACCCAGGCGATAAAAAACAGCTGCAAAGGAATGCGATACCAGAGATATCCGGGGCCTGAACCGGTGTAGGTGCCTTTTTGAAGGTCTACATGGTGTAATGCGGCATAGATGTTGGCAGGGGTGATCAGGACAAAGAATGCGATGATCAGCCAGGCTGTAACATTTTTGAAACGGTCTGTTACAATGCCCGCCGCGGCTGCAAATTCCAGCAACCCTGTGAAGTAAACGATCAGCTCTTTGCCCGGCACGAAGTCGGGGAACATCATTGCCATGCCTTTGGTAAACATAAAATGCCCAAGTCCCGTCATGATGAGCATAGCCGCCATACCGGTGCGCGCCGCGCGGGCGGCGTCATATTCCCCTTTTCGCAACCTTCCGATCAGCAATGTGATCAGCGTGACAACGATCAAAATGATCTCCGGTTTCATAGTTCTCTTGTTTTTGTTCCACACAAATTTCAGGATTACGCGGATGCCGGAAAATGAACCTGGGTTAACTAATGCGCTTCCGGATGCGGCTCAATGCCTGAGGTGTAATGCCGATGTAGGACGCAAGGTATTTCAGAGGAATCTGGCGGATAAGCTGGGGTTGCCCGGTGAGTAAATGCAGATAGCGCTCCTCGGCAGACTCGGTGAGAAAGGACAGTTCACGCCCGGCTTTTTCCAGAAACAGTTGTTCGCTCGCGTAGCGCCCAATGCGGTTGCCTGCATGTGTATGCGCGTAAACCTCTTCCAGCGCCTCAAAGCTAATGCGCCACAGCGTGACCGATGTGAGCGCTTCGATATTGAACCGGGCCGGTGATTGGGTGATGAACGAACTGTAACCACTCACAAACTCTCCCGCAAACGAAAAGTCGTAAGTCATTTCTTCCAAATCCTCGGCACCACGACGCAGAAAAAAACGAAGCATGCCGCTTTCCACAAACGACAAATAACGCTCCACCTGCCCCGCTTCCAACAAAAGTGCCTTTTTCGGAAATGATTCCCGGATCAGCCTCGATGAAAAGAAAGCCCATTCATCCTCCGTCATGGGCGTGATGTGCTCGAAATAGTCGCGTATCTGCTGCATAGTTGAAACCGGTACATTCTGGTTGATGGCCCGAACGGACATGAAAGTAAAGTACCAAAATTATGCTTTCCGGAAGATTAATAAAATGAGCAGCCCCTGGCTTAGTTTTTGTAATTCAACCTTAAAAAGCTTACTAACATGGCAGATTCAGATAAATCAACAAACAAAAGGGAAGATCCGACTAACGACAGTCAGGTCCTGAAAGGGTCGAACGCAGTGAAAGATCCCGATGAATGGACAACCGGAGATGAGCCAATGACCGGTGCCCAGCAGTCCTACTTGAAAACACTCTCGGATGAGGCCGGTGTAGCATTCGACAACACACTCACCAAATCCGAAGCCTCCAAGCGGATTGATGAATTGCAGCATAAAACCGGCAGAGGGCTGAGTAATTAATGTATTTACAATGTTACTACGCAAAGAAGCCAGTTCGCTCGAACTGGCTTCTTTGCGTAGCATCAGATGTTAGGGGTGTAAAAAATCGGGAGATAAATGCCAGCATTATCTCCCGATTTTAACTTAGGTGAAAAAAGTGTAACGTGCAGTTGGACAATTTTGAAGTGACAAACAACTAACATTTGAAACCATGTCATCTTCATCTCTTTCTCCGGCAATAACGGAGAACCAACCCACTGCCAGCGCATTACGCAGCCTGTATTTCATACGCGCCGCATTCTCCATAGTTTGGGTAAGCCTGATTTTCGCTTTGGCCAATACATCCCCTGGCCTCGCCCAAGCACTGCTGATCCTTTACCCGGCCTGGGATGTTTTAGGCACTTTCGCCGATATCCGTGCCAACCGGGGCGGTGCTTCGAAAACACCGCAATATGTAAATGCGGTGATCAGTACATTCACCACTGCTGCGGTGGCCGTTGCATTGCAAAAAGGGATCCCCGAGGCGTTGATCGTGTTTGGCCTGTGGGCGATCCTTACCGGGGCCATTCAGCTGATCCTGGGATTAAAGCGCAGAAAATCTTTGGGCGGTCAATGGCCGATGATCATCAGCGGTGGGCAGTCCATGATCGGAGGCGCCTCCTTTATCCTCCTGGCCCACGACCCGAAAATGGGAATTACGAGTCTGGCCGGATATGCCGCCTTTGGGGCTTTTTACTACCTTCTGGCAGGTTTTCGCCTGTCCCGCACAAAGTCTGCGACCAACTAACGGAGCCTTCGCATTGCCCCCGAACTTAATCCGACCGCTGGTTGCCTTACCGGGATTACACCAGCGGTTCGGCTTTTGCGGAAGTTACTTTCCAATGCGTTTCCGGATACGGCTAAGCGAAGGGTTGGTAATCCCGAGATAGGACGAAATATGGTATGCCGGTATCCGTTCGACGATGTTCGGATGTTCTTCCAGTAACCTCAGATAGCGCTCTTCGTTTGAAAAGAACATAAACTCTTCGGTACGTGTCTGCGCATAGGAAAAGAACAATTCGGCCAGCAATCTGCCGAATTTCGCCCAGTTGCGGTTGCTTTCATAAAGGCCGTTCAGGTCCTTGTAGGAAATGAAGACCACTTCCGAGTCTTCCATAGCTTCAATAAAGTACCAGCAAGGACTGCGCGATATAAAGCTCCGGAATGACACGACGAACTGATTCTCCGAAAAAAAGAACAGGTTTTTATCATTTTCCGTCTCAGGATCACGATAATAAATCCGGAATATGCCTTTGATCACCAGGCCCAGGTCATTGCAAACCATGCTCTGCATATTGAAGAAATCCCCTTTCCTGATCTTCCTCGGTTTCCAGAACGGCTTACTCTCATTGATATCGGTGTCCGTTAAAGCAGCAAAATTTTTCAGATGCTGGACAATGGTCTCGCTTGTATCTGCCATTTCGTTGGCCTGTTATTTGAACATGAATTAACGCATGGCCGTCTGGTAACCCGGGCAGCCCGCAAAACAGCACAAATTTCAGCAATCAAATCGGAGATCATATTAACCTAGGTTAAACCAGCCAGCTTATTTTTGAGTACCTGCACTTCCTCTTCCAGCTTCCTGATATAGGCATGCTGGTCTTGCAGCATGGGCTCTAATTCCTGCTCTGTGTACCTGGGCATAATGTGCTGCGGACAGTTCCAGTCGTAGGCCTTGATGTGGAACACGAGCATCCGTTCGGGCCGGAATTTATAATCTTCCGGTTTGAGCAGGTCATAGAGATCAGGATTATCGCTGATCTCTATGATTTCTGCCTCCGCATATATCTTCAGTCGGGCCTGCATTTGGTATGAGACGAGGATCAGCGATACGTTCGGGTTTCGGGCGATGTTCCCGACCGATATATATTGCCGGTTCCCGCTGAAATCGACGATCCCGATCGTCTGGCCATCAATGATTTTGATAAAACCCTTCGGCCCGCCGCGATGCTGGATGTACGGGAAGTCGTTCTCCCCGTACGAAGCCATGTAAAAGCTGTCCATCTGGCCGATGAAATTCGCTTCAACGGCAGTCAGCCCTTCTCTGAAACTCATTTTCTCCACCCGGCCGTAAGTGTTACGGCTACCCATTCTTTGCTGGATGGCTCTGATCCCGTCGGTAAATGCAAGCTGTGAGTAGTTCATGGCAGTGATGTTTGAAATGATCCCGGCTTCTTCGCATTTAAAGCGACTGGATCTGTCTGATCATCTGATTGGTGAATCCCCATTCATTGTCGTACCAGGCCATTACTTTGACCAGATCTCCATCCACAACCCTTGTCATTTCCAGATCGACGGTCGCTGCAAAAGGGCTTTTGGCGATATCGGTCGAAACGAGCGGTTCATCGGTTACCGCGACTACTTTTTCATACCGCTCTGTGGCCGCTTCCTCGGTCAGGATGCGGTTGATCTCCTCCACCGTAGTCGGACGCTCGGCGATGAAAGTAATGTCAGAAATGGAACCGATCGCAACCGGGACCCGAACGGCGATACCGTCGAACTTGCCTGCATATTGCGGCAATGCCTTGGTAGTCGCAATGGCCGCTCCCGTAGCAGCCGGGGCGAGGTTAATCCCCGCCGCACGCCCCATGCGCGGCTCTCTTTTGGAAGGTGCGTCCACAAGCGTTTGCGATGCGGTGTAAGCGTGGGTCGTGTTCAGAATGGCTTTTTTAATGCCAAGCCTGCGACCCAGGATTTCGATCACCGGGCTGATGCTATTGGTCGTACAGCTGGCACAGGAGAAGATAGAAACCTTCCCGTCTTCGGTATTTACGCCGTGTACGACTGTGGGCGTGTCTTTGGTCGGGCCGGAGATCACGACGAACTTTGCGCCCGAGTTGATGTGCTTTTCGGCATCGGCATTGTTGGTGAAGAAGCCGGTGCTTTCGATCACCACATCTACACCCAGGGCTTTCCAGGGCAGGTTCTCAATTTCCCGGATACTGTGATACCTGACGGGCTTTCCGCCAACGACGATGGTATCGCCTTCTACCTTAACTTCCTGCTCGTACTTTCCATAGTTACTATCATATTTCAGCAGGTAGGCGGCGTTTTCAATGCTCATCAGGTCATTGACACCCACCAGTTCGAGGTCATTGTTTTCAAATATAATTTTCAATGCGGCACGTCCGATGCGGCCAAAACCATTAATTGCTACTTTTTTCATGATGCTGTTTTTGAGTTCAAAATCGCGTTGATTTCATGACTCAAATTTGCAACATCTATCCATGGCCTTACTAGGCCACAATTCCCGTCCTGTTGGCAATTTTTCCCTATTGCAGCATCGGCTGCTCCAATCGCTCCCGGTAATGGCCCGGAGAAACGCCTTCTTTGCTTTTAAAAAAGCGACTGAATGCCTGGATATCGTCATAACCCAGCTCGTAAGCAATCTCCTTGATCGAAAGGTTGGTATAGTTGATCTGCCGGCGGGCGTGTATCATGATCCGGTCATGGATGATGTTCAATGGCGTACGGGACGAAACCAGTGAGAAGAGATTGGAAAGCGTTTTAGGAGATTTATTGAGCTGCGATGCATAAAAGGCCACATCGTGGTGCGACGCGTAATGCTTGTCGACCAGGTAGTTGAATTCCCGGACAATTTCCCCCTGCGTCTTATCCAGTTTGCTGAGGTTATTGGATTGCCTCAATATCCTGACGGAAAGGATCAGCATGCGCTTCAACATCGCTTGCAGCATATCCTGCTTCAAAATGTCATTCTTACCCAATTCGGAACGGAAAATTTCCCAGGTCAGCTCGAAGTCCCGCACCCTGCTTGCATCCACGGTGATAGTGGGTACTCCTGTGGCACCAAAGAACAGCAGACCTTTGCTGCCTACTTCGTCGTCATGATTAACGACGCAGTAAAAGGGCTGATTGAACCGGATCATCCTCGCCGACTCGATTTCAATGTGATCGACCCTGTGAAATTCGGTCAGAAAAATGATCTGGTTTTTACTGAGGCGATGAGGAACCTTGTCAATCGTAATATCCATTCGCTCAGCCACATTCCAGATAAGGGTCATATCGGTTTCACGCACATCGCCGACGATACGGCTATTGCCTGGATCAAGCTCGTAAAGACTGAGGATTTCGTTCGAATTTTCAAAAACCATGCGACCTTTTTGATATAAAAATAGATTACAGGATTGAAATTTCAAGGTTGCGAAGGCTTCCGGCTTGTATACATATCGACGTGACGGACCTCACTGCCGGGCCATTTTTTGCCGAAAACTAATATTTATTTGCATCAAAGTTACATTATCCGTCTTCCAGGCTTTTTTTGAACGAAGTTTGATACTATTTTCACGAATTAACTCAGTACCTCCTACCCAACGCCTTCATGCCTAAAACCTTTGCTGAAATTTCCGATTGGATCACCGCGAATATCTCCAAACACGCCGGAATAGATCCTTCCGAAGTGGAACCCGATGCCGACATTGCCCACTTCCGGTTAGACTCACTCATCCTTGTCAACATCACAACCGAGCTGGAAGAGCACATCGGAATGGAATTGAGCCCTTCTATTTTTTGGGAAATGCGCACCATCGCCGCTACCAGCCGATGGATTGCGGAGAATCAGGAAGTATAAAAGGCCATTGTCATCACTATGCAAACTCCTCTCATGTCTGCAACGTCGATCTGGTCTTCCAAAAACGACGTCAACCAAAACTATTCTGAGCTGATCGCCGATGTGCGCAAGTCGGATCCCCTGCATTTCAATATGTTCGGTGACCTGGTGGCGATGGATTATGCAAATGTGAAAAAGATCCTGTCCGACTCGGACAATTTCAAAAATTTCGATTTCACCGAAAGATTCAAAGTCGTATCCGCACTCTCGAATAATGATCCCAGTTTGCTGGAATTCGGTGAAAGTCTCCGCTACTGGCTGCTGTTCATGAACGGTGAAAAACACGCGGAACACCGCCGTTTCGTGAACCAGAAGTTTTATCAGGCCGATTACGAGACGATCACACTCGATGCGATCAATGAAATCATCGCCGGGCTCGACGGACAGGAGGAAGCCGACCTCGTAGAAATGGCACGGCAGTTCAGCTTCCTGATCATCAGCAAGATCATCAATCTGGAAAAAGCAGATTATGATTTCATTCAGAAGTTTTCCTATGTGATCACATTCATTTTTGAAAAAACGCTTTCGGTTAAAGAATTACTGGAATGCGCATCGATGTCACGACGTTTTCACAGCTACATTTCCGACACCTTTACCCGCCAGGAGCACGAAGCTACCAAAAGCCTTTTACTCGAAATGCGGGAAATCATGGGAAGTGACCGGGCTCCGCAACTGATCGGTACCTGGGAATTTTTGGTCAATGCGGCGACTGAGACCACTACCCTGCTGGTCACCAAAAGCATTGCAGCGCTGATCGAGAACCGTGATCAGGTGATCAACTGGAATGCGCATAACGAATGCGCCATCGCGGTGGAAGAACTGATCCGGTATGTCAGCCCGGTGAACTGGATACCGCGGCAGATCGCCAACGACATGGAATTCGAGGGATTACAACTCAAAAAAGGCAAAACGGTCCTGCTAGGGCTCGCCTCCGCAAACCGCGATCCTGCTGTGTTTCAGAATCCCGACATCTTTACACCCACCCGCAAGCCTAATCCGCATATCGGTTTCGGTTTTGGTATGCATCATTGCCTGGGTGCGCGGCTATCCAGGTTCGAATTGCAGAAATTCCTGCCCCGCTTCATGGCAGCATTTCCGGACATCCGTTTACACCCTACGAAAGCCCCTCAATGGGACTCCAAGATCTTTTTCAGAGGTTACAAGAGTTTGCCTGTGCTGTTAAAATAAAGGCGCATGGTCAAATTCACGGATTTTACATATTTAGCTTTACTACTCCTCACGGTTGCAGCTTACTACAAAGTCCCGGAAGCGAAAAAATGGGTCTTTCTGCTGATCACAAGCATTTTGTTCAATCTTAGTTGGAGTGGCAAGTACCTGGTCGTATGGCTGGTACTGGTGCTGATCTGTTATGCATCCGGCAAAGCATTGAGCAACCAGGCGTATTCCAAAAAGCATCGGAAAGCGCTCCTATCGCTCTCGATCGTCATCTGCCTGTCGCCCCTTTTGTTTTTCAAATACCTGGTCCCGGTCCATAATTCGATGTCGCTGGTGGCACTCAACTGGATCGCGCCCATTGGTATTTCGTACTACACATTCCTGATTATCGGATACCTTTACGACGTTTACCGGCGGTATATCAAACCCGAAGATCACCTCGGTTACCTGATGATCTACCTCGGGTTTTTCCCAACGCTGCTGGCAGGCCCGCTGGAACGCACGCGTCAGCTCGTTCCGCAGCTAAAAGGTCCGAAACCCTATCGACAGGAAAACATCAAGGCAGGTATTTACTTCATTATCTGGGGCTTATTTAAAAAAATAGTCCTCGCCGCCAGGCTTGCCGACATTACCGGCCCTGTTTTCGACCGCCCCGAATCGTACACGGGTATTTCCGTTACCCTGGCCATTCTGCTGTTTTCCATCCAGCTTTACTGCGATTTCTCGGGCTATACCGACATTGCTACCGGCTCGGCACGGCTGTTCGGGATCAGGCTTAGCAAAAACTTTTCAAACCGCTACTATTTCGCCCCGTCCCGAACGGAATCATGGAGCGCCTGGAACATCACCGTCACGTCCTGGTTCCGGGATTACATCTTTTTCAACATCAGCAAAGGTGTTACAAACCAGAAGCGAC
>NZ_CAMLSE010000014.1 GCF_946482605.1 uncultured Dyadobacter sp. | reverse complement strand
GTAAACCCACCATAAGCCGAACTTTCCCTTCCATCCGGATCAGTAAACCTTACCGGGTTATTGTTCCCATAAGCATAAGGACTCCATCTTCGATTCCCCTCACTTGCCGGATCAACCTCCCACCAGCTCCCCATCCCCGGGTCAAACCACCTCGCACCGTAATCATAGAAATTCAGGTTGAACTCCTCATTCAGCTCCTTCCCATTATAAAGATACTTATACTTCGGCGCAGAGGCATCATTGTACCAGGCTCCTTCCATTGTTTTGCCAAATGGGTAATAATGGGTTTCGGAGAGGATTTCTGTCTGGTCCTGGATACCTGCGGCGCCTTTGTCGGTAAATACGACCCGCGTGTTACCCAGGTGGTCGCGCAGCGCATATTCGTAACGATAGGTGCCTGCATTGTTGAATGCCCGGCCTTCTTCATTGTAGATGGCTTCAACCGCATTGTTTTTCAGCTCGATTCCGTCCAGGTAATCCTGCGTAAGGGTGACCACATTATTGGTTTTGACGGTCTTGCGTAGTTTGTTGCCCTGTCCGTCATAGAGCAGTTCGATGGTGTTGTTATTCCCAAAATCAAACTTCCCGGGCAGGTTAAGGTGGTTGTGGGGTACGTCCATATTCCCGGTGGCGGGTGTAATCCCGCTCACACCCGAACTTTGTATGGAGAGATTACTGCCGTTTTGCAGGGTAAGGGTCTGGTTATCTACGAAGCCGTTGGCATAGTTTGTCGCCCCTTTGACCATGCCTTTTCGGGTGATGGCGGTGATGTTGCCACGTACGTCGAAAGACTGGGCCTCTCCGTAGTAATCGGTGACGTCAATGCTTCCGCCCGAAGTGTAACTGGAGAACTTGGAGGACGTCAGCTGATCCAGATAGTCATAAGTAAAACCGTAAGCCTGCGCCGCTCGACCCTTAACCTGCCAGATCACCTGACCGATGTTCCCGCTGTTCTGGGGTGTTCCGGCCAATCCTGGCGTCAGACTGTTGTATTCGAGTACCTCCCGGAACAGGTCGCCATTATTATTTCCGGAAAAAGCGGGCGTGCTCAGGCTGGTGAGCATATTGGCAATCGGGTAGGTGCTTGCACTTAATGCGCCGGTGCCGTTGATGCTGGAAAGTAACCCATTGGGTAAGTAACCATAGTCGATCTGCTGCAATCCGTTACCCAGCTTTTTCCAGTTGAGCTGGTCATTAGCGGTATAGGAGAGTTCACTGATGATCTGGTTACCGGCTCCGTTCAGGTTCTGGCTGGTTTGGGTAAGTCGTCCCCAGCTGTCAAACAGGCGGGAGTTGACGTAGTTGGTCGTGCCTGCGCTGTGTGCGCTCGTGCGGGTCTCGGTGAGGATATTGTCGCCGTGGTCGTAGGTGTATGCGATGTTTTCGGCATTGAGGTTGCCTGTATTGGTATGGTTGTTACCACCCGTGCTGCCGATACGTCCGTATGGGTCGTAATTAAACGTCGTTTGCAGTACCGCATTGGCCGCGCCGGGCGTCACCACCGGGTCGGCCACAGTAAATGCCTGTACTTTACTGGTTTTCAGCTTATCGATCTCGATGCCCGATGTGCCGTAAACGTGTTCGATGATCTTGTTGGTCAGTACAATGCCATCTCCGCTGCCGCTCGCCCAGACGCCCTTTTCGGTGAGCCTTCCGTACACATCGTATTTGCTGCCCATCCAGCGGTTACTATTTGCCCTCAGAATCGGGTCCTGGTATTTGACGGGCAAATCGCGGCTGTTGTATTCGTAGGCTTCATATGCCTTACCCGGCACTTTTTTCTGACTGATCAGGTCGCTGTCGGTGTACTGATAGGTAAATACCAATTCCGCATCGCCCCAACCTGCGCCGGGTGGGATCACGCGCACCAGCCGGTCTTTGTCGTCATATACATAGTAGGTATCGGCCTTGCTACTTTCGGCGCTGTTGGCTTTCCTGGCGAGGAGCATTCGCCCCTTTTTATCGGTAAAAGTGATGGTTTTGTTACCGTTACCATCGGCCACCATGGTTTTTTCCAGTGCATTGGCAGCAAATGCAGCCGATGAACCATTTACGAAATTGTAGTTGAGCACTCCATCCGCTGCGCTATTCGCGCCGTAGCTTGTGATTGTGCCTGCCCAGGACGGTGGCGTTGTCTTCCAGACCCGGTTGAGCGGGTTGCTTTCGTATTCGGTCAATGTAAAGGGTGCGGCGCCCGGTGCCTGATAGTTGCCGGAGGAACCGCTACCGGCGAAAGGTTCGAAGTTTTTGCTGACACGCCCCTGCGTGTCATAGGCGATAGCAACGATCTGATCCTTACCGGCTGTTGCTTTGCCCTTGTAAACGGTTTCGATCCCGCGGCCCAGTCCGTCGACATATTGATAGGTTTCCTGGGTGCCCAGCCCGCTTCCCGCCACAGCGGTGTAGGCCGTGCTGACCTTTACATTCCCGAATGCGGTGATGATTCCCGAGCCGCTAACCGTCGGCCAGGTATAGGTGTAAGTCGTGACCACATTGCTGCCCCGGGCTTTGGCCTGGTCCGGGCGCATGAGTTTGTCATAGGTGTATTCGGAGAACTGCCCGTCCGGGTTGGTGATTTTGGTGACGAGGCCGGTATTTGCTGCATATTCGTATTGCCAGTTGAAATTGCTGAAAGTCCGCTTTTTGATCAAACCGGCTGCCGTCCATTCATAAGCCTCCGGTTGCCAGCCGGTTTTGGTGAACTGCTTGGGCAGACCAGCGCGGCCCGTAGCTGAACCGGTACCGTGGTAGCTGTCAATCTGCCCTTTCTGCACCCAACTGGCACCTTCATAGTTTTTAAATTGGTAGGGACGTATGAAATTAGTTGCAGCCGACGCGGTTGTACTAATGAATGCGCCCGACGTATTGTCAAAAAAAGCAAATTCAGTTTTGTTTCCTTTTACCTGGGTGCCGCCCACTTTGATGCTGGTTTCCAACGGCACGAGTAAATGGAGCGCATTGAATGCGGCGAGCTGTGTCGCGGGTAGTCCGGCCAGGTCAGCCGGATATTTGTATTCGGTGTCGGTGACTTTACCATCTGAATTGATCAGCGTTTCTTTTGTAACCTGTAAATGCCCATTGCCATTGTATTGCTTGCTGACGGTCGTCAGTTGTCCATCGCGGTATGTCTCCAGAGTTTCATAGCGGAACGGCCGCGTGGCCAGATTATAATAGTCCCAGACTGCGATGGGGCTGGACGGGTTGGCCCCGACAAAGTAAGTGTTAAACTTGACGTAGGTCCCCTGGCCGTATTGCAGGATTTCGGGTCTGCCATTCATGGTCTCGTAGGCAACATCCGTGTTAGCTGCATTGCGTTGGTGCCTGGCTGAAAGCTGCCCTGAACCGATCCTGGGCTGCGTCGGTGTGACAGGGATGCCTGCGAAGGGAGGTGCAGGGTCATTGGTGTATTTGTATAAATTGTAATAATCTGTCCCTGTGCCATTAAAAGACTCTTTCACCGCAGAGTAACCCAAATGATAGCCTTCAAATGACCCTAGCGGGACGACGGAGTTTTCGAAGAAAAAGTCATACACATAAAGCTGGCTGTTTCCCCCGCAGGGCGCAGCGGGATTAACGGAGTAGTAACAGTAGGCCGGATCGATACAAGCCTTGAAAACATGCCCATACACCGGGTTATTGTAAAGCAGGCCGCTCGACTGGGCAGGATTTGAAAGCGGGTCGTGATAGGTGTAGGTTTTTACGATGTCATTGCCTGCCGAAACACCATCGTTACTGGTTATCTTTTTGACGCGAAGTCCGCCTACCGCGATGTTTCCGGTGACGGTAGTCGAAGAAAATATGCTGAACGAAAGCCGGGAGGCCGCATTGCGCCCCCATATTTCAAAACGAACGGGCACACCTGACGAAATCGAGGGAAAGAGCTGGTCGATACGGCCTTCCTTAACCTGAGGAACATCATTCGTTTCATCGTTGTCGTTGGTGTTGACGGCAGTGCTCACAATGCCCAGGGAAGCGTTGGTACTGTTGTTGTAGGCTCTGATTTCCAGGGTTGTGCCTGTGAGACAAGATGCCTGAACGGCTTTGGCTCCGATAGCCTCCCATTTGTAGTAAGATGCGGTCGGATCGTTGAATGTCTGGACCACGCTGGCACCGATCTGGACCGGGGCTCCCGGTGTGCATTGCCCTAGTGGCCAGGCACCGTCCAGCACGTTAGGCGCGGGTACATTGGATGTGACCTGCCTGGAACCATGGTAAGTGTTGGCCTCGTACTCAAAAGTCGTTGAACCACCAGTCGGGTAGCTGATCTTTTTAAGACTCCCCAATTTCATAGGCTCCTCGCTGCTCTCGCGGTTGGCATTGCCCTTGACGATATCGATTTGCTCGCCCATTGCATTCTGGAACTGCAGCCGGGTGGCTGGAATATTCAGGCCGGAAATGGTATTGGTGGACGCTGCATTGTAAAAGCCCCAATGGTCGGTCGCTCCTGACAAGCGGTTGGGCAGAAATGTGGCCGTGGTCGCATCCTCGTGATACTGAAAAATGTATGGAGGCACGCTGACTGCGGCATCACAGGACTTCTCCTGGATACCCGTGAGCTTTAAACGCTTGTCTTCATTGTCATTACCGGTTTTCAACGCCGAGGCATCCACATAATAGGTTTGGGACAGATCAAATTTTTTGCAGAAGGCGCCAGACTGTATTTGTATCGACTGTAATACTTTGGCAGGGTTTGCGGAAGGATTATTGCCAAAGTCCCGGTTATCAATATCTTCGCGGTTGCTGCCTGTCATGAAAGTAACCGTGGCCGTAGGCGTGGTAATGACCGATAAGCGCCATCCTTCCACATAATTGACGTTCTCTTTGTAGCCGTTGGTGGGCGTGCTCTGGTATCCGGCTGTGTAACCGGCACGGAAGCCATACCGGTATTTCTCCTGCGTGTAATCCAGGTCGATGTTGTAAATTCCGTCCACCGAGCTAATCCTGCGCAGGTACCAGCTACTGGCCATCAAGGAACTCGAAGGGTTGGTTTGGGTCAGTTCGATGCCTTTTGCATTGGCGCTATTATCAATATTCCCGAATTGGTACCGGGTCCCATCTGGTGTAATGATTGTAAAGACTTTCAAACGGGCAATGTTAGAGGCACTGCCATCGAGTACATATTCGATGCGGACATCTTGTTTGGGTACCAAAATGATTTTTGGATTAACCACCGCGTCGTTGGTCTTGTCCGCGTCGAAATAGAACTTGCCATTGTAGCCTCCAATCGAAAAGGAAAAAATGTCAGGCTCACTATCCGCTGTACCTGTCCGGAAATTGGTGTAACTATATGCCGGAGGGGCTGCCACACAGCCGTTGGCATCCACGGCCAGCGTGGCGCCGGTTGTAAAATAGCCGTCGGCTCGCTCGTCTTCCTTGCCCTGTACCGTCCTGGTAATGACCCCGCCTGCTTGCAACGACCAGCCGAGGCCTACCCAACTGGCCGGTTCCCCGACTTTCATGCCGCCGGCATGATACGAAAGCGAAACTGCCAGGCTAACCGGGCCATCCATGGTTGTATAGATCGGGATACCCACGCTGGGAACCCCTGTATAATAACTCACCGGTATATCGCCATACTTGCCAAGACTTGCCGCTGTCGGTGGCGGCATGACTACGTCTTTAATCGAGTTGTTAACCGGCTGAGCACACAGCGGTTGTAACAGAAAGAACAAAATAGCACACAGGAAAGTAATGGTCTTGTTCATTCGGGGTAGGTTTCAGAATGAATGAATTGATATGGAAGGGAAATTCTACATCTATTGCGTTGGGAGTTCACTGCGTAAACCACCTTCGGACAGCATCGCCCGCATCCGGTTTTTCTGGCCCTGGGTAAAGAGAGTCAGCATTTCGTCATCTGTATTGTCCATAAAATTCATGTACATCGCCAGCACGTAGCCGTGGCACATGGTGATGAATTTGTAGTCCGGATCCTTGCTTATTGCCCCGGAGGGGCCGCTGTGCGGAGGCGTATCGGCAACCATGTCGTCGGCACACGGATTGCTTTCATTCCACAGTTCATAAAGGCCGAGGTAGGTGCCCATCAGATGGACGAGTGTCTTGCCTTGCGTATAAGGAGCCTGGGCCGTACCATTTTCGTTGCCGAAGAAATCAGGATCGATCACAATGCCGTCGACCTCGTCAGGCGCGCCAGGCAGGTGAGCGTATCCCGCGTTGCTGCCGTCGAGTTCGCCGATCCAGATATTGATCGCTTTTTTGGGATTTACAGGTGCGATGCCGCCGGATCCGGGATTCTGTATCTCATTGCTGATCTGGAATTTTTTCCTGGTGGTCTTGACAATGTTAATGCCTTTTACACCTTCAAAGGACGCCGGTATATAAAACCCGATGCCGGAGCCAGTCCCCGGCTTATCATACTTTTCGATGGATTCATTGGTGTAGGCCCTTTTTTCCGGTTCGTAGCTGCCGAAGCTTTTGTTGAGTACCCCCATTTGGTAATGGATCTGTTCTTCATCGGGCATTATCTGGCCGTCAGCCACCAGGATGTGGAAGATAACCGGGATTTTATACACGCGATTGTCATCGCCACGGGATAAAAAATCCGAAATTTTTCCTTCAATCCCTCTGATCTTTTCAGCGTATTCCGGATACTGCTTTTGCGTTATATGCCTGATGATCTGGGTATTGAGATGGCGATAAGCCCTTTCCTGGGCGTAGCAAAAAGCAGAAGAAACAGCAAGGAGCCATAACGTCATTGATATTAATTTTCGCTTACATGACAGACCGCTTTTCATAAACGATAGATTGGAAAGAGTTTTTAAATATTCCAGGGAAATGGCTTATGCTGAGTAGCCTGAATGATTCGAACTATTACGAACGATGTATTTTTTCGTAACTGCCCGGATAATTGTGATCCAATAATAGATTTGGCGGAAGTGCCTTGAAGAAAGCATTAAGCGAATGCACTCGCTCAATGATCAAACGGTCGGCCGGGATCGTTTTTTAGAACGTTCCTATGCACAGGATGTGGTACGGCGTAGTGCCGCCTTCGAATTGGGGGAAATGGAAGAGGACCGGAATGCCGGAACGTAAAAAAGCAGGAGCAACTACGTCACCCCTGCCTTCGCATTCATTTTACTAATTGTGATAACTATATATTCACGCAGAAGCCTGTGCGGCCGAAAACAATGGCTGGCCGATCGCTTTGATCTCGCGGCCTGTCTGTAATGCTTCTTCCAGATTGTTCCAAAAGGGGTAAAGCCTGTCCTTGGCTTTTTCCAGAAACCCGCCCAGATAAGTGGGTTTACGGCGATTCAGGAAAGTGGCGGTTTCGGGCGTATTGGAGTAAATGGCTGTGAAGCCTTTACCCTGACGTTCAATCAGGCCGAGTGCAACGAGCGAGTCGAGAAAGTAAGCTGCGCTTTTTTCGTGTAAGCCCAGCCGTCGCTGGATTTCCGATGCAAAAAGAGGGCCGTCGGAAAGCTCAGTGAAAAGACCGAGTTTGTCGGCAGTCAGAAGGACTTTCGCCGGCCAGAATCCCATACCGATCCGGATGATGTTTTTGGGTGTAATTTCCTGTTCTTGTTCAATTTCTATTGTACTCATGGCTAGTTGGAGTTTGGGTAGTTACCGTTCTTTTTTGGTAAAACGCAATGCAAAGCTATGTCGTTGCACAGGTGCGTGAGAATATCTATGCGATGAACTGCGAAAATGGCAGTGTAAACGGTTCGAAAACGATGGTGAGCCGTTTGCATTGCCCCCGGATTTCCGACGTTTTCCGGTAATGCATTCATCGCAATCTATTTCTTTCCAGGAAATTTTGACATTAGCTGCCTAACTGCCATTTTTGCATTTAGAATAGATCTAAATAAGATTGTTGCCAAAATGCAGCTAAGTGACGAAAGTGTTTTTGAGCGGGTTTTCCTGGACTACTGGGAAAAGATGTTCAACATATGCTTTCACTTTACCCGCGATGCGGATGTCTCGGAGGAGCTCGTGCAGGAGATATTCCGGTCGGTTTGGGAACGGAGGGAGTCGCTCGGGCTGCGTGGTGAAATCGGGCCATATCTGACGCGGGCCGCGCGGCTCAAATCCTTCGAACACCTCCGGAATGCTGCTATCAGGGAGAGAAACCTGGCGGCTATACGGGATGTGACTTCGCCAGCAGTCAACTACACAGAGAATACGGTCCACTACAATGCGCTGATCGAGCAGATACACCATGTAGTGAATGCATTACCCGAGCAATGCCGGAAAGTGTTCCGGCTGAGCCGGGAGCATGGCATGAACAACAAGCAGATCGCTCACTCGCTGGCTATCTCGGAGAAAACGGTTGAAAACCAGCTCACCAAAGCATTGCGGGTGCTTCGTCTGCATCTGGATAGGCACAATTCCTGAAATATTTCTGAATGCCGTAGGGGATACCGGTGGGTTCTGCAACAATTGGTTAGAGGGGGACTTCCCCGCTAACGGAAAAATCTATGCAGGTTACTCCTGAACTGATCAAAAAATACCACCTGGGACAATGCTCACCCGAAGAGGAGGCTGCCGTAGCTGCATGGCTGGCTGGTGAGGACGAAGAAGAGATACCTTCATACATTCCGGCCGAAGTACGGGAAACCGTTCAGCGCCGGATCTGGGATGGGCTCACCGACCTCGATGGCACGCGCCCAAATGACGGAGATACACCCCGGCGGTGGATGGTCTGGCGGCGTTACGCTGGCATTGCGGCGAGTGTCGGGCTTTTGGCATTATTTCTGTTTAAGATCCGCAGGGAACAAACGGTATCCCCTGTACGTCGTCTGCATTTTCAGGAAGTGATCACCGCAAAAGGGGAGAAGAAGCGTTTCCGGTTGCCCGACAGTTCGGTTGTTTATCTGAATGCGGATAGCCGGCTCCGGTTCCCCGATCATTTTACAGACACTTCGAGGCAGGTTTATCTGACGGGAGAGGCTTTTTTCGAAGTTGCCAAAGACCCTGGCCGCCCGTTTTCGATTCAAACAAGGCATACTACCACCCGTGTGCTGGGCACGGTATTCGACCTGAAAGCCTATCCGGATGAGGAGACGTCGCTGGTCGTCATAGAAGGAAAAGTCAGGTTTGGCGACCTTGCCGGAAGGCAAACGGCCGATCTGACTGCCAACCAGTTGGCTTCCTACAATGCATCGGCTGAATCGCTTGCCCGCGAGCATGTGTATGCGGGAGCCTATGCGGGTTGGAAGGAAAATCGCCTGGTCTTCCGCGACAGCCCGTTGAAAGAGATGACCGTCCTGCTGGAGAGATGGTACGGGCTGCGTATCGAAATCCGGAAGGATGCATTGCGAAACGTCACGTTTACGGGAACCTACGACAATCCTTCCCTCGAGACTATTCTGAACGATATGTCTTCGGCAATGAAATTTACCTACACTCAAAAGGGAAAACAGCTTATTATCCAATAAAACAAATGTCACCCACGATGCGCCTGAAAGTAAATTCTCCCTGATCAACTCCGGTCATTAAAAAAGGGCGGGGTGTTCCGTCTCGCAAACTTCCACCCCAATGCCCGATGTCCAATCATTCCTTCGAAAGAATTAATCAAACATTGAAACAAACTTAATGAAAACCTTATTGAAACTGGCCCTTCTCATACTGGCCATTCCGCTGATGTTGCAGGCACAGGTCAAATCCGTACTTGAAAGGCGGGTTACGCTTTCCCTCGATCAAGTCTCACTCGGCGATGCCCTCCATGCGCTCGGCGACCAGGCCCAATGTACTTTTTCTTACAGCGGCACCTATCTGGACGTCAATCGCCGGGTGTCGCTGCAAGTAAAAGACATGATGGTTAAAGACGTCCTGACGCAGCTGATCGGTGAAGCTGCCGACCGTGTGCGGGTACAGGGCAGCAAGGTGCTGATCCTGGCTAAAACGGAAGCACGCGGGAACGTAAAGGGGATTGTAAAAACCTCGGACGGGCAGCCTGCGGAATTTGTGAACGTCGCTGTCAGGAGGACCGGTAAAGGCGCACAGACCGATGTAGCGGGGGAGTTTATGATCAGAAACATTCCTGCGGGCAAGCATACAGTTGTCGTTCAATTGCTGGGTTACGCGGGGATCGAACAGGAAGTAGATGTGGTTGCAGATCAGACGACCACATTGCAAGAAGTTTCGCTTCTTGAAGACAGTAAAACGTTGCAGGAGCTGGTCGTAACCGGAAACTCCAACAAATTTGCTAATAAAGAGAGCGATTATGTAGCCAGGATGCCTTTGAAAAACCTCGAAAACCCGCAGGTGTACAGCGTCGTCGGGAAAGCGCTGATGAATGAGCAGATGATCACCCGACTCGAAGAATCGTTCCGGAATGTGCCGGGAGCTACGGTCACACGTACGGGCGCGGGCATGCCTGCATTCATCTCCCGTGGGTTTCAATCAGGCGACAACCTTCGGAACGGGATGGCTACTTTCCTGAAGACAGGGATCGACCCCGCGATTGTGGACCGGGTGGAAGTGATCCGCGGCCCTTCGAGCACATTGTTTGGCTCGGCAATGGTTTCCTTTAATGGTCTGGTCAATTACATTACTAAAAAGCCGTTTGAAAAGCTGGGCGGAGAAGTTTCGTATTCGACCGGCAGTAATGACCTGAGTCGTCTGACACTCGACGTCAATACGCCCGTTAACAAGGATAAGACTTTGCTGTTCCGCTTCAATGCGGCTGCGCAGAAAGAGAATTCTTTTCAGGATCAGGGGTACTCGCATACCACGGCTATTGCGCCTAGCTTTACCTACAAAGCCAGCGATCGGCTGACGCTAAACCTGAATGCCGATATCCAGACTGCCAAGGCAACTTCTGCAACTTTACTGACCATCGGAAATGCAGTGAAAGCCAAAGGGTTCGATGCGTTGAAAATCAACTACAAACGCTCGCTGATCGATAATTCAGCCAATTCCATTCAGGCATCAAACAATGTATATTTTCAGGCAGAATATAGATTGTCGGATCAGTGGACATCGCAGACCAACTATGCCTGGTCGCTAGGTACTTATGATCATTTCAACCAGTTTAATTATACCTGGATGAGTGATTCGACAATACGCCGGCAGGTGAGCGTATGGTTTCCCGATAAATGGGGCAGAAAACAAATCCAGCAGAACTTCATCGGCGATTTCAATGTCGGCCCGGTGCGCAATCGTTTGCTGGTTGGTCTGGATTATCTTTCACAGTACCGGCATATGCATTATGGCGTGGTGACACTCGACACCGTCAATATCAACAAGGCCAGCAAATCACTTGATATCGCGCAGATCCAGTCGCTTTTTTCAAAACTGAATGCACCGGAATCGATCAGCAGGCAATATACCTACAGCGCATATGCTTCGGATATGATCAATTTTTCGAAACAACTGATGGTCATGCTGAGTTTGCGTGTCGATCGGTTCGAAAACAAAGGGACACTCAACAGCCTGACCGGTATCACCGCAGGCGCATATGGTCAAACGGCCTATTCGCCGAAATTGGGCATCATTTACCAACCGCTTCCCGACCGCCTGTCCGTGTTTGCCAACTACATGAATGGTTTCAAGAACATCGCGGTAGTGACGCAGCCCGATGGAACCACCTCTAACTTCAAGCCACAGCAAGCCAATCAATGGGAAGCGGGGGTAAAGCTCAATCTGCTGGGGAACAAGCTGAATGCAACGGTAAGTTATTATGATATTTCTGTTAAAAACTCGACGTACCTGCGGACGATCAACAACCAGAATTTCACTGTTCAGGATGGTACCCAGCAGAGTAAAGGTATTGAGGTGGAGCTTATCGCGAACCCCGTATCGGGGTTAAATATCGTGATCGGTTATGGTCACAACGACAATGAATTCACGCGCGCGGCGGAAGCGGTCATGGGTAAGCGCGCCGTGTCTACGCCAAAGCACACGGGTAATGCCTGGATCAGCTATCAGGTCATGACCGGCGGTTTAATGGGCCTCGGTTTAGGTGCCGGAGGCTACTATGTGTCAGAGTCCTATTTCAATGCAGCCAACAACTTCATCATCCCATCCTACACACTGGTGAATGCAACGGTTTTCTATGATCAGCCGAGGTATCGGATCAGTCTGAAGGGGGATAACCTGCTGAATGAAAAGTACTGGCTGAGCGACGGCAGCCCGCAAAAGCCTGCGAATGTAATGGCGGGGGTGGCGTTGAAATTCTAATGCGTTATAAATGCGACATTCGGAAGGTTGCCGGCAACGCCTTGCCCGGTGCCTTCCGGACGCAATTCTTTCCGTTTTCAATTGTGCTTGATCACCAGCTGGCTTGCCGTTGAACCATCGGCAAACAGCACCCTGACCAGATAACGGCCTGGAAGAAGCCTTCGCAATTGCTCCCACCCGGGTACACCCGCCGATTCCAGTACGTTTTGGCCGGAGAGATTAAAGAAAGTGATTTTGCCAGGTTCCTTGCCGCCGGTAAGCAACGAAAACGGCAAATCGGACTCGAAAGGGTTCGGAAAAGCGACCACACCTGTATCATCAGGTTGAGTATGGCAAATGCGGCTGTAAGCAAAAGATCTGTCATTGTCCAGCATTTTTAACCGGTAGTACGCAGTTCCATATCGGTTTTCAGGATCCATGAATGTGTAATGCGTTGCAGCCGACGCGGTATTTTCACACGCTACTTCTCCGATTTTCTGCCAGGTTTTCGCATCATGGCTCCATTCGATTTCGAAGTGGTCGCTGTTGATTTCACTGGTTGTGGTCCAGGTCAAAATTGTTCTATTTTGCTCCCGGGAGGCGGTAAATGCGGTCAGCACTACGGGCATTGGGTCACGCGGATCCTGTTCTGCAAATAACTGAGCAAATTCCGGAAACATGCCCGCCGCTTCGAGCTCGCTCGCGGGCACAAAAGTCTCGTCGGCTTTGGATGCGTAGAGGATAGCCGGTAATGTACCAGCATAATGTGCAAACACCGCAACCGAATCGGGCTGGGGTGTGGTAAGCAGGAAGTCATCATCCCAAACGTCAAAAATGCTGATATCCGGATCGATTTGCGGAGGAATCTGCGGGTTTTGCGGCAGATCGAGCGGATCGCCGCAATTGGTCACCGAAAAGGTCACTTCATGTTTCGATTCCAGATCCCTGCGGTTGGGATAGGTCCGGGTGCAGATGACCTGGTATTGCCCTGGCTGCTCAGCCTGAAATGTGATCTGATCGCCGGTCGTCGTGAAGGCCTGTTGCGTAGGCAGTATCAGCCAGTTATGAATGTACTGCCCGCCCGACGGCGTTGCGAGGGACACCGAGATATTGGCCGTATTGCCCTCCGTAACCCGGCTTTGGTTGAAAGGGTAGCAGACGTTGTAGACGGAGATGATGGGTTGTGGCGGAAGGGGTAATGCCGGGCAGGTGGTGCCTCCCGCGAGAAGGTTTTCGGATTGGCCGATGGTTGTCCACTCTATTACTCCGGCTCGGATGTGATCGGTATCTTCATTAGTACCATAGATGTTATCGAACGGCGTTTGCCTTCCGGGGCCAGTTACAGTATTGACCGCATTTAGATCTAAAAACTCACGTTGTGCTTGTGTGGCCAGCGGGCCTTTATAGTCTATTGCGCTGAATGTTGGTATGAAGCAAAATGTGAAATCTTTTGTTTTAGAAAACAACTTATTTGGAACCGGTTTGGTGGTTTTGCCGCCAGGCAGAAAGTCGTCGTTAAATGGAGAGTTGTAATTGAGATAAACTCCCAGCTTTTTTGAAAATATCCCCCACGTTGCAAATCGAAGCACGTTAGTGTTTTGGTTAAGCGCATTGGTATGGACGTCGATATTACTGTTTTGCAAGCCAAAAGGTGTCCAGCTTCGCAATATCCGATCTCCATAATTGTACTTTTCAAACAGATCACGATCTTGTGCATTCATGCTGCCATGAGTAATAGCGATGTTACGACAATTCTGAGGGTATCCGCCATTGCCAAGGCTAGTCAGACTGGCCTGGAAAGCATCAAATGCAGGAGACTTCGACCCTACGCCGCCAGTAAGCTGACCGCCCCAGTGAAGCATCATTTGTGTTGCGGCCGGTGTGGTCATCGAGTAGTAATAGTCGCGCCAGGTTTTTGCAAGAAATTTCAGAATTACCTGTGTCATCAATGTGGGACTTGATTCCCAAAGCAATTGCGTCATCCCAACGGGAACATTAGCACCCTGGTTGGGGGTATCATAGCAAATCATGAGCCTCACATGGTGGTTGATACCATCCACCTCCATTTTTCTCAATGCGTATCTTGCGACGAGTCCGCTCATGCAAACGCCCAAAACGATGTTGTCGACGTTGCCTTGCTTGATCGTATTGATTTGTTCTATAACCGCTTTCATAACCTGCGCATTGTTTTCAATGGCAGCCCTTCCGTCGTCGTAATCGATAAAGACAAGGTCAAAACCTTCACTCAGCCATTGATTCAATGGGAAGCGAAACTTTGCTTCCAGCTTATCCAGGTTCACATCGTTGACGAAATCAAAGCCTTCCCCGATGATCACGGCTTTATCCAGTATTGCATCGCAGCCCGTTACAATGCGAATGGTTGCGCCAACGACCTGCGTACGTGCATGATGCAGGGAAGCGTCGCTGACGGCAGCTGGCGCGGATACGTGGAATTCCATCGCCGGTGGGATACGTTCCAGTTGCCTCACATCAACATACGTCTCGAAATCGTAATGACGGTTTTTCGTAATGAACCTTATTTTGACCGGATGGTTGCCTTCGGTTTCGAACCGATGCTTTATCAGTTGTTCCTGAAATGAGTAACTGGTAAAACCCTTGCCGTCGCCAAAGTTGATCGCCATTCCGACGAGCTGTTGCGTGTGATTGGCAATGAGCAATTTGGGACTGATTTTGAACCAAACCTCGGACTGATAAACGTCCTGTCGTAAAGCGGCCGCATACATGATCCTGAACGGCGTATAATCTGCAAAGTCGACCGGTTTTCCTGCTCTTTTTGCATCCTCGTTGGATCGGAGCTGTTTTTCAGTCAGAAACACGGCTTCCATATCGATAATGCCGAGCGGAATGGTGTCGTTCCGGGTCAGTTTCGAAGGGTTGGTCTCCACCAAATCTTTCAGGGATGGTATGTGCGCATTTTTTGTGCGGAGGTCGGCGTCGTACATGCGTTCGTAGAGGTTGTGCCATTCTTCTGCCGATACCGGTTCCGGTTTGGAAAGCTTGCCAGAGGTGATTTGCTTTAAATAATCAATTTCATGGCGCGTGGTGACGGCCGCATTCATAAACAGCTTATTGCCCAGGCCCGAGAGGTCCAGTTTGTCCAGAGCATTTTGTCGTAACGTTTGATAATCCTGTGCAAAAGTCATTTGAAAAGACAACAGGAGGGACACCAGGAAAAGGCATAGCTTTCCTGTGTCACATTTTTTGAAATCTGTCATTGGTGTATGTTTTTGAAGTGAAAAATTATTTAGCTAATAACTTAAAATCCCATTGTGTTTTCTTGCCGATCATAGGAGGTCGCTGGCCCTGTATATCCGTAGCTTGACGGAATATTTTTCCCAACTTTGGATTGTGGTCGCCATACGGGATTATGACATTAATCTGACCAAACTTTCTTGGGACTTCCAGAGCAATCTCATAGTTACCATTTTCATCGGTGTAAGTTGATTTGAGTTCAATCGAGCCGGTCAGTTTTGAACCGCTCAGCAGAACCATAATGCTATCCACTGGCACCTGATTTTCGTCAAATACCTTTCCATAAACGACCGTCGTTCGATCACCTAAATGTCCGCAAGCGAGCATCGTCAGTGCTATCATCGCCAGAAGGAGCCATTTTTTGAAAATTCCAGATTGAGTTCGGAAAAGTGTTTCCATATTTGATTGTCGTGTTTTGGTGATGAATATTCCTCAAAACAAAAAATATATTTTCTTCCCGGCACAATGCAATGACCGAACGGCAACCGAGAAATGATCAATAGGGAAACTGTAATAAAGAGGAGCAATAAAACATAGTGGTCATTTAACTTCTAACTGGAAATCCCATTGTGTTTTCTTGCCGATCAATGGATTTGAGCCCTTTGTTTGACTTTTGAGCGTGTAATTGCTGTACTTAGGGTTATGGAGTCCATCGTAGGGAATAGAAAGGCTAAGAGTCAGGTACTTTTTTGGCACTTCCAGCAGAACCTCGTAATCACCGTTTGCATCAGTGTATGTTGAAGCCAAATCGAGGGTGTTAGGAGATAAATTGGAGCCGGAAACGACAATCAAAACACTATCCACAGGCTGTTGGTCCTGATCGACAACCTTTCCGTAAATATGCGTGGTGCGTTCAAACTGACAGGCGATCGCTAATGCCGCGATACTCATTACCAGCAGCAGTTTTTCAAAGATTTTTCTCATAACCATATTGATTGGATTTACATAAGTGAATGCAGAGCTACTTAGCTTCAAGGAGACAAATATGTCATAAATCAAAATCAAAAAAGCTTGCTGGCGAGCAGCAATGAATAAACGGCAACTGAGAAATGATCAAAGGGTAGCACAAAAAAATCCCGGCTGCTGATGCGGCCGGGATTTTCAGAAATCCTTATTAAATTAAACCTTAAAAGCTATACCGCAAGCCGATCTGGACCTGGTAAGGGTTGCCGGAAGGCGTTACCACACCGGCGGTGTTTACGCGGTACACATACTGGTTTTTTGCCCTGTCGAATGCAGGTATGGCTTGGTTGCCGTTCGCGGCAGGGACACCCAATGCGTACAGTGCCTGTGTACCCAACGACTTGTTGCGGCCCCAATCTTTGTTCAGGAAATTGGCGAAGTTGAAGACATCAGCAGAAACCTCGATGGCGTGCGTACCGGCTATCTTTATACGTTTGGACGCGCGGACATCGAATACACCGTAGAAGCCGTTGATACCACCGTTTCTTTCAGCGATTTTGCCTGAGTTCTTGGTGATATAGTCCTTGATACTCTGGCTTGCGTCCGGGTTGTCGAGGATCGATTGGAGACCTTTTCTTACGTTTTCAGGTACAGTCGGGTCGTTTTTGTCGAACACGAACGCGAGGTCGTTGGTACCTACGAAGTCGCCGTTGGTGTTACCTCCCGAGAGCAGGGTGTAACGCGTACCACCGATACCGGAGTAACGAACGCCGACATTAACGCCCCAGAAGCTTGGCAGAGAGCCATAGAACACGATTTTGTGACGGAACTGGTTGTCGGAGTACGACATCAGGCTCAGGTTACGTGGATCGTCCCTTACCGGCAGTGAAAGCGTCGCGCTGTTGGCCACGTTACCATTGAAAGAGGTATTGTCTTTCACATCATTATAAGTATAGCTCAATGTGATTTCGCCATCGCGGAAGTACTGGTACTTAACGTCAGCTACAAAAGAGAATGCATTGACCTTCCCTTCGCTGTTCAGTTCCAATACGCGGCCGAATTGATTGCTCTTACGTCCTTTCAGCCAGTCACCGGCACCATTGGTCGGCATATCGTTGCCGCCCGGTACGAACACACCGCGGTTTCCTTCGTTGGCCAGACGGAAGAATGGCTCGTCCACCATGTTTCTGTCCACGTACATGTAGTTATTGCGTCCCAGGCTCATGTAACCTGCGATACCTACTTTCAGTTTGTCGGTCAGGTACTTCGCATAGGAAATGTTAGCCTTGTAAATGATCGGCACGCGTGCGTCTTTGGCATTGGTATTGATTGTCGGCAGCTGGAATTGCGACAAAGTCGGAATGCTGTTGTAGTTGGCGCGGTAGGCAGCAAAATCCGGCGTAGGGATGTTTGGACTCCGTACATCGACAGTCGCCAGGTGTTTTCCGTCAAATGTAAGGTTGTTGATCACCACGTAGTTGTTGATGTCCGACGCGAACACGCCACCACCCAATCGAAAAATGTCGGTATGCTTATCATTGACATCCCAGGTGAATTGTACACGCGGCTGCACTACAAACGACTTGATCTTATTATCGGTGCGGATCTTCAAGGCATCATACAAAGTCTGGTTCAATGGCGAGCTTGGATAGTGTGCGTAGTCGAGACGCAGACCTGCGGTCACATCCAGGCCGGTTGCCAGGGTGGTTTTCAACTGTCCGTAGACGCCCGCATTCCAGATCGTCCCTTTCACCGACCAGTCGTCCATCAAAGGCACTTCGCGGTAGTAGCGGTAAGGTTTCAGGTCGTTGAACTGGTCCAGGGCCGTTTTGCCGGCAGCAGCATCCACATTGTAGTGGAAACGACCGTTTACTTCCGAGCCATAGGTCGAATGCGATCGGGTCATCATCAGGTCGGCACCGAATGTGTATTCCACCTTATCGGTATTGTAATACAGGTTATCAACCAATTGAACCACATTGTTGGTAAAACGCTCCTGCGCAAAACGGTGGCCGCCCATCTGGATGTTGGTTGAGCGGGAATTGCCATCGCTCAATACGGAGTTGACGTTCTCCACGATCGCTCTCGGGATGTTTGCTTCCGGAAGCTGGTCGCCGGGAGCACTTTTTTGTTTGATGAACAAATGCTGCACTTTCAGCTCGTTGGTCACTTTCGAAGTGATGGTCGACCGGAGCGATGCCAGCAAGCTGTTGTCCTGGTTGAAGTCATTTCCGTAAGATTCATAAGCATTGATCGTCGTGTTATCCGCCAGACCGAGTTTGTTACGGTCGTTGGTGTAGTTGTTACGGATCGTCAAAAGGTTTCTGTTGTTCAATTGCCAGTCGAGACGCAAAAATGCTGCATCCGAACCACGTTTTTTGTCGAACGTTCCGAACTGCGGCGTGTTCGCCATGCCGTATTTACTGCGGCCGATCTCAACAAATTTGTCCAGCGTAGCGCGGGTAACATTGAAACGGTTTTCGTCAACCGGGCTGAGGATGTCGGCGATGATCAATGGACGGCTATCCTGCTGGTGATCCCACGCTACAAAGAAATGGAGCTTATCTTTCAGGATCGGTCCGCCCAATGAGAAGCCGAACTGGTTGGTAGCAAACTTGTTATTGATTTTGTTGCCGCGAATGTCATAAGGGCTCGACAACCAGTCGGCGCGCGTATAATTGAAAGCGCTACCGCTCAGCTGGTTCGTACCCGATTTGGTAACCGCACTGATGGTACCCCCACCGCTGCGGCCGTAGGTGACGTCGTACTGGTTGGTGACCACCTGGAATTCACGCACCGCTTCAATGGAAATAGAGTAGGGCGCGCCGCTTCGGCTCGTCGTAGCACCGGCGGAAGTGGGGTTTTTGGAACTCATACCATCGATGGTATAACCTGTGGAAGAGCCGAGCTGACCGGAAATATTCCCGCCGCGGCTGAGCGGCGAAAGGTCCATCAGCGAAGTGAAGTTCCGTCCATTTACCGGCAGACGGGTAATGTCCCTTGCAGAAATAGCCGTAGAAGCGCCCAGGTTCTCGATCTTATTCTTAATACCCGAAGCCACAACGCTCACCACTTCCAGTGTCTGGCCGGCCTCTTTCATGGGCATTTTGACCTTGATCGCATCACCCTGGTGGAGGATGTAACCCGTTTGTTTCTGTTCTCCAAAGCCGATATAGGTGGCTGTAACGGTGTAAGGGCCGCCCAATGGAAGTTCTTTGAAAGCATATTCTCCTTTGGCATTGGTGACTGTTCCGGTAGTAAAGCCTGTGGACTCGTTCCTGACCTGAACGGTCGCACCGACCAGTCCGGCATTCTGATCATCGATTACCGTGCCGGAAATGGATGCCTGTGTAGTTTGGGCCCGTAACGCGGCAATGTTTGCAAGGCAGCAAAGCAGCGTGAGGACAATAGGGAGTAAAAATCTCTTATGCATGAGCATGAAGTTGGTTGAACTAAATTTGCCGCAAAAGAAGGGTATCTACTTATCCCAGCTGTTATTGAATTGTTATCGAATTGTGAACTTGCAGAAACAGCGCCATCCAACGAAGAGAAGGCCTCCGAAAAAAAAATCTCATTTTTTTTCACATCCCTGTCCAATCCCTCATTACCCGATCATCATTACAGTGAAATGCGTCATTCACCGTTCTACGGCGGCTCATTCATCGCACCGGCGACCCGGTCATTCAATCATTCATTCACTCATTCAAAATTAACCATGGAGCCAAGAATCAATTTTATGGAAAAAGGACAAAAGGCAATGAAAGCTATGTACGGGCTGGGAGGCTATCTGGCGAAATCGCCGGTAGAAAAAAAGCTGCTCAACCTGATCTACTTCCGGGTATCGCAGGTTAACGGCTGCGCATTCTGCCTGGATATGCATTCGAAAGATCTGCTCGTCGAAGGGGAAACCGAGCAGCGGCTGTTCCTGCTCAGCGCCTGGCGCGAGGCACCCTTCTTTTCGGACCGGGAGCGCGCTGCATTGGCTTATGCCGAGGCGGTAACAGAACTCAGAGGCAGGGAAGTGTCCGACGAAGTGTTCGCGGCCGTCAGCGAACAATTTTCGGAAGAGGAAATAGTAGACCTCACCATGGCTGCTATCGCGATCAACTCCTATAACCGCATCAACATCGCATTCCGGACCGTTGCGGGAGGATACCAGCCCGGCGCATTCGCGGCGCATTGACTACCTCCGAAAAATCACCTACTTTTTTAGCCAACCGATTAAACCGACATTCCAATGAGCGAATTCATGTTATTGTTCCGACAACCCAGCTTCGATTACAGCAATGCTTCCCCCGCTGAAATGCAGGCTCTTACCAAAAAATGGCAGGATTGGGTAGGCGGCATTGTGGCACAAAAGAAACTCTCGGCCAGAGGTCAGCGTCTGGACACCGACGGCCGCGTACTGAGAGCAGGCGGTGTTGTCACCGACGGCCCGTTCGTCGAGATCCGCGAAAGGCTGGGCAGTTTCATTATCGTCAACGCTGAAAACATCGACGAAGCCACGACGCTGGCACATGGCTGTCCGGCGATCGATATGGGCGGCAGTGTGGAGATCCGCCGAATTTTTTCCTAATTAGCATCATCAACAAACGAAGCCCGCTCCTGTCCCGGGGGCGGGCTTATCATGAGACCATGGAGAGAGAATACGAATCTTTAAAGCATCTGTTTCAAAAGGAGTTCGCTAAAATGGTGGCTGTAATCAGCCGCATGTATGGGTTGGAATACATTGAAATGGCAGAAGATCTCGTCAGCGAAACTTTCCTACTGGCCTCCGAAACCTGGGGTGTCAAAGGCATACCTGAAAACCCGACGGCCTGGCTTTACGCGGTAGCCAAACAGAAAACACTTCACCATTTCAGGCGGAGCAAGATTTACACGGAGAAGGTGATGCCGCAAGTGATGAGCGGGCAGGACGGATCGGTAGAACCCGAACTCAGTTTTTCCCAGGAAAACATCCGCGACAGCCAGTTGCAAATGCTTTTTGCGGTGTGTGACCCGTCCATTGCCAGTGAGGCGCAAATGGGACTGGCATTGCGCATCCTTTGCGGTTTCGGGATCGATGAAATCGCGGAGGCATTTTTTACCAATAAGGAAACCATTAATAAAAGGCTTTTCAGGGCAAAGGAAAAGCTGCGCGCTGAGAAGGTGCAGATGGAGCTCCCGCCGGAAAGCGAGATCGTGCGCCGGCTCGACAATGTGCTGCATATCATCTACCTGCTGTTTAGTGAGGGCTATTATTCCAAAACTCAGAACGAAATTCTGAGGAAGGATCTCTGTATCGAAGCATTGAGGCTTGGTGTCCTCCTCACCGGGTACGAAAAAACAAATGTTCCCAAAACGCACGCCCTGGTTGCACTCATGTGCTTTCACGCGTCACGGTTCGCTGCGCGCGAGGGGCAGGGAGAGGAACCGGTGCTCTACGACGACCAGGACGATTCGCTCTGGGACCAGGAACTGATCCGCCGGGGAGCATATTTTCTGAATTTGTCGGCCACAGGAGATGAAGTCACCTCCTACCACCTCGAAGCGCGTATTGCCCAGCTGCATTGCATGAAGGAGGACCGACCTGAGAAATGGGCGGAGGTTATGAGCCTGTACGACCAGCTCATTCAAATCAATTATTCGCCCAGTGTGGCGCTGAACCGCGTTTTTGCATTGTTTAAGCTAAAAGGGGCCAAGGAGGCGCTGGCCGAAGCCGAGCAGCTGAAAATGGACCATAATCATTTTTATCTCGTACTGCTGGGAGAACTCCACTCCGGGCTCAACCAGGAAACCGCCCGCGGCTATTTCGAACAGGCATTGGCTCTGGCCAAAACCCAAACCGAAAAGCAGGGGATCAGCAGGAAAATCCAGGCTCTCGAGGTCTTGAAAGGCTAGTTTCGGTTTCTGAAAAAGCAATTCGTAAGGTGTGATGGCTGAGCGTATGGACCCGTGCGCGGAAGCTCAAAGCGATGCCCGGACCACCACGCGGCATGAATGGTCGATACGCTGCATATGCCCGTTCAGCACCATATCGGCTGCGGCATTTCCCATCGCTTTGAAATCGGGCGAAATGGTGGTGATGCCGTTCAGCATATCCTTCTTCGCGTCGTTGTCGTGGAAGGAAACGATCCCGATATGCTTGCCGGGAAGCAGGTCGCTCTGGGCTACTTCCCTTACCAGGAACATCAGATGCTCATCTGAAAAAACGATGTACGCTTCACCCGTCGAAATGCTGCCGGCCGGAATGTGGCCGCTGACGCGATATACCAGATTGTTTTCTTCACAAAAATGCACAAACGTCTCCCGAAACTGCGGCGGCACGAAAGCGTGTTCCGGACAAATCAGGTTGGTGCATTGATACTTCCGCAGGGCAGTTGCCAGATCGTTCAGCGCGTGGCGGAGCGACACTGCGAAATGGACGCCGACGGTCCCCATGCTGCCTGAAAGGCCCGGAACGGGCCGGTCGAGGAGGATGAGTTTCTCTGCCGGGAGCCGTTCAATGGCCTGGTAGCCGGTTTCCGGCTCATCCAGAAAATGCGGAATCACGATGATATGCGAATAGCCGGCCAGTTTTTTTCGGATCAGCTGGCGGAAATGAACGGCGCTGTTGTAATAAATATGGAGATCTACGTCCGCCCGTCGCCCCAGCCGCTCGGTCAGGGCATCGCAGATTACTTTATTGTATTCATTCAACTGGTTGAAAAGAACCAAAACTTTCCACTCCTGTGCGGGGTTCAGCCGGTTGATGAAGAAACTTTTGCCGTGTTGAGAGGATAGTATTCCCATGTCACGCAGGTTATTGTAGCTCTTTTCAATCGTGCTTCTGGAAACCGAGTAATGGCGGCTCAACTCATTGATCGAGGGGAGCCGGTCGCCCCGGTCGATGAGGCCAGTTTTAGTCGCATTAAGTACCGCCTCCACGAGTTGCTGGTAAACAGGTTCGGAGGAGTTACGGTCGACCGTGAAGTGGTTTTCGAAGTTGATCTTTCGCATAATTGTAACGGGTCAAGGGTTCTGTCTGTTCTAGGGCATTATTCAGAAAGTCAATTTAACGAGAATGACAAAGCTAAATCGGGTGTACAGACAGAGAGCAATAAGTTAACTGCGGATACTAAAAATCTGCCTTTGTAAGCCTTCGGGAGGTCGCCGGACCGTGGCAGTGGGATTAGCGGATAAATTTTTTCGTTTGACCCCCTGAAAAAGGGTTTCCGTCGATTTCTTTTGCGGATTATACCAATTGGTCTGATCTTGCGGGACAACTCACCGGTTACCAAGCTATGAGACTCAGAAGCAGCATTACGATCCTGACGCACGTGACTGTATGGTCATTGCTGGGCTTTATCCTGCTGTTCTATCCCCCGTTGTCATGGGACTTTACGGTTCCCCCTAATTTTTGGGTCAAGCAGGCATTGAACCTGGCCGTTATGATCGCTGCATTTTATGCCAATGCGCATTATGTAACGCCCAAACTGCTTTTTCAGAAGGGAAACAAAGTGCTCTTCGGGGTGTGGCTGGCTGCTGCGGTTGGTGGAATCCTCGTTATTGCACGGGTGATAGAGGTGCGGTTGGATGTACTGACCGATATGGCGCGGATTTTCAACAAAACGCCAAAGAATTCATTCAGCCTCGATCTGCATTTGTTCATGATCACGCTGCTGGTGATGGTGATCAGCACGAGCCTTGCGCTGGCCAGACGCTGGCAGGCCGATGCACAAATGCATGAGCGCATCGAAAAACAGCAGATAGCCTCGGAGCTCTCATTTCTGAAAGCGCAGATCAACCCGCATTTCTTTTTCAACACGCTCAATAACATTTACTCGCTCACCTATTCGGACATTCCTGTTTCCCGTGAGGCGATCCTGAAACTATCGCGCATGATGCGATATGTGCTGTACGACACATTGAGTGATCTGGTGTCCCTAAGGCAGGAATTATCGTTTCTGAAAGATTATATTTCGCTCATGGAGTTGCGCTTGCACGAATGCACCACTCTGGAATTCAATGAGCCGCTGGTCGACAAGGATTGCTGGATCGCGCCTATGCTGCTATTGCCTTTTGTCGAAAATGCCTTTAAACATGGTTCCAGCGCCCTGCATCCTTCCCGTATCGTGATTGACCTCCATGTGAGCCAGGGCTCCTTGTTGCTTCGTGTTTTCAATCATATCGCCCATGAAAAGGATGGTTATCAGCTGGATCAGGGTGGTATCGGGCTTGCCAACACCCGAAAGCGACTACACCTGCTCTATCCCGGTAAGCATGGACTGGTGATTCATGAAGATCCGGAGGCGAGAACCTATGAAGTTTTGCTGACCTTGCAACTGGAACGGGACATGGCCGGCCAGATCGTTGAACCTGTATGAAACTGAATTGCATTACCGTCGATGACGAACCCTTGGCGCTGAACCTCATCAGCGCATTCGCCGTGCAGACGCCTTTCCTGGAACTGAAGGGGAAATTTGGCAATGCGGTGCAAGCGCTGCAGGTGCTTCACGAGCAGACCATCCACCTCATTTTTTTGGATATTCAGATGCCCGACCTGAATGGAATGGAGCTGGCACGCGTGATCAGTCAGTCGAATGCGGCCGAACAGACCAGGATCATTTTTACAACAGCTTTCAACCAGTTTGCGGTCGAAGGCTATAAAGTGAATGCATTGGATTACCTGTTGAAACCGTTCGGTTATGACGAGTTTCTGCGGGCCGCCTCCAAGGCTAAAAAGTATTTTGAATTGTTACAGGACAATGCGCCGGGGGAGGAGTTTGATAATTATATGTTTGTCAAATCCGATTATAAACATATCCGGGTCGATTTCGATTCGATTTCCTATATCGAGTCGGTGAAGGATTATGTCAGGATCCACCTCACGCCGCCGCTGAGCCCCGTGGTAACGCTGAGCAGCCTGAAAGCGATCGAGGACAAGCTGCCGGGCTCCCGGTTTCTCCGTATTCACCGCTCCTTCATTGTGGCGGTGAGTAAAGTCGATTTCGTCAGCAAGAATGCGGTTCAGGTCGGAGGCGTCGAAATTCCGGTCGGAGAGTTATACAAAGATGCATTTAAGATGCTTCTCGCCCGCTGGATATAGCAGGCAAGAAGTCCTTGAATTGAATGCAAATGATGCCCTATGAGATGACTTTGACCAATGCGGCAAGCTCCTGGTCGCTCAGGCCGCGGTCGTCGGCTGATTGGAGAAGGTCCCGGACCCCTTTTGTGAAATCGGCGTTCAACCCGGCCGATTGGAATGCGTCGTGAATACGCCGCGTGGCGGCTACGCTGATCGATAGCGGACTTTGGCTGATGGTGAAGTCGTCGCTTTCGACAACACCGACCTGGTGTTTGAAAAATTCAGTGAAGCCCGGAGTGATTTCGCCCAGAATTTCGCTGAAAGCGGCCAGAGGCAGCCCGGTCTTCCGTGCGAGCGCAATGCCGTGGATAAGGCCTGTGTAAGAGCCATACAGCCAGGTGAGCGTAGCCAGGTCCATCGCCGACGCCAACGCAGCACGGCTGCCCAGGTATTTAATATTGCCTCCGAACACCGCTAAGGTCTCCCGGCTTTTTTCGAAGTGGCTTTTTTCTCCCGACACAATGATCGTCGTCTCCGGCAGGCCCATTTGGTCGGGTGCCACCTGGATGGCGCCATTGAGGTAACCGGCGTTCAAGCGGGCGAGTGTCTCTTCCAGCAATTCAGCTTCCTGCGGTTCTGCAGTAGTGAAATTGATCAGCGTTTTACCGGCCAATATAGTTTTGTCACTGATGTGCTCCATAATGCGCTCAACGGCCGCGTAGTCGAGTACGCAGATAACGATCAGCTGACTCTGCGCGATCGCTTCCTGCAAGTCTTCATACACCTGCACACCTGCGACGCCGTCTGCTTTGGAACGCGTCCGGTTCCAGGCGGATACCCTATAACCTTGTTTAACGAGTAGTTCTGCAAGTCGGGTACCCATTTGACCTAGCCCTATTAGTGTGATTTGTTTCGTGTTCATTGGAATCGGTATTTGATTTGACCCCACAAAATTCCGCAGTGAAACGGCGGCTATCAATTACCGAAAAAAGATTCGGTAACCGAAAAGTTATTCGGTATTGGCTAAATTGGGAAGCAAAGTGACACGATCTATTTTATCATCAGCAATATGTATCAGCGAAAGACACCCGAAGATCTCGAATGCGGGATTACCATAGCCATGAAAGTTTTCGGAGCGAAATGGAAGCCCTGTATCCTGGATGCCATTCAAAAAGGATTCAAAAGGCCTAGTGAGATGCACCGCGAGATCAAAGGCGCGACACCCAGGGTGATCGACATGCAGCTGCGGGAACTGGAAATGGCCGGGGTGGTCGCGAAACGCAATTCCGCAGGCTTCCCTCTTTACACAGAATACACATTGACGGATTCAGGCCGAAGCATTTTGCCCATCATCGACCAGATGAACGAATGGGGCTTGCTGCACAAAGAACTCGTGACCGAGGGAAGCCTTCAGTCCATATCCTTGTAGAGCTGCACTTTCTGGAACATTTCGATCAGCGTATTCACCTTGAGCTTTTCGAAAAGCCGGGCTTTGTAAGTACTTACCGAACTTTCCGTCAGGTCTAGTCTGGAAGCGATTTCCTTGACCCACAAACCTTCGATCAGCATATCCATAATAGTGATTTCGCGGATCGAAAGGTCAAGCAGCGGGTTATCGGTCCGGTAATTGTTCTTGTCGAGCTGATTGAGCAACTCTTCCTTGATCCTTGGGCTTACATACCGGCCCGATTCATTGACGGACCGGATGGCTTTACGCAGGTCATCGTTCCCGGCGTTTTTGGAGAGAAAACCATTTGCGCCCGTGCGCAGATAATGAATGCCGTAGATCCTTTCCTGGGCAGCCGAAAACACAAGGATGGGGACGTTTTTCTGAACGGCCCTTAGGAGGGGTATCATCTCAAATCCTTCTCCCTCCGGAATCTGAACATCCAGGATGACCAGGTCAAATCCGCATGTGGCCAGTTCGGTAAGCGCCGTCTTAAACGAGGCCGATTCGCGGATAACCGCATCCGGAAACAGCTCCCGTATTACAATCTTTGTGGCCAGCCTGATGATCTGGTAATCTTCAATAATTAGGATGTTTTTCATGCGGTCAAATTCCAGGGCAAAAAATATTTTTTCCATCATCCGGGAGCCGGCTTTCCCGCTGTAGTACTATGCCAGCGGATGACGGTAGCGTTTATACGGCGTCCATAAAACGACGCGATCTGCCGACCGGTTGGGTAATGCCGGAGGTTGATTTGGTTAAATCAGGCCAACCGAAACCAGGTTTCGATTTACCGGCTCATCGTGAGCAATATCATGCAACGGCACCCCTGGGCAGCGGAGCAAGGTCCAGTTCTAATCTAAGGTCAACGATGAACTCCAATTCATTCTGTTGCACGGATAGTTCGTGCTTGTCGGGGTAGAGCAACTGAAGTCTTTTGGAAGTATTAGCTAGGCCAAACCCCCCGATTTGCTCCTTTGAAGCGCCGGCCCTATTTTGATGGCGCGAATGCGGAGGAATGTTGTTTTTAATGACAAAATGTAATGTGGTGTCATCCAGAACAATGGAAATGTCCACGTAAGAAGATTGCTTGCTCTTGCCGGGACCGTGCTTGAATGCATTTTCGACAAACGAAACCAGCAGGAGAGGTGCTATGACATATTCCTCCGGGTTGCCCTCCAGATGATAGACAATGGTCACCCGCTCGGAAAAACGCGACCTTTCGAGGTCGAGATAATTTTCGATGTAGCTGATCTCCCTCGCCAGTATTACCCGTTCCTTGTTGGATTCGTAGAGACTGTACCGCATCAGGTCTGATAATTTGAGCACGAGCTCAGCGGCCTGGTCGTCGACGTCCACCGTGCGTGTGTATATAGCATTCAAGGTATTGAACAAAAAGTGCGGATTGATTTGCGATTTCAGAAAGCGGAGTTCAAGGTCCAGGTTATTGCGCTGGAGTAGCAAACCTTCCGTCTGTAAATCGAGGTTGGTCTTTTCAAGCTGCAATGCATCACGTTCCAGGGTAAGGTTGCGCGTCCGCGAGCGAATGGTGTCCCGCATGACCTTAATGGCCAGCAGGGGAAGCACATAAAGCAGGCTCCACGCATACACCACGTAGGCGACCGTAAACTCAGTAAAGCACACGGTAAAGCTTTTGCCTTTCAGGAATTCATTCCAAAATGTGGCAACATAACGGCGCTCACCTGGTTTGGCGAAATCAGTAATGGTAACCAGATAAGCAAACTCGAAATAATTGATAATATGCAGGAATTGAAAAACGAGCAGGATTGAAATAACAGAAGCGATGATCTTTCTGGGATAAATAAATCTTGGAAAAATAACATAACCCAGAAAGTAGAAAACAAATAATGATTGCGCCATGACCACGACCGAAGCATGGTTGATAACCCGATCGCTATCCCTTGTAAGGCCGGGAATTGAATAGTAACGAATAATGAACCAGATTCCTATCCAAGTCAGCACATGGTTGGTGATCCTGATCATTTTTGTACGTTTTTCAGAAGGGATTGAAATGTTCAAATCCATAAACCTTTCAGATTCTGTTTTTTTGTAAAGCCGCCAGCACATTGGCCCGGTATGTAATTCCGATGGGAATTTTTCTGCCGCTGATCGTCGTGATTTCGTTGCCTTCTATTTCGCGTATCACTTTTTTATTGACAATGTAGGAACGGTTGACGCGTAAAAACTGGGTTGTAGAAAGAGCTTCCTCAATTTTGGCCATCGTCATATGGATTACGGCAACGCGATCGGCCCAATACAATTTGAGATAATCACGCATTCCCTCGATAAAATGAATCTCGCTGGGAGATACTTTAATCAGTTTTTTATTCTCTTTCAGCAATAGAAAATCGGTAGGAGAACCGGTCGCCCCTTCATGGGATGCGTCCAGGGGCAAACTCCTGGTAGCGGATTGCGCCTGGAAGAGCTCCTGCGGCTGCTGTTTTGCCATGATACGTGCTCCGTCGACCTTGTTGATCGCCTTAAGGAAGCGTTCGAAAGGGACTGGTTTGAGCAGGTAATCAGTAACTTGCTGTTCGTAACCCTCCAGTGCATACGACGGGTCGGCGGTGATCATGATAATTGCGGGGCGGGCGGCCGGAAGCAATTTCAATAATTCGAATCCAGTCATTTCGGGCATCTCAATGTCCAGAAAGACGATCTCCGGCTGCAATTCGCGGATTTGGAACAGCGCGTCGGTGGCAGTTTCCGCGAAACCAACGAGATCCAGAAAAGGAACCCTCAGTACATATTTTTCAATCAATCGGCGTGCGTCAGCCTCATCATCTACTATTACACAACGCAACCTGCCGGGAGATAACATACTCTGCTCTTAACTTCGGTACTAAATTCCATTCGTCTGCAATAATATAGGTATTGGTCGAAATAAATGCATAGTTCGGCGAAATTATTTTAGTGCAAGATGGTTATAGGATTACTTTTAACCCATTAATGAATGAACGTTCCCATGAAGAATAATTGTTCTATTGGCTATGATGAAAAGATCTGAGGAAATTAAATTTGTGAAAGAGAATAGCGAATACATTGCGTTACTCCATATCCGTCATTATTACACTTCATTTACAGGCTTTTTAGCTACCTTAGCCGGACATGGTTAGGGATAATCGGCATTTACAGCAATCTGCTGAATTCCAGGTGCCATCAGTTCAGTTTGACGGATTTTTTGAATTATAATTTGGACTTGAAAGCATAACTCCTAACTATAAACAATGATCCGAGATCGGACCGGAAAACGTTAACTTTCATAAGTAAAATGGGTGCTTAAAAAGTTGAAAGCCCCTGGCATTTTGCCAGGGGTTTTTTTATTGATTTTATTTTAAATGGAGAGTATTTGAACTGGTTTGGGTATATTTTTTGTAGTTAAATGTCGACAAAAGTATGCATAGTTATTCAATTGATTCAAATATAACCGTTTCGGAAATCGGTGATTTTGAGTTAAAGCGGGCTCCCGCACGTTAGGGAAATTGCCGGTTAACGCAGCCGTAGGCGTACAAGATGGCTAGGCGGTATTGCTCCGTGGCTTTTCATTTCTTAACTTTTAGATAACCTGGACCTCAGGGGGAATGAGTTAGTTTGCGAACCTTTTTTCTCCACCATTTTGATACGATGAATAAATTCTTAGCCTTTTCTTTGTTAGCCTTATCCTCTTTTTCAGTCTCGGGCCAAACTCGTCAAACACCACGTCAGGATTATCAGCTGCTGACAGGCGGCTCATTTGTTCAATCCAAAAACTGGTATCTGCTGACGCTATTCGCGCAGTTGCCGGAAGTAAGGACGCTGTTGCGAAAAGATCCTCAGCTTGCCGCAATGGCGGCTTTGAAGTACAAAAACCTGGAAGTGTCGCTGCGTGAATGCAAAAATGATTTCCGGTGCTACACCGAAAAAATGAAATTCACGCAGGGCGAGATCGACGCCGTCGGTGCCAGGCTGGAAGCGCTTTATGCCGATAACAATGCGTTGGGCAACCTGGTCGAGGAACATCTTTCACCATCCGGAACCTACATGCTCCTGCGCGATGTCAGCGACAGGGAGCTGCTCCGCAAGTCATGGGAGCAGGATGCAAAGAGCGTCAATCATGCTATTGAAGTGTATGCCGAGGGCAAAAAACCTAATTATCCGGCAATCGATTCCATTGAATTTAAAACGACTGCGAAAAGTTACCCTGCGCTGGTATACGACTGCACCGACATTGTGCGACAGGAGAAAAAGAATGCAGACCTGTTTTTCGGCCCATCGATGCATTATGCGCTGCAATTCCTCGAAGTCAATGAAAGACATGAGGCGGCCGACTATGAACCGATGGTTTCGACGGTTAATAAAGCTGCATTGGAAAGGGTGAAGAAAATTGAATGGAGTAAATTCAGGTATACCCTGATCCTGGTGCCCGGCGCTGGCCCCGACACCTATGACAGGGCTTTGAGCGAAGGAGGGATGTTGCGTTGCCGGGTTGCAGCATTGCGTTATTTTGAAGGGCTGGCACCTTACATTCTCGTCTCGGGTGGGCGGGTACACCCTTTTAAAACGAAATACAGCGAGGCGTTTGAAATGAAAAAATTCCTGATGGAGACTTTGCATGTGCCAGAGCATGCCATTATCATGGATCCTCATGCGCGCCACACAACCACGAATATGCGTAATGGCGTGCGGCTGCTGTTCCGGTACGGTATGCCGTTAGAAAAGCCTTGTCTGGTCTCGACGATGCGCTCGCAGAGCTACTATATCACCAACGATGCCTTTGTAAACAGGTGTATGAAGGAGATCAATCATGTGCCATACAGGCTGGGCAAGCGGCTCAGCGAAACGGATTTTGAGTTTTATCCGGTGCTGGATGCCCTGCACATCGATGCCGATGAGCCGCTTGATCCCTAGGCAATGTATTAGCCGCCCTGCTTCACATTTTTCAGGTCGTCGTTGTTGATCTTTCTACCGCCCGGACCCTGCCGGAACAGCCCGCCAAACTCCCAGTTGACCGACAATTTCACGGAGCGCATCAGGTACCGGTTCCGGACCACGGAGTTGAATTCCGGCGATCTGTATACTTCCTTTTGTGAAAGATAGGACCCAAACGGACTAACGGTGGTGAGGGTGAATGTCAGTTTGCGGGCCGGAAGCTCTTTTTTGGCGGAGAAGCTGTAATAGAACCAGGAACCTTCGAAACCTTGCAGGGAAATACTTCTGGCGTCATAATCGCCGTACATCTGCACGCTGTACTGATTGGGAAGTTTCCAACTGCTGTTGATGTTGATGCCCCATGCGGCACCCTTATTGTCGATTCCCAGCGCCCCGCTCTTGAAGCGCGCCTGACGGACATTGGCATTGCTGTTGATCTTCCAGTCGGGTAGGAGGGAGAAAGATGTCGAAAAATTGACCCCGTACTGCGTATTGGAAGCGAGGTTTTGTTTTGTGGTGGTAGCGACGCCTGCATTATCCACCGTTACAATGCTTTCGATGGAGTTGTTTGTTTTTCTCCCGAATGCGGAGACGTTCAGAAAAAGATCGGAATTGGTCTGCAGTGCGTAGGTGAATTCAACCTGATTTACTTCTTCCGGTTTCAGCGAAGGGTTACCTACCACGATATTTTTCGGGTCCTGGCTGTCGCGGTTCGGGTTGAGGTCCCAGATCGACGGCCGCGAGATGCGCTTGGTGTAACTCAGGCTAAGATTATTGTTGGCGTCCAGCTTTTTAAAAAGAGTAGCGCTGGGCACGAAATTCCAGAAATTGCTGGTGAAATGCACGCCCGCATTGCGCTGGTCGCCTTCCAGGAATGTACCTTCGACGCGGGCGCCCGCGTGCAGTGCCCAACCATTATTCGATTTCAGCTTGATCTGGGTATAAGCAGCAAGCACGTCCTGTTGATAATCAAAACGGTCGGTTCGGGAAGGGATATCGGAGAGTTCATCCGTGTTGCCGTTTTCGCTGGCCTGTACCTGGTAGTCGCTCCCCACATTGCGCAGGATTGCCTTGGCACCGCTTTCCAGCGCGTGTTTGCCTGAACGGGATAGCGGCAGGATATAATCGGCCTGGAAGGTCCATTCGCGGTTTTGCGTGGTGTTGTGGTTGACCTCCCGGTAGATAGGAAACAGTTCCGTGTCACGCTGCAATGCGTTGTAATTGAAATCATCGATCGAGCGATTGTGTTGCGCCATCAGATAAAGCTCTTCGCCCGGTTTCCGGAATTTTTTGGTATAACCCAGATTCAGGTCAATGCCTTTGTTTGGCGCTTTGGTTGTCACATGCTGGTGAGATTGTTCCAGAAGCTGGCCATCGGGTGTGAGACGGCTGTTGCGCTGGTCGCTGTTTTGCGGCCAGTTTCCGAGCCATCCATTCACCGAGAAATTGAAAACATTGGCGCTGTCGGCCACATATTCGATCTGCACGTCGCCTGAGCTATGCGGTTTGGCATTGTCCCGGACAATTTCCTGCCTTACTTTACCCGTTTCCACACCGTTTTCAAAAACAGTCCGGTCGGTATTTGACAGCTCTTTGTTCCGGAAACGGTGTAAATGCAATGTCGAGCTGAGGTTCCATTTGTCGCGGTTCATCGCAATGCGGGGATTGATGGCCTGTTCGAGGTTTCCACCCACTACTTCAATGGTCCCGCTTGTGCTCTGGCTGCCTTTTTTGGTGATAATATTGATGACACCTGCTGCGCCTTCCGCATCATAGCGGGCCGACGGACTGGTGATGACTTCCACCGACTTGATGGACCCTGCGGGCATCATATTGAGTGCATCGGCCGCATTCCGGGCCATTTGGCCGGAGTATTTCCCATTGATCAGGATGCGAAGGTTGGAATTTCCGCGCATCGTCACATTGCCTGCCGCATCCACATTGAGTATCGGTGCTTTCCGCAGGACATCCGCGGCCGTTCCTCCCTGGTTGCTGATGTCCTTCTCCGCATTGTAGATGAGCATGCCCGGCTGTTGCTCCACCAGTTGTCTCGTCCCGGAGATAGTGACAGCATCGAGCTGTTTCGCTTCCGGCGCAAGCTGAATGGTGCCGAAATCGTACGTAGTGGCGGCGCTGATGGTAAACGGCAGCCTTTTTTGACCGTAACCGATCAGCGAAAGGTTAAGAATGTAGGAGCCGGTTTTGACGTCTGTTGACTTGAAAACTCCATTTTCGTCCGAGTAGGTGAGTGCGACGACATTTTGTTTTTCATCGAGTATACTGATGGTTGCAAACTCAATGGTCTTACGGCTTGCGGAGTCGAGAATGACGCCTTTGATGAGATAGCCAGGCAAGGACTGGGCATTTCCCGTCGGAATGATGGCTAATGCAATCAGAAAATGAATGGTGGTCAGGAGGTGTTGAAAGTACTTATTTTTCATGATAAAAAAGCTGCTTCCGGGTGGATCGGAAGGGTTGTGGAAATGGATGAAGTGTAACTAAAACTAAATGTCCGCTCTGCTTGCAGAGTGGGACCGGGGCGATGTCGATAACATAGTTTTGCGTTTGGCCGGCTTGGATTTTTTGCCCCACCATATATAAAAACCGGTGACAGGCAAACTGGTACAAATCAAACTGGCCAAAAAGTACAGAATTTTGGTGGTTAATCCGCCGACCGACCCAACATGCAAGGCATAGTTGGTGCGTCGGAGCCATTGTGCAATGTCCAGTTTTGCAATCTGTGTCTGGCTCGCTGGCAATTCCTTCAAAGTGTGCTGGTCAAGGTATACATAGCGCCAGGATCCATTGTGCATATCGGTGCAGAGGTCGATGGGTTCGGATGCTTTTTCGGGGAAAGATACGATGATCGCCTCTTTGTTGAGCACCCCGATCTCCTGTACGCCCTTTCGCCACGCGGCATCGACCTGGGCAAGACTGGCCAAAGGCAGGTTTTGAGTAGTATCTGAATACGCCCGCACATAGGGAGCGGGCGCCTGCCCGCCGGAGGCGAGCCAGTAAAACCCTTTGGAAAACCATTGGAAGCCCATAATTAGTCCGGTAATGGTTACAATGAGGGCAATGGTGAGCGAATAGAAGCCCAGGACGTTGTGTAAGTCATAGTTTACGCGTTTGAATTTGGCGCTCCATTTGATTGTGAGGGCCTTTTTTTGTTCCGATTTTGTCCATTTTTTTGGCCACCAGAGCACCATGCCGGTGATGAGCAGTATGAAAAATAGCAATGTTGCATAACTCACGATCGCGTGACCGACCTCCCCTTCGATCCACAAGCCTGTGTGGCCGTCGAGGATAAAATGAAAGAAATCCTCATGATCGACTATGGCGACGATTTTGTTGTCATAAGGATCAACGTACACCAGCGAATCGGAATCGAGGCTGAAATGAGCTGTCTGATTCTTCCCATGATACCAGACACTGTGGATCTTCTTATCCGGTAAAGCCTGATGGACCGTCTTCCACAATTCAGACGGGGGGAGCATGGCTTTGTTTCCGGGATTTGGGGCGTGCAGGTGGTCGAATGTGAGCCCTTCCAGCTCGCTTTCAAATACGAGGATACAGCCAGTCAACCCGACCACGATCACAACGATTCCGGAGAAGAGCCCAAGCCAGAGGTGCAGCCATGCATTGATTTTTTTTAAGATTGTCATTTAAGTTTCGATGTTTCGCCTGTCCATTCAAATTACTGGTGCGAGGTCACACCATCATCCAGTGAGTAGCGCGGCAGCTAATTTACCGAAGGCCGTTTGGTAAAAATGGGGCCCTTGGAGAAAGGAAGTGTTCGGCGTACGCGAGGGTAACTGGTAAATTGCCCGGGTATAGCCAATTACATAACATGGAAGCTACCCGCGCATGGATGAAATCGCATATGGTCGTTTTATTGATCCTTTTACCGATTTTGGATTTAAAAGGATTTTTGGTTCCGAGAGTAATAAGGACATTCTGATCGATTTTCTGAACGAGTTGTTTGCCGGCGAAAGAGAGGTCATCGATTTGACTTACTCTAACAATGAAAATGGTGGACAGTTGGCGGCGTACCGCAGAGCTATTTTTGACCTGTCCTGTACCGGTTCCAATGGTGAGCAGTTTATCATTGAAGTTCAGCGGGTCAAACAGGATCATTTCAGAGACCGTTGCTTCTTCTATGCGGCTTCACTTGTTCGCGACCAGGTGGTGACAGGGAACTGGAATTATGAGCTTAAACCCGTGTACCTGATCGGTTTGATGGATTTTTGCTTTGAAGATTCGCTTCCGGGCAGCTATTTGCATCACATTCATCTGACAAAGAGGGAGTCGGGATTAGTGTTTTATGAGAAGTTCGGCCTGATCTTTATTGAAATGCCCGGATTCGGGAAAACGGCGTTGGAGCTGGATACCGAACTGGATAAATGGCTCTATTTGTTGAAGAATTTAGGTAACTTAGACCAGGTTCCGGAATTTTTGGCGAAGCCTGTGTTCAGTAAATTGTTTCAGGTAGCAGAAGTTTGTAATCTAAATCAACAGGAAAAGATGGCTTACGACGCAAGTTTAAAAGCAAGATGGGATTATTACAATTCCCTGGATTACGCTCTCAAAGAGGGTGTTGAAAAGGGCAGGCGTGACGAACAACTCAGCATAGCGCGGAGCATGAAGGATAAGGGTATGGATGTACTGCTGATTGCCGAATTGCTTGGAATGACTGCCGGTGAAGTTGAAGCCGCCTGAATTACATTCCTGACCCAGACATCTCGAGGCGAAGAATGTAATCGGTGTCGCTGCTGAATTTCAGGCCCTTCTTCAACTCACCCGTTTCGGGATTGAACATCCACACATAATTGCCTGCTTCGCTCGAATTAACAGTGATGTAAACCCTGCCTTCCTCAACCAATACGCATTGTCGCGCCGTCCCCTTATCCAACGGAAGTTCCAGCCGCTTTGTAGTCTGTTTTTCAAGATCCAGCAGGTAAAAGTCGAAATGCGGGACTTTGTAGTGATCTTTCATACCTGTAAAAAGCCCTTTCCGCTCCGTTCTTACAATGGCCTTTCCTTTGCCGATGTACCAGCACCCATAACCGTTATTCCGGATTGGGGACGCCGAAATATTGAAGAAGTAGTCCGGGTCGATCGCCCGTTGTGACTTTTTGATGCGGAAAATTCCGGTGGGCTTGTCAGGCCGGTTGCCTGATGCGATGCCCGGGCAGGCGATGAAATAGAAATCCCCGCTTTCGGTGACGAATGAGTGGCTTTGGCGGGTGTTGGCTCCCCCCGGATACACCGAGCGCGTGTCTTTCAGGAGCGTGTCTAGTTTCATTTGAGGAAAATCCACGATGGCAGTGTAAATGGTATCACCAGTGGTGTATTTCTGCAATGTATAGGAATGATAGCAATAGCCGATGTAAAGCTTCCCGGCAAGAAATTCCGAAAAACCGACAGATATCCAGTTGTAATTTCCGAATGGCTTCGGTACAGGAGTTTCCCCCTGATCGGCCTGCATCGTACTGACATTAACCTTCGCAAAACGGATTTTTTGCGATTGATCGTCATACCCGAGCAGCATTAACGTATCCTTCGAAAGCCATTGGTAGTTTTCGGCTGTTGAAAATCCCGTAAGCGGGACAGTTGTGTCTTTGACAAACTCGTTGTTCTCAAACCGGTACCGCACAAAAGCACCGGTTTTGCGGTCGACACTGTAATAACGGCCGTCTCTGACGATCAGGTCGTAATAAAGAGGAGCCGGGACAACGTGAGCGCCGGTCTTTTCCGGGTTTACTGAGCCGGAAGTAAGGGTGTCTGTTTGAAAAATATACTCCCTGCCATTCTTCATCATCGCGTAAACGCTGTACCGGCCTGCAGCAGGTTGCTGTTGCTCCGGATGCTTTTGACAGCCGGTCAGGGTGAAAATGACGCACAACAAGAGAAGAAGACCAGGGTAAATGCTTCGAAAGCTACAATTCATGCTACAATTCAAATGTTAAACTGGTGCAGCAACTGCCTCATGACCAGAGGGGGAAGTCCTGCCATAGCACCTTCTTCGAGTACGATTACTTCGCCGGTCTGAGGATCGCCGTAATGCAGCGCGATATAGTTCTGGCCTTTTTTGAGCGAAACCTTCTCCTTGTTACGGGCAGGATTGGCGCAGGAGCCCTGGATCGTGAGCTCTACGTCCTGCCTGGGATTGATCATTACCGCGCCGCAGAAATCCATGACCCCGTTGCGGCTATCTATCTCGACATTGCTTTGCGGGGCGACAGACAATCTGAAATTGCCTTCCTGAATGTTCTTGTTGTTGGTCTGGGAAGTGTTGTTCAAGGCAATGATACGTCGCCGATTGGTTTTATGCAGTGCCATGTACAGCATTGCGCCCAGCACGGCAAAAGCACAGGCGGCCGCGAGCGGACGCCAGAAAGGAAAGGTACTTCGCACTGGCCGCTGATCGTTCCGGACCGGCTCTTGAAAGGGAAATGCCGAAGCAATCTCGGACCACATCTGGGATTGTACCTCCATCTTCTCGGAGGCATCCTGCCACTGCATGGTCTCGTCGCTTTCATCGCTCAGAAGCCAATGCTCGACCGCCGCCTTTTCTTCGTCGGAACAGGTGCCATTATGGTATTTTTCAATAAGCTCTTTGCTGATTTTCATCAAAAGTACTCGGCAGTTCAGTGGTGGATCCTTTTTGGTAAAAGTAGCACAAATAAACATTTACCGTAGGTGTGAACCACAAATCTAATGGATATACTCGGAGAGGTGTGCGCGGAGCGTGGTAAGTGCACGGGTGATATGATACTCCACGGCCCTTTCGGAAATAAGCAATGCCGATGCAATTTCCTTGTTGGTTAAACCTTCCTCACGGCTCATTTTGTAGACACGGCGGCATTGGCAGGGGAGTGTATCGACCAGATTGTCGACTTGATTTTTGAGGTTATTGAACATCACATCATGCTCGGTGCAATGCGTGTGACCACAATAATCCGCAAACGCAAACGCATTGTGTTGCTTCCGGCTTTTGGCGTTTCGCAAGTATTCAAACACCTTGAATTTGGCAGAGCGCATCAGGTAACGTTCGACAGAAGTGGTGATTTCCAGTTCGTCTTTACGCTCCCAAAGCGATTTGAAGATCTCCTGGACCATCCCTTTCGCAGGTTCCGTGTCGCGGATGGTATTGTAGCATACGGCATACACTTTCTCCCAATATGCCAGGTATATCTGCTTGAAGGACTGTTCGTCTATTCGGAAAGGGGTGTTATCAGATATGTTTCCCGTCATGCATTCGGCAGTTTGCCCTGGATTCGATGGTGTAAATATAGGTCATTATTTATAACAAGTCCAAATAAGTTTGAATATCTGTACATAACAAGTATCCATCCGGCACTACGATTCCCCTGCTGGCCCCGCCGTTTCACCGCCGGATCACGACGGTTGACCTTCGTGTTGGTTTCATTTTCAGCACCTTGTCCCGAGTTTTGGATCATTAGTCAATGAAACAAAGCATATGAAAGCATTATTATTAGCCATGACATTTTTTATTGCGTCCAACCTGTATGCACAGCAGGGTACGCAAACCATCCGCGGTACGATCCGCGACGAAGTTTCCAAAGCACCTGTGATCGGCGCGTCCGTTCTGCTTATCCAGGCCCAGGGCGCAAGCCCGCTCGGTGCGGTGACCGACGTGCGGGGAGAATTCAGCATTCCGGGTGTCCCGATGGGTCGCCAGTCTTTTCAGGTTACGATGGTGGGTTATGAAACACAGCGGCTGAACAACCTGGTGCTTACCGCAGGCAAGGAAGTGATTGTGAATGTCACTATGACGGAGGCCGTTCAGAACCTGGATGAGGTAATCGTGACCGCTGACCGCAAGAGCGACAAGACGAAAACCAACAATGAGCTGTCGCTCGTAAGCGGGAGGTCATTTAATGTAGACGATACCAAGCGTTATGCAGGTGCGTTGGGCGATCCCTCGCGCATGGCGGCCAATTTCGCAGGTGTGGTGTCCGGTGACGACTCGCGCAACGATATCGTTGTCCGTGGAAATTCACCCTCGGGAACGTTGTGGCAGCTCGAAGGCCTGAACATTCCGAACCCGAACCATTTCGGTTCGTTTGCAGCCACCGGCGGGCCGGTGAGTATGCTGAACAATAACGTGCTCGGTAAATCCGACTTTCTTACCAGCGCCTTTCCGGCCCAGTATGGAAATGCCTTATCAGCGGTATTCGACCTGCAATTGCGCGAAGGCAATAATCAGAAACATGAACTGATGGGTCAGGTAGGGTTCAATGGTTTCGAGCTGGGAGCCGAGGGGCCTTTTTCAAAGAAATCAAATGCATCGTTTCTGCTGAATTACCGCTACTCTACGCTGGGTCTCTTCAAAGCATTGGGTTTACAGTTTGGTACGGGAACAGCGGTACCTGATTACCAGGACCTGAACTTTAAAATAGCTGTTCCAACAGGCGATAAGGGCAAACTGACGCTGTTTGGCATTACCGGCAGCAGCGACGTGCAGTTCCTCGGTAACGAAGTCGATACGACTTTGACAAACCTGTACGGAACCGAAAACACAAACACCCGGGTAAAATACGGCACGAGCGTGTTTGGGCTGTCGTACGAACATAACCTTTCGCCCAGGACATTTGCCAAGCTCACATTGGGAATGAGCAAAACTCGCGAGCGGTTTAGCGGGGACTCGATCAGCAACGCGACGCGGGAGGCATTTCTCGCAGGTGAAGCCAGGTATAATACTTCCAAATATTCGGCAGTGCTGAACATGCGGCACAAAATGAATGCAAGAAGCAGCATTTACGGAGGTATTACGGTAGACCTTCTGAATTTTGACCTCTACAACCGGGCCGTATACCAGGCGGGTAAAGTAGACACGGTGCGCGTGAATGTGAAAGGGGAAAATACCGTGCTCACCCAGGCCTATGCCCAATGGAAATACCGTATTTCGCAGGGACTGATTTTTACGACCGGCTTGCATTTCCAGCATTTCAACCTGAACAATAATATGGCGATAGAGCCGCGGGCGGGATTGCAATATGCATTTGGTAAAGGGCAATCGGTAAGTCTGGGGTACGGTTTGAACAGCCAGGCGCAGCAGATTTATACCTATTTCGTGCAGACACCTGGCGAATCCGGGCCGGTGAACACCAACAAGGATCTTGGCTTCACACGCAGCCATCATATGGTGTTCAGCTATCAGAATCGGTTGACGGAAAACCTGCTGCTGAAAATAGAGCCTTATTACCAGAAACTCTTCAATGTGCCGGTTGAGCAACGTTCATCGACGTTCTCGACATTGAATACCGGTGCGTCATTCGGCCCTTCCGATCGTGACAGCCTGGTTAATAACGGTTCAGGACACAATATGGGTATCGAGCTCACATTGGAGCGGTATTTCAACAAAGGATACTACTTCCTGCTCACAACTTCGCTTTTTGACTCCAAGTATAAAGGCAGTGATCGGGTGGAGCGGAGTACGGCTTTCAATACCAGGTATGTGCTGAATGTGCTCGGCGGCAAGGAGTTTCGCTTTGGACAGAACAACATTCTGAGTGCCAACATCAAGACCTCGCTGGTAGGAGGGAAATACTTCACACCCCTGAACCTGGGCGCTTCAAAAACCAAGGGGTCGGCCGTGTATGATGAAACAAGGGCCTATTCGTTGCGGCAAAGCGCGTATTTTCGGACGGATATCCGCTTTTCCTACCGCAGGGAAATGCGCCGGAGCACCATGGAATTCTCGATGGATTTGCAGAATGTAACTGCACGCAAGAACATTTTCCAGCAAACTTACAATCCACGGACAAGCGAGCTGGTCAATCAGTACCAGCAGCCATTCTTCCCGGTCCCGTATTTCAGATACACATTTTAATTGGAATTTGAAGGGGCAAACCGGTAATTTGAAGCGGATATCGAATGCCCGGTTTGCCCAACGAAGCCCACTCCCGGATGAAAGAAAAGGCCTACACACTGAATGACCAGAAATGGAGACTGATCGGTATCCCTCTGCTCGGTGTGCTCATTGCGATGATGGTCAATTTCGAGGAGTTTGCGAAACTAAGCAGGTTATTCTTCATCAGCGCACTTTTTTCAATGCTGCTCACATTGACATTCTGGGAGGGCAACCGGTTCATTATCATTCACATGCGCCGTATTTTTCCTGACTACAGCGAAACCGGCAAACGTGTTCTGGCGGAGGCGGTCCTGGCTGTGGCTTATGTGTGGCTGGTCTCTTTCCTGCTCGACGAATTTTACTACAAACCGGTTTACCATGTGAGCGCGCTCGCGATGGCGTTCAGGATCAGCATTGTTCCGACGGTCATCGTATACCTGGTTTACGAGGCGGTTTATTTTTTTGATGCCTGGAAAATGAATGTGCGTAAAACAGAAGCATTGACCCGCGAAAATGTACAGTCTCAGCTGGAAGTGCTTAAAAACCAGCTGGATCCGCATTTTTTGTTCAATAGTATGAATACACTGGCAGCGCTGATCGACGATGACAACACACCGGCGCAGGACTATCTGGAAAGGCTCTCGGACGTGTACCGCTACGTGCTCGTGAGCCGCAACAAGAACACCGTGCCGCTGAGTGAGGAGATTGCATTCGTGGATGCTTATGTGTATCTCAATAAAATACGGTTCCGTGAAAACCTGCTCGTTGAAAAGCAACTCTCGGCGAGGGCACTCGCGCAGCATGTGACGCCGCTGAGCCTCCAGATGCTGATCGAGAATGCGATCAAGCATAATGTGGCTTCCAGGGATAACCCGCTGACGATCATGATCCGGGAAGAAAATAACGGTTACCTCACGGTAGAGAATAATGTTCTTGAAAAGACAATACTCGAAAAGTCGACACGGGTGGGATTACAGAACATTATCAACCGGTACAGCCTGCTGACCGACCGGGAGGTGGAAGTGATCCGGGGCAGCGAGCTTTTTACCGTCAGGATACCGTTGCTGGGCCAGCCCGCGGATCAATAGGAAAAACAATGACACCAGAAGGCATCTGACAGCCTGTAAACTATGAAGATACTCATTATCGAAGACGAATACCCTGCGGCGGAACGGCTCGAAAAACTGATCCGGAAGCTGGAACCCCGCACCGAGATCGCCGCGGTGCTGGAAAGTGTTGATGCGGCACGAAAGTGGTTTGGAAGGGGAGAGCCGGTGGACCTGATCTTTTCGGATATTCAGCTGGCAGATGGCCTGAGTTTCCAGATATTCGAGGAATTTCCGGCGCACAGCCCGATCATTTTCACGACTTCCTACGACGAATACGCGATTAAGGCGTTCAGGGTCAAAAGCATTGATTACTTGCTGAAACCCATTAAATCGCCCGAATTGGCCGATGCGCTGAAGAAGTACGAGGACATTAAGGAAGACTTTTCTCCGAAAGCTTACGCACGCAAGGTAGAAACATTGCTGGATAGCCTCGAAATGAGCCGGAAGCCGTTCAAAACCCGTTTTTTGGTTAAGAATGGCGAACAATTGATCCCGATCAATCAGGAGCATGTCGCTTATTTCTATACTGCCAATGAAATGTCGTGCCTTGTGGCCACCGACGGACGCCAGTATCTGGTGGATTATAAGCTGGAAGAACTGGAATCGCTCGTCGACCCGCTTAGTTTTTTCCGTCTTAACCGCCAGTTCATCGCCCGTATTGATGCCATTCAGAAAATACATACCTATTTCAATGGGAAGTTGAAAATTGAGCTTCGTCCTCAAACAACCCAGGAAGTGGTTGTCAGCCGGGAGAAGGCGCCTGCATTCAAGGCCTGGCTGGAAACTTAGCTTATGAAAATCTCCCTGATGTAAATAAAAAATCTCACCAGAAGTATCGGCGGTGACCCCTGGTCTGAGCTATCGCAGCCGGTTATTAGTTGGTTAAAATAGCGCTGGAAGAGTGATCAAAAGCCTGATGTGGCAACGGTTTTGTTTTATATTTCTAAATAATATAACAATGCGAAGTTTCGGGCTGCGAGAGCCGGTTCGGACAGCGACTGTGGTGTACTAAATGTCACCTAATCAAGAGGTTTTGTAGATTAAATAATGCGCAGAAGGGTGGTTTAATTTTGTATCCGCTTTTATACCTTTGCCACAAATCCATCCTCAAATGCTCGGCTTAGGCCTTCTGATCTCACTTGCTTGGAGGACAAACCGGGATGCTGTTATGAAATGAAGATACCCCTGAGCTCATTATCCCGCGCATTATTGATATGGACCATTCTGCTGGTTGTCATACTTGGCTCGTTTGTATTCGTGATATTGCTGACACGCGTTAAATCCAGGACGATCCGTGAGAATATCCACGAACTCCAGAAGGATATGAATGGCTACCAGAAGATCGATACCTGCATATCGATCCTGTACGTGGCCGAAAATAACAGCAGGCTGTTCATCACCACCCAGGATTCGAGCTACCTCAACGCGTTTACAGGCCAGCTTCAGACGGTTTCGAACATTCTGACCGAATTCGAAACCGAGCGGGCCAACCGCTCTTCGGCATTATCAGGGCTGATCGAAAGCAAGCGGGAAAGTAATGACGAATTTATCCGGATGAAAATACTGGTAGACAGCCTTTTATCGCTTTCGGTGCAGCGTGGAGAGCTTGAACAGCAGCAGGAAGCGAAATCCGTACGCCCGACCGTTCGCGTCAAAAAGACCTCGAAAGTCGACTCCGTTGTTGTAGCGGATACGAGCAGAAGAAAAAAAGGCCTTTTGAAAAGGATCGCTGACGCCATAGCGAACAAGGGCGATGACCACATCACCAAGGAAAGGACAAAGGTGATCACCGAGCGCGACTCCCTGCTCACATCGCGGCTGCTCGCCCGGGAGCTCGATCTGAGCCGCTACGACGAATATACCAGGGTTCGGAAGCAGCTCAATGAGGCCGAACAGCGTTTGTTGTTCCTGAACGGGGAGTTGTTTGCAAGTTTGCAGGCAACACTCAAACGCTTGAAAGGGACTGAAGAGAAGAAAGTGAAAATCTTCCGGAGCTCGCTGCTGGCTGAAACTTCCAATGAATTCGAAAAAGTAAACCGCCTGCTCTGGGGTGCTGCGATCGTGGTGTTTCTGATGACCATTATCATCGTCAGGAACGTTCTCAAACTCTACCGGAACGATGCGACCATTCTCCGATACGCTACCCTGACGGCCGAATCAGCTCAAAAGAAGGGGGAGTTTCTGGCGCAGGTGACCCATGAAATCAGGACACCTCTCAACGCCATTATCGGATTTTCACAACTTATTGAAACTAACCGGCTGGACGGGCAAACCAGGGAAAGTGTGGAAGCCATCCAGAGCTCTTCCCGGATATTGATAACACTTGTCAATGAACTGCTCGACTTTTCTAAACTGGAACGCGGGAAACTGACTTTGCAGTACCATGCTTTTAGCCCGGTCGCGCTGTTCGATGAAGTGATCAGCGTGCTGAGTGTCCTGGCGGATGAAAAGCATATCGTGATCGAATCCAAACTGAACATCTTAAAAGATTCCTGCCTGCAGGGGGATGAATTCCGCATTAAACAGGTGATGATCAACCTGCTTAACAATGCGATCAAGTTCACGCCTGCTCACGGGAAGATTGTCGTTGAGGCGATGCTCGAAAAGACCGATCCGCAGAAAAAGTTACTGAAATTCAGTGTGAAAGATTCCGGGATAGGCATTGCGCCGCAGCACCTGAAGGTAATATTTGAGGATTTCAGCCAGGTAGACGGCGTTGCCACATCCGGCAAGCAGGGGACAGGACTGGGATTGGCGATCTGCAAGCGGATCGTTGAGTTGCATGGTGGTACGATATCGGTGGAAAGCGCCATTGGCAAGGGGTCGGAGTTTAAAGTAGCTATTCCAATGGGCGTGGCCGAAAAGATCAATGAAAGAGCAACCCGGAAGGCCGTCCCGGCTTCGCTTTCAAGAAATTTCAAAGGGAAAAAAGCGCTGGTGGCCGACGATACCAAACTGAACCTGGTGTTGATGAGCAGGTTTCTTGAAAAATACGGCATCTCGTACGACCTCGTTACGTCCGGTGACGATGCCCTCGAACTGTTTGAGAAACAACCTTATGATCTTGTCATTACGGACATTCATATGCCGGAAATGGACGGGATGGAACTTACACGACGCATACGTGCGCACGTCGAGGCGGATAAAGCCGGGATACCTGTTATTGGTTTTACAGGAGATTCGTCCGACCGTGATAAGAACTTCTACGCGGGATTAGGCATTAATGGCGTGCTCGGGAAGCCATTTTCGGAAGGGGAATTGTTGCTGCTGTTAGAACAGGTATTCTACCCGGGGGAGTATCCGGAGAATAATCTGCAGGGCTAGTCGGCTCTCCAATTGTAGGCACTTACGCGGGAAGGATCCTGATTGATGGTCACCGGCTAACTTAAATAATGCGGGAAAAGCCGTTAAAATGAATGGAATACTGCCTTTTCCTGATATCAGACACGCATCAAACCTGCTTCCAGGCCATGGCTAAAACAGACTTCAAATCCGTCGACGAATACCAGGACATCTTTCAGGGCGATAAAAAGGAGCGTTTGCAAACGATCCGGGGCATTATCCGCGATGTAGCGCCTGATGCGGAGGAGGTGATCAGCTACCAGATTCCCGCCTACAAACACTTTGGTTTCCTGGTCTACTATTCCGCCGCGACCCATCACATTTCGCTGTCCTACCCATTCAGCGACGCATTGCTGAGTGAGTTCCAATCCGAACTTGCCCAATACAAAGTGAGCAAATCGGCCATTCAGCTCCCGGATAAGGATCCGTTGCCCACTGATCTGATCCGACGGATCGTCGTGTTCAGGATGAAGGAAAATGAGCTGGCCGCCGCTTCAAAATCCAAGAAGAAATAATCACGAGCCGGCTCTCCGATGTTGCATTGTGGTATGACGTTTCTCAGTAATGCGGCTAAGCACGGTCAGTTTTCATAGACCGGCGCGGCGGTATTTTTGAATGAATAATCAACTCTCATTCATACCATTATGCCGCATACTTTTCATATCCCGGTCCTTGGGCTCGGATATTCCATCGATACCCCTATCAAAGTTGCCAAATACGGCATTTCGTCGGTCGCCTCGATCGTCGACGACGAGCTCATCGAGCGAATGCGGGTGCATTACGCACGCCAGCGCGGCGAAGATGATAGCCCGATCGCCAAAGGAACGCCCGATTACCGGAGCCGCAGGATCACGGGTTATCTGAATCTAATGCACAGGATCGTTTGTGAGGAGTTTGAAAAACTCAGAATGCAGCCATTCGGGCAGGATAATGACATTGCGCGTTATTTCAGCCTCTTGCCTGCGGGTTCGGAATTGAAAGAACGGTACGATGCCATGCTTGCTTTACCGGAAGGTGCGAAAAAAGAGCAGGAGGCTGCCGCGATTCGCGCGTTGATCGTTCCTGGCAGTATAGATGTCAACATCATGTCGAAGGTCGATAAGATGAACCTGGATGCAGACGGAAACGCACTGGACGATATCTACACCGACGCCCTGGCTGCGCTCAGGGGATTCGCGCAGAGTACGTTGCAATCGTCCATGATCCTCTCCGCGGGCATGAATCCCAGGCTGTACAGTTACCTGGAAAGCTTCGAAGACTTTTTTCCCGATGAAACGGGCACGATGAAGAAAAAGCTGATCCTGAAAGTGAGCGACTACCGCTCGGCATTGATCCAGGCTAAATTTCTGGCTAAAAAAGGCATATGGGTGTCGGAATTCCGGATCGAGTCGGGGCTGAACTGCGGCGGGCACGCCTTTGCCACGGAAGGAAGTCTGCTAGGTCCCGTGCTGGAAGAATTTAAGACGAGGCGTACCGAAATGTCCGCCGAACTGCTCGCACTTTATGAATCAGCGCTGGAAAGCAAGGGCATTGCACTTAACCGGACGCCCGCTATCCGCATTACCGTACAGGGCGGTATCGGCACCGCCGCGGAAGATCGTTTCCTGCTCGAACACTACGGGATCGAGGCCACCGGATGGGGCAGCCCGTTCCTGCTGGTGCCGGAGGTGACAAACGTCGACAATGCTACTTTGCACAGCCTTTCCACTGCGGACAGCGACGCCTATTATGTCAGCGATTCATCGCCCCTCGGCGTCCTGTTCAACAACTTCCGGAACAGCAGTGCCGAAAAGCAACGCCTCGAAAGGATCGAAAAGGGTAGGCCGGGCAGTCCGTGCCATAAGCGGTATCTGGTTTCCAATACGGAATTTACCAAAGAGCCGATCTGCACAGCGTCGAGGCAGTACCAGCAGTTGAAAATCAAACAATTAATGGCCATTGATCCCAAACCGGCAGACCTGGATACGCAGATCAGCGCGGTTACTGAAAAGTTATGTCTGTGCGATGGATTAAGCACTGCCGCATTGATTAAGAATAACCTGATGAAGCCCAGAGAGAATAAGGCCGTCGCGATTTGTCCGGGACCAAATCTGGCCTGGTTTTCGGGAGTTTATTCGCTGGATGAGATGGTGGGGCACATTTATGGGAAAATAGATCTGCTGGCCAGGAACCTGCGTCCCAATATGTTCATCAATGAGCTCAATCTGTACGTGGATTATCTCAAAAAAGACGTGGAAAGGCACACGGCTCAATTGAACGAGAAGAAGGCTAAGTATTTTTCGAAATTCCGAGGAAACCTGCTGGAAGGGATCAGTTATTACAAAAAACTAATCCCCGAGATCAGCAATCAGACGGCCGCCTACCGGCAGGAAATGATGGCACAGCTGCAAGCCATCGAAAGCAGGCTCGCCGGTATCTAGTTCCGCATCCTGGCCAGTTTTTCATATTCAAGTACGGTGATCAGGCTGCCTTTCATATCGACAAGACGTTCGTCTTTAAAATCTGAAAGCGTCCGGATCACCGTTTCGGTAGCAGTTCCCACCATGGAAGCGATGTCTTCCCGGGTAACAGCCATCGAAAACGGCTTGGAACGGTCTTCCTGGTAACGTTGAACCAGCATGACCAATGCCTGTGCAACACGCTTCCTGACAGAGTTATAGGCCAGCTGCAAAAGTCGCTCCTCCCGGTCCTTGATTTCATTGGAAAGCATTCTGATGAATTTCGACGCCACCTCGCGATTGCCCTGCAGCAGGTTAAAGAAGTCATCTTTGGGGATCATAGCCACCTCCGACTTTTCGAGGGCAATGGCGGTTTCTTCATACGGTTCGCCTTGCAGCAGATCGAGGTAGCCAAAGAAATCACCCTCCTTGTGCAGGTCGGTAATGTACTCCTTGCCGTTCTCGTTCGATTTGTACGCTTTCACCTTTCCTTTTTGCAGGAAAAATATGTGGGACGGGAAGCTTCCCTCCGTGTAGACGGTCTCTTTTTTACGTAATACTTTAACTTTCTTATCCTCCGCAAGCTTCACGATGGGGTCGAACGACTGCGCCTCCCGGATGAACTGGTCGAGCCCGTCGGCTGACCGGTCGAACTGGCGTTTGAGCCGGTCGCTCTTTTTCAGACGCATTTCCACGGCATTCAGCAGCTCTACATCGTCGTAGGGTTTGGTCAGATAATCGTCCGCACCCATGGTCATCCCTTTCCGGTAGTCTTCCTTTTCAGCCTTCGCTGTGAGGAAAATGAACGGGATGGAGGCAGTACGCTCGTCTTTGCCAAGCATATGCAATACGCCGTAGCCGTCGAGTTCGGGCATCATGATGTCACAGATGATCAGATCGGGCGTGGTTTGGGCCGCCTGCTGCATACCTTCCTTTCCGTTCCTGGCCGTAATGACCTCATAGTTGGCTAGTTCCAGTATTTCAGCTGTATTTTCCCGCATTTCGGGATTATCTTCGATCAAAAGTATTTTTCTCGTTTCCAAAATGGATTTCGTTTGATTTAAGACTCTGTTTTGCTTTGGGAGGGCTCCCGGTTGGGTAACCCGACAAAAAATGTAGTACCGCGACCGACTTCGCTGTGAAAGCGGACCGACCCGCCCATGAGATCGATGTAGTTTTGTACAATATTGAGGCCGAGCCCGGTTCCCTGCGCATTGCCCGCATTGTGGGCACGGAAGAAACGGTCGAAGATGTGGGCCTGATCCTGCCGGGGAATGCCGATTCCCTGGTCCTCGATTTCCATATTGACGTTTTCGTGCGTGGTCTTGATCCGGAGAAAAATGCTCCTGCCCGGTTCCGAATACTTGATGGCGTTGGAAAGCAGGTTGAAAAGTACATTCCGAAGCAATTGTTTATCAAGCCAGACATGCTGTTCTCCCTGATATTCGAACACGATCTGTTGCCCCTCCTTGCATAGCCCTTTGATTTCTTCGATGAGGTTGCGGGAGAATTCCGGCAGTTCGGTCAGCACCGGGATGCAATGCACGCGGCCTTCTTCCAGCTTGCCGATGGACAAGAAATCGTTCAGGATTTCGGTCAGGTTGCTCACCGTGGATTTGATCCGCTGAACATGTTTCTGCCGCTTTTCCTCGTCTTCCGTGCGTGCGTAGCGGCCGATCAGCGAGGCCGATGACAGGATGGTCGCGAGGGGTGTACGGAACTCATGCGAGGCAATGGTCACGAACTGGCTCTTCATGTTGTTCAGTTCCCGTTCCTTCTTCAACGCGCGCACAACTTCTTCCTGGGACAGCTCGATACGACGGATCGCGGCAGCCAGCTCTTCGGTCCGCCGTTGGACCCGCTCTTCCAGTTCCGCATTCAGTTTTTGTATTTCCAGGTTGGCTTCAATAATGCGGCTTTCCTGTTTTTTACGCTCGGTAATGTCGATCACAAAGCTCACTACAAACTCCCCGTCGCTTGTTTTGAATGGACTCAGGCTTACTTCCACCGGAAATTCACTTCCGTCTTTACGCCTGGCAAAGAGGTCCATGGCATGACCCATACCACGGGCTCGCGGGGCTTCGAGGTAATGGTTGCGGTAGCCGATGTGGTTTCCTGAATAGCGTTGCGGGATCAGTGTCTCGATCTTCTTCCCGATCAGTTCCTGGTCGCCGTAACCGAAAAGTTCCTTGGCCTTGGGGTTTAACATTACGATGCTGGCGCCTTTGTCCACCACCACGATCCCTTCGGTCGCGTGCTTGAACAGTGCGTCCAGCATCTCGATATGCCGTGTCATCACCTGGGTATGAATTAAAATATCCGTATCAAACATACCAAGGTACAGGACAGAGGTGAACACCGCAAGAAATCATACTTAAACTGTCTGGCTGAAAAGGCTTGTTTGCGGGAGTTCAGCCCAGAGGCGTGCATCGAACGCCATGCAGATGTTCCGGACGAACGCCTTGCCTTTTTCAGTGACTTTCAGCCGGAAAGGTTCTACTTCCACCAGGTCGTCGAACTCCATTTCCGATAGCCGCTCGATGGCCTGGTATACTTCGGCACAAACTTCCGAAGGGGATATCCAGGACGTTTCGAAGGTGGTCATGAGGCGGAGGATGTGCCTGCGTAGGATCAGGTCTTCCCGGGTAAGCTCATGTCCTTTGAATATAGGAAGCTCGTTCTGGGCAAGCCGCCGGTAGTAATCCTCTACTTTTTTTTCGTTCTGGGCATATCCCCGCCACGCATCTCCGATCGCCGAGGCCCCGAGGCCGATCAGCAGCTGGGTATGGGTGTCGGTGTAACCCATAAAATTCCGGTGCAGGCGACCTTGCTGGCTGGCTTTGAAAAGTTCGTCGGTTTCCAATGCGAAATGGTCCATGCCAATGTCATGGTAGCCGGCCAGTTCCAGCGCATTGCGGCCGGTTTCGTAAATGGCCATTTTTTTGTCGGCATCCGGCAGGTCGCTTTCAGTATAGTTCCGTTGCCCGGGTTTGAGCCACGGCACATGCGCATAGCTGTAAAACGCAATGCGGTCGGGTTTGAGCTGGATCACCCGCAGCATTGTCTGCATCATATAGCAGGCTTTCTGTTGCGGCAAACCGTATACGATATCGTAATTGACGGACGTGTAACCTATCTCGCGGGCCTTGTTCGTCAGATGAACCACCTGCTCGTAGGTCTGATGCCGGTTGATCATGGCCAGCACGATGGGGTTGAAATCCTGTACACCAATGCTGATCCGCCTGAACCCGGCTTGATAGAGTGCACATAAATGTTCGTCGGTCGTATTACCCGGATGTGCCTCGAAACCAAATTGCGCACCGGAATGGACCGTCGCTTTGGCGAGCAGCCCGCTCACGAGACGAGACAGATTGGCGGGACTGAAAAAGGTGGGTGTGCCGCCGCCCAGATGCAGTTCCCGGATAACCGGCTTCGTGTCTCCGAACAGGGCGCAGTACATGTTCCATTCTTTCAGGACCGCATCGATGTATTTGCTTTCCACGGCGTGGTTGATGGTGATCCGCGTGTTGCAGCCGCAGTAGGTGCAAAGGCTTTCGCAAAAGGGCAGGTGTATATAGAGACTAATGCCTTCCCGGTCGTTGGAAACGGCGATCGCATCCTGAACGAGCTCCTTCCATTGTGCCTCTGCGGGCGGTGTTTTCTGCCAGTAGGGTACGGTGGGGTAGCTGGTATACCGCGGTCCGGGGATATTGTACTTGAACAGCAGGTCCTTGTCCATGATGAAAGTTTTGATGTAGATGATAAATCAAAACTAGCCAGGAGGGGGGCGTTAAAACATGATCTTTGTCATGCAGAAAACAGACTTCTAACCAGCTTTGAGGTAGCTCCATCCCTCCTGTTGCAGGATCACCAGCTCGGCAATGCCGGAAGGTATCACTTCGATGCCATCGATGAGGGCTGAGGGGGCGGTGTTGTTGGCTTCCAGCATATTCCGGCAGGCGCCGATCGTGACCCCGCGCGAAAGCAGCGTGCTGATTTCGTCGGCCAGTGCATTGTTGTCCCTGACACAAAATGATATGGAAGCACCATGACAAACGATTCGCACATCGACCTGATCATGCAAATGGGCCATCAAATTACCGATCTGACGGATCATACTTTTGTGAACCTTCGGTTCGGGTGAAGTGAGCTGGATGATCGCTTTGTAGTTTTTCATGCCGGCAAGGTAAGGCACGCGAGGGAAGTCGTCAAGTGTTCCGCCCAATTAGCGGCAAATGACAATGTCCTGACCGGCCTTGGAATGGCTGGTGTAGGTGGTTGTTACGCCGCGAGCCACGAGCCATATACCCGCTATTGCCACCAGTACCGGCGTAAGCTTCCGGATCCTGGTCCGCAATGCGGGTGTCAGACTTTGCCTGGCTATGCCGAGTGTGAGCATGGCGGGCATTGTGCCGAGCCCGAAGAGCGCCATGAAAATCCCGCCGCCCCAGGTGCTGCCGGTTGCGACGGAGCTCATCAGGGCCATGTACACCATTCCGCAGGGTATGGCTCCATTAAACGCCCCGAGCAAGAGCATGCTCCATGTGCCGGTTTTTTTCAGGTATAAACCCATTTTTCTTCTAATCTTCCCCACACCACGCTGCCAGAAAGCAGGCATTTGCAGCCGCTGAGTTAACCTGGACGGCCAGAGCACGTAACCCAGCATTGCCAGTCCTACGGCGATCGATGCGTAACGAAGCATCCCCAGCCACTCCAGCGAAGCTCCCAGTGTTCCGATCACCATTCCGAACACCGCGTACGTAAGCGCGCGCCCCGCATTATATGCGAGCACGCCTGCTACCTGCTGTGCGCGTGTGCCCTTGTGTACGGGCAATGCAAGCGCGATGGGGCCGCACATGCCCACACAATGGAAGCTGCTGATCAGCCCCATGGAGACGGCGAGGTACGGCAGGACGGTGATCATTGTTCAATGATTAGGGTGTTCGATCACTACTACTCCTTCGTTCCAGTAAGTTTGGCCACCGTTCCGCCAGTCAACCTGGATTTTATATCTGCCGGCCGGGATCTGAGCCGATGCGAGCGTTTGTTCACCGTTCACTGCCCTGATCGCAAACTCACGGTCATTGCGGTCGTCGGAAGGGCAGTACAACCGGATCTGCCCGGTAATGGCCGAATCTCCGAATGCTGCGGGGTAATGGATCTGCAAACCGGTTGGGGTGATTTCCCAGGACAGGGGTTCCGCCAGGGCCGCGGCACGTTGCTTCTTATCGATCTTGCCCTGAAATTTCAGTTCTTCTTCATAATAATGATCCGTCACCAGGTCGATTTTTTGTCCTGCGCTCATACCGACCAGCAGCAGGATCATGACTACAAAACCGGCGTACAGTGCGGCAATGCCGGCTCCCCAATTCATTTTCATGTTATTGTCTTGAAAAAATGGATGAATGTTTTATTCTTCCGGTGCGATAAATGTGGTTTCAAAACCTTCCAGCCTTACATTTTCCTGATAAACAGAAAGTTTAAGCGTTGTCTTGCGGCTTTTCAATACTGATTTTGGAATCATGATGAAAACTGTCCCCTCGGACATCCCCGCGGCTGCCAGCGTCAGGTCCGGGGATCCGGCGAAGAGCAGCTTACCGTGCGGGGTGTCGAGGCGTATGGAGGGTTTAATGGTCCGGTTGGTTTTATTGAATATCTTGAAGGTGTACAGATTGCTGATCGTGCCGTCTGCATTCTCGATATAACGGCTGCCCGGTGCGCGGAACAACGTCGTCTGGGTGTCGTTACGCGTAGCGATCACAAAGCCGAGCGCCGACCACAGCAGCAGCAGAACGGCTGCATAACCCCATGTGCGTGGCGTCACCACCCTGGCGGCTTTTTTATTGATGACATTCTCTGAAGTGTAGCGGATCAATCCCTGCTCAAAACCCACCTTATCCATAATCGAATCACAGGCATCGATGCAGGCGGTGCAGTTCACACATTCCATTTGCGTGCCGTTGCGGATATCGATACCCGTCGGGCATACCACTACGCATTGGAAGCAATTGACACAATCGCCTTCGGTACGTTCGGTGCCTTTGTGCAATTTGCCCCTCGGTTCACCGCGTTCATGGTCGTAAGCGACATTGATGGAGTTGCGGTCGAGCAGTACACTTTGCAGTCGTCCGTAGGGACAAACCACCGTACAGGCTTGCTCGCGCAGCCAGGCAAAGTTCCAATAGAACACGGCAGTAAAAATGACAATCCCTGAAAATAACCCTGCATGGTCGGCAATGGGCTCGGAAACAATCTTGTACAGTTCGTCGGTTCCCATCACATAAGCGAGCAGCAGATTGGCGATCGCGAACGAAACAGCCAGGAAAAGACTGTATTTTAGTCCCTTTTTCAGGATTTTGTCGGTTGTCCAAGGTGCTTTGTCCAGTAGCTTCTGTTTGCCGGCATCGCCTTCGATCGCGTATTCGATTTTGCGGAAAACCATCTCCATGAAAACTGTCTGCGGGCACGCCCAGCCACACCATAACCTGCCGAAAACGGTGGTGAACAGTACGATGAAAACAAAGAACGACAGCATCGTTAACCCGAAAAGCCAGTAATCCTGCGGTCCGATGAAAATACCGAAGATGATGAATTTCCTTTCCAGTAGATTCAGCAGCACCAGCGGCTGTCCATTGAGCCGGATAAATGGGGCAACGAAGAGTAAAGTAATGATGACGATGCTGAACACAATGCGCCGGTTATGCCACTTGCCTGCGGGGCGTTGCGGGTAAAGCGGACGGGTTTCCTGGGGCTTTCGGCCTTCGGCTGCCGTCTGCCGGCCGTGCTGCGTTGCGGGCTGGTATTCGGCATGCAGCTTTCGTTTCGGATTTCCGTTGTCATCTGTCAGTGTAGGTTCCATGTTCTCCGGATTTATGGCTATGCCAGGTCAAATCACTTCGCCGCCGACAGCTGATCGCCGGCCGCCGAAGTTTGTTCAGCAAGCTCTCCCTGTGGTTCTTTTGCATTCGCGGGCTTGGTACCTTTCAATGATAATACGAAGCTTGCAACTTTTTGAATATCAGTCGGTGATAGCTGTTTCTCCCAGGATATCATCCCTTTTTCAGGCACACCATACTTAATGACTTTGAATACATTGTGGATACCGCCGCCGTGGAGCCAGTATTCGTCCGTGAGGTTGGGACCGACCGAACCGCCACCTTCGGTACCGTGACAGGCCGTGCATTTCTCCTGAAAGATCTTCTTGCCCTGCTCGATGCCCGCGTTGTCTGTGAGCAAAGTCACGGAGTTTTCATCCATGCTTGCACCCACTTTCTCCATATAGGCTTTCTTTTCAATTTCGGCAGAAGCGATCTCCTTGTCCAGCTCGGCGAGCTGCAAATCGCCCAGTCCGCCAAAATAGTAGACCGAGTAGATGATGGCGAAAACGATGGTCGCGTAGAACAGCGATTGCAGCCAGGGCGGCATCCGGTTGTCAAGCTCCTGGATCCCATCATAATCATGTCCGTCGATAAGGATCTGTTTCTCATCGTGTACCGCGACGCTGATCCCCCGGAACTTTCTCCACCAATGGGCGCTGAAAACGTGACTGGGTTCCTGATGTGCAGCCTGGGCGGTTTTGTTGAGAAGCCTCATCGCCGACGCCAGCAGAATCGCCAGTTGAATGATGATAAACAGCAGTGCACCGAGGACCACATACAGGATCAGGTCGAGTTCGGTAATGGCCCGCACCGGTTCGCTGTCCTGGGCAGATGCCGGCAACGCGATACAGCCCAGCAGGAGCAGCGTGAGCAATCCTTTGCCGACGATGCCGTCATTTAAAGGAATGCTGCGCATTTTGTCGAGCTTCCTTTTATCCAGCCCCCATACATAAATGAGCAGGCCGACGAAGAAGACAAAAAAGATCAGCAGTGATATGAGCGGGTAAATGCCCACACCCGCGATAGTTTCAAGATAATTCCGGAATTTCATGAGAGTCAATTTTGAATGACTGAATGAGTGAATGAGCCGCAGTGGAACTGGGAATGAGTGAATGAGTGAGTGAATTAATTTTGAATGACCAATGATTGAATGACTGAATGGGATTTTGAATGAGTGAATTTTGAATGATCTGGCTGACTTTGATTTCGGTTGCCGTAGTAGGGGAGCGATTTCATAAAAGATATCTTATTCAATCATTCCCCGTTCCGCGGCGGATCATTCGGTCATTCAATCATTCAGTCATTCAAAATTCACTCATTCACTCATTCACTCATTTTTTAATATCCGTTCCCATTCGTTGCATGTAGGCGATCAGCGCGATGATTTCTTTGTTGGCGGATGTCTTGATGCCGCTTTGCTTCAGTCGCTCCTGGATTTCTTTTTCCTGTCTCACCAGATCGGCATTAGCTTCGTTTTCGAATCCTTTTTCATAAGGCACGCCCAATGTTTGCATGGCTTTGATTTTGGCTTTCGTCGTGGTCGTGTCCAGATCGTTTTCCAGTAGCCAGCCATAGCGCGGCATAATGGATCCCGGCGACATGCTGGTAGGGTCTTCCATGTGGTTGTAGTGCCAGGAATCCGGGTATTTGCCGCCTATGCGGTGCAAATCGGGGCCGGTGCGTTTAGAACCCCATTGGTGCGGATGGTCATACACGAACTCGCCTGATTTGGAATACTCCCCGAACCGCTCGATCTCGGACCGGAACGGACGGATCATCTGGGTGTGGCAGACATAGCAGCCTTCCCGCACATAAATATCACGTCCCTGCAGTTCCAGCGGGGTGTAAGGCTTCACGCTGGCAATGGTTGGTACATTGGATTCCACCAGGAATGTCGGTATCATTTCGATCATGCCGCCGATGGCTACTGCCACGAGTGAAAAGATGGTGAGTGCCAATGGTTTGCGTTCCATCAGGCGACGGTGCCAGTATTCGCTTTTTTCAGCATGCCAGATCGCATTCAGCGGCATGGCCTTGGCAGTTTCGGTAGCGACCAGCCTGCCTTTCAGCGCCGTCATCCACAGGTTATAGATCATTACCACAAAACCGATCAGGTACAGGGTGCCACCCACGCCGCGCAGGAAGTAAAGTGGTTTCAGTGCAGTGACCGTTTCCAGGAAGTTGGGATATTTCAAAAGACCTTCCTGTGTAAATTCTTTCCACATCGAGCTCTGTACCCAGCCGGCCCAGTACATCGGGATGGTATAGAAAATGATTCCCAGCGTGCCGATCCAGAAGTGGAAATTGGCGGCTTTGGTGGAGTACAGGGGACGGTTATAAAGTCGTGGGAACAGCCAGTACAGGATACCAAAAGTAAGGAAGCCATTCCAGCCCAGCGCACCCACGTGCACGTGCGCTACGATCCAGTCGGTATAGTGGGCGATGGCGTTTACATTCTTCAACGAAAGCATAGGCCCTTCGAAGGTCGCCATACCGTAGGCAGTGATCGCGACGACCATGAATTTCAGTACCACATCTTCCCGCACTTTGTCCCACGCGCCGCGGAGGGTCATCAGGCCGTTCATCATCCCGCCCCATGAGGGCGCAATGAGCATGATCGAGAACACCGTTCCGAGCGTCTGCGCCCATTCAGGCAATGCAGTGTAGAGCAAATGGTGTGGTCCGGCCCAGATATAGAGAAAAATCAGCGCCCAGAAGTGTACAATGGATAAGCGGTAGGAATAAATCGGCCGGTTGGCGGCTTTGGGTAAAAAGTAGTACATCAGACCCAGGTAAGGGGTCGTCAGGAAGAAAGCCACCGCATTGTGGCCATACCACCATTGTACCAGCGCATCCTGCACACCCGCATATACCGGGTAGCTCTTCATGAGTGAGATCGGGAGCTCGATGCTGTTGACAACGTGCAACATAGCCACGGTCACAAACGATGCAATGTAGAACCACACGGCCGCATAAATATGCTCGACACGCCGGTTGATGGTCGTTATGATGATATTGACCAATGCAGATACCCACACGACCGCAATGGCGATATCAAAAGGCCATTCGAGTTCGGCATATTCCTTGGAAGTAGTAAAGCCCATGGGTAGTGAAATGGCTGCACCCAGAATGATGGCTTGCCACGCCCAGAAGTGAAAGCGGCTTAGCGCGGGACTCCATATCGGCGTGCGCAACACACGGGGAACAGAATAATAAAGTCCGGTGAAAAAGCCGTTTCCGACAAATGCGAAGATCACCGCGTTGGTGTGCAGTGGTCTTATCCGGCTGAAGGTCAGGAAAGGCAAGTCCATGTTCAGATCGGGGAAAACCAGCTGCATGGCAGCCAGCAGCCCAACGAGCATACCGATCAGCCCGAACAGGATGGTGGCGATGGCAAAATCCCGGACTATCCTGTTGTCATATTGAAATTCATCCAACTCAACGGCAGGAAGGTCCGGATGTGGAACGTTTGACATAATTAATGGAGATAAATGGTAAAAATCAGTTCAGGTGGTGGGTTTCAGGAGTTTATTTCTTTTCGGAGTCATCCAGCAGAATGCGCACGGAAGGCGTGTAATCGTCGTCGTAATGACCCTTTCGGACCGACCAGATGAATGCGCCCAGAAAGCCCAGTGCTACCAGCAGGCTGGCGATGATCAGGAGATACAATGCGCTCATGATGAGAAAAGAATTAGTTGATTTGATGATTCAAAACTACCGGCGGGACGATTGGCAAAAGATGACAAAACATGTTGCCGGATTATGACATTGGTCAGGATTTGAGCCACCTCCGGGCAGCCAGGTTGCTTGCAGCCGTTGTGAATGCCACAATGGTAATGGAGCTGAGCGGCATCAGGATTGCGGCGATCACGGGTGACAACTTCCCTGCGACGGCGAATGACAGGCCCGCGATGTTGTAAATCAGCGAGATCGCAAAGCTTTGCCGGATAATGCGCTGACCGCTGCGTGCCAGATGCATGTAGCCCGGTAGTTTGCCCAACTGGCTGCCTTCGACGATCGCGTCACAGGATGGTGAGAAATTATTGATATCGTCGGACACCGCCAGGCCTACCTCACTTTGCCTTAAAGCTCCCGCATCGTTCAGGCCGTCACCAACCATCAGCACGCGACGGCCCTGTTGTTGCAGTTTTTGAACAAAATCCAGTTTTTGCTGAGGCTTTTGATTGAATAGTAACAGCGACTCATGACCGAACAGAGGTGTCAGGATTTCCTTGTCCGTCGGTTTATCGCCCGAGAGCAGGAAAGTCTGGATACCTGCCGCGCGAAGTGCTTTCAGCGTTTCCTGCAATTCTGGCCGGTATTTGCTGCGAACTGTGAAATGACCTTTGATGATGCCGTCCATCGCCACAAACACCTGACTCGACTGCACCGGCTGATCGGCCGGCACACCACCTACCCATTCCGCCGAGCCTATCCTGATTTCCCGGCTCCCCCAGTATGCAAGCATTCCTTTTCCGCTGGTTTCGGAAAACCCGGTGAGGGCGCGTCGGCTTGCGGGAATATGTGCCAAATGCGCGGCAATAAGCCGGCTTAACGGATGTGACGACTGGCTGACGATCGTTTTAATGATCACCAGTTCTTGATCGGCGGCTGGTTGGCCTGTGAAGTCAATGTCCGCGTCGTCGGGCAGGGTAATGGTTCCTGTCTTGTCAAAAACCACCGTGTCGATTTGGGCCAGCCTTTCAATGCTCTCCGCATTTTTCGGATAGAAACGGTTGCGACTGAAAACGCTGAGCAGGTTTCCGTTCGTGAATGTCGACGAAAGCAGCAATGCGCACGGGCAGGCCACCAAAAGGGTGGTGGTGAATGCGAGGAAAGCGGTTTCCGGATTTTTAAACACAATAAACCAAACCAGGAATGTCACGATAGCGATGCCGAGGACAACGAGGGAGAAGTACCTGTTGATACGGGCTGCTAGGGTACGGTTGGCATCTTCCTTGTTGCGGGTAAAGGCCTGGTTGTTCCAAAGCTGGGTCAGGTAGCTCTGGGAAACTTCGCGAAGTACTTCGAGTTCGATGGCAGTACCCTTTTGTTTGCCGCCTGCATAAATGGTATCGCCCTTTTTTCGCTCGACCGGCTGTGATTCGCCGGAAACGAAGCTGTAATCGATCATGGCCGCGGGGCTTTGCAAAACAGCGTCGGCGGGGATCAGTTCTTCGTTACGTACCAGCATGCGATCGCCGGAGCGCAGGTTTGTAATGGGTTTTCGCATTTCCCGGCCGCCTTCGAGCACTGAAATTGCGATCGGGAAATATGATTTATAATCACGATCGAACGAAACACCCGCGTAGGTTTTGTCTTGAAAATAACGTCCCACCAGCATGAAGAACACGGCCCCGGCAAAGGAGTCGAGGTAGCCCGGGCCGCTTTGTGTGGCCAGTTGGTAAATGCTGATCAGGAAAACGCAGGATAATGCAAGGGCAATGGGTGCGTCGATGTTCAGGTACCGTCCTTTGAGTGCCGCCCAGGCCGATTTGTAGAAATCCGCAGCGCAATAGAACAATACCGGCAAGCTCAGCCCGAGGTTCAGGATGCCGAACAAGGTGCGCAGGTTTTGGTCGGAAGTGTTTTGGCCGAGGTGGAAGTATTCGGGAAAGCTGAGCATCATGATGTTTCCGAATGCAAAGCCTGCAATGCCTATCTTATACAACCGGGTGCGGTTCCATTTCTTAACCTTGCTGCCCGAGAGGTCTTCCATGCTCAGGTAAGGCTCGTAACCGATACGCGTCAGCAATGCGGCCAGATCGCTCAGGCGCAGCTTTTGCGTATCGAAAGTAATCCTGACCTTCTTTTCGGGAAAATTAACCACCGAACTCCTTACTGCCGGATTGAGCCGGTAGAGGTGTTCGAGCAGCCAGATGCAGGAGCTGCAATGCATTTTCGGAACGTGCCAGTACACCGCGGTGAGTTGGCCATCCGTAAATTCGATCATCTTTTCCTGAACTTCCGGCAGGTCGAGGTGATCATACTTCCCCTTGTAGAACGACGGATCGGGAGAAATGCCCTGTGCACCTTCGATGGTGTAGTATTGGCACAGGTCGCTTTCTTTCAGGAGGTCATAAACTGTCACGCAGCCCTCACAGCAGAATTCATGCTGGTCGGCCTGGTGTATTTCATCGAGGCAATCTTCACCGCAATGGTAGCAAACGTGTCGGGTATCGGGAGTGGCCTCCGGGGCCGTAATAATGCGCATGGTCATAGTCGCTTAACCTTTTGCCAAAATTGAAGCAAAAGGCCAGCGGGAGGGATGACCCGGGTGCTATCCAAAACATGACTTTCGTCAGGAAGTGTAGGGTATTGCGTTTTTCAACTCAAAGGCATACCTGTAGTGGATAAGTGCTTTTGCATCGATATTTTGTAGCCATGCAATTTCCTGGTGGCTGCATGATACGATGTCGTCAGTGCCAAGATTTCCGTAGCGGCCAGCTACAAATTCCAGCACTTTCATATCCTGATTGGAAAACAGAGCCTCGTTGAACGGCAGAGCGGGCATGATTTCGTCCCCGTAAGCACCATTTCCAAAATACTGCTCCTCGATATTAACTTGCCCCTGTTCTGACAGATTTACATACATTTTCTGAAATTGCGCAGGCACAGGCCCAAACTGGATGGCCCTGTATTCCAGTCCGGTGATGGAAAAGCCAGTCAGACGATAGGCATTGAAGTCGGTATAGAACAGAAGCTTGTTTAGCCTGGTCTTGAAAAGCGGTACTTGTTTATATAGGTAAAAGAATGCGATGATCCCCGCAATTTTGTCAAAGTCCGGTTGGCGGTATCCATTCATGCCCGAAGGGAATGCTCTTTGGGGTATGAGCTTCAATTCCGGGTCTTGTGTTGCCTGCGTAAACTTTTGGACTTCCTTTGGTGAAAGAAGATGAGCACTCGCGGCTATCTGCTGGCCGAATGCCTCTGGATTTCTGATCGAGATAATCAGCCTGCCAATGGCTACCGACGGAACCTCGCCGGTCTCGTACAGCCGGTAAGAATTTGCTCCCAACCCGAGAATTTCAGACATCTTGCTCGCTGATACGCCATAACGAGCTCTGATCTGCCGGATTTCGTCGGGGAATGGAATCCCATACTTTTCCCGATACTGGTTGTGAACCTGTACTGTGCTCAACTCGTCGAGACTATCGTCGGTAAAACGGTCTCCCGAATCCGCGCATTCGTAGTAGTGGGTAACAACCTCAAATTCCTCCTTTCTGAATGTCAGGCTCGTAATCTCGTGCCGTACCTGCATTTCTTTTCCTGTAACCGGGCTTTTCATATAATTGATTTAAAAGGATAGTGCAGGAGCCGCTCTGCGATATGAAATGAAATGCAAATAACCTGGCTCCCAGGCCTGCCCAATGATATTTTAATGTATATCTCACGCTTTTTTACAGTCTTCCCAAACACCCACATGTCGCTGATGTGATAAAGTGTATCAGGAAGAGGCCCGCTTATGTAATCGTCGACTGAGATCGCTTCGATAACCTGCCGACGCTGGCTTGGGGAAATTTCGAGGACCAGCAAGGTCTGAACGTTTTTAGGATGAACCCGCTCCATAAATACGATATCGAAAGTGCGGTACTTAACAAAAAAATCATCAAGAAAGCGTTTAGCTTCGGATCTGGTCGACATCAGTGTGGTGTAAGTGTTGTAAATTTTATAGTTGTAAAAATATGTATTTTTTGATAAAATTTCAACTTTAAATAATTTCTAAACAATAAAAAAGCCTCCCGAATCGGAAGGCTCGCAAACCGAACTACAAACAATCCAGCATCCACCCCCAACCGTCGGTTTCAACCGACGGACGCGGGCGGACTCGGGCGGATGGGGCAGACGCCGGCAGACGGGGTAGGCGTGGACGGGTGTGGCTGGATCGAATGCGGGTGCATGGGGTCACCGCTTCAAAACCTGCGGAATCCCTATCTTCCTCGTTGAAGCTGCGGCACCGTTAATGCCCAGGTTCTTCATGATGTCCGAAGTGAGGTTGGATGTGGAGTCACGTGCGAAGAGCACCACCGGCCAGAGATCGCCGCCGTCCGGATTAAGGTCCATCCGAAGCAGGAATGCATACCCTTTTTGCCGACCTGCAAAAATAATCGCCTCGTTCACCTTTTGTTTTATCGGTTCGAATTTCTTGGAATAGTAGTCGCGGAGCTGCGCCATCGAGTTGGCCTGAAAGTCCTCATACGATTTTTTGAGATTTTCCAGCTCCATCGCTTTGTCACGTAAAATGGCCTGATCGGCCTTGCTGGCCACCAGTTTGTCGAATGCTTCCGATTTGGTTTTGAATTCGTCGTACTTACCTTTCAGGATCTTGTCATATTGTTCGCTTTTCACGACAATCTCCTCATTGAGTTTTTTGAACTCAGGCATATTCTGAAGAATGTGCTGCTGATCGACATAGCCGACCTTCTGGTCGTCCGATTGTCCGAAACTGATGCCAGTGCCCGCCAGAACGAGCAGCGCAAGTACAAGTAATGTTCTCATTTCGAAAGGTTTGTTTGGTTTTTGTACGACATATTTCAACAACGGTTACATGTTGATTCTGTTGTCTTAAAAAGTGTTAAAAATGGGTGTAAGGTTGTGCGTATTATGCGGGGCGAAAACATTTAGCACCGGTACAGCGCCGACTTTATCCCAATTTTCAGAAATTGCAGGCTTCTAAACCTTTCCGCCACCATCATTCCCGAAAATCCACATAGTACCGACGAGGCATTGCTTTCCCTGATACAGACGGGCGATAGCGAAGCTTTTGCAGCATTGTACCGCAAATACTGGAGGCGGCTTTTCGATGCGGCTTACCGGCGACTCATGCTTCGGGAGGAATGTGAGGAGATCGTACAGGAAATTTTCATCGATCTCTGGACCAAGCGTGAAACACTGCTGATTTCGGTATCGCTGGAAGCATATCTTTTCGGGGCATTGCGGTACAGTATTTACAATCTCATACGCTCGCGTAAAGTCAGAGAGGCATACTTTGAATACCTTTTGCAATTGCCGGAAGCCGCTGGCAATCCTATTGAGGATCACCTTCACTACGAAGAACTGGCACAGGCGCTGGAAGCCAGCGTGGCCAATCTGCCCGAGAAATTACGCAAGGTTTATATATTAAGCAGAAAGCAAAACCTGACCTATAAGGAGATTGCCGTACAGGAAAATATCCCCGTCGATACGGTCGAGAAGCAAATGGGGAGGGCATTGAAGATGCTGCGCGAGAATCTCAAGGACTTTGCCTGGGCAGTGATCCTGCTGGAAGTGTGTGATATATATCCTTGAATAAAAAAATAGGCCGGTACCGTGGCGGTAACCGGACCGTAGTGTTACTATAAAAAGGGAAGAGCATATCGACGAATGGACAAGGACCGCTTGCTGTATTTATTGGAGAGGGAAAAGGCCGGCGAGAACTCGGCAGCCGAGGAAAAGGAACTGGATGACTGGTACCAGTACCCGGAAGGACGCCCTGCGTTCACGGATGGCCTGTCGGCGGATGCGCTGGCCGCGTTGGAAGGGAAAATGTTGTCGAAAATACAGGCTGCAAGCAATGTATCAGGTCTGCCGTTGGAGGTCAGCCGTACGTCTTTCACCGGTTACTGGACCCGCATCGCTGCGACGGTTTCGGTCCTGATCATGGTCGGAATCGGAATGTACTTCTTTGGTCGGCGGAATGGAATGACTGTGGAAAGGACCGGCTTTGGCGAGACGCGCGTAATCAGCCTTCCGGATGGCTCGCAAGTGGTCCTGAACGGAAACTCGGAGCTTTCCTATGATGCAGCGTGGCAGGATTTGCGGGAGGTGCGCCTGGAAGGGGAGGCCTATTTTAAAGTAGTACATACCCGGGATCACCGCAGGTTCCGGGTGCGGACGGGATCGGACTTCAGCCTCGACGTACTCGGGACCGAGTTCAATGTGAGCAGGCGAAAAAGCGGCACCCGCATTGTGCTCAACGAAGGTAAGGTGCAATGCTATCTGGGTAGTTCGGCTGGCGACACGTTGGTGCTGAGGCCAGGTGAAATGGTGCGATTCGCCGACAAGCCGACGGATTATGTGAAGGAACACGTGGAAGCATCCGCATATTCCGCCTGGAAGGATCACAAACTTGTATTCAATAACACTTCACTGCGCGAAATCGCGGCGCTCTTGCAGGATACCTACGGCCTCGAAACGGAGGTCGATCAGCCTGATCTGCTCAGTAGGCAGATCTCCGGTTCCGTTCCGACTGACAATGTCGAGCTGCTGCTGGAGGGTATCGCCGAGGCATCGGCCGTGTCCATTCAAAGGGAGGGTAATCACCTGACCATCCGATCCCAATCCAAATCCAAATAATATACCATCACCCAGGCGACGACTCATTATGTATCATTACTTAATAAATAAAAATATTAAGTTTTCGAATTTATATATTTTTATTTCCTAACTTATCCTTGATATGATCGAACAAGGTGCATTTTTATCCTTTTTGTGAATAATTAGAAAAAAACTTCACAGGTTGATGGCGGTAAGCAGAAGGAACCGGTACTCTATGTTCAGAAATGCGAAATAATATCATGCATCTCTGATTATTCGCCTATTTATACAAACCCTTTTAAAGCGCTTCGCCTATGAAACGACTGATCCTTACGCTAAACCTGATCGCCATTTGCTGCTGCACCATACCTCTGGTGAATGCACAGCAGTTTGCGCTATCCAGGGCCGACGAGGCCTACCCCGGTCCCGGTACCAGCACGCGACCGCGCCAGGCGGTGTCCCTGGAGACGAAGCTCCGTGAACTCGAAAAGCAGTTCAATGTGTCTTTCTTGTACAACTCTGGGTATGTGAACGGAAAAACAATCAAGGAGGCCGGTAAAGGAGGCTCTTTGGAGCATTCCTTACGCAAGATCCTCGAACCCAATAACCTGGCATTTAAAAAACTAAGGGACAATTTTTACGTCATTTACAGCAAGGATGATACGGGTGAAAAGCCGTCGGACCGTCCTGAGACCGAAACTAAAACTGCCCCGGAACAACCATCGGCCCGCGTACAGCTGCCGCAGTCGATGAACACACTGGCTTCGCTTTTCAAGGGAGCTGCCGAGCGCAAGACTACTGCCATTGCATTGTCTGTGTCTGGTGTCGTAACCGACGCCGTAACCGGAGAGCCGCTCCCCGGTGCCAGCGTGATCGTGAAGAATTCAAGCACGGGTACCACCACCAACGGAGCGGGTCGTTACGAACTTGCGGATGTTCCGGAAAACGCGACGCTCGTGTTTTCGTTCATAGGTTACCTGTCGTCGGAAGTGGCCGTCGAAAACCGTTCGGTGGTCGATATGAAGCTTTCTACCGATTCCAAATCACTTTCGGAAGTGGTGGTGGTGGGCTACGGTACGGTTTCTAAAAAGGATGTAACGGGTTCGGTATCATCGATTGGAGGCGACGAAATCCGCAACATGCCGATCCGGACGGCGTCGGATGCATTGCAGGGTAAAGCAGCCGGGGTCATGGTGACCCAGAGCAGCGGAAGCCCGGGCTCGGCAGGTGTGGTGCGTATCCGCGGCATCGGCTCGATCAATAATTCCAACGAGCCGTTATATATCGTCGACGGATTGCCCCAAACGAGCATCGGCTGGCTGAATCCCAACGATATCGAAACAATGGACATTCATAAAGACGCGTCGGCGGCTGCCATTTATGGTTCGCGTGCATCGAACGGTCTGGTGATCATTACCACCAAAAAAGGGTCGAAGTCGGAGTCTATGAGCGTTTCGTTCGACAGCTATTACGGGTTGCAGTCGCCCTGGAAGCGGCCGCATATGCTGAATGCCGAGGAGTTTATCAACTACAAAAACCGGGCGGCGGAAGCAGTGGGCGTGACACCGCCGATTTCTCCCGATATGAAATCGCAGGCGCTCAACTTCGTGCGCAACAACACGGGTGCAGAAGGCACCGACTGGTGGAAGCAGATCATCCAGGAAAATGCACCCATTCAGAGCTATAACATTACGGTGTCCGGTGGCAGTAAAAAGGTCGACTTTGCATCTGCATTGGGTTATATGAATCAGAAGGGGATCGTTCGGGGTTCTGATTATCAGCGGATCTCGTGGCGTAACAACGTGAATGCCGAAATCAACGACCGTGTGCGTTTAGGGAGCAACATCGCTGTGGTGTATGAGAGCCGCCGCAATATCGATGAGAACAATCCTTATTCGGGGACGATTTTCAGTGCTATGACGGCCGATCCGATCACGCCGGTTTACCGCGACAGCCTGCGCGATATACCGTCCTTTTATCAGACGATCATGCAGGGTTACGATGCGAGCAATCCGTTCTCGCGATACGCGGGGGTATTGTATTCGAACAAACCCAACCCGGTAGGGCAAATCGAGCGCATGCGGCAGAGTATCTGGGAGGGTATCAGTATGAAAGGCGGTGCCAATCTCGAAGTGAAGATCATCGAGCCCCTGAAATTCCGGAGCAATTTCGGTCTGGATATCCATCGCGGCCTGTCCAAAGGCTTTACGCCTCAGTATTATCTCAATGGCTACGACTATGCCACTTACAACACGGTCAGCAATTACTCTTACTGGTCCAACTACTTCGTTTGGGAAAATACCCTGGCATTCGATCAGGTGTGGGGCCAGCACCGTTTGAATGCACTGGCCGGTGTTTCTGCCGAGTCGACCAAGGGATTGGAATATGGTGCTTCCAAGCAGGGGATCGTTAATAATGCCGAAGATATGCGTATCATCAATGCGGCGACAATCAATCCGGGAGCTTCGGGTTATACTTATGCCAATGCTTTACATTCCTATTTTGGACGCGTAAGTTATTCATTCGGAGGTAAGTATGTGCTAACGGCCAACGTGCGCCGTGATGGAACCTCTCGTTTTGCCAAGGACTATCGCTGGGGTACATTTCCTTCGGTTTCGGCTGCCTGGAATTTTTCCAATGAGGAGTTTTTCAAAAGTGCGGGCCTGAAATGGCTTTCGGAAGGCAAACTGCGCGCCAGCTACGGGCAGATCGGGAACCAGAACATCGGGAACGGCGCTTACCTGTCGACTTACGGCAACAATGATCGTTATCTTTTCGGAGATAACAAAACCTGGTACCTGGGCGCGGGAAGAAGCAGTATCGGTAACCCCATTCTGCAATGGGAAACTTCCAATCAGACCGATATCGGGCTGGACCTTGCATTCCTGAACAACAAATTGACTTTCACTGCGGATTATTTCAAAAAGGCGGTAGATAATATGCTGCTCATCGTACCGCTTCCGACCACACTCGGGTATCCCAATTTCCCCTGGTCCAATGCAGGCAAGATGGTTAACAAAGGCTGGGAATTTGCTATCGGCTATGATGATCAGAAGGGCGATTTCCAATATGGCGTGAAGGCTACACTTTCGACCTTCACGAATAAAGTCACCACACTCGGCGGTGGAGAGCCCATTTACTCGACGGCGCATTTAGGAGAAACCATTACCAAAACCGAAGAGGGTATGCCGGTAGGTTACTACTTCGGCTGGCAGACGGACGGTATTTTCCAAACGCAGGACGAAGTGGCTGCCAGTGCGCAAAAAGGCTTGTCGACACCCGGGGATATCCGCTTCCGGAACATCAACGGCGATCAGATCCTGAATGCGGACGACCGCACCAAAATCGGTAACCCATGGCCGGACTTTATCTACGGCCTGACCCTGAATGCAGCTTATAAGGGATTTGATATCAGTGCATTCCTGCAAGGTTCGCAGGGTAACGACGTGATGAACATCCTGCGCTACGACACCGAAGCGGGAACGGGCTGGTACAATGCACCCAAAGGGTTTCTGGAAAAAGCCTGGAATGGCCCCGGAAGCACCAATACGCATTACAAGATCTCGCAGAATGCGGGGTTGAATACCAATGTGTCGCAGTATTTCGTAGAAGATGGCTCGTACCTGCGCATGAAGAACATTCAGCTCGGTTACAGCCTGCCGGGCGGGTTGCTCGAAAAGGCGAAAATCAAACAGGTGCGGTTTTATGTCGGCGCGCAAAATCTCTTTACCGTTACCAAATACAGCGGGCTGGATCCGGAAATGGGCTCCACCGATCCGAAGTTGACGGGTATCGATCAGGGTTACTTCCCGCAGGCGCGGACCTGGTTGTTTGGTATCAATGCAAAATTCTAAATCATCCATTTTATCTCTGATCCTCAATGGAACCGTATATGAAAAAATTATCAGCCATCCTGCTTGCGTCATGTCTGGTGCTGGGCGGAACTTCGTGTTCCGAAGAGTTCCTGGACCGTACGCCGCCGGGTAACCTCACCGATGAGACATTCTACAAATCACCGGATGCAGCATTCAAATCGCTGGTGACCTGTTATCGCGGATTTACCGGCAATTTCTGGGGCTACGAAGCGGCCCGGGCCGAGCTTGGTAATATGGCGACAGATGATGCCGACAAAGGCGGATCCGACGCCGGCGACCGTCCGTTTGTGACCGACCTGGGTTTCGGAAGGTCCATTTCTTCCAATGAAACGCTGGCAGGGTACTGGTCGGCCCGTTATGCGGCGATCGGCAATTGCAATGTTGCGCTGGAAAAACTGCCCGAAGCTGCCCTGATCGACGCGAGCGGAGCGCCCCTGGATGCTACTCTGAAGAGCCGTTATCTGGCTGAAATCCGGTTTTTAAGGGCCTTCTTCTATTTTGAACTGGCGCAGGTTTTCGGCGGGGTGCCACTGGTCACCAAAACCCTCACCGTTGACGACCGGACCAAGCTGAGCCGTGCGAGCAGCCAGGAGGTATTTCAATTCGTAGAAGCGGAACTGACGGCGATTGCCAACGATCCGGCAATGCTTTCGGCCGCCAGCTTGCAGCCCGGCGAGTTGGGAAGGGCTACGAAAGAAGCGACCTGGGCGTTGCTGGCGAGGGCTTATCTGTTTTTTGCAAAAGACGATATTGCCTTGTTTGCCAAAGCGCGTGATGCCGCTAAAAAAGTGATCGATTCCGGTGCATTCGCGTTGCATCCGCAGTTTCAGGAAATTTTCCTTGAGAATGGCTATAAAACAAAGGAGGCTGTGTTTTCGATCATTATGGGCGATGATCCGGCTATCCCGATTTACGGCAGCACGATCAACGTGTACTGCTCACCGCGTGGTGCTACCGGCGGATGGGGTTTCGATTTGCCGACGCAGGATCTTGTCAATGAGTTTGAAGAAGGAGATCCAAGGTTGCTGTCCACCGTGCTGCAGTCCGGCGATGTTTTTCCAAAGCTGAATGGAACCAAAGAAGTGCTGGATTTTTCAACCTATCCCAATACCGGCTACCACAACCGTAAAGTGTATCTCCCCGAATCGCGCCGGGGCCAGGGCTGGGGTAATGACGCCTGGACGTATCACCCCATCCGTTACGCCGATGTGCTGCTCATGTACGCAGAAGCATTGATCGAAAGCGGTGGAGACAAGGCGGAGGCTGCAAGCTACATCAATCAGGTTCGTAAGCGTGCTTCCAATTCGCCGCGCAAAGACGCCGAGGCGACTTCCCGGATGCTGAAAGTGGCTGAAAAACCGCTTCCTGATGTGAAAGCGGCCGATGATCTGCGCAAAGCGGTGCGTCACGAGCGCCGTGTCGAGCTGGCCATGGAGTATCACCGCCTGTCTGATCTGACGCGTTGGAATACACTGGTCCAAACTATGAAATCCTATTCCACCAAACCTTTATCCAACGGCAAAGGGGCGAATTTCACAGCCGGAAAGAATGAAGTATTCCCGATCCCGCAAGTAGAAATCGACCGCTCCGGCGAAGCGATTAAGCAGAATGCTAATTATTAATTTTGAATGACTGAATGCGTGAATGGTACTGTCACCCTGAGCGAAGTCGAAGGGCGTCTCGCAAAGCCCTTCGACTTCGCTCAGGGTGACAATAACGTTCACTCATTGACTCATTCAAAATTAAATCCAACATAACGCTATATTAACTAATCTATTTTATTAAGTTTATCGTGTGAAAAAAATCAAATCTATCGCGGGACTTTGGGTGGCTGGGGCTTTGTGCCTGGCTTCGGTGCCGAGGCATGACCGGCCTTTGTTCCGGGCCGTTGACAGTCTGCATCCGGTGAAGCTCGGTATGACGGATGTGAAAATGATGCCGGAGGGGCCGGATTCGAGCCGGTTCACTTATACCAAGCTGGTGTCTGGTCTGGACGAACCCATGGAAATGGCCATTCTGCCTAATTACGACATGGTGATCGCGGAGCGGAAAGGAGCGGTGCGCTATTTCAGCAATGCGACCAGGGAACTGTCGACCATTGCGCAGTTCAACGTTTTCAGCGGCATTGAAGACGGGTTGCTCGGCGTGGCCGCAGATCCTGATTTTAAAAACAATCACTGGATCTACTTTTATTATGGGGTAGGGGGAGACAAGAGCGTGAGCCACCTGGCCCGCTTTGAGCTCAAAGGGCAGACCTTAGACCAGTCTTCCAAAAAAGTATTGCTTGAAGTGCCCACCCAACGTAAATACTGCTGCCATTCGGCCGGCTATCTTACGTTCTCGGAAGGCCTGCTATACCTGTCGATCGGGGATAATACCAATGCCGAGGAGATTGAAGGGCATACCCCCATTGACGAACGCCCGGGCCGCGAACTTTCGGACGATCAGGCTGCAACCGCCAACAGCAACGACTACCGGGGCAAAATTCTCCGGATTAAACCCGAAGCGGACGGCACTTACAGCATTCCCGATGGAAATCTCTTTCCCAGGGATGGCTCCATTGGTAAACCTGAAATCTATGCAATGGGCGTGCGCAATCCATTCCGTATCTCCGTTGACCCGAAAACGAAATACCTCTACTGGGGCGATGTCGGTCCGGATACTGAAGTGCCGGGCAGTGAGGGCAAGATGAGTTACGACGAGATCAATCAGGCGCGGAAGCCCGGGTTTTTCGGATATCCCTATTTCCTGGGAGACAATGAGGTTTTTCCTGATTATGATTTTGCCACCAAAAAGGAAGGGCCGGGGAAAGACCCGCAAAAGCCGTTTAACGATTCGCCGCACAATACGGGGCTCCGGGAATTGCCGGCTGCTCAGCCTGCATTCATCTGGTATGGTAAAGGGCCTTCTAAAAAATATCCGCTGGTAGGTAAAGGAGGCGCAAGCGCGATGGCGGGGCCGGTTTATTACAGCGATCTTTACCCTAATGCACCCTATAAGCTTCCCGAGTACTACAACGGCAAACTGTTTATCTTCGAATGGATCCGGAAGTGGATCATGGCCGTGACGATGGACGCTAACGGAAACTACGTGAGCATGGAGCCGTTCCTGCCCCAACTGAAAGTAGTAGCGCCTATCGACATGCAGATCGCCCCCGACGGTGCGATTTACCTGCTGGCCTATGGTACCAACTGGTTTGCACGTAATACCGATTCCGGCATTATCCGTGTGGAATATGCGGAAGGAAACCGTAATCCGATCGCCATGGTCTCGACCGGCAAAACCATCGGTCCGATGCCATTTACTGCGACGCTTTCGGCCAAAGGTTCCAAGGATTACGACCCGGGCGACAAACTGACGTACGAATGGAAGATCGGTTCGAAAAAACTGACCGGTGAGCAGGTGAAACACACATTTACCAAACCGGGAATTTACAACGTGGTACTCACCGTTTCGGACCAGCATGGCGGAAAGGGCACGGCGACAACCGAGTTTAAGATTGGGAACACACCGCCGGAAGTGGCGATCGCCACGAAAGCGAACCGTAGTTTTTATTGGGACAATGCCCTTTTTGAATATCAGATCAGGGTAGCCGATAAAGAGGACGGCAAGGTAGATCCTTTGAAAATACATGCCGGATTTAATTATCTGCCTTTTGGAAAGGACCTCGCCGGGGCGCTGTCGGGGTCGGAAGAGGGAGATCCGCAATATGCGGCTACTGCCAAATTGTATGCATCACTCGATTGCAAAGCTTGCCATACCATTGACACCAAGTCGATCGGGCCGGCTTTGAAAGAAATTTCGAAAAAGTATGATGGCAAGGCCGGGGCGGCAGATATGCTTGCCCGCAAGATCATTACCGGCGGCAGTGGCAACTGGGGATCTTACCCGATGCCTCCCCACGCGGACCTGCCCGAAAAGGACGCCCGGGAAATCGCGGGATACATTCTTGCTTTGGGTAAAACAGCGGCACGGACACCGTTGTCGGACCAGATGAAGCTTACCCGCCACATCGGGAAAGGGAACGAGGGCGCTTATGTATTGCAAGCCGCCTACACCGATAAAGGCGCCAACGGCATTGGCCCATTGAAAAGTGCGAGCCACATTGTGCTGCGTAATCCGTTGATCCAGATGGAGGATTACCAGGAAGGTAATGTGGGAGTGGTCATCGCTACCCAGAATACCGGCTTTGTGTCCTACATAGCCAATATTACCGACGGCAAATATGTCCGTTTCAACGAGATCGATTTAACCCACATCAAAAACATCCGGTTACGCGTGCAGGAGCATGGCTTCGGTGGCACATTAGAGCTGCGACAGGGTGGGAAAGACGGACAAATGCTTGGAAAGGTGGAGATCCCCGGCGGAAAAGTGACCGACCCCAAGACTGACTGGAAAGAGGTACTCCTTCCTGTGAATGGCAGTGGATTGCATGATCTGTACCTGGTTTTCAGGAACGGACAGGCGAAAGGCTCCCTATTCTATGTCGACTGGATGTATTTTGAGAACGATTTTAACCCTTAACCATAAATGAACCGCAGAAAATTTATTTACAGCTCAGCCCTGTCCGCGACAGGGCTGGCTGTTGCGGGACCTGCATTGTCCTTCGGAAGAGATTTTAATGCCGCTAACGGCAAAAGAATAGGCGTGATCGGGTTGGATACCAGCCATAGCGAGGTGTTTACGCGGATGATCAATGCAGGCACGCCCGACATGAATGGCTACCGGGTGGTGGCTGCTTATGCGCAGGGAAGCAAGGACATTGAATCGGCATTGAAGATGCGGCCGGATGTTACCGCCAAAGTAAAAGGAATGGGCGTAGAGATCGTGGGTTCGATCGAAGCATTGCTGGGTAAAGTCGACGTGGTACTTCTGGAATCCAACGACGGACGTCCGCACCTCGAACAGGCATTGCCCGTTTTTAAGGCTGGGAAGCGTGTGTTTATAGACAAACCGGTGGCAGCGTCGCTGGAAGGCGCCAAGGCCATTTTTAAAGCGGCTGCCGAACATAATGCGCCTGTTTTCACATCGTCGGCATTGCGTTTCGATGCTCATGTACAGAAAGTCGTCGGCGGGTCCATAGGTGCGGTGATGGGTGCCGACGTGTATACGCCGGCGGAAATGGAGCCACATCACAGCGACCTTGCGTGGTATGCGATCCATGGCGTCGAAATGCTCTTTACCGTCATGGGCCCGGGGTGCAAATCCGTTTCGCGTACCCACCAGGACGGCACGGATGTCGTGGTAGGCGTGTGGAACGATGGGCGGATCGGTACGGTACGTGGCATTCGCAAAGGTGCTGCCAACATTGCCGGTACCGCATTCGGTGAGAAAGGCATTGCGCCGCTCGGTCCGTTTTCGACCTACGAACCGCTTGTGAAGGAGATTATCGCATTCTTCGGATCGGGTAAGCCGCCCGTTGCCGCTGCCGAAACGCTGGAAATTTTCAGCTTCATCCATGCAGCCGACATCAGCCGCAAAAAGGGCGGGAAGAGTATCGCATTATCCTAAACTTACCTATATCCAAACCACTATCAGGACTATTCCTGAACCCTAACCTAACTTTCATGCAACCCGATAAGTATCTTGACCAGTACCGGCATGCGCTGCTGAACGATGTAATCCCTTTTTGGATGAAAAACTCACCCGACCACGAATCGGGTGGTTTTTTCACCTGTCTCGACCGGGACGGAAAAGTGTTTGACACTGATAAGTTCGTGTGGCTGCAATGCCGGCAGGTCTGGTGTTTTGCCATGCTTTACAACCAGGTAGAACAGCGGCAGGAGTGGCTGGATATGGCGCTTTCAGGGGCGAAATTTTTGGAGAAGCACGGACGGGATGCCAATGGTAACTGGTATTTTTCGTTGGACCGTTACGGGAATCCGCTCACGCAGCCGCACAGCATCTTTTCGGACTGCTTCGCGACGATGGCATTTGGCCAGCTTTACAAGGCAACCGGCGAGGCAAGTTTCAAGACCATTGCAATAGACACCTTTGAGAATGTTCTTAAAAGACAGGATAATCCCAAAGGCATTTACAGTAAAGCAGTGCCGGGTGCAAGGCCGCTGGAAAGTTTCGCGCTGCCGATGATCCTGTGTAACCTCGTGCTCGAAATCGAATCACTCCTCGACCCAGAGCTGGTAAGCGAGGTCATCGACCGGGGGATTGATACGGTCATGAATAAGTTTTATCGTCCTGAATTGGGCGTGATCCTGGAAAATATCAGCCCGGACGGCTCGTTTTCGGATTCGTTCGAGGGGCGATTAGTGAACCCCGGTCATGGCCTGGAATCGATGTGGTTCATCATGGATCTTGCCAAAAGATCTTCCGATGAGCAGCTGATCCAAAAGGCAGTCGACATTGCCATTCAACTGATCGAATATGGCTGGGATCACGAGCATGGCGGGATTTTCTATTTTATGGATGTCAAAGGTAACCCGCCTCAGCAACTCGAATGGGACCAGAAGCTCTGGTGGGTGCATATGGAAACGCTCATTACTTTGCTTAAAGGTTACCTGCATACGGGCGACGAGCGTTGTTCGCTATGGTTTGAACGGATTCACAATTACACCTGGGCGCATTTTCCGGACCCTGCGCATGGTGAATGGTTTGGGTATCTCAACCGGCAGGGGGACCCGCTGCTCTCTTTGAAAGGCGGTAAATGGAAAGGCTGTTTCCACGTGCCCCGTGGGCTGTTCCAATGCTGGAAAACGCTCGAAGCGATCCAGGCAAAAGTATCCTTAACCATCTGATCATGGCACATGTACCTGTCGCATCCGGCCAGTCTGCGGGCACCGGAATAAACCAGAACTACCGGCCGGCACTCGCCACGCTGGCTGTGCTGTATTTCATGATGGGCCTCATTACCTGCCTGAACGACACGCTGGTGCCGTTTTTTAAGAACAGTTTTCAGCTGACCTACACGCAATCTGCGCTGGTGCAGTTCTACTTCTTTTTCACTTACGGCGTCATGTCCATTCCGGCCGGGGTGATCGTGGGGCGGATAGGCTTCAAGCAAAGTATGGTCGCGGGGTTTGCCATCGCGGCAGTGGGTACATTCCTCTTTTTCCCGGCGTCGCTGATGCATCAGTACTATCTTTTTCTGGCGGCGCTGTTCATTCTCGCGATCGGCATCGTACTGTTGCAGGTGGCTGCCAACCCATACATTACAATGCTGGGCCCTGCTAAGACGGCTTCTTCACGTTTCAATCTGATCCAGGCGGTAGGTTCTCTCGGAACTACTGTTGCGCCGCTGCTCGGCTCATGGTATATTCTTTCGCGTGCGGACCAGGTTTCGAAATCGAGCGATGCGGTGCGGCTGCCTTATCTGGCCATTACAGCCTTGCTGATCGTGATCGCCGTCGTGGTAAGCCAGCTGAAATTGCCGGTACCGGTCGCGCAGGCGGTTGAAAAAAAGGATGAGCAAGTAAGCATTTTCAGCTTCCGGAACCTGCGTTTCGGGGTTATCGCATTGTTCTGCTATGTTGGTGCGGAAGTTTCGATCGGCTCTTTCCTGACCAACTACATTGCCGACACGGCTGGAATCAGCGAGCATGCAGCCAACACATTCGTCGCATTTTACTGGGGCAGCATGCTGGTGGGGCGATTTATCGGCGCGGGTATCCTGAAAGTGGTGAGCCCGCCGAAGGTGCTCAGCGTATGCGCTGCCGCGGCCGTTTTACTGGTCAATTTTTCAGTATACAGTGCAGGTTCCGTGGCGGTTTGGAGTATGATCGCCGTGGGTTTGTGCAACTCCATTATGTTCGCAACGATATTTTCTCTGTCGGTAACCGGGCTTGAAAAATATGCGACCCGGGCATCCGGCTGGCTGTCCACAGCCATTGTGGGCGGGGCAGTCGTGTCATTCCTGCAAGGCTGGCTTATCGACCATTACAACTGGCAGATTGCCTTTCTGTTGCCGGCCGTGTGCTATGTTTTTATACTTTTTTTTGGATTAAGCGGATATAGAACAAAGTAAATATGTCCTTAATTTAGCCGCCCCAATGTTTTAGACACTCTATGAGCAGACCCCTTCGCGTTGCCGCCAATTACAAAACCAAAGACCCTGCCAGGATCATTCTGGGGTATCTGGCCAATCATGGCAGCATGACATTGCCGGAGTTGGGCAAGCAGCTCAATATCAGTGTTCCCAAGGTAACGGTACTGGTGAATGAGCTGAGAGACGAAGGGCTGGTCAGGGATTTCGGGAAAATCGAGTCGTCGGGCGGGCGGAGACCGAACCTTTACGGGGTAGCAGCCGATGCTGCCTATTTCATCGGCGTGGACGTGAAGCAAAGCCATATCACGATCGGACTTTCGGATCTGGACAAAGCATTGGTAGCTAAATCCGGCAGGATCGACTATGAGCTGAGTAACACACTCGGATCGCGCGACCAGCTTTGTGATCACATTCTGGCCTTCATCAACGGACTGTCCATTTCCAGGGATCGCATCCGCGGGGTGGGGATCAATCTGTCGGGCCGCGTCAATTACCGCACGGGCCACAGTTACAGCTATTTTCACTTCGACGACCGGCCATTGAGTGAAATCGTGGAAGAAAAGATCGGCTTCCCGGTCTTCCTGGAAAATGATTCCCGAGCAATGGCTTATGGCGAGTTCTGCATGGGTGCCGTGGAAAATGAAAAGGATGTGCTTTTCCTGAACCTGGACTATGGTATTGCGGTCGGCATCCTGATGGACGGCAAGCTGTACTATGGGAAATCGGGTTATGCGGGAGAATTCGGGCATATGCCGGTTTTCAATAACGAATACATCTGCCGTTGTGGCAAAAAAGGTTGTCTGGAAACGCAGGCAGCCGGATGGGCATTGGAAAGAATGTTCCGCGACAAGTTGCGCGAAGGCTCCTCATCGGCCCTCAGTGCCAGGATCCCCGATCCGGACCAGATCACCATGGACGATATCATCGAAGCGGCCATCGCCGACGACGTCCTCGCCATCGAACTCATCGCCGAATTGGGTGAAAACCTCGGACGCGGCATTGCCTCGCTCATCAACGTTTTTAATCCCGAATTAGTCATTTTGGGTGGAAGCCTCCTCGCTACTGGTGAGTATATCGGCCTCCCCATCAAAACCGCCATTAACAAATACTCACTAAGCCTAGTCAACAACGATACCCGGCTCGTTACCTCGCGACTCGGCGAGGACGCCGGCCTGCTCGGCGCCTGCTTTCTGGTACGGGAGCGGTTTTTGGTCAATGAGGGAATGTGTGAATGAGCCGTCGTGGAACGGGGAATGAGTGAATGAGCCGCCGTGGAACGGGGAATGAGTGATTGAGTGAATGAGTGAATGTGTGAATGTGTGAATGATTGAATGGACCGCGGTAGAACGGGGAATGACTGATGCCGCCGTGTAACGGGAATGAGTGACCAAAGCGACGACTAAAAAGTTCTGACATTACCAGTTTAATGCAACCTAACAGCATATTCACTCATTCAAAATTCACTCATTCCCCGTTCCACGGCGACTCATTCGGTCATTCAGTCATTCAGTCATTCAAAATTCCCTCATTCAAAATTCCCCGTTCCACGGCGGCTCATTCAAAACTCCCAAGCAGCCACACGTCCGAGATCTTGGATTGCTTGCGCCAGTTGAGGTCGGATTCTTCGGGGCCATCGAAGGTGACGGAAATTTTGCCGTCCTGCGTGAGGGAAAGCGGGACGATCCACTCTTTGAATGTATCCGGTTCTCTGTTGTAGATCAGGGGTGAAAGGCGTTTGCCGTCCACGCGCAGGAGCGCTTCACCTGAGCCCGCCACGCGTATGGTGTAGCGCGCACGCGGGTCGAGGTTTTCGTAGTCCAACTGAGGCTCGCGCTGAAAAAGCTGGAATGACAGCCGTTTTCGGCTCTTGCCATTATCCCACCAGGCCACATCGGTCGCATCTTCCGAAATGGTTTTGACGCGCGGACCTTTGCTCACACTCGAAATATCGTCGTAATAGCTGCCTGGGCCCGGATTCTCCCAGCATGCGATCGTTTTTAGTCTCGCCAGCTGCTTTTGCGGGTCATCCATTTTTTTGATCTTTTCGAATTCGTCTGCCAGCCACCAGCGGTTGTTGAGCGGGTAATCAATGAAATCCATCACCACGCCGCGCTCCGGGTTGCGGGGCTTGTGCTTCTCCGTACTGGTTTGTAAGCCGATCGAAACGTATAGTTCATCGCTTAGTTTTTCAATCCACCTACGGATATCTTTTGCGAGCAGGCTTGGATTAGGTCGGTTCAGGACCAGCAATGCGGAGTCCATGGCCTTGTGGAGGCCGCTTTGGTTCGCAGCTGCAAGTATGGCATTGGCCTCTTTTTCCAGTTTTTGTTCGTGGATCAGGCGGAGGCGTGTGTAGTGGTCGTAATAGGCCCTCAACAGCAGCATCTGCCAGCGCCAGTTGCTTTTCAACTGAACTTCTGTGTTTTCCAGCACTTTCCAGTGCAGATACGTCATTTCCACACCTCCATTCTCGACGAGCGGTCCTTTCCAGTTTTGTTCCAAACCCTCGATGCCGCTCGCGATGGTAGAAGCGATCGAATGGTTGAAGAAAAAGCTGCTATACTCTTCCACAATGCGATGCACATCCATTTCCGGGTCCCAGCCGCGCATACTCCACAGCACCTTATTGACGTCGTCATGGCTGCCATCGGAATAGGACACGAAGCCATCGGTGAACGGCGCATATTTGGCATGGATCTTCGCAAATGCATAAGGCCGTGGATTCACAGATTCGCGCCCGAGCGTGAGTGCGAAAGCCTGGTCAAACTTCTCGACGGGAAATTCGCAGCGCACGGAATGGGTAATGTCGGGATATTGACGGTGCTGATATTGTTTCGGCAGCCGGTAGCGTGTTTCGGCCATAGGCGGACTACCCGGGCCCGACACTACGCCTTGCAGCCAGGTCGGTTTTTCCGTTTCAAGAAACTTGTAAAAGTAATCGATCTGCTCGGTGTCGAAGCCTTGCAGAGAGATCCACATTTTTGCATTGGGGTGGTATTGTACCAGTTTGGTTTGCAGTTCTTTGAGGAATGGCAACACATCCGATGGGTGGTTGTCACCCGGATCGCCTCCGGGAAAGAAGATATGGTCGAGGCGGGGGCATTTTTTGTAAAAATCCTCATGCATATCGATTTCCGCTTTGCGTTTGGCCTGGTCTTTCAGGTCGAAAGTCGCTGGCGTCCAAACCCAGTAATCCATGTCGTATTTCCTGCATATCTCACTCATTCTGATCCGCATATCGGCAGCCGGTATCTTGAAATGCGGGCTGGGGGATTCGTCTTCGTGGAACGGAATGCCTTCCACCGCATTGCTGCCGAAAATGGCCAGTTCGCGGATGTACTGATCGAATTGGGCCACCGTCCAGGCATCGTAGGTATTAGCGGTGGTGCGGTAGCCGAGTTGGTGCCCGCGAATGGGGTATGCGGGGGAAGTGGCGATGTCGGCCGGGCTGTCCAGTTGCAGCACATTCTTGTCCATCCGCAAATGTCTTAGCAGCCAGCCCGTACCAAAAAGTAGGCCGCGCGCATCGGCGCCGATGATCCAGATGATTTTATGGGCACCCGATTGTTCGGTAACGACACGGAAGCCTTCTTTTTTGAGCGGAACTGTCGCCACAGGCACATTGTGGCCGGCAAGTGCATTGTCCGATGCCTGAGCCAATGCAATGACCGTCGTGTTACCTTTCGGCCATGCGGTTGCCCTTTTGAGCGTAATGCCGGTGCGTTTGGAAATTTCTTCGGTCAGAACAGCCGGAGCGGTTTCTTTCATCGGGGAGGGCAGGGAAGGAGAAACGGCCAATACGGCGTTTTTAAGGTCAATGCTTTGTGCGCAGACCGGTTGGCTGGCTGAGGCGAGAAACAGGAAGACGATCAGGCTTGCAAAAAAGCGGCAGTTCAGGCCGGTACGTTCGGTTTGGGAATGCATAACAGATACAAATCAATGTGTTGTATCTGCATTACTGGCTTTGTAGGATTTTGGGCCAATGTGGGCCGCTATTTATCCGAGCTGGGAATACCGGTAAATGCGTCCCGGATCAATTCGTGATGTGGGTTGTGGTTATCGATTAAGATTGAACCATAACCTTCGCCAGCGAAGGTGCTATCGTATTTGGAGATAGAATGCGGGACAAGGTCACTTGCGTTTCTGAACCACCGGTCGAATAATCGCTGCCTGCACTCACCCAATTCGTCGCAGGATTCGCAAATGACGATAATCGATTTTTCTGGATATGCCCGAAAAAAATCGAGGAGTAGAAATATGATTGTGTCTCTGATCCTCGCCCTGCTATACCTGCTGCCGTTTTTTGGGATACTTTCAAATGTGACGGGATTTTGCAATTCATAAGGCCTAAAGGAGAAAGTGGCAACCTTATCGTCGAACTGGGGGTAATGGTAGAAATAACCGGACGATTTCACAAAAGCGGCGGTGTAACAAACGCCCGACTCGGTTAAGAACCAATAACGATCGTAATCATCGGTGACGATTTCATATGGGTTTAACAAATCTGATTCCTCTTGCATGTAACTGTTCCAAAGTACATTCCCCGCGAAAATATTGTCTAACGGCTCTTTGGTCCTCGACCAGTTTTCGGTAAAGTGTCCTTTGCGCCTCCTGGACCTGCTCCTTTTCTGTTTGCTCTGCGAGTTTCGTTTCCATTCCTGGTAATGTTTTGATTTTTACAAAGATATCAGATCATCACTAGCCGATCCATCAAAAAAAGCAGTAGTTTTCAAACGGCAGGTTCCAATGATTGTGTCGCCATAACATTTCCATAAAGTAGAAAACACCTCATTTCCCTACTTTTAGGATTTGAAAATATTCATATCCGTATGCCTCTTCTCAAATCACTGTTACTCTGTACTTTTTCACTGTTTTTATCCACGCCTTTATTTGCGCAGACGCTCACGCCTGTGAAACAATTCGATGTAAAGGAGGCCAAGCAAGCTGTCGCGGTGGATGCGCAGTTCTTTTACGTGATCAACAACAGCACCATTACCAAGCACACGAAAGCCGATGGCAGGCAGGTCGCCGAATGGGACGGCACAAAAGAGGGCATTGTACACCTGAACAGTGGCGTGGTGATCAAAGGGAAGTTGTACTGTGCGAACTCTAATTATCCGGAGATTCCGATGACGAGCTCGGTGGAGATTTTTGATGTAAAAACACTTACACATGTCGATACGCATAGCTTCGGCATTGCGCAGCATGGGTCGCTCACATGGCTGGACCAAAAGGATGGGTACTGGTTCATCGGATTCGCGCATTATGCGGGGAAGGAATCGAGCGAGGGCAGGGACGTGCGGTGGACGTCACTCGTGAAGTATGATCTGGAATGGAGGCAGGTGGAAGCCTGGGTTTTTCCTAAAAACCTGATCGACCTCTTTACGCCTAAAAGCAATTCCGGTGGTGCCTGGGGCTCCGACGGGCTGCTGTATTGCACTGGCCACGACCGGGCGGAAATATATGCATTGAAATTGCCCCGATCGGGCTATACGCTTGAATATATACGTACGTTGCCCGCACCGATCGAAGGGCAGGGCATTGCGATCGACCGGTCGGTTGCCGGCAAGCAACTGCTCTATGGCATCAAGCGTGCCTCCCGCCAGATTACCGTTTCCGAAATCCGATAAACCACCGCATCGATGAACCTGCGTTTACCGTTTCTGCTTTCTTTTTTCCTTTCGACAGCTTTGCAGTTTGCGGATGCCCAGATTACCGGGAAACCCGTGCTGCATCCGGAGCGAAGAACATTGATCGTCTTCTTCGACGGCCTTCGTCCCGATTATATCACGGCGGAGCAAATGCCGAACCTGTTCGCATTCAGGCAAAAGGCTTCCTTAGGTAAGCATCATCACAGTGTTTTTCCAACCGTCACACGGGTCAATTCGGCGTCCTACGCGACTGGCTCGTACCCGGGTACGCACGGCTTGCTCGGTAATTCGATTTACATTCCCGAGGTCGCAGCCAACAAGGCCATCGGGACCGGTTACAGTGATCTGAGCAAAATTCCGGCTGCTACCTCGGGCCCGTTGCTGACGGCCAAATCGCTTGGGGAAGCGCTGGCGGACGCCGGGCAGAAAATGATGGTGTTCAGCTCGGGAACGACCGGCCAGGCTTTTTTACAAAACCATACCGTGAATGGGGCCGTCGTGAACCCGGATCTGATCTTGCCTGAATCATTTAAAACTCAGCTAATCCAGGAGATCGGGCAGGTAGCCCAGGGTACGGATGAAGAGTTTGGCAAACATAAATGGATTACGGACGCATTCCTGAAATACGGACTGGCCGAAAACGGACCACTGGTGAGCGCCATCTGGTACGCGGATCCCGACGGCGCGGCCCATGAGCATGGTATCGGATCATCGGAGGCGGTGAAATCCATTCGGTATGTGGACGCGCAGTTTGGCAGGGTTATCGAAGCATTGCAGGCAAAAAACCTGGCCGGTCGCTACAACATCCTCATCTCAACGGACCACGGTTTCGTGACGCATATCAGCAAGCCGGGGCTCTCGGATTTTCTGGTGAGTGAAGGTTATAAAAAGGATAAGGATTCGGACGACGTGGTGGTAGCTGAGGGTGCTATTTATGTAAAAAACCATGATCAGAAAGTTATTCAGGACATCGTGGCGGCATTGCATAAACAGGCGTGGGCAGGCGCCGTTTTTACCAAAGCGAAGAAAAAGGGCGATATGCAGGGCTGGGTGAACGGGACTCTTTCATTCGATGCGGTCCATTACAACCATCCCCAACGCTCGGGCGACATCCTGGTAGCACCGAACTGGAATGATGATAAAAATGACAAAGGATATGCCGGGACTGATTTTTCAGGCGGAGTAGCAGGCCATGGCGGTTCCAGTCCTTATGAGATCAACATCGCGTTAATGGCCGTCGGGCCGGATTTCAGGAATGGCGAGATAACGGAACTACCGACTTCGAATGTCGATATTGCCCCCACCGTGTTGCGCATCTATGGTTTGCCCCAACCGGCCGGAATGGACGGAAGGGCGATCGGGGAGCTTCTCGTGAATTCCGGAACGGCAAAAAGGAAACCATCGGGAAAAGCAAAAAAGTACTTGGTGCGCACGCAGGCCGGGTATAGCTGGGGTACTTACAAACTGTCGGCTGAAATGTCGGCTTTTGGACCTTACCGCTATTTCAATTATTCCAAAACAGAAAGGACAGCGGCCCGTTAACGGAGCGGATGCCCTGCCCTGAATGCATGGAGATCAGTTTTTGGCAAATGCAATTTTAATACTTCTTACTTCACGAATCCACCGCGCAGGCTTTTTGTCTCCGGGGGCGATGATGCGGAACGGGCCTTCACCGGCGGGTAATGGCTGCCCGTCTTTTTCAGTCGCAAGCAGGATCACCTGATCTGCGAATTCCGGGTCGATCTCGGCCAGCGCATAAAGCACTTCATAGCCGTCTGCGGCGGTGATTAACGCATATTTGGCAAGATTTTCACCTCTCAGTTTGGCTCCTGTGGTGACGCCGGCTTTTTCAAGCAGCTGGATCAATGCGACGCCTTTGAACTCGTGCTCCTTTCCATCGCGATCTTTTACTTTGGCACTTACCTGCTTCATCGCGGTCAGGTCCTGTATTTTCAGTTCGAGCGGGGTGGTTACCTCTCCGGAAATGGTCAGGGTGGCGGCGGTTTGACCCCAAACTGAAATGTGAAGGCTGCAAAGTACTGCGAGCAGCCAGAGGTTTTTTGATCGTAATTTATTGATATTTTGCATGTTATTGGGCTTTTGAAATGGAATGTGGGTTTGAAAATGCCGGATTGGTGACGAAGGCAGAGTCGGTGAGCATGCCCAGAAAGGCGATGATGTCGGTTTTTTCGGTATCACGCAATGCAAGTGATTGACCATTTGCTTCATTCGAAATATCCTGTAAAAAACTGCTCAGCGTCTCACTTTGCTGAACGTGGTCGCTGTAATGGTCGAGTACCTCCCGGATCGTTTGAAAGCGGCCGTCGTGCATGTAGGGCGCCGTGAGCATGATGTTGCGCAGCGTAGGCACGCGGAAACGACCTTTGTCCATGGACTGACCCGTTACTTTCTCCCGGCCTGCATCAGTGAAAATACTATCGAGGCCATTGTTGTGAAAAAGCTCCTTGAAAGTCTTCGGTCCGCCGTGGCAATGCCCGCAATTGGCGCCGCGAAGTCCTTTTTTAGCATCCGGGGCATTCTCAAACAGGAACAAGCCGCGCATTTCGGCGGCAGTAGGCTGGTACTTTCCTGCCAGGTAACGATCGTAAGGCGAATCGGCAGAAATGAGCGTTCTTTCAAACTGCGCCAGCGCTTTCAGAATGTTTTGCCCGGTAATGCCCGGGTTCCCGAATACAGTTTGAAAAAGGGCTGGATAGGGAGCGGTGTTGCTCAGTTTCCTGGCCGATTCTGTAAGTGACTGGCCCATTTCATGTGGATCGGTGAGGGGGAATGCGGCTTGCTCTTCGAGACTTTGCGAACGGCCGTCCCAGAAAAAATTGCGAACCCACAGCAGATTGGCCAGCGACATGGAACTCCGCGGCGTGAAGCGGCCGTCAACACCCAGGCTGGCGGGCCGTCCGTCGGTAAAGGCCAGTTTTTGCTCGTGGCAGCTTTCGCACGACAGTTTATTGTTAGCCGAAAGCTGCTTCTCGTAAAACAACATCCTGCCCAGGTACACGCCTTCTTTCGTGGTTGGATTATCCGCAGGGATCGTGAAACGTGAACCGAAGTTGGCCGGGTATGCCAATGTAAATGGCTCGGGTGCGCGGCCGGTCGTGCAAACCAGACTGCAAAACAGGCAAAAGGAAGCAATCAGGCCGGTTAGGACCCAGCCCGATCTTTTCAGACGCATTATGTTTTGAATTTCCCGCAGCCCCTGCATGGGTCAGAAATAGTTAAAAACCAGGTTCACAAAGAAATTTCTGCCTGCCTCCGGGAAGCCTTCGACCAGACTGTAATTCCGGTCGAAAATGTTGTTGACGCCACCTTCCACGGAAATGAATTTATACAGTTTTACGGAAGCCTTTGCATTCACGAGCGTGTAGGATCCGGCCCTGGTGCCATAGCTGGTGCTGTTACGGCTGCTATTATGTTCAAGGCTGGCGAGGATGTGCGCTACTTTCAGAAGTGAGAGGTCGGCATAAGTAAACACCTTGTGCTCCGGCACGTTGGTGAACAGGATGGCCGGGTTGGTTTTGTTCTTGCGCTTGATGAACGAGTAGTTCGAACCCAGTTTCAGACCACGGGCGACCTGGTAATCAAAACCCGCTTCCGCTCCGTAAAAACGTGCTTTTCCGGCATTTTGTAACTGGAATTTGTTCGGCTGGACGTTGTCGACCTGCTGAATGATGTCGTCGATGTTGCTCTGGAAGAGGCTGGCCTGCAATGCAAGTTTTCCGGCGACTTTACCCGAATAGCTGAGGTCGTAGTTCAACGCTGCTTCGGCATGGAGATCGGGGTTCGGAATGGCCTGGCCCATGCGGTAAGAGTAACGGTCTTTGATGGTTGCGAAACGTGTTTTGCGCGCTACCGACCCGCGCAGGGAATGGTTGCTGGTAACGTCCCAGAACAGCCCGATCTGCGCATTGACCGCATTGTTTTTACTGTCAGCAAAACTGGTCAGCTCCTTGGTCGTCGCATTGTATTCCTGCGCTTCGCCAGCATTCCGGGTATTGAAACTGATCCCGGGAACGACAGAAAGCGACGGGACGATCTGGTAGGTATTTTCGATTCCGACAGACAGCGTATTGTCGACGTACGTTTGAATCGGCTCGCCCAGATCGTGTTCGCGGTGCACGTCGCGTTTGTACTGCACATTGAATTTGAACACATTGTTCTTCCATGCGCGCGATTCAAACTCCGCGTTACCGCCCAGGGTGTAGTCGTCGTAATAACTCTGGAATGCATAACCTTTGGTTTGAGCCGTGTAGGTCGTGTCGTCGTAGCTGAACAGCGAATTCACGAAAGTATCATAGTACAGCCGCGTTTTGACTTTGTTTTTTTCTCCTACCGCGGTGTTTGAGATGAAATACAGGCTCTGTTTGTTCCATTCCGGCCATTTCCAGAAGCGCGTCGTGATCTTGGAGTCATCCCCTACATAGGGAGGTGTGCCTTTTTCGCCGCGCTGATTGACATACCCAATCACATACTCATCCGTATCATTGGGTGTAAAGCCGACCTTGGCGCTGAATTTAAGGTCGTTACGATAAGCATTTTGGCGGTCGCCGGTTTGCTGGTATTTCCGCCGTTTGAAATCGTCGGAAAGGGGATACGTGTCTTGTTTGAGTTGAGAAGCACCTACCTGATAAAAGAACCTGCCCAGCCTTGAACCCGCATTCACGTTCCAGCGATAGCCGTCGCCGCTGAAAACACCTGCGCGCCCGTTGATCTCGAATTTGCTAGCCGGCTTACGCGAAACAAGGTTGATCGCTCCGCCCATGGTGTTGGCACCATAGAGAATGGAGGCAAAGCCTTTGGAAACATTTACTTCCGCGAGGTCGAAAGTGGTAAAGCGTCCCATGTCCACATAGCCGTCGTAGGGCACATACACGGGCACACCGTCGATGTACACGGGTACCTGGCGCAGGTCGAACCCGCGCACATACACGACCGACTCGTTGCGCGGGCCCACGTTGGCAATGCTTACGCCGGGCAAAATGTTCAATGCATTGGAAAGATCGGTACGGTTGAATTTTTCAATGGTCTGGTAGGAAAGCCGGGAAGAAATGCTATCTCTCGCATTGATGCCGGAGACGCGTACTTCGCCGAGCTCGAAAGTGCGATCGGTCATGGAAGGCGTTTCCTGCGCAATGCAGGCCAGTGAAAGATGAAGCAGAAACGGTAACGGAAGCAGAAGTTTTCTCATTGCAATGCGATATGTACGAACGGATATATCGCAAATATATAGAGTTCCTCACATTGTGCGGGAAAAAATTGACGAATTGCGTCAGACGAGTGATAAAAGCTCCGGCTCTTCGGCCAGGACTGCCAGTAGTTTATCGTTCAATCTTTTGTACGCTTTCATGACGTTCTTCGCGGTTTCGGTAAGTATCGCGCCGCCGCCTTTGGTACCACCTTTCTGGGTTACTACGTATGGTTCTTTGCCGAGCGTGTTCAACGCGTCGATCATCGCCCAGGCTTTTTTGTAAGACAGGCCCATGTCTTTCGCAGCCTGCGCAATGGACCCCGTTTCTCCGATCCGTTCCAGCAATTCATACCGCCCCGGACCGAAAAATTTGACCTGATCCACATATATCCAATGCCGCAGGCGCGCCTCGACGTTTCTGTCCATGACCAATACTGTTTAAAATGATGTAGGTTTTATATCTGCATTCAGTGCTGCAAACTATCATTAAATGGTAACTTTGCGCCTCAAACAAGTTCTTTAATTTATTTTTCCAATCAAAAAGGTTTCACAATCAGTGAATTAATAGGGAATCGTGTGCAAATCACGAGCTGTCGCGCAACTGTAAGTAACGGGATAGTCTATGCCAGAAGGTGTCCACTGGGGGGGAATGAGTCAATGAGTCAATGAGTGAATTAGTGAATGACCGAATTAGTCAATGAGTGAATGGCCGAATTAGTGAATAAGTGAATAAAATAAAGTATTCAGTCATTCAATCATTCAAAATTCACTCATTCACTCATTCAAAACTCACTCATTAAAACTCCCCGGGAAGGACGGCGTAGATGTTACAAGTCAGGAGACCTGCCTTTTAGATTTTGATGATGCTTTCGCGAGGTGAGGCTGAGTCAGGACCTGAATAATGGGTGAATACTGCGGGATTGCTACGTCCTTTTGTCTGCTCCATTTTGTCGTTCTGCTTCCTCCCTTCGAAAAACATCCGAAAAGTGATTGACGGGCTTTTAACTCATTTCTAACCAACTCAGTTAAAAGTATGTTCAGTTTTACTCCCCGCTGCCCGCGTAATGGCAGTTTCAGGAAAATCTGTTTAGGGTCATTGGCTGTCGTCGCCTCTGCGACCCTGCACGACCGTGCATTTGCACAAACCAAGCCGGCCACGTCGACCGACAGCGTGGAACGGACCCACCATTTGTCGGAGGTGACCGTTTCGGGCATTGGCCGCAATGCGTTTGCTGCGGTAAACAAAATCGACGTGCCGGTCCGGGATATGCCGCTGACGACTTCGGCGGTGTCGGTCCGCACCATCGAACAACGTGGGATCGACGATTTGCAGGAAGCGATGAAGAACACCACCGGCGTCCGCGCCAACAATACTTACGGTGGTTTTCAGTATTTTACGATCCGCGGTTTTTCCAATTTTGTATTGATGGTCGATGGCGTGCGCGACGAGCGGCATAACATCTCCACGAGTGCCCCGAGCACCAACCTGGCCAACGTCGAAAGCGTGGAGGTACTCAAAGGTCCGGCCTCGGTGCTTTTTGGGCATTCTGCTTTGGGAGGGATCATTAATATCGCAAGGAAAAGGCCCGGCGCCGATTTTAAGGCCGACTTCTCGGCTGCTTACGGCAGTTTCAATACCCGCCGGATCCGTGCCGGTGCGGGTGGCCCGATCAACGACAAACTGCGTTACCGGGTCGATTTCGGGATGTCGGATACCGACGGCTACCGCCACTCCGGCTCAAACACGAACAATGGTTACCTCGCATTGGAATACACGCCTAACGAACGGGACCTGTTTTATCTGACAATCGGAGCCAACAAAGACATTTACGATACAGATACCGGCCTGCCGATGCTGGAAGGCAGCAGACTTGCACCCGGGATGGACCGCGATACGCGTTACAACGATCCGGCCGATTTCCTGAAACATAGCCGCTACGATTACCAGTTGAAATACGTGCACAAGTTCAATTCAGGCCTGACGATCTCGGACCAGTTGTCTTATTACGACGATAATATCAACTATTTCTCGACCGAGGAGCTGAGTTTCAATGCTACGCTCGATTCGCTGAACCGTTCGTTTCCGTTCTATTTCAACCACCTCACCAAACCGTTGCAAAACCAGCTGGAACTCACTTATGGGTTCGATACCAAAGGCATTTCGCACAAGCTGCTGGCGGGATATTCGCTGAGTGTCCTGGACCGCAAAACCTATAATGGCGACGTTTTCGGGCCGGGTAAGAATGCTTCCGTGTCGGTACGCAACCCGGTTCTGAACCAGGGTTATATCAATTTTACGGACACTTATTACCGGGCGACTATGGAAAATGTGCACGGCATTTACGTCCAGGACTGGATCAAAATCAGCGATAAGCTGAAAGGTTTGGTGGGTTTGCGATACGATATTTTCCGTGGTACCTACTACACCAACCAGGTGGATGCCGACCGGAACGTGACCGGGGAAGGGCCCGAATCCAAGGTCTCGAAGGCGGCATTGACGTACCGCGCCGGGTTGGTTTACCAGCCTTTGGAAGTACTATCGGTATATGGTTCTTACTCTACCTATTTCAAACCTGCACGCCGTGTAGCACCGAATGGGGAGACGTTCGACCCGGAAACGGGCTACCAGGGTGAAGTAGGGAGCCGGCTGGAAATGAATGCGCATTGGGCTGCGAACCTGGCATTCTATTATATGCGTAAAAATAACCAGCTGGAAGCCCTTCCGGGCGGTATCTACAAGCGCATCGGTTCGGCAGAATCGAAAGGATTTGAGTTTGAGATTAATGGAAACCTCGCGCCCGGGCTGGACCTGACGGCAGGGTATACCTATACCAAAGCGCAGTACCTGGCTCACGACGGCGCGGAGATCAATCCGGTTGCCGGAAAACAGGTGGCTTTTGCACCCGAAAACATGGTAAATGTGTGGCTGAACTATGAAGCACAAAAGGGTGCTTTGAAAGGTGCCAGCATCGGCGCCGGTGTCAATTACATGGATGAAACATTTACAAACAGCGCGAACAGTTATGTGATGCCGGCGTACACGCTGGCTGATCTGGCGGTAGGGTACCGTGTTGGGCGGGTAGGGCTGCGGTTGAATGTCAATAACGTGTTCAACGAGCGCTACTATGCCAATGCGATTTACGCGAACCAGTTTTCGCCGGGCGCTACACGGAATTTGCTGGTTAGTTTGAAATATAGTCTCTAAAATTTTTTTGCCGCGAATGCACCACAGCTGCACACCGTGAATTAACACGGACGCATCCGTGCATTCGTGGCAAACGCAGGAATGAAGAAATTAATCAAACTAACCCTGCTCCTGTATCGCTACCTGGGCTTTGCATTGAGTCTGCTGTTTGTAATCTGGTTCTTGTCGGGTTTCGCGATGATGTACGTGAAATATCCGACGATGCGCCAGCACGAAAAACTGCAACGCCTGAAACCGCCTCGCTTGGAAAAGGCGGTACTGAATGTTTCGCAAGCATTGGAACGTGCGGGTGTTCACGACACATTGCGCTCGGTGCGGATCGGGATGATGCTCGGCAGGCCGGTTTTTCGGCTCTCCACCATCAGGGGCGAATACAAAGCTGTTTTCGCCGACGACGGGACGTTGTTCAATGGAGCGGATGCGGCTTTGGCGGTCAGGCTGGCTTTTGATTTTACACATTTAAATAAAACCCGAAGCGTAAAGCTGCTGACGGAGATCGACCAATGGATGGCCGCCGCGCGATCGCAGGGATACACCACGCCCGTTTACCGCATTGAGATGGGCGATAATGCGGATACCTATGTGTACGTAGCCGTGCAGACGGGCGAGGTCGTACAAATGGTAAATGCCAGGCAGCGGTTTCTGGCCTGGCTGGGACCCATCCCGCATTGGATCTATCCGACGGTACTGCTCCGGAACCGGCCGCTTTGGAACGATATCATCGTATGGACGTCGTCGCTGGGCTCCATCATGTGCGTGGCCGGGATTGCAATGGGTTTTGTTCGTTACAAACGGAACCGCGGACTGGCATTCAGTCCGTACAAAAAGAAGTGGTTTCGCTGGCACCATTACACCGGTTTCGTGTTTGGGCTGCTCGTTTTCACCTGGGTGTTCAGCGGGTTGCTGTCCATGACGCCCTGGGACTGGGCGCCCTTCACGAGGCTCGGGCCGGAAGAGTCGGAGCGATGGGCGGGAGGTGTGCTTGACACGCAGCAGTTTACCGTTGCACCTGCGGCTGCGTTTGACCGATTCGAGCCTGTTATGGGCGTAAAGGAACTGCATCTGCTGCAATGGAATGGCGAGCCGTACTATCTCGCATATGCCGATGATCTGCATGTGCGCGCATTGGCGGCGGGCGCGGCGGCATTGCCGTTCCGGCAGTTTCCCACGGCCGGTTTTGTGAAGAAATTGAAGGAAATGAATCCGGGTGTGCCGGTGAAGGAAGCGGTAGTGCTCCGGGATCATGACGATTATTACTATTCCAGGAATGCGGACAAGCGGCTGCCCGTATTGCGGGTTAAGATGGCCACGGAGGACGAAACCTGGTATTATGTGGATTTACAAACCGCACAGGTGGTACTGAAACACCAGGACCTGAGCCGGTTGGAACGCTGGCTTTACCATGGGCTGCACAGCCTGGATTTTCAATGGCTGGTTTCCAGGAGACCTTTGTGGGATATTGTTGTGATTTTGCTGATGGCTGGCGGGACTTTGGCAAGTATCACGGGGCTGGTCCTGACCTGGAAGTGGATTTCGAGAAAGGTCCGTCTTTAATGCCACGAATGCATTGGTGGAAATCCACATTGCACCAATGCATTTCGTGGCATTAAAAATCACGACTTAACCCTCATCTTGTTTAAAAACCAGAAGCTGACCACCACCGGGAACCCCAGCGCCAGCCAGGAAAGAGTATCCCACAGGTCATCGCCTGTCAGTGCCGAAAGCAAGCCGACGGCCGAGCAGATACCGATGATTACAGGCATGCCCCAAATCTTCCAGAAGTTATTTTTCATGATTGAATGTGTTTAAATGGCGGGTTATGCATTCTCCTTTTGCGCCATGACCGTCAGTATCTCCGTTTCGTTTTTTGCCAACCGGTTGATATGCGCCCTGGTGGCTTTGTTACGGGCAAACCAGAGATAAAGTCCGCTGCCCAGGATCACGATCGTCGCGATGTCGAACAGCGCCCAGATGATTTTAAGCGGTAACCCGCCGTAATCCCCGAAATGCAGTGGTTGGGAAACGAAAAGCATGTTTACATACCAAGGCATATCACGCATGTCTGTCAGCGTGCTGTTTTTTGCGTCTATCAATGCGGGTTTGATGAGCCGTTTGGTCAGGGGTGTGTTGCCTTTCATGAACACGGCGTAATGGTGCTTGCTGGTGAACATTGTGCCGGGATAAGCGATGATCGAAGCCTCCATGTCGGGAGCCTTTTGTTTCGCCAGTGCCACCGCTTCGTCCAGCGAGCTGAGCTTACCGGTAAGCGGCTGCGCATTTTTGTAGGGAGCAGTCATTTCGGATAACTGGCCTATCTGCCACAAGCCCAGCACAATTTCCGAAGCCGTATTGATGACCCCGGTCAAGCCCACCACGGTGCCCCAGACGATGGTTACGACACCCAGCAGGTTATGCAGGTCGAGCCACTTCAGGCGGGTCGACCGTTGCGTGCGGACCATTCCAAAATCGAACCGCTTCATGATCGGGCCGTAGAGCATAATGCCCGATACGATGGCCGCTATGAACAGTAATCCCATGAGCCCGAGGAACAATTTACCGCCAATACCCATGAACATGTCAATATGCAGCTGCAACATGACATACATAAAGCCTTCCTGGAAGTTGGGCGTGTCCAGGACTTCCGCCGTATGGTCGTCGACGATCACCGTGGTGAAATTGTCGGGTGGAGCGTCGATGGAGTCGGATAGGCTGAATGTGGTGGTATTCGGCTCGTGTTCGTCCCAGTAGACGAACCGGATCACCTTGCTGGGGTATTTGGCTGTGGCGGATTCGGCGCGTTTATCCAGCCCCGCGAGCGGCGTGCCCGCCGCGACCTGTTTAGCCAGTTTCGGTTTTCCTTCCAGTTCTTCAATCTCCTCATGGAAGATAAGCGGCAGGCCGGTGAGGCACAGCATCAGCAGGAAGGCGGTGCAGATCAGGCTCGTCCATTTGTGGACCAGGAACCAGGTTTTGATTTGCTTTACGGAGCTCATGGGATGTTGAGGTTTTATTCAGACAGTTTTACAAAACCCTGAATCGCACCATCCAGCGCCACATTAAATGCCTGCGTAGCTTTGGTGCCGTCCAGAAGGTAATATCCGTCGATTTTCTGGGCTGCGTTCTTCACCCACAGATAGATCTTGCCGTCGATTTCGGTAATGGCCTGATCGTTGGCGTAAGCATAATCATGCATAGGCAGGCCTTCGATCTTGGTAACCTGTTTCGAAGTCATATCGTAAACATAGTAATCGAAGATCGTGGAGGTCAGGTTAGAGTAGTCGGCTTTCAATGGGGTAGAGGCCATCTCAAAATACAGTTTGCCTCCTTTGATCAATGCGGTAGCCAGGGAGTTGCCTGCCTGTAATGTTTTGGTGGAGAATACCCACGACGCATCGAAATCAGTTTCTCCTTTTTTCACCCTGATAATCGATGAATTGGAAAAGCCGGTATTGCCTAGTCCCGTGCTGTACAGGTATAATGCGCCGTCATCGCCGATCGACCACATTTTGTTACCGGATGAACCCCAGCCTACCCCTTTCAAACCATCGTACTTGATCGTTTTTTCATATTTGTCGGTCGCTATGTCGACCACCGCAAATTCGATGGAATTGAACACATCGTCGCCATAACCGGCTGCCGCTTTGGTACCATATGAAATGCCGACAAACAGCTTTCCTTCCTTCGCCGCGATCGTATGCTTACCCACAGCCTGGTATTCCACGCCTTGTTTCTGAATGGCCGAAAGGTCCACTTCCCCGGTGCGTAACATGGTCGTCGGATTGAATTTTTGCAGTTTCAGCAACGAGCGTGTTTCATCGAGGTAATAGCCCGTGGTCTCGTTCACGACCAGGTATTGGGAAGCTCCTGCGATAAAGCCTTCGTCTTTCAGGCTGCCGTCGGAATTGAGGGTGTATTTCTGTAAACCTGCATCGCCTGCCGCGCTCGACCGGTTGAAAAACCATTTCCCAAAAGACCGGAATCCGAATGCTTCCTTGATCTGCAGCGATTTGGGATTGGTGTTCTGGATCGTCCCTGATGGAAGTCCATCCAATGCTGTGAAATAACCTGCACCGAAGCGTTCAATGGAGGTCATGAGTACGAATTTCCCTTTCGTCTCCGGGGTTGGGGTGGGTTCGTCGTTGTCATCGGATGAGCAGCCGGCGAAGGCTGTTAGGGCGAGGCAGAAAAGGAGTGATTTGATCAGCGATTTTTTCATAAGTGTAAACGGGAAAAATGGATAAATTTATTTGAGGGTATAGTTGACTTTCAGGTGCAGACTGCGCCCGGCGTTCTGGATCCGGAAGTTGTCATAGACATTGGTATTAAAGATGTTTTTGGCCTGGAAGCCGATCGCAAAGCGATCATTGACCGGGTTGAATGTGAACCCGGCAGAATGGAGCGTCTGGCTTGGGATGATGTTGGGTGCATCGAATTTGGCTTTTCCCCAGAGCCCCAGGAAGCCATCCGGTTCCAGCGATTTCGGGACATAGTCGAGGTAGTATTCACGGACAAACGTGACATAGTAATAAAGTTGCAGCTTCCCGTTTCCGGCAATGCGGTCGAGGTTGGCGTTCAGGCCCAGGTTCGCGAAAAAGTAGGGTGTGTTGCGGAGCCGTGCTTTTTCCGTCAACCGGTTGCCGGTGTCGAAAAGGCGGAAATCCTGGTAAGTAAAGTTTCCGTTTGCCCGCAGCCAGCGCGTGAGGGACACGGTGAGATCTGTTTCCAGGCCGAGCCCTTTCACATTACTGACATTCTGGTTCTGCGTAAAAAGAAAATCGATCGGTACTTTCAGGATGAGGTCGCGGGTTTTGCGGTAAAAGGCATTGACTTCCAGACTGAACGCATTCCGTTTTTCAGTACGGAAACCTGCATTGATGTTCACGCTCTTTTCCGGTTTCAGCAGGAAGTTGGAGCGGTGGAAATTGCCGTCACCAAACATTTCATCCTGCTCGGGCAGCCGTGTGGCCGCCTCTGCGGAAACCCGGACGAATGTGCCCGGTGTGACGGCAAATTTCAATGCTTCTGCGATCCCGAAACTGCTGTTGGAAGCGTAGCGGTGCTCACCCAAAGCAGTGCCGTAAATGTCGACGTTGATAGTGGATGTGTTATAGTAGTAGTACTTGCCGATGAGGTTGTTGGTGAGTTTTTCATTCCAAAAAACGGACTGCAGTCCCGCGGCGCCCACGAATTTGTAGTACTTGGCGGGCAACGAAAGGATATCCTCGCCGGTTTGCGGCAGTTTGAGCCCCATCGGATCGCGACCGTCACGACTGATATTAGTGGATACGACATTGATTTCGGCCTTATGTGCTTCATTGATCTGATATCCCAGATGGGTCCGCGAGGTGAAATAGGAGAAGGTAATGTCCGACAGGCTGCCGTTGACGGTCACCTCACCGAGGCGTGACGGACTCGGGATGAACTTGCCGTACCAGTCGTAAGTGCCACGTGCGGTATCAACCTGTTCTACATGGATATTGCTGGATGTCAGGAACTGGTCGAGGCTGAGCCGGTTGAATGCTTTGCGATAGCGCAGTGTGGGGATCAGCGCGTACTGCCGGCTCACCGCAGCACCAAAGGGCTGAGACATCGAGGAGCCGTATTGATTCTGCCGGTTGATACGGAACCAGGTCAGGCCTACGCGCAGCTCGTCGGCCCAGCGCAGGCCGGTGAGTCCGCCGTATGCTTCGGCATAATAATTAGTGAACTGATTGTGAAACAACCGTACGTTGGCCTCGCTTCTTGCCGCCGTTTCATGGTCGGTGACCATCACATCGACCTTGTAATTGTTATCCGACCGGTTCAGAAATGCATCTGCCCCCACAAAGAAGTGTCGCGTGGTGTCGCTGTACAGTCCATTCAATGAAACGCGGTGCGTGTTGAAAGAAGCGATTTCGTAGGAAGCTTCGGCATAGCGGTACAACGACTTTTTGGTCACCAGGTTCACCGCCCCGCCCAATGCGTCCGCGCCCAGGCCGGCCGGCAGCACGCCCTTGTACACCTCCACGCGTTCGAGCATGTTGACGGGCACGAGGCCGATATTGTATCCGGCTCCCAGGTAGTCCATCGGAATACCGTCTTTAAAACTCTTGATCGCCCGGTCCTGAAAGCCATTCAGCATCAGGCCGGCATTGGAACCCAGCCCTCCGGTTTGCCGGATGCGGATACCCGCCGAGCGGTTCATGAGTTCCACGAGGGTGGAGGGCTGTTCCTGTACTGCCTTGGTATTGATTACTTCGGCCTTAATGGGTTGAAGCCTGGCTTCCTGCGTTTCGGTACGACCTGTTACCTGCACTTCGGAGAGCTGCTTTTGGTCCTCTTGCAAGTTGAAAAGCAATATTTCCGGCATGTTCCTGGTACTGACCGTGCGCGTCAGTCTTTTGAAACCGATATGCTGTACGCTGATGGTGTAGGTCTCCCGCAATGGGCCCGACAGTGAGAAACGGCCCTTTTCGTCGGTAATAGCGTGTACATTCAACCCTTCCAGGGTGGCAGAGGCGCCGATCAGCGGTTCCCCGCGTCCGTCTTTGACAATGCCTTGTATTTTGTAAGTGGCTTGTGCGCAGGTTGTTATTGGTAATGCCAATGCGGTTACCAGAAAAAATTGCAACAGGAGGAGTAAATATTTCAATCGAATATTAATTTTACTTAATTAAGACTGTTTAAAAATAAGCGCAAATGTACCTCGGAAGCCCCGGGGTGGGTTAACGCGGAAAACAGTTTTAATGCCGCGAAAAACAGGGAGTTGATGAAAATTGTATTCAAGTCGGAAGAATTTACCGAGCTCAATTATGTAAGGGAATATGCAAGCGGGTACGAAGTGGAAGACTTTGGCGGGATCCGCGAGGTGCGGCACGAGTTTCACTACCAGGGCATTCATTCCAAAATTCACCGGATTTATTGCCCGGGAATGATCTTTTCAATGATCGAGGGCGCATTGGAGCACGACCTGGTGCAAATTCTCGAAAGCGACTTTCCCTATCTGCAAATGCATTTCGAGCTTTCCACAACCGGCTGTCTGTATTTTCCCAATGCGAAATCGGAGATCGATACCGAGATTTACGGCGGCTCACATTCACTGCTTTTTTATCCCACATTGAAAGGCAGCCTGCATTATCTTAAAAAGCCTCTTTCGTACAGTGTCGAGATTGAACTGTCGCTGGATTTTTTACGTCAGCTTTTTCGTAATGACCTGGAAATCCTGGGCGACTTCGGATTGGGCATCGAGCGGAACCTTCCGGCAGTGATGGGGAGCAGGTCGTTCCCGATCACACCGGCCATGAAGCGGGTGCTGGGGGAGGTGCGCGATTGTCGCTACCATGGCGCGCTGAAAAAGATCTTCGTAGAGGCCAAAGTGGCCGAGTTGCTCACATTGCAGATCGATCAGATCAATTCGCTGAAGGAAAAGAAAGGAGTGCTGAAAGGCGCCGATGTAGACAAACTGCATGAGGTGAAGCAGCTGGTGATCAGTCGGGTCCATGATCCGTATTCCATCGAGGAACTGGCTAAGCTTGCAGGAATGAACCGGACCAAATTACAGGAGGGCTTCAAAGAGCTTTTTGGTACAACTATTTTCAATTATATAAGCAACATTCGCCTCGATGAAGCCAGGAAGCGCATTCTGGATGCATCCAGCCATGCGACCATCGCAGAAATAGCCGCGCTTTCGGGCTATAAGAATCCCCAGCACTTTACTGCCGCATTCAAAAGGAAATATGGCCAGCTTCCCAGGGACCTGACTTAGGCAAATGGCTTTGTCGTTTTCTTCTCTTTATAGGACCATTCCGGTGCAAATGTAACCCTACGTATATTATATAAGATGATTTGATCGATGGGGCATGTCCGGGCCCATTCAACAGTTGGATAGTGGGGAGATTGGGAGTGGAATTATCCCGGCTTTACCAGCATGTTTTTATAAATAATTTCTCTCAAAAAACGCATTACAGGAAAACCGGGCGCTCTTTCATAAAGTGCAAAAAAATATCGAATTAGTTTTATAATAAACTTAATTTTTGTAATACTTTTACATAAATAATATTACATTTCTTCCGCTTAATTAACACAGCTAGCAGACAGTCGATAGTTTTCAAAGCAGGCAGCCCGGCAGTCAGCTTTTTGCGGCACACTCCGTCGCATTACAGTAGCCTAGGGCTGTTACTAAATTGGGTCATCAAGAATATAGACAGAACAATAAGCCGATAAACGAACAGTAGTTAGAAGCGTGTCAAAGAGATCTCTGACACGCTTTTTGTTGGCTCAAACCATTCTATACCTTCAAATACCGAACTTACGCAAATGATAAACCACGCTGACCAGGAAGTAACGGCGTAACACCTTGCTGCGGACGTCTTCGATGTAAGAGTCGGACGTGTTGCGCACTAGGCTCCGATTCTGATTAAGCAGATCGAAAACCTGTAAGCGTATTTCTGCCTGCCTGGTTTTCAGGAATTGTTTGGCCACAAAAGCATTCCACAGCACAAACTGCTGATTGTAGCCCGCCGCACGGCCCGCGGTACCGGTGTAGGTGAGGTCGGTATTCAGCACGACATGACCCGGTAACTGCCAGTGTACATCGGCTGTGGCATACTGCGACCAATAATTTGCGTTCTGCTGGGGCAGGAGCGTGTAACGTGCCTGCTGGTAACTGACGCGGGCACTCAGGCCGTAATCGATCTTACCATTATATTCGGACTGCAGGCGGATGCCCTGCCCGAAAATGTTGTTCTGCGAGATGTTGCGTTGCGCATTGATGATGCTGGTGCTCCGGGTCAGGCTGGCTTGTGTCGCCAATCCGATCGTCAGCTTGACGGGCACCAGTTTGCGGCTAAGTGAAATCATCCCGTTGGCCGAAAAATATCCATTGACATTAATCGGCTGAATGAGCTGTACACCGTCCGGCCCGGTGCTGGTGGACGTGCTGATCCGGTTATTGCTCTGATTGACGTTGGCGAACGCAAACAGGTTGCTATTCCCCGATTGGGCGCCTCCCTGGTAAGTCAGCGTCAGCGTATGATAATACTCGGGTTTCAGTGCAGCATTGCCGGTCCTGATATTCATGGGATTTGAATTGTCGGCAACGGGCTGGAGTTGCGTAATGCCTGGCGGACTGATCCGGGTGCGGTACTGCATTCGCAGGTTGCGGTTACCCTGGAAAGTGTAGGTGAAAAGGGCATTGGGCATCCAATACCAGAATGCCCTGCCGGAGAAAGCAGCTTCCGAACGATTCTCCGACCGCAGTGCCGATCGTTGGATGTCCATTCCCAGTGCCCAGCTGTAACGGAGTCGACGGGTCTGGAAGGAAGAACCGAGTCGGTTCGTTTCGAATGTATTGCTGAAATCATTACTCAAATCCTGGTTAGGCAAATCATAGGCTCCGGTTTGCTCGTCCCTGTCGGCGGTTATGCGGGCAAGTTTGTTGAGGGTGTTGCCGTAGGCATAACGGAATTCGAGTTTTTGTGTCAGTGACAGGGGCTCTGTAAAGGAAAGAGTGAGGTTGTTCTGAAGCGAGTAGCTGTTTTGCAGATTGCGTTGGTCGAGCAGGCTGTCATCCCTGGCCGTGTCATAGTAGGTATTAAACGAACGGTTGTAGGCTGTGGTTTTTCCATCCGCCAGAACGGTGTTAAGCTGTGCCGAGAAGGTTCTGCCCTCTTTTGCGAACTTCCTCATGAGCAGCAGGTTGTTGTAGCCATTCACGCTGTGCCCGTCACGGTCGTTGCTGGTAGCACCGTTATTAAGCGAATCGCCGGTGGGGCGGTATGAGCCGCTTTTCCACCGCACCTGCTCATTCTTGTACTGTAAACTGATATTGGGCGTCACCCGCACACTGGTCATGGAGTCGAGCGGCAGATCGAAGCGGCCGTTGAGCCGGTGGGTGGTCATGGAATTCTTCGAAAAATAATGCTGATCGGTCAGAAACGATTGCCCTGGCAGGATGTTTTCGCGGTGACTGCCCTGGTCGGTAGTGGTAATGCTCTGGCCGACAAAATAGCTGGCTGCCATTTCGGTCCGCTTTCCCCAGCGCATGGTTGTACTTTCGTTGCGATAGTTCAAACCTCCCGCCCGTACTTCGGTAATCGCAGAAGGCGTCTGCGCATTGTCCTGCATGTTGCCGCCGGCCTCCCCGACGATGACAGGACCGCCCGCGCCGGGGGTAGTGGCGTCTTGCATCGTAAAATTCTGCTGGTTCAGGTTGTTGGCCTGCCCGACGACGGAAATTTGCCGGACCGGGCCACCATTCCGGTTGTTGAAGCGGTTCACATTCAGCCGGGCCTGGTAGCGTGTGGCCAGTGCTCCCGGGTTGGGACCTGCACCCAGCGCATTTTGGCCGAAGTAACCCTTGCCCTTATCCTTCCGTATCGTCAGGTTGATCGTCCTTTCGCGGTTCCCGTCGTCCATTCCTGAAAACTGCGATTGATCGGAAGACTGGTCATAGAGCTGTACCTTGTCGATAATGTCGGCCGGGAGGTTGCGGGTCGCCATTTTCGGGTCATTCCCAAAAAACGGCTTGCCGTCGACCAGGACTTTACCAACCGTTTGCCCATTTGCCCTGATCGACCCGTCGCGGGCTACTTCAACGCCGGGTAGCTTGCGCAGCAGTTCTTCCACCTGGGCATTCGGCTGGGTTTTGAACGAGCCGGCATTGAATTCCAGCGTATCGGCCTTGATCGTCACAGGCGCACGTTCCTGCGTTACCACGACTTCGCTCAGCAGGTTGCCTTGTTCCGACATCCAAAGTGTACCGGCGTCTGCCGGTTTTTCAGAATGGACCTGAATGCTTTTCGATGTGTTACGGTAACCGATAAACGTGACCAGCAGCCGGTAGTTCCCCGGCGGGACGTTACGCAGCCGGAAGCGGCCGTCTCCGTCGGTAATCGTCGCCGTTATGTAGGCCGAGTCGCGGGCTGCCAGCAATGATACCGATGCTGTCCGCATGGGCTTATGGCTGGCCGAATCCAGCACGACACCGGTAATTTCCACCTGCCCACCAGTTTTCTGGCCCAGGACGGTCGTGCTAACCAGCAGCAGCCAGAGGAGGTTAATTCCCTTCACCGGTCATCATTTTTTGTTGAAAATCAGCCATTGCTTTTTGACGGATATCGTCGAGACGCTCCTTCGTCACGGCTTCGGCCTGCGTTCCGGGCTGGACCAGCTTCGGGTCGACGGCTTCCAGGCTGACCCTCGTGGCTTTGTATTGTTCACGAGTGCCTTCAACCAGCAGCGCGACTCCTTTTTCTGGTGTCAATGCAGGAACGGGTGCATACCGGAACGGCAACTCAGCGGTGAACCAAACCGTATAAGGTTCGTTACGGTAACGGACCGTCGCTTTCCGGCACACATAGCCGGCGATCTTGCGGGTTTGGTCGGTCAGCTGCCAGTCACTTACCGGCTCGATGGGTACTTCCGTTTTATAAGTAACGGCCTCTTTTTCTTTGCCGACGGTCAGGAACGTCAGGATTTTTTGTGCCTGGAAATCAATGATGGTTTGTTCGTCGAAGGGCCTTCCCATATTTGTATTTTGTGGCGGCCCCCCGGTGCCAGGTCCCTCCAAAACCCTCCGCACCATCATATTCTGCTCATCGCGGTTTTCCCGGGCATAGTTTCCGGCAAACAGTACTTTCTGTCCAAACGTGCGGGTGTCGGGGATATCGGAGGGGAAGTTGGGATCACCGGGTTTGACCTGCTCGCCGTTGATGACAATGCGCATGCCCGAAGGATCAATCTTCCGTACGACTTCATAGGTGATCCGGCCGGAAGACTGCGGATGTGCTTCCAGGGCTGCAACGAGCAGCAGGAGGATGAAAAGATGTGTTTTCATGGTAGTCACTTGTGTTTTGATTTTGATGGATCAAAGGTCAGGTGACGGTTTGTAAGGTTCTGCTATTTAGTGTTAAATAGCGTTAATGCGCTTCTTGTTAAAATTCAAGGACACATTAACTCAGTTCTATATTTAAAACCGAAAACTAAGAAAGGTTACATTTCTGTTGATTGCTGGCCGTAAGTCGGTTATCTTGGTATACCGGGTGCATCAGTCTTCTTCCCGGCTCTTCATCAATTTCTCTTCCTCCTGTCTCATTCCAGTCCATGCAGCGGTGCATCAATGGTGGTCAGGCGTTTTGATTGAAGGATAACCAACGTTCGTAACCCCCTCGATATGATTTATACTTTTTACTTTAAAGTTGCGCTCTTCCTGGTCATTTTCCTGGCAAGCCTTTGGCTGTCGAGGTTATACATTCAAAAATTTGCGCAGGAAATTTCCCGCATGCAGGCCGCTGTCCTGATCGCCGGGATGCTCATCATGATATGCGCCATCCGGTTCCCCTATCTGCGCGACAGGGAATATGATATCGACACCAGTACCTGGCTTAGCGCTGTAATCGCCGTCAATCACTATCCCGATAAGCTCTGGACACTGTTGAATTATACCGATGCCAGGCCATTGACGGTCTTGCCGTTGGTGGTAGGTTCCTGGACCGGAATGCCGGTCAGTTATTCCAGCGCTGAGATCATCGGATTGCTGCTGTGGATGGGGACAACCTGGCTGCTTTATCAGATTTGCAAGCTTTTCGCAGGAAGGGGCACCAGTCTGATCCTGACATGGAGTCTGGCTGTTTTCCTGGCTACGATCTGCCATATTTTCGCCGCTTACAATTCGGAGCACATGAGCATTCTCATGGTGACCGCCGGTGTTGCATTGTTTTTTCTTTACGTATACAGGCGGTGGGACAATGCGCTTGTGGCCGCTGGCACAGGTGTGTTACTGGGGAGCCTGGTGTACGCGAAGTTTCAAAATGCACCGATGGGCCTGCTTACCGGCGCGTTTCTGCTGGTAGCCATGGCCGGACGCAGGGACTGGCGCAATATGCTGGTGTTGTTCGCGGGCTGCCTGTTGCCTACCGTTTTTGTGAATATTTACTATGGCGCGCTGGGGAAGCTGGACGTTTTCTGGAACAACTATTTCTGGAACTACTATTACTACTCGTTTACAACACAGTTCTCTTCCATGCCCATGGCCGAGCGTTTCAATCCATGGCGGATCGTGCCTTTTATATTTTACGCGACGAGTTCAGGCATTTACCTGCTCGTACTGGCATCTATGGCGGTAGTATTGCCGGTACTGGCATTTGAGAAGTGGAAAACGGAGGTCAAGAGTAAAGGCATGGTGTTTCTGTTTTCGCTTCTGCTGCTGGTTCTGAGCGTGTATGCGGTGTTGCAGTCGGGAAACAACTTTGAGCATTACAAACTGTTCCTGCTGGTTCCGCTGCTGATTTTCAACGGGCTCTTTATTTCGGTGAGCAAGCCGATCGTTCAAAAACTGGCTGTTGTGTTTCTGCTGTTGGGCTGCGTCTTGCAAACTGCCGTAAACCTGAAATACCTGGACGAGGACCTGAGCTATGATCCGCGGGTGGAGGTGGATAAAAAAATAGTGAAGCACATTGTCACGCACACCGGTCCGGAGGATCCTATTGTGGTGTGGGGGTGGCGCGACGGTCTGCACGTAAGCGCTCAGCGGGCAATGGGCTACCGGGATGTCCATACATTTCATTTTTCCATGAACTCGCCGCTTATTTCGGACTGGACGGACGATTTTCTGGAAGATATGGAGGATAACAAGCCCAAGATTTTTGTAGAGGCAATGATCCGCGATTATTCCGAACGCGGTCACCAGTTTTTGCCGCATGACCAGGTGCCTGTGGTCCGCGAATACGTCCGGGAGCATTACCAGTTTATCACGGAGCTGAACGGGGTCAGGATTTTCCACCGGAAGGAAGTGCCCGAACTGTCAGAGATCCGGTAGCTTTTCCGGCGCTCCGATCATCCATGCTATTTAGTGTTAAATAGTGTTAACCCGCAGCGAATCATCGCTTTCGAAGCTTAGATTTGCTGTGTTATGAATCGCCGTATCCGATCCGTTTTCTGGCTGATTACCGTGTGCATTGTTACCATCAATGCATTTCAGGGCTATTGGCTATGGACAACCTACCAGCTCAACCGGGAGCAGTTTGCGCAGAGTGTGCAGGACGCGTTGTTCCTGGTCGTGGAAGGGCATCAGATTAACAAGGCGCGGACGATGCTGGGTGAGGAAACCGGCCCGGGCCGGGAGACACGGGTTGTCATGAAGCGATTGGGAGTGAATGGCTCGGCAGGTTCCCGGTTTTTTTACAAAATTACAAACGACAGCATCCGTCATACCCCGGCGGACACCCTCGCCCGGCGTATCTCGCATTTGCTCGTACAGGGATGGAAGGATGGAGACAGGATACGGCTGAACCGGTTGGATTCGGCCTATCGGGCTGAGCTATCGGGCAGAGGGATCCTGGCCGAGTTCAGGCTGGATACGCTCACGATCCGGCCCAAAACGAACACCGGTAATGTGGTGATTTTTGACAATAGCGGCGGGGTCCGGGATGAAAATGGCAGCTTTACCACGGTTCCGTTGCCCATTAACCCCGTCAGGCATTTGTTTGTACAAGCCACGTTCGATACACCGGTCCCTTACATGCTGCGGCGCATGGGATGGCTGCTGGCTTGCTCATTGGTGCTGCTCCTGCTTACGACGGGTTCCTTCATATTTATGCTGCGGACGATCCTGCGGCAAAAGAAGCTTTCGGATATCAAGAATGAGTTCATCAACAACATGACCCACGAACTCAAAACGCCGATTGCGACGGTGACCGCGGCTGTGGAAGCCTTACAGCATTTCGGTGCGCTCGACGATCCGCGCAAGACGCAGGAATATCTCCGTATCTCGCAAAATAACCTGCAACGGCTGTCGGATCTCGTGGAAAAAGTGCTGAACCTGGCCGTGGAAGAGAAAGGCGAAATGGAATGCCATACCGAAGCGGTCGGCCTCGCTGAAATGATCGGCGATCTGGCGGCCAGCCATCGGGTGAAATCGATGAAGAAGGTGATTTTCAATATGCATATTCCTTTCGGAACGACGGTACAGGTGGACCGGATGCATTTTGGAAATGTACTCAATAACCTGATCGACAATGCGATCAAATATTCGCATGACCGGGTGACGATATCATTCGACTTTCGCCGGGAGCAGAAGGGATGGCAACTGACGGTTTCGGATAATGGAATAGGCATTCCCAAAGCTTATCAGGAATCTGTTTTCGACCGCTTTTTTCGTGTTCCCACCGGAGACCTGCATCAGGTCAAGGGATTTGGACTGGGGCTCGCTTATGCCAGACAAGTCGTGGAAAAGCATGGAGGCAGCATCAGCTTGACGAGTGAACCGGGAAAGGGAAGTGCATTTACCCTAAAATTTTAGCAATCATGCCCACCGTACTGTTGATCGAAGACGAGCCCGCACTGGGAATGATCGTGAAGGATAGCCTCGCTTTCAGGGGATTTGATGTGCGCTATGCCGGAAACGGGCTGGAAGGATTGGAGCAGTTCAGGCAGCATCAGCCCGACATCGTCGTAGCCGACGTGATGATGCCCGATATGGACGGATTTACCATGGCCGAACACATCCGGCGGGAGAATCCGCATATTCCCATCATGTTCCTGACCGCCCGTTCACAGACCGTGGATGTGGTCCGGGGCTTCGAGCTGGGTGGGAATGATTATCTCAAAAAACCTTTTAGTCTGGACGAGCTCATTGTTAGGATCAATGCGCTGCTCAGAACCGGGGCCGGGCGTTTACACTTGCCCGAAACGCTCAGGATCGGGAAGTATGCCCTCGATCCTGCCAAGCAAAAGCTGGCGATAGAAGGGCGAGAGGTGGCGCTGTCGCACCGGGAAGCGGAGCTGCTGCGAAGGCTCTGCCAGCAGCGGAACCAGGTGTTGGAGCGCAGCGCGGTACTGAATGAGCTCTGGGGGGACGACTCCTTTTTCAATGGCCGCAGCCTCGACGTTTTCATTACAAAATTACGAAGGCATCTTCGGGAAGATCCCCGGGTGCAGATTATCAACATCCGCGGAAGGGGCTACAAACTCATTGTTGATTAGTACCGAAAAAATGGTAACAGCCAGGGCACTTTCAAAGATCGCCCAAGCCGGATAACAAGGTCTGCACAGCCGTGATATTATTCGCTTTCCCGAGCACAGTGCCCTTTTTATCGAGCAGGAAATAGGTGGGGAACTGGTAAATGTTGTAGGTAGTGTTCACTGAGCCTTTATCGCCTTCGAATTCGGAGAGCTGTACCCAATCGGCCTGATGTTTGCGGATGGTGTTCAGCCACACCTCACGGTCGTCGTCATGTTCGGCGGCAATGCCGATGATCGTCAGGCTTTGCCTGTACTTGTCGTGTATGGCGCGCAGTGCGGGCATTGCCTGAATGCAAGGGCCGCACCAGTGCCCCCAAAAATCGAGCAGTACATATTTACCTTCAAAATCGGCCAGTGAAACCGTATTACCGGCAGCTGAAGACAGTTTGAAACCAGGCGCACGTTTGCCTTTGGCAGGTTGATTCTTCGTGATGTCGATCCGTTGTGCGGCGGCTTTACCCTGAAAGCTTTTTTGAACCTCGGGTGTCAGTTGGGCATATAGCTTTTCCAGATCGGCTATGGAGGTATCTTCTTCGTATGTAAGGTTTTGCAGTAACTCCGCACTGATTTTGGCCGACGGATTCTCCCGCACAAATTGCCAGATCTTTTGCTGCTGCTCCTGCCGCACTTTCATCCTGTCGTCAGGTGCCGACTGCTGCGCTTTGTCGTCATACGGCCAGCGGATCGTCTGGTTATACCGTGTTGCTGCTTCGTTTTCGGGGCCGCCGGTGATGGTCAGCCGGTACGGTTTTTCAATGGAGCCCGAAACCGTCAGGTTGGCTGCTTCATACCAGCCTCCTATCCAGCGGGGATAGCTGATGAAAATATTGAATGTACCATCGTCGCTGGGCCGGGCTTGGTAGGTAAACCGGTCGTTGACGGCATACACGGTATCCCTTTGACTATGGCCATTTTGCCGGTAGAGAAATTGTATGGGCGTTTTACCGATCCCTTTTATTTCCCCTTTGATCTGGCAATGCTGTCCGTATACATCCGCACTTGCGAAACTTAATATGTTGAGGAGGAAACAAGACAGGTAGATAAACACATTGCTGTGGTTCATGGCGTAATTTGAGAAGTTGACGACAGAGGTAGTAACTTCGTTAAACTTACGCAAATATGCGCGAATTTTCACCGTTTCTGGAACCTGCCCGACCACACCGGCTCTGAGAACGGCCCCGTGACACGGATCAGGTACATTCCGGCGGGAAGCCCGCGGGTAGTCAGAGTGATAGGGTCGCCGGGAGCCGTAGTCTGCCGAAGCACAGCCAGGCCGGCATTGTTAAAAACCGTGAGATGTAAAGACCTGCTATTTTCACTGACCGACAGGTAAAGCATATCAGTCGTCGGATTGGGATACAATGCAAACCGGGTATCAGCAACCTGGCGGATGTGAATAATAGAAGAGAAGCTAAATGAGCCATCATAATCGACTTGTTTTAGGCGGTAATAAGTATGTGTGTAAGGAGATTCGTCCGTTGCTTCATAGGTTTTCTGCGAATGAAAAGTGCCTGCTCCGGGAATATTGGCCATGGTCCCGAAATGTCTCCCATCCGCCGATTTCTGGACTTCGAAATGGCTGTTGTTTGTTTCTTCGGAGGTCGACCAATGCAGTTCATTATGCCCGTCAGCAGCTTTTCCATTAAAATAGATCAGTTTCACCGGAAAGGCATGGGCCTCATCCGGTTGCAAAAAGCCCTGTGATAGAATGACCGGGTTGGACTGCATGGTGCTTACCGCGGCCATTTGGCCGATACTCCATTCGAAATGCGTGCTTCCTGCATTTCCGGCGCCGGCCCCGCTCCCGGTTGCGAAATGGCTCAGGCTCTGCGCACGGGAAACAAACGCATAGAGCAGCACGCTGATCAGTAGTAATGGTTTTTTCATTTTTTTTCAAAGAAAACGATGTCTACAGGGTTTAAAATACCAGCACGCTCGTGTAGCTCCATTCACAGTTCACCCAATGGGGGCTTGTTGTAATCCCTGCCATGCCAAACTGGTAAGTACCCGCCGGAAGTCCTTTGAAAACACCATTGATGGAAAAGGTGATTCGCGTATTGGCAGGTACCTGAAGTCCGAATATCCCCTTATCAAGCTTCTGAAGGGAGCTGCCGGGTTCCATAAGCTGGCAGGCGGGGTAAATGCCCAGGTCACTGGCAGCGGCATAACCACCCATAGCTCTGGAGGAGATCACCAATACGCTCTGCCCTTCCTGGATGGTTACTTCCAGTGGTTTGGTTATGAACGAAAGGGTACTGGACGGGTAGGACATTGGCCCTGCGTTATAGTAGCTCTGAACGATCCCGGACGGCCCTTGTACGCCTTGCGGGCCCTGTGGCCCGGTACCGCCAAGCAAAATCCAGTCGGGAGCGGCGGGCGTTCCTTTGTTGTAATAAAAACCTTCCGGCACTTCGGTCTGGTACACGAGCAAGCCGGTAGCGGGCTGTGAGAGGGCATTGCGCTGGCCGGCCGACATCCGGGGCAGGAGCAAACCGCGGGAATCGCTTTTGAGGTCGAGCAATGCGCTCGGGTCGGGCTGGTCGGTACCGATACCCACATTCCCGGGATTTTTATTGCTGATTCCGCTGCCGTTGGCCTGCCATTGATTGTCGGCACTGCTGAGCGCATAGGGAACGCTGAGCAGTTGGGTGGCCCCCAGGTCTGTGAATGCATTGCCGCCGTCGGGATCCAGCTCCACTTTCAGGAACTTAACGCCGTTGTGCCAGGGCACCGCTGCCATAGACCCCGCGACGTCCGTGGCACCGCCTGAACCCACCGCCACGCTGAAAAGTCCCAGTGCGTTCGTCGTGACGGCTCTTGTTTCGCTGTAATGGGTTGGTCCGTCCGGGGCGTCCTGCCGGATGCTGAGCCGGAGCCGGACTTGCTTATTGGTCAGCGGGGCACCGCTGGCGTCGCGTGCTGCGGCCTGGTAGTTGATTTGCTGGGGAGCCTGTGCGTTCACCGCGACGTGTGAAAGCCATGCGACGAAGGACGTGAGCAGTAAAATCCATTTCATGATACATATAGGATAGAATGATGTGACAAAGCTAGTTTTGTAAATTGCTTCTGTCACAGCTTGTTGAGTAGTCTGCACGTTTATTGCGTAGTTCGCATATCAGGCACCGGCCGGGTGCGGTTCCCGAAAAAAATATGTAATTTCTCGGCTTGTTTTAAACCGCTGACATGGCTGATCCAAAACCACAATCCATAGACGAATACATCGCAGGCTTTCCGCCCGAAGTGCAGCAGGCACTGACCGCAATCCGCGACCTCATCCGGCGGCAGGTACCGGATGCAACGGAAACCATTTCCTACGGCATGCCCACTTTCAATCGCAATGGCAGCTATCTGATCTATTTCGCTGGTTGGAAAAAGCACATCGCATTGTATCCGGTATCGGGCCAAATGGCTGCGGGGCTGCGGGACGAGCTGGCTGGTTTTAGCGGCACCAAAGGGTCCGTACACTTTCCACTGGGCAAGCCTATGCCATTGGAACTGATCAAAAGGATCATTGAATGGAGGATAGCGGAAAATGATTTGCAGGCAGCTAAGTCATAGTGGGTAAGGAGGGATCGCTATTGAATGCGGGCTGATTTTCTCCGATTTTAAAATAAATGTCACCAAAACACGATATACGGGCGCCCCTGGATAATTGCATAAGTATAAACCTTGGACATGTTTCCTTTTTCTTCAACTTTTCAAAGGAAAATTCCTAAACAAAAAAAGAATATGACAAGGTTATCCCGCTTTTTCGTCGCCCTGATGCTCGCACTGGCGACTGCCACAGGGGTGAATGCACAACAATCTAAGGCACAGGACGCAGAGAAATTTGACCGAGATTATGCGCTTGAAGCCACCATGCTGGGTTTTTTTGCCAAAGATGGCGCCCGAAATCCTACTTTAAAGGCCAACAAAGGCGACCGCGTCCGGATAACGATCACGAATGGAGAGCTGATGACTCACGATATCGCCCTGGAAAAGCTCGGCATTAAGAGTAAGGTCATCATTGAAAAGGGCACGAGCACTAGTGTTACCTTCAAAGCGGAGCAGAGTGATACCTATTTTTGCTCGATACCCGGGCACCGTGCGGCGGGTATGGTGGGCAGTTTTGAAGTCGTCGAGGGGGTGATTTCCAATGAGACCGTTGCAGGGCAGCTGCCCGTGAAAGACGGCCAACCGCTGAACCTGGGGTTCGAAACGGGCGATCTCAAAAATTGGACCGCTACCGGGGATGCATTCGCCAGTCCACTTTTTAGTTCAGACCCGTCGCCTGTGCATGAAAAGGAAATGAGCATTGGCTACGAAGGCAAATATTTCCTGAGCAGTGGCGGCACTTTAAATTACAAGCTGACCGGCACATTGACCTCGGTACCATTTAAAGTGACGCAGCCATTCGCCGCATTCCGGGTTTCGGGCGGCGCATTGCAGGATACCCGTGTCGAAATCGTGACCACAGACGACAATAAGGTCATTTACCACATTACCGGCCAGGGCAGGGCCAACCTCCAACCGGCGGTTGTGGACCTGCAAGCATATCAGAACAGGGATGTTTTCATCCGCATTGTCGATAATGAAACAGGGATTTCCCAGATCCCTTACATTCCCAATGACAAATGGGGGCACATTAACTTTGACGATTTCCGGTTTTACCCGAGTCGCCCAGAGTTCTCTAACGAGCTCAAACAGAAAGATATCATCATCCTTCCTCCCCTGGACCCGGTCCTGAACGCGGGACTTTCGGGGGTAGAAGCAGCCAAGGCCATGACGCCGCCCAAGGGGTTTAAAATTTCACTTGCCGCAGGCGAGCCGGATATCATCCGCCCGATCAGCTTCACGATCGATTCTCGGGGCAGGCTTTGGGTTGTGGAAGGCCATACTTACCCGGTGCGCGCCGCAGAAGGGCAGGGCAGGGACAAGATCCTGATTTTCGAAGACACCAATGGTGACGGGACGCTCGATAAGCGGAAAGTTTTCGCGGAGGGGCTGAACCTCGTCAGCGGCATTGAAGTGGGAATGGGCGGTGTGTGGCTCGGAGCAGCACCCTATCTGCTGTTTATTCCAGCCGATTTCAAAAACGACAAGCCCGCCGGGCCTCCTCAGCAGTTGCTGGACGGGTGGGGACTCGAAGACACGCACGAGGTACTCAACAACCTGCGTTGGGGCCCCGACGGCTGGCTGTATGGCACACATGGCGTATTTACCCATTCCAATGTAGGCAAGCCCGGCGCACCGGATTCGGAGCGGACAAAGATCAATGCGGGCGTTTGGCGTTATCACCCCACCACGCACAAGTTTGAAGTGTTTGCCGAAGGGTCGAGTAACCCCTGGGGCATCGATTTCAATGATTACGGCCATCCGTTCATCACCGTTTGCGTGATCCCGCACATGTATCACGTGATCCAGGGCGCACGTTACCAGCGCCAGGCGGGCAAGCATTTCAATCCGTATACCTATGACGATATCAAAACCATCGCCGACCATGTGCATTGGGTAGGGGAGCGTGGGCCGCACGCGGGGAATTTCCGTTCGGCATCTGCCGGTGGCGGCCATGCGCACGCGGGAGCGATGATTTACCTCGGTAACAGCTGGCCGAAAGAATACCGCAACGATATTTTCATGAATAATATCAATGGGGCCCGCCTCAACATAGACCACCTTACCCGTTCCGGTTCGGGGTATGAGGCAACCCACAAAAATGACTTCATGGCGATGAACGACTCCTGGTCGCAATGGCTGAATTTCAAATATGACGCCAGCGGTTCGGTGTGGGCAATAGACTGGTACGACAAAAACCAATGCCACAGTCCTAATCCCGACGTGCACAACAAAACCATGGGCCGGATCTTCAAAATCAGCCATGATAACGACAAGTGGGTGCAGGTGGATCTGTCCAAAGCATCTGATATGGAACTGGTGAACTACCAGCTCAACGCCAACGAATGGTATGTGCGCCAGGCCCGCACGATCTTGCAGGAGCGCGGGCCCAACAAAAAAGTGCATAAGGCATTGAAAGAAATATTGGCCAAAAACCCCGACGAAACCCGTAAGCTGCGTGCATTATGGACATTGCACGTGACCAAAGGTCTGACAGAAAAGGAGCTGGCTGAACTGTTGGGTAATGACAACGAATACATCCGGAGCTGGGCCATTCAACTACTGACGGAGAACAAAACCGTTTCACCCGAAACGCTGAAACGGTTTGCGGAAATGGCGCAAAAGGATAATTCCAAACTGGTACGCGTGTACCTGGCTTCCGGCATGTTGCGCCTCGACCCGTCGCAGCGCTGGGAAGTGGTGGATGCATTGGTACAGAAGGAAGAAGACAAGGACGATCATAACCTGCCGTTGATGGTTTGGTACGCCGCCGAGCCGCTTGCGGCATTGGATGCGAAGCGCGCATTGCAGCTGGCCGAAAAATCCAAGCTGCCGAAAATACTGCCCTACATGATCCAGCGCACGGAGGCGATCGGAACGGGCGAATCTAAAAAGCTCCTGAACGACCTCAACCATGAAACCCATCATTAACCCAAGGCTTAAGCCTTGGGCTTTGGCCCAGGCACTGCTCGCTGTCGGCTGCTGCCTGCAATCCCTGTATGCGCAGCCTCCGACGGACTTCCGAAAGACCAGACTGACCGGCGACTTCATCTCCGAAGGCGTCGCAGTGGCCGACCTGAACAAGGACGGTAAACCCGACATTGTCGCAGGCTACTATTGGTTTGAGGCACCGAAATGGAAGCGGCACGAGCTGGCGCCTTCGCGCGTCTTCGATCCGCGGAAAGAGTACAGCAACTCGTTCCTGAACCTGGGTATGGACGTCAATCTGGATGGCTGGGATGATGTCGTGATCGTGGATTTTCCGGGCAAGGCGGCCTTCTGGTTTGAAAATCCGCATAACAATTCCGGAGAATGGCCGAGGCATGTCATTGCCGATTCGGTAGGCGTCTCTAATGAATCTCCGGGATTTGTGGACATCGATGGCGACGGGCGTCTGGACATTCTTTGCGGAGATCCCGCGAAAAAGCAGATCATCTGGCTCAAAGCGCCGGTCAGAAAGGGCGGGACCAAATGGCAGCGTTTCGCGCTCAGTAAAGAAAATGTACCCGGGACGGAAAGCTTCTCACATGGTATCGGCTATGGTGATGTCGATCTGGACGGGATCAAGGATGTGGTGGTGCGGGAAGGTTGGTTCAAGGGGAAAAAGAATAACCAATCAGCGGATTGGCAGTTTTTTCCTGCTAACCTGGGTGAGCCCTGCTCGCATATGCAAGTGCTGGATGTAAACGGTGACGGCAAAAGTGATGTGATCAGTGCTTCGGCGCACGCACTGGGCATCTGGTGGCACGAACAGATCGGAGGGACGGACGGTAAAATTGATTTTCAAACCCATCTGATCAGTAACACCACGGCACAAACGCATTCGTCGATCATGGCTGACCTGAACGGGGACGGCAGAAAGGAGTACATCACCGGTAAACGTTTCCTCGCACATCACGGGCGCGACCCTGGCGACAGTGACCCGGCAATCCTGCTTTGGTTTGACATTACACCCGGTAAGAAACCCTATTTCACGGAGCACCAGATCGACAACGACTCCGGAGCTGGGCTGAACATCACCGTGCATGATATGAATGGTGACCGCAAGCCGGATATCGTGATCGCTAACAAGAACGGCGTGTTTTTGTTTGAAAACCAAATGAAAAAATAGCATTGATTGCATAAAAATCGGACATTGCTTTCCTCAACATTACACTTTTATGGAAAGGGGAAAAGTCAATTTTTTTGAACGCGCGGCAAGCAGCATCACTGCCTGGACAGGTAGTTCCATGGCCTTCGGCGTGGCAGCCGGAATCATCATTATCTGGGGAATTACCGGGCCGTTGTTCGGATACTCGGATACCTGGCAGCTGGTTATCAATACCGGGACCACGATCGTCACATTCCTGATGGTTTTTTTAATCCAGAAATCACAAAACAAGGATTCCAAAGCCATTCAGCTGAAATTGAACGAACTCATTGCCGCCAGCAAATTTGCCAGTAACCGGATGGTCGATATTGAAGACCTGAGCGAAACGGAACTGGATGTATTGCGCAAATTCTACCGGAAAATAGCGGAGATGTGCGACGAGGAGAGTGACATACATACTTCCCATTCGATAGACGCGGCGCAACGGCTCCACAAGCACAAAAAAGCGACATTATCCGGGCTGGCCAACGGCGACGCCAGCTGACGAGCCTATTTGCGCTTCTTTTTGTCCTTTTTATCATCGTCCTTGGAGAAGATCTTCTGCAAAAAGGTCTTCTTCTCCTTTTTCTCTTCTTCCACCGACGCCAGGCTTATCTCATTGTCGATCGACGGCTGAAGGGCATGAATGAATGCATTCTGAAGAATGTTGGTGATCGCCAGCCAGATGTTGGTCTTCGGATCGTCGAGGCGGCCTTTGAAGGGAATTTTGGTGGCCACCTGCTCCTTGGATTTGTTTTCGAAGAGCTTACCCGCCCCGCCCGCAATGGCTTCCCACAGTTTCTGGAACAGGTTATCTTTCCGGTCTTCCTTTCCCAACACATCGAGATCCTTGATCAACGGTTTTACATAGCCCGTAAACGCTTCATCCTTGGCCGCCACTTCGGTGTAAAGCCCGAAACGGCCCTTGTTGACGTCAATTTTAGCATAGGCCTGAAAAAAATCGTTCAGTTTCACAAGATTGGTGTTGTTAAGCTCCGCGCTCATATCGAATGTGGGCGCGTCGGCGAGCGGGTTCAGCCTGGCGTCGAAGCGTAGTTTGCCTTCATAAATATCAGCCGTCGCATGAATGGACGCCGGGAGCACCGCCGAGGAATCGTAGCTGTTGCGGAGGTTTTGAGCCAGCAGATGAAGATTGGTCATCGCGATATCCACATTCGGGCTTGAACCGAAATCCTTGTATTGAATGACGCCGTTCCGAAGCTCGCAGCGGTTAATGCTCAGGGGCATGAACTTGTCGAGTATTTGCCTGAAATCCGCCGAGTCCTTCACCACCTCTTTCGGTTCGACCTTATCTTTGGTAAAAAGCAGGTAGGGCCGCTGCAGAACCAGTTCGCCGACAATTGAACCCTTGAACAAAGCCTTCCATTCCACAGAAAGGTCGATCACGCGGGAGGCGAAAAAGGGAGTCTGTTTGTGCGTGACCGTATCTTCCTTGTTAATATAAATGCTGTCGATCTTGTACGCACCACGGATAATGGCCAGATCGATGTCGTTGATATGACCGTAGTAGCCATTCATGTTTTCCAGGCTCCGATTTGCAAAATGCAGGATCACGTAGGGCAGGATCAGGCGCACTGTCACGATAAGTACCAGCACGGCGATAAGAATTTTAGCGGTTCGGCGTTTGCGGGACCGCGTTTGCACAGCAGCCATAGGTTAAATTGTGATAAATATTCAGATGGCTAACGTGATGTCAACAATCGTACCAGCAGTGGCAGGAGCCTGTTTTGAAATTTGTGAAAAAAAATCTTAAACTTTTGTCCAACATCCGGATGCCTGTTCGTCAATAGGCTTTAAACACTTAAACTTTTATCCAATGAAAGACTTCATGTTCATTTTTAGAGTCAATCCCGCAGTAATGGCTGATCGCTCGCCCGAGGAAATGCAGGTATCCATGCAGAAATGGATGGACTGGATCGGCGGGATCGCGGCACAGGACAAGCTGGTCGACCGGGGCAACCGGCTCAGTTACGTGGGGAAAGTCGTTAAAGCGGATAGTATCGTCACCGACGGCCCTTTTACCGAGATCAAGGAATCGATCGGCGGCTACACGATGGTACGGGCGGAATCCCTCGAAGATGCGGCAGAAATGGCCAAAGGCTGTCCCGTTCTGTTAATGGGCGGAAATGTCGAAGTGAGGCCAATCGACGTGATGTAGCGGTTTGTGATCATTTATATAAAAGCCTTTGTTTCGCGCAAAGGCTTTTTTAATTTGTCGGCATGGAGCATCAGGAATTGATCCCGCATTTGTTCAGAACGGAGTACCGGAAAATTACCGCTGTGCTCAGTAAAACATTCGGTCTCGAACATGTCGGGATTGCGCAGGATATTGCCAGCGACACCTTTCTGCTGGCAGCCGAAACCTGGGGGATCAAAGGCGCGCCCGACAACCCCGTCGCCTGGCTCTATACCGTCGCCCGCAACAAAGCCCTGGATTATCTGCGCCGGGACAAGGTTTTTAAGGAAAAAATAAGCGGGCAACTAACCTATCTGTCAGAAGGTTCGGAAGAGATCGATATCGACCTTTCCGCACAGAACATCACCGACAGCCAGTTGCAGATGATGTTCGCGATCTGCCACCCGTCGATCCCCGTGGAAGCGCAGATCGGTCTTTCGCTGCACGTACTCTGCGGTTTCGGGATCAATGAAATAGCAGCCGCATTCCTGACCAGCAAAGAGACGATCAATAAACGGCTTTTTCGGGCCAGGGAGCGATTGAGGATACATGAGGTCAAAATGGAATTCCCGGGAGATCATGAGCTGGAAAGTCGCCTGGAAGCCGTTTTGCGCACATTGTACCTGCTTTTCAATGAAGGTTATTACGCTGCTGGTAAGGACATCACGCTGCGGAAAGATGTGTGTATCGAGGCGATGTGGTTTACCAAACTCCTGGTCGAAAATGAGAAGACGAACACGCCGCCGGTGTTCGCTCTGCTTGCATTGATGTGCTTCCACGCATCGCGGTTCGAAGCACGGGTCAATGCGGATGGAGAAACGGTGTTGTACCAGGACCAGAACGAAACGCTCTGGGACGATGAACTCATCCGGCAGGGAATCTATTTCCTGAACCTGTCCTCCGTCGGCGACCAGATTTCCAAGTACCATGTCGAAGCTGTGATCGGTTACTGGCATACGATCAAAACCGACAGTGTAGAAAAGTGGCAGCAGATTCTCGGCCTTTACAACCGGCTGCTGATCATCGAATATTCGCCCATCGCCGCATTGAACCGGACCTATGCATTGGCCAAAGCCAGAGGCCGGGAGGAGGCCATTGTGGAAGCAGAGAAGTTGAACCTGACCGATAATCACCTGTACCATTCACTGTTGGGGGAATTGTATACGGGCCTCGACAATGCAAAGGCACTGGCGCATTTTGAAACCTCGCGCTCAATGGCCCGTTCGAAGGCGGACCAGCAAATTCTGACCCTCAAAATCGACAAACTGAATGCAGGCCCGCGGGGCTGAGGCTGGTTTTTCCTCCTGATAATTTAAAGGATGCATTCGTCTGCCGTATTATGTCGTTAGGAAATTATTAGCTTGTCAGACATTCCGCTTTGACTTCACAATTGACTATATTTGAAGTAACGGATTTGAAAATCATGAAAGAACCACATTCAACAAAAGCATTGATATCTGCGGAAGCGGAAGATGTCAGGGCCATATCAGTTCGTCAGATCATCGGCTCGACTATCAGCACAAGAGCGTCTATCAATGCCTATTTCAAAGGAGAGATCACTATCCAGGAATTGAATGCAAGGGGTATCAAATTCGTCCACACCATATAGCTTCTATCGCAATCCCTATACGGGAACATATCACTTTGACACCTGCCACGACGTTGTATTCACTGTCTATTTTGCACAGGACGCGTCCTGGTTCCCATTTCATCCGCATCTTGCCGACCAGATTTATACATTCGGTTTCTGGTCTGATGGAAGTGGGAAAGAAGATTTTCGAATAATGGCCACACTCGCAAAGATCATTACCGAGCATTTCGAAAGTTACCCGGACAGTATTCTAACCTTTATCTGTGACGATGATGATCAGAAGCAATTGAGCAGACGACGTAAGTTCAACGGGTGGTTCCTTTTGCAAAGCAATCATCAGATCGCCAAACTGGACAAAGACGTTTGGTTTGATGGAAAATTAAAACACACGTCGATCATGCTACACATCGGGAATTTTTATTTTAATCAGGTTTGCCAGGCATACAAAGATGCGGACACAGATGTAACGGGGAAAATGCTCGATTAAATAGTTTCAGCGACCAACAACTGATAATTTTCATTTTTCTCGAAAGAATAGCAGAATTCCCGACGCATTAAGCGTTTGTTAATCCCCCCGTTAATCCCCATCCTCTAATTTGCCGGACGATTCAGAAATATCGGACCGGGAGACGGTGTCCCTGTACGCACCGTTAACCAAACTTTAATAACCCAAAGCATTAAAAACCCTTGTTCGTGTCCTCTTAACGCATAGGATCCAGAACACGTAAATTTTTTCATGAAACGCCTATTCCTAAGCCTTACATTTTTTGTCTCAATTCAATCCATTTTTGCCCAGGCACCGGGCTCTCTGAAACTCTGGTACCGGCAGCCCGCAGGCGATACCTGGACCGACGCACTACCGGTCGGTAATGGTCGGCTGGGTGCGATGGTTTATGGAAATCCCGGCCAGGAAATTCTCAAACTGAATGAGTCGACTGTCTGGGCGGGAGGCCCGAACCGGAACGACAACCCCGATGCGCTGGCCGCATTACCCGCCGTCCGAAAGCTGATTTTCGAGGGTAGGAATGATGAAGCGGCCGCGCTCGCCGCAGCTAAAATCGAGTCCAAAACGACTAACGGGATGATGTACCAACCCGTGGGGGATCTTCATCTCCGCTTTTCCGGACATGAGCAGTTTACCGGCTATTACCGCGAGCTGGACCTCGAAAAGGCCGTCGCAACGACTTCCTACACGGTTGATGGGGTCAAATACACCCGACGGGTTATCATTTCCGTACCCGACCAGATCATCGCGATCCGCCTCACAGCCGATAAGCCGGGAAAACTCACTTTCCAATCTTCGCTCAGCAGCCCGCAAAAGGGCGAAAGGAGAACCGAAAAGGGAGGTAAATTGATCTTCGCAGGTGTAAGCGGGGATAAGGAAGGAATCAAAGGGCAGGTAGCCTTTCACACACACGTACGCGTAATCCCTGAGGGCGGGCGCATGAGCGAGGGCGATACGCTCGTGACCGTGGAAAAGGCAGATGCTGTTACCATTTACATTTCCATCGCGACGAATTTTGTGGATTACAAAAGCCTTACAGCAGATGCGCGGGCAAGAGCGGATGCATATCTGGGCAAAGCTTCGGCCAAATCGTTCGATACGCTTCTTAAAAGCCACATTGCGGCTTACCAACACTATTTCAACCGCGTGAAGCTGGACCTGGGAACCAGTGAGGCTGCCGGCTTGCCGACAGACGAACGTATTGCCCGGTTCGCAACCGGCAATGACCCTCAGTTGGTGGCACTGTACTTTCAGTTTGGCCGGTACCTGCTCATATCTTCGTCGCAGCCCGGCGGCAACGGGATGCCGGTGGGGCAACCTGCCAACCTGCAAGGCATTTGGAATAACCTGATGAACCCGCCCTGGGGCAGCAAGTATACGATCAACATCAACACGGAGATGAACTATTGGCCGGCGGAGGTCACAAACCTGACCGAAATGCATGAGCCGCTGGTACAGATGGTGAAGGAACTCTCGGTCACAGGCCAGGAAACCGCCCGCGTCATGTACGGTGCAAAAGGCTGGCTTGCGCATCACAACACGGATTTATGGCGCATTACAGGCCCGGTCGATCCGATATTTTATGCGATGTGGCCCATGGGCGGTGCCTGGCTGAGCACCCATTTATGGGAGAAATATGCCTATTCGGGCGATAAGGCTTATTTGCAATCGGTATATCCGGCATTGAAGGGCTCAGCGCAGTTTTTTGTCGATTTCCTGGTACCCGAGCCGAAGCACAACTGGCTGGTAGTGGTGCCGGGTATGTCGCCCGAGAATGCGCCGTCGATTCGTCCTAAAACAACCATCGGGGCTGGAAATACGATGGATAACCAGATCGTCTACGATATTTTCACCTGCACCATCAGAGCGGCGGAGGCATTGGGTACCGATGCGGAGTTTGTCAGGATACTTAAAGCCAAACGGGCACAGCTGCCGCCGATGCAGGTCGGGAAGTTCGGGCAATTGCAGGAATGGCTCGAAGACCTGGACAGTCCCGACGACAAGCACCGCCATATTTCGCATTTGTACGGATTATACCCGTCGCATCAGCTATCTGCCTACCGTACACCCGAGCTGTTCAGCGCGGCCCGCACTTCACTCGAACATCGGGGAGACGTTTCGACGGGCTGGTCGATGGGCTGGAAAGTGAACTGGTGGGCGCGCCTGCTCGATGGTAACCGCGCATATAAACTCATTACAGACCAGCTTTCGCCGGTAGGGACGGCCAGTAAAAAAGGCGGAGGAGGTACGTACACCAACCTGTTCGATGCCCATCCGCCATTTCAGATCGACGGAAATTTCGGATGTACAGCCGGCATTGCCGAAATGCTGATGCAGAGCCACGACGGTGCCATTCACCTCCTCCCCGCATTGCCGGATACCTGGAAAAACGGCAGCATCCACGGGCTGCGCGCCCGGGGCGGTTTTGAGATCGTTTCAATGGAATGGAAGGATGGTAAAGTGGCAAAGCTGACCGTCAAATCTAACCTGGGCGGAAACTGCCGGCTGAGATTGCCCAATGCGCTGAAAGGCGGCGGTATAGCTCAGGTACAGCCAGGGACACCCAATGCCAACACATTTTATCAGGTCGAAGACATTGCCAAACCATTGATATCACCGGCGGCAAAAATTACAACGGCCGGGTTGTCCGAGACAGCTCTTTACGATTTCAAAACTGAAAAAGGCAAAACCTATACATTTAGCCTGTAACCCTTTATCTTCTAAACCCATGAACAAAAAAATCTGGATAGCCGGCGTTCTGGCGGCGACGCTTGTGACCTGCCAGGTCTCGCGTCAGAATGCTTCCAAAACCGGTACGCTGCGCACAACCGACGAATCGGTAGCCGCGATCCCCGCATTCACCGAAAACCCGTCTCCCGCGTATCTCTCACCTGAGCAAAGCATTAAAACCTTTAAATTACCCAAAGGCTACCATCTCGAACTCGTGGCCAGCGAACCGATGATCCATGAGCCCGTCGCGGTTGCGTGGGACGGGAACGCACGCATGTATGTGGCCGAGCTTAATACCTATATGCAGGATGTGGAAGGCACGGACGAACACGCGCAAACAAGCCGGGTGATGTTGCTGGAAGACACGGACAACGATGGTAAAATGGACAAAAGCTCCGTTTTTATCGACAAGATGCTTTTACCCAGAATGCTGCTGTGCGTAGGGCATGAGTTGCTCGTCAACGAAACCGATACCTACGACATGTATGCTTACAAGGACACCAACAAAGACGGGATGGCAGATGAAAAAAGACCTGTTTATACACCAGGCAAAAAGTCGCCCGGTAACCTCGAACATCAGCGCTCAGGCCTGAACTGGAATGTCGATAACTGGATTTACATGGCTGTGGACCCGGTTAGGTTCCGCTACACCGGCGGTATTTTGAAACCTGATTCTCTTCCCAGCGGATCTAACGGCCAATGGGGGCTGACGCACGACAACTACGGACGGCTGTACTTCTCGTCGGCCGGTGGCGAAACTCCTGCTTTGGGCTTTCAGCTCAACCCGGCGTACGGAAGGATGGAGTTCAGCGATCAGTACAAGGAAGAATTCAATGAAGTATGGCCCATTATCAAAACGCCGGATGTAGAAGGCGGGCTGAAAAGACTGCGCTCCGACACCACCCTGAACCACTTCACGGCCAGTTGCGGTCAGGTGATCTTCCGGGGGGACAAACTCCCCGCCGACCTGCAAGGCGATCTGCTGATCAGCGAACCGGTCGGACGATTGATCCGTCGGGCCAAAGTGATCAATAAAAACGGCAAGATTACCCTTGAAAATGCTTACGATAAATCGGAATTCATTGCTTCGACAGACATGAACTTCCGCGCGGTGAATATGTACACCGGGCCAGACGGCTGCCTTTACATCGTGGACATGCACCGCGGAATCATCCAGGAAGGGAACTGGACGGGGCCGAAAAGCTACCTGCGTCCTCAAATTCAGCGGCTGGGACTGGATAAAAACATCCAGCATGGACGGATCTACCGTCTGGTGTACGACGGTATGGAACGCGGCGCAGGACCCAAAATGCTTGATGAGCCTTCCAGGAAACTGGTTACTTACCTGGGCCATCCCAACGGCTGGTGGCGCGATAATGCACAGAAAGAGTTGATCGTGCGCAACGATCAATCCGTTGTGCCGGTATTGAAAGCCATTGCCGCCGGTCAGCAGAATGAAGGTGCCGCTTCGGCCCTGGCGCGGTTACACGCATTGTGGACATTGGAAGGACTGGGAGGCCTAAGCAAGGAAGTGATTCAGATCGCATTGAAAGACAATGACGCAGAAGTCCGCAAGGCAGCCGTACGGATGACCGAGCCTTATCTCAAAAACGACAACAGCCTGGTTGCCGTCCTGGCCGCATTGAAAACCGATCCTTCGCCGGATGTACGCATGCAGCTCGTATTTTCACTGGCATTCAGCCCATCTAATGAAGCAAAGGCATTGGCCGGGCAAATCGTTGCTGCATCTCCTACTACGGAGGTGATTGCACGCGCGCCCAGAAGTATTGATAAAAATGAGGATGCCAAAAAGTTCGGCATGCGACTCGGACGCCTCGATGCGCCCGACCGCGAACTGGTCATGAATGGGTCGCTGATCTATAAATCGCTGTGCGCAACCTGCCACGGTGCAGACGGAAAAGGGCTTGCAAGCAAAACAGCGCCTCAGCTGACCGGCTCGCGGCGCTTAAACCGGAACAATACCAATGCTGCCGTCCGCATTTTGCTGCACGGCCTCTCCGGACCGATCGATGGCAACACTTATCCAACCGAAATGCCATCGATGAAAGACAATGACGACCAATGGATTGCATCTGTACTGAGCTATGTACGGCACGAATTTACGAATTCGCCGCCTGTGCGTCCCGCAGACGTGAAAGCCATCCGGCAACAAACGGCCTCGCAGGACAAGGCATTTACATTGGACGAATTGTCGATCCAATAACTTAAAACCGAAACGATACATTGATGAAAAGCGAGCAGTTTTTGCGGTCGGTGCTCCTGAAAAGGAGCATAGGCCTGTCTGTGGGCGCGCTGTGCGTAGCGGTGATGCTCGGGCTTGCCGGCGAACAAAGCGGGCCGGATACCGACTGGCCCAACTATGGCGGGAATAAATCCGGTAACCGGTATTCGGCATTGGATCAGATCAATCTCGACAATGTGAAGGACCTGGAAGTGGCGTGGATGTACGACGCGTCCGAAAAGCCCGACCCGGCCAATCCCGGCCGTCAGCGCAATCGTGCGATCCAGTGCCAGCCCATTGTCGTGAACGGCATTTTGTACGGTACCACACCGGAACTGAAGCTTTTTGCATTGAAAGCGGGCACCGGCGAGCAAATCTGGAAATTCGAACCTTCTAAGGACGATCGCCTCAATTCCAACCGGGGTGTGGTGTACTGGGAGGATGGGAGCGATAAGCGTATATTGTACACGGTAGGTTCCAGTCTATATGCTGTGAATGCGGTGACGGGCGAAATCGTGAAGAGTTTCGGCCAAGACGGGCGCGTCGACATTCATGCCGGTTTGCAAACCAACATGGACCATGACGTCAGTAAATTGTCGGTGAATGCGACGAGTCCGGGGATTGTATATAAAAACACTTTTATACTCGGCTCCGCGGTATCCGAATCGGGCGACGCCGCGCCGGGGCATGTCCGGGCGTTCGATGTCGTGACGGGGAATCTCCAATGGGTTTTCCATACGATCCCGCAGCCCGGCGAGTTTGGTTATGATACCTGGCCGAAGGATGCCTACAAAAAGATTGGTGCGACCAACAACTGGAGTGGGATGACCCTCGACGAAGCCCGGGGCGTGGTCTACTTTGGTACCGGTTCGCCGGCATCCGATTTCTATGGTGGCGACCGGGCAGGGAGCAACCTTTTCGCCAACTGCATTATGGCGCTCGACGCCCGCACCGGGAAGCGAAAATGGCATTATCAGACGATCCATCATGACCTCTGGGATCGCGACCACCCAAGTCCGCCTAACCTGACGACCATCATGCACAACGGAAAGAAAACCGATGTGGTAGTCCAATCCACGAAAGACGGCCTCGTGTACGTGCTCGACCGCGACAGCGGCAAGTCGGTTTTTCCGGTGGAGGAGCGAAAGGTGCCTGTAAATGGCCTCCCAGGCGAACATCCGTATCCTACCCAGAAATTCCCTTTAAAACCCGCACCGCTTTCACGGCAGGTTTATACTGCTGCCGACATCACGGACATCTCGCCCGAGGCACACGCCTATGTGAAGGAGCATTACGAAAAACTTAAAACCAATCATAAGTTCACACCTCCAAACACCACCGGTACCTTGCTTTTCGGGTATAGCGGAGGTGCCGAATGGGGCGGTAATGCGGTAGATCCGGAAGGTGTTTTTTATCAGAATGTGAATGAAGAACCCTGGGAGCTGATCATGACGGACGCCAGTCAGAAGAAAAACGAAGCGCCCCGTTCGCTCGGCAATGCCCTTTACATTGCCAATTGCGCTGCATGTCACGGTCAGGACCGCAAAGGCAGCGGCCCCGAACTACCCCCATTGCTCGATATTGGTAAAAAACTGAATGCGGCGGCCATTAAGAGCATTCTGAAAACGGGCAGCGGAAGAATGCCTTCGTTTGGGCATTTGTCGGACAAAGAGCACGACGCGCTCATTGCTTTTCTTTTGAACAAAGAATCGGAAAGTAAAGCGCCTGTAAAACTGGCGGACCAGAAAAAGCCCGTTTCTAAAAGCGGATTTCCTTACAAACCTGCCTATGTGAGCAAATCCTGGCAGCGGTTCACCGATCAGAACGGCTATCCGGGGATCAAACCACCCTGGGGCACATTAAACGCCATTGATCTCAACACCGGCGAATACCTCTGGCGCGTACCGTTAGGCGAATACCCCGAACTGACCAAAAAGGGCATTCCCATCACCGGTACCGATAGTTACGGAGGGCCATTGGTGACGGCAGGCGGGCTCGTCTTCATCGCCGGGACCAAAGACGAAAAGATCCGTGCATTCGACCGGAAGACGGGCAGGACGGTTTGGGAATATCAGTTGCCGGCAGGAGGTTTTGCCACACCGATCTCCTACCAGATCAACGGCAAACAGTACGTAGTGATCGCCGCCGGCGGTGGCCGTGGGCAGAAGATAGGAGGGAATTACATCGCATTTGCATTAAAATAAATACTAAACCTGTACATATGACGAAGAACGAAAATTCCCCGGAAAACAGCCGCCGCCATGCGATGAAGATGCTGGCAGCAGGTTCCGCAGCAGGACTGCTATCCCTGTTCGACAGCCCGAAAGCGCGTGCCGAACGCTACGAAACGCCCCAGTATGCGAAAGGTGCTGCGCCGGTTACCATCACCAATGTGCGTGCCATTACGACAGCGCCCGGCGGCTCCAACCTGGTAATCGTGAAGGTCGAAACCTCCGAGCCGGGTCTTTACGGGCTGGGCTGCGCTACCTTCACGCAGCGTGCCATGGTGGTGATCCCCGCGGTGAATATTTACCTCAACGAATTCTGTGTCGGCAAGGACGTTGACAACATCGAAGACATGTGGCAATCGGCCTATGTGAGCTCCTACTGGCGCAACGGGCCGGTGCTGAACAATGCATTGTCGGGGTTAGACCAGGCGCTTTGGGATATCAAAGGCAAGCGTGCCAAAATGCCCGTACACCAGCTCCTGGGCGGAAAGGCGCGCATCGCGGTGGACACTTACACGCATGCGAGCGGTCCCACGCCCGAGGCCATTGCCGACAAGGTGCAGCAATATATGTCCGAAGGTTTCCGGCATATCCGTATCCAGCAGGGCGGCTACGGCGGGGTGGGGGCAATGGACGAAGTGAAACCCGATTTCAAAACGGCCGGTTTTGGCCGTTCTTCCGACGATTTCAGTGACCAGCGTACCTATCTGAAACGCGTACCCAAAATGTTTGAGATGGTACGGAAAAGGTGTGGGGAAGACATTGAGCTGCTGCACGATATGCACGAGCTTGTAGAGCCGATGGACGCCATCCATATGATTAAAGGACTGGAAGAATACCGCCCCTACTTCATCGAGGATCCTTTCTCTCCTGAAAACATGGGCTGGTTCAAGCAACTGCGGCAAAGTACCACGGTGCCGATCGCCATGGGAGAGCTTTTCAACAACATCAACGAATTCCGCGACCCGATGGCTAATCAGCTTTTCGATTACATCCGGTGCCATATTTCGCAGATCGGCGGCATTACGCCGGCGATGAAAGTGGCGCGTCTCGGCGAGTGGTTCAACGTCAGAACGGCCTGGCACGGCCCGGGCGACACCTCGCCGGTGGGCCACGCGGCGAACAACAACATCGACATTGCGGTCTGGAATTTCGGCATCCAGGAATCGCAGCGTTTCAGTGAAAAGGTCCAGGAGGTGTTCCCTGGCTGCCCGACGATCAAGAACGGGTATTATTATGTGAACGAAACGCCGGGACTGGGTATCGATATCAATGAGAAGGAAGCGGCCAAATACCCGATCGGAACGAAGTCGCGGTGGACGGTGCGCAAGCGCGATGGTACCCTTTTAAAGCCTTGATAATCAGTGAATCAGTGGCAATGCTCTATTTTTTATTGAAATTGTTTTAAAAACCAATAAAAAATGTGGCTTGTTAATGGTTTGTTAAGCTTTTCTTAATGGCTGGAATATAGGTTTGCCGGACATATTTACCCTTTTTCCGGCGCCATTTCCTATGAATGATTCAGACTTGTGGAGCAGTTTCCGAAGCGGGGATGAAACGGCCTTTTCAATGCTTTACAAATCCTATATCGAGATCCTGTACCGGTATGGCCATAAACTGACTGCCGATACACAACTGGTAGAGGACTCGATACAGGACATGTTCATCGAGCTCTGGAACAGCCGCAAAAGGCTGTCAGATACCGATAGCATCAAATATTACCTTTTCCGGATCCTGCGCCGTAAAATCACGCAGCATCCGTTAAACCGAAACGTAGCCGGTGCCGGGGTGGAAGCTGAAAAGGTGGACGCCTTTGAGCGCCGGTTTTTTTCCGTCTCGGCCGAAAGCGAACTGATCGACACCGAAAGTGAGCTGGGCCGGTCGCGCATGCTGGGACGCGCGCTCACGCAATTGCCTGCGAGGCAGCAGGAGGTGGTAAACCTGCGCTACTACCACGAGTTCAACCATCAGCAGATCGCCGACATCATGAATATCTCCCTGCAATCGGTGCACAACACGCTTCAAAAATCCATGAAAGGGTTGCGGGAACTGTTGTCTGGTTATTCTGAAATTATTTTGACTGCATTGATTTTCCTGATTTTTCGCTAACCCTGCTCGCTTGTTTCCGTCGTTTAAAAACGACGGTCATAGATCTATTTCCGTCATTTTTAAATGATGGGAAGGTGCCTCTAAATTTTTTTTTAAAAAAAACCCATTCCCGGGGGTAATCTGCCCGCCTTTCCGCCATTTGTTTTTCTGAGGACGAAACCAGATTTTTCCATGAATTATTTGTCATTTGAACCGGAGGACTTTGCGACGGATGCATTTTTTTGCAGCTGGGTCTTGCACCCGACCCCGGAGACAGAGCTGTTCTGGCTGGACTTCCTCCGGGACTATCCCGCCAAAGCGCGGGACATAGAACTGGCCCGGCAAATGGTGCTGCTGGCGTCGCTGGGAGACGACATTAAACCTTCGCCGGCGACGGTGGACCGCATTTGGGAAGGGATTGAAGCAGGCAGGAGCCCAAAGCGCTTCGTTTTACGGGACCGGGTGGTATGGATGAAAATTGCGGCGGCGGTGACGCTTCTGCTGGTCGCATTTGCATTTTATGTCGGACAGCAAAACCGGAACCATACCTACCACACCTCTTTTGGCGAATCGCGGCGCGTGTTGCTGCCGGATGGCTCGCTCGTGACGCTCAATGCAAATTCGAGTCTGCGGGTGGCCGACCGCTGGGGACGTCGCACCGAACGCGAGGTGTGGCTGAGCGGCGAAGCTTTTTTCAGCGTCAGCAAGCTGAAAAGGGAAGGGAAAGCGGTGAAATTCATCGTGCACACGCATGACCTCAGCGTGGAAGTCCGCGGAACGCAATTCAACGTCAATACCCGCAAAGAACAAACGCGGGTCGTGCTGAGCGAAGGACTGATACATCTGCATCTGAATGGCGAGGACCGGAAGGAGATCCGGATGAAGCCCGGAGATCTTGTCGATTTTTCAAGAAACAAACAGAAACTGTCGATGCGGCACCTGCATGACGCCGCGCCGGTCTATTCCTGGAAGAACAACCGCTGGACGCTCAATGACACACCCCTCGGCGAAATCGCGACGCTGATCCGGGATACGTATGGCGTGACCGTTACCATTGAAACCGACTCACTCAGGAAGCAGGTCGTGAATGGTATCGTCCCGACCGACAGCATGGAAGACCTGCTCAACGCATTGGAAACTGTTTTGCCCATCACCATTACACACCAGGCCAACCGGGTGACGATCCGGAGCCGACCTGACTAGCATCTGAAATTTTTACTGAAACCTCAAATCAATACGCATGAAAAAGATCAACTTACTCATGATGGGATTGCTATGCATAGGCGGCTCGGTCGCCAATGCCCAGACTTTCGCCCGGGGCCAGGTTCCCCAGCCCGAACGGGCCGAGCAACCCGTATACAGAAGTATCGACCAGGTGCTGCGTGACCTCGAAAAACGGCACGGCGTGTACTTCATGTATCACAATGAAAAGATCAAATCGATGCAGATCCAGTACCAGGCACGCGGGGCCGAGGGCATCGACGAAACGCTGGACCGGATACTGAAATCCAACGGACTGGAATATAAAAAGCACGGGAAGATCTATGCAATCTTTCCTAAGGATGCCGATGCCGGGGCTGTTAAGGAACTGAAACAAAGCCTGCGGCAGACCCAGCTGCCGCCGAGAGGTTCCGAGCCTGTGATTGAGATGCAGCCGGGACAAAGTGCGGTCGGTCCGGAACATGCGCCAAAGGCTGTCAATGTTCGTGGAAAGGTAACCGATGAGAAAAATGAGCCGCTTCCCGGCGTTAGCATTATCCTCAAAGGCACTCAGCGCGGCACTACAACGGACGTCAATGGGCAGTACCAGCTCGAAATCCCCGACGAATCGGCTTCCGGCGCCGTGCTGGTATTCAGTTTTGTGGGATATGAAAGTCAGGAAATGGTCGCGAGCGGGCGCACCAGCATCGACATTGGCATGCGTGTGGCGGAGAGGGGTCTGGACGAAATCGTAGTCGTGGGTTATGGGGAGCAACGCAAAAGTGATGTCACGGGCGCTTCGAGTACGGTATCGGCGAAAGAGATCGGCAAGCGGCCCCTGGTGCGCGTGGAGCAGGCATTGCAGGGAACAACATCCGGTGTTACGGTGTCGAGTTCGAGCGGCCAGCCGGGCAGAGGATTGAATGTCCGCATCCGCGGAGCGAACTCCATTACGGGATCCAACGAGCCATTGTATGTGATTGATGGGTTTGTAGGCGGTAACATCGAATCCATCAACCCGAACGACATTGAGTCGCTTGAAATCCTCAAAGATGCTTCCTCGGCGGCCATCTATGGTTCAAGAGGATCGAACGGGGTGGTGCTGATCACTACTAAAACCGGTAAGGAAGGTAAAGCGCGGGTCAATTTCAGCACCTGGTTCAGCAAGGCGAGCATTCCCCGGAAACTGGACCTGATGAATGCCTATGATTTTGCCAGAACCGTGAACACACAATTTGCTTCTACCGGCAATGCGGCGGCATTTTCCGACCAGCGGCTGGCCGAACTGAAAGCCAATGGCGGTACGGACTGGCAGGATGAGCTGCACCAGGAGCCGTGGATACAGAACTACCAGCTGGATGTGTCGGGCGGCTCTTCCAATGTTCGCTATTTGTTTTCAGCCAACTACCTGGATCAGCCGGGGTTGATTTTAAACCAGTATTACAAAAGGACGACACTCCGCGCGAATATCGACGCGAAACTGAACGACAAGATCGACCTGAAATTCAATGTAGCGGCAATGCTGCCCAACAGCCGCAATAACGGCTATTCCGGCGACCTCACCGACCCGTTCACTCAGGCTACGGAATGGGACCCGACTTCACCTGTGCGTGACCCGGCGACCGGCCAGTTTATCTACACCGCACCCTACGGATCGATCCAGTACAACCCGATCTCTCGCGCTACCAGCCAGCAGTTCGACAACCGGCAGGCGAATGTGACGGGCACGGCCGTGCTGACTTACCGGATCCTGAAAGGGCTGTCGTTTACGACGATCAATACTTATGAGATCCGATCGCAGTTTGGCCAGAACCTCTTCGGGCCGGGAACGAGCAATGGAGTGCTGTATGCGGAAGGCAATGCCTCGCGGGGCGGTTTTTTTCAGAACAGTAACTTTTTGACCTATAAAACCAACTTCGGAGACCATGCGCTTACCGTGACCGCCTTGTACGAGCAGCAAAACGGAAATAATACTTCCCTCAATGCACGTTCCAACAACCTTTCATCCTATGCATTGGGTTACTATAACCTGAGCCTCGGCGCTACGCAGCAAACCAACTCGGGCTATTCGCAGGATGCATTGCAATCGTACATGGGTCGGGTTAACTATGCCTATAAAGACAAATACCTGCTCACCGCTGCGGTACGTACCGACGGGTCCTCGCACCTCACACAGAAATACAGCACCTTCCCTTCACTGGCGTTGGGCTGGAATGTTGCGAATGAGGACTTTATGAAGGATTCCAAAGTGTTTTCCGACCTGAAATTACGGGCAAGCTACGGGCAAACCGGCAACCAGGCGGTTGGAGCCTATGCAACCATCGCGCAGATCACGACCGGTGGGCAACAGCCAGCCTATTATTTCGACGGCAGTACGGCCAGCGTGGCCACTCCGCTGGGGGCCCCGGTTTCCAAAAACCTGAAATGGGAGCGTACGGAGCAATTTGATGTCGGCCTGGACGCCTCTTTCCTCAGAGGACGGCTTACTTTCACGGCGGATGCTTACAAAAAGAACATTTCCGACCTGCTCTATAATTACCAGGCACCCTTCTACATGGGTGGGGGCGACTACCTGCGCAACATCGGAAGTGTGGAAAACAGAGGAATCGAGTTTTCGGTAGGCGGTACGCCGGTAAGTGCGGGCAAGCTGCGTTGGACGACTAATTTCAATATTTCATTCAACCGCAACAAAGTGACCGACCTGGGTGGACTCGACAACGTGATCGTGAACGGGATCGGTTCGGCGGGGAACAGCGCTTCGATCCTGCGGGTGGGACGGCCCCTGGGTGAGTTTTACGGTTATCAATTCCTGGGAACCTGGAAAACCAATGAAGCCGAGGAGGCTACAAAATATGGTATGAAGCCCGGCGACGCCAAATATACCGATGTCAATGGCGACCACGCCTACACGGCAGACGATCGCATGCCGATCGGAAACGGTACACCGAAGTATTCATTCGGTTTCATCAACGACGTGAGCTATGGCGATTTTACACTGAGCTTCATGTTCCAGGGCACGCACGGTAACCAGATCTACTCGCAAACGCTCGCGTACCTCTGGGGCGGACTGGGCGACCAGCGCAATGCGACTACCCAGGACGCGCTCAACATATGGACGCCCGACAATCAGACTGACAACCCGGCATTCAGCAATACCAGCAAGAATTTCAACAACAGCAGCCGCTATGTGTACAATGCGAGCTATATCAAGCTGAAAAACGTTTCGCTGACCTACAAACTGCCGGCAGTGGTGCTGAACAAAATAAGGATCCGTAACCTGGAACTATACCTCAGTAGCCAGAACCTGTTCATGATCACCAAGTATCCGGGCTACGATCCCGAGGTCTCGAATGGGTTCAATGCCATTACACAGGGCCTGGAAATGGGTGTGATCCCGAATGCGAAGACTTACACGATCGGTTTGAGATTGGGATTGTAAAGGACAGGTTTCATGACATTAAAAAAGAGCATTATGAAAGTGAAATATTCAATAGTATCGATTCTGTTTGCTGCGGCAGCATTCTCGGGGTGCCAGAACCTGACTGAGGATCCGAAGGCGAACCTCACACCCGGGACCTATTTCAAGACGCAATCGGACCTGGACGGAGCGGTGTCGGCCATTTACGTTCAGTTCGCCCGGGATGGTGCATGGGGTTTTACCAACCGCAGCACATCCTATTTCGGTTCCGACGATTTCACCACTGACCCGGGACTGAACAAGGAAGACTTCCGGCTTTTCGACCGGCTGAGCGGAGGTAGCGGTAACCTGAGCATGGTGGCGCAATGGCAGGGACCATGGCAGGGTATTTACCAGGCCAACAATGTGATTGCAAATTATGCCAAAGTCAGTTCGACGGAAGAACAGAAAAATCAGTCGGCAGGGCAGGCCTACTTTCTGCGTGCATTGGGCTACTACTACCTCGTGCGGACGTTTGGGCCGGTACCGGTGATCCTGACACCCATCGATGTCGATGACCGGCCGGACCGCGATCCGGTGGAAAAGGTGTATGAAGCCATTGTTGCCGATTTACAAAAAGCGAAGGAACTTTTGCCCGTGAAATTTGCCAATGCGCCCGGCAAAGCCACTCAGATGGCAGCCCGCTCGCTGCTGGCGGATGTGTACCTCACGATGACCGGCTGGCCTTTGAACCAGACTTCCTACTACGCTCAGGCGGCGACCGAGGCCGATGCGGTGATCAAGTCGGGGCAATTCAATGTAGGCACGCCTTATGCACAGGTTTTTACGACCAACAATGGGCCGGAGTCGATCTTTGGGTTGCAGTACAATGTCAATGGCGGCCTGCCGTTGCGTAGCGCAGGATCTTCATGCGTGCCCCTGGACGAGGTGGCAACGAATGGGTCGAGCGGCTGGGACGACTACTATCCTGAGATTAATTTTTACAAAAAGGCGCCCAAGTGCAAGCGTACGGACGACACGTTCTACACCACGTTGAAACTGCGGCAGCCGGACGGGAAAACTTTCAAGCTGGTATCCTGGGACTCTCCGGAAACCCATGCGCGGCATCCCTACTACAAGAAGTTCCGTGCAGGCCTGAATGGCGACGGCGTTTCGGAATCGGAAACGGCCATCAACTCGATCAATCCGAGCACCAACAAGGTGTATGACATTATCCGCTATCCGTTGGTGCTGCTGGCCTATGCGGAAGCTTCGGCGATGTCGGGTGGCGGCCCCACTGCTGCGAGCTATGCGGCGATCAACGAGGTGCGGAAACGTGCCGGCCTCCCCAACCTCACCGCGGGGCTTTCGGCGACCGCATTCAGGGATTCAGTCGTGTATGAGCGGGCTTACGAATTTGCAGGGGAGTTTGGGGTGCGCTGGTTCGACATTGTACGTCTGCAGCTGCTGCCCAAGATCGTTGCGGATAGGAGCCTGGAGGAAAACCCGATCCCGGCCAACACCAACTTCAGCCAGAAATACCTGGCCCCGATCCCATCCAACGAAATGACCAGAAACGCCAAATGGGCCCAGAATGACGGGTACTGACGATCCCCCCGCCCGCCGCGCCCGCCCGCCCGCCAACCCGCCAACCCAAGGCTTAAGCCTTGGGCTATCGCCACCTGGCGCATGCAGGGCGCCGGACGGCCGATCCCTGGGGCTGCCGATCCCAAGGCTTAAGCCTTGGGCTATCGCCACCTGGCACGGGCAGGGTGCCCGACGGCCGGTCCCTGGGGCTGCCGGTCCCAGGGCTGAAGCCCTGGGTTGCGGGGATGTATACAGATCAACTTTTGATGAGACGGAGACCGACATATATGCTTTCTTCCGGGACTGACCGCCGAACGGGCAGCCGTTCGATGCTTTTCAAGCTGATCAGCATGGTATTGCCTTTGTTGTTCATTCTTTTGCTTGAATGCGGGCTTCGTATGTTTCACTACGGCGCCGACCTCAGTCTTTTTATAGAGTATCCTCATGACCAAAATTACCTATTCCTAAACCCTGACGCTTCCAAACGATACTTCATTAACCAGAAGAATGCGACGACCGGTAATGTGGAGCCTTTTTTAAAAAAGAAGGCCGCAGGTACCCGTCGCATTTTCGTTTTGGGAGAATCTACTACAATCGGTTATCCTTATTTCCACAACGGCTCATTTCATCGCTGGCTGCAATTCAGGTTCTCGCATACGTTCCCGGATCAGCATTTTGAGATCATCAACCTGTCACTGACGGCAGTGAATTCGTACACCGTACTCGGCTTTGCACGGGAACTGGTGGACTACGCGCCCGATGTGGTACTGATCTATACCGGGCACAATGAATATTATGGTGCTATGGGCGTAGGCTCGGCCGAAAGTATCGCAGGTAGCCCCTGGCTGGTGAATGCGTTGCTGCGCTTGCGCGGGTTGAGGGTAATTCAGCTGGCGACCAACGTTTATACAAGTTTGAGCCCGGCGGGAAGAGAAGGCGGTAATGACGGAACCCGGATGCAGCGCATGGTGGCCGACCAGCAGATCGGCTATCAGTCGGAGGCGTACCGGAAAGGCGTGCAGCAGTTCAGGACGAATATGGGCCAAGCTCTTGCTATACTCAATGCTCACCACATTCCCGTGCTGCTCAGTAACCTGGTCAGCAACGAAAAGGACTTGTTACCATTCGCCAGTGCGACGGTGGATCGTGCGAAATTCCCGGACTTCGAACGCAGGTATAACAAAGGGCTTCATAGCCTTGCGACCGGAGACAGTCTGGCGGCATACCGTTTCTTTAAAATGGCAGGTGAAATTAATAACGCACACGCCGGTTGTAACTATTATTTGGGCCGGCTGGCATATACAGGCAGGCGATTCGCGCTGGCCAGGAAGTACTTCGCCAAGGCCCGTGACCTGGATGGTTTGCGTTTCAGGGCGCCGGAAGAGTTCAACGGCATTATCCGTCACCTTGTTGCCCGCTATCCCAATGCCCATCTGGTTGATACAAAAGGTCTTTTCGAGACAAACTCCCCTGGCGGCATCATCGGAAAGGAACTGATACTGGAACACGTTCATCCGGATCTGACGGGTTATGCATTGATGTCGGAGGCATTTTACAGGGCATTGAAAAAGAATGATTTGCTACCCGAGAAGGCTGCCCGTGAAATGTCATTCCGGCAACTTTTAAAAACAATGCCTATTCCCCGCATCGATTCACTGGCCGGGCTCTACAAAGTGGCTAATCTTAAAAACAGCTGGCCGTTCAAGGGAAGCATGCAGCGCGACTCTTTCAGGATCGAAAGTTTTGAAGAACAGACCGCCTACGCATTAGCCAACCGAAAACTGGGCTGGAATGAGGCTATGAGCGAGGCTTATAACCATTACATTGCCAAAAGTGATTACCCGGAAGCACGGAAAGTAGTGGAGTCCCTTATTCTGGAACAACCCTATGATCCGCGGTATTACATAAAGTCTGCCATGCTGAGCGGACAAATGCACCGGGAAGACGACGCACTGTTCAGTATTAGAAAAGCCTTCGAACTCGCGCCTTCCTTGGAGTCCGCACGATACCTTTTTGTGCTGTATCTGAAAAGAGACCAGCCTGAAAAAGCACTTCCGTATCTGGATTATGCGATCCGGCACAATGCATCAGGGCCGGACCTCACGCGCGTGCGCATCCTGGCGGAGGAAGTTGTGTCACTTAAAGCAGGAACGAGGGCCGATTCCACAAACACTGGGTTGCTGAACAGAATTGCTTCGGCCTACCTTCAAATGGATAACCGCGACGGTGCATTGCGTTATGCGCAAAAAATACTCAGGCTCAATGCAAACGACCCCGGGGCCTTGCAATTGATAGCGCTTCTCAGTTCGAAGCAGTAAAATCTTTACTCAGTTTTCAATGATTTGACCGGGTTCATCAGGGCGGCTTTCAAGCTCTGGAAACTGACGGTCAACAGCGCAATTCCGATTGCCAGTAACCCCGAAACGCCAAATGTCCACCACTGCATTTCGATCCGGTAGGCGAAGTCCTGCAACCAGTTTTCCATCGCATACCAGGCAATCGGTGAGGCGATCACGATGGCGATGAGTATGAGTTTGATAAAATCGCTGAAAAGCAAGGCCATAATGCTCGCAACGGAAGCGCCGAGTACTTTCCTGACACCGATCTCTTTCGTCCGTTGCTGTGCTGCGAAAGTGGCGAGGCCGAACAGTCCCAGACAGGAAATGAATATCGAGATGGCTGCGAAGATCCGGAATGCGTCGAATACCAGTTGCTCCATCATATAACCCTTGGCAAGCGATTCGTTCAGGAAGGCGTATTGGTAAACGTCCTGCGGAAAAGTGGTTTTCCAGACTTTTTCGATGCCGGTGAGCGTACTGCCCACATTCAGCCAGGCACCGTCGGTAGTATTGACCGCCACGTGGATCTGGTCGTAGAAATCGGTATTCCAGCACATGATCACGCAAGGCATGATCGCTTGCTGCAACGATACATTATGGAAATCCTTTACAACGCCGATGATCGGTGCTTCTCCTTCACTGATCACCAAAGTCTTGTTCAGGGCAGTTTCCGGTGTTAATCCCAGCATTTTTACCATCGTTTCATTGATCACGAAGCCATTGAATGCATTACCATCGGGAACGATGTTGGAAGGGTTGAACCAGCGTCCGGCTATGTTTTTGAGGTTAAACAGTGAGTTGTAATGTAAATCAACCACCTTCATTTCCGCCTGCCTGTCCATAGGCTGTTCCTCCGATTTGAGCCTGAAATTGGTCCCGTAGAAGTTCTTAGTAATCGGTGCACCGGTAGAGAAGCTCACTTCCCGGATCGACGGATTTTGTAGAAGTTGCGCCCGGAAAGCGTTCATTTTGCTGATCAACTGGTTACGGGGCCCGTTGATAGCGATCACCGCGTCTTTGGCAAATCCCAGATCTTTGTTCCTGAATAAATTCATCTGCCCGGAAGCAACGAACGTGCCGACGAGCAGGCCGTAAGTAATGCAAAATTGCCCGATGATCAATCCCTGACGCAACGTGAACCGGCTCCTGGTCGGGGTGATTGCATTCTTGAGGGCCTGCATCGGCTGGAAGCGCGATATCACCAGGGCGGGATAGAAGCCGGCCAGCAATGCGACCAGCAGAATAAGTACAGCGCTAAATAGCCATACAAAGCCATCGGGCTGCAAGTCGAGGTTGATGACCGTGAGGGCCTGATTAAGTCCATTGATCAAAAAGCCCATCGCGAGCAGCGACAAGGAACCGGCGATCGATGCGACGATCAGGGTTTCGCCGATGAATTGGAAAAAAAGCTGAATGCGTGTGCTGCCTACTGTCTTGCGCACGCCTACCTCCTTACGCCTTCGTAATGCACGCGCCGTAGTGAGGTTGATAAAGTTGAACGACGCGATCAGGATCAGGAAAACGCCCAGGCTCGACAGGCCCCACAGGATCTGGCGGCTCACCAGGTAGCCGCCGAGAAAATCTTCATAAAGTGGTTCCGTGTGTATTTCGGTCAGCGGTTGCAGGAAGTAGGATATGCGGGTGTCATCTTCCTTGTTCATGTACTTCTTTTTCATCGCCTCCAGTTGGCGTTCGAATGTCCGCGGCTGAACGCCGGGGCCGAGCGTTACAAATGTGGTACCCTGGTAGTTGCCCGACCAGTTGGCGGTCGCGTAGGCATTGTTGGTCTTAAAAAACCGGTAGTTGACCAGCATCTCGAAAAGCAGGTTGGTATTGCCTGGCGGGTTGCGTATAACGGCCGAAACGATCAATTGATCGGTGTTGTTGAGTGTGAGTGTTTTACCAATTATTTCTTGAAAATTTCCGGCGTATTCGGCAAAATAGCGCTCAGCGAGTTTCTGCGTAAGCACGACCGAGTTGGGCTGGGCAAATGCCGTTTCAGGTCCCCCGGCGAGCCAGATCCCCTCCGGATGGATTTTCTTAAAGTCGAAAGTCTTAAGATACTGGGCATCAGTGAACATCAGCTTGCCTTCTTCGAAGCGATGAATGGTCCCTTTGCTATCTACGGAACTGATGATCCGGCTCAATGGCCCGGCAGTCTGTGTGACGGTGGCGCCGGGAATATTCTCCCGGATGGCCTCGGCCAGTGGATAGGCGGTGGTGGGCCAATGCTGGATGCCATCCGCCTTTTTGCTGTGCTCCACGATCCGGTAGGTATGGTCGGCATTGGAGTGAAAGTTGTCGAAGCTCAGTTCGTACCGGACGAAAACATAAATGACAAGGCAGCAGGTCATGCCCAGTGCCAGTCCGAGGATGTTGATCACGGCGCTGGTTTTATCAGTCCATAGTCGCCGGAATGAAATTCGGAGATCATAAATGAGCTTCATGCAGATCACAGGTTAGCGTTTGTTATACCATTGACCCAACAATCATACCACCCAGCAAAACATGCCAATGCAGCCCGAAAAGGCCTTTTTTTGAGTGCTGTCCTGTCCAGTATCGGACAGCGCGTTGTCCGCAACCGTCGCGGCTATGGGCGGAAGAGCGCGATACGGAGCGCCTTCAGACCGGATATGCCTTGCAGGTCTTCCACTTCGAGATTTTCGATATCACCGGCGACCCTGTTTTCGGCCCGGAGCAGCCTGATATAGCCCTCGTATTCTCTTTCGACCGCCGGATTGGAATATACGATCACCAGTTTGCCGCTCTGGACGATGCGTTCGTTGAGACCTCTCACGAATGCTTTGTCAATGCGTTTTTTCACGATTTCATACCTCGCATTGTAGCTGCCATACACATCAAATCGTTTTTCATCCATCCTGAACTGGATATCGATCGCTGCGTGGTAAACGAGGATGAGGGTAGTCACTTCGAGGGGATACGGCAGAAATGGTTTCATCTCGTGATGGGCGACCTCCATTTCGCAAAGTGTTCTGATTTGCCACAGGCGTAGCGCGTGCAATTTGCCAAGGTGAAAGTGCCGTCCGGGAGAAATGGAAGCGCCTACATAGAGGTTATGTTCGATGCCGTCGCTTTTAAACCGTTCGAAGTAATGCGGAAAAATTTCCTGTGCCTCAGCCTGCCCGTCGTCGATGATGCGGGCCATCGCCTCGTTGATCATCGAGATAGTCTTTTCGTACTTCCGCCGCGCGTGGTGAAATGCCCCGGTGGCTTTGTCGCTGGCATTCAGATATTCCCGGATCAGCCGGGCGGGTTCCGGATCGCCGATCTCACGTAGCTTGGGATGAACCCTGTTTTCAAGAAAACTGCTTACATACTGCTCCGTACTTGCCCGCAGCGGAATGGAGAGGTCTGTGAGGTAAGTACTCAGCTGACGTCGGTCTTCCTGGAACAGATCGGTGAACAGCGGCTGCCTGTCAATCGTTTCGAGCAATGTCATGGCTGCGTTCAGCTGCCGGTTCAGGTCCTGCTGTACACTGGTATTCCGCGCTTCCGAGGACCCTTTGACGTCGATTTGCCCGTACATGGGGTGTACTTCCGGGAAAGTCACCTCATTCAGCTCATAATCCTCTCCCAGCTGCCGGTAGTGGATCAGTTTTCTGGCTTCGGCATTAAACTTCCAGTAAACGCTGTTATGAATAGTGGTGAATTTTTCCTGAATAACGGCCTGTATCTGGTTTTGCAATTCGGAGGCCAGTCTTTCGATTGTGTCGGTCAAAAAGGGCAGCACCACTTCCAGTTTGCGTGCATTAATGCTGTTGAGAGCCTTTGGATTTGGCGAAACGACCTCCATTATGCCGTACAGGAAATCGTTCTTCACCACGGGCGCAAGGATAAAACTACCTATCTGCTGGGAGGTGAAGTTGCGTGCCAGCATGTTTCCCGGATTCGCGTGGAGGTAGTCGGCCGCGTTTGAAATAATGAAAAATACCTTTTTGTCGATCAACGTTTGGTAAGAGTCGGGGCACAGCATCGTGCGGACGTCCTCGTGCTTGTGCTCGCGCAGGATGAAACTGGGCAGCTGCTGCCCGAAAGTATCCGGACTGAAACGGCCCTCTTCCTGATTGAAAACCGTAAACCCTACCTCGATGTCGGGAATGCGGTAAATCGACCGGAATATGGAATTAATACTTTGCCTGAACCCGGGCGACCGGATTCCCAGCAGTTTTTCTTTCAGTAATGACGCGGCCGTTTCCACGGTCACGTCGATAAGGCTCATGATGCCAAAGCCCTGAATCAGCCAGCTGTTGGGTGGGAATTTGGATTTCCAAAGTTCCAGGTCATCGTAATTGTCGATCAGCAGATCGATATCCTCCGCATTGATCGGCAGCGAGTTTTCGGTGGCGATGATATCGAGGAAATCGGCATTGTAGAGAACCCTGTAATGCCTGGTGATGCCGTTTGCAGCCGGAATGTCGTAGAAAAATGGTTTGGTAAAATCGATCCTTACATTGTAGTGCTCCTGCAAGATCAGGCAGCAGCTCATCACATAGAACTGATGCTCACTGAAATCACGGATGCTGAAATCAAAATCCGGTCCCGCGGTATCCAGAATGGTCCTGAACCGTTCCGAGTGGTTGAACAGGAATCCGGAATAGGGCAGTCCGATCGCCTTGATTTCGTTTTTGGTCAATGCCTCGGGAAAATAGGGTGCCAGGAGCCGGCTGATCAGTTCCGCATTGCCGGTAACCTGCGATACATTGGTAATACCTTGCCGAAGCTCGGGAAACTGGGCCGCCTTTTCCAGCAATGCCCGTTGCTGGGCCGCCAGTGGATTGGATGGATCGTTCGCAGTCTTTTCCAAATCCCGGATCACCTGACCAAAACAAAGCTGCACCTCGAAAGGCGAATCCGGGAAGTAAAAAATGTCCATGCCAGGGGTTTTGAATGAAGGGGTAAAAATAGCGTGTTTCAGCTGTTCCGCCAATGGCCGGGCATCATACTTTCCTGTTTTAACTCTTCTGACAATTTCGTATTTTTACCAACATGACAACGATCACCCTACAAGTTCCGGACAGCTTAGGAGAATTTCAGAACGATACCATCTGATTCATTGCCGCCAAGCTATATGAGTCCGGAAAGCTGTCGTTAGGTCAGGCAGCTGAAATGGCCGGGTTAACCAAAAGAACTTTTGCTGAGTTATTGGGCGAATACGGCGTATCGCTTGTGAACTATCCGGTTTCGGAAATCATTGCCGATGCAGAAAGAATTTGAGATCGTCATTGCTGACACAAGCTGCCTTATTTTGCATTATCCCATGCATATTTTTAGCACTTCCTCCTTATAATTCCTTCCGATTGGGATCTGGTGTACACCCCAGATGATGCGGTTGCGTTCGATACGCCTAATTTTGTCAATGGACACGATGAACGATTTGTGAACCCTTATAAATCTTGACGAGGGAAATATATCCAGCATGGCTTTCACCGATCCTTTGATCACGACTTTATTCGAGCCGGTATGAATGATCGCGTAATCTTTGAGTCCCTGTATATGCGTAATGTCGTCGAATGCAAGCCTGACGCGCTGGACTCCGCTTTTGACAAAAATAAAATCCGGCTTTTCTTCGGTGACCTGCTGTTCCAGATTGGTGTTTTGCTCTTTCAATTGCAGGAAATCCCGCACCTTTTCAACCGCCTGCAAAAAACGTACGTAGGAAATGGGTTTGAGCAGGAAATCTATTACACCCAGCTCATACCCTTCGAATGCATAGTCGCGGTAGGCGGTCGTAAAGACGGTCACCGGCGGGTGCGACATGGATTTCAGAAATGTTATGCCGTTCATTTCCGGCATTTCAATATCCAGGAACAACACGTCGGGCCCTGCATCAGGCCCTTTTTCTTCCATGTACGCGAGCGCGTCCAGCGCACTCCCGAACTGTACAATGCCGCCTGCAATCCCCGACCGATGCAGGTATCCTTCCAGAATTTCCCTGGCGAGCGGTTCATCGTCTATGATTATGCATTGTAGCATACGTTGTGGGTAGGGTCAGTTCACGACACGGTTGAAAGTATAGCTCACATAGTCGTCGCCCATCATCAGTTTTCGGGAGTTGTCCAGTACAAATAACACATTTTCGTCGCCTTTCAGAAACATCAGCGATTTTTCCGGCTGGTCGGGGTCGAGTACGATCACGGTGGCGTCGGGGTTGCCGGAAATGCCCCGAACAATTGCCCACTTGCCTGTACGAGCCTTTTCGCGGTAAAAAGATCCTTCCCAGAGATAAGTTGCGGGCTGTTTGGTGGCAGGGTCAATGAAGAATGTGAAGCCCCATTTTACCTTTTCACAGTTGGCTTCCACCTGCAAATGCAGCACTTTCGCGATTGCCTGGCACGGCACGCGTCCGTGAAAGACGCCCCAAACTTTGGGGCCTTCGGCGACAGGCAGCCGGGTGGTGGTTTTGGATGGAACATTGGAAAGCTGTGCTTGTTGCGCAACAGCGATCTGGAACGAAATGATACTCGCTACGACCAGGAATAAGGTTTTCATGGCTAATGGATTTAAATGTTCAGATTCCGGTGGAACGATTGAAAGTGTAACTGAATCCCGCATTGCCGATCATCAGTTTGCCTTCAAGATCCAGCAAATGCAGTAGCCGGTCGTCCAGCCGTAGCAGCCGGATCGGCGTCTTCGACTGGGATTTGAGCACGAAAACAGCTCCCCCCGGCGCTTTCCCGGCATTTTTTTCGGCGTGCCACTCCCCATTGATCTCTTTGGAAACGCCGTCGTTGGCAAATCCCTGAGTGCCGGGTTTCGTCATTCCATAAGTGTATTGCAATGTGAAGCGCGTTGGATTTTGGTCGCGGGGATGACGCTGTAAAGCTATCTTCCATTTGATCATTTCACACTGCATCTCCATGGGAATCGACAGCAGGTGACGGGCAACCGGATCGCAGGGCGTGGCTCCGACGAATATTTCGCGTTCGGGAGATGGCTTGTAGCCAGGGCACAAGAGCATTATCAGGAAAAGGAATGGAAGCAACCGGGATGTTTTCATGGCAGAATGGGGTTAAGTATTGACAAGATTGATTTTCATGAATACCGTAAAACGTTCCTGCTGATCGTCGATCCGCAGACTGTGGCGGGAGGGGTAGAGAAGTTCGAGTCGCTGGCGGAGATTGGTAAGTCCGATACCGCCTTTGGTTTCTTTGCCGGAAGCAGCCGGTTTGCCGTTTTCGATCGTCACTTCAAGCGCTGAAGGACCAACGAGAATTTTCCCATGCAGCCAGCTTTTTTCCGACTTCCTGCCGACGCCATGCTTGAATGCATTTTCGAGCAGTGGTAAAAGCAGCAGCGGAGCGATTTCCTTGCCGTCGGTTTCACCTGCGACGTCGAGTGATATGTCGGGATTATTGTCGTAGCGGATCCGTTCGAGCTCGATATAATTGTGGAGGTAGCTGATCTCCCTGTCAAGCGAAACGGTACTGTTATCACTGTCATAGAGCATGTACTCCATCATTTCGGATAATTTGAGCACGACCTCCGGTGCCAGATCCGATTTTTTCAACGTCAGCGCGTACAGGTTGTTCAGGATATTGAAAAGAAAATGAGGATTCACCTGCGAGCGCAGAAAATTGACCTCGGCATTCAGTTTCTCCACCACGATTTTTTGCAGAATGCGCTGCTGCTCGTACCAGTCGATGCTCAGCTTCAGAGCTACCATCAATGCCAGATACCAGAGTGTGCTGAAAAAGTTGTAGGAAACCGACTCGATCCAGTTGCTGTTTCGCATCGGTCCGATCACATAGCCGTATAAGTAGTAGTCAAAAAGGCATTGGACCAGCAGGTAACCGATGATCGACAGCAGCACCATTCCGAAATATTTCAGATACCGTTTGTGGGAGAGGTATCGGGGCAAAAAGTAATGCAGGTTAAGATATGCGATCGCGATCAGCAGTGCTATCCGGCCGATGACGCAAATGGCGAAGTAATTGAGGCTTGCCTTATAAATGAGGTAGCGCTTCTCATACAGAAAAAAGCCGGTTACCAGCAGCCAGTAGCCCGCATGGACCAATGCATATTTGACGGTGACGGTCCTGTTCGATAAGGGAAACCTTACCTGTTTTTCGAGAAATGGGGCAGCCATAAGCGCGGATTAAGATAGTAGGGTAAATGAAGATAAAAGAATCCGTCGAACGAAATTATATCGACCAACGGACCAAAAAGTAGAGGAAACGCACTGTGTACATAATTCACTATTTATTAATGGTTTATTGATCTTCCCGGTCTGAAACTTTGCACAAATAATTGTAATTTTAAAAGAATAGTTTATACATATCTTCAACTCAACCCAACAAGCCAAATGATGAAAATTCTATGCAGATTTGGAATGGTATGGCTGCTCTTTGCATTGTTCTCAGGATGCGAAGACCACGATGTTCCTCAGGATGTCGTAAGGCAGAACGGATTGCCTCTGAGTGGTTCTCAGGAATTTCCCGCCAAGCAGACCGGTGCTACCGGCTGGGCGGATGTATCGTACAACAAAACCACGCACATGCTCACATTCACGCTCAACTGGGCAAACCTGACGGGTAACCCGACGGGCGCGCACATACACGGGACCGCCGCACGCGGAAGCAATGCCGGTATCAAATTCGATTTTTTCAACCAGATCCCGAAAACACCGTCCGGCTCCTACTCATCCTCCGTGCTGGTGGACGGCACGAGTATCAATGAAACGGATCTGCTCAACGGGATGTACTACTTCAACATTCATACGACCCTCAACTCGGGCGGTGAGATCCGCGGGCAGATCGAATTTTATGACCAGCCTCATATTGTAGTGAAGAAAGGCCTGCCGCTCACCGGTTCGCAGCAGGTTCCGGGAATTATGACCAATGCCTGGGGCACGGTGGACGTCATGTATAACAAGTCGACTCACCTGCTGAGCTATTTCATCAAATGGAAAGATCTCACCAGTGTACCAACGGGCTCCCATATTCACGGGACCGCAGCGAAAGGCGCTAATGCGGGCATTCAGCACGACTTCTTTACCAACTTCCCCAAGACACTCTCCGGAGAATATTCCAATTCGGTGATGGTCGACGGGGTGAAGATCAAGGAGGCTGAGCTGCTCAATGGCCTCTATTATTTTAACATTCACAATATTATCTATCCGGCAGGCGAGATCCGCGGCCAGATCGAATTCTGATCGTTTCCTGAAAAGCACATCATCCCGCCCTCGGTAACTGGGGACGGGATGATTTATGATACCCTGGTGAACACTGATTCAAAAGGGATTTTTTTCCAACAAATGAAACCACAAGCAGCCTGACGGGGCACAATCCGATGAAAGGCGAAATGAAGTAGTTTTTCGTCGTTTATATTCTACAAATGCATTTCGCAGATGCTTTCGGTTGTTCGTCGACAGCCGTTTTTTATATCTTTATATTCTCCATAAGATGCTGTATCATTGTACGATAACTCCTAACTGAACGAACTGTATGTACTGGCCTGCACAAACCAATGCGCATGACGTCGCGAGGCGATCGCTCCGGATATGGGGTGCTTTCCTGTTGGTGTATGTGGGTTGCGTATATACGGTAAGGTCACAGCAGATCGATCCGGATCTGAGCTTGTTGATCCAAACAGAAAAAGCATTTGCAGCCACGGTGAGCGAAACCGGGATTGCCGGCGCTTTTTTAGCCTATCTGGATAGCTCCGGCGTTGTTTTTACCAAGGGAGTCGCCGTCAACGGGATGGCCGAGTATGGCAAGGTTACCGGCAATGATTTCCTGAGCTGGTACCCGGTCATTGCGCACGTTTCGGTGTCCGGTGACCTGGGTTTTACCTCCGGTCCTTACCAGTATTTTGCAGAAAAGGGGCAGCAGGCATTGAGTTCAGGCTATTTTTTTTCGATATGGAAAAAGAATACTCAGGGGAAATTCAAGGTCTTACTCGACGGAGGAGCCTTTCATACCAAAGACCACACAGAAGCATTCCGGCGCGATGCCGAACCAGAAAGCAATACGGGTTATGACTACATTCTCCCGTTTGCGCCCGTCGGCGGACATCCCGGCGATGTATGGATCGAGGAAGATAATTTTTCAAAAACCGCCGCCGGTGACATGAGCGGAGCTTACAATCGCTTTCTTGCAGGAGAAGTAGTGTTGTTGAGAAATAACAGCTCTTTCGGGCGTAACAAAGCGCACGCGCTCCGCACGCTCGGTGAGCAAAATATCAGATCATACCAATTTACCAGGGGCGGACAGGGGATTTCCAAAGCGGGGGATCTTGCCTATTGCTTCGGTCAGGTTAAGGCGACCGGCAGCGCCAGGCAGGAAATAACCGACGGCTTCTTCGTCAGAATCTGGCAGCACCGGCCGGAAGGCTGGAAAATCGTAGCCGATCAGGTCTGCCTGTTTCGTTAGGCGCTATCCGTGACCATTTGACACCGGCTCCGCATCCGGTGAACAGAAGCGTTATGCCCGTTCAAGACCATTGCCCTCCCAAATTGTAACTGCCCGGCGGCTGTCTGGCAACCCGATCCGCATTTTCAACCAATCCATAATGACCATGAAAAATAGCTATCCATTATTATGTGTGCTGTTGCTCGCCGCGATGCACACCGCAGCCCAGGAGCGGGCCGTCACCGGGGTGGTGACCGCGAAAGACGACGGAACCGGACTGGCCGGGGTGAACATCAAAGTGAGGGACGCGAATACCGGGACGCAAACCAATGGAAACGGGGAGTATTCGATCAGGGTGGGCAGCGATAGCGTCGTGCTGGTTTTCAGTTATATCGGTTTTGAAACGCAGGAGGTAAAGGTGGGGACCCGGTCCCGGCTGGATATTTCACTCGCGCAGGATACCAGGCAACTGGGCGAAGTGGTAGTCACGGCGTTGGGGATCCGCCGGGAGGAGAAATCGCTGGGCTTCGGGGCCCAGAAGATCGACGGTTCCGAACTGAGCAATGTAAGGGAGACCAACCTGGTCAACTCGCTGTCCGGTAAATTAGCGGGCGTGCAGGTCGCAGGTAGCCCGGGTGCGATGGGCGGTTCGGCGAAGATCAATATCCGTGGCATCACATCGATCTACGGGAACAACAACCCGCTTTTTGTAGTGGATGGTATGCCCATGGAAAACCGCAATACAAACTCTGCCGACCAGCAGCGCGGCTCGGGTGGTTATGACTACGGAAACTCCATTCAGGACCTGAACCCCAACGATGTCGAGAATGTGATGGTGCTCAAAGGTGCGGCGGCGACCGCATTGTACGGAAGCCGGGGCTCTAATGGGGTGATCGTGGTGACGACCAAGAAGGGCGGGAAGTCGCGAAAACCGAATCTGAGCTATTCATTTGGCTATAATGTCGATAAGGTATACAAATTGCCGCGCTACCAGAACAAGTACGGAGGCGGATATCGCTTTCAGAAGCTCTATTACAATGATAGTCCGGAGGCTTTTCCCGACGATCGCAGGGGAAGCTATGACGACAACGATGGGCTGGGGCGCTATGATCTGATGCCGCAATATGCGACCGACGAATCCTGGGGGCCGAAATTCGAGGGACAGCTTTACCGCCCATACTGGAGTTGGGACAAAGACAGTAAAAACCCTGATTTCGGGAAAGTGGTCCCCTGGGAGGCGCAGCCCGATAATATCAAAAGTTTCTTTGAAACCGGGTCCACATTTAACCACAACGTTTCCCTCGACGGATCGAATGACAAGGGATCTTACCGCATTTCCTATTCAAACCTGAACCAGAAATACATCCTGCCCAATTCCAGGCTGACACGGCATAATGCAAGTATCAATGGCAGCTACGAAGCGATCAAAAACCTGACGATCTCCGGCGCGGCTAATTTCGTGACCCACTCGGCAAAAGGCAGGCCCGGGACTGGCTACGGCGACGACGGATCGAATGTGATGGTCCAGTTCACACAATGGGGCCAGCGGCAGGTCGATTTCAATAAAATGAAGGAGTACGAGCTCCCCGATGGCACTCAGCTCAGTTGGAACCGGACCTCATGGTTTAATCCCACACCCAGATATTCCAACAATCCTTATTGGGTAAGGCACAAAAATTACCAGTCCGATGGCCGGACACGCTTGTTCGGGAACCTGGCAGCGAACTACAAACTGGCCGAGGGGCTGACGGCCGAAATAAAGTACATGACTGATACCTACTTCGAAACCCAGGAGGAACGCGTGGCGATCGGTTCACAGTACACACCACTGTATTGGCTGAGCAAGTACGGGCACCTGGAAAATAACTTTCAGGGGCTGCTTACCTACAATAAGGTGCTTTCCAAAGACTTTTCGCTCCAAGCCAACCTCGGGGTCAACCGCATGTCCCGCACCGGTTCTACATTGATATCCAAGACGGTGGATGGGCTCAGCTCGGATGTTTTCAGCCTGGAAGCTTCCATGGGACGTCCCGATATTACGGATTTCAAGACCAGGAAGCGGATCAATTCGGTGTTCGCGAGTTCTTCGTTGGGTTACAAGGATATGCTCTTCCTGGATTTGGGGGCGCGGAATGACTGGTCGTCGGCCCTTCCGGTGAAGCACAACTCTTACTTTTACCCGTCCGGGTCGCTTTCCTGGATCGCTTCGAACCTGATTGAGGCCAACTGGCTGAATTTCCTGAAACTGCGTGCGGCGATCGCGCAGGTAGGAAACGACACCGATCCCTATAACACCGTGCTGGCATATCAGCTGTATCAGCCATTTGGTTCCGATTCCAGAGTATCGGTGCCGAACACCCTGCCCAACCCGGATTTGAAGCCGGAAATCACTTCGGAATATGAATTTGGAACTGAATTTAAAGTCCTGAATAACCGGCTCGGCGTGAATTTGTCTTATTATAATCGCCGCACCCGGAACCAGATCATCCCGCTCAGCCGCTCGGCTGCCACGGGCGCCGCTTACAAATACATCAATGCCGGTTTGGTAGAAAACAAAGGTGTCGAGATCAGTTTGAATGCCACACCGGTTTCGACGGAGAACTTTAAATGGGATGTTACGCTCAACTGGGCGCGGAACAGTAACAAGATCGCGCGGCTGATGCCTGATCAGAAAACGATGTTTCTGACTAATGCGTCCTTTGCCGTGCAGCTGGAAGCGCGGGAAGGAGAATCGTTCGGATCTATTGTCGGCTATGATTTTGTATACAATGAAAAGGGACAGAAAGTCGTGAATGAGGATGGCATTTATCTGCGCTCGGACGATCAGGTGGTGCTGGGCTCGGTGCTGCCGTCCTTTACGGGCGGGCTGATCAACGCGTTCCGTTACAAAGGCTTTAATTTCTCCGCATTAATCGATTTTCAGAAGGGAGGTAGCTTCTTTTCGACCACCCAGATGTTTGGGCGGGAAACGGGTATTCTGGAAGAGACGGCTACCGGCAATATCCGCGAGGACGGTGTAATTGCCGAGGGCGTCAAACAGGACGGCACGCCGAATGACGTCGTGATCACTGCCCGTCAGCATTACAGCAGCAACGGGAATGGTGGCTACAATATCAACTCGATCGACGTGATCGATGCCAGCTTCATTTATCTCCGCGAAGTGAGTTTGGGCTACAATTTGCCCGCAGGGATCGTTTCCAAAACGCCGTTCAGCAAAGTCAGGCTGTCGGTGGTGGGGCGTAACCTGTGGCTGATGAAGTCGAATTCCAAACACGTTGATCCTACCAATATCACCAATTCCATCACCAACTGGCAAGGTCTTGAAGGAGGCGCGTTACCCTCGGTCCGTTCGATGGGCGTAAACGTTTCTTTCGGATTTTAAAATTGAAAACAGCTATGAAAAGCATCAGAAATATCTCATCCGCATTCATTCTTACGTCGGTGCTGGCTTGTACCGATGGTTTTGAGGAAATGAATAAAGACCCGAACAGTGCCGAGCATGCGACGTCCTCGCAGCTGCTTACCAATGCGCAATACAATTTCTCCACGAACATCACCGACGAATGGAACAATGGTCGTTTCGGAATGTATTACGCGCAGTACTGGTCGTCGACCTACTACTCCGACGAGAGCCGGTACCAGATCCGGGAGAACGTTAACCTGATCATGTGGACCACCTTCTATGCAGATGTGCTCAACGAATTGCAGGAATCCCAGAAGGTAGAACGGGAATCCCAATGGCCCGGATATCAGAACAGGATCGTTATTTCGGAGATCATGAAGGCCTATACCTACCATTTCCTGACCGACATTTACGGCGGACCCATTCCTTACGCCGAAGCCTTGAATCCGGATGACGTTACGCCTGCTTATAACAGCGGGGAGGATGTGTATGCGGCACTGCTGGCCACGCTGGATGCTCAGGTGAAGCTGCTCGATCCTGCGCAGCCGAGCTATGCGACCGGGGATGTGGTGTACGGAGGCGATGTGAATGCATGGAAACGGTTTGCCAATTCGTTGAGGCTGCGGATCGCATTGCGGATGATTGATGCAAAACCTGCCGAAGCTACCGACGCCATTAAAAAAGCGCTGGATCCGGCGAATGGGGGCATTATCGACAGTCAGGATGAAAGCGCTCTATTCCGCTGGCTGCCGTCCCCGCCGAATAACAATCCGATGAACCAGGCATTTAAAGTCCGGGCCGATTTTTCAATGTCCAAGCCATTCATCGATTATCTCAAACTCTATGACGACCCAAGGCTGCCCGTTTTCGCCGAGCCCCTGCTGAACACCAGCGACTATGTGGGTGAGACCTATGGACTGGAAAACAGCGAGGCGAGCTCCAACGGGGATCCCTCGCTGGTGAGCTTGCCCGCGGGTTACGCTGTCGGAGCCACGGCACCGACGATCTGGCTCGATCTGGCGGAGGTCAGGTTTATGCTGGCTGAGATTATCGCACGGGGCCTGAAAGTCGGGCTGACAGGAACTGCCGACCAATATTACCAGGAAGGGGTTGCTGCATCGATGCGTTTCGCGGGCATACGCGATGAAAATATAGCCGCCTATCTCAAAAAGGTGCCTTATAACGCTGCCAAATGGAAGGACTGCATTGGCTCTCAGAAATGGATTGCGATGTATACGCAGGGCATGCAGGGCTGGCTGGAACGCCTTCGCCTGGATTTCAAGGATCCTAATACGGGCAAGGCCATTTTCGCGCTACCCGCCGATGGTTCGCTCGACCCGGATTTAACGGACGTGTCAACACGCATGAGCTACCCGCTCGTGGAAGCGTCGCTGAACGGTGCGCATTACCGGACGGCGTTGGAAAAGTTTGGGGGACGAAACAGTAAAGCGGCTAAGAACTGGTGGGATAAGTACTGATTATCAAACGGTCGCAACGGAGTGTTTTTGTTGTGGCCGTTTGTGGTATTTTTGGCTTATGAAACAACTATACACACTGAAATCAGCATTTACTTTCAATGGCACGGGTGAGAAAGTGAATGCTATTGCCTCCGTCGTTGACGTACAGGAATTACGAAGTTGCAGAGAATGTTTCTATTTTGATTTCACTACACTTCTCAAAGATTATCATGTGTACAAACTTCAAGCATGCAAACAGGACTCGACTATTCAAGGCTTAGTTGGGTTCAGGCGAACGCCAGGGGTACTGGAATGCGCAAATATGGAAATCCACAATCAGAATAAACGAGGTAGCCCTGTCTATAATGGTGTTGGAAAAGCGATGGTGGCATTATGTTGCAAGGTATCGACGGATGAAGGTTTCGGAGGCTTCATTTGTTTTAATGCCAAGAATAAATTAATGCCATATTACCGACGGCTGGGGGCCAGGCAGGTTTTTGGCCTGAGAATGGTTGTAGAACCAAGGGAGGCTCAAACTTTAATTGATTTATTCTTCTAAAAGCCTTAAATTTAAATATGAAAGCAACTACAACGAGTAGCAAGGCGGAGGAGGCTATCCTGGATGAGAGCGATGTACTTGGCCCTTTGATGACTTGGACGGGACCTACGTCGGACGAGGAGGTTCGCAAGATGAGCGACTGGGTAATGGCCCGTAAGGTTCAGCTTGAAAAGGAGAAAGCCCATTCGGTCAATCAGACTGAATAGGCTTTCTTTTTACATCAGAAATTCTTCACATATCGCACGGATAATGCTCTTCCCGGTAAGTTATATCCCCGCTTTTCGTAATAATTTTCGTCGGTAATATTGTTCAGTTTCAGCGCGATGGTGTGGCCTCCCGCGATTTTGAATTGAGCGGTGAAATCCAGAACCATGTATTTCGGATATTCGATTTCCGGATTGATCGGATCCGTGTAGTCAATGTCTTTTCGTGTCCCGATCGATCGTCCCGATAGCCTGATTTGCAGCCATTTCAGGTTGTCGTAACTGACTCCGTAATTAAACGTATTGCGGGCCACATTCTGGATGTCGCGCTCCACCTCCGAGGCATCGGTGCCCACGATAAGCTCTCTAGCTTTGATTATTGAATTGCCGTTCCAGAATACTTTGAGCGCATAGCGATAATCCGCCGAAGCTCCGAAATCATAAGATACTTCGGTTTCCAGGCCCGTGATTTCTGCATCGGCTGCATTGACGAACGTGGCCCGGGATGTAATCACGTCCCCATTGCTCAGTGACTCGTTGACGACTTTGATAATTTTCGCAATGCGGTTGTCTACCTGCGTATTGTAAAATGTAACACTGGCAGCAAAGCCCGTTTTAGGTTTATTGAAATCCAGTCCGAGGTCCATGCTGACGCTGCTTTCATTTTTCAGATCCGGGTTGCCGGCTGTCACCGCAATGCGGCCTTTGGAGTCGCGAATCTCGTTGTATCCTGCTACACTGTACGCATCGGTAGTCACAAATGCCCTGCCGACATTAGCCTTCACCCGCAGTGAAGGCACCAACTCGTACGTAATGCCCAGGCTGGGACTAGTGAACGGATTGGTTTTTTTACCCGCCTTATAAGTCGGAAGCAAGGCGGTTTCCCGCACGTCAAATGTTATGTGATCGAGGCGGATGCCGGGTTGTACCGTTATTTTTCCAAAACGGAGCAATGCCTGGCCGAAGAAAGCGCTGGAAACCAGTGCGTATGCCGGTTGGGTAGGGCCGCGCTCGGTAGTGTCGTTCGCCCAACGGCGGCTTTTGGTCGAAGCGTTGAGATAATCGTAACCCAATATCACAGAATGGCGGCCCAGTTTCCAGACATCCTTCACCTGAATACCTTTCCACGCATTGTGCCCCTGCGCCGACCGGAACGGGATAACAGCCTTTCCAGACACGTTTTGCGTGTAATTTTTGGTATTTTCTTCGGAGGTAAAAACTTTCACGCTCGGACTATGCCTGCCAATCTGCCCGGTTAAAGAAACATCCAGCGCCTGCCGGTCTACATCTTTGGTACTGGCTTCGGTGCTTCCTGATGACAGTTCTCCGGGCGACTCTACATCTTTCGCCTGGAATTGTTCTCCGCGCACATCCACCCGCCAATGGTCGTTGATCTGGTAGCCCAGTCGCAGCGAACCGGAAAAGTAATGCAGTTTGGTAAACGGTCGCCGGTCGCCGTCGCCAACCGTCTCGTCGGTCTCGGCGACGGGGCGGTCGGTGTAGTTTTTTAGTGCATGTTCATATCCGAATGCATTCCTCAGCCAGTTGTCCTTTCCGATCCGGTAGTCTTTGGACCTTTCGAGATAGTTGAACGAAAGGTCGTAATCGAGTTTTGGGGTGATGTTGCCACCGGTATTGAGGCCTGCCTGAATGGTTTTAAAACTGCCGTATTCCAGGAATGCATTACCAGCCGGCTGACCTTTGGACCGCTGCGTAATCACATTGATCACTCCGCCCATGGCCTGCGAGCCATAGAGCGAAGAGGCAGGCCCTTTGAGGACCTCGATACGCTCGATGCCGTTGAGGTTGATCTGGGAAAGATTAGTGGCTCCTGCGGGCCGGCCATCGATTAGCAGCAACGTTCGTTGATTCAAGCCGGAAAACTGGGGCCGGAAGCCCCTTATCCCGATGCCGGACGAAAGATTCGGATATTGAATTACATCAACAGCGGCAGTTTTTCGGACAATGTCGGTGAGGTCGGTGGATGGGGTCATCCGGATATCTTCCCTGGTGATCAGCGTGAGCTTCTGTGGAATTTGTTCTTTTTGGGTTTCAAATCTTGTCGCGGTAACAACTACATCATCCAGTTGCTTGTAATGGGTGGAATCGGGGGCGTTTTCCTGCGCAGATGCGGGAATGGCAAAAAATAAGGACAATAAAGCCCCGGCGGAAGATGCCCGGAAGAATTGGTAAAAAGTAATATGCATTGTTAAAATTGAAATGATTCGTACAAAGTCACTGCGCCGATGAGGATAGAGAATGTGCCGACGAGGTAGTTGACGACTGTCAGAAAACGTTCGCGCTTGCCGGCGAATCGGCTGATCGAAAAGGCGAAGAAATAGCCGTAAGCCGACATGGAGAGGATGATGCCCGCGCTCTGGAGAATGATGATCCAGACGGCCGTCATGGCATCGCTGGCGGCGAGCGTTAACGCTACTGCGCATGCCCCTCCCGTGCCTGCAAGCCCATGAACCATGCCTACCCAGAATGAGCGACTCACCTTCGGATCATCAGCTACATAAACCTTCTTTTTGAAGTTTCGCCGGATAGCCAGCACGCCCAGCCAGATCATCAGCGGCCCCACAAGCAGTTCCACTTTTCCGGCAACCTGCAACGAAAGCGTCGATTTGAGCAGGAGTACCAGTACGGCAAACAGAATTAACGTAAGCGAATGGCCCAGCGCCCAGTGCGAGGACCGCCATATCAGCTTCCAACGTTGAGCGGGACTTTTACTGTCATCGGTTGCCAGTACCGATACCGCCGCCATGTGGTCGGGTTCGAATGAATGTTGTACGCCGAGTAACAGCGAGTCAATGAGCAGATAATGAATCATTTGGATTTCCACATAAATTAAAAGATAACTTATGGGAGAATGCAGAAGGAGGCACAGGTTGCGTGCACCTGCGTTGATGTCCTCTTGCCTTTCTTCCCGAAAGCAAAACCGGATTGTTCAACGGCAGGTCTTCTGGCTCGTCCAAGCCCTTGCGCCTTCCCATGGAATGAGTGAATTTTGAATGTGTGAGTGAGTGAATTTACAGATACTAAACTATTCACTCATTCACTCATTGCCTCATTCACTCATTAATTCCCAAAGTGACATCTTGCAAGAGCGATGTTTTTGAACTTACAGCAGCGGGTACTGCTCCGGAATTGCACCGGATTCCCTTTTAATCACGCGCTGGGCGTAAACCAATGAATGTACAAAGCTAGCTTTTTTTGATGGAGTAAAACCAGAAAACCGGATGATTAAACCTAACTTTGCCGTCCAACAAGTTCTTTAACATACTTCTATAACAGAAAAAGGTATTGCATTTCAATGCATTCCGGGGGAATCGTGTGAAAATCACGAGCTGTCGCGCAACTGTAAGGGGAGGTTCAATTTTGAATGTGTGAATGTGTGAATGAGTGAATGTGTGAATGAGTGAATGAGTGAATGACTGAATATTTCTCATTTACATATATCCGGAACCCGGTCAAACATTCACTCATTCAAAATTCACTCATTCAAATTCACTCATTCAAAATTGATCCCCAAGCCAGAGCACCCGCCTTTGATGTTGACAATGCTTTCGCGGTTTGAGGCAGGGTCTGGTTTGGATGTGGGCGGGGTTTCTCCCGACCGCCGGTGGCGATGCTCCGGTGATGCCTTTCTTTTCTTTTGCTGCATACTGACATAACGGATGCGCGGGCTTTCAGATACTGAGTTTCTGAGCGCCCGGGCCCGGGAGGGTTGCGTTGTTGTGGATGATGTTCAGAACTTCGAACCGTTCCGGCTTACAGGGCAAATAATGCGGTTTTTGCCCGATAGAAGGTTGCGGTAAATGCCTGTTTTGTTTTTCCCGTAATCAAAACAGGGATCATGATCCAGAAGTAACAGCTAACAATAACCCTCTTCGCCATGCAGTCAGCATTCCTCATTTCAGCTCCTTCGAGTAACGCAGGCAAGACTACCCTGACGCTGGGTTTGTTGCGAGCGCTGAGAAACCGGGGGCACCGGGTGCAGCCATTTAAATGCGGCCCGGATTATATCGACACCATCCATCACACTGCCGCCGCTTACACGCCGGGAGTCAATCTGGATACATTTATGGCTTCGGGCACTCATGCAAAGGCCCTGTTTGATAGGTATGCGGGTGTGGCGGATGTGGCGGTAGCGGAAGGGGTAATGGGGCTGTTTGACGGAGCCGACAGGATGAAGGGGAGCAGTGCGGAGATCGCGGCTTTGCTGGATATTCCGGTCATATTGGTCGTTTCGGCTCAGTCGATGGCTTATTCGGCCGCACCGCTCATTTACGGTTTCAGCCGTTTCGATCCGAGGGTACGCGTGGCCGGCGTCATTTTCAATTTCGTCAATACCGAATCCCATTACCGGTTTTTGAAAGAGGCTTGCGAAGATGCGGGCATAGAGCCATTGGGTTATTTACCTAAAAATCAGGACCTGGTGATACCTTCCCGGCATCTGGGGCTGCACATTTCTCCCGATACCGACTACGAGGCCATTATCAGCAAGCTGGCCGAGATTATTCCCAAAACCATTGACGTCGACCGGCTGATCGAAATCACCGGAAAAACCGACCGGCCGGTCATTTCAGGCCACGTTATGCCGCAACAGGTTACCACTAGTCCGCTCCGGATTGCGGTCGCCCGGGATGAGGCATTTTCTTTTTTATACCATGAAAATATCTGGGTGCTGAAATCGATGGGGCAGGTTGAATGGTTCAGCCCGTTGCATGACCGGCATTTGCCTGAGACGGACCTGCTGTACTTGCCGGGCGGTTACCCGGAGCTTTTTGCAGCTGAACTCTCAAAAAATACATCTATGTTGCACGCCATCGCACACTATTGCAAGAATGGAGGTGTTGCCTTTGCCGAATGCGGAGGATTGATGTATCTGGGCAAAAGTATTACGGATCATCATGGCGATTGCTTTGAAATGACAGATGTACTAAACGTCCGGACGTCACTGAAACAAACTCGGATGACCCTGGGTTACCGCAGGATGAACTGGAACGGGCTGGAAATCAATGGCCATGAATTTCACTATTCTACTTTGGCAGACGACGGCGCGGCGACCGAACCTGCGCTGTTCAGCAATGCAAAGGGTGTTCCGGTGGATACCAGCTTGTTCCGCGCACAAAACACTTTTGCCACTTATGCACATTTTTACTGGGGAGACAAACCCGAATTCATCAGCCATTTAATCCAACAGGGCAAGAGTAATCCCCCCACTTTAAGCGGATTGCCGACAGCCGACAGCCCATTATGAAACGTCAACGTGTTACCCGGTCCGACGGAAAAGCCATCAATCTCGTTCAGCGACGGGGGCACCTTTCCTATTGTTATAATGCCTGCTGCTGCGGTCGGGTGGATAGGGGATATGCGCCTATTCCAGTGGAATTGTATAAAAATGAATGGTTGCGGAGGAAGCTGCGGAATGTGGTGCATATGACCAAAGGCGGTTGTCTCGGGCCTTGTACGCTGGCCAATGTAGTGACGCTGCTGTTCGACGGGCATTCGGTGTGGTTCCATTCCATCAATTACGACTGGCAGATCATCGCCATTTTTGATTATATCGAAAGTATGGTCAAAGCGGATCGGTACCTGGTGCCGCCTTCCGATCTGGCGGAGCATGTGTTTCAATTTTACACTTGGAAGGGCAGTGAACATGCCACGGAAGCGGGTGAGGTGGCTCTGCCAACCGGAGGTATCGTATTTCTGACCCACGCCGACACCGATCTGCTGACATTGAACCGTGCGATGCAGCTGCTGCCGGATGATTTTCCGAAAACAACGGGAATCAGTTTGCTTGCCATTAAGAGTGAGGAACAAATGCAGCAACTGCTGCAACGCGAAATCGCTGAGGCCAAAATTGTCATAGTACGTATCCATGGTAGGCTGAGCAGCATTCCTGGTTTTGGCGAACTGGTGAATCAGGCCGGGCAACGAGGGCAGCACCTCATCGTGGTGAGTGGTACAGGCGAGCTGAACCCTGAATTTGCCGCCGTATCCACGGTTTCTCCCGCCATATTGCAGGAAACGTTGGGTTACCTGCAGGCAGGGGGCTATAACAACCTGCTGTCGTTAATGAGCTATTTGTCAGATCATTTACTGATGACAGGGTTTGGCTTTGAAGCACCCGAGCTGCTCGCCGAGCACGGTATTTATCATCCTGATTTACCAGAAAATGCCGACCTGGATGATTGGCTGAAACACCGGGACCCGCAACTGGCGACCATCGGCATTACATTTTACCGGGCCCATTGGCTAAGCGGCAATACGCATTTTATAGATGCGATGGTGCGGTCGCTGGAAGACCGCGGCGTGAATGTGCTGCCGGTTTTTACCTCTTCACTCAAAACCTTCAACCCGGAATCCGGTAAACCCTATGCATTTGAATTTTTTGAGAAATCGGCAGGATCGGGCATTGCCGTCGTGATCAATACGATATCGTTCGCAATGAACGACGTCAAGGCCGGAGGGACAGGATCTGTACAGGCCGATCCACTGACGGCGCTGAACGTACCGATCCTGCAAGCCATTGCCTCCGGAATGAGCCGTGGGCCCTGGGAATCTTCGGCAAGAGGATTGAATCCGTTGGACACGGCGATGAATGTGGCGATCCCTGAGTTTGACGGTCGCATTATTACCGTTCCGGTGTCTTTTAAAGAAAAAAACAAAGAGGGGCGGGGCTATGAACCGTTGGAGGACCGCGTAGAGCGGGTAACGGGTTTGGCGGTCCGCTTTGCACGGTTGCGATACATGAAAAACCAGGATAAGAAAATTGCATTTATCCTTACCAATTCCAACACCAAAGCATCACAAATCGGTAACGCTGTGGGACTGGACGCCCCGGCCTCGCTGTTGAACATCCTGCGGGCCATGCAGGCCGAAGGATACCGGATCGACCACCTTCCCGTGACAGGGACGGAGCTGATCCACACGCTGATCGACCGTTGCGCGTACGATGAAGAGTTCCTGACTTCCGGGCAACTTGCGCAGGCGATCGCACAGGTACCTGCGGCGCAGTACCAGGAATGGTTTGACCAGCTTCCCGACCAACCGCGGGAGAGAATGCGTAAGCAATGGGGCGAAGCGCCAGGCAAGACCTATGTCCATGAACATTACATTGCTCTGGCTGGCCTGGACCTTGGCCATGCGCTCGTCATGTTGCAGCCGCCCAGGGGCTACGGAATGGACCCGGATGCGATCTACCACCAGCCGGATCTGGCACCTACACACCACTACTTCGCATTGTACCGCTGGCTGCGGGATAGCTGGGGTGCTGACGCGATCGTGCATGTGGGCAAGCACGGGACGCTGGAATGGTTGCCGGGGAAGGGCATCGGACTATCTGAGAACTGTTTTCCTGACGCATTCCTGGCCGATCTGCCGATGTTTTATCCGTTTATCATCAACGATCCCGGTGAGGGTTCGCAAGCCAAACGGAGAGCACATTCGGTCATCGTCGACCACCTCACGCCTCCTATGACCTCTGCCGATACGTACGGGGAACTGGCGCAGCTGACGCAGCTCGTAGATGAATATTACCAGGTCGAAAGCCTCGATCCGTCGAAGTTACCATTGCTTCAGAGGCAGATCTGGGAGCTGATCCGGAAAACCAATCTGGATACCGACCTCGCCGCGATGCTTAGCCGGGATCACGGCGACCACAAGCACGACTGGGATGAAGACATGACCCCGGAAGGCGTGCCGGTGAGCTTGTCGGAAATGGATGGAAAGGACATTGCGCATTTGATTGAAGATATCGACGGGTATCTCTGCGAATTGGGTGCAGCTCAGATCCGGAACGGCTTGCATACCCTGGGTGAAATACCGGAAAGCGATGCATTGATCGATATGCTTCGCTCACTTACACGGCTACCCAACGGGCATGTGCCGGGCTTACAGGCAGAATTGGCCACGTTGTACGGCTTTGATATAGATACACTTCATCAGCAAAAAGGCCAGAAATTAGCACATGTATCGGACCGGTTTGCCGTTTGGGCAGACCGCCCTGTGGTCACGGCTGCCGACGCGATCGAGGTGCTGGATGAGATGTCGCGCCACATGATCCGGCTTTTAATGCATTATCGCTTCGACATCCACCAGGTAGATCGGGTCATCGCGGAAGCGCTCCAATGGGCTCCATTTGGCGCCGGCCTCGATGGAATCAGGGCTAATATGCATTTCATAGCCGAAGAGCTGGTCCCGAATCTGGAACGAACTGATGATGAAATCAATAACCTGCTCCACGGCCTCTCGGGCGGATATGTACCTGCGGGACCGAGCGGCGCGCCCACGCGGGGAATGGCCCATATTCTGCCAACCGGAAGGAATTTTTACGCGGTAGATCCGCGTGTATTGCCGTCGAAAGCCGCCTGGGAAGTAGGTCAGCAATTGGCAAGAGAGGTACTCGACCGGCATTTCCGGGAAACGGGCCGCTACCCCGAAAGTATCGGTATCAGCATTTGGGGCACGAGCGCCATGAGGACCCATGGAGACGATGTCGCAGAAGTACTGGCCCTGTTGGGCGTCAGGCCGCTTTGGCAGAGTGAAAGCCGGAGGATAACCGGGTTGGAACTGATCGGCCTGGAAGAGTTGGGCAGGCCGCGCATCGACGTGACTACCCGTATCAGCGGTTTCTTTCGTGACGCATTCCCGCATCTGATCGAGCTGATGGACGACGCGGTGCAGATGGCCATAGCGGCGGAGGAGCCACTGGAAGAAAATTTTGTCAGAAAGCATTTCCTGGCAGAGCTCGCCGAACTGCAAAAGGATACCGGCTTATCTATCGAAGAGGCTGAGGAAAAAGCTTCCTATCGCATTTTCGGTGCCGCACCGGGAAGTTATGGTGCGGGTATTTTGCCTTTGATTAATGAGAAGAACTGGCGTACGGATGCTGATTTCGCACAAACTTACATCAACTGGGGCGGTTATGCCTATTCACGCCAAGCGCAGGGTGTCGACGCCAGAAAGGAATTTACACAAAGACTGGCGGGTGTGGAGGTGGCTGTTCACAATCAGGATAACCGGGAACATGACATTTTCGACAGCGACGATTATTTGCAATTCCACGGGGGAATGATCGCTACGATCCGCAACCTGACCGGCCAACAGCCGAAGCATTATTTCGGGGATTCCCAAGATCCGGCGAGACCGGTAGTAAGGGATCTCAAAGAGGAAATGCTGCGCGTTTTCAGGTCAAGAGTTGTGAACCCCAAATGGCTGGAAAGTATCCGGAAGCATGGTTATAAAGGCGGTTTGGAACTGACGGCTACGGTAGATTATGTTTTTGGATACGATGCGACAGCCGATGTGGCCGAGGACTGGATGTATGAAAAGCTGACAGAAACGTATGCTTTGGATCCGGATATGCAGGCGTTTTTTGAGCAGAACAATCCCTGGGCATTGCACGCCATAGCCGAGCGTCTGCTGGAAGCGGCCCAACGGGGCATGTGGGAAAGCCCCTCCGGCCAAGCGTTGCAGGGATTGCGGGACCTGTACCTGAAAAGTGAAGCATTACTGGAATCCCGGGTGGAATAACGGGTTTAAAACAGATGTAACTATGAATTTATACCCTTTTCCGGCAATCGTCGGACAGGAAAAGTTGAAGAAGGCATTGCTCCTTTGCGCAGTCAATCCGGGTATCGGCGGCCTGCTGATCAAAGGGGAAAAAGGGACCGCCAAAACGACGGCGGTGCGGGGACTGGCGGAGATGATGCCGCCGGCTCTTCACGAAAGTGGCCTGAGACCCGTTCCGTTTGTGGACTTGCCACTGGGAGCTTCGGAGGACCGCGTGCTGGGCAGCCTCGATATTGAAGTGATGCTTTCGGAAAAAAAGAAGACACTTCTACCCGGCTTGCTCGCAGAGGCACATCAGGGGATATTGTACATCGATGAGGTCAATCTCCTGGCGGATCATCTGGTGGATGTGCTCCTGGATGTGGCGGCTTCGGGCATAAATACTGTCCAGCGCGAAGGACTGTCGGTGAGCCATCCGTCGAGGTTTATTTTGATTGGTACGATGAACCCTGAAGAGGGTAACCTTCGCCCGCAGTTCCTGGACCGTTTCGGATTGCTGGTGGAAGTGGAGACACATGCCGAACTGGTTGACAGAACCGAGGTGGTCAAACGAAGAATTGCTTTTGAACGCGATCCGGGTGAGTTTATTCAAACCTGGCAAAAGCCCGGGGATGCGCTACGGCAGCAGATCAGGCAGGCACGGCAGCTGCTGCCTCATGTACAGGTACCCGACGGGCTGCTGAGAATGATCGGTCAGCTGTCCATTGAATGGGCTGTGGGAAGCCTGCGGGCAGATATTGTAATGTACAAGACGGCGATTACCATTGCTGCCTGGAACGGAAGGAGTATTGTCACCGTTCCGGATATCAGGGAGGCCGCAGAGTTGGTCTTGCCGCATCGGAAAGGAAAGAAACCTTTGCAAGCCGACGCCAGGAGAGATGACGATGGGGAGAAAGAGGAACAGAATACAGAGCGAAAGGGCGGGGAAGCTAGCCCGGAATGCGGTGAGGGGGAGTGTGGGGATAGTGATGTAACGGAAGTTGCTGCAATAGGATTTGGAATGAATGTTCAAAATATAGATTCAAAAGGGGAGGCTTTGCTGACCGAACCTGTGGCCGGGCGGAGTGTCAGGGTGAGAAATGTGGGAAATGGCGTCCAGGTCCGCGCAGAAAAAGGTTTGAATGGCGGCGAGCTGGCTCTGAATGAGACATTGATTCATGCCTTATCCCGTGACACGGCGCATTTTGAGGTGCAGAGGACAGACCTGCATCGTAAAGTCCGCAATGGGAAGGCGGGACACCTGATCATGTTCGTTGTGGACGCCTCAGGTTCGATGGCTGCCGGTAAACGGATGGAGGCAGTAAAAGGCAGCGTGATGAATCTGTTGCAGAATGCTTACCAGAAAAGGGATATGGTAGCGGTAATCGCATTCCGTGGCGTCGAAGCAAGGGCGTTGCTGGAACCTACGAGAAGCACGGATCTGGCGGAACAGGCGCTGACTGCATTGCCCACTGGCGGTCGTACGCCTTTGCCGCATGCATTGCAACTGGCAGAAGCCATGGCCAAACGCATACTATCAGCCGGGCAATTACAGCCTTTCGTGGTAGTGCTGACGGATGGAAAGGCCAACGTACCGCTGGATGGCGCGGGTGACGCGTGGGCGCAAAGTTTGCTTTGGGCAGGAGAGCTGCGTCATCTGGGGTTACCTGCATTGGTACTCGATACCGAAAGCGGTTACGTGCGCCAGGGGCGTGCGCGGGACCTTGCGGAGGCGCTTGGAGCAGAGTATATGGTCATGGATAATATGTCCCCGGAGGGCGTCACGGAGACAATTTCGACACGGATTCATCATGACAATGCATAGAAATTCTCAAAGACTACGGCCGATCATGTTTGTCGGGACTGGCTCGGATGTCGGTAAAAGTGTGATTACAGCGGGATTTTGTCGGATTTTCAAGCAGGATGGTTATGCACCGGCACCTTTTAAGGCACAGAACATGTCGCTCAACAGCTATGTGACCCCCGACGGGCTGGAACTCGGGCGTGCGCAGGCGGTTCAGGCTGAGGCGGCGGGCATTCCTTGTGAATCGGACATGAACCCGGTTTTACTAAAACCAACCAATGACAAATCGTCCCAGGTGATCCTGAATGGAAAGCCGGTAGGGAACCAGTCGGCCTATGAGTATTTTATGGCGCACGACAAACGCGAGCTATTTACGGCCGTAAAGTCGGCATTCGACCGCCTGGAAAGCCGGTTTTCGCCGGTAGTGATGGAGGGGGCAGGAAGTATTTCCGAACTAAACCTGAAACACAGGGATATCACGAATTTACGCATGGCCGCACACGCGGGAGCAGCTACCTACCTCGTTGCCGATATCGACCGGGGCGGTGTTTTCGGAAGCGTTTACGGGACCATCGCGCTGCTGGAAGAGCATGAAAGGGCATTGATGAAAGGTATCCTGATCAATAAATTTCGGGGGGACGCCAGGTTGTTTGAGGATGGAAAACGGATGCTCGAAGAACTCACGGGGCTGCCCGTGATAGGTGTATTGCCCTATTTTCGCGACATTCACATTGAGCAAGAGGATTCGGTAGCGCTGGAACTTAAACAAAGGAGTGCAGTGTCGGGTAAAGTAAACGTTGCCGTGATTTTGCTCAACCGGCTGTCGAATTTTACAGATTTCGACAGGCTAGAAAAAGATCCGCGAGTAAATTTGTATTACACCCAGACTCCCTCAGAGATCGAAAAGGCCTCGGTCATTATTGTGCCGGGCAGTAAGAACACGATCGCGGATATGCTGGCCATTCGGAACAACGGTGTGGCCAGGGCCATTATGGCGGCGTATCGTGCCGGGAAGACGGTCATCGGAATTTGCGGAGGGTATCAGATGATGGGGCAAAGGATAGAAGATCCGCACCAGCTGGAAGGAGAAATTGCGTCCATTCCGGGATTGGGAATCCTGCCGGTTGAAACAATCCTGGAAAGCGGTAAGGTAACAGTCCGGAGGCAGTTCAGATTCTTGGATGAGACGGCATCATGCGAAGGCTACGAAATCCATATGGGCAGGACGCGGCACCTGGAAACGGCTTCGCCAGTGGCCGTTCTGGACGATGGCTCTTCCGACGGGTGCTATCAGAGCGACCAGGCCTGGGGGACGTATCTGCATGGTGTTCTGGATAACGCGGCGGTTCTGGATCATGTTCTGGGAAAGTTTACCAATGAAAAGGGAGCATCCGGGGATTACGGGGTTTTCAGGGAAGCACAATACGACAAGCTGGCGGATCTGATCCGGTTGCATGTTGATATGGATTTGATTTACAATAGTTTAAAAGCTGATTAATGTTACACGGGCACGGAGACGACGGGTATCGATACGGGAGGGAGATCATTGCCGATTTCAGTACCAATGTCTGGTATGGAGGTGAGCCTTGGGGTTTGAAGGATCACCTGTTTGCGGAATGGGGACGCATTAACCGTTACCCCGAAGTAATTGCAGAAAGCCTCAGGCACAGGATTGCCAGGCATCACGGCTTTTCGGATGAGCAGGTCCTGGTCAATAGCGGGACGACGGAGAGTATTTACCTGATTGCACAATTTTTTGGTACAAAGCGTTCTACAATCGTGGTGCCGGCATTTTCAGAATATGAAGATGCGTGCCAGATCTTCGAACATGAGATCAGCTATCTGCCTTGGAATGAAGCGAGGGAATTGCCGAGGCTAAAAACCGATCTGCTGTTTGTATGCAGCCCAAATAATCCGACGGGATTGCTCTTTGAAGATTTACAGTATTGGTTGAAACTGAATCCACAATGCATTTTCGTGGTTGATGAGGCATTTATTGACTTCACTCTCGACCATAAGACAGTGGTTCCTTTGATAGCGAAATTCCCGAACCTGATCGTAATGCATTCGATGACCAAACTTTACGCCATTCCCGGATTGCGATTAGGCTATGTTATTGGCAATGAGGATATTATTGCTCAATTGATGCGTATCAAGCAGCCATGGGCCGTCAATGCGATGGCGCTTGCCGCGGGGACATTTATATTTGATCATTTTGACACGATTCAGCCGCCTATTGATGCATTGCATGCCAATAAAAGAACGTTCGTTCAAGAATTGTCCAAAATTGAATCCTTTGAGTTTTCAGACAGCGAAACACATTTCTTTTTGGGGAGGACGCTTGTCCGGAATGCAGCCCAGCTCAAAGATTACCTGGTTGACAGGCATGGGCTACTGATCCGCGACGCCTGTAACTTCCGAACCCTCACCCGCCAGCATTTCCGTATCGCGACATTAGCGCCTGCTTCGAATCAATTGTTGGTCCATGCATTGAAGGAATGGCAGACGCTCTACTACTGATCACCCCGCTCGTACTCGGCTACCTCCTGGATCTGGTACTGGGTGATCCCGACGATTGGCCTCATCCCGTGCGTGTATATGGTCACCTGATCGCAAAAGGCGAAAAATGGCTCAACTCGGGCAAAGCACGTTTCTGGAAAGGAGCATTATGGTCATTGACCCTGGTGGTGTTGACTTATGTCTTTTTCCGGCAGCTGGATAAGTTCTTGCTTAATTATCCTGCGTTGTTTCTGGCCGTCAATACTTTGTTTGTCTACTATGGTCTTGCCAACAGGTCACTGATCACAGAAGGTAGAAAGGTGTTTAAGGCGCTGGATGAAAATGGTTTGGAAGCAGGCAGAAAGCAACTTTCCCGCATTGTAGGGAGGGATACAACGAAACTGACGTCCCAGCAGATACGTATCGCAGTGTTGGAAACCATGTCTGAAAATCTCAGCGACGGTGTAATAGCCCCATTGTTTTATTACGCCATTGCCGGTGTGCCTGGTATGATGGCCTATAAGATGATCAATACCATGGATTCGATGCTGGGCTATCGTAATGAGCGTTACGAATGGTTTGGGAAGTTTGCCGCGCGATTGGACGATGTGGCCAATTTTATTCCTGCGAGGTTAACTGCCCTGATGATGGTCGCGGTGACCGGGAGCCGGAGCGGGCTGCGATTTATCGGCGCTTTTGGTCATTTACACAAAAGTCCCAACGCCGGATATCCGGAGGCAGCTTTGGCCGGGATCCTGGATTGCCGCTTCGGGGGGCCGAATGTGTATCATGGGAAATTGGTGGAAAAGCCTTTTATCGGGGAGCGGGACAGGATGATAGGCTCGGAGGAGATCGATACGGTCAGTACAGTCAATCACCGGACCTGTTTGCTGATGGTCACAGGGATTGTCCTATTGAAAACGCTCGGTGCTATAATTTTTCTCGCTTGATTTTCCTTACAAAATCGGGTTCTACCCCCACAAGTCGTGCGATCTCTTCGATGCTGAAATTGGTTTGCGAAAGCAGCGTCATTGTGATTTCAGCCGTTTTCTTGGACTCTCCTTCTGCAATACCCTCCTTCTTGGTCCGATCTAGTATGAATTCTTCGATGCCCATGGTCTTACTGGTTTGTGTAATTTCATCAAGCTTGTATTCAAATTTAGCGTCATTTTCAGGATTTTCAAAGCAGATATAGTGCCGCAGGAAAATTAATAACTTTCTGATTTTGGCCTTTGAAAATCGCTTCGATAGCAGGCTTTTTGTTAGTTCTATTTTTAGTTTAAGTAATTCATTTTCAATTATATTATTGCCTTTTAATGCAGTTTTTACAGTTAGTGCAACGATAGCGAATGGATTATCGCTGTGTTTCAATATTCCTTCGTCCTGATCCATTATCTTAAATGTATTAAACCGGTAGCAAACGCTGGTCCCGAGGAACTTCCGGCGATATTGATTGGGTCTGAATTTGCTGTTTCGGTCGGTGAAAATGGCAAATGCGGTCACCGGCTTGTTGTATTTATCAAGAATGCGTGAATAGTACGTAAACATGCGCTGGCTGAACGATGCGTCATGGTATCCTTGCACCTCGATATGAACCAGGATCCACTGGTTATCGCCATTCTTACAATGGACCTTAACAAGTTTGTCGACGAATCGGATGCCAGATGAATTAGCCTCCGGTGGAAATAACTGATCCAGCTCTTTGTCCAGATATTCGAAATTGCGGCTGAAATCAAAGACATTACTGACGTGTGGAAAGAAGAAAAGCAGTAAGTCTTCAAAAATATCTTCCAAAATTGATTTCCAGAGGCTGTCGTCCCGCTTCATGATCGGCTGTGTGTGATGGGTCCCCGTAATGATAAGCAATAAAATATTACTAGTTTTGCGACCAACCAGGTTCGCGCACGTCGCGTGATTAAAAGGGAATCCGGTGAAAATCCGGAACAGTCTCCGCTGCTGTAAGTTCAAAAACATCGCTCTTGTAGGATGCCACTGGGGAGTAATTTTGAATGACTGAATGACCGAATATTTTCTATTCACTCATTCACTCATTCAATCATTCAAAATTATCCGGGAAGGCGCAAGAGTTGAACGAGTCAGAAGACCTGCCTGCCAACGCTATGAACGAGGCTTTCGGAAGAAAAGCCGGCAGACAAAATGAGTTTCAGAACAACGATTGCAGTACTCTCGCTGCTCGGCCTGATGGCCGGTTGCAGCACTTCTTCGTCGCTTTACGAAAAAGGCGATACCCATTATGCAAGCAGGGACTTGTTTCCTGAAAAGGTCAAAGTGACCCATGCAAAGGGATTTTCCATTTTCTATCATGGCCATTATAAGGTGGTCAAAATCATGAGCCCGTTCGAAAAATCAACGGATACGCTTACCTATGTACTGGTGCAACGCGGCACCCCGCGCCCCAGTGGCTTCAAGGATAGCCAGGTGATCGAAATTCCGGTGAGAAGCATGGTGGCGATGTCGGCATTGCACATTGGTCTGGTGGGGTTCCTGGAATGCGAGGATATCCTCACGGGCATGGGTAACCTTCGGTATGTATCTTCTCCCAAAGTGATCGGCCGCATTCAGGCAGGTAAAATTGTGGAGGTCGGCAAGGATCAGGGACTGAACGAGGAGTTACTAATCACCATACATCCCGATCTGATCATGGCGACAGGCAGCCCGGTGTCAAAGGTAAGCCGTTATGCATCGTTGTACCAGGCGGGAATCCCGGTGATGGTCAATTCGGAGTGGGTGGAAACAACGCCGCTGGGCCGCGCCGAATGGGTCAAGCTGCTTGCAGCGCTCGTCAACAAGGAGGAGCTGGTTAACCGGAAGTTTGGAATGGTGGAGAAAGAATACCGCCAACTGGCCCGACTCGCCGGCAAGCATCCCCGCAAACCCAGCCTGGTCACCGGGATGAATTCGAAGGATGCCTGGTATGTCCCCAACGGCGATAGCTATGTGAACCGGTTCTTTCAGGATGCCGGTGGCTTCTATCACTGGTCAGGTACAAAAGCGACGGGCAGTTTGCCGCTGAGTTTCGAGACGGTGTACCCGGTTGCATTACAGGCCGATTTCTGGCTGAACGTAAGCATTGGCAATGTGCAGACGAAAGACGATCTCCTGGCCCGAGACGTTCGGTATGCCGATTTCAAAGCATTTAAAACGGGGAATATTTACAGCTACAATAAGCGGATGAATGCGCAGGGGGCCAATGATTACTGGGAGTCGGGAGCTGTCAATCCACAACATGTTCTGGCGGACCTGATCCGGATCCTTCATCCTGAATTACTTCCCAGGCACGAACTGATTTATTATAAACAGATCAACTAATGAAAATATATACTAAAAAAGGGGACAAGGGCACTACGGGGCTGTTTGGCGGAAGCCGGGTAAGTAAAGATGACGTCCGCATCGAATGCATCGGCACACTTGATGAGGCCAATTCTACGATCGGTTTGCTGCGCGTAAAGCTCGGAAACGACCATGCATGGCAACCTAATCTGCACCGTATCCAGAAGGACCTGATGGATATGATGTCACACCTGGCAAGACCGTCGGATGCTAAAAAGGAAAACAAAAACCCGATGCCTGTGGACGGTGCCGTGTTTTGCGAGGAATGGATCGACGCGCTCGAAGCTTCGATGACGTCTCCCTCGGACTACTTCCTGTTGCCCGGCGGTAATGAAGTGTCGGCATTGTGCCATGTGGCGCGTACGCAAATGCGCCGGGGAGAGCGCCGATTGGTTTCACTCATCCAAACGGATGAAGTGCACGAAGCGATACCGGCTTATATCAACCGGCTTTCGGACCTGTTTTTTACGCTGGCCCGGGCTGAGATGGACAAGGCTGGGGTTGCCGAGGAGAAATGGCAGCTGTTCCTTTATAAACGTTTCAAGACCGCCGAGCCGTCATGATCATTTATGTAACGGGTGGTGTGCGAAGCGGAAAGAGTCGTTTTGCTATGGACCTGGCATTACAGAAAAGCCATGAACCTGTTTATGTAGCGACGGCCAGGATCTGGGACGATGATTTCGCCCGCCGCGTAGAACGCCACCGGAATGAACGTGGGCCTGAATGGACATCCTGGGAATGTGAAAAGGATATCGCCCTGCTGCCATTGTCCGGAAAAGTGGCCGTGATTGACTGCGTTACGCTCTGGCTGACCAATCTTTTCATGGAGCATAATCAGGATATCGAACGTTCGCTTGCCGCTTTTAAGGCAGAGATGGATGCATTGGCCAGGATCGATGGTGTTTTCATCATCATTTCCAATGAAATCGGTATGGGTGTGCATGCCGACACTGAAATAGGCCGCAAATTCACCGATCTTCAGGGCTGGGCAAACCAGTATGCAGCCTCCGTGGCCGCTGAGGCAGTTTTGTTGGTTTCCGGCTTACCATTGACATTAAAAACCATCGCATAAATGAAAACTGAAACAAGTATCGATCAGGAAATACAGCAGAAAATCAACCTGAAGACCAAACCCCTGGGTGCATTGGGAATGCTCGAAAGGATTGCATTCCGGATAGCTTCCGTGCAGCATTCTCTGAGTCCGCAACTGGTTAAACCGCATGTAGTGGTTTTTGCGGGAAGTCATGGGATCGCCGCCGAGGGCGTGAGCGCTTACCCTTCGGAGGTGACACCGCAGATGGTATTGAATTTCATAGGTGGCGGAGCGGCAATCAATGTATTTACACGCCAGCACGGGATCGAGCTCCTGTTGGTGGATGCCGGTGTGGATTACGACTTCGGGAAAGTGGAACGGCTGATCGACGCGAAGGTTGGCTTTGGAACCCGTAGTTTCCTGACACAGCCGGCCATGTCGGAGGGCGAATGCCGGCAATGTCTCGAAAGAGGTGCGGAAATTGTTCGCAATGTGCATGCCACGGATTGCAACGTCATCGGGTTTGGTGAAATGGGTATTGGTAATACATCGTCCGCGGCGGTGATCATGAGCAGGTTACTGAATATTCCCATTGCCGACTGTGCAGGCAAGGGAACCGGCCTGAGCGAGGCGCAGCTCGCCGCCAAGGTAGCCACGTTGGATGCCGCGCTCCGGTATCATAGCCACATTGGTGCTGATGCGCAGCAGGTATTGCAGGTTTTTGGCGGATTCGAAATCGCTATGATGTGCGGCGCGATGCTGGAAGCGGCACGGCGGAATATGCTGGTGCTGGTCGACGGCTTCATCGCCACTGTGAGCTATTTGTGTGCGTTTAAAATGGATGCGTCGATTGAGCGAAATGCTATTTTTTGCCATCAATCAGAGGAAAAAGGACATCGGTTGCTCCTGGAATCACTGGGGGTGGAGGCGATTATGAAACTGGATATGCGACTGGGAGAAGGGACCGGTTGTGCGCTGGCTTACCCGCTGTTGCAAAGTGCCGTGAATTTCCTGAATGAAATGGCGAGTTTCGAGAGCGCCGGCGTCAGTCAGAAGGCCGATCAGTAAGTACTTCAAAGCCCAGGAAACCATGTCATTCGTCCGCCGGCAAGTCACACTTTTTTTTACCGCATTACAGTTTTATACCCGCATTCCTGCTCCGAAATGGCTTGTTTACCACCCGGATAACCTCAGCCGGGCGACGGGATACCTGCCGGTGGTCGGCTGGGTTGCGGGGCTCGTATCAGGGATTGTCCTGGTAGGGGCGCTGAGGCTGTTCGATATGAACATCGCTGTTATACTCTCGATGGCGGCTTCGATACTGCTCACCGGTGCGTTTCATGAAGATGGGTTTGCCGATACCTGTGACGGTTTTGGTGGTGGCTGGACTCGCGAGAAGATCCTGGAAATCATGAAAGACAGCCGCGTTGGTACTTATGCGGCTGTGGGTTTGATTCTGATACTGGGCCTGAAAGCAGCGCTGACGGGCGTCATCGCAATGACAAACCCCGGGTTTCAGGTGATTTTGCCGATCATAGCGGCGCACGCGCTGAGCCGGCTGATGCCCGTTTTTGTTATTTATACGCTGCCTTATTCCCGCGACACCGACGATAGCAAGGCTAAGCCTGTGGCGCACAAGCCGCCAATCGATGTGCTGCTTACCGCTCTTTTGTACGGACTTCTGCCTCTGATTCTATGGGTGGTGCAAATGCGGCAGCCACTACTTTTGGCAAGCATTCCCTGCCTTGCCGCCATTACGTTCCTGATCGCGCGCTATTTCCGGAAATGGATCGGCGGGTACACCGGCGATTGCCTGGGTGCTATTCAGCAGGTATGCGAAATCGGGTTCTACCTTTTTGTAGTTGCATTGTGGAAATTTATCTGATACGGCATACGACACCTGTTTTCCCACCGGGAATGATTTACGGTCGGACCGAGCTCGCATTGCGTGAGGATTTTTTAGACGAATTCAAATCTGTAAAAGCTTCCTTGCCTGCCCATTTCGACATCGTGTATTCAAGCCCGGCATCGAGGTGTACCGCGCTGGCGGAGGCTATTGATCAGTCCTTCCGGACTGACGACCGGTTGCAGGAGCTCGATTTCGGGGATTGGGAGGGGAAAACCTGGGACACGGTAGATCAGGATGCACTGCGGGTGTGGATGGACGACTATGTGCACCAGTGGGTGCCGGGTGGAGAAAGTATGATGGCCATGCACCGGCGTGTAACAGATTTTTGGGAGGAGCTGACGGCCTTTGGAAGTGAACGCGTTGCGATCGTAACACATGCGGGGGTGATCCGGCTCATCCTCTCAATGGTCCGCGACATTCCATTGAAGGATATTTTTGATATCAAGGTGTCTTATGGCGAAGTGGTGAGGGTAGACACTTGATCGGTAGCCAGGTATGCGTAAATTAGGGAGAAGATTCAGAACAACCCCATCCGTTTTATGAATACAGCATATCTCGAAAGTACACGGAAGCAATTCGAGTACTATAAAATGCTTGGAGAAAAGACGATCGCTCAACTGACGGACGAGCAGCTTTTCTGGCAGTACAATGAAGAAAGTAACAGCATCGCGATGATCGTCAAACACCTGTGGGGCAATATGCTTTCCCGCTGGACCGATTTTCTGACGAGCGACGGCGAAAAGGACTGGCGGAACCGTGAGGCCGAGTTTGAGAATGGCATCACCGGCCGTACCGATCTGTTGAACAAATGGAACGAAGGCTGGGAGCAGCTGTTCACGGCATTGGGATCATTGAACGAATCCAATTGGGATACCATCATTTATATCCGTAACCAGGGCCATTCTGTGATGGAGGCCATCAACCGGCAGCTGGCCCATTATCCCTACCACGTTGGCCAGATCGTGTATATCGGCAAAATGATCAGGAACGAGCAGTGGGAATCGCTGTCGATCCCGAGGGGGAGGTCACAAGCCTACAATGCCGATAAATTTGCAAAGCCGAAGAGCCGGCAGCACTTTACGGACGAATATGTGGGCCGTCCTCAGTCCGGTGATAGGGACAAATCCCTTTGAAGCGGAAACAAAAATGCCGCCTTCCAATGGAGCGACGGCATTTCCCTAAATAACCCACTAAGTTTAAGCACCCATTAAAGGTTTTTGGGCTGAGGAGCTGGTTTACCCGGTATATCGATTTGCATACCTTTCCATTTGGCTTGCCATGTATGGTCTGTGTTTGAAACAACCGGCCTGCTGTATCCGGCTTTGCTTTCATTGACACTAAAAGTAAATCCCAGCGTTGCGTCGTCGATCGCAGAAAGATCTATTTCTTTATTTTCGCCTGAATGGATCACAAAATCGATCCAGGAAACTTTGCCGTCTCCGCCTTGTTCCCAGTGGCCTTTGTAATCCCCGAATGCGGCATGGAAAAGCTGGAACCGGAGATCCAACCCATCCGCACGCACCGTGAATGGCTCATTTACCTTGTCCGGAATGGCAAGCTGCGTTGGCGTTACATGACCAAATTCGAATCTCAACCGCAGATCTTTCGCGGCGAACTTGCCGTTTTTAAGTTTGTCTATATTAATGTGCTTGTCCCCACCATTGGTCATGAAGTTGATTCCTGCCAGGACGCTGTTCTCCTTTTGCTCACTGTAAAATGCTGCGGCGCTGAAATCGTACAGGTCATGCAGCACGCGCACCTGCAGGTAATGCGGGCTGGCGGGCGTACCCCAGTACACAAGAAATGGTCGGCGCTGGTTCCACAGGCTCGACCGGTTGGCCGAAGACAATGCGTACTTATTGGTAAGATAGGTAGTCCCGACGATCTTCGGTTCGTCGATCGTCAGGGCGTCGGTTTGCGTCCGGGGGTACTTCGGTGCCAGGAAATAGGGGAGCAGGTCGGCGGGGATCTGATGCTTGATCTTTACATCGGCCCTTGGTGCCGCGCCTGGCAAATCAATTTTTCCATGGGAGGCTTGTTTGAAGATACCCGTTACGGTAGGCATCAGTAGCGTGCTGTACGACCGGCTATGCGGGCCTGCCCATTGTCCCGAGGGTTTGTGGTAATGCTTTGCGATGATCTCCCAGCCTGTCCGGTACAGCGCATCGATTTTGGGCTTGGCGTCCTTGTCGATGATATGCCGCTTCATCCGATCCAGTTCATCCAGGGCTACGATGGTGTAGGTCGGGCTGTTGTATTCGGTAAAGCCCCGCTGCAAGGTGTAGTCATAAAACTTTTGCAGGCGGTTAGTGGCATAGGTCTGCATTTCGGGCAAATCGAAAAGGTGCGAAACCAGGTAGGTAACGTAAGTGCCCATGATGGCGATGTTGGTGTAGCCTGGCTGTACATCCCGCTTCTGAATCGATCGTGCCGTATAGATCAGCGAGGTGCGGATCGTTGTTTTCAGGTCCCCGGGCAGCTTGTCGTGGTGACCCATGTAAACGTCCAGCAGGCTCACGCCGTTGAAATCCGCCCAGTTCCAGTCGGCGGGGGATTTTTTGGTAGCAAGCGGTTCTTCCAGGTAGTAGGGCCATATCCCGCAGGTTTTGTTGGCTGAAACGGTGTCCTGCAAGGTGATCGTTTTACGGATGATGTCGAATGCCCGTTGCTCGTATTGCGGGTCGTTCAGGTCGAGCAACCCTACGGCGTAGCTGAACGAGGCCCTTACTTCGTGATAAACCCCGCTTTCTGCATCGGTATGGTAGTTCCAGGCATTCAGCGTTTTGGTGATCATCTGCGCTTGGGGATCGTATTTTTCGTGCTGTTTTGCCAGCGACTCACGGAGTATTTTTTGTTCTTCCAGGGAGAGCCTGACCGGTTCGTATCGAATGTGGTTGTCCTGATAGCTCGTCGAAGCCGCTGAGATTTGGGCGTAAACGGTCAGCAAAACCATGATGAATAGTTTGTACATCGCAATAATGTTTTAGTAAAATAATGAACCTTAGTACCCTGGATTTTGCCAGAGCACGCTTTCATCCCCGTACCGGGATATCTCTTCGAATGGTACCGCGAAAATTTTCTGATGCGCCTTCATCGAATAGATTCCGCCTCCCTGCAACGGGGTGGATAGGAATTTGTTGACCGTTTCTTCGGCCTGGCCCCAGCGCAGCAGATCCAGCCAGCGCGTGCCTTCAAACGCAAACTCGAATCTTCTTTCCCGCCGGATCGCTGCCCGCATGGTTTGCTGGGAATTGAGTTCCGAAGCCGTTTTGGCCGCCAGACCGGCCCGTTTCCGGATCTCGTTGAGCAGGGTAAGCGCTTCACCGTTTGCCACAAAACCCTCCTCGTTTAATGCTTCGGCATACATCATCTTCACGTCGGCATAGCGGAGCAGCGGGATGTTATTGGCCCAGTCCGATTGGGTTTTAGGCACATACGTGTAGTGGCTGTACTTCCTGATAAACACCGTCACGGTGTCGACGACGCCGGTATTGCTTACCCAGCCTTTAATGGCCGACATGGACTTCCGGGCGTCACCGGTCTCGTAGCTGTCGTACATGCCCGGTGCTACACGCAATGCGGTCGAGAAACCCGAGAATGGCATCACGGTTTTATCATTGAACCCTTCCGGCAGCAGGCCTGTGGAGAAAGTTTGCCCTTCGCCGGTCTGACCACCGGTGAACTGTACTTCCCACACGCGCTCCTTTCCATTGTCAAATCCATCGTTGAATGCATTTTTATAGCTTTCTTCCAACGCGTATTTGCCCGAACCGATGATATCGGCAAGCAACGGTTTGGCCAGCGAAAATTTTGATTGGAACATGTACATGCGGGCCAGCATGCCCTCGGCCGCATACTTGGTGACGCGTCCCTTGCTGGCACCCGTCCATTCGAGCGGCAATAGTTCAATCGCTTTTTTAAAGTTGGATTCAGCAAATGCAAAAGTCTCTTCCTGCGAACTGCGTTTGATGGTTTTGACATTCGCGATAGTCTGGGGTTTTTCAAGGATCGGGACGCCGCCAAATATCCAGCCTAATGTCCAGTACGCATAGGCCCGGAACATATACGCCTCTCCCTTGATGTAGTCCTTCATTTTGGGATCTGTAAACTCACCCGCGTCCGCTTTGTCGAGGATCAGGTTACTGAGATTGATCATCTTGAAATGCTCGTTCCAGGACTGGGTCGTCCATGCATTGGTCGCATTGTCGGTAAACTGGTCGAGTCCTTCGAAATACAAACCGCCGATGTTCACCTCATCGCCCCGGGCAATGGTAGCCCTGAACCAGCTGGCATTGGGAGAAAACAGGTTTTGCTGCGAGGCATACACGCCCGCGATGGCCTGGTTGAAGTCATTCTGGGTTTTGTAACCCGCGTCGACGCTGTATTCAGAGTCAGGTTTCAGGTCAAGAAACTGGTCGCAGCCGGATAATGCGATGCTCCCGGCGAGCAGCCATATGTAAAGTATCTTTCTCATGTCGGTCGGCTTAGAAGGTAACATTGATTCCGAAAGTATATTTCTTGGAGAGCGGGTAGGTGCTGTAATCGACCCCGGCCTGGGTGGTGGCATTGCCGAAACTGTTGGTTTCCGGTGTTACGCCCGGGTAGTTGTCGAATGTTTTCAGATTATCAACCGAAACATAGATCCTGGCACCCTTAAAAAAGCTTCTGCCGCCTATTTTAGCCGGTAGGTTGTAGTTGAGGGCGATGTTGCGGATCCGGAGGAATGTGGCGTCATAGATCCGGAAATCGCTGTTGTTGTCGGATTTATTGCCTTTGGTATAGGGTGTCTCTCCATCCCACGACATGTCGACGCCGAGATAGTCGGGAATGGGGTTTTCGCCTGGCCCGTATTTCTTTTCGTAATCGGGTTTCCAGGCATGAAGCCATCTTTCAAATACATTCACATTGGTGCCGCCATTGTCGAGCTGGCGCTGGCCAAGGAACAGTACGTCGCCGCCGAGTTGTCCCTGCACCAGGACGCTCAGTTCGAAATTCTTCCATTTGACCCGGTTGGTGAAGCCATAGATCAGGTCAGGCAGATTGTTGCCGTACGGTACGAAGTCCTGGGTGTTGATTTTCCCGTCGCCATTCTGATCGATGTATTTGACATTCCCGATTTCCTGTCCGGGCAGCGTGGGGACGGTCGCCTTGCCCGCATCGTTGAAATCCGCCTGGGTGAGCAGGCCATTGGTCCTATAAACGAGGAACTGAGAAACTGGTCCGCCCACCCTCGTAATGAACTGAGCGTCCCAGTTGGAGCTTGTGAATTGGTTGATGTTGCCCATATTCAGTACTTTATTGGTATTGGCAGACAGATTCAGCGACGATGTCCAGCGTATCGGGCCAGTGGTGTTGACGGTCGTCAGGTCCACTTCCCATCCCTTGTTCCGGATCGAGCCGATGTTGCTGCGTAAGCTGCCAAAGCCTGTTGTGTTGGGTATCGGCAGGTTGAACAGCAGGTTGTCGGTCTTGTTGATATAATAATCGAGGTTAATCTGCACACGGTTGTTGAATGCGGAAAAATCGATACCGAAATCCCGGCTTGTGGTCGACTCCCATTTCAGGTCCGGATTTTCAATGTTGGAAGGAACGAGCCCCGGCACGACGGCATCGCCCCAGCTGGTATTGCTGATGCCCATTTTAGCCATATAATCATAGTTGCCGATGCGGTCGTTGCCCGAAGTTCCCCAGGCCGCACGGACTTTCAGGAGCGATAGCCAAGTCACACCGCGCAGAAAGCCTTCTTCATTGAGTTTCCAACCTGCCGAGACCGCCGGAAAGACGCCCCATTTGTGGTTGGTGCCAAAGCGGGACGAACCATCACGCCGCAGTGTCGCATTCAGGAGGTACTTGTCTTTAAAACTGTAACCCAACCGGCCGAAAAAAGAGGAAATGCGTGAGCCATTGCGGTCAGTAGAGGCCTTGGTGGGCGTCGTGGCGACGTTTAATGTTTCGATAATTTCATTGGGCCAGCCACTCGCGGTTGCCTGGATCTGAAAAAACTGACGGTTTTCGGCACTTTGGCCGGCCAGCAGGTTGAGCGAGTGGTCTCCGAAGTTCTTTTCATAGGCCAAGGTATTCTGTATCGACCAGTCTTTGGCTGTTTGGGAAAAACTGTTGCCCAGTGTGACATAGCCGTTGTTATAGGTAACATTACCCGGCTGAAAGAACTCGTACTGGTTCTGGTTGAAATTATAGCCAAACTGTGTCTTGAAAGTCAGTCCGGGAATGAACTGGTACTCGCCGAAAACGACCGATGTGAACCTGTTCTTGTTGGTTTTATCGGTGGTGTATTTCAATCTTTCCACCGGGTTGGGATATACTTGTCCGATACCCACCGGGTAGCCCCAGTCGCGTGTCGCCTGGTTGAGGCCCACCAGCGGCGACTGGGCCAATGCGTGGTGGATCACGGTTTCCTTGCCCTGCGTTTCGCGATCATCCTGCACGGAGAAGGATGGCGAGAGGTTCATACCGATTTTGAATCGGCTGGTGACGTTGAGCGTCCCATTGAACCGGTAGTTCATCCGCCGGTAGAAGGTGTTGTAAATGATGCCATCCTGATCAAAGTAACCTCCCGACAGGTAAATGCTGCCGATATCGTTCTTAGCCGAAACCGCGACCTGGTAACTCTGAATGGGGGCAACGACGGTAATAGCCCGCTGCCAGTCGGTCCCCTTATTATTGGGATCGAGCCAGGCTTCGGGGATCTGAAGATTGGCAGGGCGGGCGGACATCGGGGCTTTCATCGATCCACCCTGCCGCAGCCAGGTTTCGTTGCGGTCCCAGATGTTGTAGGCCAGCCACTGGTCTTTGTTCATCATGCCCACAAATTTCTCGGGATCCTGAATGCCGTAGTAAGCGTCGAAGGTAACGGAAGGTTTTCCGGACCCCTGCTTGGTTTCGATCAGTACAACACCATTGGCACCCCGGGCACCGTAAATGGCTGTGGCCGAAGCATCTTTCAGGATCTGGATCGATGCCACGTCGGCGGGGTTCAGGTCATTCATGTCGTCGCGCGGTACGCCGTCGATCACATACAGCGGATTGCTGTTTCCATTGATGGTGTTGACGCCCCGGATGCGGATCTGCAATTCCTGGCCTGGGATCCCCGAAACGCTTTGCGCACGTACACCCGCAAGCTGGCCCGCAAAGGCGTCGCTCAATGTCGTCAGCGGGCGTCCCTGTATCGATTCACTCCCGATCTTGGATACGGAGCTGGTCAGGTTTTCCTTTTTGACCGTTCCATAACCTACCACGATCACTTCCGACAATGCCTTGGTGTCGGTTTGCATGACGAGGCTGATGTCCGACTGATTGCCGACCCGCACTTCCTGCGGAATGTAACCTACGAAGGAAAATATCAGCGTGGCACCTGCGTCGGGGACGTCAATGCTGTACTTACCATCCTGGTCGGTGAGCGCGCCCGTTTGTGTTCCCTTGACGATTATGCTGACACCCGGCAGCGGTTCATTGTCCGTGTCCCTGACTATGCCTTTAACCGTTTGTGTGCGGGAGATCGGCTTTATTTCGGTGTGGGATTTCAGCAATGCAATTTCATTCTGATTTGAACGATCATTGCTATACGCATTCTGCTTAGCGGCATCCGGTTTCCTCCTGAGGAGAATGTGCTTGCCATTGATCTGCCACGAAATACCCTCTTCATCAAAAAGCTGACCGAGGACTTTTTCCAGCGAAGCATTCAGGTCGATACTGATGCGGCGACGGGTGTCGATCTGGTTGGAACTGTAAAAGAAGCTCATCCGGCTTTGACGTTCGATCTCGTAGAGGACCTGCCTGACCGTCGTTTCTTTCAGGTGGAGGGAGACTTTGGTATCCTTGGCCATAGCTGCGGTGCCGCCTGCCTGCAAAGGCATCAGATTCATCAGGAAGAGAACCAATGCTAACATAAGTATGGGATGCGATTTGTACGGTTTTACCCTTTGTATTGGGTAATAGACTCTTAATAAAGTATTTTTCATACTTTTGGAAAGGTTTGGTGAAACAACTGTTTGTTCAAACCCGGGTGCTATCATTATTCTTTGGCGAGAGGCGATAGCATCCGAATTTCTTCCCGCTCCGGGCTGCCCGTTACGAGGTATGGTTCTGGATCACTGGCTGTTCAATAGGCAATTCGCTTTTTACATAACATCATCACTACACAATTTTCCTTTGATCGAGACATTCTTTCCGTCTATGAGGGGCACCGCTCCCGTTACCGCTTCCAGCAGTTTGAGCACTTCCGGCAGCGTTTCCCGGTCTACATTAAAGTTGAACCTGCAATCTTTCGAATCTTCTTCTACACTGATTTTAACGTGGTACCATTTTTCCAGCTCACGGGCGATCACTTCCACCGGCTCGTCCTCGAATATCAACCGGCCTTTGTGCCAGTAGCTATCCTCATGCACGGTAATCGTCGCCGTTTCCAGCTTTGCCGACTGCGGACTCAGGACTGCCTGCTCGTTGGGCTGCAAAACAGTTTCTTTGTTTTCCGGTGCCTGGTGGTCTTTGATCGTTACTTTGCCGCGTACCAGCGTGGTTTCGAAAATCCGCTGCGCATTCCATGATTTGACATTGAATGCCGTTCCCAGCACCCTGATCTCCATTCGGCCGGTTTTGACGAAAAAGGGCTGGCTGGGATTATGCGCTACGTCAAAAAAGGCTTCCCCTTCCAGCGTCACCTCCCGCGTCGCTTTTCCGTTCCATTGTTTTTCATAGCTGATAGAAGAGCTTGCATTGAGAATGACCCTCGAACCGTCGGGCAGCATGATCGTCTGCATTTGTCCCTTGCCGGTACTGACCGTCTGGGGCCGGGTTCCTTTGAAATGATAAAAGCCGATACCGAAAATCATCAGAAAGCCCGTCAGAACAGCTGCTATGCGCCAAAAATTGGCTTTCCGGAACAAGGGGACCACTTTTTCCGTTGCGTCACTTTCGTCGATGCTTTGTTGGAGGCGGCCCAGTATACGGTCTGAAATGGCGGGTTCAATTTCCTGTGGTAATCCGAATATTTTCCCTGCTTCCGAATTGATGACCTCATCGAAAACCCATTTGCCTACCGGCGTTTGCAGATGTGCCAGTAACTCGTCCTGTTCCTGCTCCGTGCATTGGTCGGCCAGGTACTTGTAAAGCAGGTTTCTGATATAGATTTCCTTGTCCATAGGTTTTGTTTTGTACTGTTAATACAATTGAACCAGGGAACAGGCATGCTCGGGTGGAAGATTTATTTTAAAAGTCAGCCTATGAACATGGCGAGTACGATCGCGGTAATGTCGATAGGGATGCCTGTGTGGGCGTGGAGGTACTTGCGGAGGTAGCGGTTGGCTTTGAGGAGGTGGTCTTTCACGGTGCCTTTCGAGATGCCGAGCTGCTGTGAAATTTCATCCGAATTCATTTCGTCGAAGCGGTACATCCGGAAAACCTTCTGGCGCTGAGGCGGAAGCTGTGAAATGATCTGGTCGGCCCGGGCCTCGTAGTCGGCCGTTACGACCGTGTTTTCGGTTTCATTGTGCGAATGCGATACCGCTTGCCCGATTTCCTGCATGATAGCTCTCTCCCGTGTGGCGCGTGTGAGGATGTTCAGGATATGGTTTTTGCAGATTTTAACGAGATATCCTTTCAGTGAGCATTCTTCGTGTAGTCTTTCACGGTTCTCCCACAATTTTAAAAAAACATCATGAACCACTTCTTCGGCGTGTTCGGATGATTTGAGAAACCGCAATGCAAAGCGGTAGAGATAGGGGTGGTAGTACTGATAAGCCTTTGTGAACGACGTCTTGTCACCCTGGCGGATGTTGGTTGCCAATAACAGATCGTCGATCATTGCGTCTTTCATCAGGGTTTGCGGGCGTTAACAAGTGTAAATATAAGTATACCAAAATAGAATTCAATTTTTTATGTGTTTTATCCTGTGATTTTTAGCGCATCAGATATACATTGACCAGTTGCTTCACTTCTTCAAGCGTGCGCTCCGGTTTCGGATGCTTCGCCGGGATGGGGAGGCGGGATTGTGTTTGCAGGTACAGCACCCAGGCGTCGCGCCACCAGAGAGCTTCCTTGTGCTGTTTGGACAGGCGTGCGTCCACATTGGCATAAATTTCAGAGTCCACGGCCGTGCGCACTTCGGACCATTGCTGCTGCATCCACCGCACCGAATCCGCGCCGGAATAGAACCGGAAACAGAGTTCTTCCCAAAGAGAGCGGCCGGAGATCAGTTTTTGCGTCCAGGGAACGTGATGGAACCACAACAGGTAGGGGAGCGGGCAGGTTTGCGCGTCGGACCATTGCTTGCGTACCACCGGGTGGTACTGTTCCAGGGCGCCGCTGCCGGCACTCGTACGGTCGAAACCCAGCCCGAGCGAATCGGCGCGATGGTAATAAATAGCTGTCCAGTCGGGGCGGGAGCTGCGGTTCTGCCAGGGCTCCGGTGCATAATGGCTTCCCGTCCATGGGCGCGAAAGGCCCAGCGGTGTGTTGTAATCCACATAAATTTCCCTCGATTTGAGCATCATGGCTGCGATTTTGGAAACTGCCGGTGGATGTTTTGTAAGCGTGAGTTGTATCCATTCGCGGGCAATGGCTTCGGAGCTCAGGCTGTGGTCCCAGGCGAGCCGGCCGAAAGCGTACCAGTTGGCCTGGGCCATCGGGTGCCCCGTCCAGTTTCGGTCTGAGCCGGTATTGGCAACGCCGGCCATGCAGGTCAGCGGATAACGGTGCAGGGATCCGTCGACGATTTTAGCTACGGTCGAGCCGTTGCCATTCACCTTCGTATCCGAGTCGAGGCATTCCTTGAAAACAGGTGCTTCATACACCAGGTGGGTTGCAAATCCGAGGTATTCCTGGGTGATCTGGAATTCTATGCCCAGCGGTGTTTTGGGCATATTGCCAAACAACGGAGAAAATGGCTCGCGGGGCTGAAAATCGATCGGCCCGTTTTTGACCTGGACGATGACCCGCGGATCGAACTTGCCGTCGAGCGGTACAAATTCCTCATGCGCTGCCTTGAAGCGATCGGCCTTTGGGTCGGCTTTGTACACAAATGCGCGCCAGATGATGGTTCCATTGTAAGGTTTCACGGCTTCCGCGAGCATATTCGCGCCGTCGGCATGGGTGCGACCGTAATCCTGCGGCCCCGGCTCGCCTTCGGAATTGGCTTTGACAAGAAAGCCGCCGAAATCGGGGATAATGCTGTAAATCTCCTTCGCCTTGTCCTGCCACCATTGCCTGACCTTGGGATCAAGCGGGTCAGAAGTGGGCAGCCCTCCGAGTGTTTTGGGCGCTGCAAAATATACCGACAGATAAGTCCTGATCCCGTATTGCCGGAAAACCGCTGCCAATGCAGCCACTTTATGCAGGTATTCGGCTGTCAGGAACCTTGCGCTTGCATTGACATTGTTCACAACCGTGGCATTGATACCGATGGATGCATTGGCCCTGGCGTAATCGTGGTACCGCGGATCGACGTGTTCGGGCAGGTCATACCATTTCCATAACGAAGCTCCCGCATAACCCCGCTCGATGGTTCCCTCGGGGTTATCCCAATGGTTGAGCATCCGCAGGTTTACTTTCGGTGCGCTGGTATGAGGAGCGGTTTTGAATGGCAAATGCATTTGTAAGTGACGCAGTAACGCGAAACTACCGTAGAGGAGGCCCGCATCCTGCCTGGCTGAAATCACCAGATTGCCGGATTGTAACGATAATACATAGCCTTCATCGGATGTAGTTACGGTTCCGGGATAAGTGGACGCCATGATCGTCAGCCTGATTCCTGCCCGGCTGGCTGGTGGCAACCGGACAATGGGGACCGACACGCCGAGCATTCCGGCCAGGCCGGTCTGCAGTTCGCGGGCAGCAGCCTGCAATATTTGCCCCGGGCTGTCAACGGAAATGAATTGAATGGAACGGATGTATTCCTCCCGGAGTGCCTTATCGGTGATCCGGTCATATTTGAGCCAGAGCCTGTAACCATCGTCGGCGAATGCGCTTTTGCTGATCGACAGATGGATGACAATCAGGAACAAAAACAACGCGCGGCTTGGGAAAAATAGCTTCATAGGCTGGTATTTTTTAGCCTTCATAAGACCTCGGGACGGTTCTTCTACTGAATGTCGCAAACGCCCCCTTATAATGCCGTTTTCACACAGCGCCTATCGTGTTTGCAGCTGTTAGTTTTGTATCAACCAATCAATCAAACAAAACATATAAACCAAAGAAACCATGGAAGCTACATTTGTTAACACCAGCGTTAAAAAAGAAAGTAACAAGGCTGTTCTGGCAGGAAAAATCATCAGTATCCTTTGCATTCTGTTCCTGCTTTTCGATGCCATCATGAAGGTTATCAAGGAATCACATTCCATTGAAGGCTCTGCGCAGCTCGGCTGGCCGGTAGACCAGGTTCAGAGCATCGGTATTACATTGCTCATTGCTACGATACTATATGCAGTCCCGCGCACGGCGATCCTCGGGGCGATCCTGCTGACCGGCTATTTGGGCGGCGCGATAGCGATCATGGTGCGGGCCGGAGAGCCGCTGTATTTCGCATCGGTGTTCGGGGTCCTCGTGTGGGTGGGGCTGTACCTGCGCGACGAGAAACTGCGCAAGCTGATCTCATTCAAGGAATAAAGCTTTCATTATCAGATATTAACACATTTCATCAACAAAAAACGGGCAGGACGTTTGGATGGTTCCTGCCCGTTTTGGTCGGATACACACTTCTTAAACAATACCACCCATGAGCGGGTCCGTCTTGCTGACGGCACCGGTTTCGACGTGGCCGGCAAAGCGTTCCTCGTAGGCCTCGTACCCATTCACTTTCACGCTGAAATCATACCAATGGAATGATTTGGAAAGGTCCACAACAAGCGATGCCTTCCCGCCGACGGCGAATTTTTTTTGCTTGCTGCCCGTTTTATAGCTATTGTCGGCGATGGTGACAGTGTGCGGTTTGACGTCGAGGTTTTCTATACTTAACACCACATTCCCCGTCGCTTTGGCGGCTTTCGTTTCGTAGGCACAACTGATTTTCAGCTTCGGATTAACTGCATTGCCCATGAATTCGCGATAGAAGCCATTAGGGCCGTAGACGCGCAGGTGGTAGTTTCCGTTCTCGAAAGCACCGAGCTGCCATTCATCATGAAGTGTATCACCGGCTGCGACGCTGTAATCCCATGAACGCAGCACCTCATCGCGATAGGGCTTCATCGCGTATACGCGGAAGGGAATGCCGCTGGTGCGCTGGCCGAAGAGCTGGCTGCCAGCCCGGAAAGAAAGCTGCAAGCTGTCCCCGGTTTTATTCAGGGTACTTTCTGCGTAAGGTTCGTAAGGCAATGCGCAGGCCGGGCGGACACCTTTTTCCTGCTTCGGGAAAAGCGCGGACTTTTCAGGGGCGCGGTTCATGTCCGAGAGATCATTGGCACTGAGTTTCCGGAAATTTTCCGGTGCCTGTTTGAACTGGGTCTGGTGAATGCTCTCGATAAATGGCTTTTGGGCCAGAAAAACCGGCTTTTCAATTTTTTCGCCATGATAGGGCCTGAAAACGGAAGTCAGGTCGCCACAAATGGTGCGACGCCATTGGGTGATGTTCTCCTCCCGGACCTTCTTGCTAAATTTTTTTTCAAGGAAGGTTTCGAGGAATTGCAGGGAGGAAGTATGATCAAAGACCTCGGAGTTGACATATCCTCCTCTCGACCAGGGTGATGCGATGATCATCGGTACCCTGTACCCGAGCCCGATCGAACCTTCCCGGATGTTGTTTGCATTGGCCGAAGGATTGGTTTGCTGATTGGCAAGAGCAAAATCGAGTTTTGGATCGATGCCGCCGGAAACTTTGCCCGTGTGCTCTTTATATGGATCCGGAACAGTGAATGGTGGCAGGTGGTCGAAGTAACCGTCGTTTTCGTCGTAGGTCACGATGAAAATTGTTTTTTTCCAGACCTCCGGATTTTGCAGGAGAATCTCCATGGCTTCGCTCACATACCACGGTCCAAACCAAGGCTCGCCGGGATGGTCGGAGAAATGTGCGGGCGGCATCAGCCAGGACACCGTAGGCAATGTGCCGTTTTTGACATCCTCCCGGAACTGGTGAAAGACATCGCCTTTGGGAACATTCAATGTCCGTTCGGTACCATTGTCGCTGTATTGCAGTGTTTCGAGTTCGTGAAAATGCGGGTCGCTGCTATTGGTAGTGAATGCTTTGTTGTTCAGTTGTTTGTCTTTTTCGGATAGTTTCGCGTTCGTTTCCGCATTGAATTTGGTCTGCGCAGTTTCGATGTTTTTCAGGAGGCGTTTGGCGGCAGCGGCGCGCTGGGCCGCTTTTTCATCCCCTTCCTTTTCGAGGTCGGCGATGGTTTGCAGAACAGTTTTGCGTTTGTTTTCCAGGTTGGCAATTCCGCCCTCGTGAAACCGGACATTATATGCTTTGAAATATTCCAGCACATTGGTCCCGAAGTTACTGAGCCAGGCGCTTTCCTCGCCTTTGAGGCCGTAGCCCATCGTGAGCTCGTTTTGGTATACTTTCCAGTTGATCCCGGCTTCATCGAGCCGTTCGGGATAGGTTTTCCATTCCAGCTCGGGATACTCATAGTTGCTGATGTTCCACAAATGCGCAATGCCTTCGGGTTTGTTTTGCTCGCGAACGGTGCCGGTCATCCAGTAATAGCGGTTAGGATGGGTTCCGGTAATGCTCGAACAGAAGTTATGGTCACAAACGGTGAATGCGTCGGCGAGTGAGTAGTAGAAGGGGAAGTCGGAACGATCGCAGTAACCCATGGTGAGAGGGATATGTGAATAGTTTTTGTTCCGGGGCGCTTTCACATCGAGCCATCTGTCGTATTTTCCATTGTTCATGGCGTCGGTCTGGTCGGTCCATCCGTGGGGAATGGAACCCATCCAGGCTACTTTGGTATCTTTCACGTTCAGCCGGAAAGGACCGTAGGTGTCGCCTGCCTTGTTGGTCTGGAACCAGACTTTATTCTGATCAGGCAGGTGAATGGCGCGGGGATCGTTGAAGCCGCGGACACCTTGCAGCATGCCCAGCTGATGGTCGAATGAGCGGTTCTCCTGCATCAGGAAAACGATGTGTTCCGCATCATAAAAGGTGCTCCCCGGTGCAGGATCGATGGCCAGTGCTTTCTGAATCACAGGCGGCAATGCATTTGACATTGCGCCGGTACCGGCAAGGATTGCGGCTTTTTTAAGAAAATCTCTTCTTGAATCCATTAATATCAGTGAGTTGTAAGGGTACGGAAGTCGTTTCAGGTTTTTCAAAATGACGGCAAATATATTTTTCGCCCGGATCACGACTGTTAACCGACGGTTATGATTTGGTCATTTTTATATCGCTATATTTGAGAAAAGCACTTCCAACAACAGATTTATGGCAGGTATTGAAGTTATTTCAGAAAAACCCCGCAATCCGACGGCCCTCGAATTTGCCACGCACATGGAAAAGTACCGCTCGCCCGCCGAGGCGATGAAGCTGATGCGTTATTTCAAAACCGGCGAGGGTGAGTACGGGGAGGGGGATATTTTCATGGGCGTCCGGATGGGGCAGATCTTCGCTTTGGCAAAAGCTTACATGAGCATGCCGCTGGAAGAAGTGGAAAAGCTGCTGGAAAGTCCTATCCATGAGATACGAACGGGCGCTCTCAGCATTATCGACAAGCAGGCACGAAGCAAAAAGGCCACGATCGACCAGCGGAAGAGCTTGTATGAGCTATACCTCCGGAATACGGGCCGCATTAACAACTGGGACCTGGTCGATATCTGTGCACCGCACGTCGTAGGAGGTTACCTCTACATTTCGGGAGCGCCGCGGGATGTGTTGTATGAGCTGGCGAAATCGGAGAGCATCTGGGAGCGCCGCACTGCCATTGTCGGTACGGGTTATTTTATCCGGAAGGGCGATTTGGGGGATACGTTCAGGATCGCGGAGCTGTTGCTGAACGACCGGGAAGATTTGATCCACAAGGCAACCGGATGGATGCTCAGAAGCGCGGGACAGGTTCACCGTCCGCAATTGCTTCAATTTCTGAATCAATATGCCGCCACCATGCCCCGAACCTTGCTGCGTTACGCGATCGAGCATTTCGACAAGCCTTTGCGCAGCCACTATATGGGTTTGAGAAGGGCAGGGTAGCGGCTTTAATGTTTATTTCGCGGGTGTGATTACGATGTTGCGATACTCAACAGGACCATGGTCGCCCTGGATGTACAGCGGTCCGGGCTCTCCTTCGTTGCTGTCCAATGCGCCACCGGTAATGCCGGGGATTTCCTGGTTGCTGATCACCGTTTTGCCATTGGCGACAAGTGTCAGCATTCTGCCCACCAGCGTGATGTCGAACGTATTCCATTCGCCGGCTTCTTTGGCTACCATTTCGCTGGGCGTAATGAAGCCATAAATCGCACCCATCTGATCCAATGCGGGTTCCATTCCTTTGCTGTCGGTAACCTGCACTTCGTAACGGCCACGGAGGTACACGCCGCTGTTGCTGCCTTTCGGGATCCGGAACTCGATATGAAGTTTGAAATCTCCGAATTTCTGGTCGGTAACGAGGTTAGCGCCGGATTTAGGGCTGCGCAGGATGCCGTTTTCAGCGATCCACTGGTTCTCGCTGGTCGCATGCCAGCCTTTGATCTCATTACCTGCGGTCAATTTAATGGGCGATCCCCATACAGGCGCTGTTTTGGGGCGCAGCGAAGGAGCGCGCACGCCTTTCCAGGCGTAAGTTTTGCCTTCGGGGGTGGTCATCGATCCGCTGATGGCATCTCCTGAGATGCTGCCTTCCACGGTCAGGTCTTTGTCTCCGCGTTCCCATTGTGGTGGTATTCCAAAACTGAATTTGCCATCCTGAAAGTTAACTACCGAGATCGGTCTTGCTGAACCGGAAAATCCGGTAAACTGTCCGACGAGCGTTTTGGTGCCGGAATGCCTCACTTCGAGCCATGACGGTGCCGGTTTGCCGTTCATATCCACGGTGATATCCCAGCGTCCTTCGAGCGGAGAGGCGAGGGGAGCGGAATTTGCTTTTACTGAAAAAGTGGCCATCAGCAGGGAACCGGCCGACAGCATCAGGCGGCGGGAAGCCCGGTACAGGTTGGTTTGGGATATTTTCTTCATAAATTTTTTAGGTATTAAGGGCCGGAAGTTAGATATAAAATTGCTGCATTCAACGACGAGCCGATTTATCTGTGGACCATTCTGATGAACAACGGGCACAACCGTCCATTCAATACCTGAGGCATTTCCTGCCCCGGCGGTTGGCAGCTTTCTTGCCTGCGAAGCGGAAAAGCGCATCCACACCATACCATACCGATATTTCAAACGAGCCCGTATCGAGGCCCAGGGAGGAAACCGGAAGGTCGTAGCTGGCCTGGAAAAGCATATTCCCGTATGCCCATCCCGCGGTTCCGATGAGCGCGTCGCGGCGGGTCGCGCCCCATATCATTCCCCGGTACCATATCCCCATGACGAGGGGAGAAACGATGACGTTGAAACCGGCGTCCAGTTGCCTGCTGGCGCCTTGCTTGCGGACCTGCAAGCCCAGGTTGAGCGCGCTTTGACGGTCGAGGTCGCTGCCGAGGTGATTACCGAAGAACGAAGGGATACCGATCGGGATTTTGGAACCGAGCTGCACATTGATCCGCTGATGCGCGATGCTGACCGGGTCGTTGATGCCGATGTTGTGCCACGCGCCGCTGATCCAGTAGGAAGGATAGTCGTCGTGACGGGGTACATATTCCAGAACGGCCCCGGCGGATGCGGTGAATCGGTTTTGCTGGATCGCGCTGCCGGCTAACGGGTCGGGACTGCCGAGGAAATCCGAGACATACGTAAGATCCTGCCCATTCCATCGGTTAAACAGCCAAGCGGCCTGAATGCCGCCGATAAGCCGGACCTCTTTTTGGCCGTCGAGATAGACGAGCTTTGAAACCTGCCCCGAAACCTGGTCACTTTTTAATGCCCCGCCGCGCTGATCGTGCAAAACCTGCACACCCAGCCCGATCTCCGTATCTTCCGCATACGTGTCGAAGGAGAATGCGGCGGTTTGGAAAGACGTGCCTACGGTAGACCATTGATTGCGGTAATTGGCAATGAAACGGGGCGTACCGGCATCGCCGGCCAGTGCGGGGTTTGCGTAAAGGGGATTGGCATAAAATTGTGAAAACTGGGAGCCTGCGCGAAAACCTGGCCTGCGCAAATCAATAAAAGGAGAATTTGTAATGCTTTTTTCATGGATCTTAGCGGGCCAGGTAAATGTTTCCTCTCAACTTTTCAGACTTCTTCTGGTCGACGTACAGCACCTCCGCTTCATAGACATACATATCGGCGGCTGCTTCCTTGCCTCCGAAAGTGCCATCCCAGGACTCTTCGGGTCGTTGGCTGCCCGGTGGCACGTTTTTCATCTCAAAAACTACCTCGCCCCAGCGGTTGCGGATCCGCAACAGGCTGATTTGCGTAATGCCGTCTCCAAAAAGCGTATAGCGGTCGCCTATCCCGTCGCCATTGGGTGTAAATGCCTGAGGGATGTCGATCTGGCAATGGGTGACAACAAATGCCGCCATGCGTTCGGTGGAATCCATGCATACGCCTCCTTTGACCGTCACCAGTTTGACACCATACAAGCCGGGTTCGAACGCAAGACTGGGGTTTCGGACATCGGCCGTGCGGCCGTCGCTGAAATACCAGCGGTACGAATCGGCCTGCTCCGAAAGGTTGACGATGTTCACGGGCCCCGGAGCGCAAAACAAAGAGTCGCCTCCGAAGCCGAAACTGGCTTTTGCCGGCGCGACCACCGTCACGGGGGCCTTTTTCGCCACGACCTTACACGCCTGGGAGCCGCGGTATACGCTCAATGTGACCGTGTAGGTGCCTGCTTGGGCATACAAGTGCTCCGGTGCGTAGTTGACCGAATCCGCTGCCGAGCCGTCACCGAAATCCCATGAAAACCCGAGTTGCGGATCCGTTTTGTTGATCAGCTGAACCGGAGAACCCTCGCATGCAAGCGCATTGTTTTCGAAGGTTCCGGTGGGGGCCTCCGTCGTTTTGACAGTGAGCTGGGTGGAATCGGAGCCGCAGGCGGTATAGGCGATGAGGGTCACTTTGTAGTCCCGCTTGGCATTGGCAAAAGTGTGGGTAGGATTGGCCTGGGTGGAGATCGAGCCATCGCCGAATTTCCACAGCCATCGCTCGGGTTTTGGAACAGTGGCGTCGGTAAAACGAACCACTTCACCGGGGCATACCATGGATTTGGAGATGGTGTAAAGCGCTTTGACCGTGGTGGGATAAACCCGAATGGGTACTTTCGCCGTGTCCTTTCCGCAAGCACTGGTGATTTCGAGTTGAACGGTGTAAGTCCGTGCACTGTCTTTTGCCGAGAAAAGATGGGATACCGTATCACTGCCGCTTTGTAAAACCGTTCCGTCCCCGAAAAGCCAGCGCGAAAGGTTCTTATCATGCCCCGACGACCGGTTCGAGAAAAGCAGCGTTGCGGGAGTGCAACGCAGCATGGTTGAATCCACTCCGATCTCGGCCCGTGCCAACGGGCGTACCACTACTTCGCTGGTGTGAGTTTGCTCGCCGCATGCATTCCGCGCAGTTACCGAAATCCGGTAGGTCTGGTCGGCTTTCTCCCTGTTTTCGAGGACCTGGGCAGGTAACTGAAAGCCGGTGTAGTTGGCCGAACTGCCTACATTCCAGGTGTAATCAATCCCCGGCGTGGCAGTACCTGCCACCTGAAAGGCGACCCGAAGTGGTGAGCAGCCTTTGGTTTCACTCGGTGTAAAACTGATTGGTGGTGGCGGTGTGGTTACTGTTATTTCCTTGGTGATGGTATCGGAACAGGCCCCGGCGAGGGCGATGAGGCTAATGCGCTGAGGGCCCGAAGAGAGGGAAAGCTCGGGGTTTTCTCCGTTCCCGGCCGGTTTGCCATTGACGAGCCAGGAGTAGGATGCCGCACCGGTGGAACTGTTGGTTGGTTTGAAAGTCGATCCGGAGCACCCGTTTGCTAGCGTAAAGTCAGCTTTGGGCCTGCCGAAATGGACGGTTGCATTGACCTCGGCCTTGCAACCGGTTTGGTTGGCGACGGTGTAGGTAACGGTGATCTGGCTTGCATTGATACCGGATGTGAAGAGCGTATCTCCCCTAATGCAATTGGAGCAGGACGTTGTTGCCCATTGGCCGGCTGCCGGTGCGCCCGTCAGCTTTACCCAGTTCGTTCCTTCACAGATGGTTTTGTCGTCGGCGGTGGCCTGGATGCCTTCCACTGTAACTTTGACCGATTGGCTCATCAGACATTTTCCGGTCCCCCGGGTATAGGTAATGGTAAAAACACCTGGTGTTTTGGGGACAAAAAGTTTTTGCCCGGCCGATGTTTCTACACCTGCCGTACTCCATTCCCCACCCGGTAAATTGGCGACCAGCGGAATGCCCGTTTCACTGACACAGATGGTCGTGTCTTTCGGAAAGGGGATGATCCGAACCGGCTGAGGCTGCGAAACGGAGAAGGTATCACTGAGCGTCTGGGTGCCACAGGCGTTTTTCGAAGTGGCTGTGATGATGTAGGGGGCTGCTGCGAATTTCAGCGGCATTTCTTTCGAAGCATCGAATGGCGAGCCGTTGAGGGTGTAGACAGCACCGGCAACAGGATTTTTAATTTTGTAAACAATCTCTTCACAAACATCGTCTTGCGGGATGAGCGTGGCAGGCGGAAGACTGATGACCTTGTAAGTCTTGCTGATTTTACGGTATCCGCATTTGTTGTCGACCGTGAGGGTAATCGTATATTCCTGTCCGTCGGATAGCTTCACCTGGACTTTCCCTTGGTTGGCATGCGTCTTATTTAGGAACTCAAATTTTCCGCCACTGATCTCCCAGTAATAACCGGACGCCTCCTTGGAAATGGTGCCGTCCAGATCCAGCAGACCGCCGGAAGAAGCGCATATCACCGTATCCTTGTCCAACACGGCAGTTCCTTTGACAGTGAATGCGGGCACGGGTGGTTTGCTGAGCTTGAATTCCGTTTCTGCGGTGCTCGTTCCGCAGGTCTTCGACCTGGCGGTGAGCTTTACCTTGTAGGTTTTATCGGGGTCGGCAAAAGTGAGGTAAGGGTTGGTGGATGTGCTGGTTTGCCCGTCGCTGAACTCCCAGAGGAAGTCGATGTTGTACGTCGGACAGCTGCCATTCTGTATGCTTACCGAAGACCCCACGCAGGCCGCATCAATAACTGGCCGGGCTTCGGGTTTTTTCTTGAAGGTTAGCAGGTATCCCTTGTTGTCATTGCTACATGTGGAATTCTTGATATTCAGGTTATACTCAACTTCTCCCGAGCTGCAATCTTTCGCGAAATACCGGAGATCGTAAACGTGTTTTACAGTTTTTTCGGCAGTGAGGGTTATACTTTCGGTTTTGCCGTCGCCCCACCGGATCTCGTAGTCCTTGGTCTCGCAAAAGCCGGGTTTAAGCGTAAGACAAAGTTCGTAGCTGGAATCGCTCGGTGTGACGCAAAGCTCGCCGGTGCCGGTGCAAAACTGAAAGTCGACCGGAATTTGTGCCCGGGATGTGAATGCTACTAAAATGGAAAGCAGGGTAGGTAAAAGGTACTTCAAATCGGAAGGATGTTAAGCGACACTGAATTAAGAGGTTTGAGGGTGCGAAGATAATGGTTTACAGCAAATAAGTCACCAGTAGCTTACTGATGTTCACTTGTTTTGATGATGACGTTGTGGTCGAGGAGCGATAGCGTATGAAAGTGTCTTTTTAAGCAAGTCAGGCCGGAAGGTTGAGACTGTAACTCGTGCTTCTTCCGCCTCCGGTGGGAAGAATGCATTCGATTTCGGTGAGGTATTGCAGGTCGCGGGTGGCGGTAGCTTTGGAGGTTTTGGTGATGGACATGTATTTTTTTGCCGTCATGCCGCCTTCAAACCCTTCCGGACCGGAGTCGAGCATTTTGTTGATGGCTTTCGCTTGCCGTTCGTTCAGATGCTCCCTGAATTGATCGAAGAACCGCGTTTTTCTGAGTGTAAAATCGAGCAGGTCCCTGGCTTCGAGCTGGGCGTCGAGAATGATTTTTACAAAATAATGGATCCACGAAGTGATCTCATTACTTTGCTGTGCAGTTTCCAATGCATGGTAATAGCTTTTCTTATCCGCCTCTATCTTGCGTGACAGGCTCAGCATAACAGTCCGGCCCAGTGTTTGTGCGAGCGCCTTTTCCGCTATCACACGCCCGATCCGCCCATTCCCATCCTCGAACGGGTGAATCGATTCAAAGTACAGGTGCGCAATGGCCGATCTCACCGGAGCTTTCGTGAGTTCATCTGGCCCGCCGGGGGCTGTGTTGTTAAACCATTCGATAAACCGGGCCATCTCAGCCGGTACATCGCCGGATGGTGGCGCTTCGTAATGTACTTTTTCTTTGCCAATGCTGCCGGAAACGACCTGCATCGGATCGTCGCCGACCCGCCAGGTGCCGGTTCGGATCGTCTTGCTGCTCCCGAGGAGCATTTGGTGCCAGTTCCAGAGTATGGCTTCGGTGAGGGGTTCGGAAAATGTCTCGCGGGCGTTTACGATCAGTTCGGCGACGCCCTGCGCTTTTTTGTCGCGAACCGGCTCGTTTTTATGGCCGATACCAAGGTTGTTGCGGATCGATGACACTACATCCTGCCGACTGAGGAATTCGCCTTCTATTTCGGAAGTTTTAATGGCCTCGGCTACCAGTGTATGTACCAGCGCATTGGCTTGAATCTGATCTTTGGCCGCGTTCAGGAGACCGCTTACGTGCCCATTCTCGGTCGCAAATGCAAAGAGCATTGTTTCGATAGCGCTTAGCTCGTATCGAAAATCGGGCCAGTCGGGTTGTTGCCAATTGTAAGCCATGAGCCGAATAGAAAGTTTATTCGGCTCAAATATATGAAAATTTTGAGCCGAATATTTTCGCTATTCGGCTCAAAACAAAATTCATCTAGCTTCTTTTCGCATGAATGGCGCATCCGTTTTCGGCAAATTGGACCAATTGTTTTGATGGAAATGGTTCATATTCGCAACAAACAGAAAGTGCCATGAAAAGAATAGCTCAGATTACCGATTTGCATTTAAATGAAGAATGGCCCGCCAAACACGGGGCCGATCCGGACACCAACATGAAACTGATCTTGCAGGATGTGGGCGCACGCGGCATCAGGCATGTGATTTTCACGGGAGATATCGGTCATTCGGACGGTTACGAGCGGTTTTTCGCATTGCTGAAAGATTTTGATTTCAGGGTAATACCGGGTAATCACGACAAGTTTGCCGATATCCGGCCGCATTATCTGCCCGGATACCTGACCGAAAGGGCTGAAATGTATCATGCGGAGGAGGATGAAAATTTCAAATCAATTTTTCTGGATTCTTCTTCCGATTCCGTCAGCGACATTCAGCTGCAATGGCTGGAAACAGAGCTGGATACGGCCAAAAAGGTGCTGTTTTTTATACATCATCCGATTTTGCAGGTGCTTACCGCCGTGGATTTCAAATATCCGCTGCTGAACCGGGAGGCTGTGAAAAACGTGCTGACCCGAAGCGGTCGGAATATTACCGTTTTCAGCGGGCATTATCATACCGACGATTTTACGAAGGAAGAGAACATCTCTCAATACGTGACACCGGCGGCGTCGGTGCAAATGGAAAAGAATCCATTGGAGATCGTGGTCCATAGCCGGTATTACGGCTATCGCATCATCGAACTGGACGGGGAGACCGTCACGACGGAGGTACTGCTGAATCACGGTGACGGATTCGATGTCGTGCGTTAAGTATCAAGTGGCGAGGTTGGGTTATCCTGCGTCGTTTTCCCGCTTTCTGTGCTGGTAAAGAATGCTTAACTTGCTGCTACAAAAATAACGTTATGAAATTACCAGGGATCAAGAGTGAGTATACACCCAAGGGGAAACTGAAAAAGGTAACGATCAATGCAACCTCGAAATCAGAGTTCGTTGAAGATTTGCTGGACGTAATCGCCGTGGAGGCTGCAAAAAATGACTTAACCAAACCGTTCGATGAAGTAGTCGCCAAGCTTGATAAAAAACACGGAATAGAGCGTTGAAATACAAGATTATTATCACACACACTGCCGAGAAGTATTTGAATAAATTAACCAGAGCGAATTATGATCTGGTCGTCAAAGCGATTTATTCACTTGCGGATAACCCATTTCAGGCCGGGGTAAAGAAATTACAGGGTGTGAACGGTACCTATCGGATCAGAGCAGGTAATTACCGCATTTTGTATCAAATAATGAAAGGTGAGCTTGTCATAACAGTCATTCAGATTGGTGATAGAAAAGACATATATCGCTAGTTACCCGGTCACACACCCTCTTTCACTGTAATCACACTCGTTACCGACTCTTCTTTTAAATGCAAAAATTCTTCCCGCAAAGGATCCGCGAGATAGGCAGCCATGTCCGCTGCCGACTCAAAACTGACAAGATGAATTTCATAGGGCGCGTCAAGTTCGCCATCAATCAGCTGCTCCCGGCCCGTCCGGAGTCTCAGGAGTAGTTTCCCGTTGTAGCGGGCCAATAGCGGTAAAACCAGCGATTCAAACTCCTGAAATATCAGTTCCTGACCTTCCCTAACGTAAACAAACTGCGTGATCGTAACCATGGTTTTTATCTTGAAATAGATTGCGGACCTAATCTCGAAAAGAATTTGCATTAGCTGCAACTTTCAACCTCAGATTATTCTCTTTGAAACAAATTGATGGCCATCAAGAATTTGGAGTGAAGTGAATGGGAATGTAGCCCATTGACCTGGTTTTGTGTTTTTTATCCAAAATTCCACCCCTTGATAGCCATGAAAATCAACAGAATTTTAGTATCCCTGCTACTGCTGCCGGCCTTATGCCTGGCTTCGTATTTGCCCGCTGATGCGCAGACGTATGTAGAACCTGACAAAGGTTACTGGCAGGTCCACACCGATCCGAATACCCGGAATACTGTAGTCCAGTTTTACGACGGTAGCAATCAGTTACTTTACCAGGAGTCGATGTCCCGGAAGTATATCAAACTTACCAAACGAAACATCCGCCTTTTCGATGATCTTCTCAGCAAATTGATGGCGAGAGAGCTGCTTTCTGCAAAAGTGAAGACGTACGACCTCGTGGCTGACAGTCGCGCAGGCCTTGGGAGTATAGCCCGGCCCGAACTGGAAACATCGCTGCCATCCAGTGGGGCCAGTGTCAAAACCGCCATGTCGAACATTTATGTGGTAAAACAGGGTAAGATGAAAGTAATCCTGAAAAACCCTTCCCAGGAACGTTACGACATCCGGATCGTCGATCCGGAATTGCGCACGATCTATCAGGAATCGGTGAATCAGCTCTCGTATGGTCGCTGGTTCGATATGTCGAAACTCGCACAGGGGACTTACAGCATTCATATCAGTAGCCCGCGTAAGAACTTGAATTACAGGCTAACCGTGGACGACTATCTGGGATATCGCCTGGATGATCTGAAATGACGGATTGACCCGCACTCCATGACCAGAAGCCTTCGCATTCGCGAAGGCTTTTTTAGTTTTCTGGCCGGCCCTATTGTTTGGTTCAAAACTTTCATTTTACTTTGCAATACAAAGTACTTTTAAAAATATCCATTGGTGATGAAGGTAAAGATGATCCTGCCCGCTCTGACCGAAGCCGAGAGCCCTTTGTGGCGACCGATCAAGTATTCGTTGTTCCCTCCGCTCGGACTGGCGACATTGGCCGCTTATCTTTCGCCCGATGACGAGATCGACTTGCAGGATCAGCACGTAGAGGATCTGAGGCTCGACGATAGCCCGGACCTTGTGGTTATTCAGGTATACATTACCAATGCATACCGTGCCTACAAGCTGGCCGATCATTACCGGAGACAGGGGAGTTATGTGATCCTGGGCGGGCTGCATGTTACCTCATTGCCGCACGAAGCCCGGGTACATGCCGACACAATTTTTATCGGTCCGGGGGAAGACACATTCCCAAAGTTTTTGCTGGATTTCAGGAACGGTACCCCGCAACAGGTCTATACTTCACTTACCCGCACGCTTACGGGAATACCACCCATCCGCCGCGACCTCATCAAGCGAAGCCTGTACCTGGTCCCTAACTCGATCGTAGTAACCAGGGGCTGCCCGCACCATTGCAATTTTTGTTACAAGGATGCCTTTTTTGAAGGCGGCAAGACATTTTATACGCAACAAACGGACGATGCATTGGCGGAGATCGACCGCTTGCCGGGGCGGCATCTTTACTTTCTGGACGATCATTTGCTGGGGAACGTGCGGTTTGCGGAAAGCCTTTTTGAGGGGATGAAAGGCATGAACCGTGTTTTTCAGGGTGCCTCGACCGTAGATGCTATTCTAAGGGGCAATCTGATCGAAAAAGCGGCTGATGCGGGGTTGCGAAGTCTTTTTGTCGGTTTTGAAACCTTTTCTCCACGGAATTTGAAACAAAGCAATAAAAAACAGAACCTCGAAAAAGACTACGCCGAGGCGGTGAGCCGCCTGCATTCGCTGGGCATCATGATCAACGGAAGTTTTGTGTTCGGGTTGGATGACGATGACCGGGATGTTTTTAAGAGAACCGTAGAATGGGGTGTCAATCAGGGTATTACGACTTCAACCTACCATATACTCACACCCTATCCGGGTACGGGGTTGTTTAAGGATATGGAAGAGGAGAGGAGGATCAAAACCTGGAACTGGGATTTGTACGATACCCGGCACGTTGTTTACAAGACGAGGGGCTTGCATGCCGAACAGTTGGAGGAAGGATATTGGTGGGCCTACAAGGAGTTTTATAGCTGGAAGAACATTTTCCGGTCCAGCTTGCAGCATGATTCCGTGAAACATATGCTTAAACACTTCTTTTATACCGGAGGGTGGAAGAAGTTCGAACCGCTCTGGAATTTTATGATCAAAACGGAGGGGCTTAACAAAATGCTGCCACTGCTGGAAACCATTCTGGCAAAAGTAAAACCGGGAAAACAGCCGGAACCGCGGCCAGGGCAAAAGGAAGTGGAACTTGCAGACTCTTTCTTTCAATAATGTCGGCTGTTCAAAAGAAATACCTGACCGGTGCATTAGCGATTTTCGTGCTGGAGGTACTGATCGCATTATTTGTACGCGACGAGCTGATCCGGCCATGGGGTGGGGATTTTCTGGTGGTACTATTGCTTTATTGTTTGGTGAGAGGATGTACGCATTGGAATGTAATCGTGGCGGCTCTGGTCGTTCTGCTTTTTGCGTGGATGGTGGAGATACTGCAATATGTGCAGATTATCAGCGTGATGGGACTTGAAGGGAATAACTTTGCCCGGACGATCATCGGGACAAGTTTTTCCTGGGGAGATATCCTGGCCTACACGCTGGGCGTTGGATTTGTATTGGGTATGGAAAGAATGACAGGTAATTTTCGCAGGATATGAAATGGTTTGTTAAAGAAGGTTCGATAGTGCGGGAGATCTGGGGAAAGGCGGATACTATTCTGTTCATTTTCGCGGGTGCTTCGGCAGAGTTTGCATTGAATAAATCGGTGGATTGGCTCTATTTCACCGGAAAGCTTCCGGCCGACCCATTGGGCAGGTTGTTTTCGACCGTCGGTTATGCACGGCAGATCGTCTTTGCCAGTGAGGTAGGTGCCATGAATGCGATCACGCGCATTGCGAGCATTCACCAGGGGGTGGAGCAGGCGAGAAATGCACGGATTCCGGATAGCGCGTACCGGGATGTATTGTTTATGCTGATTGACTACTCGGTGCGGTCGTACGAATTGCTGGAAAGAAAGCTGACTTCCGCTGAGAAGGAAGAGATATTTGTTGTTTTCAATCGGGTAGGAAGCGGAATGGGCATTCCGGGGTTACCGTCGGATTACAGCCAATGGGAGATGATGCGGGCAGCGCATCTGAACGAAAACCTGATCCGGAGCGACTTCACGGTTGATTTGTATAAACAGTACCGGAAGCATCTGGGGGCATTCCGGTATCATTTGTTACTGCAGGTACAAAAACGGTTGATACCGCAGCGTGTGAACGCATTGCTAAGCCTTGGAGCTGGCTGGATGGTGGATATCCTGTTACCTGCATATAAATTTGCCCGCATTTTTAAATTGCATACGCTCCTGAGAGATCTGATTTTGCCCAAAGAATACACTTCTGAAGTGAGCGAGCTTGACCAGGCGCCTGCCGATTACCGGAAGTCACGGGAGGCCGGGAAAATTTCGCCCTGGATAGTCTTACGGGGCTGAGTTTTACGTGCCTTCGCCAGTGAATCATATTCATCCTTTTCATCGGCACGGGAAAGAGTGAGCACATCCGGCTCCTGTTCCTCCGACGCAGATAGCTTTTTGAGCAACCCGGATGCATTGATACACTTTTTTACCACCACGTGAATCACATCACCTTCTTTCTGTACTTTTCCTTCTACCATCAGCAATTTGGAGCGCAGTACTTCCTTCCGGTAGGTTTCGAACAGGTGCTGAAAAACCACGAGATTGGCAGTGCCCGTTTCGTCTTCAATGGTAATGAAGCAAATGCCGCTTGCAGTGCCCGGTCGCTGCCTGACCAGTACCAGCCCGGCTACTTTTACATACTGCCCGTCCTGGATTTCTTTCAAAGAATCACTGGGGACCACGCCCAAGGTATGCAGTTGATCACGCACGAAACTGACCGGGTGCCTTTTCAGCGAAAGGGAGGTGGTGGCATAATCGTGGATGACATGCTCGGAAAGGCTCATGACCGGTAGCTCGACTTGCGGTTCCGTTTCGCTTGCGGAAGACAATCCTTCAAATACTCCGACGGGACGGTCACCCAATGCGGAGGCCTCCCAGAAAGCCTGCCGCCGGTCGAAACCAATGGAACGGAAGGCGTCGGCGTCGGCCAGTTTTTCCAATGCGGTTTGTGAAATGCCGCTTTCGGACAATTGATGGATGTGGGTAAATGGCTTTGTCCTGGCAGCTACGAGAAGTTGTATTTCTTCCTCTTTCAAACCTTTAACCTGCCGGAAACCGAGCCGCAGCGCGCATTGCCTATCGGGAATATTTTCAAGGGTGTTGTCCCAAAAAGAATGGTTGATATCGATCGGCCGTACTACCACCTCATGATTTCGCGCGTCGATGACGATCTGGGCCGGGCGATAAAAACCCATGGGCTGGCTATTCAGCAATGCAGCGGCAAAGACGTCGGGATGGTGGTATTTAATGTAGGAAGAAACATACACCAGCAAGGCGAAACTCGCCGCATGACTTTCCGGGAAACCATAGCTTCCAAAGCCTTCGAGCTGCTTGAAAATGCGTTCGGCGAAGGCTTTTTCGTAACCATTCTCGACCATGCCGGTGATGAGCTTTTCCCGCAATCTGGAAACAATACCTTTGGATTTGAAAGTGGCCATACTTCTGCGAAGCTCATCCGCTTCGGTAGCAGAAAAACCTGCGGCTTTAATGGCTATTTTCATTGCATGTTCCTGAAAAAGAGGTACCCCCAGTGTTTTGTGCAAGATCTCCCTTAATTCTTCATTAGGATATTCGACGTCTTCTTCTCCATTTCTCCTGCGCAGATAAGGATGTACCATGTCACCCTGGATAGGCCCTGGTCTTACAATAGCCACTTCAATTACCAGATCATAGAAGCATCTTGGTTTTAACCTCGGAAGCATGGATTGCTGTGCACGACTCTCGATTTGAAAAACGCCAATCGTATCCGCCTTGCAGATCATATCGTATACTTTCGGGTCTTCCGTCGGGACTGTGGCGAGGTCATAGTCTTTACCGTAATGATTTCGCAGCAGGTCAAAGGCCTTACGGATGCATGTGAGCATACCCAATGCCAGTACATCAATTTTGAGAAAACCCAATGTGTCGATATCATCCTTGTTCCATTCAATGCAGGTACGGTTTTCCATGCGCGCATTCAGGATAGGGCACAGATCGGAGAGTTTTCCCTGTGTGATCACAAACCCGCCTGTATGCTGGCCGAGCTGGCGGGGGAACCCTTTGTACTGATTCGTTAGGTCGAGGATTTTAATTAAATGCGGGTCATTTGGATTAAAACCATGATCTGAAATGCGTTTGCTATCAAACCATTCGTCCGTAAATTCCCACAGCGAGCTTGAAAGGCGGTTAATGGCGTCCATGGACATGCCCATAGCCTTGGCCACATCGCGGACAGCACCTTTGGAATGCACCTGCGTTACCGTCGCGACGATCCCGGCGCGGTCACGGCCGTATTTATTATAAATGTATTGCATTACCTCCTCGCGCCGCTCATGTTCAAAATCGACATCGATATCCGGCGGCTCGTTTCGGGAAGAAGAGATGAAACGTTCGAATAACAGGTCTATTTGCATCGGATCCACGGAGGTGATGCCCAGGCAATAACAAATCACAGAGTTGGCAGCCGAGCCCCGGCCCTGGCAGAGGATGTTTTGTTCGCGGGCGAAACGTACGATATCATAAACAGTCAGGAAATAAGGTGCGTAATCCATTTCCTTGATAAACTTTAACTCGTGTTCGATCGCGGAGGAAACCTTATCCGGCACGCCTTCCTTGTATCTTTCGCTGTTTCGTTGGCATATCAGGTATTTGAGTTCTTCCAAAGGCGTCCGCCCTTCGGTGGTCAGCTCTTCGGGGTAGACGTATTTTAAAGTAGTCAACGAAAACCGGCAGGCATCCGCAATTTCCTGGGTGCGTTCAATGGCTTCCGGGTACTTCAAAAAAAGCCGTTTCATTTCCTCAATGGGTTTCAGGTAGCGTTCCGCGTTTTCGTGGAGCCGGAAACCGGCATTATAAATCGTGCATTTCTCCCGTACGCAGGTGAGCACATCCTGTAACTCGCGCCTTTGAAGGTGATGATAATGCACATCGTTAGTAGCTATGAGGGGAATGTCGAGCCGTGTGGAAAGCTGATCGAGCCGGTAGAGTTTTTTCAAATCGTCACCTTGATAAGCCCTAGTGGCACCGAGGTACAGGTTGTTGCCCAGGTTTTTTCGGTACTCCCTTAATGCATGGGCAAAAGCAGGATCGAAATCGAAAGCTTCGTTCAATGCGGCTGGTGGTAGCACGATGAACTTCATCCCTGCGGCATACCGGTACACATCTGTTTTGTAGAGCTCGCATTTTCCTTTTTCGGTACGCAGGTTCCCCTCCGTAAGCAAAGCCGAAAGCCTGCTGTAAGCTTCCCGGTCAGTAGGGTAAGCGAGCAGGCTGGGACCATCGATCAGATCGAGACGGCAGGCGGGTATAATACGGATGGGTTTGTTTTTAGTCGCTGCATGCGCACGTACAATCCCGGCCAGCGTATTGCGGTCCGTAATGGCAATGGCTGTGTAGCCCAGCCGGACGGCCTCTTCCACGAGCTCCTCCGGGTGCGATCCTCCGCGCAGAAAGCTGAAATTGGAAGTGACTTGTAATTCGGTGTAATCCATGATGAAGGTTGATGAAGTGTAGCAGGTAATGCGCAGGATGCTCAGGCGAAGAATCCGTGGATAAACCATTCAGTTTTTTCTTTCACGTTTTCACTATAAGGTCCAAGCCGGAAGAGCCAATAGCGGGCACCTTCCCTGTCTTCTACATAATAGTAATCCCTGAAAAGTCCGTGTTCCAGCCACCATTCCTGCTCAATGCGTTCGGGGCCATCCGCCCTTTCAATGTAATGTACTCTCCCTTTGTAGCGGAATGACGCAGGTGGGTAGTCCGGAACCAGGGCCGTTACGTCGATGATTTCCGGCTCCGGAAGCAAATACACAGGCCTCGGACGGTCGGTCCGCCAGGGAATCAGGGGCTTCTCAACCAGTGATGCCACCTTTTTGACCGATCGCTCCGGCCAGTGATGTTCATCGGGCAGGTATCTCTGAATGATTTCCTGGCCGACGCGCCCGGTAAGGGTATCGAGGAGCTCACTGATTGCAGCGTTGCCAAAACCGCCTGTCTTGTCCCAAATAGCCTCCTGGGTGATGGCAATATCTTCCACTTCCGGAGCTTCCAGTACAAACAGCTCAATGCCGAAGCCGGGTGCTATGGTTTTGATTTTCAGTTCAAGAAGCCTGAACAAGTGGTTGACGTGCCGGGACGCGCGGTTGGTTACAATGTCGATCTGCCGGGTCTGGCCGTCTACGCGGTAACATTTCAGGATGGCGCTCCGTAGTCCTTTTCCTTCCCTGTTCAATCGGGCGCAGAGGTTTTCCAGAAGCTTTTGTAAGGCTATTTCAATGCCTGCTGCTGCGACGATCGGTTCCAGGCAGGGAAGCCGCTCCTGGTAGGGAACCACCGGCTGAATGGTTTGGATAAACTCCTGTACATGGCCCAGCGCCTGCTCCATCCGGCGGATCAGCTCCTTGCCAAACCTCCTTCTTAATACGCGTGCAGGTATGTGAATGAAATTACGGATCTGGTAGAAGCCCAGTTTTTGCATTTTATCCAGCACATCGGGTTCCAGCCGTAACGCAACGGGCGGTAGCGGGAGTAATGCATGCAGGGCATCGCCGGGTTGGATGATGCTGACAGACTTGCCATAATGTGCATGGGCCCAGGCAGCGCCGATGGTGTCCGCTATGGCAGCACGAACGTGGTAACCCAAGTCGCGGATACGCGTAACGATCGCCCGGATGTACTCGCGTTCGCCCCCCCACAGGTAAGCGCAGCCGGTAGCATCCAGCAGCAGTCCATCGCCCGGGTCGATAGCCACGTTGGGCGTATAGCGGATACACCATTCTGCCAGCTCGACGAGGGCCTTTTCTGCCAGTTCGGGCAAATGTTCCTGTACCATGAGTGAGGGAAAAATAGCACGCGCATCCGCTACCGCCATCCCTTTTTCAATGCCCACCTCCCCGGCCTCTGTGCTAAGTGCCTGCACGATCATTCGTCCATGAACAGGTGTAGCCAGGATGAACGCCATTCCCCGTAAAGCCGGCTGAGTAAGTACCTGCTGGTCGGTGCTGAGATGGGGGAGCCATATGGAAACAAAGCGGCTGGACATGGGATGCTCGCATTATGTAATCGCTTGTTGATGAATTTGTTTACTTATCGTTGATATTTTAAATATCTTCAATATGATTACAATAATATCAATTTGTTTTGATTGATGCCAGCTTTTGTATTACTTTGTTTTAGTCCATCAATTATTCTAACACACTTTAAAAAAACATTTATGAACACATCGCAAAGCCCCTCACTTTTTGAGCAAATCAAAAAGACTGATGACGAGGGAAATGAATTCTGGAGTGCCAGGGACCTGGCCAAAGTGCTCGAATACACGGAGTACCGGAATTTTAAACCGGTTATTAAGAAGGCAAAAGAAGCATGCAAGCAAAGTGGCCAAAGTGTTGACAACCATTTCGTGCATTTGCACGAAATGGTTGTCATTGGTTCAGGCGCTAATCGCAGTTTAGAAAATGTCAAACTATCACGCTACGCCTGCTACCTGATCGTGCAGAATGCCGATCCTGCCAAGGAGGTGGTCGCATTAGGACAAACTTACTTCGCTGTTCAGACCCGCTTGCAGGAGATCCGGCAAATGGAGGAGTACGGAAAGCTAGACTCGGAAGACGAAAAACGTCTGTTTTTAAGGGGAGAATTATCAAGAAACAATTTGTTGCTGGCAGATGCTGCCAAAGACGCTGGTGTCATTGAACCGATTGACTACGCCATTTTTCAAAATCATGGTTATATGGGCTTGTATAACGGACTGGACGCGAAAGGTATCCGGGAAAAGAAAGAGCTTAAAAAGAGTCAGAATATTCTGGATCATATGGGCAGTTCGGAACTCGCAGCCAATGTATTTCGTGCAACGCAGACCGATGATAAACTCCGACGGGAGAACATCCGGGGCAAACAAAAGGCTAACCAGACCCATTTCGAAGTCGGAGCCAAGGTGAGACAAACTATCCAGGAACTGGGTGGCACCATGCCGGAAGATCTTCCCTCGGTTGACAGCATTAAGAAGCTGGAAACAAAGTCTGTTGCCAAACGGATTTCTAAAAAAGTAATGTCCTAAGTACCTCGCGAGACGCTACATTCCTCTATTATTTCTTAAAGTTCTACTGCTCAGGAAAATTTTTTGCTCAAAAATTTGCGTAAGCAAATACTTACATATAATATTGTGTAAGCAAATACTTACACATATGTCCATCGAAGCAAGAAGAGATGTTTTTCAAGCCATTGCCGATCCTACCCGAAGACAGATCATCAACCTTATCGCCTTTCAGTCGATGAATTTGAATGCGATCGCGGATAATTTCTCGATCAGCAGGCCTGCCGTTTCGCAGCATATCAAAATCCTAATGGAGTGTGGTATGGTGGTGGTGCGGCAAGAGGGGCGGGAGCGCTATTGTGAGGCTAAACTGGAAACCCTGAGCGAAGTTTCCAATTGGATCGACCAGTATCGTCAATTCTGGAATACGCAGTTCGATTCGCTCGGCCACTATCTGGACCGGATTCAAAACAACAACAATCAAACCAATCAATAACATGGAAAACCAGACAGCTAAAAAAGCAGAATTAAAAATCGTCCGTCAGTTCAAAGCCCCTCAATCACTCGTATTTAACGCCTACGCCTCGGAGGAAGCTTTTGCGGAATGGTGGGGACCCAAAGGCTCGCAGCTGACATTGAAGGATTTCGATTTCAGAGAAGGCGGCAGGACGCTTTACAAACTGGACAACAGCGGGATGGTCATGTGGGCCATGTTCCGTTACCAGACCATTAAAAACCCGGACTCGATCGAATTTCTAAGTTCTTTTACCGACAGCGAGGGAAATATCGTTACCTCGCCATTCCCGTTCGACTTTCCGCTGGAAATTTATAACCGCATTACACTGAGTGAAAGCAACGGCGTTACAACCCTCACGCTCTATGCGGAGCCCCTCAATGCAACCGCCGAGCAGGAGGAAACTTTTGTTAAACTCAACGAGAGCATGAACCAGGGCTATGCCGGTACATTTGACCAGCTGGACACTTTCCTGGCCAAAGCGTAGGATTGAAATGCGTTGGAAATAAGCCGTTTAATCAAAATATGCCAGAGGCGCGACCTCTAAATCATTCACCTGTGCCGATTCATTGTATTTGGGGATATATCGGCATACGTTTGCGGCTCGATTCGTAAAAACCGGATCGGGCCGTTTCGGCGTTTGTATCAGAATTATCCATCATCAATTTTTCCGCGCATGACTATTCAGCTTATTACCACAGGTTTAATGGCTTTAATGCTTGGTTCGGTACAGGGTTACGGGCAGAGCAAACCTGCCGTTAATTATCTGGGAATTCCCGGTCCGCTGACTTTGCAAAAGAAGAGTTACGATCTTGTCTGGTCATCTCATCCCGATCCTTCGCTTTACAAACACGAGTACATCACCGCGGGAGACGGGTTTCCGAACTACAAATCCATGATTACCATCGATTTTGTTGTCGGAGCCGTTACGGTCGATGATGCCGTTCGTACCAAGCTCCGCGAGCTGGACCAGATGAAAAAGACATTGGATGTGAATTATGAAGTGATATCCAATCCGGCGACCGGAGAAAAAATAGTGGACTGCCTGTTGGGCCAGACCGCCGCGGATGAACAAAAAAGCATTTACGAACACGACGTATATAGGTTCAGGGCAGTCACCGCGAAGTCCGGGCAGAAAGGCATTGTATTGTACGCGCTCAGCAACCGGGCCTATGGAAAAGACATTAATGCATTTCTTACGAAAATGAAAGCGGATCGGAAAGCATTGATCAGCGAGGTTGCAAAAGTATCCATTCCGGAAATTACGATCAGGAAATAGCGGGCTGAAACATGGAAGAAAAAGGAGACAGATATGTAGGTCCGCCTACGACGCGCTATCATTATCTGAACGAATTTCAGGTGGAATGCCCCAGGTGTGCCGGTGCGGCACTGGTCATGACCCGTCAGTCGACCGATACTAGCCAGGACAAGCTGATTTGTTCTAATTGTAATTACCTGGAAATGGCCGACGAGCGCATTCGATACACCGCGACGGTCAACCAGGCATGCCGGAATTGCGGCGAGTCCATTCAAATCAATATTCCTAACAATAGAGAAAAACTGACCGGCTTGAAATACTCCTGTCCGCATTGTCACGACGTGCAGGCTTACACACCCGCGCATACGCTAACACGCCTGAAATACCCGGGGACGTTCAAGATCGCCGACCCGGTTTTCAATTTGCCGTTGTGGTTTCAGGCTAATGTCAAAGGGGATACATTATGGGCGCATAACAAGGAACATTTGCTGGAAATCAGGAATTATGTCACAGCAAAACTCCGGGAGCGGCAGGTGCCCAACCGGACCACGATGGTCGAAAAGCTGCCGCACTTCATCAAGGCTGCAAAAAATCGAGAAGCCATTTTGCGGTCTATTGATAAAATGCTGAGACGGTAGATTTGTTGGCATTGTATTGATAATGAGTTGTTTTGATCCGGTTTCGTTAAATTGCATCCCAAGTTTCACTAAGCCAGGAATCTGTCATGGAAGAATCACCAGTCTTCGCGCCGCAACTATGGATCCCTAACGGTACGAGGGATGTCGATTTTTATATCCAGGGTCTCGGAGCCGTTGAATTGAGGCGTTTTAGTAATGATGACGGCACAATCCATGTGTCGGAATTGTCCATTAACGGCGCAATCTTTCACCTACATGAAGAAGTAAGGGGGCCATCCACATTCAGTCCCGGGCGGCATGGCGGTACGACGGTCACGATCGGGTTATTTGTCGGGGATGTGGATGCATTCATGAACAGCGCCGTCGCGGCGGGTGCGAAGGTGATGTCACCGGCACAGGATTACGATTATGGGTATCGTCAGGGGGATGTAATGGACCCGTTTGGCCATGTCTGGATGTTTGAAAGCAGAATCTGAATCATCAACGGGTACAGGAAGTACGTCCAAGCGCTTTTTAATGTAATTTGCCACATTACTTAGCAAAAATGTATTTCCCAATGCTTAAAAAACTGCTTTTCCCACTCTTCTTTTGCCTGGCTGTAACGGTCAATGCACAGCACGTTCTCGATTCACTGCAAATCGACGGGCGCTATCGTGTCTTTGCATTTAACCCGTCTCTGAAAGTGAAACCGGGCGCCAGTCTGGTATTTGTGATGCATGGGTCGGGTGGAGAGCCGATGGGTTTTGCGCGAAGAGGGGCGAAGCTGGAATCGTTGGCGGAAAAGGAAAATATTGTCGTCGTTTATCCAGGCGGATACAAGCGGTACTGGAATGAATGCCGGAAAGCCTCCACGGCAATCGCCAATGTCGAAAACCTCAATGAGGAAGCCTTTTTCGAGGCATTGATCAAACTTTTTGACTCCAAATATAAAATTGACAAAGGTCGAGTTTTCGCAACCGGCTTTTCCGGGGGCGGGCACATGGCCTATAAACTCGCATTGACGATGCCGGGGAAAATCAAGGCCGTGTCGGCTGTGGTAGCTAATCTGCCGACGGTCGAAAACATGGATTGTGCTGCCTCAGGTGTTAAAATCCCGGTGATGATCACCAACGGGACGGCTGATCAGACAAACCCATACAACGGAGGGGCAGTCAACACGCCCGGTGTTACATTGGGGACCGTCCGTTCCACGGATGAGTCGTTCCGGTACTGGGCCAGGCTCGATGGCTACACGGGTGAACCAACCCAGTCCACGATGCCCGATGCAGATACCTCTAACAACATTACCGTGGAGAAATATACTTTTCAACAAAAAGGGAAGCCGGAAGTGACGCTATTGAAAGTAGTCAACGGAAAGCACGAGTTTCTGACGGATATGGATGTTTTTGAAGAGTCGTGGAGGTTTTTCAAGCGTCAGATCACGCATTAACACACCATCCTTTAATTTCTTTCCGGAAGCTTTGTAACTGATAGTAATTATTTATTTTATTATGATATTTGTAGAAATATCATAATTCTGACCCCGAATTACCTATCAGCTACCTTCTTTCATGAACAAAGTTTTATTGTTTTTTCTGTTGCTGGGCCCTTTCGCGGTTGCATTGGCCCAACCCCCCATTCAACCTACCATTACCGATCGTGAAATCGGAACCGACTACCGGACGAATACGCCTTTAAAAGCAAGGGAATTTAACTTTGGAATGCCGGTTTACCGCATTCATCCGATGCCGGACGGGCAAACATTCGCTGTCATGCTTCGTAAAAAGAACGCCAATAATCATGAACTCTGGGGCATGAAAGGTGAAGTCATGGTTTTCGACCAATCGAGCAGGGAAACCAAATGGCGAAGAAAATTTAAGTATGCGCAAAGTCAGCTTTTGCTGGATGACAATGTGATACTGGAACAGCGGGGCAACAAACTCGAAAGGCTTGATCCGGAGAACGGAATGCCGGTCTGGACCTCAAAAGGCACCGCTTTTAAAGTATATCCTGAACTGAACCGGGCGCTGTGCTATGACATGGGATCCGACGGGAGGAAAATCATGCATGGCGTGGATTTGGGAAACGGTAAATCGCTCTGGCAGCGGGGTGTGCCGGGGTTGTACGGATGGGAAAGCATTGAAATGCTGGATGATACGACAGCGTTGATCAAGTCGTCGGGGATTCATACTGTTAGTCTGACGAATGGTTTTGGGTGGGATGTGGATCGTGTTTCACATGCAGAGAAGGTCGATATGAAGAAGGTAGGGCTGGCGGTGCTGACCGGTGTGACGGTTGGGGCATTGGGTGCCGGGCTGTATTACATGCCTTACGGGAATTTTTCTAATATGTTCCTGGAAATATCTTCCAATCCGGTGTTTGATAACGACGCGGTTTTTTTTGCTGCTAAAAACAAAATCAGTTGCCATTCGCTATCCGGAAAAACGGTATGGTCCACGGAATTGAATGAAAAGCAGACCAGCAAGTCGCATTTGTTTAAGGAGGGCAATGTGATTTATATGATCAACACGGGATACGCGATGAAATTTGGACAGCCCGCAAGGTTTGGTACACCTTTTGTTGCAGCTTTTGATGCAGCTACCGGGCAGCAGCTTTTTATGAAGGTTTGGGAGGAGCGTAAGAACTATTTTACAGATTATATGATACAGGGGCATGACCTGTATTTATTGTATCGTGATAAACTGGAAATCCACGAATTTACACCAGAGGGCCTTACTCAAAAATACAAGATGGGCATGTTCGATGACACGCATATGAAAGAGTTCGTTTCGGATCATTTGTTTACCAAAAGTGATTCGGCCTGTTCGCAATTAAGCCTCGACAGGGATCATTATTATATCCATTCGGAGGAAGGCGACCTGCTTAAATTTACCAATGAATTTGTATTGGTGGGAAAAGTCGATAAGAGTACCCTTTATAAAAAGTGCTTCGAGACCGGGCGCTTCAGATTCCTGGGCAATCCTACGGAAACTTTCATTTTTAGCAAAGGGGATAACAGGTTAATTGCCCAACTCCCCGCTCCGCTCAGCGCGACCATGATGGGTTCGAAGTTATACTATCGCGAGCAAGGCGCTAATATTGTAGAGATTGATATCAGCCGGTTCCTGGATGAAATACATTAATGTGACGATATGGCTTCAACTACCAATTCAAGACTGATCCATGCTACGCCTGCGACTTTGTTCCGGGCGTTTAGCCGGCCCGAGGCGTTGGAAACCTGGATGGCCCCCTCCGGGATGACAGGTAAGGTGCATGCTTTCGATTTCCGCAAGGGAGGAGGTTACCGGATGTCGCTGTACTACCCCGAATCGGACGGGGAATTTCGGGGTAAGACAGGCGATCGGGAAGATCAGTATGAAGCGCGTTTCATCGAGATCGTTCCGAACGAAAGGATCGTAGAGGTCATTACTTTCAATTCCGAAGACGAAAAGTTTAAGAGCGAAATGACGATGGAAGTTACATTTGAACCCCAGGGCGGATCGACCATGGTAACTTTCACATTCAGAAATATCCCGCCCGGTATCCGGCCCGAAGATAATGAAGCCGGAACGGAAGAGACGCTGGATAAGCTGGCGAAGTACGTCGGGTAGCCCTACTTCGCAAAATCATCCGGCAACCGCTTGAACCACAGATTGACTACCCTGCCGTTGGACATTTTTAGCCCCGATATCGCGCCGGACCCGTCCCGAACAATGTCGATACTCTGCACAAACCACCAGGGGGCGGATAGCTTGTCCTTTCCGGTAATGTTGAGGTTTACTTCGCCGTGGTGGACATGCTTGAGTTTAAGCTCATTGTCTTTCAGGGCAATAGTGTAGATCGTTTCCAGCTCCGGACTGTAATATTGCCCCACAAACTGGGCCGGAGGGATGGCCGCGGCTTCATCGGTCTTCACACGTGTGGCCGGATGATCCCCATTCTGTTTCCAGGTGATACGGTCCACTTTACCGTCTTTGGATTTATTGAACACCACCGATGCCTCGACCACTTTGAGGTAAAGCGTGGAATCCGAAGAGGGAAACAATTCAAACCGCGGTTGCCCGGTCGCCTGGACGTAGTATTGAGAGCCCTCGCGCGTGAATTTCAGGATGAAAGATGGCATTTCCGTGAGCGCATAGGAGCCTGCATAGGAGCGGAAAATCGTCGAATCGAGCTTGTATTCCGATGCTGTTGCCGGTTTTGCATTGGGTTTTTCTTCCTTAATGAATGATTTTAGATATAGGTCGGCGACTTCCAGGTTCTTTTTGGCGGGAATAAATTCAGCCTGATTACTCAAAGTGATGAACCCGTAGTCCTCTTTTGGAAAGTAGAGCAGCGAAGACCGGAAGCCTGCATCGGCCCCGTCGTGTCCGTAGAACGATAGGCCTTTGTATTTGCCGTGCATCAGGCCAAAAGCATAGGGAAGCGTGTCGCCTTTGGTGATCAGGCCCCGTTCCAGCATTTGTTTCATCACAACCTGGGCCTGAGGCGAGCGGAAATTGTCGACCCATTTGGCCATATCGTTAATGGTCGTAAAAAGGCTTGTCGCGCCCACGTTACCATAGCTTAGAATGCTTTTGCTGAACATGTTGGTAGGTTCCATGGCACCGGCTGTGCGGTGAAAGGAGTAGGCCCGTCCCTTAACAATGCCCTCCTGATTATCGTAGAACTGGGTGTTGGTCATGCCGAGTTGTTTGAACACATTGTGCTGCATCCAGTGGGCAAAAGGCTGTTTGGTAACACGGCTCGCAATTTCGGCAAGGAGGGTATAGCCAGTATTGCAGTAACTGAATGCAGATCCGGGTTCGAAATTCAGCTCCTTTTGACGGGTTACCAGGTTCAGAACGTGTTGCTTTGTGATGACGTCGTCCAATTGCCAGCCTGCCATGACGAGCAGGTTCCATTGGTCGCGCAGGCCGCTGGTGTGATGGATCAGGTGCCGGATCGTAATGGTTTTACCAAAGTCGGGTACTTCGGGTAAATGCTTGCGGATATCGTCGTCGAGGGAAAGCTTGCCTTCCTGCGCCAGAAGCACAATGCCATAAGCTGTAAATTGCTTGGACACGGAGGCCACGTGAAAGATCGTCGAGGGGGTGATTTTAGCGCCTGTTTCCACATCGGCCTCCCCGAAACCTTTGGCATAGACCAGTTTGCCTTTATGCACAACCCCGACAGCCGCTCCGGGCATACCCGGCTTGTTCCATTCCGCAAAAAGCGAATCGACTTTGGCCACAGGCACGGCCGGTTGTGCCAGCACATTGCGGGTATTTAGTAAGAGGATGAAAACGAGGGAAAGGAGCGGTAATAATTTTCTCATCGAAGCATGCTTTAAAATGGTACGGACGAAGCGTTTGTGGCAATATAGCCATTCAAGCCTTATTTTGTACACCGTTTAAGGATAAATGCCGACTGAGGTGGATAAGTGGTGACAATGGGTAAGTGAGGATTTGTAAAAAAAATAATATACCCTGGTTAACTTAATTTAACACCCCGATTGATCGCGTAAAAACGAGAATTGCATAGCTTGACCTCCTGAGCCAGATCCGCAGATCAATGAACAGGAATCTTTATTATTTAGCCATCTCCTTACTTGGGCTATCGTTTTTGCAGGAGATTATCCTTCTGATCGTACAGTTTGAGGCGGGCAACAGGATCTACCTTTTACATAGTTACCTGCCCTTTTTTATTTTGAACCAAATAGTGGGCATTGCGGGTATGCTGGCTTTGCAGCGGTATTACCGAAGCCGGGGATACCTGCGTGCATTCCAGACGGGTTGGCTGTACCTATCGGCAATAGTTGTGTTCGGATGCATTGTTGTGTGCATTTTAAACGGCAGCGAGCTGGAAAGCTGGTACTTTGCGTCGGCCGGGATGGTGTGGGGGAGTAGTGCAGTGCAGGGGCTCAGTTTATGGTTTTCAGAAAGCCGGGAACGACGGTGGTTAAGGTATTCCGGAATTGCATTGGCTGTTATCGGATCGTTGGAGCTGGTTTTGTTGCTCCTGTTTTTAAAGTTTACCGATTACAAAGAAAAACTCATACTCGAACAGGTCAATTTTTGGCTTGGCGGGCTCTACGTTTTTGTGCCATGTTTTTATATTCTGAATTGGGTTGGCGAATTGAAAGAAACGTCGGATGAAGTGAAAGCGGAGCCTCCTGGGCCATTATCCATGGGCATATTTCCGGGAATCAGTATCGTGGTGCTGGCCCTCACGGTATTTTATGGATGGAAACTGAATGCGGAGCGTTCTGTCCGGCCACTCCCACAGGTCATATCCCAGCGGGCAGAAGCCATAGCGGCACGTTTTGAACGCCACTCGTTTGTCAATAGTGCCGGGGACTCGTTACCTTACCGGCTTTTCAAGCCCTTGGATTATGATCCTGATCGTAAATACCCGCTGATACTATGCCTGCACCACGGTGGTGCGCATGGGAATGACAATGTAGTCCAGGTGGAAAGCTCATATGCCACGTTTTTGTCTGATTATAATAATCGAAGGAACTATCCTGCGATTCTGCTCGTCCCGCAATGTCCCAAACAAATGTCATGGGGGAGCAGGGAAGTAGATTTGTCGATACTGGAATTGATGGCGTCATTGGAAAAGGAATTGAATGTGGATAGCCGGAGAAGGTATGTAGTGGGTGAGTCAGGCGGCGGTTATGGTTCGTGGTATTTTATAGGTAATCACCCGGAATTGTTTGCGGCTGCGATTCCCGTGTGTGGTGCAGGTGATGAAAGCCTGGCGGGAAATATGGCAAAAAGGGCGATATGGGCTTTTCATGGCTCTCAGGATCCATTGATTTCGGTTGATAAGTCGAGGGAAATGGTGCAGGCGATCCGCAAGGCGGGAGGCAATCCGCGTTATACCGAATTTGCTGGTGCGGGACATTCCGTTTCAAGGCAGGTTTGGGCCACACCTGGTCTTCTTGACTGGCTTTTTGCACAGAAACGACCGGAATGAACCAGTGGGATCATGCCCTTTGGAGCCAGTCTTTTTCCTGCATTGGAGCCTGAGGCAACTCTTCTGCCGACTTTACCGGGAACACAAGCCGCCCGCTCTGCCATTCCACTTCCCATTCACCGGGTTCGCCGTTACGTATTTTTTCCAGTTGCACATGCCAGCGCGGATGACCCACTCCGGGCATTCCGGGATCCAGTTTACTGGCTGCGGATGCAATGCGCCAGCGGGAGACACAGGTGAGCGAATGAATGCTGCGGGGCTTATTGCGGTGCAGAAACCCGGTGACACGGCTTTGCTCCACCGCCAGTTGCAGCCTGCGCGATTCAGTAAAGGTGATGTCCCGAAGTTCGCCCACTACTGCTGCCAGCGATTCGCATTTCAAAGCCTCTTCCATTGCCCAAATCACATCCTGTTCTTTGGCAAGATCTATGAAGATGACGCGGTGCGGCTCGATGCCAAAGATCTTTAGTGCAGCGGGAAAAATGAACGGTTTGATGCCGATCCAGAGACAAATGCCTTGTTCACCCATCAGTTTGCCCAGGAGCCCTGCCATAAAGCCGGTGGAAGCGGCTGCATTTTCTGGATTGGTACTGATAAATTCATGAACCGCGGCGGTGGGGAAAGTCTGATTCGGAAAAGCATTATTCATGATTCCCAAGCCAAAATCCACCTTTCGGGCGCCCGCCGGCATACCCAGGCCCTGCAAAGCGAGGATGTCGTTTTGCAGCCTGTCGAACATGTCGTTTTTCGGGGCCGGAAGTGCCATAAGGAACGTTTGAGTTACATTTTGATATTTAAAGAATCAAAACATAGATTTCAAAAGTAACAAATTGGCGTCTTGAATGCAATGAAAATGAGGAAGAATTCCGGGTAGCAGCAGGGATTATTGGCTCCAAAGGAATTTCAACTTCCGCCAGCTGAAAGCATTAGATCGATCCTTTTACAGCTTTATAAAAATAAAGCCGATCACGGTTACAACTCCGGTTCCGTTTCTGATGTCGGCATTAAAAGCGCTTGAAACTATGAAGAAAATCCTTGCCCTGATCCTGATCTCGCTGGCCTGCTCCAAGAAGGAGGTCGATAGGCGTTCCAACTGCGTAGACGTCGAGCAGATCAACCTGGCGTCATCGTGTTATGATGAAACCAAAGGGCTGACCTTAACGGCAGATACGCCGACATCACTGGGGTTGGAATGGGTCATTGCACCGCTGAAAGATACCTCCGGTGCTCAAACATACATCCCATACTACGTAAGCAGCCCCTCCAATCAGATCACCCTGCCAGACTCGCTGCTCAGGAAGTACCCTAAAATCGGCATCGCCTACGTAGGCGCGTATGAATGCGGTTCGAAATTCTATTTCAGCTTCGTTAAAAGGACTGACAAGGATTCATCCTGCGTACGCTGGTTTTTGCAGGAGCGGTTTATCCAGGAAGACTAACAAAATCAACCCGGTTCGCAAGCCTGGCGTCCGAAGCGCCGGATCTGCGAACCGGGTACTGAGTACTATTGTGCACGGACGTCAATCATCCAGTCGACGCCGTATTTGTCCCTGAATGCACCGAAAATATCGCCCCACACCTGTTTTTCCATAGGAACGGTAATGGTGCCGCCGGAGCTGAGCTGTTCGTATTTTTTCCGGAGACTGGCTTCGTCGAAACCGCTGAGCGAAAGCTGGATCTTATCCGCACCCAATGGCCCCGGACGAGGTGAGTCGCAACCCATAAAATCGACTTCACCTCCCATCAGCGATGCGTGCATGATCTGTTCGCGCATGGCAATAGGGCAACTGTCATCGACCTGGCCGAACGTCATCATCGTCAGCTCGCCGCCGAAAATAGCCTTGTAAAATGCCATCGCCTCACGGCAATCTCCTTCGAACATCAGGTAGGGGTGTAATGCAGGCTTCTCCATAGTGTTTTGTTATTAAGGTGGTTGTATCAGTGTTCTGTGTCAAAAGTAGCAGCTCCAAAACAATCCCGGCGGGTGATAACAAGACAAATGAAGGGGGACAAAGCGACATTCAGGTTAAAGCTTTCTCAGTTTGATATTCCGGTACCAAACGGTGCTGCCCCAATCCTGCAAGCCGATGCGTCCGCCATAGTTGCCCTTGGCAACGGGTGCCGCTTTGAGACCGCTATTGGCAATGCGCTGCTTCCAGTCGGCACCATTGAGGTCGTGCTCCTGCACTATGAACTCGTTCTGATAGACTGTGAGTTTGCCTTTCTTCACAATGAAATGGATCTTGTTCCATTCTCCCTGTGGGTTACCTTCGCGGAGACGTGCATTGGCAACACCAAAAAAGTCACTGGCGCGGTGCGTGTTCTCTTTGGCGCCCTCATAAATTTTATCATCGATTACCTGCAGTTCCAGGCCGGTATCGTGCATGTTCTTGTACTTCTCAGATTCCTGAACAAAGAAGAAAATGCCGCTGTTGGCGTATTTGCTCACTTTCCATTCGGCTTTAAATTCGAAATCACCATTGACAACTTCATCGATCACGATGTCCCCGCCGTTTTTAGCCTTGTTGCCGGCGCGTTCGGGTACGTTGAGCTTGATAGCTCCCTGCTCGATCATCCATGCCGAGCCTACGCCCTTGCCATTGTAGGCATGCCACCCTTTCAGGTCTTTTCCGTCGAAAAGCAGCTTCCAGCCTTCCTTTTTCTCGGCAGGGGTGAGGGTGTTGAGGGTTTGCGCAAATGTGTTTGAAAGTAATAACACCGACAGCAAAGCGGCAAGGGAAGCGCGTTTCATAAGGGTTTGGTTTAAATGTGAGTATTGTTTCGGTGCGCCAAAATACTGATAATTTTTCACCAAATTGCCTTATTTTTGCCGCTCCAACTCATTTGTTTGACTATGCGGCCTCATCGTTTCGGGCAAAAATGGTTGCTGGGTTTCGCCCTTGCGCTGGTTTATATTCCCTTACGTACCTATATAAACGTTCCTCAGGATTACTGGTATACCATTCCCGGTAACTTGCCACTGTTTTTTATGGAAATCGTCATCAGTACGATTTTCTATACCACCTGGATTTACCTTGTCGACTGGATGTTGCGAAAACTGGCCGCTGCGACCGGGTCGGACAAGTCACCGGCATTCAGCATCCGCAACCAGCTCATCACGCTCATCCCGGCCGTGCTCATGGCCTTTGTTTTTCACATGCTGCTGATCCGTACCTGGGGACTGATGAGCCAATTCTGGAATCCGTTGCCGCGACCGGCACTGTCGGACCCTCATTTCAGGGCCGCCATACATACCCGGTGGCGCGCCGGCCAGGCTTTGACCATCCTGGCGCTCATAGCCGCCTATTACCTTTGCGTGAGTAATCAGGTGCAGGAAAAAATGAAAAAGCTGCTGCTGGATTCGGAGAAGCTGGAAAAGGAGAACATGCGAGCCCGTTTCCTGGCATTGAAGAATCAGGTAAGCCCGCATTTCCTGTTCAACAACCTGAGTGTGCTGTCGTCGCTGGTAGAATCGCGGCCGGAGCAGTCGGGGGAGTTTATCCAGGAACTGTCTGCCGCCTACAGATACATTCTGGAACAGTCGGAACTGGATAAAATCAGTCTGAAAGAAGAAATGAAATTTCTGGATACCTATATGTACTTGCTGCGGACCCGTTTCAAAGAAAAGGTGGTACTCGAATCCGTGCTATCCCTGAGCGACCTGGAACGCTATTCGGTGATCCCGCTGACATTGCAGCTACTGGTCGAGAATGCGGTAAAGCACAATACAATGTCGCTCGCAAACCCGCTGGTGATCAGCATTTCCATTGCCGGTGAAATGCTGGTGGTTACCAATCCCCTGCAATTGCGGCAACAGGACCAACCTACAACGCGGCTGGGCTTGAAAAACATCGTGAACAGATACAAACTGTTGCAGGACAAGGATGTAATCATTGAGCAGGCGGGCGGACATTTTACAGTTAAAATACCTTTATTGTCATGAATGTACTGATCATAGAGGACGAAGAACTGAGCGCGGAACGTTTGCAGAACCTGATCCGCGGCATTGATCCGACGATCACGGTACTGGCCACGATCCCCTCTGTTTTTGAAACCATTGCTTACCTCCGCAACGATTCGAATGTCCAGCCGGACCTGATCTTTCTCGACATACACCTGGAAGACGACAACGGGTTCCGGATCATCGAAAGCCAGAACCTGATGATCCCGATCATTTTTACGACCGCATTCGATGATTACATGCTCCGGGCATTCAGGGCACACAGCATTGATTACCTGCTGAAACCGATTAACCCGCTGGAATTGCAGGCTTCGTTGAACAAATTCCGAAAAATAAATGAAGTGAATAGTTATGGGGGAGAGGTTAACCACGCTGTTTCTCCAACTGAAAAATACAAAGACCGCTTCCTCGTCACGGCAGGTTCGCGGGTTTTTACGTTCCAGACATCCGAAATTGCCTACTTTACGATCGAAGAGCGGGCCACTTTCCTGCGATTGACCGACGGCCGGCATTTTGCGGTAGAGTACAGCCTTGAAAAGCTCTCGCAAATGCTGGACCCCGCCGCGTTTTTTCGCATCAACCGCAACATGCTGATCTCTCTCAGGGCCATCCGTGAAATGCATACGATATCGGCCGGGAGGCTGAAAATCGAGCTAAACCCCGCCGCCGTGCAGGAAGCTTTTGTGAGCTCAGAGCGTATAACGGAGTTCAAAAACTGGTTGGGCAAATAACCGGTCGTCTACTTCTGCATGAAAAAAGGCCTGTTCAGGTATCAAAAACAGGCGTTCCGCGATTTGTATTTTTGTTGGAAATGATGATTGACAAACTTGGGACGATCAGCAGGCGGTTAGTGATATGAGTCCTATTCAATTTAATGCGCATAAAAAATACCATTTAGTGCAATGCAAAACCCGGATCTGGGAATCCGGCCGGGAGCTGAGCAGCCACTATAGAATGCTCTTCATCACTTCCGGGGAGGGCCATTTCAGCCTCGATGGCAGGCTTTACGACTACGCCAGGCAGGGCATTATTTTTCTTCGCCCCCACCAGCATCCGATATTTCAGGAAGACCCGGATAGTGAGCTCTTCATGATTGCTTTCGACACCTGGCTGGCGGAGGATTTTCAGCAAAAAAAAGCATTCAGTCCTGATTTTGCCGATACTTACAAGCAGGCTGAGCACATTTGCGATAGCGTGCGGCTCACGCAAGGCAGGCCACTGCAGCACGAACGTGACGCGCAGACGATCGTTTACCTGATCAACCAGATCCTTTTCGAAGTAACCCAGCAACCTACTTCACACAACAAGCTCATTCGCGGCAGCATCGACCTGATAGTCACCATTCTGGCCAGGAACAATTTTGAAAGTAAGAAAGTAGAGGAAAAAGCGAATCGCCAGCACCTCGCAGGAACGATCATCGAATACCTGCGCAATGAGCTGCATGCCAACAGAAATATCCGGGTTCCCGAATTGCTGATGCATTTTAGCATCTCCGAAGAAGTGGCCAACCTCTGTGTCATGAACCAGACGGGTATGTCGCTCCGGAACTTTATTTTCAAGTATAAGGCCGATCTTTTCAAAAGCCGGATGCTGAAAGTGGATGTCATGGAGCTGTCAACCTACCTTCACCCGAAGTCGCCCCGTTTGTCTATTTAAAAAGTCGGTCGTCGATTGCCGGTTGATACCGGCGTCAGGTATATCTAGTTTTGAATTGCGGTCGCTCCGAAAATGCGGCTCACATTCAACCTTATGATGACTTGACTATGAAAAAAATCGGATTTTACGCATGGATAATTTGTGCCGCTTTCCTGAATGTGAATGCGGGATGCGAGGACGACAAAAAGGTCGATAAAGCGCCGGAACCGGAATATACTTCTTTGGTAGGGTACTGGAATGCGGTGGTCGGCTTTACCTACGGGAAGAAAACGGTGGACGAGGACTGGAAACAGCTGGTACAGATGAAGAGAGGCGTATTTTCCTATGAGTTCTTTTCCGACGGTTCGCTGATATCGCACGATAACACCCACCATTTCCCCAGTGTGAAAGGCAACTGGAAACTCGAAGTGAAGAACGTTACGGATAAGCAAATTGAATTCGGAATCCTGTCGATTTATACGGATTCCACCAGGGCTCATCCCGGCACGCTGTTCATTGAGGCAGACAGTTCCATGCAATTTCACATCACCACCGAAACGGTGGATGGCAAGGATTACCTGCAGATGAGCACGAAAGGCTACGAAAGTTATCCCTGCAAATTCGCCTATAACAAGTATTTTTTCGAGCGGAAAAACTAGAAAAGCCAGTCGCTCACAGCTGACTTATTTTACGGAAGAGTGTGTACTGTCATATTTCGGGTAAAATCCCGACCTTCGCGCATTCGGTAACACACATTCTTTCAGCTGCTTACGTATGAGGCGATTCTCCATCCTGATCATTCTTTTTGCATTCATTATCAGTCCCGTAGCGGCTCAGAAGGAGCTGCCTCAGGTTGCGCTCAATCATTATGTTGCATTTTTGAGCGAATCATCGGAACTGGTGATCCGGCGATTCGAAATGCTTCGGGACTACCAGGAAGAGGTAGTCCGGTACCGTAAAAAATCGGAGTATGGATTACGATTACCCTCCTCCGGGCCACTGGAAGAGTATTATTACAAAAAGGCGCAGGCCGGGGCGGGCCTTAACGCTCAGGAAAAGAAACAACTTCAGGCCGGTGCCGAAAACGTCTGGAAAGTGCTCAATAAGCTGGACGAAACCTGCAAGGCACTCGAAACCTATGTGCGACTGAAAGACTACGAACGTGATAATCTGAAAAAATCCGGGACACTATTGGATGAAATGCAATCTCTTTTTGAACGCTTTGCCCGCGATAAAACAGCATTTTATACCCAAATCCAGCAGATTTATCAAAAACATCAACCTTATAACGCGGGCGATCCTTACCTGGTCACCGAGAAGGCGATGGGGGAAGTGATCGGGGCTCAGCAACGGCTGCTGGAAGCGCTACCTTACTATCTCAACGAAGAAATACGCTCGGAATGGCCTGTTGCGCTGGTACGGCAGAGCATGCTGGATGATGAAAAGGCGCTGGCAACGATCGCGAATACCCATACGCAACTCGAATATCCGGCTTCGGACATGGTGGGTAGTTTCAAATCGGCTTTGGTTTCCATGCAGGACATCAAACGACGGGCGCTGGACGACCATACTTTCGCAGCGCAACAGTCGTCGCGGCATGGGAATGAGGTTTATATGTCGCTTTTGAAGCAGTTTAATCAGGATATGCTGGCGATGTACAAATCCTTTGCAGGATACAGCATTCCCAGGTGGCATCTGCTGCATTATCCGGCATTCAGCCCTGTGATCGCTCAGGAGCCAAAGCGGGAAGTAAGCGCTGCCGATAAGCAAACGGCTCCCTTTACGGATAAGTCTTTTGCTCCTTTGAATGTAAAAAAAGCGGCGTCTCCGGCGGGACCCGCCACCATTGCTACCTTGAACCAGTATGTGGACTGGATCAATCAGTCGCTCAGGCAAATGCATTTGTTGCAAATGATCCTGCGAGGCTACCAGAGTTCGGCAGAATATTACCGCGATCCGGCGAAAGCCCAGAAACGGGCCAATCTCAGCTACACGCATGAAGATTTCAAGGTGCCTTCTTCGGAATATGCATTGTTGCTGAGCGCCAGTTCAGCCATTCCCGAACCCTACCGGAAGTCGGTGACGGGACAGGCGGAAGTGCTGATGAATATTTTGCAGGAAATGGACGGACTGAGCATCGAACTGATCCGGTATACCGGTGAAAAGCGATATCTCCAGGACCAGCTCAAACGCTCCGACGCTATCCTGGACCGCTATGTAGTGCTTTTTGATTTGCTGGATAAAAAGAAGGAACAGCTGTACGAAGACGTACGCCGCATTCACGAAAGCTATCCCAATGCTACCCCCGCCGCTTCCTGGTATATTGCGGGCACCGCCATGCTGAAAAGTATGGACAATGGACATCAGGCACTTTTCGGGGTCCGGGACTATCTGAGAGGCGAGGCATCGAAGCTGCCTGAAACGACCCAACTGGAAAACGACGCCCGCCAGCTCATCGCCGACGAGTATAAGAATATGAAAGGTTTGCAGCGCTACGGACGTAACAACGGACTTTGTCCCTACACACCTTATGAGGATCTGGGCGCGAATGCAACCCGTTTTGCGGAAAAAGTACAGCAGTATAAGCCTGAGAGGTCCGGTTTTGCGGCTCATCCTTATGAGTCGTTTTATTACTTCTATAACAATGAACTGGTTTATGAATACAACAATTTTATAGAACTTTCAAAGGCTGGATTGCTGAAAACCATCAATGAGCCGGATGTTTTTGCTTTCCGCCGGATTGCACCACAAAAGGTTGCCGACCCGCCGCTGACCACCCGCAACGAGCCGAAGGCCGCCGAACCGGTTTCTACCCAAACCGGAACCGGTAACGAAATTCCGAAGCGGAACACCGGGCAGGCTGCGAAACCAACCAGCAACGAGGCCGCGCCCCTGGCCCAGGTGACGCGCGATACCGTATATGTAGAGCGGGTACGCGTGGATACGGTGTATGTGGACCGTCAAGCACAACTGCAAAACAAGACCCGTTCGCTGGATGGTTTTGCTGCTAACAATATGGTGCTGCTGCTGGACGTTTCGTCCTCCATGAACTCCCCGTACAAGCTGCCCTTGCTGAAACGCTCCATTAAATCCCTGCTGACACTCGTGAGGCCGGAAGATATGATTTCCATTGTACTGTATTCGGGGAAAGCGCGGGTCGTGCTGAAACCGACTTCGGGTTCTAAGGCGGCCGAAATCTCCCGTATGATCGATCTTTTGCAATCCGACGGAGATACCGATGGGAATGAGGGCATTAAACTGGCTTACAAAACTGCCAACAAGCAGTACATCCGCGCCGGCAACAACCGGATCGTACTCGCTACCGATGGCGAATTCCCGGTCAGTGACGAAGTGACGGACATGATCCGGCAAAATGCCCGGCAGGATGTGTATCTGAGCGTCTTCACATTCGGACGAAATGAGCACACCGGGCAGAAGCTGAAAAAACTCAGTGAACTTGGAATGGGTTCCTACGCACATGTAACGGATGCCAGCGCGGACCTGCAACTGATCCTTGAAGCGCAGGCTAAGAAGCTCGCCGGTCAATAATGCGGCAAAAAAAACGGGCCGAAGGAATTCTCCGGCCCGTTGTTGTTACATCGTGGCGTTTTGCGATGGATAATTGATCATCCAACGCACTCCATATTTATCTTCAAAAGCACCGAAATAGTCACCCCAGAAGGCATCTTCCAACGGCATCTCGATGGTACCGCCTGCGGAAAGGCCATTGAAGAGATGATCGGCCTGCTCGCGGCTGTCAGCGAAAACAGATATGTAGTTGTTGTTGCCCAGGTTGAGCGTTTGGCCCATCGAAGGCATAATGTCGGAGGCCATCAGCAGATCCCCATTGCCGATGGGCAACGAAATGTGCATAATGCGGTTTTTTTCATTTTCAGGCAAATTCTCAGTGCCGGGTGCACCTTCCATTTTGTGTACGCCCTGGAATTCGCCGCCAAATACCGATTTGTAGAAAATAAAGGCCTCTTCTGCGTTTCCGTCAAAGTTGAGGTAAGGATTGATTTTAGGCATAGCTGAAAAATTTGAAGTGGATAGATATGTTTTTAGTTGTTGACTCATGCAAAAGTAGCATGTCTCCGCATCAACCATGCGCCCTGTAAAGGACATTCGCAGGGGGCGAGTGCGCCAATTTGCAAAATCATTCAGCAACCCCTTAAATATAGTTATGAAAAATTGCGCAAGTAAATACTTGCATATATATTTGCAAGCAAATACTTGCATGTTATGAGAGCGCGAAGAGATGTATACCAGGCCATTGCCGATCCGACCCGCCGGGCAATCATCGGTATGTTGGCGGCCGAACCCCAGAATGTCAATACCATTGCGGAGCACTTTGATGTAACGCGCCAGGCCATTTCACTTCATGTAAAAATCCTGACCGATTGCGGGTTGATTTTCATCCGCAAAGAGGGTAGGGACCACATTTGCGAAGCTCGCCTCGATAAGCTGAACGAGGTGTCGGTTTGGGTGGAGCAATATAAGAAGCATTGGGAAAGTAAGCTGGATTCGTTGGAAACCTATTTGGAACAACTAAAAAAGGAAAGGTATGGAAAATGAAAAGAGTAGCACGCACGATCGCGAACTGATCATCACCCGTAAACTAAATGCGCCGATCGAGCTGGTGTGGGAAGTCTGGACTCAGCCGGAGCACATCGCCAAATGGTGGGGACCTAATGGTTTTACCAATACCATAAAAACCATGGACCTCGTGCCGGGCGGCGTTTGGGAACTGACCATGCATGGTCCTGACGGTAAAAATTATCCTAACAGATCGGTTTTTAAAGAAGTGATACCTTTTGAAAAGATTGTCTACCAGCATTTCAATCCAAACTTTCAAACCACGGTGGAGTTTGAAGCACAGGGGGACGAGACATTCCTGAAGTGGCACATGCTGTTCGAATCGGCGGAGCAGTTGATTACCATCGTAAAGGCGCACAATGCTGCCGAAGGCTTGAAGCAGAACGTCGAGAAGCTAACGGTATATCTGGAAGGGAGAAAAACGGCCGGGCGGTCATCAAACTAAAATGGAGCAGCAAAAAACGACCGGCTATGCGCCGGTGAACGGCCTGAAAATGTATTACGAGATCCATGGAAGCGGCGATCTCCCGCTGGTGCTGATCCACGGCGCTGGCTCGACGATCGAGACTTCGTTTGGTAATATCCTGCCCAAACTCGCGGCATTCTCGAAAATCATTGCCGTAGAATTGCAAGCTCACGGACGCACCAGTGACCGCGATGCGCCGGAGTCGTTCACGCAGGATGCCGACGACGTTGCCGCTTTGTTACGGTACTTGAAAATGGATAAGGCCAATGTGTTCGGTTTTAGCGACGGCGGCTGTACTACCATGCAACTGGCAGGCCGCCACCCCGAACTGATCAACAGGATCGTAGTCGTAGCCTCCAATTATACCCGCGCGGGAATGATCGACGGCTTTTTCGAGATGATGGACAATGCCTCACTCGACAATATGCCCGGGCCTTTGAAAGAATATTTTTTAAGAGTCAACCCCGACCCGAAAGGCTTGCAAAACATGTTTAACAAGGACCGCGAACGGCGGCGCAACTTCTCGGATTGGCCCAAAGAGGAACTGACGCGCATTCAGGCTCCTGCATTGATCATGTCGGGAGATCAGGACGTGATCAAAACCGAGCATATTGTCGAAATTTCCAGGCTGATACCACATGCGCAACTGGTAATCCTTCCAGGCGTGCATGGCGCGTTGATCGGAGAAATCTGCACCGCCAAAGCAGGGAGTCAGCAACCCGAACTCACTGCTGCTTTGGTAAAGGAATTTCTTACAGAATAACTATTCAATCACTTCCCGGATCTTCGTCCATTTAATTTCCGGATAGCGGCCGTTATCCAGCGGTTCGAGTTTGGGCAGTCCACTCAGCATGTTGTGAAGATATTGCATGCCTTGCCAGGGCGGAAACACTTCATCCCGCCCGGGCATGAGCGTGCGCGTGATTTTTATGATCGTTTGCAGCGTTCCCAATCCTCCGATTCTCCACAGTCCAAATTCCTTTCCGTAAGCTTGGCTGGCGGCATGGCGAATATCCTGTATCGTTGCTACCTCCCCCGCAATGCGTAAAAAACGTGGTGCCTGCGTATCCAATGCAGCGGCGGCGGTGAATGCGGCTGTGTTGGCTATTGTCGTAAAATCCATGGGTTGGCTGGCATTTCCCCAGTAGATCACGCGGTTCAATGCGGGCTGGATCAAAGGTGCCTGGCCTTTAAGCAGGTCCGTAAACATGCCGTTGAGGATGGACGTGGCGTGGATCGGTGTGCTGTCAAGGATCACGGAAAACTCCCGGCGAAGGTCCAGGTTACGGTTCGAGCCGTCAGGGAGTTTGGTAAAGTCAATGCAATAATCCGAGGGTATAAACCGCGGTACGCCCGCATTCAGCGCCGCTTTAAGCAGCTTCGATTGGGCTTCTACAATCACATCCCGCAAGCCCGACAGCGCAGATACAACGCAATGCCCGTCCCTGAAAGCTTCGGTGAGAGCGACTGCATTGTTATAATCGACAGGTATCACTGTCGCGCCGGCCTTTTCCAGCGGTTGCGTTTTGTTAAGGGGCGTATCTCTACGCACGAGCGCTTTCACATACGCATGCCGCGCGAGGAGTTCTTTAATGATGAGCGTTCCGAGGTGTCCCGTAGCCCCGGCAAGTATAATGGTTTGGGGTGTAGTGTATTGTTGTCCAGTCATTTGGTGCCCGTTTCGTCGTTCATGTGGTATAGCTTCAATGCGAAAAGCACTCAAAGAATTATGCCACGGGTTCCATGGTCGTCGGAATTATATACTCCACTTGGGCCGACTGGAAAGACCAATGCAGGGATCTGATTAATAGCGCGGCCGGTTTGTTATTATCTTCTTGGGATTTGCTGATAAATTTCCACTAACTATTAGTGATGTCATATTTTTTATTAAAATTAGCACATTGATTAAGTGAATTTCATTTTACTTAATTCATTTGATACCTAAGCTTCTTCTATCGCGCGTTTATGAAAATTGATAAGAGAGTTGTCATTATCGGCGGTGGCCCCGCCGGGTGTGCCGCAGCAGCATATGCATTGAAGAATGGGTTTCAAAAAGTTACCTTGCTCGAATCTGCGAACACTTTGGGTGGGTTTCATAAGGATGTAGAGATTAATGGACTGCATTTTGATTTAGGAGCTTTCTTTTTTTGGAATCACCATCAACTCCTTGCATTGTTTCCCGGGCTCAAAGAACGGCTGGTTTATGCTGAAAGCTCCCGGCACTTATCCCTCAGTAATAACTTTAATCTGGACAAATACCCCATTACTTTCCAAGGTTATGTAAGGGACCATGGCCTGACAAGTGCTGGTTTTGATCTCGCAAAAATCGCATGGTTGAGATTAACCGGTTCGGAGGCTGAATGCCGGAATGTGGAGCAGTTATTGCTTTTTTTTATGGGTCCATTTTATAGAAAAACAGGGCTGGATCATTACGTAAGGCGCTTATTTCACCTGGACCCGAAAGATATTCATGTCGAGTTCGCCTATAAACGTCTCGGAGGCGTCATAGAAAAATTCAAAGGCAAGAATGTTTTGCGAAATATGCTCAAAGGGAATATTCATTATTTCACGACGTACAACATTATGCGTGATATCTGGGCGCGACCGGAATCGGGGTTTAGCGAGATGTATGAATATATCAATAAGAGTATCGCCGCCGCCGGTGGCGAAGTGAGGTGTAATAGTCCGGTTGAAAAGATCAACTGTGATGAGAAAAGTATCCGAATAAAAGGAGGGGAAATACTGGAATACGATTATTTATTGTCGAGCCAGCCTTTGCATTCCACCAGTAAAATGACCGGTATCGATACCGATGTTACGCTGGATTACCAACCGCTTTGCAGTCTTTTTTACGAAGCTAAATGCGAGGTGCTTCCCGAATGCTTTGTTCTCTTTAACTTCACAAATAAAGGCAAGTGGAAAAGAATAACTTTTCACTCTAATTATTACAACACAGGCAAAGACAAGTCGTTAAATCGCCGCTTTTATTTTGTGGTCGAATCGCTGCCGCACCGGAGTCAACTTTCAAATCCGGCGTTGGCAATGGAATTAGATGATGATTTTAAAAGGACGTTTCATCATACGAAATGGAACGATATCTTTAGGGATGTGCTCCTGGTGGGGCATCGGGTTACAGAAAATGCCTACCCGGTATTTGGCAAGTCTTTTGATCGAACAAAGGTCACTGCATTCAACGACCGGTTGGCGCAGCATCATATCTATGGCATAGGGCGGCAGGGAGAGTTTGATCATGTCAGTTCCAGTGATGCAGCCAGAAGCGCATTAAATGCCATTGATGCAATTTTACTTGCAGAAAAACAGCGTAACGGTGCCGCCGGACCCTATCTGAGCCCGGCGTGATCAGTTGTTTCCCGGATTACAAATCCAGAATGTAGTCATGCCGCACCAGGTCGCCTTCCGGTACTTCCCTGAAAAACCGGAAGTGCTGTTTGGTAAGGACATGGACAGACGCCTGGTTCTCGGGGGCCACAAGGGCCACAAGCGATTCAACCGTCCCGCGATCGCGTGCGTAGGTGATGAGCCTGCAAGTGATTTCCGAGGCGTAGCCTTTGCCCCAGAAGTCCGGGAGGAGCGCATAGCCGATTTCGGTGAAACCATCTTCAAACGGGACGATTTTGCCCAGGCCTACAAAAGAGCCGCTATGCTCTTCATAAACAGCCACAAAGCCCATGTCGATCTGCTGTCTGTCGGCGCGGAGCGCTCTTTCAAATCGCTGCCGGGCAGCTTCGGGCGCGAGTCCGTCACCACTGATGTGGAGCATGACATCCTGCCTTGATACTAGTCGGAAATAATCCTCAAAATGGTCCTGCGTAAATTTTTCGTAGCGTAAACGTTCTGAATCGAATTGCATGATGAAGTGTAATATTGGTGTCGTTGGTGGTAAATGGGACGCTGAACGGCTCTGTATGTGCTGCTTTGCCATCGTGTCACTTTTTTTAACAAAAGGTCGACAAAAAGAATTTGCTCATTCCCGGTTTTTTCACGACGTCCCGGTTCATTTCTACGTCAGACCAATGCACTTACCAAATGTATAGCGGGCCTGGTGGACGGAGTACCAGCAGATTTTGTTTACTTAAACGAAGCCGTCAATGGTTTTGTCAATCCTGAAAGAGAAACAAACAATGGAAAATCAAAGCATAGTCAGAAAAATTGTAAGCGTCAAAACTCCCGCTGCTCAACCGGGATTTCTGGGGCCTGATCATACAGCACGGGCAGTCATTTACGACGAGTTTGAACGCAGCGATCCGTTTATTTTATTGATGGATGACTTTCTGGACAAAAAAGACGATTCGCCGGTTGGTGGCCCGCATCCGCACGCCGGTTTTGAAACAGTGTCACTACTGCTCGAAGGCGAAATCGGAGATGACGCGCATAAAATGAAACAGGGCGATTTTCAGATGATGACGGCCGGCAGCGGCATCGTTCATACGGAAACGATTGAAGGTAAATCGCGTATGCGACTGCTGCAAATGTGGCTAAACCTGCCGAAATCAGATCGCTGGACGGAACCCAGGGTGCAGGACCTCGTACATGAGCATGCGCCTGCCATTGAGAAGAACGGCGTGAGAACGGTGCTGTACAGTGGCTCTTTCGCAGGGCTCCTGTCACCTGTGAAGAACCATGTGCCGCTGGTCGTTGCGGACATTCAATTGCAGCCTGGTGCGGGCCTGGCGGAGTCTTTGCCGGCCTCCTACAATGCATTTTTGTATGTGATTGAAGGAGCTATTACAGTAGGGGATGATCATGAAGAGTTGGAAATCAATCAAATCGGGTGGCTGAATACGGTATCCGGAGGTGCTTCAAGTAAGCTGAATATCAGAGCGGGCAACGACGGCGCACGTGTGGTCCTGTACGCAGGAGAGCCTCAGCATGACAAAATCGTTTCTTACGGTCCGTTCATTTCTGACAATCAGGACGAGATCCGCACACTTTACAGTGATTTCCGGCACGGCAAAATGAAGCATGTGTCCGCATTGCCCGAAGCGCAGCGTTTTAATTACTAATCCTGAGCTTACACATTTTAACGGGCGGTTAATCTTTCTTAATTTGGAAGCACATTCAAACCTGACTGCGATGAAGAAAGAAAGATTAACCGTCCTTTTGCTGATTGTTCTGCTGGTACCTGCAATAGCCTTTGGGCAGTCAACGCTCAAAGGAACGGTGGAGCGCATAAAAGTACACGGCAAAACACTGGAAGGCAATCTGGAAGGCAATCCGGCCGACCCGGACGTGTCGGTGTACCTGCCGCCCAGCTATAAAAAGGAGTCAAAACGCCGGTTCCCGGTGGTGTATCTGCTACATGGTTTCACGGATACGGATGCCCAGTGGTATGGGTTTGTGAAGCACTGGATCAATCTCCCCGTGATTGTGGACAAGGTATTCGCTTCGGGCCAGGCACAGGAGATGATTATAGTTACACCCAATGCTTTTACACGCAGTGGCGGCAGTTATTATTCCAATTCGATCACAGCTGGAAACTGGGAGGACTTCGTGTCCGGAGAGCTGGTAAGTTACATCGACCAGCATTACCGTACGATTCCCAAAGCGTCAAGCCGCGGTCTGGCGGGGCATTCGATGGGCGGTTACGGAACGATCCGCATCGGAGAGCGGCACCCGGAGGTGTTTTCAAGCATTTATTTGCTGAGCCCATGTTGCATGGCACCGGGCACTCCGCGTTCTCCCGAGGCCATTGCCAAAATCGAAGCAGTTAAAACGACCGCCGACATTGCCAAAGCCGATTTTATGACCAAAGCAGCGCTCGCGTATGCAGCAGCCTGGTCGCCCAACCCAACCCGCCCGCCATTCTATACGGACGCGATCGTTGAAAACGGCAAGATATCACCCGTTGCCGAGATCAAGTGGAATGCGAATATGGGACTTTCCAACATCGACCAGTACATTACGAACCTGAGGCAAATGAAAGGAATCGGCTTCGATGCCGGAGACCGTGACCAGCCCATTGCTGCCAACATCAAAACGCTCCACCAGATACTCGACAACTACAAGATTTCACATTCTTATGAAGAGTATGAGGGTGATCACATCAACAAGATCGGTGAGCGGATCGAGACAAAAATGCTTCCCTTTTTCTCCAAAAACCTCGCCGGGAAGTAACGGAACCAGGCAGATTTAGCGGTTCAGCTCAAAACAAGTTGATTGCTTTCCAGCTCTTTGGCAAATGAATCTATATCATCCGGCGATAGCAGTATGGTTTTTTTATCGACCGTCCTGATCAGTACAAGATGGTCGCGCCGGGTAAGATACCAGGTCATTTTACCGTAAACCGAGTTATAAAATTTGCCATAGTACCCGAACAGCCCGCCGACGCCGAAGGTACGGATGGTGAATTTTAACTGGTCTTTTGATATGATTTGTACTGTTTCAATCGACTTTCGTTCCAAGATTACGCTGCGCCAGGGCCTGCGGATGATCACCTGGACCGCGGTTAATGTGTATCCAAGTGGCCGGAAAATATAGGCACCCACGTAAGTTACTATTAGGATCGATGTGATAATTGTTGATTTTTTCCAGTCGAAGGGCTCACTAAACGGAAAAAGATCCATCAGGCCTAATCCGATAAATAATGCGGTTACTCCTATGGTGATGATTTTAACAGATTTGTCCCAGGAAGCTTCGTATTGCATAGTAGTAGAGGTGTAGTTACATTGGAATTTAATTTAGTGAAAAATAATGATTTCCAGTCGGAAAATAGCCTTTGATTTGAAAACATGATGCGTGACGGAAGATTCATAGCCGAACACAGGGGAGGTCCGCTGACGAGGGAGCAACATCGCCAGCTGATCCTGTGGGCTTGCGGTTGTGTAGAACATGTTTTGCCATTACCGGGTGCAGAACCGGATAATGAAGTGGCTCAGGCGCTGGGAGCCGCCCGCGCGTGGGCAGAGGGTAATGCGACTGTCGGCGATGCCCGCAAGGCGTCGGTGGCAATGCTGGCGCTTGCGCGAGTACAAGCGAGTCCGCTCACAGTGGCCATCACCAGGGCTGCGGGCCATGCGGTCGCAACTGCGCATATGGCGGACCATTCCCTGAGAGCAGCCGAATATGCATTAAGGGCAGTCCGGCACGCGAAGCAATCCGCGGACTCCGAGCGGGAATGGCAATTACAGCAGCTGCCCGATGGAATCCGCGGATTATTTAAAGAATAGTCTGGGGAAGACAAAGCGAGGTTGATTGATTTTACGCCCCCTCCTGATCATTGCACGATTAATTTCTCCACTGCATGGGTATCACCAGACTCCGCTTTTAAGATGTAAACGCCTGGTGCGAAGGATCCTATATCCAGCGGATGCTCGGCTGATTCGAGTCGGCTGGTCTGTAATACGTTACCATTCTTGTCCGAAACCAGCACATCCACCGGGTATTTCCACGAGCCTTTAAATTGCAGGTTGACTTGTCTGTTGGCTGGATTTGGGAAAATATTGACTGTGTTTACTGCGCGCTCAGGCAGTTGGAGCGCTTTCTTCTTGTTGGCGGAGTAGGTGAATGCGATGACCTTACCTTTGAATGCAGGCTTATCCAGATCGATGGTGGTGACTGCTTCGCCCGAGGCACTTTTGACGCTCAGTAGCGATCCTTTTCTGACGAAGTTAAAAGCGGGTTCTGATTGACGGAAGTTTTGTGCATTTACACCGCTTGCAGCCAGTATGGAGATGATGATCGTGAGAAATGGAATGTTCGTTTTCATAGTTGTAGCTATTGGAATGTGATATGATTATTTGTGGTCGAGAATGATTGGAGAGAATGGGAAGTTGAGCTGCCATTCATGCGAAGGGGAAGCTGGATCAAGGGGATTAAAGGTGATAATATGCTTATCGATTACGGTTTTCCCATTGAGCACTACTGAGAAATGGGGCTGGTCCCAGGGGTTGTAGGCAAGTGGTTGGGGAATATTCAGCATCGTCAGCTCGAGGGTGTATTTGCCGACTTCCATACCTGTTTTAAAGAGCCCGAGAACGGCATTTTCTGAATCTACCCAAAAGTCGGTCAATGGATTCCCGTTGGCATCAACGATCTGGACTGTCTTGCCATCCGGGCCCTTCACTACCACACCCAGTTGATAGTCGGAGGTCTCTATGGGGAAGGGGTCGCTAAAATCCAGGTCGTTCCTGTAACCAATCACCTGTATATGGAGGTCTTTGAGTGGTGTGGCCGGCGGGTTGTTGTTACCGCCTGCAATGGTGGAGAACAGAACGCTCGGCGCGTTGATGTCCGGGCAACTTGCAGAATTTTTTACGACGTAGGTATAGTTTTTCCCATTACCTAATGTGCCGGCAGGTACGACCATGAATGTTTCCGTGGTAGGGGCATTGTTAAACCCATTGATCGGGACTCCGTTGCTCAGGATGCTCACCAGGTATTGATCGCCCGGCTCGAACCAAAGGCTCGCGTCCCAGGTAATAGTGACCGGTAATGCCGGATCGATGGTGCTTTGATCCCCGGGAAACTTAGGAAAGGGTTGATCAGGACAAATGGTGTAGCTAAAAGCAGGAGATAAACCTGATTCGGCGCCTTGCGGTCCAACCGCCAGTACACTTGCCTCGATCCCCTGGTGGTCATCGTACATCAGCTGATCGAGAACTTCCTTTTCGAGCGCTTTTCCTGGGGTCGTAAAACAGGTTGCTTGTCCTGATGTTTTTTCCGTGATGCAGAGTTTAAAATGGTCTACCAGCTTAGGCTCCACGGTGCCGTACGCCCAAAAGAATTTTTCACCTAAATAGGATTTGTACGGGATCGATATTTTGGGGTCAGGACCCGCCATGGCCAGCAATGTCGCATTTTTATCTGTTTTAATGTGCCAGACGTTGGTACATGTGGCATAAACAAAGCCTTTTTGAGGCAATACCCCCACATAAAGATCGGTTTGATCGGCGAGGTTCGGTAAAGTCACCAATGCATTTGTGACATTGCCGGGAGAAATTTGCCAATGGACGATGTTGGAAAAAGCCTCGTCAGTGGCTACCTGCACGAGGTATTGAAAAGCTCCGGGAGTCTTGTAATAGTCGATCCCGAAACCCAGTGAGCTTACGATGGTCGGCGGATCGTTGGGTTTTTGGTTAAGGGCTTGCAGGACGCTGGTGGGCGGGACGTAGGTATTCACGCTGTCGGTGTGTGACCATGCACCGAAATTGTTGATGATTATTGCTGAATTGTTCCGTTCTGCCCTGACGCGGATGTAATATTTCTGGTTTGCGCCAAGGGTTGTATTGATGATACCGGATTCTGTGAAGTTGCCTGTTGGGTTGACCGATCCGGTGTAAACAAGATCTGTGAATCCTTTGTCATTCGCTAGCTGGTAAGTGTACTGCTCGGCACCGGATACGCTTTTCCAGTAAATGGTCGGATTCTCCCATGCGTTGACAGTGAAACCGGCTGCAGGCACGGCATGCCAGAACTTGGCTTGCTTGTCGCCCAGCGCAACAGCGTGGACAGGGCTAAATTGTTGATACAATTGACAGAGCGGGTTCAATCCTTTGCAGAAGTTGGCATCGGCCTGTGTTATCTTCGCTCGTATGTATATGAGTTCGCCCGGATGATAGTGAGCTGTTGCTTTGCCGACATAGACGACCCCGCCACCCGGTTTGAAAAGTGCATCAAAGCTGTTGACTTTAAAAGTCTGCAAATTCTCCGAAAAATCGTATTTAGTCGACGTCTCAACTTGCCACTCCTTAATGCGCTTATCATCGTCCCACGAGAAATTGACGTTCACACCGGGCCACGGCTCCTCGCCGGAGGTGGCATTGGCGGGGGAGAGAGAGAAGAATGGCAGGTTGTTGTCGCAAACACCTACTGCACACCAGGCTTGTTTAACAGATTGGTATTCAGTTGAGTTGAGGCCATATAGCTTTTCCGCAGCCTGTAAAGTGAATAGTTTGAAAGCTGGAAAATTAGAGTAGCTTTTTAGAGAAGGGATGGCGTCCCAGATAATCTGGATCGCTTTTTCTACACCGATTCCGGTCAGGTTATTATATGTATAGCCAAGATCGTTCTGCCCGGAGCCCTGAAACCCTGCTGATAATAAGTAAAACCATCTCGTAACCACACCAGCTGCATGATATGGTTTTTCGCCTACACATGATTGTGGATAGTATTGACCATTATATGTGTCTGCGTATTGGGCAGTTTTCGGATTGCTGGTATCAAATGTCAGGCTTAATACTTGTGGAGCGAAAACCCAGTCGTAATTTTGAGGACTTGCATTATTGATTTTGTTTTTAATGTAAATGCCAAAGATGTTACAAATTCCCTCATTAAGTGCAATGTACTCCGAGCACTGAATGCCGCTTTTATTATAAATTCCCGTTTTATACCGCATGACTGAATGAGTCATCTCATGAGCAAGTGCGTCTACTGTAATCTGAAATGGCTTACTGTCATTTAGGTTTCTTTCGAATCCGAAATAACCGCCCGCAGCATTGCCGAAATAGTAAGTTAGAATTTTGGCGCCCGTTTCAAAGGAATTCTTCACCTTTATATCAATAGGAACAACGCCAAGTCCATCGCTGCCCTTCCAACCAAACCGTTGGTCAAATGCCTTCATGATACGTTGAAAACCTGACAAAATCTGAACCGCCTCGCTACTCAGGTAAGGGGTTAGGTTGTCTGTAAATTGGTCATCATACGGTGCTTTGTCTTCAAAGTAAACCGAGCTGCCTTGGCTAAATCCCTGCATTTGAATCTCCGGGAACCCATTTTCGGGCTTTGTTTGCAAGCGATAAACCTTCTGACTCTGCGGATCTGGGCTCACGGTGTACTCCAATGCTCTGAAAGTCTGTTGCCCGTCGAAAAAACTCATCGCCGTCCTATCGACGTTCTTTTCATTGTATGTGTTCTGGGACATGGACGAGTGGCCAGGCAGCATACCAAGTACCGTTAAAAAATAAAATAGTAGTTTTTTCATAAATGGATGGTGTGTTTATTTTACCTAACAGGTTCTATTTGATGTCCAGAATAATATCGGCAAACTGAAACCCTGTCTTCCATTCATTGAAAGGGGAGGCTGGATTAAGAAAGTCGGCCGTGATGACATGGTTGGTGACGACTGGCTTGCCATTGAGCAATACCGAGAACCGGGGCTGATCGAAGGGATAGTAAAGGAGCGGATCGAAAATATTGAGCATTTTGAGCCTGAGCTTGTGTTTACCTTCCGGTTTGTTGGAGGCCGCCATCAATACGCCTGAGTTTTCAGAATCCACGTCCAGCTGGGTTATCGGGATCAGGCCTGGATCGACCAGGGTAAGTACATTGCCATTCGGATCGAGGAGTTCAATGCCGAGCACGTAATTCGAAGTTCCGAAGGTAGGTGGAAATGAGCCTGCATCCGGATCATTACGGAATGCTTTCAGATCGATGTTGAAATTGACGAGTTTAGGCGGTTGAGGCTGGTTAATACCACCGACGGTTTTCGCGGAGAAGAAGGTAGTAAGCAACAAGATTTTGTTACAGGAGGACGAATTTTCGACGGTGAGGGTATAGTCTTTCCCATCGAGCAGTGTCCCGGCCGGAACCAGCATAAAGAGGTTGGTGGTTGGTTTACTATTAAATCCGGGAACAACATTACCGGCTTGTTTGATAGTGACCAGGAATTGACTGCCGGGGTCAAACCAACCGCTGGGATGCCATTCGATGTTGAAATTTTTAGACGGGTCAACCTTTCCCAGATCGCCGGGAAACGAAACGCCGGGGTGATCAGGACAAATAGTGTAATCGAAGGGTTCAGACAAGGCAGATTTGGCACCCAGCGAGTTGACCGCTAGCACGCTTACTTCCAAACCTTGTTTGTCATCGAACATTAGCGGGTCTTGCACATCGAAGTTGAAGACCTTTCCTTGTGTAGCGAAAATGGAAGTAAGGTTGGAGGTCTTTTCAGTGACATGCAACTCAAAATGATCGACCAGGTTCAGATTTAGTGAGCCTCCGTTCCATGTAAAAGTGTTTCCAAGGAAGTCTTTAAATGGGAAGGCTGAACCTTTTATAGGGTCTTTCATGGCAGGGACTGTTGCCTTTTGATCGGTTTTGATACGCCATGTGTTGGTGCAAAAGCCAAAAGCAGCGCCTTTCTGGGGTAAAACCCGCACGAATAATTCAGTTTGGTCCGGAACCGGCGGCAGCAACATTTCGATAGTGCTTATGTTGCCCGCGACGGTTTTAGAACGGATAATATTGTTGAAAGCGGGGTCGTCGGCGATCTGGACAACATAGTTACTCGCTCCCGGGTAGGTGTGCCACCCGACCCAGAACCCAAGGCTACTGACGAGGTGGGCCGGGTCATTGGCGTTCTGACCCAGCGCCTGTAAAATGGAGGTGACTGGTGCGACGGAATTGATAATAAGCTGATTGGACCATTCTCCGTAGCTATTTAGGATGTTCGGCACGTTGGTTCGTTCGGCTCTGACACGCGTGTAGTAGGTTTTTCCCATATCGAGCGGGGTATCGACAATCCCCGATTCTGCAAAATTGCCGCTATGCATAGCGAACTTATCATAAACCAGATCAGTGAAATCCACGTCTGCGGCCACCTGCAATCTGTAACGGTGCGCGTCAGGAACGGACTTCCAGCTAAGCTCAGGGTTATTCCATGGGTTGATGGATATCGAATTGTTGTAAGGCCAGAAGGCAGTCTGTTGATCTTTTAACCAAAATGCATGAGAGGGGCCGAATTGTTGATATAAAACACACAGCGGATTGTACCCCTTGCAGAAATCGGCATCGGTTTGCATAATGCGCGCACGTGCATATACGTGTTTGCCGGGAGGATAGTAGCCAGTGGCAAAACCTGAGTAGGCAAGCCCACCGCCCGGTTTTATAACTGTTGTAAAATTCTTGATTGTTATATTTTGTACATCTTCTATGAAATCAGACGAGGTGGACATCTGGACTTCCCATTCTTTAACAGGCTTGCCCTCCCAGGTGATATTTACATTCACACCGGGCCAGGGGTTGACGTAATTCGTTCCATGAGCGGGTGACATCGAAAACAGCCCAAGATTATTATCGCAGATTCCCACGGCACACCAGGCATTCATCACAGCGAGATACTCGGTGGAGTGCAAACCGTAGAGTTGCTCGGTTGCTGTGAGTGTGGCCTTTTTTAGATCTTCAAAATCAGATTTTGGGCTAAGATAGTCGACGCATTTCCATACGATCTGGATCGCTTTGTTGATACCAATTCCATTGAGCGTGTAGGCATAGCCAAGATCATTGGTTTCTGTACCGGTTGTGCCGACTGCCAGAAGGTAGTACCAATGGTCAATTACGGTTGCATTCTGATGCACCGGAAAATCGTTGGTTTCGGGACATGCATTGGTATAATAGTTCCCGAAGTAAGTATCCGGCTGTCCTATCGCATTAGGATTGTCGAACGACCTTCCGGAATACAGGAATCCTTTGGACCAGGTCCACTCGTAAAATGCCGGAGAGTTCTGCTCGTACTCATTCAGAACGTATAAGCCAATAATATCGCACAAGGCCTCTCTGAGCACCAGCACTTCGCTGCACGAACTTCCTCCCAGGGTGTTTGCTACTCCGGCCCTGAGATTTTGAATAGCGTGGAAGATTTCATGGGCAACTACATCAATCTTGTTTATTTTTTCTGGTTGCTCCCCATCCGCGAAGTAGTAAAATTCTTCGGTTAGAACGCCATATTTCGGAGCAGTGCTAAACGCATCCTTCTCAGGTTTGACGATGTTCCAAATAATCGGTTTACCATTGACAGCTTGATTGTCGATGCCTATCCAGCCGAATTTATCCTTTATCACTTTTAACGCTACTTCCGTTCCGAGGAGGAGGGTGGCGGCGTCGACGTTCACTTTGAAGTTGGTAGGACCATCGTTGAAGAGCCCTCCGAATGGTGGTTGATTGATAAATGGTGTTTCGTTAGCATTTTCGGCCACTTCCCTGATTTTGATGGCTGGCAGGTCATTTTCTGGTAGTGTTTCCAGGCGTCTCTCCAAAAGGTTTCCTCCCGGGTCGGTCGAGTATTCCATAACTCTGACGGGTTGGAGATCGTTATAATGAGTGGTCAAAACATCTTGGGTGACATTTTTCGGATTGTAAATTTGCTGGGCTTGCACTGCCTCGAATGCAACCAGAAGATATGCAAGACCAAATACAAATCGGAGTAGTTTTCTCTTCATAGTGTGAACGGTTTTTTGTACTAAATACTAATTGCAAATAGCTTCAAAAAAAGCCGCATTCCGATCATTCAAGGGGTGGTAAAGAACTGGTACAGGTATACATTTGACCAGTCGGGACAAGTAGCTGTCCGTATTTGTGAGGGAGTATCGCCAGACTAATTACTTTCCGCCGCTTGAGCAGTGTCAGTAGGATCAATGGCTACGGAATCGCTTTTTTCGCATATACCCCACAGAGACCGTCAGTAGCATCATGGAGCAGATCCGAATTCCGATTGGAGATAATATACGAATCGCCAGAAGCCGGCTGGGCTATTCGCAGGAATACGTGGCCGAAAGGCTGGGGATTTCAAAACAACGCTACCGGCAGCTCGAAAATGAAGAACAGGATTCGCTGACGATGGGGCGCCTGTCGGAGATAGCCATGATACTGGAAACCGACATCGAGACGCTGGTCAGCCTCCATCGTGTAAGATTTTCCGGAATGCGTGTAAGCCAGGAGGATACGCATATGCAGGCGCTGCGCCTGTTGATTCAGACGCAGCAGGATTTGATTACGATGTTGCAGGAAAAAGGCAGCCTGAAATCAATTGTTCCGTAAACTCCGGACAGGATCCAGCAAGGCCGCTCTGATCGCCTGGTAGCTGACGGTCAGCAACGATACCCCTATAGCCAATGCACCCGACAGCGCAAATACCCACCACTGGATACTGACGCGATAGGCAAAGTCGCTGAGCCATAGGTTCATTACGTACCAGGCAACAGGTACTGCGATGAAAATGGAAATAATCACCAATGCCATGAATTCTCCCGAAAGCAATGCCGTGATGCTCACGACGGAAGCGCCCAGAACCTTCCGTACCCCGATTTCCTTGATCCGGTTCTCTGCCATGTAAGCAGCCAGACCGAACAGTCCAAGGCAGGAAATGAAGATGGTCAGACCGGCAAACAGGCCCGTCAAAGTAGCAATGCGACGGGTGTCTTCAAATTTCAAAGCATAGTCTTCGTCAACAAAATGATATTCAAAAGGGTATTCGGGGTTGTAGCGGCGGAAGATAGCTTCGACTGCGGGCATTAGTTGAGAGGTGGACCGGGTGGCGTCAAGCTTGATGTGGATCACATTGAAGTAGCTCTGGGCACCCTCGATAATCAACGGCCCTGATTTGTCATAAGGCGAGCTGATCACGAAATCCTTGACCACACCAATTACATGATAAGCCGTTCCATTGTCTTTGACCGTTTGGCCAACCGGATTCTTAAAACCCATAATTTTAGCCGCAGTTTCATTGAGGATCATAGCCGAAGAGTCAGAGGGGAATTTACTAAGGTCCATGTCGCGGCCCCGGATAAGCTGCAGTCCGGCTGTGGCCACCAAGCCTTCGTCTTCGGTGAAGCGGTCGAAATCGATTTTCTCGGCTTTGTTTTTACCCTGCCATTCAATGCCCCAGGTATCGCTACTCACACTGCTGAGCGGCGAGGCAGTTTTGGTAACGGACGTCGCTATACCCCCGGCAATCAGTTCCTGTTTGATCTGCCTGTAGTTTTTGCCAAGGTCTCCCGTCATCCAGTGATAGACCACCTGCCCCCGGTCGTAACCCGGATCACGGTCCTGTGCATGGCGGATCTGCTGCATGACGACAAGTGTAGAGATGATCAGGACGATGGCGAAGCTGAACTGGATGACTACCAGTGCTTTGCGTGGATTGATAAATGTGTGGGATTTCTTAAATGCACCTTTCAGGACGCTGATCGGCTTGAATGACGACAGGTAGAAGGCCGGGTAGCTGCCGGCGATAATGCCTGTGAAGAGAATGAATGCCAATGCTGCGCCCCAGAATTGCGGGTTTGAAACGGGTACCTGAAGCTCTTTGCCGATCAACGTGTTGAATGCGGGTAATGTCAGATAAACCGATAGCAATGCGATGGAACCTGCGATCGTGGCGATCAGGATCGATTCGCCGATAAATTGCCCAACCAATAGCCCCTTGTTGGCGCCCGCCGTTTTACGAATACCTACTTCCTTGGCCCGTTTCTCGCTGCGGGCAGTACTCAGGTTCATAAAGTTGATGCAGGCGATCAGCAGGATGAAAGCGGCGATGATACCGAACAGCCGCACGATCGCGATCCGCCCGCCAACCACCTTGCCATTCTCGAAATTGGAATACAAATGCCATTGGGTGATCGGATGCAGGAACACCTCGTGTTCTTCGGTCTTGTTGGAGTGCCGGATGGTAATATCCCTGATCTTTTCCGCCAGCAATGCGGGATCCGTTCCGGCTTTGAGCTGCACGTAGGTTTGGACGGTGTTATTTCCCCAACTGTCGTCGTCGTTACCGCTCTTTTTCAGGTATTGCCACGGAAGCATGTATTCAAACCGGAATTCGGTGTTGGGAGGCAGGTCTTTCAGCACCCCGGTAATGGTAAAGTTATCCTTGTCGATCGAAATGAATTTCCCGAGTACATCTTCTGTCCCAAACATTTTGATTGCCATCTTCTGCGTGACGACCATCGAATTGACGGTATTGAGCGCAGTACGGGGATTGCCCTGCAAAAGCGGGAAATCGAACATGTCCAGGAAAGCCGCGTCGGTGACGATCGCTTCGGTGGAGATCTTTGTTTCCCCGGCGCGCGTCACGTACCAGCGCGAATATCTGCGGGAAATATTAGCGATCTCGGGATACTCCGCCTTCAATGCGGGACCCAGTACTTTGGGCGTGGAATTCCAGCATTGGAGCTTCCCGTCGAATGTGCCCCGGTTCCATGCGCTGTACAGGTAGTCACGGTTTTTGTGGAAACGGTCGTAGCTGACCTCATTATACATCCAGAACAAAATAAGCAATGCGCTGGCCATTCCCACCGACAATCCGAGGATATTGATCGCTGAAAAGCCCTTGTTCCGAAGCAGGTTCCGAAAGGCGATTTTGAGGTAGTTCCTAAGCATATTGGCTAATATTCTGGCTGAAATCTTTGAAACGCAGAGCCGGAGGCTCCAAGCCGGCGCATTGTACTGCCGCCGTCCAATTTATCGGTTCAAATAGTTTGCCAGAATATGAATGCTTTGTAAGTCAATATGTTATGAAATGTAGTTGCTTTTTGTTGTTCACTAATGAACAGTGTGCGTTCACGTCGGGACGCTGCTTCTCGATTTGAGTCCGGGACAGCCCGTCGCCCGTTAACGATCCAACCGCTCTTTTAATACTACTGTGACTCTCTCTCCCTCGTTTTTTTCGATCAGCTTTTGCAGTTCCGATTTAACCGGAAGCTTATGAGTGCCATCGCCCAATGCCATAAAGGAGCTTTGAAACGGATGGCCATCGATGGTGCCTGCAACTTTGACCAGTCCTCGTGTTTTAAAAAAAGTGACCGATTCCGGCCATTTGACGTAAGTCCAGCCGCCTTTGCTAGGGCTTTTGATCAGCTCGGCTTCGAAAGTCTCATGGATGATGCTCATACCCGTGTTGGTTCAGATGAATTATTTTTAATATGATGTAAAGGTAATGTGCTCGAAATGAGCTGGTGGGGTGTGAATGCGACAAAATAGGTAGGTGATTGGGAATGATATTGTTTCTCGGATGAATTGATGATATTTAGTACGGTTTTTGATGTGTACGATTATCAAACTAAATCAGGTAAAAATGAAAAAGGCAATGGTTTTAAGAAGTGCTGTTCTGGCATCGGTGTGCATGTTGATGTCGGCGATGGTTTTTGCTCAGGGAGACAAGGCGAGCAGGCCCAGTCCGCCGAAAACAGCTACCGGCAAAGTAGGAGAGGCCACCGTTACGATCAATTATTCGAGCCCGGCGGTCAAGGGCAGGAAGGTTTTTGGAGACCTGGTGCCTTATGGAAAAGTATGGCGGGCAGGAGCAAACGAGGCAACGATCTTCGAAACAGATAAGGACCTCATGATCGAAGGCAAAAAGCTGCCGGCAGGCAAGTACAGTCTGTATGCGATCCCGGGTGAGAGCGAATGGTCGTTTGTCTTCAATTCCGAAACCGGACAATGGGGGATCAAACGAGGTGGGGATACCTCGAAAGACGCCAGTAAAGATGTTTTGACTGTAATGGCCAAACCCGGTAAGAGCGCCTCCATGAACGAACGCCTGGTTTACGATGTGACCGGGAAAGGATTCGTACTCCGCTGGGATAACACGGAGGTGCCTGTGGCGATCAAATAGTACATCAGCATTACACCGAATAAATACTAATCGAAGATCAGACACCAAAAGCGCCGGCATTTCTCCTGAAAACCGGCGCTTTGCTATGTTTTAACGACTTTTAAGTACACAAAATGGCTGGCGGTTCCGCCCGTCCCTATCCGTTTTAAAAAGCTGCCAGGTATCGCTGCCAAGTTCCACCAGATGGAACTGGTTAGCCGGATCGGCGAGCTGTTTCCGGACCCAGCGCGGGAATGCATTTGCCGAACGCGCATTTTCCCAGGTCCTGATCGCTTTGAAAATCGCGTCTTTCTGAGGACAGCTTTCGACATCCTTCTGGTTCAGTTGCAGGCTGTAAGTGGAACCTATTCCCACAGACACGGCCTGGATGTGCTCATAATCGGTAACGGTGGAAGTCGCCTTAATCGGAAAATTGCCGCCCATCCCGCAAGGGAAAAAGTTGGCATAGGTCACATCCCTGAGATCTTTACCCTGGCTGGTAGCACTTCCCCATTCCCTGGTCTCCACATCGTACAGGTTTTTCCCGCCGCCCACATTCCAGATGCTCTGGTAATGCCATGAGCCTTCGGACAATGTCGAACCGGTAAAGCGGATAGAGGGAACACCCGGTTCTTTGCCTTTTTCAAACATTTTGCGGAAGAAGCGCTTGACCGAATAATAGCCATGCCCATTATTGAATAAAAATTCCTGC
>NZ_CAMLSE010000013.1 GCF_946482605.1 uncultured Dyadobacter sp. | reverse complement strand
CTGGAAGACAAATTTGGTATCGTTAACGGCTTGATGACAACCATTCACGCCTACACCAACGACCAGAACACCCAGGATGCTCCACATCCGAAGGGAGACCTGAGAAGAGCGAGAGCCGCTGCTCAGAACATCGTTCCTAACAGCACTGGTGCTGCAAAAGCGATCGGTCTTGTATTGCCATCATTGAAAGGCAAACTCGACGGTTCTGCTCAACGTGTTCCTACACTTACGGGTTCATTGACTGAATTGACTGTGGTATTGGGTCGTGAAACATCCGTTGAAGAGATCAATGCAGCCATGAAAGCTGCCTCGAACGAAAGCTACGGGTACACAGAAGACGAAATCGTTAGCAGCGATATCATCGGTATCAGCTACGGTTCGTTGTTCGACGCTACTCAGACACGCGTTCAGAAAGTAGGTGATACTCAGCTTGTAAGAACTGTATCATGGTACGACAACGAAATGTCTTACGTATCTCAGCTCGTTAGAACTGTTTACTATTTCGCTGGCCTGATCCAGAAATAATGAAGGCTTAATGCTGAAAAGCCCGTTCTGGTATCACTGGAACGGGCTTTTCGTTTTAGATGACCTGCGCTTTAATATACTTGATGGTATACCCTTTCGCAGTAAAAATGCTTTCGTAATGGGTTCTCACACCGTGATGATCATCGAGAAGATGCGACTCGTAAAGATCGCCCGTATGTTCGATGATCCTGAAATCAGCAGCATTTCCGATCGTTTCCAGACTGTATTCGTATAGAAAAGTACTATCTGTTTTTAAGAAAAACATTCCATCCTTCTTTAAATATCTGGAATATCTTGCTAAAAACTCAGGGTTTGTAAGCCGGTATTTCTCGTTTCTGTCACGTACCTGCGGGTCCGGGTGAATGAGCCAGATCTCACTCAGTTCGCCCTGGTCAAAAAACTCGTCGGCATATTGGATCCCCGCACGTAAGAACGCCACGTTCGACAGGTTTTCTTCCGTGGCCGCTGCGCTCCCGCGCGCAATGCGATCACCTTTTATATCAACCCCGATGAAATTCTTGTCCGGGAACTTCCTGCCCAGGCCCACTGTGTATTCGCCTTTCCCACACGCGAGTTCCGCTACAATCGGGCTGCTGTTATTAAAATATAGTTTATTCCAATTGCCTTTAATCTCCGAATAAAGCGGCTTTCCAGCCTGTATTACATTCTCTGCCTGCTCACTGTAATTGTAATGATGTAATTTTCTTCTTGCCATTATACCTTTTATTGTTCGCTATAAGTTTTCAATATCCGCAACTACGAAGGTGCTCCCGCCAACATAAACTGCATCGCCGGCGGAACAATCCCGAATAGCCTGTTCCAGCGCTTCATTTACATTTGCATAAACTTCCCCCCTCAAACCGCAGGTAAGTGCCTTGGACTGCAATTCCGCACCCTTTAATGCCCTCATATTAGATGGCTCGCAAAAGTAGTAGTCCGCTGCCTCGGGAAACAACGAAAGCATCGACGCGATGTCCTTATCGCCTACAAATCCGATCACAAATCGCTTTCTTCCTCTGCAGACCGTTTCAAATTGCCGTAACGTACTCGCCAATCCGGCCGCGTTATGTGCCGTATCACAATAAACATCAGGGTTTTCGCGCAGTTTTTGCCATCTTCCCTTCAATCCGGTAATGCGGCTTACCGATCTCAATGCTTTGTAAGTAGCCTCATCAGATATTTTCCAGCCGCTGTTTATCAAAATCTCCCTGACTGCCCACACACCGCCGATGTTCTTTAGCTGATACTCCCCGGTGAGATCCAATGACAGCTTGGAAGCAACAATGTCTCCCGAAGCGCTATCGGTAATATCAACAAGCATCCGTCCCTCCAATAGTCCGACAAAAGAAACATCGAATCTCCGTGACGCGAATGTCAATGGGGAATTTTGGGCAGCCGCAGCACTGGATATGACGTCCCTAATTTCTTCTCCCTGATCCTCGCTGAGCACCACCGGGATCCCAGGCTTGATAATTCCAGCCTTCTCACCCGCAATTTTGCCTAAAGTATCACCCAGGAATTGAGTATGGTCCAGACTGATATTGGTGATAACCGACACCTCTGGAGTAATGACATTCGTCGAATCCAGCCTGCCGCCCATACCCACTTCTATCACCGCAACGTCCACTTTACGCAACGCAAAGTAAGAAAATGCCATCGCGACGGTTGCTTCAAAGAAAGAAGGAGACAATCTATCAATGTTAGATTTTTGATCACCGACAAATGAAACAATGAATTCTTCACTGACACATTCGCCGTCAACCCGGATACGTTCCCGAAAGTCTTTTAAATGAGGGGAAGTGTAAAGTCCGACCCGGTACCCGGCTTCCTGAAGTATCGCCGCAAGCATATTGGACGTGCTTCCCTTCCCATTGGTACCTGCAATGTGAATGCAGGGGTACTTCTCCTGAGGGTCGCCCAGCAATTTGCACAATTCCCGGGTAGTATGAAGGCCCGGCTTGAAAGCACGGGCCCCGATATTCTGAAAAACCGGTAACCTGTCGTAGAGGTATCCGATCGTTTCCTGATAAGTCATCTAATTCTTAACGTGAACGTATTTTGAAGGTAATAGTACCGATCGATTCATCGGGTACATTTGCCGATTTGGGGACAAATGTGAGGTCCCTAACGGCACTTTTGTATTTATTGACCACTGCATAGTCGGTCACGGTGGTGCTCTGTGTGATCACACTCTTCACCCGGCCATTTCTGTCAACGGTGATCTTGAATGTGATATCGCCGGTGGCATCGGAATTGTCGTCCACAACCGGTCTTCTTGACCAACTCCAACCGGAGAGATTCAATCCAACTGCCGTACCGCCTCCGCCTCCTTCGCCTTTGTATGTTTTGGCAAAAAGACTTCCTGTTTTCGAGCCTTTATCTCCTACTCCCTCCACGTCGTCGCCGTTGTTGTTTCCACCGACACCGCTCTTGGTTCCATTCGTTCCGTTACTTCCCGACTTGCTCCCTGACGATTTGGAAAACAAAGCATCTTTATTCACCGCCTTTTCAGGGGCAGGTTTCGCCACGGGCGCGGAAGCGTTTTCGCTACCTGTCGATTTTTTAACGTCAGTCTTCTCCGGCGCCTCTACCGGGCTCTCCACCTTCGAAGTGATCGCAGGCTTCTCAGCGATCGTTTTTGTAGGCTTTGGCGACTCTATTTTGGGTGGTGTCGGAGGTGTCGGCTTGGGAGTTGATACCGATTTCACTTTTTTGACCTCGTCGGCGTCCGCCTTCATATTCTCCGCGACTTTACTGTCGTTGGGTTTATTGAAGGTCTGTACATCCCCTTTTCCAACCTTGCTCGTACCGTAATTGACCTCCACGAATAATTCCATGGGTTCTACCCTCGGGAGTGATGAGCTGAGCCGGATGAAGAAGAATATGCCTAACATCGCAGCTGTAATCCCAAAGGACCATGCCCATGAGACGGCGATTCGCTGACGGTCTTCTGCCTGTAATGTGATCATTTAACAATATGGGTTTTTCTCTCGGAAAACGTAAAAGTAATAAAAAACGTATGCAACAAAAAAAGGAGGCCAGCGACCTCCTTTCATTTCAACTATAACTTAAAATCCTATCTCTTTTTAAAAACCCAGCCGGGCTCACCAATCACTTCCTTAAGTTTGGCCGACGCGTTATGAGCATCCGTTTCATTCTCAAAGCCATCCACGGCAACTTTCACTTTTTTACTTCTTTCGTCACCAGGAATGATGAAGGCTTTTGAAAAACCTTTTTGTGTAAGCTGACCGAGCAGCACTTTTGCCTGTTTGGTACCTTTAAAAGCCCCAGCTATGACATAAAACCTGGCATTCGTGATTTCAACGGGTTGCGTCGCAGGAGCCGGAACTACGGGTTCAGCGATCTTTGCTGCCACTGGGGCACTTTCTGCGTGTTCCTTGCCAACCGCAGAGTCAGCCGGTAGCGAATCTGTTATGACAGGCAGGTTCGATGGTACGGGCTCGATAACCTTGGGCTTCTCTTCCCGCACAGTACTCGTTTCCTCTTTTCCATTATGGCTGAACATTTCGGCGAACGGGTTCAGCGTGCTTTTGATGTACTCATTTTCCGTATTGACAAGGAAAAAGCTCAATCCGCACAGCAAGCCTGCGATCACAGCGGCCGTGGCCCATCCGGTCCAGCGGATACGGGGCCTGCTCTCAGTTTCGAGCTCTACAACCTCCACGTCGTCACCAGCATAGTGATCCGCTTTCAGAACAGGCGCAGGTCTGTTTTGAACTTCCCTTGCTTTAATCTGCTCGAAACCAAACCATTCGTCTTTGAAGTATTTGCCAGTGTTTGGCTCGAAAACCAGTTTTCCTTCTACATTCTGTTTAAAATCACCGATTCCAACGATCCTCGCCTCTCCACTGATTTCCAATGCGGACCGCAACCGATCTGTATACTTTTTCACATACTCGACAGCCTCCGCATGAACGAGCTTTTCATGCCTCGATATGTAATTGGCCAGCAGACCGTCGTCGAGTTTAAGATATTCGTTGAATGCCAACCGCTTCACAGGTGGAGTGAACACGCCGGAAGCATTATCATACGCGGCAGGGACCTGGTGCGAAAGCAAGGCTCCAAACCCGGGGATGATTACAAATTCATATTCCCCTATAAGTTTCCGGATGACTGTTTCAACTGCTATCATGAAGCGAAGATTGGTGTTAACTCAGCGAAATTAAAAAGAAAATGACAATCCCGCAATAAAGTTCAGACCCTGCTGTGGATAGTATTGGTACCGCTGGTACTGTTTGCCCAACACGTTGTTCAAGTTCACAAATGCAGAGAAGTTCCTGGTTAACAGGTAGTCAATTTTCAGATTGAGGTCGGCGATGACGGGCAATTTGGTGACCTCACCGGTCTGAAAATTTTTGGCTTTTATTCCTCTCAGCATATAAAAATCGGCAGTTACAAAGAGCTTTTTACTGATCGTAAGGGCATTGAACCAATTTAAAGTCAGATCCGGCCGATGCCAGGGCTCTTCAACGCGGTCTACTGCATAATCGAAGAAATTCGCTTTCAAAGACGTCTTGAAAAGGTCGTTGAAATTATAACCTGCCTGGGCCGAAATCGTCAGCACCTTGGTCTTTCCTGGGTCGTAAATGACCGAGAACCTGGATGTGTCAACGAGCGAGTTGTTAAAGTTATAAAAATTGCGGTAGGATGTGTAAGCCACTTTACCCTCGTAATTAAAACCACTACCCGTTTCCCCTTTCACACCCGCACTGATATCAGAAGTTTTTTCCGTATTCACAATCAGCGCATTAGGCCCGAGCCATTGATTTTCGCTCAGCATGCTCTTTAATGTGTTGCGGACAATGTCGCCGTTCCAGCCGGCAAAGATATGCAGCCCGGAGAATGGCGTCACGTCCAGATTCACTGCCGGAAATGCCTTTGTCCTGTTGATATCCAAATGGCTGTCGGTTTCGCTAACAGCGTTAATACCGGCAGAAACGGAGAATGTCTCAGTTACGTATTTGAATGTCGGCTTTACCCTGAACAGATTCCGGTTGTAGGTAAACTGGTCAACACGCTGCGAAACAAATGCGTCCGCTTCCAGCAATGCAAAGAACGTTTCGGAAATGGGTACAGATGCCGTAAGCTTTGTTCCCCAATCGAGCTCGGATGCATTATAGCGATCCTTCAATGTGCTCAGGCCGGTCTTAACCGAGTAATCTACCAATACCGACGGATCCGTGTTTTCAAAACCGAGGTTGAACCCGAATTGGTTGATGGTCTGCCGGATCGTGTCCCGGTCCACCACTACATTGTCAGGCTGCGGTTTGTAGCCATAGAAATAGTAGTTCTTTCTGTCAAAATCAAAAGCTGCATCGACTTTGTACTTAGTACGGATATACTTTCCGCCCAGCTTGAAACTGGTGTTTGCATTCGCGGAATTCTTGCCGTCGACGGGGCCGTTGGCAGCTGACAGATGTTTCAGTTGCGTAGTGAAGGCGAGGTCCTCCTTTGGTCTGCCTCCCACAAAAATTTCTCCGAGGAACCTGCCATAATTACCGCCTCCCGCTTTAACATAATTGTTCAGTACATCCGGTTCATCCTTGCGCCCCTGCTCATCCGATGAAGCACCCACTGCCGGAGTCAGCTTCGGCGAAGCGATATTGAACTCGGGATCAACAATCTGGTAACCTACTTTCTTCTTGCCTGTTTCTCCCTGCACAGGCTGTACTTTATCAAAAACCCGGTTGGCCGGGGCAAATTCGATGCTTTTCTCTTTAACGATCTCGTAGGTCTGGCTCTCGATCTCGCCGCGCTGCGCAAGCACATATTGCGATGAAAAACCGAGGGCAAGCAAAACCAACGAAGAGCGTAATATCTTGGAATGCGTCATGAGTAATGAGGTTTTCTGTTTAATAAACAGCTTGGATCTGCTATTTTTCGATTTGGTTCAACTTCTCTTTGGCTAGTTCTACCGCTTCCTTATCGTCCGAATTTTCGATAATGGAATTCAGCGTCGCTTTGGCCTGTACTTTCTCGTTCATCCCCACATACACATCTGCCAGCAAGATGAACGAGCGCGCACGCCAGTAGTCGAAACCTTCAAAATTCTTGCCCATATCGATAATCGCCGTTTCTGCCTCTTTGTACTTCTTCTCGCGATAAAGGACCGTCGCAGCCCAGTAAGCAGCCTCTGCACCAAACTCGTCTTTTGACGATGTCGAGATCTTCCGGAATTCTTCCCCCGCTTTCTTCAGATCGCCTTTTTCAAGAGGTACTTTTCCCTGATAAAGCTGCGCTTTACCTAGGCTGCCCGGTACGACGTTCCCCATGTTGATTACCTCTTTGGCATAGTAGAGCGTCGAGTCGTAGCTCTTCAATGTGAAATAGGTGTCCATTAAACCTACCCAGGCCAGGGTCTGCTCCTTCTTGCTCTCGGCATTCCTTGAGAGTATCCTGAAATTCGTCACCGCATTGTTAAAGTTACCACGCGCGATTTCGAGCTCCGCCGAACGCTGTGCAGCAGCAGCCACAAAGGTCGACCTGTTTTGCTGAACCACTTTACCGAAGTACTGCAGCGCTTCGTTTACCCTGTTAGTCTTATCGTAAGAAGAAGCGATGAAGTAAGTCGCGTCGTACTGGTGTTTGCTTGCGGGATAACTGCGCAAAAACTCCTGCAATGCGTTGATCGCATTCTCGTACTTCTCGGCATAGTACAGATTGCGTACATTGTCGAATTCCACTTCTTCCAGTTTCTCATTACCCGGATTATTCTTCCTGACAACTCCCAGTACCTGTGTAAACTCTTCCGGACGGCCCACCGCTGTGTAGCTTTCCTGAATTCCTTCCAATGCACTGGAAGCCGAAGGAGAATCAGAGTATTCGGTCAGGATTTTACGGAAATCGACAATGGCCTGTTCGTAGACCTGCAGGTTATAGTAGGACTGCGCTCGCCGCAACAATGCCGCCGGGATGAGCTGGCTCTTGGGCTTTTCGTTGATCATCCTGGTGAAGCCTTTTACTGCGGCAGAGTAGCTTTGATTCTGAAAATCGATATCCGCCATCTGGAAATAGGCATCGTCCAGGTATCTTGATTGCGGATACTGTCCGATCAGCAATTCAAACTGCCTTCTTGCTTCGGCCTCCCGGTTCATATACACATAGGCGCGGGCCTTCTGAAACAATGCATAATCTTTATCTACCTTGCCTTTGGCAGCCACCTGCTCATAGGTCCGGATCGCCTCGTTGTAGTTTTTGGCAGCCAGGTAGCAATCGGCCAGTCTCGCGTACCCATCCTCGATCATCTGGGCGTCCATTCCCTCGATGTTGTTGGTAAAGTCCTTAAAGTATGGAAGCGCCTGACTGTATTTCTTTTGGTTATAGTAAATGTAGCCCAGCGCGTACAAACTCTTTCTGGCATAGATACCGGCCTTGGGGTTCTTCGCAATCTGATTGTATAACGTCGCGGCTTCATCCACGCGTTTCAGTCCATACACCGACTCCGCCTTGTAAAACAATGCAGAGCTATACAACTGCTCATCGATCGGAAACTTCAGCGATTTATCGAACATCCCGACGGCCTGCTCAAACCTCTCGGCGTTGAAATCGGTCACGCCCTGATTGTAGGTCAGCCGCTGATAGGTACCATTAATTTTAGCATTCCTTGTTTTGAGCCCCTCAATGTACTTTATCGCTCCTGCGCTGTTGCTTGCATTGGCGTACCCATCCGCTATCAGCTCTGTTGCCTCCTCGGTGTGCTTGCTTTCGGGGTATTTAGCGATATAGTCATTGAGCTCTTTAATGGCATCTGTGTTATTGCCCAGGTCCAACTGCACTTTTGCATGGTTATATGCCGCCTCTTCCTTTACAACCTTATTGAAGTCCAACGAAGCAGCAGTTCCGAATGATGTTAAAGCACTTGTTAAACCATTCGTTTTTAAGTAGCTGATTCCTAGCACATACGAAGCATATTGCGAAACAGAGTCCTTGCCATTCCCAATCGGCTTTAAAGAGGTAATTGCTCCTTCGAAATTGTTGTTCCGGAACTGTGCGTGGCCGTAATGTAATGCAACTGTAGGAGGTACTGCACCTGGCTTCATACGCTTATAGCGCTCGTACGATTTAACCGCATTAGCATAGTCGCCTTTTTCGTAATACACCTCTGCTACATAAAGCGCTACATCGTCCAGTTTGGTATTTCCGCGTTGCTGAGACAGGATACGCTCCCCGTACTGCAACAGCTCGTCAAACTTTTTAAGCTGATACAGCGACGAGATGATCCAGTTAGGAGCTTCATTCTTATAATAAGGATGATCCTCTATCCTTTTGAAATCCTGATACGCTTCCTCGAAATTGTTTTTTTGATAGTTGATAACCCCCGCATAAAAAGAAGCATCTCCTGCGTTGGCAAATCCTGCCTCGCTTTTAACCTGATTGAAAAGCGGAAGGGCCAGGTCGGGTTGTTTGGTGTTGTAATACGACATGGCCAGCCGGTAGGTGCTCTCCGCCTTATTTGCACCGGCCCCAGGCAGGTCTACCGCCTTTTCGAGGTAAGTAATGGCCTTTTCATAATTGCCGTTCTCATAGTAGTATTTCCCCAGATCGCTGTAAATAAGCTGCGCTTTCGGGTGCTCTGCGTGGTTTTTAACAAACCTGTCAACCTGCACCTCTGCTTCCGGGTAATTGAGATACAGGCCCGTCACAGCAACATAGTACTCAGCCGTGACCTTATTGTAATCGCTCGTACTGAGCAACTTGTCCTGCGAATTCAGGAACTCGCCGAATTCTTGCCTGGCCGCTACGTAGTTAGACTTTTCGTAGTATTCCAGACCGTTACGAAAATGCGCTTCCGGCTCCGTGATACTAAGCGTATTCTGAGCCACTACGGAAGACGTGCCAACACATAAAAGCATCCCGAAGGTGGAGGCGCTGTGTTTAAAAACCATAGATACTGAGTTGGTGGATTTTTGAATTAAGTTTTTGTGGTTTACCATATCCTGAGAAAAGAATATTTTGGTCCGCACTTACCGCTTAAAATAGTTTGCTATCTAACGAAAAGCATCATAAAACCGTATACGTTCACTTTCCAGGACCTCCTATTACAGGCTAAAAAAGGATATTGTGACGGGTCAATGTGCCGTTAAAGTCTTCATGCATTGTATCGAAACGGGAAGCGACGCGGTTAGTGAAATCTTCGTCCATACAAGCTTCTAACTCGTCCGTTGAAGTCACTTCATAGTCATCGATTTTGTATGTTTGCTCATACATACCCGATTCCACTCTGATTATATACTTACTGTTCCATTGGTAAAGGCCTATTTTGAAACGTGAATTAGGTATGTCTTTAATATATCGCATAATCAGCTTACTCTTATTTTACTAAATATATGTTCCTTAAATTCAATTCGTTAATACAACTATTTACATTAGTACTAATTTTGCTAAGTTGTTCCGGGCAACAGAAAAAGGATGCCGCGGATTTCTTCCTGAAGGGTAACCTGGCTCTAAGCCAAAAGAACTATGCCGAAGCGCTAAGGTTGTACGACGAAGCAATTGCCAAAAATGCAGATTTTTCGGACGCCTATCTCAACAAGGGAATAACTTTATTGAAATTAGGAAAGCCTGCCGAGGCTTATGAGGTTTTGTCAGAAGCCATCCGCATTGATCCTACGCTGGTACAGGCAAATCTCGTACGGTCCGAAGCGGCCCTCGATTTAGGCAGATTAAATGACGCTAACGCGGACTTGCAGCAGATCGAGAAGGAATATAAGGACTCTACCCGCTTTCACCTTGTAAGAGGTAATCTGCTCGATGCCCAAGGCAACACTGCCCTGGCGATCCCGGAATACGATCTCGCTTTAAAATTAAGCCGCACCAATATCGAAGCTTATGTCAACCGAGGTGCCGTGTACTACCGTATGGGGTCATACGACGAAGCCCGTTCGGATTTTGAGACTGCCTTGGCATTGGACCCGGCCCAGCCCCAAGCGCTCAATAACCTGGGCCTGATCGCTTCAAAAAGCAGGCAATGGGCGCAGGCTATCGCCTACTTTGACCAGGTGCTCGGCCGCGATCCATCGGAACCCTACTCGCTCAACAATAAAGGGTATGCATTATTACAGACCGGGAAGTCCGACGAAGCGCTGGTTCTTATCAAAAAGTCGTTGGACAGGTTACCAAGGAATGGGTATGCCCTACGCAACCTGGGGATCTATTACCAGCAAAAGGGCGATCTCTCCGGGGCCCTGGACGCTTTTACAAAAGCGATCGATATTGCAGAGCCGGTGGAAATGCTTTACGGAATGACCGGGCAAGTCTATCTTGCGCAGAAAAATAAGGCGGAAGCGTGTAAAATATGGAAGCAGGGAGTCATTCTCAAAGACTCCCTGTCGATAGCTGAGGCTGCGAAGAACTGCCGCTAGCCGGCGTCCTTTACCATTGCACGTTTAAGGGCTTTCCAGGCACTGGTGTTCTCCCTGGGATCGCTAAACCCTTCCAGCAAGGCGATCCCTTCGTAGTCCAGAAATTTTTGTATTTCTCCATCGAGCTCCTGTTGATCCGAAACCCGGAAATATGCAATTCCTGAATCTTCACAAGTGCGTAATGCCGAGAAGGAATGCCGGGTCTCGAAGTAGGTTTCAAGCTCGGGAAGGCTGCCGGGGCCGTCGATCATGCGGAATATATTTCCGCCGGCGTTGTTGAGCACTACAATTTTGAGGTTCTGAGGTAAGCCTTCGATAAGCAAACCGTTCCGGTCATATAAAAATGCTACGTCACCGACGATCAGCAATGTCGGGATCCCGTTCACCCGCGCTGCGCCTAGGGCCGTACTCACGCAACCGTCTATCCCACTCGTTCCCCGGTTGGCGAAGACTCCTGCGAACTCCGATTCGGTACCCAACAGATTCACATAGCGGACGGACATGCTGTTTGCTACATGTAACTGATACTTGATATTATTAAACCTAAATAGTGAATCTATCAAAGTTAAGTCACTGAACATTGATAGGTTTTGCAGTTTTTCGTACTTCATTCTGCGCGCTTCGAGTTCGTTTCCGAACCATTTCCGACCAAAGGACTCGTCAATGTGCGACTCATCGTGCTGTACAAAAGACTGATAGTCAATCTTTTCAAACAACTTATTGAGAAAATCAGCCGGTTTGCCTGGGATATCCCTGGTCAGCGATTGCATGGGATCAGCCAGAAATGCATCTTCACCGATATGCCAATGCCATCGCGGGGGGTGTTTACGTATAAACTGCTTAAACTCTTTGGAAAGAAAGGACATTCCGAACGTCACCAGCAGATCGGGGGACAGCGCTTCGGAGCCTTCCATGCCTAGAAACAAGTCGTGATGTCGGATGTAGTCCGGACTGACATTGAGATTAGAAATACAATCCCCCAGCACCGGAATTTGCCATTCGTTGGCCATGCGTGAAAGAACAGCATTGAGTTCTGGATCCGGCTTTCCCTGCCCTCCTGCCAGCAATATTTTAGGGGCCGATTCCCATTCATCGAGCAATTCCGCCCAAACTTCCGGCGACCAGGTCCTTTCGGCCTGCTGCCGCCTGATCACCCGTAGCCCGGGTGAAGGCAGGAATTCTTCGTCCATTGTAGGATAAAACGGTTCCCGGATAGGCACGTTGATGTGAACGGGCCCGCAGGGTGCGGTTGTGGTGAGGTTTACAGCCTCGTTGGCGACACGGTTTATCGCCCATTGGACGTCTTTATGTCCATAATCTGGTGATAGTTCGAACGAACGTTTGACGTGCTGTCCGTAAATGCCATTCTGATAGATCGTTTGGCCGTCGTACTGGTGCAGCCATTCCTTAGGACGATCCGCAGTCAGGACCAGCAGCGGAACTTGCTGAAAAAAGGCCTCAGAAACAGCCGGAGCCAGGTTGTAGGCCGCACTGCCCGACGTGCATATCAAAACCACGGGAGCGTCGGTCTGCTGCGCTATTCCGAGGGCAATAAAGCCTGCTGAGCGCTCGTCCATACACACATGTGTCTGGAAGCCCCCGTGCCGGGCGAACGCGAGTGTAAGGGCCGCACTGCGCGAACCCGGAGAAATGACGATATGCCTGATGCCTTGTTCATAGCAAATCCAGGCAATGTCCGTGATGGGTTGTAAAATAGCCATGTTCAAAAATGAAAATAGCCTCTTGACGAGGCTATTTTAAGAAATTTAGATCAGTATCATCCGAAGCTGGATAAGACCGGACATTAACCCAGATAGGTTTTCAAAGCTTTGCTTCTCGAAACATGGCGTAATCTGCGGATCGCCTTTTCCTTGATCTGACGCACGCGTTCACGTGTGAGGTTGAACTTCTCCCCGATCTCTTCCAAAGTCATGGCGTGTTCGCCATTGAGGCCGAAATACAGCGCGATTACGTCCGCCTCACGTTGTGTCAAAGTGCAAAGTGCACGCTGCACTTCTTTGCGCAGCGATTCGTTCACCAGTCCGGAATCCGGTTTGTCTTCCAGGTCATTTTCAAGAACGTCCAGCAGGCTGTTTTCTTCGCCCTGTACAAAAGGAGCGTCCATTGAAACGTGGCGACCGGAAATCTTCATGGTATCGACTACCTCGGAAGAAGAAATTTCCAGCACTTCCGCCAGTTCCTCAGGTGAAGGCTCACGCTCGAAGCGTTGTTCCAACTCCGAGAAAGTTTTGGAAATCTTATTCAGCGAACCTACACGGTTAAGGGGTAAACGTACGATACGGGACTGCTCGGCAAGTGCCTGAAGTATCGATTGACGAATCCACCAAACTGCGTAAGAGATGAATTTAAAACCTCTTGTTTCATCAAAACGCTGTGCTGCCTTGATCAAACCGAGGTTTCCCTCGTTGATCAGGTCTCCCAACGATAAGCCTTGATTCTGATATTGCTTTGCAACGGAAACTACGAAACGCAGGTTCGCTTTGGTCAAACGCTCCAAAGCCAACTGGTCCCCATCCCTGATTTTCTGAGCTAACGTCACCTCCTCATCCGGCGTTAGCAAATCCACCTTACCGATTTCCTGCAAATATTTATCTAACGACTGACTTTCACGGTTGGTAATTTGCTTACTGATCTTTAGCTGTCTCATCTATGTCTTTATTAAGTATGTTATATAACGACGTTTTATACCGTTCCTGCCTGTAAGAACATTAATTTACTCCTTTTTGTTCTCAGGCTTTGGTAACAATACTTTGCGGGAAAGGCGATATTTGCCGGTTTTCTTGTCGATTTCCACCAGTTTGACCTGCACTTCTTCTCCTACTTCCAGAACGCCGTCCATCTTTTCAAGACGCTCCCACTTGATCTCGGAAATGTGCAATAAACCGTCTTTGCCGGGAAGGAATTCAACAAAAGCTCCGAAAGGCATGATAGATTTCACTTTACCAGAATAGAGTTCCCCGATCTCAGGTACCAGGATAATCCCTTTAACCCGCGCAACCGCTTTATCCATGGAAGTCTTATCCGCAGAGAATATACTTACGAACCCTGCTCCATCTTTTTCTTCAATAGAAATCGTAGCACCTGATTCTTTCTGGATATCCTGAACAACTTTTCCACCTGGCCCGATTACCGCACCAATCATTTCACGATCGATCTTGATCACAATCGCGCGTGGTGTGTGTGGTTTCAGGTCGGGACGACTTTCGGTGATGGTCTTGTTCATCTCTCCGAGGATGTGCAGCCTTCCAGCCTTGGCTTGCATGAGGGCTTCCGTCAACACTTCAAATGAGAGGCCATTGACCTTCATATCCATCTGGCAGGCCGTAATCCCCTGCTCCGTTCCGGTTACTTTGAAGTCCATATCACCCAGGTGATCTTCATCGCCAAGGATATCGGAAAGCACAGCATATTTGCCGGTAGCTTCGTCGGAAATGAGACCCATTGCGATACCCGACACCGGTGCTTTAATTTTAAGACCAGAGTCCATCAAAGCCAACGATCCTGCGCAAACGGTTGCCATAGACGACGAGCCATTCGATTCAAGAATATCGGATACGATACGGATCGTGTATGGATTATCCTCAACGGGTGGAAGCACTTTTTTGAGTGCCCGCAATGCCAGGTTGCCATGGCCCACTTCACGACGGCCGGGACCGCGGTTCGGTTTTACTTCACCTGTCGAAAAGCCGGGGAAGTTATAGTGCAGCATGAATTTGCTGTAACCATATTTCAATGGTGTGTCGATGATTTGCTCATCTTGTTTCGTTCCAAGCGTTACAGTGGTAAGCGATTGCGTTTCTCCACGTGTAAACAATGCCGAGCCGTGTGCGTTAGGCAAGAAATCAACCTCTGATGCGATAGGTCTTACCTGATCCAGTTTACGACCATCCAGGCGTACTCTTTCGTCCAATACCAGGCGGCGTGATGCTTCCCACACCAGGTCATTGAAATAGCGCTTGGCCAAACCTTCGTTGAATTCTGCTTTTTCTTCTTCAGTGATGGTTGCTTTGAATTCCTCCCAAACAGCCTTGAAGCCGTCTTTTCTAACGGTTTTGTTAGTAGAACCCAACTGAGTTACTGCATATATTTTGCCGTAAGCAAACTCGCGCAGACGTGCTTCAAGCGCTTCGTCGGCCGGGTCACCTACGTATTCTCTCTTTTCAGTTTTGCCAACCGCCGCTTCGAATTCTTTCAATGCTGCGCATTGCTCTTTGATAACCGCGTGTGCCACTTTGAGGGCTTCAATCACTTCTTCTTCCGATACCTCGCTCATCTCGCCTTCCACCATCGCGATATCATTATACGTCGCTCCTACCATCAGTTCGAGCGTCGCACGTTCCAGTGCAGCGGTTCCCGGGTTGATCACGTATTCACCGTCGATTTTCGCAACGCGGACTTCAGATACAGGACCGCCAAACGGAATGTCGGACGCTGCCAATGCTGCCGATGCAGCCAAAGCTGCCAATGCGTCGGGCAATGCCTCAGCGTCAGCAGAGATCAACAGGATATTAACCTGCACTTCTGCATGGTAATCATCCGGGAAGAGCGGGCGCAAAACGCGGTCCACCAAACGGCTCGTCAGTACTTCATGATCCGAGAGCTTTCCCTCGCGGCGCTGGAAGCTACCGGGAATACGTCCCGCGGAAGCGAATTTTTCCTGATAGTCAACCGACAATGGCAGAAAGTCGAGACCTTCCTTAATATCCTTATTCGCAACAACCGTAGCCAGCAACATGGTGTTACCCATTCTGACCACCACCGATCCGTCGGCTTGTTTTGCTAGTTTTCCTGTTTCAATTGTGATTTCCCTGCCGTCTGGTAAGGATATAGTCTTGGTAACTATATTAAAGAGCATAGAATATTTGATTTTTGTAGCTGTGAAACGCCGTCCTGACGTCCCGTAAATTCCTGTTTTTTCCGCAAAAAATCAGGGAACTTTCACATATGTAAAGTTCCCTGATTTCAAATTACTTACGTATGTTCAATTCGGCGATAATCGCACGATAGCGATTGATGTCCTTTTTGTAAAGATAATCCAACAATCTTCTGCGCTTTCCTACCATTTTGAGGAGGCCCAGACGTGTATCATTGTCTTTCTTGTGCGTTTTAAGGTGCTCGTTCAGATAATTGATACGGTACGTAAATAAAGCAATTTGTGACTCGGCAGATCCTGTATCTGCACTTTCCTTTTTAAAACCTTTCGATTCGAAGATCTCGCTCTTCTTTTCCGCGGTTAAATACATGATTGTAACAACAGATTAAATTGTAAAAATGTATAATACGGCACCCTGCCGTAAATAAGGTTGCAAAATTAGTGTTTTTGTGTCTATTATAAAAATATAATTTTACTATGATTCCATAAGCTGCGTTTTACCAAATCTACTTGTCCATTTGGATTTAATTCTCTTAAAGAACATTTGATAAACATCCTTTTCAAACAGCCTTGAATCGCTTCGCGCACGGTCGATAAAGTACATTCCCGTGGCAAAAAGAAGGGTATTCGCCATCCAAGCCCCCACCGGCACAGCCACCAGCCCTTCCTTCACCCATTTATCGCCCTGATTGGTGAGTACATATAACAGGATGAAAAACAGAATCGACACCAGTACCGGTACCCCAAAACCACCTTTCTTAATGATCGCTCCCAATGGCGCGCCAATCAGGAACATGATCAGGCAGGAAAGCGCCTGGGTAAATTTGTGATGCTTTTCGAGCTCGTACTTACTCGCATCCTTCAACTTGGTCTGCAAATACTCGCCCTGCGACTTAACATAGCTCAGCATGCTGTTAGACGCTGCTTTGGTATTCGTCAGGATCTCCTTTTTCAAACTGTCGGACACCGGCTTGTTCAGCAATGAATCGATCCATTTCCCGCTTTTGATCGCCTTATCCGTCCCGTCGCGGTAGTTGTAGGAATAGTATTGCTGGCTGCCAGAAACCAGGTTCTTCCTCGTCTCCTGATAGGAAGTCCGGAGCGAATCGGCTGTCGCATTCAGATCCCCGATGTTCTTCATGAACTCATGATACTTGAACTGCCCTTCGTCTGTCCGCTTCATACCGAAAGAAGCCAGACTCTCCGTTAGCCGGTAATGATCAAAAGATTGCCTGTTGAAATTGGAATACGTCGGCAGCGTTCCGCCCGGAGAAGAAATGTACACAGGCCTTGAACTTGCCGAACCCGATTCATCGGTATACCGCGTCCCATTATAAAGCTCGATGACCAGGTAACGGTTCTCATTAATGGAATACATTCGACCCGAATCCGCTAGGATAATCTCCGTGTTACCCAGCTCGTACGAACGGCTGTGGTGCTTGTAGATGACCATTCCCACAAGCTTTCCGTTTTCGTGCTTCTCGTCAACCTTGATACTATACCCGGGTAAGTCGTTATAAAAGATCCCCTCCTTAATTTTCAGTGTAGCCTTGGTGGTTTTGATGTCGTACAAAAGACTGTAACCCTTAAGGTTGGCCCAGGGGGAAACGCGATCGTTGAAATAGAAGGAAAATATACTGATCCCGACTGCAACGATAAACATGGGAGCCATAGCTCTCACGACCGATATGCCCGCGCTTTTAATGGCCGTCAGCTCGAAAAACTCCCCGAGGTTACCAAACGCCATCAGCGAAGAGAGCAGCATGGCCAGCGGTAATGCCGTAGGGACGGTAATGAGGCTGAAAAAGAAGAAGAGCTGCGCATAGTCCGTGACGTTCAAATCCTTGGACACGAAGTCATCTATATAAAAGATCATGATCCGCATCAGGAAGACGAACACCACGACCGACATTGTAATAAAAAAAGGTCCCCAAAAGGACGTCAAAATAAGCTTATCCAGCTTTTTCATCAACTACCGACTATTTCTCTTAAATTATCAATAAAACCATCCCACAGCGACGACAGCTCATCCCGGTCGCGATTGGCCGAATAATCGATCACCCGCAGAAAGGTTGTCTGGGTTAACTCGCTTACCTCCAATTTTAGTTCCAGATGATTATTGTCGAGGTTATCTTCACTCGTATCCTCAAAATCGAACCTGACCGCCTTGTTGATCCGCAGTCCGGTCTGGCGCGCGATATGGCTATCGCCATCCCATTGAAAGTCGAACCGGTGATCCGGCAGCACTGTTACCTTCTCGGCAAACCATTGTTCAAGGCCCGACGGCGTGGAAATATATGGAAAGAGAACTTTTGGGGAGGAGCGTAATTCAAATTCGGTAACAAATTTATATTTTTCCATACGTGCTGAAATTTAGGGATCGGCCTCGGCAGCCCTCGCCTTATGTGCTGATTTAAAAGTTGTAATATAACATAAATCGACAATAAAAGCGTGTAAAGTTAAATTTGTTGTTTGGAAAATCTGCGATTTTTGCATTAAAAATGGCAAATTGGGTTGCATAGTAATTTTCTTTAACATACTTTTGCACCACAATTAATCGGCGGGGTAGCTCAGATGGTTAGAGCGTAGGATTCATAACCCTAAGGTCGGCAGTTCGATCCTGCTCCCCGCTACACGAAAGACATCCATCCCGGGTGTCTTTTTTTATTTCCTCCATTTGCGACCGCACGAGAATTAAATTCAGCGAGTTTCGGTTTACAATAATTGGTAACACCACCAATCACCTCACAACTGTATGAAATTATTATTCCAATACCTGTCCAGGTATAAAGGGCTCATATTCCTGGCACTTGTCATGGCAGCTATTAACCAGGTATTTTCACTGCTCAACCCTTACATCCTCGGTAACTATCTGATCGACCCCTACGCCAACAAAGCAGCCGAATTCCGCAGCAATGGTCTGAGCGACGCCTTTTTCAAAGGAATACTCATGGGTCTGCTCATGATCATCGGCGTAGCGATGGTTTCACGCATTGCCAAGGCATTCCAGGATTATCTGGTGAACGTCGTCATCCAGAAATTTGGTGCAAGCCTCTACACGGATGGCCTCAGGCATGCATTGAGGCTCCCGTTCCAGGATTTTGAAGACCAACGATCCGGCGAGACCCTCTCAGTCCTGCAAAAAGTCCGGGCCGACTGTGAAAAGTTCATCACCAACTTCGTTAACGTACTCTTTGCAACCCTGGTAGGTATCGTTTTTGTGGTGGTCGTGGCATTTAAACTGAGCCCGATGCTGCCGCTGATCTACCTGGTAGGCTCCGTCGTCCTCGCATTTCTAACGAGCGTACTGAGCCGTAAGATCAAAACCATCCAGAAGAATATCGTCAAGGAAACCACGGCACTGGCAGGTTCTACCACCGAATCCTTGCGCAATATAGAGTTGGTCAAAAGTCTTGGCCTCACTCAGCAGGAGATCAGCCGGCTCAACACCACCACCTATAAGATCCTCAAACTGGAATTGCGGAAGGTGAAAAGTATCCGGTCCGTTAGCTTTATACAGGGAACTTTCGTCAACTTTCTGCAACAATGCATCATGTTTGCGCTGCTCTTCTTTGTGTTCCGCGACAAGATCACCGTAGGTCAGATGATGATGATGCAGTTCTACTCATTCTTCATCTTTGGCCCATTGCAGGAGCTTGGTAACGTCATACTCTCCTACCGTGAGGCCGAAGCGTCGCTCGCCAACCTGCAGACATTGCTCGCCCGGCCCGTGGAGCACAAACCCTCCAATCCGCATGCAATCAGCGACATCGAAAAATTGCAGTTCGACCATGTGAAATTTCAGCACCAATCGGCCAAGCGCCCCGCGCTGGAGGATATTTCGTTTGACGTCAAACGAGGCGAAACCATTGCTTTCGTAGGACCATCCGGCTCGGGAAAGACTACGATGGTGAAGCTTCTAGTAGGACTTTATCAACCCATTGAAGGACAGGTATTTTACAACGGAATAGACGGCAAACAGATCGATTTCGACGAGATCAGGAACAAAATAGGTTTTGTAACGCAGGATACCCAGCTATTCTCCGGGACTATCAAGGAAAACCTGCTGTTTGTTAATCCCGATGCTACCGAAGAGATGATCAACGATGTGCTGATGAAAGCCGCCTGCTACAACCTGCTGGCCAGGGCCGAAAACGGCATCGATACCGTCATTGGTGAGGGTGGGCTCAAACTCTCGGGCGGCGAGCGCCAGCGGCTGTCCATTGCACGCGCGCTCCTGCGTAACCCGCACCTGATTATCTTCGACGAAGCTACTTCTGCTTTGGACTCGCTCACCGAAGAGGAGATCTCGAACACCATCCGCAACATTACCGATCAACGCCAGCACATTACCGTCATGATCGCACACCGCCTATCGACCATTATGTACGCCGACCGCATTTATGTGCTGGAAAAAGGCCGGATCGTCGAAACCGGCAGCCATCATGCGCTTCTGGAAGAGAAAGGGCTGTATTATGCCATGTGGAGACAGCAAATCGGGGAACGGAAGGACGAGCCGGTGCTCACTGCCTGATCGCCCGCATTGCATACAAGTTCCCGACACGAAACGCCCGGCCTACACCGGGCGTTTTGCATGTCCGCAAGAAACAGGTTTGCCGGTCCTTCGCCACGCGATAATTTTGGTTCAAATCAATACAAACGATTAAAAACCATGATTAACATCGAAGACCTCGACTGGACGGCCACCCGGGAACAGCTCCATCAAAAGGGATACGCTGTGCTCCCCGAAGCCCTCGACCCCACAGAATGCAACCACCTGGTCGACCAATACGGCAACCAGTCCCTTTATCGCAAAACCATTGTGATGGAACGTTATCGCTTCGGGCTCGGCGAGTACAAATACATGTCTTACCCTCTCCCTCCCATTATTCAGTCGCTCCGGGAGCAGGTGTATCCCAAACTGGCCCCGCTGGCAAATCAATGGATGGAAGCCCTGAAACAACCCACCCGCTACCCACACGGTTTTACAGATTTTCAAATGCTGTGTGAAGCAAAAGGCCAGATCAAACCCACTGTTTTGATATTGAAGTACGGAGAAGGAGGCCACAATACACTGCACCAGGATCTGTATGGCGACATTTTCTTTCCCATTCAGATGGTGATTTTCCTCAGCGAACCTGACGCGGATTACACCGGCGGCGAATTCGTTTTGACCGAGCAGATCCCCCGTGCGCAATCCAAGGCCATTGTCCTAAAACCACGCAAAGGAGACGTTCTGCTTTTCACAACCAACTTCCGGCCCGTACAGGGCAGCAAAGGCTATTACCGCGTAAATATGAAGCATGGCGTCAGTGAAGTGCACTCCGGAAGCCGGTACACGCTCGGCATCATTTTTCACGATGCATTAAGCTGATACCCATGATTTTTCACAACGAGATAGGCCCCGGCTCATTTGGAAACAGCAGAAAACTAAAAACGCTGATCGACGCTGGTGAAATCACCTATGGCGGTAACCGGAAACTGAAAATCTACGGCAAACTTTCCTGCACTTCGGGAAAGCGGATGAAGCGGGAAAACAGGGTGTTTTTCCCGGACGAGGCCGATGCACTTTCTCACGGCTACCGTCCTTGCGGGCATTGCATGCGCAGTGCCTATATGCAATGGAAGGAGCGATCAGGATAACTCTTTTACAGCGAGGCTTCTCCACAGATAGAACGCGAGGTAACTCTCCCACCCTGCGTAGCCGTTGAAAAACGATTCGATCTTTTGCGTTTCGCTTCTGTCAGCGATAAAACCGTGCGCCGACAATGCATTCAAAAGGCCTACATCTCCGTGCGGAATACCTTGCGGCTCCCGTAAAGATTTCATCAATGCGTAGTTAGCTGTCCAGACACCGATACCCTTGTGGCTTATCAACGCTTTCTGCCTGGATTCGAAATCGGGTAATGCGGCAATGGAGCTCCGGCTCAGCGTGCCGTCCGCAAATGCAGCAGCTATGCCGATCAGGTATTGCGCCTTCTTTTCAGAAAATTGCATCATTCTGAGTTCACCGGGGTCGGCCCGGGCCAGTGTTTCCGCTGCCGGAAAAATCAGGAAGGTGCCGTCTCCCCATTCGATTACGTCCCCGTACCGCTCTACAAGGCGACGTTTCAGCTTGTAGGCGAACGTCAGATTGATCTGCTGGCCTATAATGCACCAGCATAATGCCTCGAACAGGTCCGAGATACCGATCAGCCGCAAACCGTGAAATGCACCCGTCATGTAGTTCAGACGGCCATCCAGGTTGAGCAAGTCGTAAAAAGGCTGAATGTCGCGCCCCATGTCGAACCATTCGGAAATGTAGGCAGTAACAAAATCACGGCATTCGCGACTGTCTTCACCTGCAAGGATGTCGGTATGAAGGAAATTCCCGCTTTCGCGAACTCTGAACAGCACGTTGCCCTGCGGCGAACGTACCGCCTTGCTAATGGCGCCCCTGCTGATGGAATGCAGACAATCGTCATAATTTCGGTTCAGGAACCACAGGCATTCCTGAAAACTGAACAGGGGCGGAATGGGGATAAGGAGCGCTGGATGATCGTTCATGCATTAAAATTAGCCCGAAAAGCAATCCTGTTCAAACCTGTTTCTTGCGGATCCTCAATGCACGATCTTAAATACCAGTTCACGGAGCAGTTCACCCTCCGGAATGCTCACTCCGTCGAGGCCCTTTAACCGGCCGTCGCATTCGCAGAGATAGTGAATGATGTTCGCCACTTTCGGCATGGGGTAGTTTCTCGCTGCGAGCAGATAATCCTTCACAAAATAGGGATTAACACCCAATTCGGCAGCCAGGCCTTTCTCCGACTTGTCCCGCGCCGCGTGTGTCAGCAATAGTTTGGAGAAAAAACCGAAAAGGATGATCAGCACCGGGGCCAGCGGGTTATCCTTGGAATTGGCGGAAAAAAAGGCCGCGATCTGATTCGCCTTCATCACATCCCGGTGCATCAATGCTTTTTGAAACTCAAACACATTGTACTCCTTGCTGATCCCGACAAACCTCTCAATCGCCGAGGCGTCGATTCCTTCATCCACGCGCAGGTTCACCATGATCTTCCGGATCTCGTTCGACAATCGTTTCAGATCATTGCCAATGTTGTCCACCAGCATTTGAACCGCTTTGGGACTGACTTTAACCCCTTCGTGCTGGCAAAATGCGGCTACCCAGTCGGGCAGCTTGTTGTCGTACATCTTTTTGGACTGCACTACCACGCCGTGTGTATTGCAGGCTTTGATATACGACTTCCGCTCGTCGGCATTGGCATGAAAACAGAAAACCAGAACAGTGCTCGGAACAGGGTTCAAAGCGTAGTCCTCCAACCTTTGCTGCTGCTCTTTCTGCTCTATACCCGTCAGTTTGTGGGCTTCTTTAACCAGCACCAGCTGACGCTCCGCCATGAATGGAAACCGTCGTGCATAGCTTAAAACGCCCGAGACATCGGTGTCTTTTCCATATAATATAAACTGGTTAAACCCCCGTTCTGATTCCGGCACTACCTTATTTTCAAGTTCCTCGGCGATCGCATCGATGTAGTAGGACTCATCTCCGTGCAGAAAATAGAGCGGCCTGAACTTCTTGCTTTTAAGTTCTTTAAGAACGATATCTGGTGTTTGTGCCATGGCTTTGCGGATTGCGGCCTGAATCGGACCGGCCAGCAAATTTACGTCCCGTCGTCATTTATGCCGCATTTTCTGCGATAAATTGACCGGCCTGGCTGCGCAGATCAGGAAAAAAGGAAATGAATTTACTGTAATAAAATGCTTCATTCTCACGCAAATCACTGACAGCCTCCTGAATAGGCGCCAAGAAATCCGCCCGTCGTGAAAGCCGCCGAAATGTAGTATCGATCCCTTCCAGCGTTTCATAGGTAGTGAGCCAGTCCTGCCTGATCATCGAACGGACCATCGGGACCATCGTTTCGGGGATCAGGTGTTCATTCCGCCCGATCACCGAGTACATCCGGTGCGCGTATACCAACAGGGGTTCTGAATGGTAGTGCTGAAAGTTTTTGGCCAGAAAATAGTCAAAGTAAATGTCCATGACAATCCCCGCCAACTTGCCTTGTGAAACTGCCGCCACATCTTTGGCGTCGAGCACATCCGGGTGCCTGTCCGTATAGGAATCAATAAAGCGATGGAGTTTCAGCCCCAGCACGTAATCCGGGTTCCAGTTGGCAGTCTTTTCATCGGTCAAACGTCCCTTGATGAAATCGCCGACATAGTTTCCCATCATCACACCCTCACGCTCACCAGACAGCAAAATATGTGCTAAAAAATTCATGTAAATGACATTTTGACAAAATTGCCGTACGTTTGTTCCTACACTCTCGCAGTGAACAATTCTTTTACAACAACCATTATTTTAATCAAACTAGCAAATGAAAGTCGAAAAAAATAGCGTCGTAGCGTTGACATATACCCTGAGTATTCCTGACTCGGAGGGAGAAACGGATGTGGTTGAAGTAGTGAATGAAAACGATCCCATGTACTTCATTCACGGCATCAGCGGCTTGCCCGAAGGCTTTGAAACACAGATAGAAGGGTTGTCGGCAGGAGATACATTTGATTTTACCGTCACACCCGAAGAAGGTTATGGCGAATACGACGAAGAAGCCGTCGTAGACCTGCCCAAAGCCGTATTTCAGACCGACGAAGTAAACCAGGAAGAGCTTCTTCAGGTAGGCAACATCATTCCGATGACCAATGAGGATGGCGAAAGGCTGCATGGCCAGATCGTTGAGATCCGCGATGACGTGGTGATCATGAACTTCAACCACCCGCTGGCCGGCAAGGAAATGCATTTCTCAGGAAAGATCGTAAGCGTACGTGCTGCCACACAGGAAGAACTGGACCACGGCCACGTGCACGGAACCGGCGGAGTGCATCATCATTGATAATGACTGAATTTTGAATGAGTGAATGAGTGAATGATAAATACCCTATTCACTCATTCACTCACTCACTCATTGGGTCATTCACTCATTCAAAATTCAATACTGCTCCACCTCTACGCCGAAACGTTTAAGGAACTCTACACCTTCTTCTACCGCGATTCCTTTGTAAGCGGCGTAGGAATGCAGGAAAACCACTTTTTTGATCTTCATTGTATATATGACCCTCGCGCATGAAATGCAGGGGGCTAGCGTCACAAAAAGCGTCGATCCTTCGATGTTTGAGCCATTTTTGACGGCAAAAAGAATGGCATTCTGTTCCGCGTGCAACGCCAGCGAGCAACTTCCCTTCGCGTCGCGGGGGCAGCCTGTTTCAGGAAATTCTTCATCACAGTTATGCGTACCGGCCGGAGGGCCATTGTAGCCGATCGAAATAATCCGGGTATCTTTCGTTAGCACAGCACCGACCTGCGCTTTTATACAATGGGAACGCTTGGCAAGGTTTTTTGCAAGGTCCATGAAAATCTCATCAAATTCCGGCCGCAAATTCGTTGTAGATAATGTCATTCTCTTTGTTAATCCAATTTCGGGTACAAACTTAGGGAAATGGCCGATGGATTCAACGCTGTTTGAAAAGTATGACCAAAAGCATTCTGCTTGCTCTTTTGCTGCTAACCACCCTCTCTCCGCTTCTGGCGCAGCAGGACAGGGCGGTTGTTACCCTTACAAAGGATCCTGCCGGACTGTTCAAATCCTACAAGTTTTTTATTCAGAACGTCGAAGACAAGCGCCCGCAACCGGGCGCAGCATTGGGAAAAGTGATCGCACTAGGAAAAGAAGTCCCGGTCACACTCGCCGGAACGGCAGAGGATGAGCTGTTCGCCTACTGGTCTTTCCTGGCTCCCAAAAAAGAACAGACTTTCCTGCCGCTCTACGTGACTGTCAAGGAGCTCTCGGTGAGCGAAAAACGCGTAGCACCCAACCGGGTTACGGGCGAGGTCAAATTGAACGTGAGCTTCCGCTGGTACCGCGATATGCAGCCCGTGGAACTAACCGGATACCAGACCGCAGCGAGCTATACCCGGCCGGAAACAGCTTTCACACACGACAAACTCGTGAAGCAGCTCGTTGAACAGGCATTAAGCCATTTCCATAAGTGGATGACCAATAATGCCGGAAAGAACCCCGCGCTGGCCCGCAACCTGGTGCTGACGTTCAGGGAAGTCACAACGGCCGCGTCTGAAGATACTGTTTTTTATTCTCCCAAACGACCGCTAATCTGGGATGACTTCAAGGTAAGGAGCGCTAAACCCGGTAGCCGTTATGCGGCGGCTGTGTTCACGAGTTTCGGATACGAAGGCCGCTCCTATCCCAAAGAAGACCATCTGGTTGTGGAAATAGGTTTAAAGATCTTCATGGTCAAAAGTATGTCGTGGGGCCGTCCTGAGTCGCGCAATGCCAGTACGCTCCGCCACGAGCAGATCCATTTCGACATTACCAGGCTGGTGGTTGAAAAATTCAAGGAGCGACTGCGGAAGGCGGAGCTAACGATCGAAGACTACGACAGTGAGATCCAGTACCAGTTTCTGGAATCCTTCCGGGAAATGAACCGCGACCAGGAGGCTTACGACGGAGAAACAGGTCACGGCCTTAATGCCTCGATGCAGGCAGCCTGGGACCAGAAGGTAGCGCGGCAGATCGAGGCTATTTACGCTGTCCAGTAAAACCGCTCAATGCTTTGACCCAACAAACACCACGTCTTGTATTTCCCGGGTGATGGCGTAATTCCTTACATTGAAATCATAGGCCCGGGTATCCGCGGGAAATGCCGGGTCGCTCACGATGTAGAGCCGGTTCCCCCTCTTAAAGCTCATCACTTCATGCTTCCGGATCCGGTAGCTCACCCGTTCCGCTGCCGTAAATGTGAGCAGGCTACCTGCCACGGAGACACTCGCAAAGCCGAGCACCAGCATCACTGAAAATTTGAAATAAGCGTACTGCCGGGAATGCAGCGTATACCAGACAGAAAAGAGAATAATGTAAAGTAAAAAGACTTCCAATGCATTCAAATGCAGGTTTTCCACTAAATGACCCGGAAAGGAACGTGGCAATGCGGCTGACCAGTCCGTGAACCGTGCTGAAAGCGCTACCACCTGATTGACACACCATTGCAGCGGCGGCACATCGAATGCCGAGACCATCAGCAACAACAGGGCTGCGGGCAACAGGATATTCGTAAAGATGATCACAAACGGATTCACCAGCCAGAAATAGGTGGGGAATTGGTGAAAATAGAAAAGGCCGAGGGGAAATGTCGCCAGCTGAGCCGCCAGTGCCAGCGCCGAAACCTGCCAGATAAACCTGAACAAACGGTTGGAAGGCTCAAAAAGCCCGTAAATTGGGTTGTAAAAAAGGCAAATGCCGGCCATCGCGAGGTACGACAGCTGGAAACCCACGTCATAAAGGGCGCAGGGATCAGCCAAAAGGATAATCAATGCGGAGAACGCAAGTGTGTTGACCGGGTGATGCTTTCTGCCGGTAACTTCGGCAACCACCAGCACCAGGCACATCAGCGTCGCACGCTGGACCGACGGCGGCAATCCGGTGACCAGGGCATAGAAACCCAACAGGAGCGCCACCACGATCAGGTAAATCCAATTCCCGTACCGCCAGCGGCGTATCCAACCTAAGGCCGCACTGATCGCAAGGAAAATAATCGCGACGTGCATTCCGGAAACTGACAGAATGTGCACTGCACCTGAAATGACATAATCCCCGACCTGCTGTACCCGGAGGTCGTCCCGCCGGCCCAGCAACATCGCTTTCACCAGCCCGTAGGCATTATCATTCCCGATGTTTTCGTGAAAACGGGCATCCGCCCAGCCCGAGACGGCGGCAGGCCAGTAATACGGAGAGGCAAACGCGGTGGACGGCAAAATCTTAAATGCGTCCGCTTTGATATAGGCAGAAAATAGAATGCCTCTATTGCGCAAATATTGCTGATAATCAAACTGTTCCGGGTTTTCCGGGGCGGACGGCACCTGCAAAGTTCCCCTCACGATGATACGATCGCCTGGCCGGGGCAAAGAAACAACACTATTGGGGAAGTACATCATGGCGCGAACGGGAGAACGCACCCAGCCATCGGCCGTCCTGAATTGGCTGGTTACCACCTCAAAACGGATCGAATTTTCGCGCTTCTCAGGTAATGAGCTGACTTCGGCCATATAATGTCCATACTTCAATCCCTGAATTCCGCGTAGTTGCCGATCCTTGGCCACTTCACCCCACATTTTGCATCCGGCGCCCAGAAGCACCAGTGATAGCGCCAGGACGGCGCCAAATGCAAGCATGCGTTCGTAGTAATACAAAACAATGGCGCCAACACACGCTGCTCCAAACCCGGCAAAAACAAAAGCGACCGGATCATGCCCCGACGCGTGCATTGCGTCACCGGACAAAATCCCGATCGCGAAGAACAAAACAACGCTTACAAACGGAGCGCGTGGTAGCATGTGTGATTATCGTACAACAAAACGTTTGGTAACTGTCTGACTGGCGGTAGTAACCTTGTAATAATACAAACCGCTCGGAAAGTTTTTAACGTTGAGGTACGCACGGTTCATGGCATCGGCAGTAACCTTTTGGCCTTTCTGGTTATAGACGCTGACCGTGTAATTTTCAAAATCCGGGGTAAAGACGTTCGCCGTGAGCGTCTCCCTAACCGGGTTCGGGTAAATATCGACCACCAGATGATCTGTTGTGAGTTTCGAATATTCTACCAATTTGGCCCTCCGTGGGCTTAGCGCCAGCACGGCATGCATCCGCTCTTTCTGGTCATTGGTGAAGATGCTCATGCACACATCCGGTGAATAATCCATATAGTTTTCAATCATATTCCGGGTAACCACATTACTCCGGCATTGCGAGTATACAGGCGAACAGGAGATGTCCGTAGTCTCGTTTTTGGTATTGGCAGTGGGCGTGTCATCGCAGTAATCCGTACCGCAGGTGGAATCACCCCAAATGTGGATCAGGCCCAGCCAATGCCCTACCTCGTGTGTGGTCGTACGACCGAGGTTATAAATCCGGCTGGTAATGGCATCGGAATTTCGTCCGAAATAGCGGTAATCGATGATAACGCCGTCGGTCAGCGCGTCGGTTTCCTCATTCTCCGTGGTGGCAAGGCCATTTGTGCGGCTGTTGAGCTCCGTCACCACCGGAAACTGGGAAGTGCCCAGGTAGCGGTCGTTCAGCCTTGTCACCCATATGTTCAGATAGCGGTTGGTAAACCATGCCGGTGAAATATCCGCAAGGTTACCCGCGTCGGTAATGGGACTGAACTGTGAGGTCCCGTTGTAAGTCCTGACAATCGCCGCAAGTTTGAACCGGATACCGGTATCGACACCGAGTGAATCGGTATAAAATCCCTTGTAGCCCGAAGTGTTGCCGTAATCTTCATTCAGCACGTCGATCTGGCTCTGGATTTGCGCGTCGGAAATGTTGCTATTCCCTGCCCCGCCGGCGACCTTGTCGGTCCGGTTGTGCACCACGTGCACGACCACCGGGATAGTGACGGTTTCGCCAGCGGCAGTCCGCGCACGCGCACTGAGACGGACATAATCCTCGATGGCTGCCTCTGAGCGCTGTCGGAGGTTCCGCAGAGCAGGATTCTTCATCAACCTGACAGAATCCCGCTCGGTGCTTGCGCAGCGCGTAACGAGCGAGTCCTGCGCCCTTCCGGGCGCAGAGACCAGCAATAGACAGGCCAGCAGGATGCTAATTTTCAGATTTTTCATAGGCAGCAAGAATGTCCTTCACCAAACGATGCCTTACGACGTCAGATCCATCCAATTCCACAAAACTGATCCCCTTAATGCCTTTCAGGACAGTCAGCGAATCTATCAATCCCGATTTCAGGTTTTTCGGAAGGTCGATCTGCGACTTGTCGCCGGTAATGATCGCCTTGGAACTTGGCCCCATCCTGGTGAGGAACATCTTCATCTGCATCGGCGTCGTGTTCTGCGCTTCGTCGAGCAGGATGAATGCATTGTTCAGCGTACGGCCGCGCATATAGGCCAGCGGCGCGATCTCGATCACCCGGCTTTCCAGGTACAATTTCAGCTTTTCCGGAGCGATCATGTCGTCCAGCGCATCATAAATAGGTCGCAGGTAAGGATCGATCTTTTCTTTGAGATCACCCGGAAGAAAACCCAGGTTCTCTCCTGCCTCCACGGCCGGACGCGTGATAATGATCTTTTTCACCTCCTTGTTTTTCAATGCCTTAACAGCAATGGCAACTGCCGTATAAGTTTTACCGGTACCCGCGGGACCGATTGCAAAAACGAGGTCGTACTTGGAAGCCTGCTCCACAAGCAGCCTTTGGTTCGTCGTTTTAGCCTTCACGACAAGCCCCTTGTTGCCGAAGAGAATGACGTCATCGTCATCTTCCCCACTGGCCACCGGCATTTTACTGACCCCGTTCAGGTAACCCTTGACGTTGTCATTCGTTATTTTACCATACTTCTGGTAATGCGCCAGAAGCGAGTCGATTACATCTGTGATTCGGATAATTTCGGGGGCTGTCCCCTGGATGCGGATCTCGTTTCCGCGTGAGATGATTTTACTTTCAGGGAAAGCGGCGGCTACCTCTTTGATATTCGAATTGTGAATGCCAAGGAAATCGACCATGGATACGTCTTCGAGCGTGATGATTTTTTCCAGCAAATGAATCGTTGTTTAATGTTTGTCTATTGTTTGTAAAATTTAGTAATAATAACCAACATTTATAAAACATAATCGTCTAAAAAACAATTATTCCTTCAAACCGGAAAGCAAAAAAACACCGTTTTTCAATCAAGTCTTTCATTATCAGCCTGGCAGAAAAAAGTCGCTCCGGTGAAAAAAAATTATTGCTCCAAACTGCCGTTCCTTTCTTTCTCCGCAGGGCTCCAATGATTAACTTTGTCTTAATATGGAAAACGAAAAGGCACCCAACAACTATCCCAGGAGCGGCTCCAAGGCAGGCAACGGCACTAAGAAGGCATTCGGCACCCGTACACCATCTATCGACCAGAATTTCAGCAAGTTACCCCCTCAGGCTATTGATCTGGAAGAGGCCGTTTTAGGTGCTTTGATGATCGAAAAAGATGCTTTGACTGCCGTAGCGGACATCCTCCGTCCGGATAGTTTTTACAAAGAGGCGCACGTTCGCATTTACACGGCGATCGTTACGCTGTTCGCCGATTCGGAACCGATCGATATGCTCACAGTTACCTCCAAGTTACGGAGTACCGGAGAGCTGGAACTCATCGGCGGAGCGTCCTACATCATGGAGCTGACCAGCAAGGTCAACTCCGCTGCCAACATCGAATTCCACGCCCGCATTATCTCGCAGGCTTACATCAAGAGAGAACTTATCAAAGTGGCGTCCGAGATCCAGCGCGACGCATTTGAAGATACTACCGATGTATTCCGGCTTCTGGACAAAACCGAGCAATCGCTGTTCCAGATATCCGAATCCAACATCAAGAAAAACTACGCCGACATGGGCGCGCTCATGCGTCAGGCCCTCGCGGAACTGGACCAGAAAAAGAACAATAAAGATGGGCTTACGGGTGTCCCTTCCGGTTTCAGTGCGCTCGACAGGCTTACTTCGGGCTGGCAGAAAACGGAATTGATGATCCTCGCGGCACGTCCTGGTATGGGTAAAACCGCATTCGTCGTTTCCTCCCTGCGTAACGCGGCCGTGGATTTTAATATGCCGGTTGCGATATTTTCGCTTGAAATGTCCTCGGTACAGCTGGTTAATCGTCTCATTTCCGCCGAAGCGGAGATCGATAGCGAGAAAATCCGGAAAGGAAGCCTCGCACCGCACGAATGGGAGCAGCTGCACCACCGCATTCACAGGCTCACCAATGCCCCCATTTATATCGACGACACCCCTGCCCTTTCGGTACTTGAACTGCGGGCCAAATGTCGTCGTCTGAAAGCTCAGCATGACATTCAGATGATCGTTATCGACTACCTCCAGCTGATGACGGGAGATACGGGAGGTAAAAGTCCGGGTAACCGTGAACAGGAGATTGCGATGATCTCTCGATCGTTGAAAAACCTGGCAAAGGAACTCGACGTGCCGGTAATCGCACTTTCGCAGCTGAGCCGGGCCGTTGAAACGCGTGGCGGTGAGAAAAGGCCGCAGCTCTCCGATTTGAGGGAGTCCGGGTCGATCGAGCAGGATGCCGACATGGTAATATTCTTGTACCGACCTGAATACTACGGCATTACAGAAGACGAGGCGGGTAATTCCGTAGCAGGTATCGGTGAGGTAATCCTGGCTAAAAACCGGGCCGGTTCGCTGGATACCATTCAATTGCGGTTTATCGGAAAGTATACGAAGTTCGCCGATCTCGATTCAGGTTTCACGCCTGCCCCATTCTCGGTAGACCGTCCGATCCAAACTTCCAACCCGATTTCATCGTTCGAAAGCCAGGCCAAGCCAGCAGCACCGATGGGAGGCACACTCCGCAGCCGAGCCAACGATCTCAGCAATTTCGACTACAAAGGCCCCGATTCGGAACCGCCGTTTTGAGAGGGCCATAGGCTTTAGGCTATAAGCTGTAGGCTGTGCGCTCGAAGCATCAGCTGTGCTTATGGCCTATAGCTTACAGCTTAAAGCCTATTACCCCTTACCCCTTCCTCACCAACAACGCCACATTCTCCACATGGTGCGTATTCGGGAACATATCGACGGGCTGAACGCGTGTCACCTCATAGTCTTCCGACATCAATGCAAGATCGCGCGCCTGTGTAGCGGTGTTACAACTCACGTACACGATACGATCGGGAGCCGCTTTTAAAATAGTCTCTACTACCGGGACGTCCATTCCGGCACGCGGAGGGTCTGTAATGATCACATCCGGCCTGCCGTGCGTTTGCAGGAAACTTTCGTTCATGATCGCGCGCATATCACCCGCGAAAAATGACGTGTTGGTAATGCCGTTCAATTCGGAGTTAATGCGCGCATCCTGCACCGCCGCTTCCACGTATTCCACCCCGACCACTTTCTTCGCTCTACGCGCCACAAAATTGGCTATTGTCCCCGTTCCGGTGTACAGGTCGTATACCGACTCGCTGCCTGTCAAGCCCGCGTACTCGCGCGCAACATTGAACAGCTGGTAAGCCTGCTCCGAATTGGTCTGATAAAACGATTTGGGCCCCACCAGGAACGTCAGGTCCTCCATCGTCTCCCGGATCACCTTTTCGCCTGCATAATGGATCACTTCCTGGTCCTGATAGGAATCGTTGCCTTTCAAATTCACGATGTAGTTCAGCGACGTGATCTCCGGGTGGTTTTGCGCCACATAAGCCATCGTTTCACTGATAATTTCGTCATTTTGTGCCCCGAATTGAACGATCACCATCACGTCACCAGAATTGGCTGTACGGATGATCACGTTGCGGAGTACACCTACATTAAAACGTACGTCGTAGTAAGGAAAGCCTTTTTCACTCCCGAAGCGGTTCAATGAGTTTCGGATCGCATTGGAAGGATCGGGTTGGAGGTGGCAGTGCTCCACCGTAAAAATCTTGTCAAAACGCTTGGGAACGTGAAAACCCAGGGCATTCTTCGTGAAAGGCAACCCCGAATCCAGCTGCTCTTTGGTAAGCCAGCGCCAGTTCGAAAATGTGAATTCCAACTTATTACGATAATATTCAGTCTTAGGGGCAGCAATGATTTCATTGATACTCACATTCCTGATCTTACCTATCCTTTCAAAATGATCTACGACCTGCTGTCTTTTGAACCGGAGCTGATGCTCGTAACCGATGTGCTGCCATTTACAACCACCGCAAACGCCGTGGTGCTCGCAATAGGGTTCTGTACGTAAGTCCGATAATGAATGGACTTTGGTGACCACGGCTTCCTTCAATTTCTTCTTTGTCCTGACGACCTGAAGATCGACAATGTCACCAGGAGCCACATTCCCTTCTACAAAGATTACGCCGTCTTCCGATTTAAATATACATTTGCCTTCTGCCGCAAAATCGGTAATTTCAACGTATTCGTACTTGTTACTCTTAGACATTATTTCCTGTTTTAATTACTAATCCCAATATCCTATCGGATCAATTTTACTGCCGCATCATTCCATGAAAAAACGGTTCATCTTATTTGTTCTGATGCTGTTTGCCATTTGCGAAGCCCGTGCGACGCACATCGTCGGCGGCCAGCTTTTCATTACCCAAAATCCCAACAGCTACTACAATTATAACATGGGCCTCACCATGTACTTTGATGCCCTGAATGGTAATCCCGGCGCCGAAGACGAGTTTGTTACGATTTACGTGTTCAGAAAGCGTGACAACGTCGCCATAGGCTGGCTTGAAGCCCCAAAAATAGAACGAAAATCGGTCACCTACGCTAACCCGCTCTGTGGAATCTCAACGCTGCAGACCTACATGATCACTTACAGCAGTACTTTGCACCTCGAACCGACCGAATTTGCGGATTCCCAAGGCTACTACATGGTGTGGGATCGTTGCTGCCGAAACGGCACAATCACGAACATACAGGCACCCGGCGATGCGGGCAGCCTTTTCTACCTGGAATTTCCCCCGCTTTTTAAAAACAATGCTAATTTCAAAAACTCCTCGCCTGTTTTCCCGGCTATCAGGGGTGATTATGCCTGTGTAAATTCGCCGTTTTTCTTCGACTTCGGCGGCAAGGATGCCGATGGCGACAGCCTGGTTTACTCGCTCGCGACGCCTATGCAAGGCTTTTCGGATAAAACCAATCCGAGCGCTGAGGCCCGCGGGTCGTCGAATTACCCGCGGCTGACGTGGATCAACGGCATCGGCGTCAACAATATGATCCCCGGCCCCGACCCATTAAAAGTGAACCCGTCGACGGGTATGTTGTCCGTAACGGCCGGAGCGGTGGGCTTGTACGTATTTGCAGTCCAGGTCGATGAGTACCGCAACGGCCAGAAAATAGGTACCCTCACCCGCGATTTTCAATTGAAGGTGGTGGATTGTCCTAAAATGGAGCCGCCAAAGCTGTTGTTCAAACCAAAGGGAAAGAATAGCTATTATACCGAAAACGAGATCATCACGGTCAAAAAGGACGATCCCAATTGTTTCGAGGTCATCGTAACCGACCCTTCGATCAACCAGATCGTCAGTGTGGATGGCCATGCGGTCAACAACTCGAAGGACTATTTCACGCTGCTTCCCGCCCAATTCACTACCAAAGTCGCGAACGACACGCTCAAATTTCAGATCTGCCTCGAAGAATGCTTTCTCACTTACGACAACCGTCCCATCAAGGTCCAGCTCGTGGCACAGGACGGCAGCTGCCCTATCCCGCTGACAGACACGCTGAACATTTATATCCGGCGTGAAAACAGCGGAAACAATGCACCCACCGTCACCACCTCGCTCACGAGCGACTACGTACACGTGACCGCCGGCGTACCGGTGACTTTTACGGTCTTCGGCAAGGACAAAGACAAAGATAACCTGGCGCTTTCGGGCCGGGGCCAGGACTTCAATATGACCGACATGGGCATGGATTTCAAGCCGGTCACAGGCAAGGAGGCCATAGAACAGAAGTTTACCTGGGTGCCGCCATGCAATGCCAGGAAAGGCGACACGCTCGCGGTTGATTTCAAGGTCGAGGATATGCGCTGCGAAGGCAACCCGCTGCCCGTCGCCAAGCCTGTCTATTTTGTCGTCGACCAATCGCCCAACAATCCGCCCGCCGTCAGAACCTCCCTGCCCGTTCAGGAAATAACCTACCAAATCGGCAGTTCTAACGGCATCCTGTTCGATGTACTGGCATCCGATCCCGACACGAATACCATCGTTCTGACGGCCGCCGGAAGAGGATTTGACATGAAGGATGCCGGAATGCTCTTCGAAGCCAGGTCGGGCATAAAATCGGTCACTTCGCCTTATGTGTGGAATCCCGAATGCGCGCTGCTGGACGGCCAGCCTGAACAGACGTTCATGATCGACTTTGTGACACAGGACAAAAGCTGTGCTTCAGCCGCCGACACAACTACCGTCAAGGTGACGCTCAAAGACAATGGCTCGGCTCCGTTCCCTGAATTTCCCAATGTAATTACCCCTAACAGCGACGGCAAAAACGACTGCTTCGTCTTCCAGGATCTCCCTGCCGACAACTGCACCGACCTCTTTAAAGACGTGACCATCTTCAACCGCTGGGGCAAGCAGGTCTATTATTCCAAGGTCAGGCCGAATGACTGGTGCCCCGACAAGGTCTCCGCCGGCTACTATTACTTCGTCGTTCAGTACACCAAGCGCTCTTACAAAGGTGGATTGACTATACTTAAATAGTTGATAATAAATAATATAGCCCTATACTATTCATATGAATGTATAGGGCTATATTATTTATTAGATCCATATATATAATATTAACTATAAGCAAAGTAAGTATTACACAATAAATACTTTTAATATATATTTAAAGTATAATAAGCCACGTAAGTACACTACTTTCCCCGGCGGAGCGATCGCCTTCGCCCTCACATTAGCCATCCCTGGTACTCCCCTTCCAAGCCGACTGTCGTCACTTTTGCCCGGCATTGATCAGCACCGGCTGACAGTTGCATCATTCCTCTAATGACGACTCAGAGATATTGTTAGCTCCTTTTAATATGGTTAAAACTATTAAAAATATTAACACATATAAATAGTTTTAAACTTATTAAACATTAAATAAACTTAATACATATTAAACATATAGAACTTTTAATATGTAGTAATGCAGTTAAAGTACTTGACTGGCAATGCATTAGCGGCGACCCCAGTTTCCATCCCCCAGCAGATGCTCGATGCAACGTGCTCTTCACAACTAACGTCTTTTAAAAAGATAAATAATTCATAATTAATTAATAAATTTTCTTAATAAATTAACACTCATTATAACCTAAGTAATTCTAGGCATAATCCAACTTTTTTACACAAACAGAATACTGCTCGTACCTCAAACCGCTGCTACTATGAAGAAGATGTACCTCTTACCCGGCAGGTCGTTACCAGGCCTGCTGTGCCTCGTCCTCGCATGCTGCTTTTCACTGCACGCCCAAAATGTGAGGGTGACCGGAACCGTTACTTCGGCATCCGACAATACTGCATTGGTCGGTATTTCAGTGCTTGTGAAGGGCACCAACAATGGCACCACATCCAACGCCGCGGGGGAATACGCCATTAGCGCGCCCTCGGGTGGCACCCTCGTCTTTTCGTTTGTCGGCTTCGAGAAACAGGAGGTTGCCATCAGCAACCAGAGCGTGATCAACGTCGTGCTCAAAGAAGACAACCAGCAACTCAACGAAGTGGTCGTAACTGCGTTGGGTGTTAAGCGTGAGAAAAAACAGCTCGGCTACACCGTTTCCGAAATCAGCGGAAGTAAAATGGCCGCAACCAACGAACTCAGCCCGATCAGCGCGCTGCAGGGAAGGATTCCCGGTGTTCAGATCGACCAGGGCGCGGGCGGGCTGATGGGTAATACCAAAATCCTGATCCGCGGGAACTCTACATTGGGGGTTAATAATCAGCCCATTTTCGTCATCGATGGCGTCATTCTCGATAACGATGTATACGACGAGAAAGCCGGGCCGCGGGACTTCGGAAATTCACTTAAAAACCTCAATATGGAGGATTTTGAAAGTGTCTCCGTCCTCAAAGGATCCGCAGCGGCGGCTTTGTACGGCACCAGGGCGATCAACGGGGTGATCCTGATCACGACAAAAAAAGGCACGCAACGCAAAGGCATCGGCGTAAGCGTTTCCCAGACTTTCAATATGCAAAAACCTTACCGCGGCCCGGATTTCCAGAACGAATACGGCGGCGGAACCGTGGGCGCATTCTTCACCGACACGCGCGAACCGAACTACAAACCCGACGAAAGCTGGACAACCAAGGTTTTTCCTACTAATGCACAAGGCCAGCCCTATATCGACCGGCAGGTCAACCGCGAGCTGGAAAACTGGGGTCCGCGTTTCGCAGGTCAGCAGGTGGTTGATTACGACGGAAAAATGACCACCTATCAGGCTTATCCCAACAACTATCTCGACGCATTCCAGACCGGCAAAGGCAGCCTCACCAATGTAGCCATCGACGGCGGGAACGAGCGTTCGACGTTCCGGTTCTCTTACAACCGGGTCGATAGCCGCGGTATCAACTTTAAGAATACGCTCGGCAAGAATGCATTCAACCTGCGCGCGACCCAGAACCTCAATAAGTTCCTGGTCGCCGACGTCACAGCCGATTACACGACGACCGAAGGTGCCAACCCACCATCGCTCTCGCTCAATAACTACATCTGGATCTTCCCGCGAAACTATGACACCAATTATTGGATGCAGCGGCAGAACTACATCGGCTACACGGGCGGCATCCGAAATACAAGTGATGTAAACGAGCCTAACCGCGTTCCCGGCGCGGATTATTGGTTCAACATCTTCGAAAACAGCTACCTCCAGCGCGAACAGATGGTCCGCGGACGACTGGCTCTGACGGCCACCGTCACGGATTGGCTCAAATTGCAGATCGAAGGTAATTTCAACAACCTGTACACCAAAAGCGAAATCAAGGAGCTAGGCCAGGGCGCCAACTTCACGGGCGGCCGTTACGCGCTTGGCCATTCTACCAAGCAGACCAACTTTATGAAGTGGCTGGCGATCTTCAACAAACCCATTACCAAAGACCTGGATTTCAATGGCTATGTGGGCGGCGAATCGCAATCGTACAACCTCTCTTTCAACAACGCAGAGACGCAGGGAGGGCTTTCCTATCCCGGAAATTTCTTCCTCGCCAACTCGGTGCAGTCCCAACTATCGACCGGCGGAATCAAGACGCGTCGTTCGTATAAGTCACTCTATGCCAGCGCAGATTTCGCATGGCGGGAGCAACTGTTTCTCCAAACAACCTGGCGAAGCGACTGGTCATCTGCATTGACATACACCAACGGCACCGGCAACAACTTTTACAGCTATCCTTCTGCCAGCCTGTCGTGGGTCTTCTCTCAAACCTTCCATTCAACGCTCCCCAACTGGCTGACGTACGGTAAACTGAGAGGGAATATTGCGGCATTGGGCGGCGATATCGACCCATTCCTGCTCAACCCCGGCTTTGCATTCAAGGGCTACACCAATGCGGGTGGCTTCGGCGATCAGGCACTGTCTACTTTCAATTCTCCTTCGGCGTTACAGGCCAATATCAAGCCTTTGAGAAAGATCGCGAAGGAAATTGGTCTCGAACTGAAAGTCCTCAACAACCGTCTGGGTCTGGACCTCTCGGTGTACCGCGACAATTCCCGCAACCAACCCATTCCGATCTCAGCTGCGGTCGAAACCGGGGTCAGCAGCATTCTCATCAACGCCGGGAATATTCAGAACACCGGGATCGAGATTGCGCTCGATGCGACGCCGATCAAAGTCGGCTCGTTCAGCTGGAACAGCACCATTACTTTTTCCCGTAACCGCAATAAGATCATTGAGTTGTACGGCGATCGCGAGTACTACGCCCTGGCCGATGAATCGGGCGGCGGTAACGACCTTATTCCTTACGCCAAAGTGGGCGGCGCGTACGGCGTGATCCGGACGAAGATCGCCGCCGCCCGTTTCCAGGGTACCGACGCCAGCGATCCCCGCAACGGCTTGCCCATTCTGTCCTGGCGCGGCGATGCACGTGCGGCATTCCCCGCCCGCAGCAACGAATGGAAGGATGTGGGCGATATCAATGCCAAGTTCCGTGGCGGCTGGGATAATACGTTCAGCTACAAACGATTGTCGCTCAATGTACTGTTCGATGCGAAGATCGGCGGTGATATGATCATCACCTCATTGCGCTACGGAACACATACCGGTGTTTTCAAAAACACGTTACAGGGCCGCGACGCCGAACATGGCGGCATCGCGTTTACCAGCAAGTTTGACGGCAAATCCTACGACGACGGGATCATTCCGGAAGGTGTTTTCGCGGCCGGGCAAACCATCACGCAGCCCAATGGCACCAATGTGAATGTGGGCGGCATGACCTTCCAGGAAGCGTATGACAAAGGCCTGGTCGAGCCTACGCATTTGCCTCAATACAGTTACCGCTATGGCTCATTCTCAACGGCAGTAGGCGACTACTGGATCGCCGAAAACTCCTGGATATCGCTGCGGCAGGTATCGCTGAGCTATCAGGTCCCGCAATCGATTTGCGAGAAAATCAAACTCAACACCTTGTCGATCAATCTCGTAGGTCGAGATCTCTTCTACCTGTACAACACATTGCCGTTGAACTTCAACCCGGCGTCCAACTATTCGAACAGCACGGCAGTGCAAAAGGAAGTTGGTTTCATACCACCGATGACCCGGGCACTCGGCGTGACACTGCGCGCAGCATTCTAGTAGTTGACAGGTATTGATTTATTTTCCAAAAAATGACTTTACAATGAAAAACATACTCCTGAAATGGACATCCGGCGCCGTGCTTGCATCCGGTTTACTGTTTGCCACTGCCTGCGAAAATGACTTCGGTGATATCAACACCGACCCAAGCATCGTGATCACACCAGACCCCAAGTTCCTGTTTACCTACTCGCTCAACAGCCTGGAAACCTACCAGGGCGCGGAATGGATCTGGGAAAATCTCGAACAGTTGCTACGCTTTTCACAGCACCTGACCACCGATCCTTACGAGCTTTCTACCAACATCAATTCGCGCTATTCGGCCTACTACACCAATATTTTGCCCAACCTGATCGAAATACGCAAGCAAATCGACCTGAAAGCCAACAAGGAGCGGTACCAGAAAATGCGGGCCGCGACCTATGTCGTGGGTGTCCTGCACGGGCTCCGCGTCACCGACATGAATGGTTCCATGCCCTACTCGCAGGCGATCGAAGGTCGCGACAAGGAGAACTACACGCCCGAATACGACACGCAGAAAGCGCTGTATGACACCTGGCTAAGCGAATTGAACGCGGCAATCGCAGCATTAAGCGCCGACGCCGCGGATCAGGAAAGTTATGGCAACGCGGATATCATCTATCACGGTGACTGGATCAAATGGGTGAAAGCGGCCAATACGCTGAAACTGCGCATTGCATTGCGGTACGAAGGCCAGGATAAGGCCAAGACGCAGCAGATCTTTAAAGAAGTAATGGAAAACGCAATAGGGCCGATTGTCGCCGATACCGACCAGTTTGCATACCTGGATCCTGACAACGGGCCCATTGGCGGCGATGTCGACTACCGTAGCACCCGTTTCGCGACGAAATCGATCATGACTTTCCTGAAACAGTCCAAAGATCCCAGAATGGTAATCTATTTCGCGCCCAACGATCTGACTCCGAATGCACTGGATTCACTGAAAAAATACGGTCAGCCATTGCCCGCATTCATCAGCGCAACCGATCTGCTGATCCGTTACCAGGGCGGTCCCGCCGACTGGACGACCGATCCGACCGTAGCGGCCTTCTACAAGAATCCGCTGAATGCGGGCAGTAACAAGTATGTCGTAATGTCTACCATCAACAAGGTTTTCTTCGCACCTACACGGAATGGCGCCAAGGGCACATTCCACGATTACATGCTCACCAGCGCGGAGACGTGTTTTTACATAGCCGAAATGATCCTGAAAGGCTATGCCACCGGGGTCAACACCAAAGGGACGGTGGAAGACTGGTACAAAAAAGGCATCACATCATCCCTTCGCACGATGAATGCCATCGCACAGGCTGCCCTGTCGACGACAGGCCTCACGACCAATGCGGATGCTGAAATCGCCGCCTACCTGGCCCAACCGTCGGTAAAACTGAACGGAATAAACGACCTCGAAAGGATCTATATTCAGGAATACCTGAACTTCTTCCGGCTACCCACAGAGGCGTTTACATTCGTCCGCAGGACGGGTTATCCTAAAAACGGGTCGGCATATTACCCGCGCGACCTGTTCAATGAGGTCATTCCGCGCCGCTACTGGGTCGATGAGCCGCCCCTGGGCACTAACAACGCCAACTGGCAAAAAGCGCAGACAGAGCAAGGATTCACGCCCAACGACCGCACCGCTCCCACGCTGAACAGCCAGCGCCTGTGGTTCGACAAAAACAACCCGGCATTCGGACAAGGTCAGTAAGAGGAAGAAAGGGAGGAAGGAGGAAAGGGAGGAAGGAGGAAAGGAAGAAATTCCTTCTCCCTTCCTCCAATTCTTCCACCTTCCTCCCCTTCTTCTTCTTCCTCCCTTTCCTCCTTTCCTCCTTTCCTCCTTTCCTCCCTTCCTCCCCCTCAAAAAAAACCTTGCATCTTCCAAAACAATGCTCCATCTTTGTACTGTAATAATTAAAGTTACAGTATGAATAGCGGGCGGTTTGCGGTATCGGTACATATTCTCACATTGCTTGCCTTTTCGGAGGAAGAATGGACTTCATCGGAATACCTGTCGGGGAGCATCAACATCAATCCGGTGCTGGTACGCAAGGAGCTGAGCAATCTGCGAGAACGTGGGTTGGTGCTCAGCAAGGAGGGTAAATCCGGTGGAAGTCGCCTGGCCAAACCGGCAGGCCAGATCTTTATGTCGGAGGTGTATGAAGCTGTCAGACAGCAGGATCTGTTGGGAAAGGGAGTCAACACTCCTAACCCGGATTGTTTGGTTGGTCGCAAAATCAACGACCATCTGGATAACCTCTACCACGAAGCTGAGCAAACGTTGCTCACCAGCCTGGGGAAGGTTTCCCTGGCTGATTTTCGCCAGAAATTCCATTAATTTTTATTTGTCCAAAACTGTAACATATTTTATTTCAGTAATATTATTAAACTCTAAAACAATCACTTATGAAAATTGCATTGATCGGTGCTACCGGATTTGTTGGTACCCAGGTATTGAAAGAACTCGTTTCCCGCGGCCATGAGGTAACCGCAATCGCCCGTAACATCCAGAACATCGACACCAGCAGCGAATTAGTCACAGCCCATGCGTCGGACGTATTGAATATCGATGAAGTAGCTGCTGCCGTAACCGGCCACGACGCGGTGATCAGCACTTACAATGCGGGCTGGACAAACCCCAACATTTATAATGATTTTCTGGCGGGTGCAAAGGCGATCCAGGCGGGCGTGAAACAGGCAGGTGTTAAGCGATTTCTGACGGTTGGTGGAGCCGGTAGCCTGGAAATTAAACCTGGCTTGCAACTGGTCGACAGCCCCAATTTTCCGGAAGAATACAAGGCAGGTGCGACGGCAGCCAGAGATTATCTCAACTTCCTCAAAACAGAAACTGAGCTCGACTGGACTTTCCTGAGCCCCGCAATCGAAATGCACCAGGGCACATCCGGCGTGCGTACCGGCCAGTACCGGACATCCCTGGACACGCCGGTCTTCGATGAACATCACCGCAGTGTCCTTTCTGTGGAAGATACGGCCGTAGCCATCGTGGATGAGATTGAACAAAACAACTTTGTGAAGAAACGTTTCACCGCTGCTGCCTAATCATACTTTCTGTTTATATAAAATGTATTATACTTATATTTTATATAAACAGATTTGTACTTATTAAATATATTAACCTTTCATTACTTTCTATTCTTTTAGATTGTCTGTAAATAATAAAAGGCCTGTACGTCTGAAAAGGATCATTCGTTTAGGCCTTTTATTATGTTATGTATTTCATATACTTTGATACAATACTCACCTATCTATACTATAAAAAAATATCTATAATTATTATTAGTATAAAAAGTAAAATATTTTTTGCATTAATAGTAATGATAGATTGTATTAAAAGTATAAATGTAATATTTTGATTATCAATTTATTACAAAAACAAAATTACATTTACATCTTCCCCGTAAGGGCCAGCCAGTGGCTTGCAGAACGATGCGGCCGATCAGCTCCACATTGACTTTGCCCGGGATTTAATCATGCGGAAAAATTGAATGATGCGCGGATAGGTGACACACTCGCTTCAAAAGATCCATCTGACGACGCTGCTGCCGAAGACTTTTCCGGGCAAACGGGGCAGCTTCTGGATACCACGATCCTGTGATTTCGTCACAGCGAATGCTGAAATCACAAGTTCATGTAAGAGCATAGCGCTAGCCAGAAGGGCTTGGCACGCTTAGTTTTCCATTCGAAACACACCACGAAGCGTTGAGATGCGCTGGGATCAAAAAGCCCCGGGAAGAAAAACTATCCGCGCCGGCTGAAATAATTGAGGGAAAATAAGGTTCTTTGTACCCCATTTTACAGCCACCAATTATAAGTCTGATGAAGTTTCGTGTTGCCAGCCTTTTTTTACTTTTTATACTTTTAAACCATACCGACCTGTTTGCCCAGCGGTTCCTTATGGACCTTGTGGATACAACCAACCACATGGGGAAAGGAATGCTTTCTATTTACGAACGATACAATCGTGTACGGATCAGCGGATACATTCAACCTCAATTTCAATACATTACCAAAGAAGGGGCCGAAACTTATGCGGGAGGCAATTTTTCGGGCCTTTCTAATAACCGCTTCATGCTTCGCCGGGGCCGCTTACGGGTGGACTACGCACACATGAACAAAAATGACAACCCAACGTCCTATTTCGTGTTTCAGTTTGATGGTACCGAACGAGGGGTGGCGATCCGCGATTTCTGGGGACGGTTTTATGAAAATAAGTTCAAGATCTTCGCATTAACGACGGGGATGTTTGCCCGGCCATTCGGGCATGAAGTCAACCTTTCCTCCGCAAACCGCGAAACACCCGAGCGCGGGCGCATGTCGCAAATTTTGATGAAGACGGAGCGCGATATCGGTTTTATGCTCACCGTAGCCAGCCGTAGGGACAGGGAATGGTTTCAAAAACTAAAATTTGACCTCGGGGTTTTCAATGGGCAAGGCATGTCGGGCCCCGTGGATTATGACAGTCATAAAGACATGATCAGTCGTTTGAGCCTCAAACCCACCAAAATCTGCGCATTAGGTAACGCGACGCTTTCCGCCGCAGTTTCAGGGTATGCAGGCGGAATCGTCAGCCAGGGAAATGTTCTTTACCGGACAGAGCGGCGCGGCAGCGAGTACCAGGCCGTCCGCGACTCCTCCGCATCCAACCTTCATAAACTGACGCCCAGGAATTACGCCGGTGCCGACTTCCAGCTGGCCTTTCCCAACGCCAAAGGTGAAACTGAGTTCCGCGCCGAGTACATTAAGGGAAAACAAACCGCGACCTTCTCCACCAGCGAAACGCCCGGTACCTATCCGGTCACCAATAGCGTCAAAGATCCGCTCTATACCCGCAGCTTCAATGGTGCCTACTTCTACTTCCTGCAAAACCTGGGAAGCCTGGACCACCAGTTTGTGATGAAGTACGATTGGTACGATCCCAACACCAAAGTTTCAGGTAAGGAGATTTCCAGCGCTAATGGATTTGGCAAAGCCGACCTTCGGTACAACACCCTGGGCATGGGTTACGTGTACATGGCCAACGAGTCTCTCAAATTTGTCTTCTACTACGAGTTCGTACGCAATGAGAAATCGGCCCTGGCCGGCTACGAGAGCGACGTGTCGGACGACGTTTTTACCGCGCGGGTCCAATACAATTTCTAACTTCCAAACCGCTCTGTGAGCACTTTTTTACGGTAAGCGAAGATGGCGTTCACCTCGCGGTTGACGATCAGCTGGTCCACGATACGCCCGATGAAGCCGAATGCCACCTTATAATGCAGGATATCCTCCATCAGCACGCCGCCATCGACTTCCGTGAAATGGTGCTGGTGGTGCCAGAATGCATAGGGGCCGAACCGCTGCTCATCTATAAAGTATTTGTTATCAACGACATGTGTTATTTCAGTACACCATTTCAAAGGTAAGCCCCAAAGCGGCCGGACGATGTAGCGTATGATCTGCCCGGCATACATCCGGTTTCCATGATGCGATGACGTCACTACAAACCCCATATGTGACGGGGTAATGTGTTTCAGGTTATCCGGGTTGGAGAAAAACGACCACGCCTCGTCGAGCGGAATGGGTAATAGCTGTGAAAAATATAGTTCGCGCATGCTTCTCTGTTTGATCTGAATATACGTTAAATATTCAGACCAGGTGCAATCTGTGCCGGCGTCATTTCTGGCACAGTTTTCTCAACATTTCATCTTATACTTAATCCCGAATAACATGAACAGAAAACAGCTTGCAACCACAACCATTTCTATCCATGCAAGCCCTTCTGCGGTATGGAAGGCATTGGTAGAACCCGAACTCGTCAAAAAGTATCTCTACGGCACCGAAATGCGGTCGGATCTTGAAATAGGCAGCCCGATCACTTTTGAAGGTGTATGGCAGGGCCAGCACTATGTGGACAAAGGCGAAATCCTCGAAATCATTCCCGAGCGCGTGCTGAGCTATTCATTCTGGAGCCCGCTTTCTGGAACCGAAGACTTTGAGGACAATTATACACATGTAACCTTCCATTTGTCGGATTACCACGAAAACACCACGCTGGTACTCACACAGGACAATCTGGAAGATGACGAGGCAGTCGTGAAGGCGGAAGGAAACTGGATGACCGTGCTGCAAAACCTGAAAAAGGTTGTGGAGAATGAGCGGCTGCACGTGCTGTGATAGGAATGATACCGTCAAACCTCCCGGCTGGCAGGTTTGACGGTATGCCCGCTACAGTTTCATCGAGAGAGCGATCCGCTTTCTGGTGAGATCGACCTCCGTCACTCTGACCGTCACCGCCTGCTGTAACTTGACAACTTCATTGGGGTCCTTCACAAACTTGTCGGCCAGCTGCGATACGTGCACAAGCCCGTCCTGCTTCACGCCCACATCCACGAATGCTCCGAATGCTGTAATGTTTGTTACAATACCCGGCAATATCATCCCGACTTTCAAATCCTCAGGCTTCCGTACCGAACTATCGAATTCAAACTTTTTCATTTCAGCACGCGGGTCACGGGATGGCTTTTCAAGTTCTGCTAAAATGTCTCGCAAAGTGGGCAGGCCGACCGCGTCTGAAACATATTGCTCAATGCGGACCTGTCGGCGTAACTCCTGTTTTTGCATCAGATCCTTGACCGAGGCACCATTATCCTTGGCCATTTTAGCTACCAAATCATAGCGCTCCGGATGTACAGCGCTGTTATCCAACGGATTATCTCCATTTTCAATCCGCAAAAAGCCCGCTGCCTGCTCAAAAGCCTTTGCACCGAGCCGCGGAACTTTCAATAATTGCTGCCTTGATTTGAAGTTTCCGTTTTTAGCACGAAAATCCACTATATTTTGCGCCAGGGCCGGTCCAAGGCCCGATACGTACCTTAAAAGATGCTTACTTGACGTGTTGAGATTTACGCCTACGGAATTTACGCAGCTCTCTACGACTACATCCAAAGCATTTCGCAATGAATTTTGGTCCACATCATGCTGATACTGTCCGACGCCGATCGATTTGGGATCAATTTTCACGAGCTCCGCCAACGGGTCCATGAGTCGGCGACCGATGGAGATGGAGCCGCGAACGGTTACGTCCTTGTCCGGGAACTCGTCCCGCGCCACCTCGGAAGCCGAATAAATCGACGCGCCCTGCTCGCTCACCATGAACAAACCGATCTCAGCAGCCTGGCCGGACGAATCAAGGACTTTCTTCACAAAGTCTTCCGTCTCCCGGCCGGCGGTTCCATTTCCGACCGCAATGGCCTGAACTTTGAATTTCCGGATCTGTTCCGAAATGCGTGCGGCTGCGTCGCCCGGTTTGTCGAAAGGATAAATGACATGGTCGGCCAGGAGGTTACCCTGGTGATCGAGGACCACGACCTTGCAGCCGGTCCGATAACCCGGGTCAATGGCCAGTACCGTTTTCTGCCCGAGTGGGGACGCGAGCAATAACTGCCTCAAGTTCTCACTGAAAACCTGAATGGCGGCAACGTCGGCCTTATCTTTGGACAGGTTCGAGAATTCCGTTTCAATGGACGGTTTGAGCAGCCGTTTATAGCTATCGGCAATGGCAATTTCCAGCTGGTCCTTACACGCTTCCGTACCGATCATGAAAAGGCGGTCCAATGCTTCGAGCGCTGCATCTTCGTCGGGCGAAATGTCAACGCTCAGAATCCCTTCTTCCTCGCCCCGGCGGATCGCGAGCAGCCTGTGTGAGGGGATCTTCGACAAGGGTTCCGAGAAATCGAAATAATCGCGGTATTTGGCCCCTTCCTCTTCTTTCTTCTTTTTAACCTTCGAAGTAATGACTGCGCCGCGCTGGAATGTGTACCGGATCTTCGTTCTGGCGTCCTGGTTCTCGTTGATCCACTCGGCAATGATGTCGCGGGCGCCCTGTAATGCCTCCTCCACATTGCCTACCTGATCGTTCAGGAACGACGACGCTTTATTCAGCGGGTCTCTTTCCCGGCCCTCGAAGATAAGCTTCGCAAGCGGTTCGAGGCCCTTTTCAATGGCCATTACCGCCCTGGTTTTCCTTTTTTGTTTATAAGGTAAATAAATGTCTTCCAGCTCGGTCATCGAAAAAACGCCCTCGATCTTCTTTTTCAGTTCGGGGGTCAGTTTACCTTGCTCTTCGATACTTTTCAAAATGGCCTCACGCCGCTTTTCGACTTCCTGCTGTTTCTGCCATGCGTCTTTCACATTTCCGATCTGGACCTCGTCCAGTCCGCCGGTCGCTTCCTTCCGGTAACGTGCTATAAACGGCACGGTCGCGCCCTCTTCAAACAGGGCAATGGTATTCCTCGCCTGCTTGTCGGTAACGCCCGCCTGCTGTGCGATAAGGATGTAGTTCATAAATGTTCAGGGGTATTCTATGAACCGCAAAAATAGCAGCCTATTTGTTTAAAACATGGAAAAAAATCCGGCATTGCATCCGCTCGGCCATCCGTTAATGCGACAAGCCGGTCAGAAGATGGATCATAAAATCATAGCGGCAAAAAAGTCACTGAACAAGGAGATCAGATTACACATTATATTTGGAGTAAATTCCTATCCGATCCTAAACCTTATTCCAATGAAGTACTCCTCAGGTAAGCCGCTGGCTGTCCTCCTGGCCCTGTTGGCCGTGGCATTTTTCCATGTCGCACACGCGCAGCAAAAGCCTCAGTTCAAAGTCATCGCATTTTTTACCGGTAAAAACGACCGTGCGCACATCAGTTTCGTGCATGAAGCCAACCGCCGCCTCCCGCAGCTTGGCAAGGAAAATGGTTTTTCCTACGATTCAACAACCAATTGGGATAACCTCAATGCTGAATTCCTGTCGCATTACCAGGTTGTGCTTTTCCTCGACACGCGTCCGGAAACACCCTCGCAGAGGGCCGCATTCCAGCAATATATGGAGCGGGGCGGCGGATGGATCGGCTTTCATTTTGCCGCATTCGCATTAACGCCATCGGTTTATCCGCAAAACTGGGACTGGTACCACGACCAGTTCCTGGGTTCGGGGCAGTACAAAAGCAACACCTGGCGCCCCACCTCGGCCATACTGAAAGCGGAAAACCCGAAGCATCCTGCCACGAAAGGGCTTGGAGGCACATTCAAAGCTTCCCCGAACGAATGGTACCGCTGGGAAAAAGACCTGAAAGCCAACCCGGACATCGAAATCCTGCTTTCTATCGATCCAGCCAGCTTCCCGCTGGGAACGGGGCCCAAACCGCACGAAATATGGCATAGCGGCTATTATCCGGTCGCATGGACCAACAAAAAATTCAAAATGCTCTACATGAACATGGGCCACAACGATATCGATTACGAAAACAAGACCAATAAGGAATTATCTTTTACCTTCGACAATGACAAACAAAATCAGTTCCTGGTCAATACGATCCTGTGGTTAGGCAAGGGCAAAAAATAGCATTTAAATGGAGCAGAGGCAATCCCGGAACTTTGACAAGGGCAGTATGACAGGAGTAACCTGGCAATGCGATGGCATTCTGCTCGGCCATGCCGTCTCCCGGTTCGCGGAGCTGACGAGTTTTCATTCCAAAAGCGTCAATACGGATGTCGTGCGCATGCATTTCGGCATGAAGGGCGATTATATGTTCACCTACGACCAGCTCGGCAAAACGTTCGATCTCGTAGGCGGACATCATAACATCATGTATTCCAAGGAGTTTGAAATGACGGTACAGGCCAAAACACTTGAAATCGAAACGTTTGGCATCCAGTTTCCCAAAGATGTTTTCATTCAGTTTACACAAAATGCAAGCGACACTTTGAAACGCTTTTCGGAAGCCATCATCGCAGGTAAAAGCACGATCCTGACGGACAACTGGGGAACGATCGACTCACCGATCCAGCAGGTCATTCATCAGATTATTCATTGTAAATACTCGGAAAGCCTTAAAAAACTGTTTCTTCTCTCGAAAAGTATCGAACTGCTCGTGCTGTGCGCCGACGCATGCGAGGCGTCGGAACGCAGGACGGAAACATTTATCAAAACCAAAACCGACAAGGAGAAGATCATCGCCGTCCGCGATCTCATCAACCAACGCGTGCATTGCCCGCCCAACCTCTCAGAGATCGCCCACCACGTAGGTTTGAATGAGTATAAGCTCAAAAAGGGCTTTAAAGAGACGTTCAATAATACCATTTTCGGCTACCTGACCGACCAGCGCCTGCAACTTGCCAAACAATATCTGCTTGATACGCAGCAGACAGCCGCCGAAATTTCGACCCAGCTAGGCTACGCGACGCCGCAGCACTTCAACAATGCATTTAAAAAGAAATTTGGCATCACTCCTTTTTCCGTTAGAAATAATCCGTAAAACGCAATCCGGGCGGCTTATGGATTTGTAATATTGTTCAGTCAACAACGAACATCCAGACAAATGCAAAAACCACTCATTATCCGAAACGAAATCACCATTGATGCGCCAGCCCCGCGGGTGTGGGACGCGCTTGTAAATCCGGAACAAACGAAACAGTATATGTTTGGCTGTGAGGCACTTTCCACATGGAATGTCGGCAGTAAACTGCTTTGGAAAGGCGAACATGAAGGGAAAGAAATCATTTGGGTGAAAGGCGAAATCCTCGATATCGAACCGGGGAAATTTCTGCGGTACACGACGATTGACCCGCATTCTACGATCGACGATGTTGCCGAAAATTACCTGCAAGTCACTTATGACTTGGTTCCGCAAGGGGAGCAGACGCTCTTAAAGGTGTCGCAAGGCGATTACAGCACCGTTGCCGAGGGCGAGCGCCGGTATCAGGATTCTTATAACAATGGAGAAGGCTGGAATCCGATCCTGGTCGAGATCAAAAAGCTGGTGGAGGCCCGCTGAAATGGCATTTAACCCAATAATAAAGGGTTACCGTTGCCGGTAACCCTTTATTATTCAAGGATTTTGAGATTCAATCTCTCCTACTTCATCTTCGTCCGTCGGTTCCGCCGGCTCGTCTTCATCCATCCTGGAACCCGTATTGACTTCGGGAGCATCGGGGCCTGGCACATCGGGTGTCGGGTTCAATGGGCCGGTTTCGCGCGGTTTCTCCGGATAACTGGTCGCAGGAGGCTGGTCGTCGGGCATTTCCGCTACGGAGACTGCATATTGGTTTTCGTAGTCCATGATTTTTGTCTGTTGATTTCTCATCATCAGGAAAAAATCATGCCGTCGCCATTTAAGCTACTTTCGTTCGAGCAGCGCCATGTAAAAGCCGTCAAAACCATCCCGCGCAGGGGATGTGCGATGCTCCGAAACAAACTTCCAATCGGCCTTATGCCGTTTCACGAACGCCTTGACCTGCTCCTCAGATTCGGATGGAAGGATACTGCATGTGGCATAAACCATTTTACCGCCCTTTTTTACCATCCCCGAATAGCTTTCAAGAATTTGCGCCTGCACCTTGCGGATTTTATCCAGAAATTCGGGTTTCAGCTTCCATTTACTATCCGGGTTCCTTCTCAGCACCCCCAGGCCAGAGCAGGGGACGTCGAGTAGCAAACGATCCGTGGTTTGGGAGAGGTTTTCGATGATTTTATCAGAACTGATAAACATTGTAGTAAGGTTCGTAACGCCATTGCGCGATGCCCTGCGCTCCAATTCCTGCAATTTGTGCTGGTCGATATCCATGGACAACACCGAGCCGGTATTCCCCAATAATGCGGCCAAATGCAGGCTTTTTCCGCCCGCACCCGCGCAAGCGTCGATAACCGACATACCCGGTTGCACATCCAGATAAGGCGCAATGAGCTGGGAGCCAGCATCCTGTACCTCAAAAAATCCCTGCTTAAAAGGTTCCAGCCCACCGATGTTCAGACGTTTCCCGACGATCAATGCTTCCGGTATGCCTGGTATGCGTTCGGTCAGGTCGCTTCCCAGCAGTCCCTGCACGGTTTCCACATCCGATTTGAGGGCATTGACGCGCAGCACCAGCGGGGCGGTTTTGTTCAGTGCGGCAAGTTCGCCGTCCCAAATGCGCCCCAATTCGGTTTCCGCGATCTCGTCGATCCAGTCCGGGACAGATTCCGCGATTTTCCTCGTATTCAATCCTTCCCGATAGCGTTCCAATACCTTTTCCGGCTCAATGCCCTCCCATTCGGGCCAATCGGGAAGACCGACGCTTTCGCTGTGCTGTAAATGGAGCGGTTTAATGAGCTGCCAGGCACCCGCAATGCGCCAAAAATCGCTCTCCGCCGAGACTTTGCCCACTTCGGCGGCATATTTCACCAGTCTCCACCAGCGCACCATTTCGTAGGTGTTTTCGGCGATGAAAGCCCTGTCGCGGGCTCCCCATTTCTTGTTGGATTTCAGCAATTGCTCTACGACGCGGTCTGCCTGTCGGTTCCTGACAAAAATGTCCTGCAATGCCTCAACTGTGGCTGTAACCAGCCCTTTGTATAGTTTCAAATCAGATCCGGATTAAAATAAAGGCACAAAATTGGCGATCGATCCGGTACAAACCAAAAATCGTCCTGCCCGGGACCGTTGTAACTCATCAATAAATGTGCTGTGGCAGGCTGATCTCGAAAATGGTTCCGGTGCCTTGTTCGGAACTGATGGACATGGTGCCCCCGAGGCTCTGCACCAGGTGTCTTACCAGCGCAAGTCCAAATCCAAAGCCCTGCTCCCCTCCGGTGCCCTCGGTCGAAGACGCATTACCCGACAAAACAGCATCAATGCTCTCGCTGTTCATCCCCATGCCGGTATCCTGCACTGTTATACTCAACACCGGTCGGGGCTGGTCGATCAGCAGGCGCAGATCCACCTTCACTTCACCCTCTACCGGGGTAAATTTCATAGAGTTGGAAATCAGGTTTCCAGTGATCTGAAGCAGCTTGTTTTTGGAAAAGGAAATATTCTCGGTCAGCGGGCTGGTATGCACGCTGAAGCGGATCTTCTTATGTTTTGCCTGAGGGCCATATAACTTTTCCAGCTTATCCTTAAATACAGCCAGATTGAAACCCGAGCCGTTTTCGCCTGATTTGGTAACAATTGCCGCATTTTTGTCCTGATGTGAGTCCAGGATTTCCTCAGCCAGATCGAGGATCGAATTTCCGCTTTTATGGATCAGATTGATGAATTCGAGCACCTCGTCCATGTGGTTTCGCTCGCCCTGATCGCGGATGATCTGCGCCAGCCCGACGATCCCGCCCAGGGGACCGCGTATGTCGTGGGCCACCTTCTTCTGCGTCTGACGTGCTTCCAGGAGCCGGGATTTAAGCCCCTCCATCACTTTAAAGGTCTTTAACCGTGCTACGATCTCGTCTGCGATGATTTTCAGCAATTCGATCTTCTCCGGGTCGAGTACTTTCTTCTCCTGATCCAGCACGCACAGGGCGCCTATGTGAAGTCCTTCACCTGTTTTCAGCGGGATTCCGTAATAATAGCGTACGTTCGGATCGCCGGTTACATAAAATTTATTTTTAAACCGCTCATCGGCCGACAGGTCGCCTACTTCGAGGTGATCCGCCTCCATGATGGTATACTGGCATACGGAATCTTCCCGCAGCATTTGTTCGATATCAAGGCCGTAGTTCGATATCGTCCATTGTGTGAGCGAGTCGATCAGGTTGACGAGGGATATTCTTGTGCCCGCCACTTTCGCGGCCAGCTTGGCCAGGTCCTGAAAAGTTGCATTCTGGTCTGTATAGTCAATGTCCAGGTCTGATAACCCCATCAAACGTTCCAGCTCGTTGGCTGGCATAGGTGAAGCGTTACTCATGCATTATCGGGTTTTATTCAATTCTACAAACATTTAGGCAAAAAGAGAACTACTTCTATAAAAAAGAGTGCCGGATTGGATGCAAAATACGGGCAAACCGTCAACCTACTTGGTGCCTCACCCGCGAGCGGCACATTTTTATTTCTTCCCGTATGCTCCGGTCGGCAGGGGGCAGCTTTTCCCGCAAGCGTTCGTGGAAAGGTCATCTTGGAAAAATTCAGTTTTTGGATTACAGACATGTGTTGTATATTGTCACACCAATTATTTTTCAAAATAGCACTAAATCGGCAAGTACCAGTAGAAACAAATCGCTTAACAGTGTTAACATCAATATCTATCATTGTTAAATAAAAAACCATTGATAGAATATTATTCTAATCAACCAATCTGAGCGATTTGAAATTTGCAAGACATTTCTGATCTTTTTGGCCTCCAAATTTGTTTTGAACATTTCGAAGAGGCTGGACAAGGCATTAACTAACAGGGTCACATCACCAAGAATGTATAAAATACTTTTTGCACTATTTTTTTTAACAAGTATTCACCCCGCCCAGTCACAGATCGTGGCCGCTGACAAAATTCTCGGCGAGTGGATCAACGAAGAAAAAAATACCCGGATCGAGATCTTTAAAAACGGTGAGGAATATTTTGGGCGCCTGCTCTGGTCCGAGGATTTGTTCGAAACCGATGGGCGGACGTCCAGAAAAGACGTCCGTAACTCCGACCGCAGTCTGAGGACCCGCAACCTGCTGCATGCAAATCTGCTAAACAACTTCGTCTTTAGCGAAGACATTTGGGACAATGGAAAAATGTACGATCCCAGGAGCGGCAAAACCTACAATTGCCTGATCCGTCTCAGAAACGACAAAATGGAAGTACGTAGCTACGTGGGTATTCCATTGCTCGGCAGGAGCACCTACTGGGACAGGGTTCTGTGACCTCCCCCACCCCGCCTGAACGTTACTTTCCCCGGAGAAAGGGCATTTCATCGCCTCCCAGTGAATACAAAATGCCGTTGGCTTGTTATGCTTCAAATCATGAATTGACTTATGAAGCATATCAAACTGGGCATTCTCGACCAATCCATTGTCCGACAGGGATCCACGGTCCAGGAAGCCATTCGGGAGACGATTTCCACCGCGAAGCTGGCCGAAGAGTTGGGTTACAGCCGTTTTTGGGTTTCGGAACACCACAATTCCACATTTATCGCAGGCTCTACCCCGGAGGTATTGATGGTCAAACTGGCCGATGTGACCAGTCACATTCGCATTGGTTCGGGCGGCATTATGCTGCCTAATCATAGCGCATTGAAAGTGGCTGAGAATTTCCGGATGCTGGAAACACTTTATCCCGGCCGCATCGATCTGGGTATGGGCCGCGCCCCCGGCACCGACCGCATTACATCCTCCTTGCTCAACCCATCCAACGATTTCAGTGAAAGCAGCTACCTGCGCCAGTTGGAACACCTTCAACACTTTTTCAGGGACACGGCAGGCACCGAGCGCGGCTTCATCTACGCCACGCCTCAATCTCCTACCATCCCCGAACAATGGATCCTTAGTTCGAGCGGAGGCAGCAGCAACATTGCGGCCAGGTTCGGTATGGGATTGGCGGTTGCGAAGTTTATCAATGGCTTTGTCCGGCCGGATGTTGTAGAGGAATACCGCCGCAATTTCCGTCCGTCGGACCAGCTCCATAAGCCCCGGGTGATCCTTTCGGTATTTACGCTTTGCGGCGAAACGGAAGCAAAAGCGGCAGCCATGCGGAAGATGATGGATTACGTGCTGGTCGAATTCGAAAGAGGCAAGTTCGGCCCGTTTCCCGATCCTGAAATGGTACAGAAATATCAGTTCAATTTCGGGGAGCTGGAACGCATTCGATACAATAGCGGACGGATCGTCTCGGGGACACCGGATGCCGTCAAAGAACAGCTCACGAGCCTGGCCAGCGAATTCGAGGTTGATGAAATCATCATTTCGACGATGGCCGATAGTGTGGAGAGCCGCGTGAAATCGTTCGAGCTCATTTCCGAAGCATTTAATTTGAGAGAACCGGTTCTTTGAACGTTATTTGTGCCGGAAATTCTTCACCGACACTCATGAACCGCTTCGACCGCATCACCGCTATCCTGATCCAACTTCAGTCCCGAAAAATTGTCAAGGCCCAGGATCTGGCGGAACGGTTCGAAATCAGTCTCCGGACGGTTTACAGAGACATCAATTCCCTCGCGGAAGCCGGTGTACCCATCATAGGCGAGGCAGGTGTGGGCTATTCGATCATGGATGGCTACCGCCTGCCTCCCGTCATGTTTACAAAAGAGGAGGCGCGGACCTTCATCACGGCCGAAAAGCTGGTGGAGAAGTTTACCGACTTCTCGACACAATCGCAGTACCAGTCGGCCATGTACAAGATCAAGGCTGTGCTGCGAAGCACCGAGAAATCGATGGTAGAGAGCCTTGAAAACCATATCGAAGTCCGTCACCACCCGCGCGCATTCCACCAGGCCAACAGCAACACGCTGGACGTGCTGCTCAGAAGCATTGCGGAACGGAAAATTGCCAAAATCCTGTATGTTGCATTGAGTGCGCCCGAACCAGTGGAGCGCGTGATCGAGCCGGTGGGCGTTTACCATGAGAACAATTACTGGTACACCATTGCATTCTGTCACCTGCGCAACGATTACCGGAATTTCCGCTCCGACCGGATCATTCAGTGTGACATTACCGAACGTCCTTTTGTACACAAGCACGCGCCCCTGAAAGATTTTACGCACGATAGCTGGGAGAACGAAAATATGCGGCTCGTGCGGATACGTATCGAGAAACGCGTGGCCCGCTACATCCGTGAGCAACGGCTCTATTACGGCTTCGTTTCAGAAACGGAGCAGGACGACTATATCGAAATGACATTTCTCAGCCCATCACTCGAAGGGTTTGCCCGATGGTTCCTGATGATCGCTCCCGATGCCTGCATTCTCGAACCCGAATCGCTCAAAGAAACGATGAGGCAGCTGGTCGAAAAAATTTCGGAAAAATTAAGTCATTAATCCGCGCTACTGACATAGGGTTGTCACCCTTCCGGCTTTTCTTTGTATTACACTTAAACAAAGAACACGATGTCAGCAGCAATCACCGCAAATGCGACCGCAGAAATGAATCTGGCCTATGCCATGAAAAATTTTGCAGATTACAATCACTGGGCCAACTGCACGATGGTGAACTGGTTGCGGACAAAACCAACCGAAATCCTTGAAACTGAGCTAAAATCGAGCTTTACCACCATCCGGCAGACGCTTATTCATATCCTTGAAACACAGCGTTACTGGCTCTCGATCATACGTCCGGACAGCGTTTATAACGGCCAGGATTTTGATGGAGATCTTCACGCGACCTTTGATACGCTTGTGGCGCAATCTGAGGAGCTTGCGGCACACATCGAAAGCCTTTCTTCTGACCAGTTGCAGCAGGATACGCTGGTGGTGAGCCAATGGTTTCAATGTAATTTTCCCAACTTCGAATACATCATGCATGTCGTCAACCACACGACCTATCACCGTGGCCAGATTATCACAATGGGACGCAACCTTGGTTTTACCGACGCTCCTATGACCGATTACAATTTTTATAATGTCATGGCTAAATAAATTGGCAGTTTCTGAAACCCGCCCGCTGCCGGTTTTGTATACCAGCTATGAAACATATTCACATACTGGGCATTTCGGGTAGCCTGCGTACCGATTCCACCAACTCCATCATCCTAAAAACCTTGGGAGCGTCATTTCTCCCCCCTGTTAGTTTTGAGATCTTCACGGGCCTGGACGACATTCCGCATTTTAGTCCGGGCCTGGAAGATACGCCGGCCGTAACCCGTTTCAAGGCGGCGATCCGCCGTGCGGATGCGGTGGTCATCTGCACGCCTGAATATGCGTTCGGTGTGCCGGGTACCCTCAAAAATGCACTGGACTGGACCGTCTCTACCGGTGACCTGAACGACAAGCCGGTCGCCGTCATCAGCGCATCGCCGCTTAACTCGGGTGGCAGCCATGCGCTGGCATCGCTCCTGCTGACGCTGACCGCCTTGGGCACCATCAAAGAGGAAAGCTCAGCATTGTCCATCCCGAATGTCAAAAAGAAGATCGGCGCGGAAGGCCGCGTCACGGATTCCGACCTGCTCGCCTCGTTGCAGGCACTGGGAAACGATCTGTTGGGCCGTTGCCGATGATGTCAGCCGCAGCCAGCCCGGCACATTGACTGCGTTTAATCCAATTTATTATCCGGCCAGCAAAAGACTATAATTTGTATAGAGTAATATCATTTAGTTTGATACATTTGAGGTTTATCCACCTTAAACGTTCTAACCAATGAAATTTGAGACCTTGCAACTGCATGCCGGACAGCAACCCGACCCTGTTACCAACTCCCGTGCAGTGCCTTTATACCAAACCACTTCCTATGTTTTCAACAATGCCGAACATGCCGCTAACCTGTTCGCTCTGAAGGAATTCGGAAACATCTATTCCCGTATCATGAACCCGACCAACGACGTGTTCGAGAAACGGGTAGCAGCACTGGAAGGCGGTGTGGCGGCGCTCGCAACGGCTTCCGGGCATTCGGCGCAGTTTCTGGCCATTAATAACATTACCACAGTCGGCGACAATTTTGTCACCACATCGTTTCTTTACGGCGGTTCTTACAATCAATTCAAAAACTCCTTTAAAAATATCGGCGTAGAAGCCCGTTTTGCGGATGGAGATGATGTCGGCAGCTTCGAAAAACTCATCGATGACAAAACAAAGTTCATCTATCTCGAAACGATCGGTAACCCCAGTTACAGCGTGCCCGATTTTGAGGCATTTTCAGCGCTCGCTACAAAGTATGACCTTCCTCTGATCGTGGATAACACATTCGGCGCGGCAGGAGCCATTTTTCAGCCCATTAAGCACGGTGCGCACGTCGTTGTGCAATCCGCTACCAAATGGATCGGCGGCCACGGGACATCCATTGGCGGCGTAATCGTGGATGCGGGCACCTACAACTGGGGTAATGGCAAGTTCCCGCAGTTCACAGAGCCTTCGCCCAGCTACCATGGCCTCGTTCTTAACGATGTATTCGGCATTGGCGGACCTTTCGGCAACATTCAGTTCATCATCCGTGCCCGCGTGGAAGGCCTGCGCGACTGGGGCCCGTCCCTTTCGCCTTTCAATTCGTTCCTGTTCCTGCAAGGACTTGAAACCCTCTCCCTTCGCGTCGAGCGCATTGCTGAAAACGCATTAAAGCTTGCACAATGGCTTGAAAATCATCCGAAAGTGGAGAGCGTAAACTACATCGGACTGGAAGGCAACAAATACCACCAGCTCGCTAAAAAGTACCTTACACGCGGTTTCGGAGGGGTATTGTCATTTACACTCAAAGGCGACAAAAAGACCGCCGAGCATTTTGTCGACAACCTGAAACTGATCAGTAACCTCGCGAACGTAGGCGACGCCAAGACGCTGATCATCCACCCCGCATCAACTACTCACTCACAACTATCTGAGGAAGAACAGATTTCAGCCGGCGTATTGCCAACCCAGCTGCGCATTTCCGTAGGTATCGAGCATATCGACGATATCATCGCGGATGTGGAAGGGGCGATTAATTCTTAATGAGCCGCCGTGGAACGGGGAATGAGTGAATTTTGAATGACTGAATGACTGAATGAGTGAATTTTGAATGAGTGAATGAGCCACCGTGGAACGGGGAATGAGCGACCGGGTCGCCGGAGCGATGGGCCGCCTTGGAAGGGAATTTGCAAACAAATGCCGTTAGGCATGCAATGTTGGTAGAAAACCATTACAAGCAAGTTTAAAAATGCTCCTGGGCATGTAACAACAGGGATTTGGATCATATTTATTCTCTGCTGTTACATCCCTAACGGGATTTGAAAACGTTTATCCTTTGGGTTTTCTACCAACATTACATCGCTACGCGATTACTCCAACCAGAGATATCCGTTTTCTACGGTCCATTCCGTCATTCAGATTCATTCACTCGATCAAAATTCACTCATTCACTCATCCACTCATCCACTCATCCACTCATTCCCCGTTCCACGGCGGCTCATTCACTCATTCAAAATTCACTCATTCCCCAACGCCCTCCAAGGCGAACATGAATGCGAACTGCAACGCGATTTCCTTTAAATAGTCAAACCGTCCCGAAGCTCCGCCGTGCCCGGCTTCCATATTTGTTTTAAGTAACAGGACATTCTGGTCGGTTTTATGCGTTCTGAGGCGGGCTATCCACTTGGCGGGTTCGAAATACTGGACCTGACTGTCGTGTAAGCCGGTGGTAATGAGCATATTCGGATATGCTTTTTTCTCTACGTTGTCATAAGGCGAATAGGATTTCATGTAATCGTATGAGTCCTTGTTCTTTGGGTTGCCCCATTCGTCGAACTCGTTGGTAGTCAACGGAATGCTTTCATCGAGCATAGTTGTCACTACATCTACAAAAGGCACGTCGGCGATAATGCCCCGCCACAGATCCGGCCGCAGGTTGGCGACCGCACCCATGAGCAAACCACCCGCGCTGCCGCCCTCAGCAAACAGATGTGCCGGTGAGGTATACTGTTTTTTAATCAGAAATTCCGCGCAATCGATGAAATCGTTGAAGGTGTTCTTCTTCTTGAACATTTTTCCATCCTCATACCACTGCCTGCCCATTTCCTGCCCGCCGCGTATGTGTGCGAGCGCGTAGATGAACCCGCGATTGAGCAGGCTCAGGCGCGTGCTGCTGAATGCCGCATCCATGCTGTTACCATAAGAACCGTAGGCATACAGCAACAGCGGCGTGTCGGCACTTTTAGGTGTATCTTTTTTGTAAACCACCGAAATGGGCACTTTCACACCATCGCGCACGGTCGCGTACAAACGTTCCGTCACATATTCCTCCGGGTCATAGCCTCCAACCACCTCCTGGCGCTTCTTCAACTCCTTCTCTCTCGTTTCCATGCCATAATCATACACAGAACTCGGCGTCGTGAGCGAAGTGTATACATAACGCAATGTCGCGGTATTATACTCTGGGTTCGATCCGGCGTAAGCGGTGTAGGCGGGCTCCCCGAAATCCACATAGTGCTCCCCGCCGGAGACTATATTCCTGATCCGAAGCTGCAAAAGGCCGTTTTTACGCTCTGTGATCACCAGATAGTCCCTGAAAACATCGATGCCTTCCAGCAGGACATCGGTGCGGTTGGAAATCACTTCCTTCCAGTGCTCCACGCCCGTTTGGTCAAGCGGCGTTTCCATCAACCTGAAATTCAATGCATCTTTATTGGTCACGATCAAAAACTTATCACCCTGGTGGTCCACATCGTAGAGCACGTCCTTCATACGCGGCTGAAACACCTCAAATTTGCCTGTCGGCTCGTCCGCGTCCAGGATCAGGTATTCCGATGACATGGTGGCGGAAGAAGCGATCACGATGTATTTGTCAGACTTGGTCTTACCGACCCCGATATAGTTGCTCTTATCCTTTTCCGTATATACCACCACGTCCTTTTTGGCGTCCGTTCCCAAGGTATGCCGTTTGATCTTCTCGCTCAGGAGTGTTTTCGGATTGGTAGCGGTGTAAAAAAGCGTTCTGTTATCATTTCCCCATTCCGATCCGCCGCTAGCCGGGTAGATTTTGTCCGGAAAGTGTTCCCCTGTTTCGAGGTTTTTGATGTAGAGCGTATACTGCCGTCTGGATACGGTATCCACGCCGTAAGCGAGCAGTTTGTTGTCGGGGCTCACATTGAAACCGGCCGCTGAATAATACGAGTGACCTTCGGCCATCTGGTCCACATCCAGCAGTATCTCCTCAGGTGCCGCCAGCGTTCCCTTTTTGCGGCAATATTTGAAGTACTGCTCGCCCTCCTCACTCCGGGTGTAGTACCAATAGCCGTTACTGAACACCGGAACCGATTCGTCCTTTTCCTTGATCCGACCTTTCATTTCTTTGAACAGCACTTCCTGAAATGCCTTCGTACCCGCCATCATCGTATCGGTGTAGGCGTTCTCCGCATTCAGATAGTCGACCACCTTGTCGCTATCGGGTCCTTCGCGGAAAAAATCCCCCATCCAATAATATTCATCATTTCTTTTGTCGCCATGCATTCCGGTTTCATGGTCTTTCTTTATTGCTACGGGAGGCGTGGCTCCCGGCCATTGATATGCTTCTTTCACGGGTTTATTTTGATTACAAGAAAAATTGACAACAACTAAAAGTAAGAAAATAATTCTCATAAGGCATCAGCTGGTTTATAATAGATTGTTTATCAATATGTTAACTATTAAAAGCAGCAGGAAACAATATTTTACTTTTAATATTAGTATATGCATGAAAAATATTAAACTTTTTAGCCATTGAATACATTAAAATAATTCTATCATATTATACTTTTTATACATAAAATACATTTCAATTTATAAAAAGTACTATATATATATATACTTTAAAATGTTATAATTAGTAGAATACATATCATATCTAATCAAGCGCTATTGCTTTTTAATATGGTGGTATCTTTTAAATAGTATAATACTTTTTATAAATACTAATAATATAAAATGTCTAATACTTCTCTCCTAAAACGACAAAAAACCGCCTGCAATCCGTTTCAGTCACCGCACTTACATTATATTTGAATTTCGATCATCAAATCACCTCATGGAAAAACCCGTTCACAAGCTATTCCTTCTTGACGCCATGGCGTTGATATACAGGGCTCATTTCGCATTCATCAAAGCCCCCCGTATCACGTCGAAGGGACTGAATACCAGTGCTGTTTTCGGTTTTACGAATACCCTTCTGGAAGTACTTCAAAAGGAAAAACCCACACACATCGGGGTTGCATTCGATACGGCTGCACCTACCTTCCGGCACATTCAGTTCGAGGCTTACAAAGCACAACGTGAAGCCCAGCCCGAGGATATCACCGTGGCCATCCCACTTGTGAAACGGTTGCTCAGAGGCATGTGCATCCCCATTCTGGAACTGGACGGCTACGAGGCCGACGATATCATCGGTACCATTGCCAAGGAAGCATCACGGGAAGGCTTCGAGGTTTTCATGATGACACCCGATAAGGACTACGGGCAATTAGTTGAACAATACATACACATGTACAAGCCCGCATTCCTCGGCAAAGGCGCCGAAGTGCTGGGCGTTCAGGAAATACTTGACCGCTGGCAGATTCAGCGCATCGACCAGGTGATCGATATCCTGGGACTGATGGGGGACGCCGTCGACAACATTCCCGGTATTCCGGGTGTCGGAGAAAAGACGGCACAGAAACTGATCCAGGAGTACGATACCATCGAAAACATGATCACGCACGCCGATGAGATCAAGGGAAAACTGGGTGAAAAGGTCCGGGAGAACTTTGACAAGGCTGTGCTCAGCAAGCAACTCGCTACCATCGACTGCAAAGTGCCCGTCCCATTCGACCCGGAAGATCTGACGATCTGCGCACCCAATGCGGAACTGATCGCTGAGCTTTTTGACGAGCTGGAATTCAAAACACTTAAAGCGCGCGTTCTGGGCGCATCAGCATCCGCCGCTGCACCCGCCATTGCCCGTCCGGCCGCAGCCAAAAGTACCAAAGGCCAGCTGGACCTGTTCGGCAATCCCACGGAAGAAATCGGCCAGCAGCCTGCTGCCGTCAGCGGCGACCTTTCCGACGGGGAGCCTGGGGGGGATGTCTTTGAAGAGCTCCGCATTCCAACGACCAAACGGACTATCGATAACACGTTTCATCGCTACCATACCGTGGATACGCCCGAGCTTATGACCAGTCTGGCTCATTATCTGGGCTTGCAGGACGCGTTCTGCTTCGACACGGAGACGACCTCGCTCGATACCATCGATGCCGAGCTGGTAGGCCTTTCATTCTCCTATCTGGCCGGTGAAGCATTCTACATTCCGGTGCCCGCCGACCGCGAAAAAGCGCAGGAGATCGTCGAACATTTCAGAGGTGTTTTTGAAAATGAAAACATCGAAAAAATAGGCCAGAACATCAAGTATGACCTGCTGGTACTCAAAAACTATGGTGTGGAAGTCAAGGGCAGAATGAGCGACACCATGCTCGCGCACTACCTGCTCGAACCGGACAAGCGCCACGGAATGGACATCCTGGCCGCTTCATACCTCAACTACGAACCGGTGTCGATCACCACGCTGATCGGCAAAAAAGGCGCGGGAAAGCAGGGAAATATGCGGGACGTAGCCATTCCCGAGATCGCCCAGTACGCAGGCGAAGACGCAGACATTACCTTTCAGCTGAACACGATCTTCCGCAGGGAGCTGCCGAAAGTAAATGCCGCCAAGCTGTTCCAGGAAGTGGAAATGCCGCTCTTGAATGTACTGGCATCGATGGAGAATACAGGCGTGCGGCTGGACATCGGTGCGTTGAAAGATATGTCGGCGGTGCTGGAACTGGATCTGAGACAAACAGAAGGCGAAATCTACGAAGCGGCCGGTCAGTCCTTCAATATCAGCTCGCCCAAGCAGCTCGGTGAGGTCCTGTTCGAAAAAATGAAGCTGATCGACAAACCAAAGAAGACCAAAACGGGCCAGTATGCAACAGGAGAGGAAATTCTCTCCGACCTCGAAAGCAACCACCTGATCGCACGTAAAATCCTTGATTATCGTGAATTGCAAAAACTGAAATCGACCTATGTGGATGCATTACCGACTATGGTAAGCAGCCGTACCGGTCGCATTCATACCTCTTACAATCAGGCTGTTGCAGCAACCGGACGTTTGAGCTCTACTAACCCCAACCTGCAAAACATTCCCATCCGGACGCCTCGCGGACGTGAGATCCGGAAAGCATTTGTGCCCGACAATGGCGATTTCCAAATCCTTTCAGCGGATTATTCGCAGATCGAGCTCCGCATTATGGCGGCTTTCAGCGGCGATGCGAGTATGACGGAGGCATTCAACCAGGGACGCGACATTCACGCGACCACTGCGAGCAAAGTGTTTTCCGTGCCGTTGGAAGAAGTGACGTCGGATATGCGCCGCAAGTCCAAAATGGTCAACTTTGGTATCATTTACGGTATTTCTGCATTCGGTCTTGCGCAGCGACTGAGCATTCCGCGTGGGGAAGCGAGCGAGATCATCCGCGCTTATTTCGAAGAATTCCCGGCTGTGAAGGGTTATATGGACAAGGTCGTGAACGACGCCCGCGAGCGGGAATATGTCGAGACCATCCTTGGCCGTCGCCGCTACCTGCCGGATATCAACTCCCGCAACCAGACCAACCGCGGCTATGCGGAGCGAAACGCCATCAATGCCCCCATTCAGGGCTCTGCTGCCGATATGATCAAGGTTGCGATGATCAACATTCACGACTGGATGAAGGCTGAAAAACTCAAATCACGCATGATCCTGCAAGTACACGATGAATTGGTTTTTGACGCGCATTACAGCGAGATTGACTTATTGAAAGAGAAGGTCGATGAGCTCATGCGCAATGCGATCCCGATGGCCGTGCGGATGGAAACGGGGATTGGTGTGGGCGCGAACTGGCTGGAAGCGCATTAAAAAGGGAGGAAGGAGGAAAGGACAAAGGGAAAATCGGCATCGGAAGCAGGAGACCCCGCTGGGGTCGTGTGAGCTTTCGATGTATACTTGCTATAAACAGGAGGCCGCTCCGCGGCCAGCGCCGCAACTGATCGACTCTGCTACCACGCACTGCGCAAGATGCCGGAGGCATCTCCTGTTTCTAGAATACACGTTAATAATATACGACAAAAGGCCCCGGTGGGGCCTTTTGTCGTCACTATGAGCGCCTTTTACCTTCTTCCCTACTTAGCTACCCATGTCCGCGTATTCAAATCATCCGTACCCTGCCGCTTCACCGCTTCTTCACGATTGGCGCCGTTGAGCGACTGCTCCGACAATGGATAAATGAAACGCACCGGCACTTTGTTCTGATTCAGGTTGTCGGGGCCTGGTTTAATCTCCGGCATGCCCGTCCGGCGCCAATCGAACCACGCTTCCAGTCCGTTAAAATAGTAGGCAACCCATTTTTGCAAAGCGATTTTTCCCAGCTTCTCGGCGCTCGAACCTGTGTACGCGACGCCCGCCTGCGTATAGTAAGAAGCGTCCGGCGTCACGTTAATGCCGTACGACGATGGTACCACACTTTTCCAGTAGTCGAAATTGCTCTGGACACCTTTTGTGTAATACCCCTCGGCCGTTCCGGTCGTAATCATTCCTTTTTCACGCGCTTCGGCGAGGATGAACTGCAACTCGGAGTAGTTCATAATGATCCCGCGTGGCGCAGAAGGGTCCGGCGCTGCTTGTCCGGGGTCATTGCACACGAGGCATGCGAACGTGTAGCCTACGCGCGAAACGCCTTGCGGACCGCCATTGTAGTTCAATGCAGGCACATCTCCCAATCCATTGGGTACACCTTCAATCACCGGCTTGCCGGCCGTTACCGACGATTGTGAAGGGCGCCCGAATACGGTCAGGCGCGGGTCTTTCAATGCACTCAGGCGGTCGCTCAGCGTCTTGCTTACACGGAATTCGTCGAATGAACCCACACGTGCGCCATACAGCGTCCATTGATTAGGAGCCGCCGCAAGGTATTTCAGCTCAGCATTGTCCTGGATTCCTTCGAAAATCGGGTTTTTCGCAGCATCTGTAAGGATCGCCTGCATATCAGCCTTCACATCTTTCTGCTTCGAAATGCGCATCAGGTAACGCAGGCGCAAAGAGTTCGCCAGTTTCCGCCATTTGATCAGCGAACCTGTACCTCCGCCAAAAAGAATATCTCCCGAAACAGCTGTCGAGCTCGTAGCGAGGATATCGTTGGCAGTTTTAAGATCGGCCAGGACACCTGCATAAACGCTCTCCTGCGTGTCGTACTTAGGCAGATAAACGCCGTCGGTCTTTCCTTTCGTCGCCTCGGTATAAGGAATATCGCCGTAAGCATCAGTGGCCAGCGCGAACATCCATGATTTCAGGATCAGCGCGATGCCCTTGTAGGCATTGGCGTCGTCGGTACCCACCTGGTCGAGGATGTTTTTAACGTTACGCATATTGCCATACACATTATCCCAGATACTGTTTTGCTGTCCCCACAAATAACGGTCCTCGTTCACGAACTGGATCTTGGCATGGTGCTGCACCACGATGTTCCCGATGCCCCACGCGTCGTTGACCTGGCTGTTGACCATATTCCGGATCACACCGGCCAGCAGCAGATCGGGCGTGACGTCGTTCGGAACGTTATTGTTGGTATTGATTTCCTCAAAGTCGTTGGTACATGCCCCGCCTGAGACGATCAGCGCGGCCATGATATATATCGGAATTAGCTTTTTCATTGTTTTTCGCTTGAAGTTTTACAGTTTGAAACTCACATTGAAACCATAACTGCGGCTCGAAGGGATCGACATATATTCGATACCCGGCAAAGCGGTTCCACCGTTGTAAGACATTGTTTCGGGATCCACGTGAGGTACTTTCGACCACAATGCGAGGTTACGCCCTACAACAGAAATAGTGATGTTCTTAATCGGCGAACGGCCCAGGAGGCGGTTAGGGATCGAGTAACCCAGCTGCAATTCGCGGAGCTTCACGAATGAGGCGTCGTACATCACACCTTCGGCGATATTACGGCCACCGGTGAATGCGGTATGCCACGCGCGGGCTGTCAGCTTCACATCGTTTTTGGAGAAAGAACCATCTGCATTCTGCACAACACCGTCGCCGATCACACCATTGCCGGCTTTGGTCAGGTCGTAGCCATCAGCGCGTCCTTCCAGCGTTTCTTTGATGATACCGCCTTCACGTCCCACAACCTGCGTTTCGGAGAACAGTTTTCCACCGTGACGAATGTCAAAAAGGAAGCTCAGTTTCACATTCTTGTAGCTGAACTGATTGGAAATACCTGCCAGCCAGTCGGGGTTGTAGTTGCCCATTTTCTGAACGTTGGTGGTAGGCACCGGGCGACCGTCTTTGTAAACGATCTGGCCTACGTTCTGGCCCGTTGCATCATAGTAAGGCAGCGAAGCGTTGGTATTTTGTACACGCGCAAATGCGATACCGTACATATCCCCCATCCGCTCGTTCACGCGTGCCTCAATGCTTACGCCCTTGCTCGCCATCACGAAGTTGGTAATACCGTCGGAAAGTTCGAGCACTTTACTGCGGTTAGCGGAGAAGTTGATCCCGATATTCCATTTGAAATCATTGACTTCCACCGGTGTTACATTCAGCATGGTTTCAAAGCCCCAGTTTTTGATCTCACCCGCATTGAAGAAACGGCCATTGTAGCCCGTTGTCGACGAAAGCGGGATTTGCAGGATCTGGTTCTTGGTTTTGCTTTGATAGTATGTAAAATCCAGACCTACACGGTTCTTGAAGAAACGCAGGTCCGCACCCAATTCGTAAGCAGTACTAATCTCCGGTTTAAGGTTCAGGTTAGCCAAACGATCGGTTTCACCGTAGATTTGCGAGCTTCCGTAAGGCGTGCTTGGATTGTAAGCTTGTGTGAACGTGAATGGGTCGGTATCGTTACCTACCTGCGCGAAACTGGCACGGGCCTTAGCAAAAGAAATCACTTCCGGGAGCTTCACCATATCGCTCACCACAGCACTCAGTGCCACCGACGGATAGAAATATGAGTTATTTTCAGAACCGAATGGCTTCAATGCCGTCGGGAGCGTCAATGCGCTACTCCAGTCGTTCCGTGCGGTAACGTCCAGGAACAGGTAATTGCGGAACGAAACCGATGCGGAACCGTACAAACTGTTGATGCGCTTGCCAACTTTGCTCTGCGAAGCCACGAGTGCAATGCGGGAGTTGGTCAGGTTGTAAATGCCCGGCAAGTTCAGCTGGCCTGCATTTTCCTCGTCATAAATAGAGCTCTGGCGGTTCTGGTTACCACCGAATGTCGCCGAAATGTTGAAATCCTTGCTGACATCCTTGTTGAAAGATAACAGGAAATCACTGTTACGTTCCTCTGTGTTGATCTTCGTTTCGCGGAACTGGCCGAATGGAAAACGCTGCGTACTGAATGCGCGGCGGTATTCGCGGCGCTCGTTGCCCCAATCGGTAGCGGTACGCACTTGCAGGCTCAGCCAGTCGGTAAAGTCGTATTTCAATATGACGTTCCCGATAATGCGGTTCACATCCTGTCCGTTGGTGTTTTCGAAAACCGTCAGGTAAGGGTTATCGTGGTAGTTATAGTTCCAGCCAAACTGACGACGGCCTTCCAGTCCGTTCATCCATAAACGTTCCATATCCGAAACCTTCACCGAACGCGGCAGCCAGCAGTTGAACAGGTACATAATGCTTTCCGTACCGTAGCTGATCGACGGGCGGTTGCCGCTCGCGCTCTTGATGTAGCTTACGAATGTCTTGGCCGAAAACTTCTTCGTCAGGTTATAACCCGCGCTCAATGAAACAGTATGGCGTTTCAGATCCGTATTGGGCACAATACCGGTCTGATCCAGGTTCGTGTACGACAAACGGAAGCTACCCTGATCATTATTACCGATCAATGCGACGTTGTTTGTCAGCGTACGGCCTGTTTGCAAAAAGTTTTTCAACCCGTCAACATCCGGCAGCCAGGGAGTAGGCGTAATCACACTTCCCGCAGGGGCATTCAGATCGCCACCCAGGAAAGGGATCGCCTGTCCGTTCAGGGTACGCGGCGAGTTGTATTGCGGGTAGCTCTGGCCTTTGAATTCAGGCCCCCAACCTTCGTCGGTACCATCCGTGAGACCGCCGCCGGCGCCATTCACAAATGCGAAGTCGCCTCCGTTGCCATTACCTTGTCCGTATCTGTTCTGATATTCAGGCAGTTTCAAAGCGCGCTCAAAAGTAGTGTTACTATTCACTTCCACACCGATACCCTTGTTACCCTTACCCGATTTGGTGGTGATCAGGATCACCCCGTTGGCTGCTCTTGAACCATACAAAGCCGCAGCCGCGGGTCCTTTCAAAACGCTCATCGTTTCCACGTCGTCGGGGTTGATGAAGCTCGCACCATTCCCGAAATCCACTTCCAGGTTGCCCTGTCCCGAACCGCCGGTGATGGAGTTGCTGATCGGCACCCCGTCGATCACGTACAAGGGCTGGTTTTTGTTCAAATCCACCGACCGCTCTCCACGGATCGTAACCCGCGCCGAACCGCCGATACCCGAAGGGCTCCCCACGACCGTCACACCGGCCACCTTGCCTGCCAGCTGATTCACGATGTTGGTCTCACGCGCGGTAACAATGCTTTCGCCTTTCAGCTCCTGCACGGCGTAGCCCAGTTTACGGACATCCTTTTTGATACCCAACGCAGTGACGACCACCTCCTGAAGTTGCTTTTGGTCCGTGAGCAGGATCACGTCCGCGATAGAACGGCCACTCACATTCAGATCGCGTGATACATATCCCAAAAACGAAAAGGTCAGTACTGAACCGTTGCCTTTTACATTGAGCTGGTACTTGCCGTTGACATCCGTAACGGTGCCGTTGGTAGTGCCTTTCTCAATAACACTGACACCCGCCAGGGGCAGTTTGTCGTCATCCGATGTGACCTGGCCGGTAATGGCCGTCTGTGCGAACCCCGTATACGAGCCCAGCAGGCCCGTCAGCACGGCCGGAAGGAACGCGCTTCTTCCGAAGATACTCAGCCGGAAGCATAAGTAAATTTTTTTGATCATGAGCACTAGGTTATTTAGGTGATAGAAAGATAGAACGGGGCAAAAAACGCCCTTTAAAACGCAAAAATCCGGTTAATTAAAGTCTATTCTGTTAAGTATTTATTAACATTCCATAAACAAATCGGGCTTGCGGCGTTACACCAACAGCTGCCGGTATCGACCACTCACTCATCTCTGAATTCTCACTAATTGCTGCTCCCTTATAGCCTGCCTCACAAACGGCCTGAACAAATGCCGGCGTTGAATCCGTTTAATTTACAAAACTTGGTTCAAAAAACAGGCAACGGGATGTTAACCTATTGACCTCTTTTTCAAGATTTTATAAAAACCCATATCCAACAGGCAATAGACACTCCCATTCATTTTAAAATAATACAGCAAAATCTTCAAAAAAGACTATCCGTCAAGAACTTCCACTGGCCGTTCTACCGCCCTTTATCAAAGCATAAGCCATCTCTCATCAACTCTATCCGCTATACGCTCACCGGATATAATTCATCCCTGTTAAACTTTTACTTTCCCAAGCCGTGCGCAGGATCATTCTTCTGTTACTATTTCCCCTAAATGTCGTATCGATGGCAAACAAACATACATTGATCATCATGTTTACCTCCCGGGAAAATGAAATAATCCAGCTGATCGCGCAAGGACTATCCTCACGCGTGATCGCCGACCGCCTGTGCGTGAGCATAGAAATTGTCAAGTCGCACCGCAGTAAACGGATGCGTCATGTTTTTTACATCAGCAAAAACTACAAGGTATTGTCTATGAAACATTTAAGTATGATCAAAGCATTACTCATTCCAGCTGCATTAATACTGTCAACTGCTCATGCATCTGCACAGGCCACTCAGAATAAAGAAATGATTATACCGAGAACGCAAGCCAAACTTCCCGAAGGCCACATTTATCTTCCACACGAACAACTCACGATCGCCAAAGATACATCGAACGGCCAACTAAGAATCCATTTGGAAATCAGCAACTCACACACCCGCGAACGTGAAATACAGGTATTTCTGAAACCCGAATCGGAGGATTTACAAAGCCTGACAACAGGCACCTATGAGTTGTTTTTCACAGGCACCGCCCTTACCCTGACTAACCGTACAACCGGCGAAAAGATTGTATTCGAAATCGGTCGGCCAGCCCCCGATTCTGCTAGCCATGTCCGACAAGTGAATGTGGACAAACGTATCAATGCGATCGGGATTGCAACTTATTTCAAAACCTGCCCGCGCCATTAACAACCACGCACGGCCGTCAATCCCCGACTGACTCCGCAGCCCAAGCCCTGCTAAACAAGGCTTGGGCTGGACGTTTTAAAAATTCATACTATTTCAAGATATAATAGTAGAAAAAATACCGAACTTCGCTCTTTAATTGTAAACAATACACTTAATACATTCCAATGCATCATTTGTTTCAGAAAGTCTCCCTCCTTTTCCTGGCGTGCCCGGCAATGGTAATGGGCCAGACAGCGAAGGGAAATTACGCTCCTCTTCCTCTCAAAGACCTCAGTGCGTTTGAAAGTGCCGCCACCAACTGGTCTATCCAGGGTGGCATTGCCATACATCCGGCCGGTACCGTAAAACCCAAGTCCCTGCCCGGCGACGGTGTGCTGGTGGGCAACGCCGGTAAAGCGCTGGTGACCCGTCTGAAGGCGAGTGACCTCCGTCTTTATGTGGAATTCAATGTTTCGCCTGGCGCAGAAGGCTTCATTATCCTGCCGGGCGGTCAGAAAGTGAAGATCTCGGACAGCAGCAAACAAAAGACAACCGACGCGTCTACTTCCGGGTATGTGGGACAATTCCCTACCCAGAACGCAGCCAAGTCGGCGGGTCTCTGGCAGACCCTCGAACTTTCCTATGATGCATCCGTGGCACAAGTTGCCAATTCCGCAAAGCTCAATGCACTCGTCCTGAATGGCGTGACCGTTCTGGAAACCGTGTATCTGCCCAATTCCAAAACCACCGGAGACGGCCAGCCGCTTGCATTGGAAGTAACCAAAGGCAGTATCGCATTCCGTCATGTCGGCTATCAGCTGCTGGCCAACCTCAAACCCCTGTCGATCGGCAACCTGAGCTACAAGGTGTATGGTGATAAATGGGATGCCAAAGAATACAGCAAGCTTGATCACGAAGGCAAATCACCTGCTTTGACCCAGGAAGTGACCAACGGCATGCGAGAGTTCCACCTTGTTTATGAAGGTGAAATGGATGTAACCCAGGCCGGCGACTATATTTTTACAACCATCTATTCGGGCCCCGTCCTGTCGCTGGATGTGGATGGCAAAAATGTCTTTTCGGGCGGCGAAAGCACTTCTCAGGAGACACATACCGGCTCGGCGAACCTTACCCAGGGCAAGCATAAGTTCAGGATTTACTATTCCCGCTTCCCATGGAGGCAACCGGCACTTGGTCTGCGTGTCGAAAAAGCAGGGGTTCGTCCTTACGACCTGCATTCGTTATCCTCCCTTCCGGAGCCCGAACCTAAGCCATACATCAGCGTAACCCCCGAAATGCGGCCCGAAATGGTGCGCTCGTTCATTCTGGTAGAAGGTGAAAAATACAAACGCACCCATTGCATTTCGGTAGGCAGCCCCGACGGCTGGAACTACACCGTAGACCTGAACCGCGGTGCGCTCGTACAGGCATGGCGCGGACAATTCGCCGACGTGACCGAAATGTGGTATGAACGGGGTGAGCCGCAATTGCTTTTTCCAGCAGGACTGAAAGTACATGTGTCGGGCAGAAGCAGCGTGGCTGCACTCGACAATGCATCGGCTGCGTGGCCCGACTCTTCCAACATCAATTACCTTGGTTACAAGATCGATCAAAAGGGATACCCCGTCTTCCGTTACGCGATCGGCGGCGCAACTGTGAGCGATGAGCTGCAATCCGGCGGAAACAGCCTTACCCGGACATTCCGAGTCGATGGGTCTGCCACAAGTGCTTTGTATTCACTGCTCGCCAGCGGAAAGCAGATCGTTGAAATCGAAAAAGGGCTATACCAGGTCGACGACCGTTTTTACGTCCAGGTGGACAAAAAAGCAAAAGCGACTGTGCGTCCCGCGGGTGAGATGAAGGAGCTGATCCTGCCCGTTTCCAATCAGACGAGCTACTCCCTTTTCTGGTAGGCTTGGCAAATACTTAACCATTTGATTTCCATCAATGAAAAATATTCTCTTAACTACGCTGATTTCCGCTGGCTGTATAAGTGCATTCGCGCAGTCAAAACCCAATAAAATTGATGATTACTACCGGATCATCACCATCCCGATCCCCGAAAACATCAAAATGGAGGTAGGTGGAATGCAGGTGCTGCCGGATGGCCGCCTGGCCACTTCGACCCGCCGGGGTGAAGTGTGGATGATCGGCAATCCTTATCTGAAAGGTGATGGCAAACCATCGTTTCACCGTTTCGCTTCCGGCCTGCACGAGCCGCTTGGTTTGCTGTACCGGGGAAAGGACTTCCTGATCTCACAGCGCGGCGAAGTAACCCGCCTGGAAGACACCAACAACGACGGCGTCGCGGATGTGTACGACTCGTTCACGCGCTGGCCTCTTTCGGGCAATTATCACCAGTACTCCTACGGACCAGTAGCCATGCCCAACGGCGAAATGCTCGTTACACTGAACCTCGACTGGGTGGGCCGCGGCGCAAGTCAATCCAAATGGAGGGGCTGGATGCTCAAACTCGGCCAGGACGGTAAACTGACCCCCTGGGCTACCGGCCTCCGCTCCCCTTCCGGCTTCGGATCCTATAAAGGCGATATTTTCTACACCGAGAACCAGGGTGACTGGGTAGGTTCGGGTCGGATGACACACCTCGAAAAAGGCGATTTCGCCGGTAACCCGGCCGGTTTGAGATGGAGCAAGGAAGAAGGATCACCGGTGAAACTGTCACCGGAAGATGTTCCCAGCACCGGAGAGCCGTTATATGACGTAGCCAAGAAAATCCCCGGCATCAAACCGCCCGCAGTGTGGTTCCCGCACACATTGGTCGGTATCTCCACTTCCGATTTCAAGGAAGATGTCACCAACGGCGCATTCGGCCCTTTTACCGGCCAGATGTTTGTGGGGGACCAGGGGCACAGCATTATCACCCGCGTAGATCTTGAAAAAGTGAATGGGGTTTGGCAGGGAACTGTTTTTCCATTCCGTGAAGGATTTATGTCCGGTATCCTCCGTATGGAATGGGGCCTCGATGGCTCGATGTTCGTTGGGCAAACCAGCCGCGGATGGTCTGCAACAGGCAAGGAAGAGTTTGGTATCCAGAGACTTGTCTGGACCGGCAAGATGCCGTTTGAAATGAAAACCGTCCGCTCCATGCCCGATGGTTTTGAAATCACCTTCACCAGCCCTGTCGATAAAAAGGCGGCCGCCGACCAGGATGCGTACAAAATGAGCAGCTTTACCTACCGCTACCACAAAACCTACGGAAGTCCGATCATCAATACCCAGGAGGTTCCTCTCAAAGGCATTATTGTTTCCGAGGACCGCCTGCGCGTGCGTCTGGTGGTAGATCCATCCTCCCTGCGCAAAGGATATATCCACGAAATCAAGGCGGAAGGCGTCAAATCTCCTGACGGCAATGCTTTGCTGCACGCCAACGGTTATTACACCCTGAATGAGATAGCAGCAGGCTCCCCTGCCACCGCAGTACAGTTCACGACCACCGTAAAGGCCTCCGCCGTCGATCACAGTGCGCATAGCATGGCTGCCGGCGAAGCTGCCAGCACAGCTTCCTCTGCCAAACGGGTGACGGAAATGCCTTCGGACTGGACCAACGGACCCGATCAGGTGGTCACGATCGGAACCGTACCGGGCCTTAAATTTGATATTTCCGAGATACAGGTGAAAGCCGGGAGCAAGATCAAAATCGTCTTCAACAACAACGACGATATGCTTCATAACCTCGTCATCACCAAGCCGGGCACTGCCAATGCGGTTGGCGAAGCGGGACTGAACCTCGGCCTGAAAGGTTCGGAGCTGAGCTATGTCCCCAAAACCAACGATGTCCTCTTCCACACCAATATCGTGGAGCCCGAAAAATCGGAATCCATTTACTTCGTTGCACCGAAGCAGGCAGGTACCTACCAGTACGTCTGCACTTTTCCCGGGCATTACACGCTCATGCAGGGAAAACTGAAAGTAGTAAAATAGCTCCCGCAAACGCCGGGCAGGCCAGCCCTCCCGGCGTTCTTTTTCACCGGACATTTACATTCCAATAAATACCAGGCAATCACAAGGAGAATGGTATTGCGGATTGCTTTGACTGGTATAATTCATTGATTTAATAAAACATTGCCGTTGCATTAAAGATTTGAACAAAGAAGAAACTATATCGAATGCAGCCGACATTCATGCCGCATTATGGCTCCGGTTCAAGGCGGGGGATTCCGACGCATTAGGCCGGCTCGCCCAGCTGCACTACCGGGCGCTCTACAACTACGCCACCAAGTTCTCCTCCGACCCCGATTTTATCCGTGATTCGATCCAGGAACTGTACCTGGAACTCTGGGAAAGGAGAAACTTCCTCTCCGAAACTGTTTTCGTCAAATCCTACCTTCTCAAAGCGCTTCGTCACAAGCTGATCAAGGAAAGCATCCGGCTCAAACGCTTCCATGAGCCCGGTCATTCCGTTTTTGACACCGATGATTCGGACCCGTCCATCGAGACCGATATCATCAGAGACGAACACATCCGCTTCCAGAACGGCCACCTCAAACGCATCATTTCGTCACTTTCGAAACGTCAGCAGGAAATCATTTACCTCCGTTTTTATCAGAACCTCGACAATGAGGATATCGCCGGCGTGATGGGCCTCGGACGCCAAAGCGTCTCCAACCTACTCTACCGGACCTTAAAGGAGATCAAGGAAATATGGATACCCGCGGAATTCTTCTGGGTGTTGCTGGCGGTTGTGGGGTTGTGAGTGTACTTAATGAGTGAATGACCGAATAATCGAATGATTGACCGGGTCGCCGGGCGATGAGCCGCCGTGGAAAGGGCCGCAGTGGAACTGGAATGAGCGACTATTGGCATTTGATATTATTCTTTCTAAATGTATATTACTATTTTAACATTACAAACTTTTTATACTTTTTAAGCTTTTAATACTTTTTAATTCACCCCTTCCTACCCTCTTTTCCCTACTCCTTTCTCCCTTTCTATAACTTTTTCAAATTTTTTTTGATTTTTTTGGTTATAAACAATCTCAAGACTGACATACTACTATAATGGGCCTCGTGGCGCATGCAACTGTCTGTTTTGATTTGAGATGAGTTTATACCGAACCTTTACCGTGGAAGAGCTGGCAACGGATGAGACATTCCGTCTCTGGGTGATGACCCCTACGCCGGAACTCGACCATTATTGGCAGCAGTGGCTGCAAGATAACCCCGACCGGGCGGGCGTCGTCGGACGTGCCCGGGAGCTGGTGCTGTCTATCCATGAGATCTATAAGGACGATCTCTCGGAAGACAGCGTTCGCTATGAAATCAACGAAATCGCGCGGAGGGCGGAAGACAGCAAATCCGCGCCCCCGTACAGGATCGGTTACGGGCGCACGATCTGGCGCGCTGCGGCGGCAGTCCTGCTCACCGGCGGACTCGGCTGGCTGTACTACACGTCACGGCCAGTTCATACCGACGCCGGTAAACCGGCCATCGCCACTGATTCCCAAACGGAAATGCTTGTCCGGGTCAACAACACCGGCAGCGAACTGACGGTTTTACTCTCCGACAACAGCGTTGCTACATTATCAAAAGGCAGCAGTATCAGCTATCCCAGGCAGTTTGCAGCTAACGAACGGAAGGTTCACCTCACAGGAGAAGCGTTTTTCGATGTAGCTAAAAATCCATCTCAACCCTTCCTGGTATACACCAATGAGACGGTAACCAAGGTACTTGGCACCAGTTTCAGGGTCAAGGCATTCGACAACGAAGGCACTGTGATGGTCGCTGTGAAGACAGGCCGGGTTTCGGTATATCCCAAAAAAGAATACGAAATGCAGAACGGCAAAGCCGATGCAAAACTGACCGGCGTTATTCTTGATCCTAACCAGCAGGCGGTGTTCAACCGAAAGGATAACAGGCTGGAAAAAGGCGTCGTAGCTAACCCCGGCATACTGACGGAATCAGCGATACATAAAGAACAGGTATTCGACGACAAGCCGGTATCGGAAGTTTTCAATGCATTGGCGAAGACTTACGGCATCAGCATCATGTACAATGCCGAATCGCTTTCAAACTGCATGGTCAGTGCGCAGTTCAATGATGAAAACCTTAAACAACGGTTGAATGCAATATGCCAGGCCATCGGGGCCGGGTATGATATGGAGGATGGTCGCGTCGTGATCAGTTCCAAAGGTTGTAATTAAGGGCTGAAACACAGCCTGCTTGAAACTCTAAACCCTTTTTTGGACTAAAATCACCTACCATTAATCCCTCTTTATGCCTATGAGATAGTTGACTCTGCTTACCCTTGAATGATAAAGAGCCAGTGATGATTGCGCCATCACTGACCCTACGCCTCCGATCGAGCATTACTGTTTCGAAACAGAAGCATTTTGTCCCGTCATTTCAATACTGAACAAACAATCAAAAGTATGAAAAAACACCGATACCAATCCCGGCTACTTTACAGGGCTATGAAAATATCACTTTACCAATTATTTCTTGTCCTTATCTTCGCGAGTGTCGCCTCCGCAGGCACCGTTGGTGCTCAGGATATCCTGAATCAGAAGATTACAATACAGGTTAACAACCTGGAAATGAAATCTGTACTTGCCAAACTCAACAAGCTGACTCAGCTCCGTTTTACGTACAGTTCTTCACTGGTCAAATCACAGCGAAAGGTCTCCCTCCACGCTGTGGACAAGCCGTTGGGCGATATTCTGGACGATTTGTTCAAACCCGTGAACATCACCTACAAAATCGACGGTAAACAGGTGATCCTGATCAAGAACGAGGGTGAGCCGGGTAGCGCTCTTCCCGAAATGATCCGCACCCAGGGCAGCATCGACCATAACGTTACGGGTAAAGTGACCGATGAAAAAGGGCTTCCCTTGCCCGGAGTAAGCATTATTGTCAAAGGTACCAAACTCGGTACGGCAACCGATGCCGAAGGTGCATTCCAGCTTAGCGTGCCCGATGCAGGTGGCGTCCTGATCTTTTCCTCCGTTGGTTTCACGTCGCAGGAGATTCCTCTCGGTAACCAATCCAGCTATGACATCTCCATGGTACCCGACGTCCGCAACCTCGAAATGGTGGTTGTGACTGCATTAGGGATCAAGCGTGATGCCAAAAAACTGGGCTATTCGACAGCCACGGTAAATACGGAAGAGCTAACAACCAACCGTACGACCAACCTCGGTAACAGCTTGCAGGGAAAAGTAGCCGGTTTGAATGTGACTCCGCCTGCGAGCGGTCCGGGTGGGTCGACCAAGATCCGTATCCGCGGCCAGTCTTCTTTCGGCGGCAACAACTCCCCGCTGATCATCGTGAACGGCATTCCGATCAACAACAGCAGCGTTTCGGCGGGCGGATCAAGTGGAAATGGCACGGGTAACCCAACAGGCGGTTCGTCCGATGCGGGTGATGGTCTGCAAAGCATCAACCAGGACGATATCGAATCGATGACCGTGCTCAAAGGCGCCGCGGCAGCTGCATTGTACGGTTTCCGTGCGAAGGACGGGGCGATCATCATTACGACGAAAAGCGGCAGCAAAACCACCGGCATCGGTGTGGAGCTGAACTCGAATTTCCAGGCGCAGGAAGCACTGGATTACACCGATTTCCAATACGAATACGGCCAGGGAGAGTTCGGAAAGCGCCCAACGAGTGTAGCCGAGGCCCAAAGCTCCGGCGTTTTTGCATTCGGGGAAAAACTGGACGGTAAACCTACACCGCAGTTTGACGGAAGCACACAGCCCTATATCGCTCATAAAGACCGCATTAAGCAGTTTTACCGCACGGGTACGAGTTTTACCAATTCGGTTGCATTATCAGGCGGCAACGAAAAAGGGAATTTCCGCCTTTCCTTCGCGAATACGGATGCCAATGCGATCATGCCTAACTCGGCATATCACAAAAAAATCTTCAACCTGGGCTTGAATTATAAGTTTACCAAGAAACTGTCGGCCCAGCTGAACGCGAACTACTCCAACGAGTACAACAAGAACCCGCCCCAGATCGGTATCCAGGATATGAATGCCAATACAACCATTTATACCCTCGCCACGAGTATCGACACCGACTGGCTCAAAAACCGTAAGGATGCCAACGGCAACGAAATGCCCCTGGCGCGTTTTACCAATCGCAACAACCCGTACTGGGTAGCCTACGACCGCTTCGAGAACGTGCGGCGCGACCGGATTTTCGGTAATACATCGGTTCGTTACGATTTCACAGACTGGTTGTTCGTTCAGGGCCGCATTGGTCAGGATTACTACACCCGCCCGTACAACTACAACCGTCCTACCGGAACGCGTTCGATCGGCGCGGTGGCGACGGGTTTCAATGGCTATTACTACCAGGACGTAGCGACCTTCCGCGAGCGTAACCTCGACATCCTCATCGGCGCCAACAAAACCTTCGGCGACTTTGGTATCGACATTACATTGGGTGGCAACCAGATGCTGCAGGTCAACGATAATGTCTCCACTGCCGTCACCAATTTCTACGTGCGCGACCTGTACACGATCGCCAACGGCCAGGTCAAAAACCCGAATTACGGTTACAGCAAAAAGAAGGTGAACTCCATCTACGGAGCCGCTGAATTTTCCTACAAAAACTTCCTTTTTGTAAACGTAACGGGCCGCAACGACTGGTTCTCGACTCTCAATCCAGAGTCCAACAGCTACCTATACCCTTCCGTGAGCGGTAGCTTCGTGTTCAGCCAGGCATTCGCCAATGCACCCCAGTGGCTTACTTACGGTAAACTCCGCGCTGCCTATGCCGAGGTGGGAGGCGATACCGACCCATATTCAAACAACCTCTATTATGGTATCAATGCCAACCCATTCAATGGAACCGCATTGGGTAACCTGCCATCAACCGTGAGCCCGAATGCGAATCTTCGTCCGCTTAAAGTGAAAGAAACAGAAGTGGGTCTGGAACTGAAGACGTTCGACAGCCGCCTGAACCTCGACCTGTCGCTGTACCGCAAAAACACCGTGGACGAAATCCTGAACGTAGACATTTCCAACACTTCCGGTTTCAGTCAAACGAAAGTGAATGTGGGTAAACTCCGCAACCAGGGTATCGAGTTTCTGCTAACCGTCGTGCCGGTTCGCAACGACAATTTCACCTGGGAAACCAGCTTCAATGGCAGTTACAACATCAGCAAGGTGATCGAGCTCGCGGCAGGACCTCCGCGTCAGCCTCGCTTTGATGTGGGCCAGGGTGAGTTTTTCGGGATTGTATCGCACGAGGTGGACAAGCCGCTGGCGTCTCTGCGTGGTTTTGATTACAAAAGAGATGCGCAGGGCCGCATTATCACTTCGGGCGGGTTGTTCCAGCAAGGTAACCTCACCACATTCGGCAGCGCGATCCCTACCTGGGTGGGCGCGTGGGTCAATACAATCAATGTGAAGGGCATCCGCATCGGCACGCAGATCGATTTCAAAGCAGGTAACAAAATCCTTTCGAACTCCAACCTGAACTTCCTGCGTGAAGGTATTTCCAAACCGTCGCTCGTAGGTCGTGAGGGAGGTGTGTTGCTGGACGGGGTTACCGCCGAAGGAGCACCCAACACGACCCGGGTCGAAGCGCAGCAATTTTATACCCAATACCGCAGCACCAACCTTGCGACGCCATTTGTGTACAACGGTGCATTCGTCCGGTGGAGAAACATCTCTGTTAGCTACGACTTTTCGCGTTTCGTACGTGACAAGACCTTCGTCAAAGGCCTGAGCCTGTCGCTGATGTGCAACAACGTGCTGATGATTAAAAAGTACATCGACAACCTTGATCCCGAAGCAGCAGTGTCCGCCTCCGATAACCTCCAAGGAATCGAGACGCACACGCTGCCAACGACAAGGAGTTACGGGGTGAATTTGAACATTAAATTGTAGAGGATGAAGATAAGGGAAGAAAGGGAAGAAGGAGGAAAGGGAGAAAATTCACTCATTCGAAATTCCCCGTTCCACGGCGGCTCATCGCTCCGGCGACCCATTCACTCATTCAAAATTCACTCATTCAAAATTCACTCATTCAGTCATTCAATCATTAAAAATTATGAAGCGATTATTCATATACGCCGCAGCGCTCGCAATGCTCATTGGCGCTAATTCCTGCGACAGCGGTTTTGAGGAGGTAAACAAAAACCCGGTGCTTGCTACGAGCATCGATCCTATTTACCTGTTTTCCAATGCGGAGTTCGGCTCGGCTATTGCCACTCAGAACTACCAGTTGCAGATCGTGCAGCAGATCAACACGCCTTACACGGGCGTACTGGAAGGCGGCAACCACAATGCGGTTTCCGATCCCAACTCCAATGCAAACTTTAACTCGCTGTACCTGCAAAACGGGCCCGTGAACCTCCTGACGACCGTAATTTCTCAAACGAAGGACAACCCCGCGCGCAGCAACCTGTACAACATGTCGCGGATCTGGAAAGCGTATGTATTTATGGTTTTGGTTGATACTTATGGCGATGTGCCCTATTTCCAGGCCGGAAAGGCATTTCTGGAAGGCATCAACCTGCCCAAATACGACGACCAGAAGCTGATCTACGACGACATCCTGAAAGAGTTGCAGGAAGGTACCAAAGGGCTCGATGCCACGAAGGCTATCGAAGCTGGTGACCTGTTTTTCAAAGGAAATATCCCGCAATGGAAGAAGCTGGGTAACTCACTGCTGCTCCGCGCTGCGATGCGCTATTCCAAAGTCGATATGGCAAAGGCGAAGCAATATGTAGCGGTGGCCGTAGATCCTGCAAATGGCGGCCTGCAAAACTCCAATGCCGACAATGCGCTGATCGCATTCAACAGCACGTTCAACCACCCGCTCGCCAACTACTTCCAGGGTACCGAGCGCGGCAATGTGTACCTGGGCAAGGCACTGGTGGATTTTCTCAAAGGAACGAACGATCCGCGGCTACGGGTGATCGCTGTGAAATATGAGACGCCGGGGAATCCGCTCGCAACTGCCGGAGCTGAGGATACCACGCCAGCCAGCCAGGAAGGAATGCCGTATGGCTACAACGAATCGACCATCGCGAATGCGCCTGGTTTTCCCGGCAAGATCGGGTCCGCATTCAAATATTCGCAGATCAACCGTCGCACGCTGGGCAAGATCGACGCGCCGGAGTTCTTCATTACCTATTCGCAAACCAACCTGTTGCTTGCAGAAGCGGTGCAGCGCGGCTGGGCCACCGGCGACGTGAAGGCATTATACGAAGCCGCAGTGAAAGCGCATATGAACCAGATGGCCACCTACGATGTGCTGGCGACCATTCCGGCAGCGAGCCAGGACGCATTCCTTACGGCCAATCCATTCGTCCCTGCGAAAGCATTGCAGCAGATCAACGAACAATACTGGGTCTCGTCGTTCCTGAATGGCTCCGAAGCCTGGTCAAACTTCCGCAGAAGCGGCTTCCCGGCGCTACCGGTCAATACTTACCCCGGCAAAGACCCGTCCGTGAAAGATTTCATCAAGAGATTGGTGTACCCGGTCCGCGAGCGCTCTGTGAACGAGGCCAACTACAAGGAGGCCATAGCCAGAATGGGCCCGGATGAGCTTGGAACACCCGTTTTTTGGGATAAATAACAATTAATACCAACCCTTAATTACTTTTTTATGCTTAAACAAACCTTGCTAGCGGGAGCGTTTGTGCTGGGAGGCTTCGCTTCCCATGCACAGGCGATCTCGCCCACTCCCGACCAGATTAAAGCGTACACCTCCGGCTGGAAGGGCGCACGGTCGCCGGATGGTCGTCCACACGTTTCGGACGCGATCCTGGCCCGCCTGAAAAACATTTCCATGGAAGAAGCCTGGGGCGTGCTGCGCAACAAGGGCTACCACAACCAGTTCGAAGGCGAATGGCAGCTGATCCACAATGACAGCACCATGACCGGCCGCGTGGTAACGGCGCAGTACATGCCCGCCCGCCCCGATTTGCAGGATCTCGTGAAGGAAACCGGTAAAAAGGAAGGCCGTGTGCAAACCGGCGGTACCAATTCCTGGCCCATCGATGTGCTCAAAGAAGGCGATGTGTACGTGGCCGACGGCTACGGCAAAATCGCCGACGGTACGCTCATCGGCGACAACCTGGGCAACTCCATTTATGCCAAATCCAAGCGCGGGGTGATCTTTTACGGCTCGGTACGCGATGTGGAAGGTTTGAGCGAGATCAAAGGCTTTAACGCCTGGATCAAGGGGCAGGATCCGTCATACATCCAGCAAATGATGCTTACGAACATCAACACGCCGATCCGTATCGGCCGTGCGGTGGTACTTCCCGGGGATGTGGTGCTGGCTAAAAAATACGGCACAATCTTCATTCCGGCACATTTGGTGGAAGAGCTGGTCATTACCTCGGAAGTGACTGCCCTGCGCGACGAGTTCGGCCACCTGCGCCTCCGCGAGGGCAAGTACACGCCCGGCGAAGTGGATACCAAATGGTCCGACGCGATCCAGAAAGATTTTCTCAATTGGGTAAACAACTACCCCGGCAAGCTGCCGATGACGAAGAAAGAGCTGGACGATTATTTGAAGGAGAGAAATTATTGATGGCGGTGTCAGCCTGAGCGGACCGGGCCGCCGGGCGGTCGAAGGCCGGTACCGATAAGCATTACGCAAAAAGCGCGCCGTGCCTAACCAGAGACGCCCTTCGACTCCGCTCAGGGTGACGGCATTAAAAAAACATAACCAAGAAAATCCCAATGAAAAACATACTCAAACAAATCATTGAATCTAATAAGCAGGTTGAAAGCGCTGAAAAAGCGGCTGCTGCGGCGGAAATTGCGAGCCCTTCTACCAAAGATAGCCGCCGGAACTTCCTGCGCAAAACCGCGGTCGGCGGGATTGCTTTGGGCGGTTTCATGTCGATGTCGACCGAAGACACCATTGCACAGGCTACCTCCAAAGTGAGCCGAGCATCTAAGCCTTCGGAATTGAAAATCACCGACTTGCGCTATTGCATTGTGCAGAATGTGGGCCGTACACCCATTATCCGCATTGATACCAACCAGGGCATTTACGGCCTCGGCGAGGTGCGCGACGGTGCCGACGAGCGTTATGCATTGTTCCTCAAAAGCCATTTGATCGGACAAAACCCCTGCAATGTGGAGCAGCTGTTCAAATCGATCAAGCAATTTGGTTACCATGGCCGCCAGGCGGGTGGTGTGTGCGGTGTGGAAATGGCTCTTTGGGATCTCTGCGGAAAAGCCTACGGCGTGCCTTGCTGGCAGCTGCTCGGCGGGCGTTACCGAGATAAGGTTCGCTTGTACGCGGATACGCCGGAGTCGAACGATATCAACGAGTTTAAGCAAAAGATCAAATACCGTACGCAGGACCAGGGTTATACCTGGCTTAAAATGGATATTTCGATCGGTATGTTGCGCAACAGTGAAGGCAGCGTCGTGAACAACAAGGTGTGGGGAGGCGGCTTCTCGCAATGGGCGGGAGATTACCATTCCTATGCAAACACCAAGCACCCTTTCACAGCGATCCAGATCACTCCGAAAGGCCTGGACGAAATGGCAAAGGTTGTAGAGGAAGTACGTGGTGTGGTAGGATACGAAATTCCATTGTCATCCGACCATTATGGCCATTTTGACCTTAATAACGGCATTCGCCTCGGCAAGGCACTCGACAAATACCGCCTCGCGTGGTTCGAGGATATGGTGCCCTGGGAGTATACCGACCAATGGAAGACCATCTCCGACGCATTGGAAACACCCACCCTTACCGGCGAAGATATCTACCTCAAAGAAGGTTTCAAGGCCTTGATCGAGCAGCGTGCGGTGGATATCGTTCATCCTGACCTCGCATCGTCGGGTGGCTTGCTCGAAACGAAACGCATTGGAGACTACGCCGAAGATCACGGCATCGCGATGGCGATGCACTTCGCGGGTACGCCGGTGAGCTTCATGGCCAACGTACATTGCGCCGCCGCCACCCAGAACTTCCTCGCATTGGAACACCATTCCGTGGATGTACCCTGGTGGGAAAGCCTGGTGAAAACTACCGATGGTCGTAAGCTGATCGACAAAGGCTATGCGCCTGTGCCCCTGGAAGCGCCAGGCCTCGGCATCGAGCTCAACGAGGAAGAGGTTAAAAAACACCTGCATCCGAAGGACAAAAGCTTCTTCGCGCCAACCCCCGACTGGAACGAAAAACGTTCGCACGACCGGCTTTGGAGCTAGGTTTTTGAAAGATGGTAGGGCCCCAAGTCCTACCATCTTTCGGCTTATTTCAGTATTTTGCGCGCTTCACTCTCATACGTACTGATGAAGAACATTCGCAATGTACTCTTTTACTGCATTACCATCGGAGTTTTCGCAGCCCTGCTTTACTTCTTTATCCGACAGGGCACACTTCTCGAAAACGCCGGCCAGATTACCCAAAAAGTACAAACTGCCTCTTCCTGGGAGCAATTTACAGATACCTTCGGGCACAACCTCACCCACCCGCTCGCCACGCTCCTCGCTCAAATCGTCACCATTATCATCGTTGCCCGGCTGTTTGGCTGGATTTGCAAGGCCATCGGGCAACCGACCGTGATCGGGGAAATCGCAGCCGGAATTTTCCTGGGGCCCTCCGTGCTCGGAATGTTCTTTCCAGAGGCATCCGGGTTCATTTTCCCTAAGACTTCGTTAAGCAATTTGCAGTTTCTCAGCCAGGTAGGACTGATTCTCTTCATGTTCATCATCGGCATGGAGCTGGACCTGAAAGTGCTGAAAACCAAGGCGCAGGAGGCGATCGTAATCAGTCACGCCAGCATTATCCTTCCTTTCGCGCTCGGTGTCGGGCTTGCATTATATATGTACACCGAGTTTGCACCCGAAGGCATCAGTTTCCTTTCGTTTGCCCTGTTTACCGGTATCGCATTGAGTATCACTGCATTTCCGGTCCTCGCGCGTATAGTGCAGGAGCGCGGACTCTCCCGCACCCGCCTGGGCATGATGGTCATTACCTGCGCCGCTACCGACGACATCACCGCCTGGTGTATCCTCGCCGCCGTGATCGCGATCGTGAAGGCGGGCGAGTTTATGAGTTCGATCTACACCATCCTCCTTTCGGTCGCTTATGTGCTGGTGATGCTGCAAGTCGTCAAGCCAATGCTGAAACGCATCGGTGACCATTATGCATACCGCGAGGGGCTTACGAAGCCTGTGGTTGCGCTATTCTTTCTGGTGCTGCTCGTCTCCTCCTATTGTACAGAGGTAATCGGCATCCACGCGCTTTTCGGGGCTTTTATGGCCGGGGTGATCATGCCCGACAACCAGCGTTTCCGCAATATTTTTATTGAAAAAGTAGAAGACGTCTCACTGGTATTGCTGCTGCCCCTATTCTTTGTATTTACAGGTTTAAGAACACAAATAGGGCTGCTGAACGATCCTCATCTGTGGTTCGTCACCGGACTGATCATCTCAGCGGCGGTGATCGGCAAGTTCGTAGGAAGTACGGTAGCCGCATTGTTTGTCAAGCAATCCTGGCGTGACAGTCTGATCATCGGCTCGCTGATGAATACCCGGGGACTGGTGGAACTGGTGGTGCTCAATATCGGCTACGACATTGGCGTGCTTTCTCCGGAGATCTTCACGATGATGGTGATCATGGCCTTGGCAACGACTTGTATGACCGGCCCCGCGCTTGATCTGATCGACAGATTCCTGCCTGCACCCAAAGAAGAATTGCACCCGGTACACGAACCGTCCCGTTTTTCGGTCCTGATCGCTTTCGCCAGTCCGCAGGGAGGTCGCAAAATGCTTCGTGTGGCCGACAAGCTGGTGTCCGGCCAGCCTGATGAACAGCACATTACCGCATTGCATCTTTCGCCCAGCAGCTACCTCAACCAGGTCAATACCGAAGAATACCAGTACGAAACTTTCCGCCCCATCAACGAAGAGGCGCATGAGTTGAAGATGTCTTTCACTTCGCTGTTCAAACCTTCGCAGAGCATCGAGCACGACATTATCGAAACCGCCAACGAAGGCGAGTTCGACATGCTGATGATCGGGATCGGCAAGTCGGTTTTCGAGGGTACGTTTTTGGGTAAAATATTGGGTTTCACTTCGAAGTTCGTGAGCCGCGAACGCCTTTTCGATACCATTACCGGCAAGGAAAAACTCTTCCATTCCGACGTTTTCGACGAACGCACGACCCACATCATCCGGTCGGTAAAAGTGCCCGTCGGCATTCTGATCGAGAAAAACCTCGAACAGGTGCAGCAGGTATTCATGCCGCTGTTCACGCCAGAAGACCGTCGCCTGCTTCCTTTCGGCGAACGCCTTTTGGGCGTCAGCGGGCTGCAACTGACGATCATGGACCCGTCGCAGACGGTGAGCCAGCATGTCGAGACCGGCGAAGCATTGCACGCATTACAGTCGCATTCGCCTGAAAACGTGACGCTGCTTTACGAAAACGTGCTGGAAAAAGACTTTCTCCAAGGCCAGGACCTGATGGTGATCAGCCTCGAAAGCTGGATCAAAGCGGTCGAATCGCACAGTGTATGGCTGTCCAATTCTCCCTCGGTGCTGATCATTCGCGGCTGAGGAGCAGGGCTTACGTCCAAATGCACCTTCACTGTCATGTTGAGCGAACCGGGCAGACATAAGTGCCACTTTGATTCTATTTGATATGTCATCGACCCCAACGGGTTTTTAAAAGGAATAATAAGTGTTTATTTTACAGTAGCGACGCTAGCATTCCAACTCCTATGATCCCATTTTTAAGCCAAAACCGCTTTACGAAGTCCATTAACCCGCAAACGATCCTTTTTTTCTTTCATAACTTCTTCACGAATGTCGGTACCACGCTGGTGTATGTCTCCGCCAACGTGCTCCTGCTCGAAAACCACCCCGAATATTCGCTGCCGCTTGCTTACATCGCCGCCGCCCTGGCCGTAATGGCCTCCGGGAAGATCTATGAGTATTTTGAACATCACCTTTTGCTGAGAAAGCTGAGCCTCGGCACGATGATGGCCTCGCTGTTTATGGTGGTTGTGGTGATGGGGCTGTTGCTGGTGGGACACGGGGTCGCTACTGCCATTGCCGTAATGGTTGGTTACCGGATCATTTACCTGCTTATCAACCTGGAATTCTGGGGGTTATCCGCATTGGTTTTCGATGTGCGGCAGAGTAAAAGGCTGTTCAGCGTGATCGGTTCGGGGGACATGCCTGCCAAGGCATTAGGGGCCGTGCTGGCCGTGCTCATCCATTCACCCTCGGTGCTCGCAATTTTGCTCGCTATCTCACTGGTATTCTTTGCATTGGCTTTCTACACGCAGATACTGACCTTCCGCCACACCGACATTCCCAATCCGCATCACGCCCGGACCCGCACGACGGAGTCCGACTCGCGCATTATCCAGAAATACTTTGGCGGGAACAAGCTGCTCACGTCGTTGTGCATCGGAATGGTGGCCATTGCGGCCACCGCGACCTGGATTGAGTACCACTTTTTTGTTAATGTCAAATACAAATTCCACAGCCAGCACGATGTGATCGTTTTTGTAGGCTCGCTGCTGACGCTCACTTACGTGATTTCGACGTTTGTAAAAATGCTGTTTTCGAGTAAAACCGTAGAACGTTTTGGCATAAAACTCACATTATACCTGCTCCCGCTGACGACCATCGCCATTTCGCTCGGGCTGCTCGTATCTTCCTATTTCCGCAAAGACGAGCCTTCGCTGCTCGTTTATTATTGCATTGCGTACCTGCTTTTCGAGCTGGTAAGGCGCACCATTTTCGACCCGGTTTTCCTTGTTTTATTCCAACCGCTTTCTACCAAAACCCGTTTGAAAGGGCATACCCTCGCGAAAGGCCTTTTTGAGCCGCTGGGCATGCTCATTGCCGGCGCCATGCTCTGGGTAGTTTATACGCAGCATTGGAGCGATATCAGTCTTACATTCGACCTGTCGCTGCTGTTTGCGGTTGCCGCATTGCTGGTTTTCCGGAAAACGTACCGCCATTATATGCTCGAACTGAAATCGGCGATCAGTAAGCGGTTTATCCGCAGCGGTGAAATGGCCACCCCTGCCGAAGCATTGCCGATCATCACCGAAAACCTGCAAAGCGACCGCAGGGAAGAGGTTCTGAATGCGATCGATTGGCTCGCACGGAACAAGGTGTCGCTCTTCCGCAAGCACGCCGACGAGTTACTGAAAAGCCCTTTCGTGCAGGTCAGACTCAAAACTTTGCAAACCCTTTCAACACTCGAAAAACCGGAGCTTTCGGGCACATTTATCCAGTACATCGAAAACGAACCCGACGCGGCCTGCCAGGTGCTGGCCGTGCGCCTGGCCTGTGCGAACGGCCGCCTGAACGACGAACAAACCGCCCGCTTCCTCGCCCACCACGACCTCGACATTGTAAAGGGTACGATTATCGGCTGCTGGGACGCCGGAAAGTCGCTGCCGCTGATCCACGGCACGTTGCAACGGCTATTCGGTTCCGAGCAGGAAAGCGACCAGATGGCCGCGCTCGACTGTCTCAAAGTGACCGGCATCAATTCATACGAAAACCTCCTCAAAAGCTGCATTCACAATGGCTCACAGCGTGTGCGCAACTACGCGATCGAGGTAGCGGCGACGGTGGGCTCCCCTGCCCTGCTGCGCGACCTGCGCCTCGTGCTCACGGGCACACTCACGCCCGAAACCATTCATGCGATGATCCATTCCGGCGACCTTGGCATTCGCATTATCGAGGAGTGGTTGCAGCAGGATACCCGCGGTGATCGCATTAAGACCTTCATCAAAATGGCTGAAAAAGGTCGGCATGAATTTATACTTCAAATACTTTTTAACCTTATTAAAAATATTTACCAAACTAAACTATTGATTAGTATTGAAAGTATAGATAGTACTAAAAGAAAAGAGAGAATAAACCATATTGAAAATATAGATAGTTACACCCATATCGCTGCATTGAAGGCGCTCAGCAACTACACATTAATAACTGATTATAAAACACTTATCCCTGAATTTGTAGAAAAAGAACTCATCCATGCAGGTCAGCTTCTGAATGGCATGGACGCCTCTGAATCGGATCTGATCTGGAATAACGCACTGGAATACGAACTGGAACTGACGGCCCAGCGGCTGTTTTATCTCTTCATGATGCAGTACGATAAGGATGCGGTGCAAAGCGCATGGAAAGGAATCCGCCATGCAAGCAAGGAAAAACGCGCCAATTCGCTCGAACTGATCGAGAGCCTGCTGCCGCGCATGTTGTACCCTTCGCTCCATGCATTGTTTGAAAACATATCCATCCAACGCAAGCGCGATGCACTCCGCCAGTACATGGGCAATGCAGACCCGGGCCTGTCGCTGATCACCTGCATACTGTCCCAGCATGAACGATCGTTCACGACCTGGACCATCGCACTCGCTGTCCGCAACTGTTCCGTGGCGGAGTCCGACCTGGGCTATCTCGAAAAACTAGCGACCCATCCTTCCCGCCTGATCCGGGAGGCTGTTTATGAAAAATACTCCTTACTGGCCCAGCGGCCCGATCTTCAATTTTCGCTTCGAATACCTATGAAACACGCCGAACCTACCCAGCAGATTTCCGAAATGGAAAGGGTGATCGTACTCAAAAACACAAGGCTTTTTGAGCAAACCCCTGAGAACGTACTGAGCTCCATTGCCCCCATCATGAAGGAGGTGACTTACAGCGACGGCCAACAAATATTTGCCAAAGGAGATATCGGAGATTCGATGTATATCATTTACACCGGCCAGGTAGGTATTTACGACGGACCGAAACAACTTGCATTGTTCGATAAGGGAGAAATTTTCGGCGAGCTGGCATTGCTCGACACCGAGCCGCGCTCGGCTACGACGGTAGCTGAAACCGACGCACTGGTATTCCGTATCGATCAGGAAGATTTCTTTGAACTGATGGAAGAACGCGACGAGATCCTGCGCAATGTGCTTCGCATTCTGTGCCAGCGTATACGCGTGCAGAACGAGAAAATGCGCCAGTTATAACTTTCGTGTAGTCTTTTTGAGGCGCCGGAGACGCCGTTGCTTGGCGGCACCCCGGCGCTTCCGCTGCGAGGCGGTCCAGTAAGCGTGCGCTTCCAGGAACCGGACCTGCACGGCATCCCATGCGGGAATGTCCTTCACCATATCCCTTGCTTTCAATTCTTCGAATAATGTGGCCGCAATGCTTTCAAAATCGCCCCGGCCCAGGTAATCCAGGTCCGCGTCGCAAAGTATCATTTCCAGGGCATTTTGCGGGCTTTGCGGGATCTTCGTGGCCATGATCATCCCGCATATGGTTTCAATTTGGGTTCCGCTGTATCCAAATCCGGGCAAAACGGCCCGTACCAGCGCGCAACCGGCCTCCTCATGGCCCTGATAGGTGGTCAGGAAGCCGCTGTCGTGATACAGAGCGGCCGTCCACAATAACCGTATCGATTCTTCATCCATCAGCCCTTCCAGCCTTGCGATGTCCATTGCTGCATGAACGACGTCGATCGTATGATGGATCCCGTGGTAAAACAATGTAGGGTCCAGCTGGCTTTCCAGCCTCGCGATAATGTAATCCTGAGCCTTTTCGATTTCCATGGCTATTCGAGCACTTCGTACACCAAAACCGGGTTCGATTTGTTTTTAAGGTTGACTTCGCCCACGACTGTGCACTGAAATGCCTCTTTCAGCTGTTCATAGCCCGACTCGGATACGACTACCTGGCCCGGCTTGGCGATTGACTGCAACCGCTGCGCGATATTCACCACATCGCCGATCACGGTATAGTCCAGGCGTTTCAATGCCGCCGATCCGATGTTGCCCGACACCATTTCCCCTGAATTAATGCCGATTGAAACCTTTGGAAAATAGCCGGACTGGTCGGACAGCTCCTCATGAAAACCATTGATGTGATTCCGCACGGCCAGAGAGCATTCCACGGCCCTGTCGAGGTGGTAATCGCCCCGGAACACGGCCATTACGGCATCGCCCATGAACTTGTCGACATGCCCGCCCTGGGCAATGATCTCTTTGACCATTACATCGAAATACTTGTTAATAAGCTTCACCACCACGTCGGGCCGCTCCTTTTCGGAGATGGCTGTGAACCCGCACATATCCATAAAAACGACCGTTCCCTCAATGTTCTCGCTTGTCATGAGGGATTTCTCGAAGGTTTCCTGCGTCATGAACTGCAATACCGAAGCATCGACGTACATCCGCAAAATATCGTTTTCCCGCACTGCCTTCAATGTGTCCTTCAACTGCGAGACGTATTGCAGCGTTTTCTCCATCGTGACTTCCAGGTCCTTAAAGTCAATGGGCTTGGTCAGAAAATCAAACGCGCCGCGGTTCATGGCCGTACGGATATTATCCATGTCGCCGTAGGCTGAAACGATCACCGATTTCAGGATGGGGCTCATTTCGCCCAGCCTGACCAGCAGTGTAAGCCCATCCATTTCAGGCATATTGATATCGCTCAGCACCATGTCCACATCGGGATGTTCCCCAAGCGTTTCCAGCGCTTTCAGGCCGTTTTCCGCAAAAATGAATTCGTATTGCTGTTCACGGATCTGCCGCCTGAATTTCTGCTTGATCAACAGTTGCAGATCTGCCTCATCATCCACTACCAGGATCTTGGCTTTCATAAAATATGGAGCAGTTTCTCTTTCAGTTCATTAAAATTGACCGGCTTGGTCAGGAAATCGTCGGCACCGAGCTGTATCGCCTGGTCGTGGTTAGCACTATCTCCGTAAGCGGTGATCATCATGACCTGCGGAGGCGCTGCCGGGTAGTCGGCGCGGATCCTTTTGAGGAGTTCGATCCCGCTCATGCCGGGCATGTTGATGTCCGATAAGATCATCACTACCTCCGACGGATGGTCATGCATATATTCCAGCGCTTCTTCACCCGAAAAGGCGAACGAAAACTCGAATTGGCCGCCGCGGATTTCGCGCCGGAACTTCTGCTCAAAAAGCGATTTGACGTCTTCCTCGTCGTCTACAACCAGTATTTTCATGTTGGATTGCGTTAATCAGGCGATGGGTATGGTAATGCGGAACTCCGTTTTTTTACCTTCCTCGGTATCCACTTCCAGCACACCGCCGTGGGCGTTGGTGATGATGTCGTAGCTCATCGAAAGGCCCAGGCCCGTACCCTGTCCGGTTGGTTTCGTCGTAAAAAATGGTTGAAATATCTTTGCCTTTACGTGTTCAGGCATACCCGTCCCATTATCAGAAACCCTGATATATAGTTTGTTATCAAATTTCTTGGTGCTAATCCTCACTTCCGGCTTATAGTCGCCCAACTGGCCGGATTCGGTCAATTTTCGCTTCTTTTCCGCAACCGCATAGAATGCATTGGTAAAAAGATTGAGAAAAACACGGCCCAGGTCTTGTGGCAGCACATTGACGGCCCCGATCGACGGGTCAAAATCAGTGACTAATGCCGCATTAAACTCCTTATCCTTCGCGCGCAGACCATGGTATGCGAGGCGCATGTACTCATCCGCGAGCGCATTCACCTCCACAAGCTCCTTTTCCCCCGACGAAGCCCTCGAATGTTGCAGCATTCCTTTCACGATTGAATCGGCACGTTTACCGTGGTGCGTGATTTTCTGCTGGTTCTGGCTCAGATCGCTGATAATACCTTTGATATAATCCTTGTCGTTATCCGTAATATCCGTCTTGTCGATCTCTTCTTCCAGCTCCTGGCACAGCTCCACAGACACTTCCGAGAAATTATTGACAAAGTTTAACGGGTTCTGGATCTCATGCGCGATACCGGCGGTCAGCTCGCCCAAAGAAGCCATTTTTTCGCTCTGAATGAGCTGGTTCTGGGTCGCTTTCAGCTCTTCGATCGCCTTTTGTAACTCTTCCTTTTGCTGGGTCAGTTCCTGTGTGCGTTCGGCCACCAGGTATTCCAATGACTGTTTCTGCTCTTTGGCGATCTCTTCGTCGCGCAGCCGGTCGCGGCGCTCCTGCGCCAGAATTTTCTGCTGCTTTTTGGCATAAAACCATATGACGAAACAGAATATCCAGGCAAACATAGTGGCCACGCCGAAGAAATCGCCATAGCTTTTGTAAAATTTTGGCAAAACCAGTTCGACAAAGTCGCTGAGCATAGACACGCCCACGAACGGCACAATGGACTGGACCGTGGACCGGATGGGCCTGAAATCCTCTTCCTTGTAAAAGAACCCGAGGAACCCGAGCAGCGAGACGTTCCAGACCCACGTAAACATTTCAGGCTGCCTTGCAGCATAGTACACGCCAAGCAATATAAACACGTAATAACGCGCGTATTTAAAGAAATTGGCCCATTTCGGCAGCTTGTCGTCATGCTGCATCGCTTGCTGGGCAAATTGGACGAGAAAGAAGGCTACGATAAAATGCATGCAGGAATTCCGTCTATACTTGTTCGATTCGGGCCGGTAACCGGTTGAACCAGCAAAGTAGGCATTTTCCCCGAAAATTCAGTTCCGGGCGGGAACGGGCACATTTGCATTCCTCTAATTTATTTCTAACCGATTTTTAATGCAATTATAAAACAGTTTTAATACCATTTTTAGCACAGCTGAGAACCTTTGCCCGCAAGTAATTCAAACTAAACGAACATGTGCTATCCAGTTTTTAAGCGGGTTCTCATCCTGTTTCTGGTGGGAATGGCGTCGGCAAGGGCCCAGACAACCTACAATTTGCAGCAAGCCCTGCAAACGGCAAAGTCCAATAACCCCATCCTGAAACGAGAGCAATTCAATGTCGACATTTCCCAGGCCGACATCACCACCGCGCAGCTCCGCCCGAATGTGATCCTGAACAACCAGTCGTTGCAACTCGTGCAGACGTCCAAGTTCCCTGAAAATACCGGCTGGTTCAATGGCGCCAACCGGCAGGTATGGTGGCAGGTTACCAAGCCTTTTCAGCTGCCTGTACAGCGAGAGAACAAGATCAATTTCGCACAGCAAAACGTAAGACTGACCCAAAAGCAATATGCAGACACGGAACGACATCTGTTTCAGACAGTTGCGCAGAAATGGCTGGATGTCTGGGCAGCACGTAAGCAACTCGATTTATTGGGCACTGCGAAGGCAAATATCGATTCGCTGGCCAATATCAACCGCCTGCGCCTGAAAAATCAGGTGATTACCACCACCGACCTCGCGCGCACGGAGCTTCTTGCCAACCAGTACGACATTCAGCTCAAATCGGCATCGCAGGAATACCGCAACCAGCTGTCGAACCTGAAATTTCTCATGGGCGTGCAGGACTCGATCCGGATCGACACCACCGATCAGTTCGCATTCGCATTCCCCGATCAGATGGACGCTATCGTGGAGCAGGCATTGCAAAACCGTACCGATATCCAGGCTATCAAGTCGACCATGGACGTGGCCGATGCGAATATCAAACTGCAAAAGTCGAGCGCATTGCCGGTACCGGAGCTCGGCCTGATCTACAACCCACAGAACAAGGCACACTACATGGGCGTGTACGGGACGATTGAGATACCCATTTTTTCAAGAAACCAGGGAGAGATCAAAAAGTCGCAGGTACTGAAACAACAGGCCGAGCAAGATCTCCGCGCAACGGAAACGCAGGTACAGACCGAAATCCTGACCGCTTACAAGAGTTACGTCACCCACAAACAGAACTTACAGAATTTCAACCAGTTGTTAACTCAATCCCAAACAATCCTGAACAGTGTTAAATATTCTTACCTCCGCGGCGGCACCACGATCATCGACTTCCTGGAAGCCCAGCGCAGCTGGCTCGATACGCAGCAGCAGTATTACGACGTCCTCGGGCAGTACCGCCAGAGCTACGTCGACCTCCTTTACGCATCCGGAATGATCAATCAAATCGCGCAATAATCATGAAGAACCTACTCGTTTGCACCTGCCTCGCCATGACATTGATCGCAGGCTGCAAAAATAAGGCTGCCAACAAACCCGTGCTGGACAATTCCACACCGGTTGTGAATACATCAGGCACCAAAATATCCTTTCCGCTGGCCGAGAGCGCGAATTTTTTCCAGACTGAAAAGATTTCCAGCTCTTCGCTCATCGCAAATGTGACCGCCCCGGCGAAAGTGTCGGCCACTGTTTTGCGCTCGGATGAAGGCGCTTCGGGCAATATCGTGCTCTTCGATAATCCCGAACTGGCGGGTAACTATACCCAGCTCTTGCAACATCTGACGATGATCAGCCAGATCCAGAACATCAATATCCGCCAACGTAAAACAGAACTCTCGCGCATCAAGGATTTGCAGGAACATGGAGCGGCTACCGGCAAGGACCTGCTTGAATCGCAAACTGCATTGTCGATGGAAGAAACGAACCTCATCAACGAGCGCGCGGCCATTATTGAGCACGAAACCAAGCTGAAAGCGGGTGGTTTCGAACCTAAACAGCTCCGCAATGCGCCGGCAGGCACCGCGTACATCATATGCGACGTGCCCGAGAGCGAGATTAGCCAGGTCAAAAAAGGCAGCAAATGCACCATCCAGTTCACAGCATTCCCGAACGAAAACTTCACCGGGACTATCGACGACATTGCCGACCTCGTGGACCAGACCACCAGGATGATCAAGCTGCGTGTGAGCATCAACAACTCCAATGGAAAGCTGAAAGCGGGGATGTTCGGAACGGTCGCGTTCGGTTTGAGCGAAGGCCAGAAAATCAGTATCAACAAAGATGCATTGGTGACCGTCCAGGGCCGCAACTATGTGTTTCTGAAAACAGCACCTCAGGTTTTTGAGCGTCGCGAAGTGAACATCGGCGACCAGATCGGCGACCGCATCGTTGCATTCAGCGGGCTGAAAGGCGGCGAAGATGTGGTAACGAAAGGCGTCATGCAACTCAAAGGTTTATCGTTCGGCTACTAACCCCCTCCGGATATGCTTCAAGCCCAGATCTTCATCAGTGCCGACCACTGGAAGGACGAAATACCGCTATTTGAATACATTATGCAGTTTCTGGTGAGACAGAAAGTGCAGGGAGCGACGGTGTACCGCGGCCGGCTCGGCTTCGACGGCAAGCACCTGAGCCGCCCCAACGACCTGTTCAGTTTCGACGAAACGCCCATGGTCATTTCCTTCATCGACGAGGAAGAAAAAGTCAAATCCGCATTGACATTACTTCGGAGAGAGGTGAAAAGCGGGTTTATAGTTACCAACCATGTAGACAAGTGGATTTAAAATGATCAAGAACCTGCTTTTTTTCAGCCTTCGCAACCGGTGGGTCGTGATCGCTGTGAGCGTAGTGCTGATGGGCGCCGGATTCTGGTGCTTCACACAGCTCAAAATAGAGGCCTACCCCGATATTGCCGACACCAATGTAATAGTGGTAGCCCAATATCCCGGCCGCGCCGCCGAGGAAGTGGAGCAGCAAGTGACTGTTCCTATCGAAAGAGCCCTCCAAAACACCCCTAATGTGCTCGACAGACGCAGCCGGACTATATTCGGGCTGTCGGTAGTGCAGCTGACATTTAAAGACGGCACAGACGATTATTTCGCCCGCCAGCAAGTGACCGAACGGCTAGCTTCGGCTGAGCTGCCGGATGGGGTAGCACCCGAACTCGCTCCATTATCCACCGCTGTTGGCGAGATCCTTCGTTACGTGGTGGAGGCCCCATCCAGTTACAGCCCTACCCAGCTCCGCGATTTGCAGGACTGGGTGATCAAGCCTGCATTGCTGCAAGTGCCGGGCATTGCCGATGTGACCACATTCGGCGGGCCATTGAAACAGTTCCACATCATTACCTCGCCTGAAAAGCTGGTGAAATATGGCTTGTCGATGCAGAATGTAATCGACGCCATCAATGCAAACAACCAGAACACCGGCGGAAATGTGATCGCGCGCGGCGGACAAGGCTTCGCAATCCGCGGGCTCGGGGCGATCAAGAATGAGCAGGATATTCAAAATATTGTGTTGAAATCAGAAAATGGCGTGCCTGTGTTTGTAAGGGATGTCGCCACGGTCGAGATCACGCCTCCACCTCCAAGCGGGGTGATGGGTTATACCATTACTGCTGATAAAGTGGATGTCAGCAGCGGCGTGGAAGGCATTATCCTGCTCCGCCGCTACGAAAACCCGAGCGAGGTTTTGAAAGTATTAAAAGAACGAATCACAGAACTCGAAACCAGCGAACTGCCCGAAGGAGTCCATTTGAAGGCGCTTTACGACCGCAGCTTCCTCATCGACCATTCGCTTGAAACTGTGGCGCATACCCTTTTTGAAGGGATATCCATTGTGGTGATCCTGTTGATATTCTTCCTGGGCAGCATTCGCAGCGCATTGGTGGTGGCGCTCACCATTCCGTTCTCGCTGTTGTTTGCGTTTATATTAATGCGTTTGACCGGTATTCCGGCCAATTTGCTGTCTCTCGGCGCAATCGACTTCGGTATCATTGTTGACGGTGCCTGCGTAATGGCCGAGCATTTGATCCGCAAATACCGCACCGCGAGTCCGGAAGAAAAGCAACAAGGGATCGTCAAAATCACCCTTTTGTCAGCGCAGGAAGTGGGCCGGGAGATCTTCTTCTCGGTAACGATTATCATCCTCGCGTACATGCCTATCCTACTCATGACCCGCGTGGAAGGCAAGCTCTTCTCTCCTATGGCCCTCACGCTCGCATTTGCCGTGATCGGTTCCATGCTCGCGGCACTGACATTCATTCCTGTGCTCATTTCATTTGCTTACAAAAAAGCGCTGTCCAATCCCGACAAGCCGATGAAAGAGCATAAAAACTTTGTTTTGGATTTCCTTACAAGATCCTATACCAAAACTTTGGAAGGCTTTTTGAAGAATTACAAAGCCACGGTGCTCATTGGTTTCAGTGTGGTAACGGTACTTGTTCTGTTCGGGATCAAACTGGGGACCGAGTTTTTACCGACACTCGACGAAGGCTCGATATTCCTTCGCGGCAATTTTCCGGCCGGCATTACCATTCAGGAAAATGCCAGTTATGCCCCGAAAATTCGCAAAATCATCGCCAAATACCCGCAGATATCGTTCGTGATCACCCAAACCGGCCGCAACGACGACGGCACCGACCCATTCCCTGCCAACCGAAACGAAATTCTCATCGGTTTGAAGGACTATGACCTTTGGAGCCACACCATTACTAAAAAGGAACTGGTAGAAAAGATCAAAGCTGATTTGCAAGCGCAGCTTCCCGCTGTCGCCTTCTCGTCCGGCCAGCCCATTATCGACCAGGTAATGGAGATCGTAACCGGCAGCGCGGCCGATTTGGCGGTGTCTGTGGTAGGTGATGATTTGAATATGATGCGTAAAAAGGCCGAGGCCATTGCAAAGATCGTGAAGGCTACACCGGGTGCCGACAATGTGAATATCGAGCAGGAAGGCCCACAGGAACAGCTCGCTATCAATATCAACCGCCAGGCAGCGGCCCGGTTCGGCATCAATGTAGCCGACATTCAGAACATGATCGAAGCGGCCATTGGCGGCAAGACTATTTCCACCCTCTATGACGGTACCAAACGTTATGATATCGTGATCCGCTTTCTGCCCAAATACCGTAACTCCATCGACGCCATCAAGAGCGTACAGGTGCCTTCGCTCACGGGTGCGCTCATACCCATGAGTCAATTAGCGGACATTCATTTCATTGAAGGTCAGACCAATATCTATCGCTACGGCAGCAAACGGATGGTGACCGTCCGGACCAATATCCGCGGCCGCGATCAGGGCGGTTTCGTGAAAGAATTGCAGAAAAAACTGAATGCCCAGGTTCATGTGCCAAAAGGTTACAGCATTATCTACGGCGGCCAGTACGAAAACCTGGAACGTGCCGGTAAACAGCTGGCATTCACCATTCCGCTGACGATCGTGATGGTATTCCTGTTCCTTTTCATGCTGTTTAAAAACCTCCCGCACACGATGGTAACCATGAGCTGCATTCTCTTTGCGCTGGGCGGCGGCATTGTGGCGTTGCTGATGCGGGGGTATTACTTCAACGTGTCCGCCGGGGTTGGTTTCGTGAGCATATTCGGCATTTCGGTGATGGCAGGTGTCCTGCTCGTATCGGCGTTGAACCGCGCAACACAAAGCAATGAGGGCGACCTCCAAACCCATGTACTGGAAGCTTCCTCGGAGCAATTACGCGCCATGCTCTCCATTCTCGTGGTAGCCATCATCGGTCTGGTCCCCGCTGCCATCTCCTCCGGCATCGGTTCCGACGTGCAGCGGCCGCTCGCGACAGTGATCATCGGCGGCCTGACAAGCACCTTGTTTTTCGCGCCGATACTCCTTCCTCCGCTGTATTTGTGGAGTGAAAAGCGGCGTAAACCGCAGAAAACCAGGGAGGTGCTGGAATTGGAATAGAAAGGTGGAAAATGTATTTTCAGGTAAAACGAAAACTAAAAACACCGCTATGCAAAGGATCGACCCAATTGTAAATGCCAGGCGGCACATTGCCAACGCACGGATAATTTTGGCTGAGTACGCTGACGAGCAGGATGGATGTTACGAACACTCAGGTTTTGTGAAAATGGCAGCTCGCACCGCATTTAAAGGCATTTTGACTGCCCTAAGGGTGTCTTCAAGCTTAGGAGCAGGGAAAAAAGAGGTATTTGGTGGTACGAAGAGCAACTGGAATTAGTAGACAAAAATGTATGTGTTAGTTTCGAAACCACTCGTCAGCTTCTATACGATGCGATGGGCCGCAGGGGCGTTACGAGTGTCGATATAGCCTCCCTGGCTTTCCAAAACGCCGACAAGATCATCCAGTGGGTGGAGAACCGTAATTCCGCGTGCTAATTGACAGATTGCCGGTGGATAAATAACGCGTAATAATTGTGAGGTAATTCGGGATAATGTGCGGAATATGAGGAAGCTGCTGGAATTGGAACGGGCTGATAAAAGGTATACTTTTGTTTTAGTTTTCAACTAAATCAAAACACAGACTATGCCAAATAAAAACCCCGTTCTGGAAGCGAAACGCTATCTTGAAAATGCTCGGACGATTTTGAGAGAAAAGGCGGTTAAAGAAGATGAACGCTACAGAGATCCAAAATATGTGAAATTAGCGGGCCACGCCGCCTATACGGGTGTCCTCGTGGCACTTGACGGCCTGTTTAATGTTGAGAAGAAAGGTCGGAAAGACGTAGGATGGTATCAGGAGCAGCTGGCTTCAATCGACAGAAAAGTTCTAGCTAATTTCGTAAGCGCGTACCAATTACTGCACCTTTCAATGAGCTATGATGGTAATCAAGAAACTAAAACAGCTCAGCTAGGCCTGAAACGCGCCAACGAAATCATCCAATGGGTGGAACAGCGCACGGCCACTTGCTAAATTTCACATTGCCGATAAAAAAGTGAAGCCGGACCCAGCGATGGGTCCGGCTTCGTTGTTCTGCACACTCAGTATTTCAGCCTTATAATAATTATCCGGTGGAATAAATGCCTGTTTTTAGTTAAATTTCCTAAGTCTTATGTCCTTGGCAGGATACGGCAAACTCAACTATACACTTTAAACTATGCTCCTATGAAGCAAAAGCTCTACCTCTTTGCGCTCCTCCTCCTCTCAGGCCAATCCGTTATTGCACAAAAGATTCCCACCATCGCGGGCGAATACCATTTGCAAGGTGTGATGGAAACCGCTTCGGCTATCCTGCTGAAACCCGACAGTACCTTCGAACTGTATTTCACTTACGGCGCTATGGACCGGCAAGGACACGGGAAGTGGACCTTTCAAAATGGGAACGTCGTATTGAACAGCCGCCCCCGCCCGGAGCGTGATTTCGCGTTGGTAGCAAGCAAAACGGAGGCGGATAGCTTCATGACAGTCAGGATTGTCGACAGCAACCAGCAGGTCCTTCCATTTTTCGAAACCCTGATCCGCAGCAGTGAAGGAGAAAAATACGCTAAAATGAATCAGGAAGGCATAGTTCGGATTCCCAAAATAAAAGCTACCGGTATCGATCTCTTCTTCACCCTTGCACCCGAGCGCTATTCATCCTTCCCGGTTACTTCCGAAGACAATTACTTCGAGTTCCGCATTGAACCGTGGATCATCGAGATCTTTGTCGAAAACATCACCCTCAAACCCGCTAAAAAAGGGCTCACCGGCGAACACCCGTTACTCAAAGGCGATGCATTTTCGTATGAAAAAATGAAGTGATTACACGTATTGCCGGTCTCCTACCAGGTTGATATCCTTAACTTCCAGGATTGCTTTGTCGTAACCGTATTTTGTGACATTGATCATCGCCCTCGCAACCTGCGCCAGCGTCGACGCGCTGTTTGGGAAAAGCGCCTTTAACACCGGGTACAGCCAGCCCAAATATTTGTACAAGCTCAAAAGGTTTTTCTGTCCCTCGGTGGCCTTCATAAATCCAGGGCGAAATGCAAACACCTGATCAAAAGGCAGTTTACGCAAATCATTTTCGGTTTTCCCTTTCACTCTCGCCCACATGGAACTGCCTTTTTCGGTGCTGTCTGTACTGGCTCCCGAAACGTAGCAAAAAGTCATGTCCGGATTTTGACGGCTGAGCACTTCGGCTACGTGAAGGGTCAGGTCATAGGTGATGCGCCGGTATTCCGGCTCTTTCATCCCTACCGACGACACGCCCAGACAGAAATAGCAGGCATTATACCCTTTCAATTGGCTCTCTATCGGTGAAATGTTGTGAAAGTCCTGGTGTATGATCTCTGTAAGCTTGGGGTGATCTATTCCAAGTGGACGCCGGTTGATAATGAGTACCGACTCGACGTCCGGGTTTTCCAGACACTCGAACAGTACCCCCTCACCTACCATACCCGTCGTCCCGGTTACGATTGCCCTGATTTTTCCTTCAACGGCCATAGTTTGCTTGATTTTGGAATGCTGTTAATGCCGCAAGATAAGGATATTTTAAAGCTACTTACGCGTCGAAATTCGTGGAAAGAGACACTGATTTCCAGTTTTCCAGCTCTTCCGAAAAAGTAGCCATTTTTGTTTTTGCCAAACCATAGGCATCTTCCCCGAGGATCAGATGCAGCGGCGGATTGGCCTCGCCTGCAATACGGATCATCGCATCGGCCGCCTTATCGGGATCGCCCGGCTGCTGGCCGTTAATTTGCTGCTGGTGCAACGCCTCCGAATCGCGCACCTTTTGATAATCCGCAATACCGTTTTTCGGTGTAACAAATGATCCTGCAGTAAGGAAATCGGTGCGGAAATAACCCGGCTCAACGATCGTCACTTTCACTCCAAAATCAGCCACCTCTGCTGCAAGCGACTCAGAAAGCCCGTTAACGGCAAATTTGGTCGCGCAATAGATCCCGAAGCCCGGAAATGCGCCCGTGATTCCGGCTATCGACGAAATGTTGAGGATATGCCCCGCTTGCTGCTCACGCAAATGCGGCATCACGGCGCGGATCACATTGAGCGTACCAAAGACATTCACATCGAAATTCCCGCGCGATTCAGCATCCGAAAGCTCTTCCAGGCTGCCCGCCAACCCATAGCCCGCATTGTTCACCACCACGTCTATACGGCCGAATGCCGCCAATGTATCGGCGATCGCCCTAGCTACGCTTTGCTCGTCGGTAAGCGATACACTGAGGGGTAAAAAGTGGTCTCCCGTGGCTCCTACGGCAGTTTTCAGCTCATCGATGGAGCGAGATGTTGCGGCTACGTCAAAACCGTTTGCCAATAATTTTTGCACAAGTGCCAGGCCCAGGCCTTTGGAGGCGCCGGTAACAAACCATACTTTTCTGTTTTCCATTGTTCTTTGTTGATTGTTTTAACATGACAAAGGTAACATGGCCGGAACGCGCCCGCATTGCGCGGTTCAAACAGATACTTGCAAAATTCAAACAGTCCGGAAAGATGATGGCGTTTGGTTGGTTTGTTTTTTGAAAAAGTTATTGAAATGAGAAGGTTCTTCGAAACCAAGACAATAGCTGATTTCTGAAATATTCCAGTTGGTATGCCGCAACAGCGCCCTGGCCTCGACAGTGACGCGATCGGCAATATGGGTCGTAGTCGTTTTGCCGGTCGTTTCGCGGATGGCCCGGTTCAAATGGTTTACGTGCATCGACAGCTGCTGTGCAAAGTCATTCGCCGAACGCAATCCAAACCGCTGTGAAGGCGATTCGATCGGGAACTGGCGTTCGAGGAGCTCCGTAAAAACCGCAGTGATGCGTGAATTCGCATTCGGATGCTGATACAGAGCCTCGCTGGGCTGCATTTTGAGCGCATAGTGAACCAGTTCGGTCACATAGTTCCGTAAGAGATCATATTTAAAGGGATAATCGGAAGCAATTTCTTCCAGCATTTTGTCAAAAATCTGGCTCACATGCGTATCCTGGGCGCCGTTAAGAATGTAGGATGGCTTCCCCCCGATCGCGAACATGGGCAATTCGGCAATGCTTCCCCTGAGTTTTTCAGAAAAAAAGCCTTCTTTGAAAATGCAAAAATAGCCCGTTACCGTATCACAGGCAGCTTCCCACGTATAGGGTACCACCGGATTGAAGAACATCAGCGCCGTCCCGTCCAATTCGAGGCTCTTATCAGCGTAATGGTACACATTCTTTCCGCGGATGAGCGCGATCTTGTAAAAATCCCGACGGCTGTACCGGGCTTGTACCGGGTTGGTCATGTAATTCTCCCCCATCGAGAAAACATTGAAATGCCCGATATCCTGTTGCAGGTTCTCGGGCAGCCAATTGAATTTATACTGATAGAATTCTTCGAGTGATTCCGGCCTTTCCATGATGCAAACTTACGAAAATCAAATAGTAAAAAAAGTATTTAGTCATTGGTCATGAATATATAACCGTTTGCTCATTCAATGATTAAATAACCACAAGAGACATAAAATATTTGGTATCTTTAAAAGATTTAATTGCATTGAAACCCTTACTGCCAGCTTTAATAACTTTAACTATATATCACGATGACATTACTGAATCCGTCCCTTGCCGAGCACGTCCGACAAGGGACGCTAGCCTGTCCCATATGCCTGTCCTCTCTGAAATTCAACGGCGACAGCATTTTCTGTACCGGCCCTTCCTGCCTGCATACCACTACCGAAGTACCATTAATACAAAAAAAAATACCTGTACTCGTCAACTTTGAGAAAACCATCCTGAGTAAGGAGGCGCTGCTGGCGACAGGCGGTGAAAGCCTTATTCCGAGAAATGGAAATAAATATGGCCTGATCAAAAGGATATTTTTGGGAGGCGACGGTAAAACGAAACGAAACCTCGCGCAATTCCTGAACGCCGTTCCGAGATATCCGGACAAAAAATCGACGGTACTGATCATTGGCGGAGGTGCAATCGGGAACGGGGCCGGCGGGATTTACAATGCAATGGATATTAATGTCCTTTCATTCGACATTTACGCATCTTCCAACACTGATTTCATCGCCGACGGTCATTCATTGCCCATTGCCAACAATAGTATCGATGGCGTCTGGATCCAGGCGGTGCTGGAACATGTCATGTATCCGCAGCGCGTGGCGGGCGAAATTCATCGCGTACTCCAATCCGGAGGCGTCGTTTATGCCGAAACCCCGTTTCAACAACACGTTCACGAGGGACCGTACGACTTCACACGTTTTACGGAAAGCGGCCACCGATTGCTTTTCAAAGACTTCAAATTACTGGATTCAGGATTTCTGAATGGTATCGGCACGGTTCTGGCCTGGAACGTCCGGTATGCGGCATGGGGCATTACGCGCAGCAAAAAAGTCGGGATACTCGCCGCCATCGCATTCGGCTGGCTCAGGTTCTTTGACTATCTCGTACCGCATTCATTCAATATAGACACCGCCAGCGGTGTGTACTTCCTCGGTAGCAAAGACCCGGATCACCAGTTCAGCGATAAGGACATTGTAAGGCATTACAAAGGGTTCCAGCGAAAATAACCTTCGCCGATCAATGCGGGCCATAGGTGGTGATTTCCGCCACCATGAACGACGGGGTGTCTGTCACCGCTCCCGCCTGTTCTTATCGGTGATATGCGCCAATGAAAGAACGATTGCCTGCAAAACCACAAACGAGCCGAGCAAAGCCGGGATTGAATCTTCGGGCGGTGGTCCGAACATGTTAAAAAGTTCGGCGATAATGAAGAAGACGATCAGTGCGACGAGCCCCCACTTGCCTTTGCCGTTGATGGCCCGTGTGTTTTTCACATAAACCCAAACGCCGGCAATAAACAGAAGTGATTCTGTGAGCACGGTGAGCGGCAGCGAGTTCCACAACCCCATACCTACTTTTGTTTCTCCGAATGGCGTCAAAGGAAGGTCGGGAACATGTACCACAAAATCCAGAAACCAGTGACTGAGGACAGCCAGGCCGACCACGAGTGCCCCACGGTGGTCTTTTTGAAATAACCAATAAATAACTCCGCAAATCAAGCCCCACACCACTCCCATTACAAGGCTGTGCGTGTAGGGATAATGCACGAATTCGAATGGTGTGACTTCCGTGAAACCCGGATGGATCCTCACTTTTTCAACATCTGCCAAAAGCAGGAACGGCCAGAGAACATCTACAAATTCAACAGCGACAAAAAGAATGGGGAGCGATACCCTCGGAGCTGCTTTCTTCGCCCCGAACGCCAAACCATAGTGACCTAAAAACATAACAATGCGATTTGATGAATGACCCTGCAAAGGTATCCGGGCCATTTACCAAGCCACTTGACCTAGATCAAGAAATCAGTTCAGTTGTTTCCGGCGGATCCGGCTGATGGTTTCGGGCGTCATGCCTAACATTGAGGCGATGTACTGCAAGGGTACCTGGTTAAAAATGTCGCGGTGGTTCTCGAACAGCAGGTTGTAACGCTGCTCGGCTGTCATGGAAAGGAATGAAAACACCCGGTCTTCCAGGGTCGTAAAGCAATGGGCGATAAACAGTTTCTCGGTCACCGGCCATTTTGAAATATGGTCCCCTATGCGGTTGTAATCGGCCCGATCGATTGTATATACTTCCGTATCCGTCAGCGCCTGGATGTTCCAGCGGGCAGGTTTTTCAAATATGAGGCTCGATAAGTCGGTCACAAAATACCCCTGCGTACAAATCCACTGTGTTACTTCCCGGTCTTCAAGGTCGACGAACACCCTTAACAAGCCCGAACGGATGAAGCTGAGCCTGTTGCATTGTCTGCCGGTTTTCAGGAAATAGTCGCCTTTCCGGACGATCTCAGGTTTAAAAAAAGAAGCTACCGTCGCCAGGTCACCCTGGTTAAAATCGAAATAGGTATGCAGGTAATGTTCGAGTTCTGTCATGATTGCAGGCTAAACCAGGCATAAATGTAGCAAACAATGCGTGGGCTCAGACGGTCAATACCGAACAAAAGTGTCCGCATCCGAACAACCGGAAACCAAGGACGCCTATCAAACAACTGTAAAACAAACTATTATATTTGTGGCATGTATTTTATACAATGTACTATGCAATGCAATGTACCGTCTGTTAGCCATGAAAATTCATTTGAAAACCATTACCCTTTCCGTGCCGTTATCATGATCAAGAACTATTTCAAAATTGCCTGGCGCAGCCTTCGCCGGAACCGCACTTTCTCCGCCATCAATATCTCTGGTCTGGCTATCGGTCTGGCTTCCTGCATGCTGATTAGCCTTTACGTGATCGACGAGCTCAGTTTCGATCGTTTCAACGAGCATTCGGACCGCATTGTGCGTGTTTTCTTCAAGGCAAACATGCAGGGCGGCGAGATCAAAGAGGCCCATGTGATGCCTCCCACCGCAGCAGCATTGAAAAATGACTATCCGGAAATCGTGGAAGCGACCAGGCTACGGCAGGGAGGCTCCCCGATCGTTTTGCTGAATAACAAAATCTACAACAGCGAAAAGCTGGCATTCGTGGATTCCAACTTTTTCCGGGTTTTTACAATGCCTTTTATCCAGGGCTCGCCTCAGAAAGCCTTGCTCGAACCGAACACGGTGGTCATTTCCGAAGCGACGGCGATCAAATATTTCGGCAACACCAATGTCCTCGGGAAAACCATTATGCTGAAAGACTGGAAGGCGACCTATCGCGTCACCGGGGTCATGAAGGATATTCCGGCCAATTCCCACTTCCAGTTCGATATGCTGGGTGCTATGGCCACCGTCGACGATGCCAAATCGACCTCCTGGATGATATCGGAATTTTTCACGTATCTCTTGCTGCCGAAAGGTTACGATTACCAGAAACTGGAAGCCAAACTGCCCCGGACCGTCGAAAAATACATGAGCCCGCAATTAAAACAGGCGATGGGTGTAACACTGACCGAATTCCGGAAAAAAGGTAACGACCTGGCCCTTCACCTTCAGCCATTGACGGACATTCATCTTCATTCGGATTTTCAGTATGATCTCAGCGCCAATGGCGATGTAAACTACGTATACATTTTCGGGGCCGTAGCCGTAATTATGCTCCTGATCGCCTGCATTAATTTCATGAACCTGTCCACAGCCGGCTCATCCAAGCGAGCACGCGAGGTGGGTGTACGCAAAGTAATGGGCTCCGAAAAGATCGAACTGGTGGCACAATTCTTAATAGAGTCTATCTTGCTGACATCACTTGCGCTGGTACTGGCAACGGTTCTGTGCATTGCAGCGCTGCCAATGTTCAACGAGCTCTCCGGCAAAACGCTCAGCCTGAAATGGGACAGCATTCCCGGACTGGTCCCGGCATTGCTACTGTTCGGCCTGTTCGTCGGCATTTTTGCGGGAAGTTATCCCGCATTCTTCCTGTCGTCCTTCAAACCGGTCGCCGTTTTGAAAGGCAGCGCGTCGACCCTGAAACTGAGTTCCTCGGGCAGAAACATCAACCTGCGAAGCGGGTTGGTCGTTTTCCAGTTCTTCATCTCCATTACGCTGATGATCGGCACAACGGTGGTTTACCAGCAATTGCAATTTATCCGGAACAAAAAACTGGGTTATAACAAGGATCAGGTTATCGTGGTCCCGTCCTGGTCACTGGGTAAAAACGAAGCTGCTTTCCGCGAGTCACTGGCGAATGATGCGCGCGTGGCGGAGGTCAGCCTTTCAGGATATGTGCCGGCGGGGCCTTCCAGCAACAACAATTTCACTGTCAATCCCAACGGAAATCCGGACCAGTTCGTCAAAACGCTGCGCTATGAAGTCGACTACAATTACATGGCGACCCTTGGCATGGAAATGGCTGTCGGGCGAAACTTCTCAAAAGCTTATGGCACCGATTCCTCAGCGATTATCATCAACGAGACGGCCGCTAAGACTTTTGGCTGGAAACCTGAAAAAGCCATCAACCAGACCCTTACCCGTAACAGTAACGAGGGTAAGAAAGCTACCTACCACATCATCGGCGTCGTGAAGGACTTCCATTTCCAATCGATGCATGAAAAGATTACACCGCTGGTGATGACATTGAGCAATGGGTGGGGATGGGTGCTGGTCAAGACGCGGAGCCGCGAAGTTTCCGGTCTCCTGGCGACTATGAAGCAGAATTGGGACGGCTTCCGGACGGATATGCCGTTCAGCTACTCCTTCCTGGATGAACGTTTCAATGAGACTTACAAAGCAGAGCAAAAGACCGGGCAGATCCTGGGCACCTTTGCAGGGCTAACCATCTTTGTGGCTTGCCTGGGGCTATTTGGGCTAGCAACCTTCACTGCGGAGCAAAGAACGAAGGAAATAGGCGTACGGAAAGTGCTGGGCGCATCGGTAGCCGGCATTGTGACCCTGCTTTCCAGAGATTTTCTCAAACTCGTGGGCATTGCGCTGATCGTGGCTGTACCAGCTGCATGGTGGCTCATGGACAAGTGGTTGCAGGAATTTGCCTACAAGATCAGCATATCATGGTGGGTGTTTGCGGTGGCAGGGGCCTTGTCGATCCTGGTGGCACTCTTCACGATCTCTTACCAGTCTGTCAAAGCTGCCCTGATGAACCCGGTTAAATCCCTCCGTTCTGAATAGCACTTTCAACCGACGCACCTTACGGACCGTTTCCGGATCCGTAAGGTGCGTTCAATCAGTTATTAAGCGAATAATAAGCGCATTGCGGTGAAGTTGCTACCTTGCGCGCCAGTGGCTGTCAGCAGGCATAAAAACCAGCCACCGTTCACATGCACACCACCATGCATTGCCGGATCACACGGCATACTTACGTTTTCCAATCCGGTACCATCGTCGAGGTACGGAAAAGGGTCACTGAAAAAAGACAGGCGGATGAGGGCTACCTCATCGCCGACACAGGCTACGGCTTACCCGGTGCTATCCCTTTCGACGCCGCCAGCCCGCTACCCGATTTCAATCTTGCCGCAGAAGCCAGCTATGGCAAATGCCTCCTCACGTCCGTTACGAACTTCTCCAAAAATACCGGTCCTGCGGATACAGCAGCGCATGGCATTGTGAAGCCTGAAAACGTTCGGGTCATCCATTACCCTGATTGCCAGCAACTTGTTTTCCATATGCCCGAGAACGCCCGCGACGCAGACACGTTTCGGATCACCAACCGTGCTTCGGGCGAAGCGATCGAAGCCTGCACGGTCGGCAGCAGGCTCAATGGCAGTACGATGTTGCTGATCAACACGCTGCCCTACCTTCCCGGTTGCTATGAAATTGAAGTGGATTGGCCGGACGGCTGGACGCACCGTATCAGGTTTATTAAGTTCAATGAAGGTTTTCCCAAATCAGGCTATCCCGACCCGCCTGCGCATGTACTCCGCGCCATACGCGGGGAAGAAGTGCATTTACTTACACCGCAACCGGAAGAACCGGCACCCATACCGTCGCCCGGCAGCATTCGTCCCAAGCCTGAGGAAGGCTATGTTTCACCTCCCGGCAATGTGCGTATGGTGCAAAACGATCAGGAATACCGGTTGTATGATTCGAACGGCGTTGCAATGGATTCCGGGTTCGATCACGGGAAATTGAAGCAAGAGATTTTTGCCCGGTTCACCCGCAGGCTGGAATACACGCAGGACGGTCGAGGCGGAAGCATTTACTACAAGGAAGGCGAAATAGTCATTCATTTCGATTGGGAGTTCGGCGGTGGTAATGCGGTGGTGATCATCTACATACCAGAGTTAACGTACTGGGAACCGCGAACGGGGACTCCATTGTCCAGAAGGGACGAGATCCTGACATTCCTGTGCGAGCAGGTCATACGGGACCGCGCGCCGGGGTGCAGCTATAAGATTTATTCCAATTCCATCAGCATTCTCTACTGACGAAATGCCTTTGGAACGGTTATTGATGAGCACCGTCTCCATCAAAATACATCAACATGGCACAAAATTCAGAAACGATAGAGACCCTGAACGATCTCATCCTCATCAATAACGATCGCATTGCAGGATACGAGAAAGCGGAAGCCGAGACCAATGAACTGGAAAGCGACCTCCGTGTGCTTTTTCATAAACTTGCCGACGAAAGTCGCGGACACGCAGCCGAGCTGAAAACCCTGGTAAGCGCCCTGGGCGGGGAGCCGGCCACCGGCACAATGCTTTCCGGGAAATTGTACCGGGTTTGGATGGACATCCGCGCCACATTCACTTCCGACAACCGCAAGGCCGTTCTTGAAAACGCGGAGGCGGGTGAAGATGCGGCCAAAACTGCTTACGAGGAGGCATTACAGACCAGCTTACCGGCCGACATCCGGCAGGTAATCGAACAGCAGCAAGTCCATATCCGCTCGGCACACGACACGATCAGGCAGGAACGCGACCGACAGCGCGACGTGTCGAAATATCCGCTCACTACTTAGCAAAAAAGGCCTTCACCGGCCTTTTTTCTGTTTCAGGGAGGCAGGTTTTCGGAATACTCTTACCTGCTTTCCCCCATATTTCCCGACCTTAAAAAGCCATTTTCATACCGGCATCGCGTGAAACCGCTTACGGCAAATTATTTTCTTTCAACTTTTTTCTAAATTCCTGTAACCTTTTCCAATCCGCCGGGTTACCACATCAAAATCACCGCAAAGAGCAAGCCATTGAATACGTTGACCGACAATTCGCTAATGCTCCGGGTAAAAGCCGGGGACCTCGATAAGATGGGTTTGCTCTTTGAGCGGTACAACCGGCCGTTGTTCGCATTCTTTTACCACATGACACATAAGCGGGATGCGAGCGAAGACCTGGTTCAGAATGTGTTTTACAGAATGCTTAAATACAAACACACTTTTACGGGAGATGGTGAATTCAGGACATGGATGTATCACCTGGGCAGAAATGCACTCAATGATTGGGTCAAACAAAACAGGTCGTTCAACTTCTATGATGTCAACGAAGTCGCAGACCGGATCGCAGGCGGTGCCCTTGCCGACGAAAGCCTGGAAAGGCAACAGGATAAGGATTTCCTGCACGAAGCAATGGGCGCGTTGAGTCCCGAGTACAGGGAAGTGCTGATTCTGAGCCGGTTCCAGGAAATGAAGTACGAAGAGATTGCCAGGGTACTGAACATCAATGAAGGGACCGTCAAAGTGCGTGTGCACCGGGCATTGGGAGAATTGAAAAAAAGGTTTTTTACAAATGAAAGAAGATAACGGCATGAACTGCGAATATACACGAGACCGGATGACCGAATGGCTGAACAACAACCTCAGCAAAGCCGAACAGATCGAAGTGAACCAGCATCTGGCACAATGCCCTGATTGCCAGGAAGCATTCGAGGCCGACAGGCAGATCTGGAACAACTTTGAGAAAATAAGGGTACCGGAGCCGTCGGCGGCAATGCGCGACAATTTCTATGCAATGCTCGATGATTTCAAAGAAAAGGAAAAGGCGGCGGTGCGCTTCTCTTTCGAGAGCATGATGGAGAGCATCCGCGGATTTGTAATGCCGCAATGGACCGTCCAGGTTGCATTCAGTCTGCTGCTTGTGGGCCTGGGCTGGGTGATCGGCAACAGGACCAGCCGCAGCAAGACCTCCGCAACCGCCTATCAGCAACAGATCGAAACGCTGGCCTCCCAGGTACAGGACATGAAAAGCACCATGATGCTGACGCTCCTGGAAAACCCTTCGGCTACTGAGCGCCTTCGCGCAGTCGGATACACAAGTGAGATCGCACAAGCAGACGATCGCGTCTTAGAGGCGCTGTTTGCCACCTTAAATAACGATCCTAATGTAAATGTGAGGCTGGTTACGCTGGAAGCGCTGACGCAGTATGCCGGAAATGCGGCTGTTCGCGAAGGGCTGGTGAAATCGCTCACCTCGCAGGACTCTCCGATGGTGCAGGTAGCCCTCGCCGACCTGATGGTAAAGTTGCAGGAAAAACGCTCCGTGAAAGCATTGCGGACATTGTTACAGAAAGAGGACCTGAATGACCTCGTGAAAGTGAAAATCGAGCAAACGATCAAAGACCTATCATAAAACCATAATCAACTATTAGCCATGAAGTATTTTGCAATCCCCCTGCTGGCGGGAGCAGTGCTCTGCTGCACCCAGGCCCCGGCCCAGAAGCTGGAATTCAAGGAGCATGTCAGCAAATCGTTTTCCATGAATGGGAACGCCACCCAAAACACGCTCGCCATTTATAACATCAACGGGTCCATTAAAGTGGAGGGCTACGACGGCGACAAAGTCATGCTGGAAATCGACAAAAAGATTTCGGCCAAGACCCAGGAAGTACTCGATCAGGGCAAACAGGAATTCAGACTGGAAATCGACCAGGCAGCGGACAGCATTATCGCCTACATCACCAATCCTTTCGATTCCCGTCCCAACCGCGAGCGCAGGAACTGGGATGGCCCGAAGATCCACTACAATTTTGAATTGGATTTTACCGTCAAAGTGCCCTATTCGCTCAATCTCCATATTTCCACGGTGAATGGCGGCGACATCAACGTCAACAACGTAACCGGTTCCCTGGGCGTACACAATGTCAATGGAGCGATCAAAATCGTCAATGCCAAAGGCCCGGCCAATGTGCGTACCATCAACGGCAATGTGGATGTGAACTATGTGACACTGCCGCCGGGCGAATCAGATTTCAAGACGCTGAACGGGGACATTAAGATCACCTATCCCGCATCCCTTTCCGTCGATTGCCAGTTCAAGACATTCCACGGCGATTTTTACACCGACTTCCCCAACGTAGAAAACCTGCCTGTCAGGGTGGTCAAAAATGCAGAGAATCATGAGAACAAAACTGTTTATAAGCTCAGTACGGAAACCTTCATCCGCATCGGCAAAGGAGGTCCCACCTACAAATTCGAAACTTTCAATGGCAATATCTATCTTAAAAAACAATCATAGCAAAATGAAAACCCCGCGTATTCTGACCCTCGTTACCATCGTCGCAGGCACTGCCCTGACGGTTCCCGTGCTGGCGCAAAACGATCTCAAAGAACAACTGACCGTACCCCTAACCGATCCCGCCAAACCCGGTACCCTGAGAGTAAACCTCGTCCGCGGCTCCATCCGCGTCACCGGGTACAATGGAAACCAGGTAGTGATCGATGCCAGCACGAAGCAGGACAAACCTGAAAAACCGAAAGAGAATGCCGACGGTATGAAACGTATCTCGAAAAACGGTTCGCTGGACATTACCGCAACAGAGGAAAAAAACGTCGTAAAAGTTACCTCGAAGCTCTTCAACACGAATATGGAGTTGAACATCAAAGTGCCCATGAAATTCGCGTTGAATGTAGGAACCGTTAACGACGGCGATATCCTGATCGAGAACGTGGATGGTGAAATGGAGATCACGAACGTGAACGGCGATATCCGGCTCAACAACGTTTCGGGATCGGCCGTTGCCAACACCGTGAACGGCTTGCTGAAAGCCAATTTCAAGACGGTCGATGCCAAGTCGCCCATGGCATTCTCGACCCTCAACGGCAACGTGGATGTGACGCTTCCGCCCACGGCAAAGTTTGATGTCAAACTCAAATCGGACCGCGGCGAGATTTACAGCGACTTCGATGTGGATGTCGACAAATCCGTGCCGCAGGCGGTCCGTTCCGCCAAGGACGGCATGTATAAAGTCAGCGTCGAGGATTGGGTAAAGGGCAAGGTCAATGGCGGCGGCAGCGAGATCATGATGAAGAATATGAACGGCGATATTTTCGTCAGGAAGGCCAAGTAATCCCCCTGCCCCCTAAGCCCCCGAGCCCCTGACGGATTTCCCGCGTCAGGGGCTTTTTATTGGCCTGTACGAAAATCTCCCGCCGCCGTTCCCGGCTATTCAATTGTCGCGCCGAGTTCGACCAGTAATTTTTGCAGTTCGTCGAGCTTTTTCGTCTTCACCGGCGCCAGGATCTGCTCCGTTGTCGCCTCCGCCGTAGCAATGGCTTCGAGGTAAATCTTCTTGCCTGCGTTAGCCAGTTTCACATACGATACGCGGGCATCCCGGCTGTTCGCCTCCCTTTTCACATACCCCAGTTTCTCTAACGGTGACAGCATTCTGGTGATTCCGGATGCCGTCAAACCGACCTTTTCAGCCACATCCGTACGCCTCAATTTTTCGTCCTGGGCATTGGCCAGATGGTGCAAAATCATAAACTCGTTCAGGCTTATGCCGTGACTTCCCAGCTTTGCATCGAAGCGTTTCGCCGTCAAAGTCTGGATCATGGTAAGGTTCAAAAAAAGCCTGAGTTCCTGAGAAATAGTTGACATATAATTGAAATGTATTTGATTTATAGTTGACATATATTTGATTCATCAAGTATTATGCAATAATAATAGATAGCTAATTCATTACAAAACAACTTGTTGAATAAATTTAGTTTTGAGATAATTGTGGAATGAAAGCAGAATGTGTCGCAAGCCAGCATGACCGAGGCTAGCTATCGGGCTGTATTGCTCCGTATTAATGCATATCTGTAAAGCGCGCAGGTAATGCCTGCACGCCCGTCCTGCTAGCCGGAATGCGAGCGGAGCAGTTGCCGGTAACGTTCGAGGACGCCCGACTTGGAAATGAAACCAACGAACACGCCATCCGCTTTCACGACAGGCAAATTCCACGCACCGGATTCGTCGAACTTTTTGACGATACTCATCACATCCTCGAACTCGTTGATGACTACGACGGGCGGCCTGGTCAGGTTGGAAATGGTGAGCAGTTTGTGCGCGTCTGCATTGAACAGCAGCGGGCGTATGTCATCCATGGAAATGATGCCGGCCAGCTTGCCGCTTTCGTCCAAAACCGAGATGATATTCCGCCTGCCGGTACGCACCAGATCGGCAAGTTCTTCCGCCGGCGCGTGCACGCCGATCACCTGAAAGTCCTTATCGATAAGCTCGGGGATATGGAGGAGCGAAAGCAGATTACGGTCATGCTCGCGGGTGAAGATCTTCCCCTCCCTCGTGAGATTTGCCAGGTCGGGAGAAACGGACGAGAACCATTTGGCCATCGAAAAGGAAATGACCGAGACCATCATGAGCGGAATAAAAAGGTCGTAACCGGAAGTGGATTCCGCGATGAGGAAAACGGCGGTCAGCGGAGCGTAAAGTACGCCGCTCATCACACCCGCCATACCTACGATCACGAGGTTGTTGACCGGCACATTTGTCACCCCCAACTGTACGCAAAGAAGTGCAAAAGCATAACCGACGAGTCCGCCCGCGAATAGCGAAGGCGCGAAGTTACCACCATTGCCGCCAGCGAAAATCGTGATGGATGCCGAAAAGGCTTTGAGCAGACAAATCACCAAAACGAACACGATCACCACCCATTCGTGATACCCTATAAACCGGAAGAAACTGTTCCGGAGCACTTCCTGCATCTGGCCGTTGGTGATGGCTTTAATGGTGTCGTAACCTTCCCCGAAAAGCGGCGGATAGAGGACGCACAAAACAGACAAAACCGCTCCGCCCAGCATGGCTTTTTGAATGCGGCTGAGTTTGAGATGATGAAAACCCTGGTCAACGTACCGTGCGATCGTCACGTAATAGCGGGCATACAATCCGCAAAGAATGCCCAGGATCAGGTAAAACAGGATGTTGTGATAATCGAACGGGTTACGGGTCTTGAATTGAAAAAGCACCGACTCTTTGAGCAGGATCTTGGAGGTGAGACTGCCGCATACCGCGGCCACGACCAACGGTAAGAAATCCGAAAAAACCACTCCGGTGAGTAATATTTCGAATGCAAACATCATCCCGGCAATGGGCGCATTGAATGCCGATGCGATACCCGCTGTGGCACCCGCCGCCAGCAGCAACGTCCTTTCCCGATAGTCGAGCTTATAGGTCTGGGCAAAATTGGACCCGATCGCGGCGCCGGTGACAGCAATGGGGCTTTCGAGTCCGGCCGACCCTCCCAGCCCGACGGTAATGGCACTCTGGACGATCTGCGAGTACATTTTCACAGATGACACGACACTCGAATTTCTTGCAATTTCATACAGGATCGCCGGAATACCCTTCCGGTCCTGCCCCTGAAATACGAAGATCACCACCAAAGTGGTCAACACAATGCCCAAAAAGGGAAACAGAATGTAGAAGAATACCTGTTCTTCGAAATGCACCTTGTAGGTGATCACGTAATGGATGTAATGCACCAGCGATTTGAGCAGCACGCCCGCCAGTCCGCAGGTAATGCCCACCAGCACACCCGAAAAGATCAGGAACTGTGTGCGGGTCAGGATACTTTTAAGCCAGAATATGATGATTTCGTAGCTCCGGGCCTTCCGCAGACTGTATCGGGTGAAGTCCCGACGGAATCTGAGGAAATTATAAAACTTTTTAACGCTGCTTTTATTCACAATCAGTCGGTTACAGGCGATAATCCGGGCATTGTCCGCACAATCCGGGTTTTGATCAATCTTGTTGAACCCAAAATTCGTATACATTAACAGAATAGCAAATTATGTTCCTGTTTTAGGCCGAGAACTTAAATATGACCGCCGCCCTCCAAACCAGTTTCAGTATCATCCCCATCGGCACGGGTTATCTCGTTGCGACAACCGGCATGGCAATCAATCTTTCCGCGGCATTGGGGCTTTCTGGTGCGATGCTGCCGGTTGTGCTCAGCCTGCTGGCGTGTGCAGCGATTATGGCGGTAGTCTGGATTTGGGCATACCGTATCCGGAACGGCGGTGTGGTGGATATTTTCTGGTCCTACAATTTCCCGGTTATCGCATTACTGCTACTGGGGTTTGCCAACGGCTTTCCGCAGCGCGTCTGGCTTTTGTGCGGGATGGTGATCGTATGGGGATTACGGTTAGGTACGCACCTGGGAAGGCGCGTGCTTGCCCACATACACGAAGAGGAAGGACGCTACGCGCAGTTGCGGAAGGATTGGGCGCCGCACGCCGACCGACGGCTTTTCTGGTTCTTTCAGGCACAGGGCTTGTCCAACGTGCTGCTAGCCACCCCATTTTTCATCGCAACGGCCAACCAGGCAGCGGAGCTCTCCGTTTTTGAATACATTGCAACTGCCTTATGGCTGGTAGCCCTCGGAGGTGAAGCCCTGGCGGACTGGCAGCTGGAACATTTCAAAATGGATCCGGGAAACAGGGGAAAAGTTTGCAACGTCGGGCTATGGCGTTATTCCCGTCACCCCAACTACTTTTTCGAATGGTTGATATGGGTTTCCTTCGCCGGGTTTGCATTGAGCTCGCCATTAGGCTATCTGGGCCTAGTCAGTCCTGCGATCATCCTCTACCTGCTGCTTCGCGTAACAGGTATCCCCGCCACCGAGGAACAAGCCATCAGATCCAAGGGGGAGCTTTACAAACAGTACCAGCGTGAAACCAGCGCATTCATTCCCTGGTTCCCGCGGACTGAGGCGAGTAATCTCCCCGATTTTCAATCCAAACAATAACCTTCCATCGTAGGTTAAAAACCAATTTCCCTCCGACATCTATGTGGCTCGACAGCATGCTGGAAAAAGACCTGATCCCGGACTTCCTTATCCGAATGCGGATAAGGCAACTCCTGCAACAACGGCTGGACAGCGAGCATAAGGACAATGTGGAACAGCAGCAGGAACATTTAGCTTCATTCATCGAAAAACTCAAAGCATCCCCCATTGCGGTCAACACCGCCGATGCCAACGAACAGCATTACGAGGTACCAACAGAATTCTATCAATACTGCCTTGGCAAACATCTCAAATACTCATCCGGGTACTGGAAACCTGGCGTCGCTGATCTCCACACGGCCGAAAAAGATATGCTTGAACTCACCTGTGAACGGGCCGGACTAGCCGACGGTCAGCAGGTACTCGAACTCGGTTGCGGGTGGGGCTCCCTTTCACTGTTTATGGCTGCGCGATATCCGCAAAGTAATTTCACAGTCGTCTCTAACTCCCGGACTCAGAAACAATACATCGATGGCCAGGCTGCGGAGCGGGACATCACGAACCTCACCGTGCTGACTGCCGACATGAATGCTTTCCAGACCGACCAACGCTTCGACAGGGTTGTTTCGGTGGAAATGTTTGAGCACATGCGTAATTATCAGCTGTTGCTCGCCAAGGTCGCCTCTTTCCTGAAACCCGACGGTAAGCTTTTCATTCACATCTTCACGCATCGTGCATATGCTTATCTTTTCGAGGTGGTGGATGAAACAGACTGGATGAGCAAATACTTCTTTACCGGCGGTGTCATGCCCAGCGACGATCTCATGTTCTATTTCAACGACGATCTGACGGTGAAAAACCATTGGCATGTGAGCGGCAACCACTATGGAAAAACGGCGGAAGCCTGGCTGGCTAACATGGACCTGCACAAAAAACAGATCATGCCTGTTTTCGAGACGACTTACGGCAAATCGCAGGCCCTGAAGTGGTGGGTTTACTGGCGGGTGTTCTTCATGTCCTGCGCCGAGCTGTGGAGCTTCAACGCGGGGAATGAGTGGATCGTGAGCCACTATCTGTTCGAAAAACCCCATTCCTATGCCTAAGCTGATTCTCTGCGTCGCGCTTTTCCTCATATCGCTGCTCACGATATTCCCTGCACCGGCTTACCCGTTCTGGCTGCTTGCGATCATGATCGATGAATTTCCCTGGCTCCCGGTTGCGATCACGGTCGTGTTGCTGCTTCTGAACATCCGGAGCAGTACTTACCCGTTTGCATGCATGATCCTGCTGGCGGGAGCGCTGATCCTTTTCTGCACGCCGGTAATACGCGCCGGTATGATGAAGCGGACGCTAACTCATGGGTTGTCAGAGGCATTCGGCCCGGCGCTCAGACCAGTACGCCTGCTTTCGACAAGTCCATTTGATATTGTTAGATTATTTAACAATGTTAAACCTTTCCCTTATCAACGTAAAATATACTGTAATGACAGCGTAAAACCACTTTCACTCGATTTCTATCCGTCGGTGTATAAAGGTCCGAAGCCGTGTGTCATCGTGGTGCATGGGGGTTCATGGAAAAGCGGGGACAACACGCAACTACCCGAATTGAACAGCATTCTGGCTATGCAGGGGTATCATGTGGCGGCGATCAACTACCGGCTGGCACCACAAGCGCAGTCACCCGCACCTGTGGAAGATGTGAAGCAGGCCATCCGGTTTCTTCGCACCCAATCGGAAGCCTGGCAGATCGACACCAGCCGATTTGTCCTGCTCGGACGTTCCGCGGGGGCGCAGATCGCATTACTCGCTGCTTATACGCTGCATGATCCGTCAATCAAAGGTGTAATTGACTTTTACGGGCCTGCCGATATGGTCTGGGGGTATTCCATTCCATCGAATCCGCTGATCATGGATTCCAGAAAGGTAATGGAAGACTATCTGGGCGGGCCTTACGACCGCTTTGTGAAGCAATACGAAGACAGCTCCCCCATTCGTTTCGTCACACCGCTATCACCGCCTACCTTACTCATTCACGGCAAAAACGACGTGCTCGTCGACTATGAGCACAGCCGACGGCTGAATCAGAAACTGGCAGGGCACCACGTAAGGCATTACCTGCTGACGCTCCCCTGGGCGACGCACGGCTTCGATTACAGCATCAATGGCCCGGGTGGACAACTTTCCACCTACGCCGTATCCTATTTTCTAAATACAGTCACCCGATAACATGCTGAGAACAGCGATCATAGGTACCGGAATCGCCGGAATGGGCTGCGGCCATTTCCTGAACGCACACGACGACATCACCCTTTATGAACAAAATGACTATGTAGGCGGGCACACCAATACCGTCACCGTCGACGAGCGGGGCAAGCCCGTTTACATTGATACCGGTTTTATGGTTTTTAGTTTCCAGACTTATCCGCTCCTGTGCAAGCTTTTTGATCGGATCCACGCCCCGATCCGGAAAACCGACATGTCGTTCAGCGTGCAGCACAAGCCCAGCGGGCTGGAATACAGCGGTACCAGCATTAATCACCTGTTTGCGCAGCGCAAAAACCTGTTCAACATCCCCTACCTGAAAATGCTGGCCCAGATCGCCCGCTTCAACCGGGAGAGCATCGCCATCCTCGACGCCCCCGAATACGCCGGCCATTCACTGGGCAGGTACATACGCGAAAAAGGATATGGTGACGATATGCTCTGGAAGTACCTGATACCGATGAGCTCGGCAGTATGGTCGACCCCGATGGAAGAAATGCTCGATTTTCCGGTTGTTACACTGGTCCGGTTTTTCAAAAATCACGGATTTCTAGGACTCGACACACAGCATCAGTGGTATACGCTTCATCAGGGCAGCCAGTCGTACCGCGAGCTGCTGATCGCACCTTTCCGGGACAAGATACGGACCCATGCAAAAGTCGCGAAACTGGTTCGTGCGGACGGTCGCGTGATCGTACAATGCACGGACGGAACCTCTGAGCGCTACGACCGGGTGATCGTGGCCACCCATGGAGACCAGGCGCTGCGCCTGCTCGACGTTCCCACAGATGCTGAACAGCGCCTCCTGTCCTGCTTTAAATACCAGCACAACAAAGCCGTCCTGCACACCGATGCGGCGATAATGCCCGGGAAAAAGCTGGCATGGAGCAGCTGGAACTACCGCATTACCCGCGAAAACGAGCGTCTGAGACCCAGCACCATTTATTGGATGAACCGCCTCCAGAACGTTTCAGATCAGGAAAACTACTTCCTGTCCATTAACCCGCAGGACGACCTGGATCACCGGAAAATCATTCGTGAAATCGACTATGAACACCCGCTGTTCGACATTCCGGCCATTAACGCACAAGCGGAGCTCAACGTATTGAATGCCGGCGGGCCGATCTACTTCTGCGGCAGTTATTTCAAGTACGGCTTTCATGAAGATGCGTTTGCAAGCGCAGTGAACCTCTGCTCGCAATTAACCGGCAAAAATGTTCTCTAAGGCTCTCATCCAAAGAAATGCGAACATCGTATATCAGGATATGAAAGCGACAGCACTCCATTCATGCTTATACAAGGCCACTGTAATGCACAAGCGGCTAAGCCCGAAGGCGCATTACTTTCAGTACAATATATTCCTGTTTTACCTGAATCTGGAGGAATTGGACCACCTGCACCGGAAGCTTTGGTGGATGAGCCGGAACCGTTTCAATATTTTCAATTTCCGGGACAAGGACCATTTGCAGCTGCCGAGGGAAAAGCCGGACCGCAGCCGGAACATCCGGGAACAGCTGACCACCTACCTGGCCGAGAATGGCGTTGCGATCGGGACAGGGCGTATCATGGTGCTGACCAACCTTTGCACACTCGGCTATCAGTTCAATCCCGTCTCTTTCTATTATTGCTACGACGAGTACGAACGCCCGTTATGTGCCGTCGTGGAGGTGGGTAACACATTCGGAGAAATGAAGCCCTATTTCCTCGGCGCCGGACAGCTGAACAACCAACGCTTTGAACTAAATACGCCCAAGGAATTTTTCGTTTCACCCTTCATGGCTCTGGATACCCGTTTCCATTTCAAACTTTCGATACCCGATGAAGCCCTCCATGTGCATATCAACGACTATGACCAGGACGGTAACCTGCTGTTTTTAAGCTCGCTGAAAGGCCAGCGAAAGCAATTGACAGATGCAAATCTGCTGTATTTCTTTTTCTCATTTCCATTGATCACCCTCAAAGTCATCGCGATGATCCACTGGCAGGCGTTCCTGCTCTGGACGCGCAGACTGCGTTTCATACGGAAAGCCGATAACCCTTTCATGCAGAAACAGGTTTTCAGGCCCTACAAACCCTAATCAGGAACAAACCATGCTGGAAAAGGCCCGACACACTGCCGTCCCCGACATTGCAAAGTCAAAACCCGGATTCTATCAAAACCTTGTTTACAAACAGCTGGGTAAAATGAAGCTGGGCAGACTCTTTCTGCATTTACCCGACGGTGAAATCGTCGGTTTTGGCAATGGAGAACACGATTTGCGCGCATCCGTACGCGTGAATGATCCGGAATTTTTCAAAAGAGTGGTGCTCTTCGGGGACATTGGTTTTGGAGAAGCATATACCGAAGGCTTGTGGGACACCGAAAGCGTGACCGACGTCGTAGCCTGGGTGCTGCTGAATATTGAACATGCACCCGGCGTATCCGGCAGTCGTGTCCGCTCCTTTTCGACCAATGTCCTTCGGTTTCTAAACAAAATCGTGCACAATGGCCGCGCGAACACCATGGCTGGCGCAAGGAAGAATATTTCCGCGCATTACGACCTCAGCAACGACTTTTTTGCGACTTTCCTCGACCCGACCCTGACCTATTCCAGCGCCTATTTCAGGACAAATGATATGACGCTGGAAGAAGCGCAAGCTGAGAAATACGACCGGCTTTGCCGCAAGCTGAACCTGCAACACACCGATCATGTGCTCGAAATCGGCAGCGGATGGGGTGCCAACGCCATTCACATGGCTCGCAACTACGGTTGTCGGGTTACTTCCCTCACCCTATCCGTGGAACAGCAGCAACTGGCTACCCAACGTATAGCCGCGGCCGGTTTATCACACCGCGTGAAGGTACTTTTGCAGGATTACCGAACCATCTCGGGCAAGTTTGACAAGATCGTCTCCATCGAAATGCTCGAAGCCGTGGGGCACCGCTATTTGAAATCCTATTTCCGGAAGTGTGCCCAACTGCTTGAAAAAGATGGCCTACTGGCCGTGCAGGTCATTATCTGCCCGGATTCGCGCTACCACAGTTTACGCAAAGGCGTGGATTGGATCCAGAAGCATATCTTCCCCGGGTCCTTGTTACCGTCGGTCGGGGCAATGAATGGGGCGATTAATGCAACAGGTGATCTGACGATGATCGATCTGAAAGAATTTGGACTGCATTATGCCAAAACACTGAGGCTGTGGCTTCTGAAATTCCTGGAAAATCTCTCCCTTGTGCAGGGACTGGGTTTCGATGAAGCATTTATCCGCAAATGGATCTATTACCTTTGCTACTGCGAAGCGGCCTTTCTGATGCGTAATATCGGCGTTATACAGGTTGTTTACAGTCGCCCGAACAACACACGGATCTGATTAAAAAAAGGACCCGTCGGGCGTTGCCCGACGGGTCCGATATGGCGTTTCAATTCAACACTTAATTGGCTCGTGCCAGCTGCACTTCCAGCCGGATATCCACATTCCGGTCGTTGCCGTTGTAGCGGGAATTATAGCCGCCGGTGCCGATGCCCACACCCATTCCACCACCCATACCGATACCACCACCGAGGCCGATGCCGATACGCGGGCTGAACCCGGAATTGGAGGACGATTGTCCATCGACCTTGATGCTCATCCCGATCATAGATGATTCTCTGGCATTCACAGCCATTAATGCAAACGGGATGGCGATCTGCTCGGTCAGCTCTCCGTTGCGATCCATCGAAATCCGTGATTTGATGCTGCCGTCAGGCCGCACCAGGTCGATCAGGTGCTGTCCTTCTTTATCTTTCCAAACCGCTTCCTTATTGAAGGAATCCAGTAGTAAATCAAGTCCGAGGCTATTGGGAAGGTCTGTCTCGATCCTGCGCAATGCTTTCCTATCCTCCTTCGCTACCACCGGAAATGTGAGCGCATACGATTCTTTCCGCTGTCCTTCCGGGCTGAATGCGATTTTAAGACCACTGCCGAGGATGTTCTGGATCGTGGACGGGTCCTTGGTTTTCAATGTAATGTATACGTACTGGTCGTCGTTGATGATCCCGTATTTCAACCGGGAACGCTGGTCCTGCTGGTCGGGCTTGATCTCGTCGACATACGAGAACGGTGCATTCCACTTCGATTCATAGGGCATGGTTTTAGAGGAGCTGCAAGCGCCGAGGGCAATCAACAGTAGCAGAGACCAACTGTTTTTAATAGTTTTCATTTTGTTGGTTATAACGATTAGAATTACTCTTGTAACAACGAAATCCTGCAATTAATCATTACGATAAACTGCAACAAATCGTTGCACCTCAGCCCGGCAACACCGCCGACAGGAGCGTTTCAATCTTTCTATGCAGTTTTTCAGGTTCAAATGGCTTCGAAAGTGTGTCGTTCATACCCGCCTCAAGCGCCTGGGCCACTTCTTCCGGGAGCACGGTTGCCGACAGCGATAAGATGGGCGTGTCGATCCGTAATTCCTCCCGCGCAAACCGGGCGGCCTGGAAACCATCCATCTCCGGCATACGGGTGTCCATAATGATCAGATCGAACGTCGCCTCACGCAGCTGCTCTATCGCCTCCTTCCCATTCCCGACGATCGTTGCATCTAATTGCCAGGTTTTCAGGTATTTTCTAAGTAAAAGTGCATTAATGGGGTTGTCCTCCGCAACCAACACCCGCTTCCCTTCAAAAGGCGGCAGCTCCTGAAACGGAACAACCGGCCTGGCTTCCTCCACCTTTTCATTGGCGTCTTGCAGGATCAGCGTAAAGAAGAACTGGCTGCCGTGATTGTACCGGCTGTTGACTTCCAGTTCACTTCCCATTAAACGGACAAGCTTCTGGGAGATCGTCAGTCCGAGGCCGGTGCCGCCATACTGGTGCGAGATGTTCTCGGAGGCCTGGCCATATTCCGAAAAAATATTGGCTAGGTGTTCCTCAGACATGCCGATACCGGTGTCCTCCACTGCAAACCGGATCGTGTGGCCTCCCTGGCTTTCTGCTAAATGCTCTATTTTCAGTACCACATTACCAGTCTCCGTGAATTTCAGGGCGTTGCCTACCAGGTTCAGCAGGATCTGGTTTAGCCGCATTCCGTCTACTATCACGCATTCGGGTACTCCCTCTCCCATGACGCATTTCAATTCCAGCTTTTTCTCGTCGGCCTTGAACTGCATCAGATCGATAATGCCTTTGGCCAGGAGGCGCACGTCTGTCGATACCGGGATAATCGAGAACTTGCCTTCGTCAATTTTAGAGATGTCAAGAATGTCATTCAGGATGTTCAGCAACGACCCGGAAGACTGCCTCAGCATATCGACGAGTTCGCGCTGGCTGCCATTCAATTCGGTCGCACCCAGCAGGTTACCCAGCCCGATAATACCATTCAACGGCGTCCGGATCTCATGGCTCATATTCGCCAGGAAGGCTTCCTTCGTTTTGCGTGCCTTTTCCGCCTGCGTTTGGGCGTCGATCAGCGCCAGTTCGTGTGCCTTGCGCTTTTCAACGTCGTGCAGGTTAACGAACAGCAGCCGGTTTTTATACATAATGCGGAGTTCCAGCCAGACCGGCTGCCGCAATCTGCCATAAAACTGATCCTCCACCACGATGGTCTCCCCTCCTACATAGCTTCGCTTCACAAGCACTTCCCGCAGTGAAGAGCGCAGGGGGTCCACCAGCAAGTCCAGAATGGATGTTTTCACCAATGTGGCCGGCAGCACGCCGAGAATGGTTTCTACCGAAGGATTAACCGAAAGTATAGAACCTGTTTCCGGCTCAACGGTGGCGATGATGTCCGGCGAATTCAGAACGATCGTCGCGTAGTTTTCAAGCAATTTGTTCTTATCCCTGATTTCCCGCTGACTCCGCGCGAGTTTAATCAGCGAATCGACTTTCGCGTTGGTGATGTACGGGTCGAGCGGTTTGTAGAGGTAATCGATGGCGCCTGTTTTCAAACCCCTAACTGCATACGTAGTCTCCTTGGAAATGGCAGTCACAAACACGATCAGGATTTCGCGGGTTTTCGGGTTGGAAAAAAGCGTTTCCGCGAATTCGAAACCGTCCATGCCGGGCATTTGCACATCCACGAGGGCCACCGCTATATCACTCTCCCATACGATCCTTAAAGCCTCGTTGGGCGAAGTGGTGGCATAGATATCTATATCGTCGCGGTTTAGGATCGCTTTGAGTGAGAAGAGGTTTTCCTCCCGGTCATCCAGCAATAAAATTTTTGTATTTTCCATGAATTACGTTGAGTGGCTAATAAAGTAAGTCGTTGATCACTGAAAACAAATCGCTATTCCGCAGTATCGTATGCTTTTCATACTGACGGAGCGCTTCGGCCGGCATCCTGGGCGATTCCGCATGATCCGGGTCTTGTACATAGGTTGCAAACCCCTTTTCCGCCAAAACCCGCATGCCCATGGCACCGTCGGCACTGGAACCTGAAAACAGCATCGCAGCCTTCACCGGGATACCCGAAACAGCCGCTGAAATAAAAGTGGCGTCGATCGAAGGCCGGGAGAAAAAATCTTTGTCCGAAAAATCATAATAAAACCGCCGGTCCGGCCCGACCAGCAAATGGTAATCCGGGTAGGCAAAGTAAATGCTGTTCTGCTCTATGCGATCCAGGTGATAAGGCTCACTCATATATACATTCGTTTTATTCCTGAATAATTGCGGCAAAACAGCAGTACTCGATTTACCCCTGTGCAGCACAAAAATCAATGCAAAAGACAGAGGACCTTTCAGCATTCTGATTATTTCTTCAAAAAGGGCAAAGCTGCCCGACGAGCCACCGATCAGTACCAGGCTTAGCGGTTCGTCGTCCGGTGCTTTCATTTGATTTTCTGGTAAATGTTCAGCGTCGCATCAATTACCTTGAAATGATCTTCCAGCCCGGAATAGCGCAATGTTTCCCGCTTTCCGAGGCAAAGAAAACCTAACATACTGAGACTATCATACAAAAGCCGGAATACTTTTTGCCTGAGCTCCAGTGTGAAATAGATCATTACATTCCGGCAGCTGATAAACTGAAACTCATTGAAAACGCCATCGCCGGTGAGGTCGTGCATGGAAAAAACGATGTTCTTCCTTAGTTCGGGAGATATTACCGCCTTGCTGTAAGCAACATGGTAGTATTCCGATAATGAATGCGAACCGCCTGCCTGCATATAGTTCTCCGAAAATGTACGCACATTGCTCAACGTAAAAACCCCTTCCCGCGCCGCCGAAAGTACCCGGTTGCTCAGATCCGTCGCGTATATCAGCGAGCGGTTCATAAACCCGGCCTCCTGCAACAGGATGGCGATCGAATACGCCTCTTCGCCCGATGCACAACCCGCCACCCAGAACCGCAGCATCGGATAGGATTCCAGGTAACTGAAAACTTCCGTCCGGACTTTGATAAAAAACTCCGGGTCCCGGAACATTTCGGAATAGTTGACCGTCAACTCCTGAATCAGGTCATACACAATGCTTCCGCCGGGTTCGATATGCGTCAGCAATGCATCCAGGTCCATCCGGTGCCTGGTGAGGTAACGACTCGCACGCCGGAGCAGGGATGGGCGCGCATACCCCGAAAAGTCGAAACCCGAAATTTCGCGGATACGCCTGATCAATACTTCCAGCTCAGAATATTCCATTAAAACCATAACTAAGCAGAATGCAACCAGACTTTAATGAGCGACAGCAGTTTATCCACATCCACCGGTTTGGAAATATAGTCATTGGCACCTGCTTCCAGGCATTGCTCCCGGTCGCCCTGCATGGCCTTGGCCGTCACGGCGATGATCGGGATATTTACCCATCTGTTCTGCTGCCGGATCAGCCGCGTTGCTTCGATACCATCCATTTCCGGCATCATCACATCCATCAGTATCAGTTCGACCCCTTCCGTTTCTTCCAGCTTTCTAATCGCCTCCTTGCCGTTCGTAGCGATTTCGATACTGAACCCGGCCTCTTCCAGCACTGCGCTCAATGCGAAAATGTTGCGCATATCGTCGTCCGCCAGGAGTATTTTTTTTCCTACAAATATCTGCTCCGAATTGACTACCGGATTGCTGAATAGCTCTTCCCGCACCTCAGGCTCTTTCACCTTCGGCTGGATCTTTTTCAGGAAGAGTTTCACCTCGTCAAGCAGACGTTCGTTCGATTTCCTGGTCTTGATCACCACCGGATGCGCGTATTTCATCACACGGCCCAGATCCGACTGAGTGAGATCCTCAGCCGTATTGACGACCACCGGAATGCTGTTCCATTCGATATTCTGCTTGATGACGTCGAGTAAATCGATCCCATTCATATCCGACAACCGCACATCGAGGATGATGCCATCGACGGTATCGCGTTCCAGGATACGCAGTGCCTCTTGCGCCGTGTAGGCATAAAGCACAAAAATGTTGTTTCCGGCCAGGAATTCGCCCAGGTATTGACTTTGGTAAGCATCATCCTCGATGAGCAGAATGCGCTGCTTATCCAGGTCTTTCCCTTCCAGCTTCAATGCATTGAAAATATGTTGCGCCGACCGCTCATCAACGGGCTTTTGCATAAAACCGATCGCGCCGCTCCTGAGCAGATCCTCATCCATATAATCCCCCGACGACACCGTGTGAACAGGTATCAGACGGGTCCGTGTGTCGTTTTTAAGTTCTTTCAAAACCTCCTTGCCGGAAATATCCGGAAGGTTCATATCCAGGATGATGGCTGTCGGGTTAAACGTCTTTGCCAATTCCAGCCCACTCCGGCCATCCGCCGCTGTCTGAACTTCAAAACCGCTCTCCCTGGCTTTGGAAGACATGTCGGCGGCAAAATATTCATCGTCCTCGATCAGAAGCAGCCTGCGTGCCTTGCCATTGTCGGTCGCTGGCGGGGTAATCGAAGCTGCGTATGGAACGGCCGCCTTCACCACCTCGGTTTGCCCCTCCGTCTCTTTTTCCTCTTCCGCGATCAAAGGTATTCTCAGCGTAAATACGGATCCTTCTCCGGGCGTGCTTTTCAATGCAATGGAGCCACCGAAAAGGCCGGCGAGTTCTCGGCTGATCGACAATCCCAGACCGGTCCCCCCATATTTGCGGCTTGTAGAACCGTCGGCCTGCTGGAATGCCTCGAAAATCGAGCTTTGCTTCTCGAACGGAATCCCTATTCCGGTATCGGCGACCTCGAAATGCAGCTGGTCGCCCGCGAGATTGATGCGCAGGGAGACTTTACCGGGCGCGGAAGTGAACTTCACCGCATTGGAAATCAGATTACGCAGGATTTGCAACAACCGGATATGATCGATATACAGGTTGTCGGGGCACGCCTCGGTCTTATCAATCTGCAATACAAGCCCCTTGTTTTCAGCCACTTTCTGGAATGTGTTCCTCACTTCCGACAGGATGCGTTCTGTGGCTACATGCTCGTGGATCAGCTCTATTTTACCGGCTTCTACCTTTGCCAGATCCAGAATATCATTGATGAGCGTCAGCAAATCGTTACCCGAATTGTAGATCACCGATGCGTAACGCTGCTCCTCTTCGCTGAGTCTTGCTCCTTTGTTTTCGCCCAGGATGCGGGAAAGGATCAGGATACTGTTGAGCGGTGTACGGAGTTCATGGCTCATATTGGCCAGGAATTCACTCTTAAAACGTCCGCTTCGTTCCAGTTCGTCGGCTTTGATCTGGATCTGGTCGCGCGCCTCTTCGATCGTGCTCTTCTGCTCTTCCAGCATGAATGCTTTTTCTTCGAGCTCCGTATTGATCTGCTTCAATTCCTCCTGTTGCACGCGGAGCTCTTCCTCCGAAACTTGCAACAACGAGGTCTGCCGGGTGAGCTCCTCGTTCGTCACCCGCAGTTCTTCCTGCTGACTTTCCAGCTCTTCGGCCTGCAATTGTGTTTTTTCAAGCAGCTCGTTGGCGGTCTGCCGGGCATGTGCCGCCATAATGGCGACAGCAACGTTATCGGACACCATTTCAAGCAATTTCAATGTTTTCACGCCCGGATCCTGCAAGTACGCGATCTCTATCAATGCAGTCACTGCGTTGTCGAACCGGATATTTTTCAGCAAAACCACACCCGGACTCATCTGGCCGGTGGCCGTCTGCACCCTGAGATATCCGGGGCTAACATCAAGCCGTTTGACATCCAACCCGTCGGAGGCCACCTGACCAAGTATACCTTCACCGAAACGGATATACGTAGGCACAGCATCCGGTTCGGATGTTCCGTACATGGCCGACCGTTCGAGCACATTCCCGGACCGTGTCACCAGGTACATTGCCGCCACCGGCGCCCCGGTGATTGTGGCCAGGCTATGCAGCAGTTGATCAGACAATTCCGCCAGAGTAGGCTCTCCACGCACCGCGCTCGAAAGCTCCATGGCAGCATTCAGTATCCAGTTTTTTTCCTGATCCTCCACAGCTAATTTTTCCAGCTGCTTATTGGCGAGCGACTTCGCATTTTCGGACGCAGTCTGTGCAAGATAGGTCTTGCGAATGAAATAGTACAGCAACAGGATTACCAGGAAAAACACCGAGGAACCCAGTAAAATGTACTGCTTGGCCCGCGAGGAGCTGATCGCGGCGGCCTGCTCCCTTTCGGTAAGCAGCCCCTCCTCCACATTTTCTATCCGGCGAAAATTGAATTCGATTTGCGAAGCCACCTCTTTTCCGGCGAGCACGATTTTTTGAATGGTATCGGCGTTATATTTTCCGGCTTTTATAATTTCATACTGACGATGCATGAGCGATAGCCTCATCTGCAACAGACCGGTTAGCGAATCGACCCGCGCACTTTGTGTCTTATTATCCCGGACCAGCTTACGGAAAGCGTCCGTTTGGTCCCATATCTCGTTGGAAGCCTGCAAATAAGCGGTTTCAAAGGAGCCATTACCGGTAATTGCAAACCCGCGAACGTTGGCCTCGGCGGTCAGTAAACGATTCTTCAGAACAGAGGAAACGCGTATTACCTCCCTGGTATGGTCCACCCACTCTGCATTCTGCTGCTGTATGATGATCGCATTGTAGGAGACGTAACCGACAGCTAGCACCAAAAGAATTGAAAACGAGATTCCCAGTAAGACCTGGCGCTGAAATGTAAGCTGCATAAACGTTGAATGGACGTGTAGAAATAGTACCTAATGCGTGTTGTGTAGATTATTTGGAAAAATAATGCATTCTGACGGTATTTCGGCAGATTTGGCGCGATTTTTAAACGGAGCTCCGTGCCTGTTTAAAATTACTTCTACTTTTACACCCACTCTGTCAGCTCGTCTTCCAGCGTGAGCAGCACCCCACGGGAAGCTTTACCTGCGTCCGCAAAGGCGGCGATCAGTTTACGTAAATGCCGACGCGGCTCGTCGGCACTATTGCCTCCGACGAAGGACATAAAGATGTACTCGCCACCCGGTCGAAGCACAACGCGGTCTATATGAAGCATTTTACCGCCGGGGATCAGCAGTTCCTTATTGATCTGAATGCTGTTTTCATCCTGATATAATACTTGCAATGACGGGTCCTGCAACAGGGATACAGTCAGATTCTCGATTTCATGGGTTTCCTTTCGGGTAAAAATTCCCTCTCCCACCAGTTTTTCCAAAGCTTCGGGCAGATCCGAAATGGCTTTCAGCCTCGTCAGCAAATAACGCATCTTTTGCAGCCGGTCGCGCCGCGGTTCGAAGGTTTGAACGTCAAAAATGCGATCGGCCATCCGGCGGAGACGGAGCGATTCGGTACGGTCGTTGCTCAGTATATTGGTCAGTACAAACGGCTCCGCGCCTTTGCTGACGTGTGCGTGACGCAACCCGCCCCGTCCTTCCGAAATGACGTACCGGGACAGGGTTTCGTCCCAGGCCGGTGTAAAGCCTTCCTGGTTGAGGTAGTCCCGCAACCAATGGTTGATTTGCTGGCCCGTTTCCCATCTGCGCTCCCGTTTTGCCAGTACGTACAGGCGTTGCACAGGACGTGTAAAGGCCACGTACAGCAAGTTCAGGTTCTCGACCAGGGTTCGGGTGCGCTCGTCGCGGTACTGCGCTGCTACCGGGGTATTTTCAAGGTCTTTTACGACTGAAACCATGGAACTCCGCAGTTTGGAATTTGCATATGCAGGGCGCTCAGGCAGTTTGATCTCCTCATAGTCGACGTCGTCCAGATCCACCCAAAGCCTGTCGAGCCGGGCATTGGGTGTAACCTTCCATTGCGCATAGGGAATGATCACTACGGGGTATTCGAGCCCTTTGGACTTATGGATGGTCGTGATCCGGATCGCGTCGGTGCCATCCGGCACGGTGATGGAAAATTTGTATTTGGCTGATTCCCAATAGGCCAGAAAATCGCCCAGGTGGTTGCTTTTCCTGTTACCGAATTCGAGGACCACATCGAGGAACCGGAACAGGTATTCGTTTTCAAACTGGCTTTTGAACAAGCCAAATTGCTGCATTAAGAGCTCCGTCAGTTCAAAAACCGATACCTGGCGCATTTTGAAGGATGTGATACTGATGTCCCACTTCCGGAAATAATCGAGGAAGCTATCTAGTCCGCGCTCTTCACAAAGCAACCGGATCGCCTCGTATTCCTGTGGTGCCGGATTTTGACGGCGGATCACCTGATGGAAAAGGTAGGCAGCCTCGTACCGCGCCAGGCGGTGATCGGAGCTGTGCAGGACCTTCATGAAGGAAATCACGAAATGCACCGAACGCGAATAGGCTAGCGAAAGGGCATCGTCGGAAATCAGCGGGAAACCCGAATCCTTCATCGCATTAGCCAGCGCCGTCGCTTCCTTTTTCTTTCTGCACAGCACCGCAATGTCACGCCATTGATAGCCCGCTCCCCGCAACTCGCCCACCAGTTCCAGTGCCCGCTTTGTGATATTGTCTGTCGAAGATTCTTCCCCCTCTTCTTCAGCAGCCTCGTTCATTTCCAGAAATTCGATTTCGACATGCCCTCCTTCGCTGACACCTTCCGGTATTTCCTGACTGAAATGTTCGTCGTACACGTCCCCGATCAGCGGATACTCCTCTCCCAGTGATTCGGCGATGAATCCAAAGAATTTGTTATTGAAATCGGTCACCTCCCGATAGCTCCGGCGGTTTACCTTCAAATGGTTGATATGCAAATAATTATCCAGGCTGAACAACCGCTCTTCATGGAATGGACCGCTGCCCAGTAAACTGCCCAGCTTCATTACCTGGTTTTGTGCCAAATGCAGGATCAGATCCATATCCCCACCGCGGAACCGGTAAATGGACTGTTTCGCATCCCCTACGATCAGGTTGAAATAGCCGCTTGACAATGCATTCTCGATGAGAGGCAGCAGATTGGCAAACTGCAACTTCGAGGTATCCTGGAATTCATCCACGAGGATGTGATTATACTTGTCGCCGAGCCGTTCAAAAATGAAAGGTACGGGCTCCCTAGCGACGATGTCGACGATCTTCCGGTTAAAATCCGAGATATGCACCTGATTGTTCTGTTTCAGTAATGCGTCGAATTCCTTGCGGATCTCACCCAGTAGTGAAAGGTTGTAAATATGCCTGTCGAGCTGGTTATAGAGCGTTATCTTCTCCGTTTCAGCCGAGCGGATGTTTTCGATCTGGTGAAAATAGTTTTCGAGGTCAGTACGCATGCGTTCGATCTCGCCCTTGATCGGTCCGGCTGTCTTGGCTCCGTACCAAACACCTTCTCCGATTGTTTTGTAAACGTAGGAGTTGGGCTCTGCCCATAGCTTTTTAGCTTCGGCTCTGTCCCGGAAATAGCCGTAGATACCGCGGCCGCTCTGGTGAAAGTCTTTTTCCGACAGATAAGTGGATTGGATCAGTTCCAACGCATTTTTCGCATCCCTGGCCATCATCTCCTCCCGGCCCCGCACGAAGTCACGCATTTGCTTCCGGATCGCGATCCAATCTTCCATTTTGAGGTCTTCGACGCGTTTCATCTGCATGTAACTCTGCTCACTGAGCAGCGTACCCGCCGTGTCTCGGATTTGCATGGGCAGTGTACCCCAACTTTTCCCTTCTTCGGCATTCTCGCGGTAGTACTTTTCGACGATGTCGGTCAGAATTTCCTCTCCCTCCTGCCCGATCCTGGCCAGTAGCCGGTCCACGGCATCGTCCAGCAGGTCGCCGTCAAGCTGGGTTTCAAACACAAAGGGAATGCCGAGTTCGTCTGTAAAACTGCTGATGAGCCGCTGCGTAAACTTGTCGATCGTCATGACCGAAAAATCGGAGTAACGGTGCAGTATCTGGCCGAATACCATTTGGGCCCGGGCGGCGATCAGCTGGCAGGCTCCCAAAAACAGCGGGGCGTCGTGCTCGGTATCCGGATACATTTCGATGACTACATCCCGCATCATCGGATGCGGATCCTGCGCCTCGTAAGCCGAGAATGTCCTCAGCATAAGCAGGATGCGGTCCTTCATTTCGTTGGCTGCCGCATTCGTGAATGTGACGGCCAGTATATTCCTGAAATAAGTCTCCGAATTGGAATGCAGGGCGAGTTTGAGGTATTCCTTGGTGAGGGTGTAGGTCTTTCCCGAGCCTGCCGATGAACTGTAAACTTTGAACACTTTGTGTTGGAAATGGATATAGCGAAAGAAACCGGAGGTCAAATTAAACAAAAAAAGCAGGCGCTAACCTGCTTTCTTGTGCATTCGATGTAAGTATTCGCTCAGAGATTGAAGCGGAGACCCGCGGAGATGTTGGGGCTCAGATAAAACGGCTTCCTCAGCAATTCCACATAGGTACCTCCTTCAAGGAAAACGGAAATACGGTTGTCGGGAATGTAATATTCAAAACCACCCAGTACCGAACCTCCCAGTGTGACGGTTTTCTCGTACTGTCCGGCCAGGCGCTTTGGATACGACCGGCGGTTATTGATCTGGCCACCCAGCCCGTAGTAAACGTGAACGGCTTCCGAATTGAACAATGGCGTATGCCACAGGTAATGTACCTGAAGCGACAAACCTGCATTCTTATAAATCCCGTTGTCACCCCGGTATTTGCGGTCGTTGGATAGAATCCCTCCGTAGGTACCGATCGTCACGTCGAGCGCCTGAATATTGTTGAAATATTTACGGATATTGACGCCGGTGGGTTCACCTGCTTTAAAACCAACCGCCCAGTTGTCATATTGGGCGTGTGCCATTCCAAAACAAAGTGCGCAGATAACAGTTAAGGCTAATTTCTTCATAATTAATTAAATCGGGGAAATGTTCCTGGAACGCTGAACAACAGCTATACAATAACGGATTTTGGCTGGTATTTCTTTAATGATTCGACCAAAAGTTCATTTTCTTCTTTTGTTCCCACCGTAATTCTCAAACAACCTTCGCACAAATGTACCCGGGAACGGTCACGCACGATGATCGTCTCATGGATCAGATAGTCCATAACGCCTTTTGCGTCTTCAAATTGGACCAGCAGAAAGTTGGCGTCCGTCGGGTGTATTTTGACCACGATCGGGAGCGTTTGCAGCATGCCGGCAAGCACTTCCCTGTCGCGGAGGATATCGGCCACCATCTGGTCTTTCTTCCCGATCCCGTCCAATCCTTCCAGCAATGCCTGCTGCGCCGGCAGGCTGATGTTGTACGGTGGTTTGATTTTATTCAGGACACGGATCAGTTCCGGCGAGGCAAAACACATTCCTACCCGTATACCGGCGAGCCCCCATGCTTTGGAGAAGGTCTGTAACACCACCAGATTAGGATATTTGTCCAGATGCTGAATCCATGATGGCGTATCGGTAAAGTCGATATAGGCTTCATCCACCACCACCAGTCCGCCGAAATTTTCCAGAATAGTTTCAATGGCCTCTCCTTGCATGACATTGCCCGTAGGATTGTTGGGCGAGCAGATCCAGATGATCTTGGTCCGGGGCGTTACAGCCTTCAAAACTGCTTCTGTGTCGATATGGTAATCGTTGGTAAGCGATACCCTGTCAATTTTAACATCATGAATGGAAGCACTTACCTCATACATGCCATAGGTAGGCGGCAGAATGATCACATGGTCTTGCCCGGGTACGCAGGTAGCACGGGTAAGGAGATCGATCGGCTCGTCGCTCCCATTACCCAGGAAAGTCCTTTCCGCGCTCACATGCTTGATAGGGCTCAGTTTTCGCTTGATCTCCGCCTGGTAGGGATCGGGGTAGCGATTATAATGCTCATTTGTGACCGACCCGTAAGGGTTTTCGTTGGCGTCCAGGAATGTTCCCACATGGCCGGTATACTCGTCTCTTGCGGATGAATACGGGGCCAGCGTGAGGATGTGCGGGCGAAGGATCTTGGCTAAATCGAAATTGTTATTCATACTATTGGTGTATTACGGCGGGTGCCGTTTGTTGTATTCTATCTCAATGTAAAGAGCCTTTTATCGAAGTTCAATGGCTCGATGTCGGTAATTTTAATGGAAGCCGCGTTGGGATGCATGGGGTTGAGCAGGTAATTCTGCTCGGCTTTGACCACCACCGACGGAACGCGGAGCAAAAGGCTGTTTGCTTCTTTCAGCCAGCTGTCACCGATTTCCTTGGTCACCTGCTGGTCTTCAGGCCAATCGGGCAACAAATAGGGTGCAACCACACTCGCGAGGGGATCCGGGACTTCAATGCATACGATTACATAGTTGGGAGGAGTCACCGTCTTATGCCAATGGACCAGGACTTCCAGCATGGCCAGTGATCGGTGTGAAGAAGTATAAAGCATGGCGTTTCTCGGCGAATTCCAGCGTCCTCCATAGTAGAAGGCGCCTATTCCGCTCAAATCATCCTGATATTCGGCACGCGTTATCCTGAATAGCTCCATTAAGCAAAAATACCGTGTTCCATGCGCCCCAATTCGGTTTTGACCAGCTCTATACCCGCATGGGTCCGTAAAAAGCTGAAAGGTTTCTCACTTCCCAGCGCAGGCACTTCGTTGTTCAGCCAATCCAGGAAATATTCCTTGCCTAACACCCGGTTACCTACTGAAAAAAGATCGGCCAGCGAGATCAGATGATCCGAAACGACATTACTCAGCAGGTCGATATCGTTGTAGCGCTGCAGGTTCCGGGAGGTCATCGGCAGCAATGCGATTACATCTTTGATATCCATCCCTATGGAATCGGCAAGATGCTGAATAGAGGCTTTGGGCACTCCATGCTCGGCCAGCTGGGCCAAATCAAAGTCGTTCTTGATAGGCTGTTTCAGAACGTGGTACCCTCCGAGGCATTCATTGACCATTCGTGCTGTCATCTTCTTGAAATTTAGACCGTTGAAATTTGTCCTTAAATTTAAGACAAATTTCCCGGTTTTCTAAATTTTTCACAAAAGACTTTGTAACCGAATACTGACGGCCTTCTTATGGGCATCCAATGATTCGGCTTCGGCCATCGCTTCCACCACCGGCCCGATGCCCTGGATTCCTTCCCGGGTTATGTGCTGTACGGTGATTTTTTTCACAAAACTATCCACCGAAACTCCACTGTAAGCCCTGGCATAGCCATTGGTAGGCAGCGTATGATTGGTCCCTGATGCATAATCACCGCACGATTCCGGGGTATAGTTCCCGAGGAATATCGAGCCGGCGTTTATGATCTTTTCCGTAACTTCCTCGGCATCGGCCACACTCAGAATCAGGTGTTCTGCTGCATATTGATTGAGCATGTCGATGGCCTCTTCCGCTGTTTCGAGCAGAATGGCCTTGCTGTTGCTCATGGCTTTGGCAGCAATATCCCGGCGCGGAAGTTCTTCCAGCTGGCTGGTCAGGGTCAGATTAACGGAACAAAGCAGTTTTTTACTGGTGGAGACGAGTAATACCTGGCTATCGGCACCGTGCTCTGCCTGCGAAAGCAAATCCGCAGCGACAAAAGACGGAATCGCCGTATCGTCGGCATAGATCGCCACTTCCGAAGGTCCGGCAGGCATATCAATGGCAACACCTTCTTTACTGACAAGCATCTTGGCAGTAGTAACATATTGGTTACCAGGCCCGAATATTTTATAGACTTTGGGTACGCTCTCCGTCCCATAGGCCATGGCCCCGATCGCCTGTGCTCCACCAATGCGGAATGCCCTGGTCACCCCCACCAGCTTTGCAGCATAAAGGATTGCCGGGTGATCGGACGGCGTGCAGAGCACGATCTCTTTGCAGCCAGCGATCTGCGCCGGAATACCGAGCATCAGTACGGTGCTGAACAATGGGGCCGAACCGCCCGGGATATAGATCCCTACCTTCTCGATCCCGACACTTTTACGCCAGCATGTTACACCAGGCATTGTTTCCACCTTCTCGACGGGCTGTAATTGCTTCCGGTGAAAATTATAAATATTCTCGTAAGCCTGACCGATCGCCGCTTTTAACTTTTCGTCCAGCAAATCGCCTGCTTTATCAATGTCAGCAGCCGAGAATGCGAGCTCAGTCAGTTCTGTTTTATCAAATTTCAGGGCTAATGCCTTGATACCGGCGTCACCTTCTTTCTTTACCTGTTCCAGAATGGGTACCACCCTGGCTTCTATATCCTGCGCTTCCAGAACGGGTCGCGCCAGCAATGCAGGCCATTGCGCCCTTTCGGGAAATGGAATAATGTTCATATCCTTCGAAAATCATCGCATCCGGCATTACCGGATCATTAAACAATCATTTTTTCAATAGGGATAACCAGAATCCCCTCTGCTCCTGCCTGACGTATCTTTTCGATATTCTCCCAGAACTCGTTCTCGTTGATCACCGAATGCAATGAACACCAGCCTTCGGTCGCAAGCGGGAGAATCGTGGGGGATCGCATACCGGGCAGAAATTTCGTAATATTCTCCACCGCACTGGTAGGGCAGTTCAACAGGATATACTTGTTATTCTTGGCAACCTGCACCGACTTGATGCGGAACAAAAGCTGATCCAGCAAGTCCTTCTGAATACGCGAAAGGTTCTTGCCGGCAATCATGACGGCCTCCGAACGGAAAATGGTTTCCACTTCTTTCAGTCCGTTGCTCAGCAAAGTGCTTCCCGAACTCACGATATCGCAAACAGCATCCGCAAGGCCAATGCTGGGCGCGATCTCCACCGAACCGCTGATCTCGTGGATCTGTGCATTGACATTGTGTGATTTCAGGTATTCGCCGAGCAGACGTGGATAAGTCGTTGCAATGCTCTTGCCTTCCAGGTCCTGCACCCCATTATATTCGTGCTCACGTAGCACACCGATCGAAAGCCGGCATTTGGAAAAGCCCAGTTTATGAACGGTATCAACATCTTTATAAGATTCTTCGGAAACATTCTCCCCTACGATCCCCAGATGCGCCACCCCGTCTTCCACATAACCGGGAATGTCGTCGTCACGTAAAAAAAGGATTTCGGCAGGAAAATTCGTAGCATCGGTTTTCAGCTTACCGGCACCATTGTCGAAGCGGATCCCGCATTCCTTGATCAGTTTTAAAGAGTCTTCACTAAGCCGGCCTGATTTCTGGATGGCAATTCTTAAAATATTATCATTCATAAAGTTATAGGTTGCTCGCGCATCCGTTTGTCGGTATTTAATAGGGTTATTGATCTTCCCGGTTGAGCAAAGTTATGATATCTTCCGTTTTCAGTTTCTGCTGCTCGCCGGTTTTCATGTTTTTCAAAGTCAGCAAACCAGACTGCATTTCGTCGGAGCCGATTAAAATAACAAATGGAATGCTCTTACGATCCGCATAATCGAGCTGCTTTTTCAGCTTCACCGAATCGGGATAAATCTCCGAATTGATACCTGCTTTCCTAAAATTCGGTAAGATCGCCAGGCCGTACACAAATGCCTGCTCATCGAAATTCGAGATCATCACCTTCGTGCTCGTCTTCTGGCTTTCAGGGAAGAGGTTCAATTCTTCCATTACATCATAAATACGGTCTACTCCCAGCGAAATGCCCACGCCTGAAATGCCCGGAACGCCAAAAGTACCCGTCAGGTTATCATAGCGGCCACCGCCCGAAATGCTGCCGATCTGTACGTTATTGGCTTTCACTTCGAAAATAGCGCCGGTATAGTACGAAAGTCCCCGCGCTAGCGTCACATCGAACTCGATCTTCGCATTTTCCAATCCCAGTATCTTCACCATCGCCCACACTTCTTCCAGCTCCTGGATACCTTTCAATGCCACTTCCGATCCGGCTAACCAGCTTTTCAATTCCGCAAATGGATCTTCCTTGCCCGACAGACTGAAAATCGGTTCGAGCTTATCAATACTATCAGAAGCGAAACCGCGTTCGAGGAGTTCCTCAACAACTTTTTCCTTCCCGATTTTATCCAATTTATCAATCGCAACACAAAGCGGTCCCTCCATGCCATGCGCCCCGATCATGTCAGCGATGCCCGTCAGGATTTTTCGGTTATTGATCTTAACTGTGAAATTATTAATACCCAATGCAGGCAGGATATCATGCAAAAGCATCACGATCTCGGCCTCGCAAAGCAACGAATCCGTGCCCACCACATCGGCGTCGCATTGATAAAATTCACGATACCGGCCCTTCTGAGGGCGATCCGCACGCCATACCGGCTGGATCTGGTACCGCTTGAATGGCATCGCCAAAGTACCGCGGTTCATGACCACGTAGCGCGCAAAAGGCACAGTCAGGTCATACCGCAGCCCTTTCTCGGCAATTTTAGTAGTGAGTGGCTTGTAGCCTTCTTTCCAGTCGTCCTCGGTGAGCTTACCGCTGAAATCACCGGAATTCAGTAATTTAAAAAGAAGCTGGTCTCCCTCCTCTCCGTATTTACCCATCAGTACCGACAGGTTTTCGAAGGCAGGTGTTTCTAATGGAAGAAAGCCGTATCGTTGGAAGGAGCGCCGGATGGTGTCAAAAATGAAAGTGCGCTTTGCCATTTGCTCCGGACCAAAGTCACGGGTCCCACGGGCAAGAGATGGTTTACTCATTATTTAATGCTGTCAATTAAGCCATGGTCCGATCCGGTTTAATCAGGCCCTCCCATCTTTGTACGAAGAGGAAGGCAAAGATATTCCGGTATCAGAATTGAAAATCAGGCCCTGAATGGCCTATGAAACCGTAAAGTTAGGAGAGGTTATGCAATATTTATGACTATTGTCTGCATTATTTACGCGAAAATGCTTAATTTTGCGGCTCTTTCACAAAACAAACTTTTACAATGGGAGTTACGGAATTAAAACGTAAAGGTCGCAGAAACAAAGCAGTAGCCAACAACCGCACTGCTAAGATCAAAAACCTTCTACGCAAACCAGAAGTGCGCAATGTTGACGTTGAGGCTATCAAGGCTCAATTCGAAGCAAATAAAAAATAATTCGGCCTCTTCGGAATGTTATTCAACTAGTCCTGTCAATCTGTTTTGGTAGGGCTTTTTGCTTTTTTACCGGGTTTGGTTTTCGAAGATGCTTTCAGATTGACCTTTCGCAATAACTGACGCATGCTCCGGCGCGTTTCGCGGCGGACGTCCAGCAAAATGCGAAAACGAAGGGCTTCGCCAAACATGATCAGGCCACCATTGATCAGCGCGAGACTGTACAGGCCCAGCACAACCCAAACCTGTGTAGGCTCCCCGATCCGGCGCTGGTGGGCTGCCTCGCTGAGCACGGTAAGCCCAAAACTGAATAGCAGCAAGCCGACGGGCGCGAGAATCATCCATTTCGTGCGTGTCGACATTCTTTTTATCAGTCGCTTACCAGGTGGCTTCGGGTCAATCGAGGGGATCATTAATCAATCTGTTCGGTGTTGTGATCCTAAAATTATTAATTTTTAGTCAATTGGTTTAATGAAATCCATCATTAGTTTAGTTCTGCGCTACATCCCCCGGCCGTATTTGCAACTTGTCGGACACTGGGCAGCGCGACTCCTGAGCATCTTCTACATCGGTAGCAAAGTCGAGTGCCCGGTTTGCAACAGCAAATACCGAAAGTTCCTCCCCTACGGCCGCAATACGTCCAGCCGGGAGAATGCACTGTGTCCGAGCTGCCTGTCACTGGAACGCCACCGGCTGATGGCGCTCTACATGAAGCGCAAAACCAACTTCTACACCGCCAACCTGAAAGTCCTGCACGTCGCGCCGGAATATTGCTTTATCGACCGTTTCGAGCAGATGAAAAACCTGGATTACATTACCGCCGACATTGAATCGCCGCTGGCGAAGGTCAAAATGGATATCCACCAGGTCCCTTTCCCTGAAAATACATTCGATGTAGCCATCTGTAACCATGTGATGGAACACGTAGACGATTACATTCTGGCCATGAGCGAACTGCACCGCGTGCTGAAACCCGGAGGCTGGGCGCTGATCCAGTCGCCCCAGGATATGAAGTACGAGGTAACTTACGAGGACCCCACCATTACCGATCCGAAAGAACGGGAAATCCATTTCCTTCAAAACGACCACCTGCGCCTCTTCGGCAGAAACTATGGCCGGGAGCTCGAAAAAGGCGGTTTTAAAGTTACCGAGGACCGGTTTGTGATGGATGAATTAAGCAAAGCGGAGGTGCTTCGGTATTCGTTGCCGGGAGAAGAGATTGTCTATTTCTGTCAAAAGGTATAGAGTTGATGAGTTTGGAGTTGATGAGTTGAGAGTTTAAAGTTTGCAGTTGAGAGTTTAAAGTTCAGAGTAAAAAGTCGAAGAGGCAGCTTCCCGGGAAACTGCCTCTTTTTTTCTTTGTACTTTAAGCTCTACACTCATCAACTCTAAACTCTTCAACTCCAAACTCATCAACCCTAAACTCATCAACTCCAAACTCTTCAACTCCAAACTCATCAACTCCAAACTCTTTCACGAAGGATACTCAATCGCCGCGCCCGTCTCTCTATGCGATTTGCTTTCCCAAAGCCGCTTCCAGCCTTCTTGCACGAAGCCGATCCCGTAGCCGAAAAGCTGTGTAAATGCTGCTCCAATGCTTAGAAATGCGACCTCGACGCTCTTCGTTTTTTTCAATGCATCAATAAAAAGCAATGCAATGTAAATGCCGAGGAACCACAATCCCAGGTAAAAGAACGGCTCGAAAATGAAGTACCACAACGGAATACTGCAAACGCCGAGCGTAAACAGTAACGGGAAAGTATGCACGAGTTTCAGCTCATCGGGATAATAGCGGGCGATGTTGATGCGCGCGCGACCAAAGAATTTCAGCTGCCTGAAAAACGCCCCGAATTGCGTGCGGCGTTTGTGGTAAATAAATGCTTCCGGAATTAATGCCGATTTAAAACCGAGCCGTAACGCCGCAATGCTAAACAATATATCCTCTCCCATCCGGCTGGTCAGGAAGCCGCCTGTTCTTTCCCACACCTTCCTCGAAAGTCCCATGTTGAAGCTGCGCGGATGGAAAGTGCCGCCCATATTGTTCTTTTTACCACGAATTCCGCCGGTAGTGAACACCGACGTCATCGAGTAACTGATCGCCTTCTGAATGGGAGAAAATGAAGGATGATCCGTATCCGGACCACCGTAAAGATCGACGTAATCGGTATTCAGCCGGTCTTCGACGATGGAGAGGTAATTGGGCTCGATCAATGCATCGGAGTCCAGCAGAATGAAGTAATCACCAGCCGCGCGTTCGAAACCGTGGTTACGCGCAAAGCCCTGGCCGCCGTTTTCTTTGTAATGGTAATGAATGTCGAGTTTGTCCGCGAAAGACGCCACCACTGTATCCGCCTTGATTTTAGAGCCGTCTTCAACGATGACGACCTCGAAATTGCGGTAAGTCTGCTGCGCAAGGCACGCCAGCAGCTCCTCCAACTCGTCGGGGCGGTTGTAGACGGGGATGATGATGGAGTAGCGGCGTGAGTTCAATTTTGAATGAGTGAATGAGTGAATGAGTGAATGATGAATGAATTTCGACTTGGGCGATGAGCAAATGGCAATACGACTGAATGCCGTTAGGCATGTAACATTGGTAGCTCGGCATCACCGGATTTTTGAAATGCTACCAATATTACATCGCTACGCGATTAGGCTGTTATTTCTATCAACGCCTCCTCATTTGCCGCAATAATGCGATCCAAATGCGCATCGGTGAGCGCCGTCGACAGGAACATGGCTTCAAACTGGCTGGGGCCCATGTAAATGCCACGGTTCAGCATCGCATGGAAATACTTGCCAAACAACGGCAAATCCGACGACTTGGCCGATGGGAAATCGGTTACGGCATTCGGCGTGAAGAACAGCGTATACATCGAACCGATCTGGTTTAATGTGTATTTCAAACCCAGTTTGTCCAATGAGTTATTAAAACCATTTGCAAGCTTGCTGCCGGCACTTTCCAGTTGGGTATAAACCTCAGGATGCTCATTCAGGTAGGTCAGCATGGCCATTCCTGCTGCCATCGCGATGGGGTTACCAGAAAGCGTACCTGCTTGATAAACAGGACCTGCGGGTGAAACCCAGTTCATGATCTCCGCCTTGCCTCCGTAGGCGCCTACTGGCATTCCTCCGCCTATTATTTTTCCTAACGTCGTTAAATCCGGCGTAATCCCGAATCTTTCCTGCGCGCCGCCCTTCGAAAGGCGGAACCCGGTCATCACCTCATCTAAAATAAGCACAATCCCCTCTTTGTCGCAAATACTCCGCAAACCTTCCAGAAAACCTTCTTTGGGAAGCACGCAACCCATATTACCGACCACCGGTTCAAGGATCAATGCGGCTATCTGCCCTTTGTTGGCGTCCGCCAGTTGCTGAACTGCCGCCAGGTCGTTATACGGGGCGGTCAATGTATCGTTGGCAACGCCTTTCGTTACGCCCGGGCTGTCGGGAGTTCCGAATGTCACTGCTCCACTGCCGGCTGCAATCAGGAAACTGTCCCCATGGCCGTGGTAACATCCTTCAAACTTGATGATCTTATCCCGGCCTGTGAAACCACGCGCCACACGTATGGCCGACATCGTAGCCTCCGTACCCGAATTCACCATACGAACCTTTTCGATGGAAGGAACCATTGATACGATCAGTTCGGCGATCTCAACCTCCCTGCGCGTAGGAGCCCCGAACGAAAACGAATGCTGGATAGCATCCGAAACCGCCTTATGAATGAGCTCATGCCCGTGTCCCAGGATCATCGGTCCCCAGGAATTGATCAGTTCGATATATTCGTTGCCGTCCTCGTCATAAATGTAAGGCCCTTTGGCTGATTTGATAAATAACGGCGAACCTCCTACCGCACGGAAGGCCCGGACGGGAGAATTGACTCCACCTGGAATATAATGCTGTGCTTTCTCGAAAAGGTTTTGACTGGTTGAAGTATTCATTGTTTTTAGGTACAATTAGTAATTACCTGTCCACAGGGGTCCACTTGGAGCCTGCATATTTCAGGACAGGGGTAATTTGGTTTTCATTGCTTTTGGTATAATCGAATCCCGACAGCAGGTATTCTTCGCTTCCATATTTCCGCGATTGCAGCCCGTCTGGCAGCTTATCCTTGTATTTGGATAGCATGCGCCCAAAGAAAAGCAGCTGGTCATACCCCTGGTAGGAATAAACCGACGGAAAGGTACTGGCCTTGTTATAATAACTCTTCTGGAATTGCCTGATCGTCTCCTTCTCCCTGTCGACATAGTCCGCATCGATCAGCGAGAGCCGGGTGCCGTAACGCGATAGCCGGGCTTGCTGGCTATTGAAGCTTGTTGAGGTAGCCAGCAATGGCAAACTGTTCAGCTTACGGCCGTTCAGTACCTCGATCAGGTGGCCACCGGATTCGCCGTCTGACGAGAACAATGCGACGTGTGCGGGTTTGTTGGTTTCAAAAGAAGGAATACTGCCTTCCATCCATTCGCGATCGTTCTGGATCCTGGCCATGATCGTCACCTTACCGCCCTTCGCTTTCCATTCATTGGCATAGGAGAAAGCCATTGCAGAGTCCTTCGGTGTATTTCCGTAATACACCACGGCCGACAAACCTGGCGAAAGCGTGCGCATCCACTGTGCGGCCCGCTGCGTTTGATAGGTAATCGACGGATGTCCCAGGTAAATATTCTTCGCAGATTTCAGCAAGGATGCGTCCGTGGAAAGGGGGTTCAGCATAATGGCGCTGCTATTGCTTACAAAGTCGGCGGCCACGTCGAAAGTGCCTGCATAAAGCGGGCCGATTACCATATCGGAAAGCTGAAAATTCTTATTGCCTGCAATGGACTCCATGGCCCTGGCATCGTTACTGACATCATACGCCCAGAGGTTCAACTGAATCCCTTCTGTCTGCAACTGCTCCTTGGCCAGGACGAGGCCCATATAGTAATCGTACGCAAACTGGTTGGACCGGCGTTTGGAAGCGCTGAACTCATCGAGCCGGAACGGTAGCAAAACGGCCACGTCCAGGTAGCCCTTCGTCCATTGGGTATCTGATCTGGGAGCGCTCCGCCTCGGTGCGTCGTCGGCTACCTTCTCTTTTTTATTGAATTTAAATTGCTTGTCGAGCTGGCTAGCGAGCTGCACGTCCGCAGGTACCGGTGAGGGTGATGACTCAATCACCTGGTACAAAAGCAGCGCAATGTCACGATCGGAAGCATATTCCTGTTGAAATTCCTTCAATTTTGCGAGGTCTTTCAATGCGCCCAGATAATGCTGCTTCAATGCCTGAGCGTCTTTGCTCAGGGAAGAGTCTTTGATCTTCGCCAGGTTACCGAGCCCTTCGTTGAGCTGTCCGCTGGCCATGTTCACAGCGCCTAGCAGGTAATACACATCGCTGATTTTCGTCCAGCCCGGGTACCGGCTCTGCAATTGCGTAAGCATTTGCCTGCTTTCCCGATACCGCTTCAACTGGTAAGCCGACAATGCATAATAATAATGTGCGTAGGTAGAATAAGCTGTCTTTACATTGACGCTCGTCATGGGATAAAACTTCTCCATGGCCACCGCATATTTACCTTGTTTAAAATCTGCCAGTGCCGCCCTGTACCTGCTTTCCGCCTGGGTATTGCCTTGCCCAAAGGAAGGTTGGCACAAGGTGACCTGAACTGTCAAAATCAAAAAAAAGATAACTCTCATCAGGATTCCGGGGTCAAGATTGGGGATCTGTCTTTTCAAAAAACAGCCTAAAATGGAAAAAAACGGGCAATATCCCAACTGGAACATTGCCCTTTATATTACGATTCAAAAGACCTTTTATTTCTTCTTCGCGCGTTTCTCTAGATCAGCCTGCTTCTTTTTTGCTTCTTCCGCCGCTTGCAGAGATTTTTCCAGGTACTTCTGGAATTTCGTCTGCTTCTTCTCTCCTGTCGCATTCTTCTTGCGGTTCTCTTCCAGAATATTGCGGATCTTGTCCTCATTCACAAAGCGCTTGATCAGAAGCTGTTGGGCGATCGTCACAATGTTTGAAACAAAGTAGTAAAAGGTAAGACCGGCGGGGAAAGAGTTCAGTACAAACATAAACATCAGCGGCATTACATAGCCCAGTGCCTTCATGTTGACAGGACCTGGTTGCGTTGGCGTGTTCTGATTGTTATAATAAGCGTAACCAATGCTGGAAATCGTCATCAGGATCGTGAAAAGGCTGATGTGGTTTCCGATGCCCAATGGTACGGTAAAAGGCAATTTGATGAACGAGTCATAAGTCGAGAGGTCGCTCGCCCAGAGAAACGACTGCTGCCTGAGCTCGATGAGGTTCGGGAACAGGAAGAACAGCGAGAACAGGATCGGCATCGTCGCCAGCACGGGTATACAACCGCTTAATGGGCTCACACCTACCTGCTGGTACAATTTCATCTGGTCCTGTTGCTGTTTGGCCATGTCGTCCGGATTCTGCTGACGAATCTGTTCCAGTTCCGGGGCAAGCAGCTTCATCTTCGCCATGCTGATGTACGATTTGTAGGTAAGCGGCGTCAGCAGGGTTTTTACAAACAATACCAGCAGGATGATCAGCAGACCATAATTACTTACAAACTTCTCGAGCAGGTTGAAAAGAGGGACGAGAACGAACTTGTTGATCGGTTTCAGGAATGCATATCCCAGGTATACGTTCTGATCAAAATTCTCAGCCTTCACCTTATCCACGATATGGTATTCGTTAGGGCCGAGGTAGAACTGGTAGTTAGCCTCGCCTTTCTGAATGGCCGCCATCGGAATGCCGGCAGCCACGTTCATGTTCTTGACAATGACCGAATCGTCCGGGTTGACATTGGCGCGCAACGCTACGTTGGTCAGCGGCTGCTGCTTGGCGATCAGACCGGCCAGAAAGTACTTGTGTTTAATGGTAAACCATTTTACCGGATCAGCCGTTTTTTCTTCTTCGTTGGAAGTCGGGCTGGTAGGCAGGCTTTTCAGTTCGTCAGTATAGTAGTTGACGGTAACGACCTCCCGGTTTTTCTTCATATCATTTTCGAGCTGCAACAGATCGTTGTCCCAGTCGAACTGTACCAGTTTGTCAGCCTGTCCTAACGCATTGGATTTGATACCGTAGTCGATCACATAACCGGAGCCGTGTACGACGTAAGTCTGCTCTACGACCTCGTTGTTTTTCAGCGTAGCGCGGTAACTGATCACCGCCGAATCCTTTTCCGATAGCGTCCGGTCCTGTGCATCGGTAGTAAAAGGCTGGTCTGTAATCCGGACATAACCGGATTGAGTAGGGAAATCGATTTTGAAGTCGTTGTGGTTTTCTGCGATCAGGTACAACGGTTTCTGATCATAGGTTTTATATTTTTTCAACAAAACCTCCTTCATTACCCCACCCTTGCTGGTGAAAACGACACGGGTGTCTTTGGTTTCAATCACCAGGTCCTTGGCGGGAACGACGGATGCGGAATCAACTGATTGCGAGGAATGGGTGGTTGAGTCCGAAGTGACAGATGAGGGTTTCGACGCCTCCCTCTTCACCTCCGCTACCGGTGTCGGTTCCACAGGCTTGGGAACCAGAATCTGGTAGCCTATCAGCATCAGCATGATCAAGACCAAGCCGATTACAAAATTTTTATCCATTATGTACTTTAAATTGTTGAAATAGTATACCGCTTACAAGGCGGCAAAGGTAACAAGATTTTTCGCTTAACAGGCCTTAAATTGTGATCAATGGGAGACCGGATTCAATGCGCCTATCGCTCTTTTTTCCAATGAATAGCTCAGCGCAGCGCTTACAAAATTCACGAAAATCGGATGCGGGTTCATGACGGTGCTTTTCAGCTCCGGATGGAACTGAACACCCACGTAGAACGGATGGCCCGGCAGCTCTACCATTTCGACCAGATTGTTCTCGGGATTGATACCGGCCGCAACCAGTCCCTTTTCCTCAAATTCTTTCAGGTATTTATTGTTGAACTCATACCGGTGGCGGTGACGCTCGCTGATGTTGGTCTTCCCGTAGATCTTGTGAGCCAGCGTGTCCTTCTTGATGCGGCATGGGTAAGCCCCCAAACGCATGGTTCCTCCTTTGTTAGACACATCCTTCTGGTCTTTCATCAGGTGGATCACGGGATGGTCTGTGGCTGTGTCCATTTCAACCGAATGTGCATTCTGCCAGCCGATCACGTTACGCGCATACTCGATCACAGCCATCTGCATTCCGAGACAGATCCCGAAGAATGGAATGTTGTTTTCGCGTACATATTGAATCGCAGCGATCTTGCCTTCGATTCCGCGCTCGCCGAAACCGGGAGCAACCAGCACGCCGTCCAGGTCTTCCAGTTTTTCAACCGCATTCTCGGCAGTCAGGCTTTCTGAATGGATCCATTCGATATTCACTTTGCATTCGTTGGCCGCGCCCGCGTGGATGAATGATTCGATGATCGATTTATAAGCGTCGTGTAATTCCACGTACTTACCCACGAGCCCGATCCGTACCGAATCGACGGGATTTTTCAACCGGGAAAGGAATGTCTTCCACGAATCGAGGTCTACGTCCTTATCATTGTAAATGTCGAGCATATATAATGCACGCTGGTCGAGGCGCTCTTTCAGCATCAGCAGAGGCACGGCGTAAATCGTATCCGCATCCATTGCCTCGATGACCGAGTTCACCTGTACATTACAGAACAACGCGATCTTCTTCCGGATATCGTAAGGCAGCGGGTGCTCTGTACGGCACACCAGGATATCCGGCTGAATACCCGATTCCTGCAACATTCTTACCGAGTGCTGCGTCGGTTTAGTTTTAAGCTCGCCTGCCGAGTTCAGGTAAGGGATCAATGTAAGGTGGATCACCAGGGTATCCTGCTGGTCCATTTCGAATTTAACCTGACGAACCGCTTCCAGGAACGGCAGGGATTCGATATCCCCTACGCAACCACCAATTTCAGTAATCACAATATCGTAATCGCCGGACTGGCCCAGCAACAGCATGTTTCTTTTCAGCTCGTCGGTAATGTGCGGAACAACCTGTACGGTTTTTCCAAGAAAATCGCCGCGACGCTCGGCAGTGATAACGTTGTGGTAGATACGCCCGGTAGTGACGTTGTTTGCCTGTGAAGTGCGAACGTTCAGAAAACGCTCGTAATGGCCCAGGTCGAGGTCCGTTTCGGCCCCATCGTCCGTTACGTAGCATTCACCGTGCTCGTAGGGGTTCATTGTCCCCGGATCGATATTCAGATAAGGGTCAAATTTTTGGATCGTGACTGAGAGACCTCTCGCTTGTAGTAGTTTAGCTAGTGATGAGGCAATGATTCCCTTGCCAAGTGAAGATGTAACACCGCCCGTAACGAAAATGTACTTAGCGGTCTTTCGTGCTTTGGAAGCCATAAGACTTTGCTGTTTTTCTATGATTACGGGATACAAAGATACAGGATTATTAGAAGAATCTAAGCGCGCCCCATTTAAATATTTGGCTGGAATACAGTAATGGCTTGGAAGTCTGACGGGTTATCAAATGTAATTTTTTCTTGGCTCACGCGCTGCAATCGCGCTTTTCCAGCAAAAGTACAGGCCCGATCGACCTCATAAAATGGGTAAAAATCCATTTAAAAAAAGCTTATTGAAAAATTTATATTTTCAATAAGCTATCCGGATGCACTTGCTGTTAGTCAATTTAATGGGATCATGTATAAAATAAGGCTCCGAACGACTTCCGCAAAATATTAATTTCTATTTTGCACCTATTCCAAACCTTTATAACCATTTCAAAAAATGATCAGAAAATTCCTGTTCCTTCCCGCATTGCTATTTTGCGGTGCTTCGGCATTGGCCCAGCAAGCTACCGACCCGAAGAAACCACTCAACATTATCGTCTTCGGAGCCCACCCCGACGACTGCGACCTGGGTGCCGGCGGTATTGCCTCCATTTACTCATCCATGGGGCACAAGGTAAAATTCGTTTCGCTTACCAACGGCGATAAAGGCCACCAGGACATAGGCGGCGGAGAATTGGCTGTGCGCCGCTATAAAGAAGCACAGGAAGCTGCACGACGCTGGGGAATCCAATACGACATTCTCGACAACCATGACGGCGAACTGCTCCCTACCCTGGAAAACCGGCTGGCCGTGATCCGCAAAATCCGCGAATGGAATGCGGACGTGGTCATAGCGCCCCGTACAAACGATTATCACCCCGATCATAGAAATACTGGCGTCGTCGTTCAGGACGCAGCGTATCTGGTAATCGTGCCCAATATTCTCAGCAGCGTACCGCCGCTCACCAAAAATCCTGTTTTCCTCTATTTCCGCGACCGTTTCCAACGACCGAACCCGTTCCGGCCGGATATTGCCATCGATATCACCGAAAATCTTGCTAAAAAAGTCGACGGATTGGACGCCCACGTTTCCCAATTTTATGAGTGGCTCCCCTGGACGGACGGTAACCTTGCTAACGTCCCCAAAGACGTCAACGAGCGCAAAAACTGGCTGCTGAAATCAATGGAAAGACGCTCTTCGGTAACCCCGGAAATCAAAGCATCACTCGATAAATGGTACGGAGCAGACAAGGCAGAGAAGATCAAATATGTAGAAGTTTTCGAGATCACCGAGTACGGTAAGCAGCCCAACGCGGAAGAAGTGAAGAGACTGTTTCCGATGCTGCCGAAATGAAATGAGTCAATGTGCGAATGAGTGAATGAGTGAATATTTTTGATTTAAAACCATTCACTCAGTCACTCATTCACTCATTCACTCATTAGAACTTTTCCGCGAACTCCTTCAAGCCACAAGTAACCGATAGCAGCAAATTAGTTTACTCTTACTACGATAACCTGTCTTTGAAGCTCTCGTATCCGTAGGAGCGAATCAGTTGAAATTTTTGGTCTGTTCTCCATATCCCTATGGAAGGTAAATTAACACCGTTAAATGTAGTGGTCTTCACCATGGTGTAGTGTATCATATCCTCAAATATGATTTTATCGTCAATTTCAAGCGGCTTGTCGAACGAGTAGTCGCCCATGTAGTCGCCTGCCAGACAGGTCATTCCTCCCAATCTGTAAGTTGGTTTTCCTGCAACCGGCTCCTGGTGTGCGCCTCTGATGGCGGGCTTGTAGGGCATCTCCAAAGTGTCGGGCATGTGGGCTGCAAATGAGGTGTCGAGGATCGCCACTTCAATGCCCTGGCTGTCGAGTACGTCGAGTACCGTCGTGTACAGTACACCCGTGCGCCAGGCGATGGCCGAACCCGGTTCCAGGATCACTTCCAGATTGTACTTCGCCTTGATAGTACTAACTAATTTAATTAGCTTACTAATATCATATCCATCCCTCGTCATGAGGTGACCGCCGCCCATGTTGAGCCACTTCGCCTGATGCAGCAAGTCTCCGAACCTTGCTTCCAATGCTTCCAGCGTTCGCTCCAAGGTATCGGAGCCATTCTCACAGAGCGTATGAAAGTGAATGCCGTCGATCCCTGCAGGAAGCTCGTCGGGTAGCTTGTCGCGCGTTACACCCAGGCGAGAGCCCGGCACGCAGGGATTGTACATGTCCGTGGCTACCTCCGAGTACTGAGGATTGACGCGGATACCACACGAAAGCGTCTTGCCCGGGTTAGCGGTTTTGTAGGCCTCTACCCTTTCCTGGAACCGCTCCCACTGGCTCAACGAATTGAATGTAATGTGACTGCTGCGCTCCATGATCTCGCCAAACTCGCTGTCGAGGTAGGCCGGCATATAGGTATGCGACTGGTAGCCCATAAAATCGTTGATCAGCTTCACCTCATTGAGTGAACTGGCAGTGGCTCCCGAGAGGTATTCCTTCACGATCGGGAAGGCACTGTACATGGAAAACCCTTTGAGCGCGAGGATGATCTGGCATCCAGCCGCCTTCTGGACCGAGTCGATGAGTTCCAGGTTCTTGCGGAGCAGCTCCTCTTCCAGAACAAAACAGGGCGATGGAATTTCTTTGAAATCGATGGGCATTTGTTATAAATCAGTGTTTATCGGATCTTCTTGCATGCAATGATTGCATAATTTTGTACACAAAAGTATAAGTTTGAGTTTCCAAATCATGACCATTTTTCCATTAGCCCTGCCAGCCTGCCTATGTCCTTCCTAGTTTTAGATATCGAAATGACCGGGCCGGAGCCTGGCTGGAACGAGATTATCCAGATCGGCGCGGAATTTTTTGACGACAACTGGCGGTCGCTCGGGACCTACCTGCAAAATGTGTATCCCGAAAACGAGGAGGCTTTTTCAGTCAAATCCGAAGAAGTCCACGGGCTTTCGCTGGACGACCTGGAAGATGCGCCGATGATCTATGATGTCATCCCCGAGTTTGAAAAATGGATCAAAAAACTCAATGTCGGCAAACCCAGCCTTGCGAATGTGATCATTTGCGGCCAGAGCGTGATCAACGATATCAACTTCCTCCGCTTTGCCTACCGCAATGAGAAATTGAAATGGGGCTTCTCCAACAAGCAGCTCGACCTCCACACCGTTTCCTATTTATTCTTCCAGATCCTCGAAAAGAACGGCAGGCAGGTGCCGCGTTCGCTCAGTCTGGGCTCGGTGGCGAGCTATTTCGGATTCGAACGGGAAGAGGAAACGCACAATGCATTGGAAGACGCGCGCCTTACCGCAAAGTGTTTTAAAGAATTTTTCAAGCTCATCGACCAGGTCAAGCTAGTATGATCGACTACAACCCCAAGGAGTGGTTCCGCTACATTTTCTATTTCCAGAAGGCCGACACCGTGCGCAAACTGGCGCCGATGATCCTGACAATGGCCGTTTATTCCAGCGTTGTCGCCTACATTATCATCATCCATTTAAAGATTACCGAAAACAACGACCTGAAAAACATTTCACTGATGCACTCGTTGCTCGGGTTTGTGATTTCGATGCTGCTCGTATTTCGCACCAACACCGCTTACGACCGCTGGTGGGAAGGCCGCAAGCAATGGGGCTCGCTCGTGAACGGCAGCCGTAACCTGGCATTGAAGATCGCCGCGCTGATCGGGCCGGAATATGCCGCAGAACGCGAGTTCTTTACCAAAATGATCCCGAACTATGCATTCGCGCTGAAAAACCATCTGCGTAATCATTACAGGCCTGACGAGTTTGAAGACACGGCACTTTACAAAAAGTCGTCGCTCATCACAGTCGACCACATTCCCAACCAAATCGCCGCCGCATTGTTTGCCAAAGTCATAGAGCTGCAACGAAAGGGCGCGCTACTTCCTGAACACACCATTATACTCAATCACGAGCTCGAAGGTTTTACGAACATCTGCGGTGCCTGCGAGCGGATCAAGAATACGCCTATTCCATTGTCTTACAGTTCGTTTATCAAGAAATTCATTTTTATCTATTGCCTTACGCTCCCGATCGGGTACGTGTTCAGCCTGCATTTCCTCGTCGTTCCGTTCGTGATGTTCGTATTCTACATCCTGGCCAGCCTGGAAGTGATCGCGGAAGAAATCGAGGATCCATTTGGCGAGGATGTGAACGACTTGCCGATGGAGCGGATCTGCAAAGGCATTCATACCTCCACCCGGGCGTTACTTAAATAGCCCCAATTTCCCGGAAAGATTAGAAACTGGTTAGAAAATGATTAAAATCAAAAATTTTTCCTGAATTTAAACAGGGCTACTTTTAACTTGATTTCTGCGGCGCCGTTATGTTTTCGGGAGAAATGACATTTTTTCGAAGCCCGATTTTATAAATCGCTTCATTTTTACTTAACATAGGCATGATATAGTGCCCTGATTTCATAAAAACCGCCAAATTCTGAGTTATTAGAACATTTGGCAATGCTTTTTTCTGTTGTTAATTTTCATGTAACCCCCTATCACCAGGGGAGCAATAGTGAAGATTAAACGATTACCAACATGAAAAAAGCCACATTTTTAACCGCCATATTCATTACCGGACTGTTTACCATCGCCGCCAGCGCGCAGTCGATCGTTGATCCGGGCATTTCAGTTTACAACTATAAGCACCCCAATAAGGCCGCACAGGCAAAGGCAGCCGGAAAGGACCAAAATACGATACGCGTCGCGAACATCAGAACTGTGGAACGTTTCGGCAAGTACCAGACGAAGTATGTGAGCACGACGCCAAAATATGCACCTCGCCCCGCCACGCTCGTCGTGACACGCGAATACAGGCCAGAGGGAGTGGAAATCAATCCGCTTAACTCGCCGAGAAACTACAAAACCCCCACTCCCAGTGTGAGCAAAGACACAGCGCAAATGGCTGAATATTATAGCACGCCGGATAAGGTTTATCCGACCCAAGATTAACCATTATATAATTGACCAAAACGCCGGCTTCGATGAGGCCGGCGTTTTTTGTTTTCCAAAATCCATCCAAATATTTATCAAAAAGTTCAAATTAAGGTAATTATGAATTTTTTAGGCTTTTCTTGTCTGTTTTAAACGCATGATTTTTGCTCCTTCAAAAAACTAAATTCTTTCCGACCAGAATGCCAATGCGCTGAAAAATAATTTTCGGCTTGCTTGAATTTTATAGTTCAATGTTTGAAATGGATATGAATTGTAAAAAAGCTTGCGGGTAATTTTGAAAACGAACCTGATACCTTTTCAACAATTAACCTGTGATGAATCCTAAATCAATCATTTTTGCCGCATTGCTGGCATTCTCTGCCTCCCTGAGCAACGCATCCCGGGCACAAGCCATCCGCGTCTCCGACCCGGGCATCTCCGCCCACAATTACAAGCATCCGAACAAAGCAGCCGCAGCGTCTGGGGCTATGCTCGTAGTCGAAGCGTCCAACCCGGCACTGGCCGCCCGCTTCGCCACATTGGACGTCGGCCGACCCCTAACCGACCCTACCCCGAAATACACGGCGCGCGAAGTTCGGTTCGTCGTCTTCACAAGCCAGCGCACACAACGCAACAGGATCAATCCGCTCCTCTCGAACCGCAATTATAAGACCGGTAATGGCGTACACGTGATCAAACCGGTTCGCGAAGAAGAATGGATCTGCGGCAATCTTTAAGATGACCGACGCTCCCGTTGCCAGGCCGGTGTTACCTACACCGGCTTTTGCCGTTCAAACCCGGAAAGTGGTTTAACCGGGAAAGAGTATGACGATACCAAGCACCCCTCCTGTTTAATTAATTTTTAACGCATTGGCTTTGTAGCCGATATTTGAATTTCATAATTTCACCTCATGATACCGAATGAGACCGTAGCGCATTTTTACCAGACGCACCCCGCTGCAAAAGGACTGAAAGGTCCGGACAAGGCGACGGGGGATGAAGGTCATTTCAATGTATTTTCCCGCGTATTCTGCAACAAGTATACTTCCTACGCCAGAAGGGACTTTTACAAGATTTCCCTCATCCTCGGAAAAGGGAAGATTACCTATGGCAACCAGGAGATCGAGATCAACCGTAACGCGCTGGTTTTCTTCAACCGGAACGTGCCGTATTCATGGCAGGCGCTTTCGGAGGAGCAATCGGGTTACTTTTGCCTGTTTACAGATCAGTTTCTGGGCACGATCACCCGTTCGGCTACGGTAAGCGACTGCCCTATTCTGCGCACCGACTCCATTCCGGTGTATTTCATCAATGAAGAGCAGCAGGAATATCTGCTGAGCATTTTTATGAAAATGCAGGCCGATATCGAGTCGAACTACATTCATAAGTACGACCTCATGCGCAACTACGTGAACGTGCTCTCGCATGAAGCGATGAAAATGCAGCCCTCGGAGGTCAGTGACCTGCATGTGAACGGCTCTGCGAAGCTGTCGACCCAATTCCACGAACTTCTCGAACGCCAGTTCCCCATCGAATCCCCGGAGCATAAACTCAAATTGAAAACCGCCAAGGATTACGCCAACAGGCTCGGCGTTCACGTGAACCACCTGAACCGGGCCTTGAAGGAAATCACCGGAAAAACTACCACCGAACACATTATCGACCGCGTGCTCACTCAATCCAAAGTAATGCTCCGGCATTCCAACTGGAGTGTTGCCGAGATCGCATTCTGCCTCGGTTTCGAATACCCCGCCTACTTTAATAACCTGTTCAAAAAGCAAATCGGCATTACCCCGAAATCGTACCGCGTTCATGAACGCTAGGGATGTTTGAATTTTATAAGATATTGTTTGAAAGTAATAAACATTGCCTCAGGACGTCGGATTACCTTTGCGAAGCAATCCGACGAGCCTGGCGGCCCACCGCAGTGGCGGACCACCGCAATGGCGGCCACGCTGTGGCAGCCAATCTTTTGACCCCACACACTCGCCCGGTTCAGTTGCCATATAATCTGAATGCAAATGACATCGAAGAAGTATTTTCCCTCCCTGCTGCTGACCCTCTCGCTGGTCGGTGCCGGTGAAAAACTGTGCGCCCAGACACTTACGTTACAACAGGCCGTCGAAACGGCCGTTTCCAACTACGGGAGTATTAAAGCCAAGAACAACTACCTGAGCGCCTCCAAAGCGACGGTACTTCAAAGTAAGAAAGAATACCTTCCCAATTTCAACCTCTCGGCCCAGCAGGACTATGGTACCGTGAATGGCCAGAATGGGCCGCTTTACGGAATGGGGCTCTCGGTAGCCTCTTCGGGCCTTCCGCTACCGCAGCAAAACTGGAATTCCGCATTCGGGGCGTTGTACCTGACCAACGTGAACTGGGATTTCTTCGCATTCGGCCGCGCACGTGAGCGGATCAATGTCGCCCAGTCAGCCGTGAACCGCGACCGGGCCGATCTCGAACAGGAACAATTCCAGCATAGCGTACGCGTGGCGGCCGCCTACCTGAACCTGCTCGCCGCCCAACGCCTCATCCGCTCCTGGGAAAACAACCTGGAACGTGCCAATGCATTGAAAACCGTCGTAGTAACCCGCGCTAAAAACGGGCTGATCCCCGGCGTGGATTCCTCGCTGGCCAACGCCGAAGTTTCCAATGCGAAGATCAGCATTACGCAAGCCCGGGATTTTGAGCAGGAACAGGCGAATAACCTGGCCAGGCTAATGGGCATTACCGACCAGCGTTTTCAGCTCGACACGCTGCTGCTCGCGCGTGTTCCGCGTTCCGTCGCCGATTCGGCAGGCAGGACCGAAAACCACCCGCTTTTGAAGTTCTATGCCAACCGTATCGCCGTCAGCGAGCAGCAAGCCAAATACTTCCACACGCTGGGAATGCCGGTATTCTCGCTATTTGGTGTATTTCAAGGGCGTGGGGCCGGGTTTTCTTCCAGCTATGCCAGCGACCAGACAGCCTACACGCATAATTACCTGGAAGGCATTAAGCCCGTCAGAGCCAACTACCTGCTGGGTGTGGGCGCTACCTGGAACATGACGAGCGTGCTGCGTACGCGCCAGCAGGTGATGTCGCAGAAGTTTGTTTCCAATGCATTGAAGGAAGAGTACGATCTCGCCGATCAGCAATTGAAAAACCAGCTCATTCTCTCGGAAACGAAGATCGGCAATGCCCTTGCCAATTACCGAGAGGCGCCCGTGCAGGTACAATCGGCTTCCGACGCCTATTTGCAGAAAAGTGTTTTGTATAAAAACGGCCTCAGCAATATCGTAGACATGACGCAGGCGCTCTACGTGCTCAACCGTGCCGAAACCAGCCGGGACATCGCCGCGACGAACATCTGGCAAGCGATATTGCTCAAAGCTGCGGCGGCAGGCGATATCGGCGTATTTCTGAACCAATGACACCCGGGAGGTTAAGTGGTCATTGGTAGTCAGGAGTAGTCGTGTATGGTCATTGATTGTGATGACAATACTTGACAAATGACCATACCTGACAACACCTGACAATACACACATTCGATACATAAACTTACATTTAAGTAACATGGATTTAATACGTTTTGCATTACGTAAACCGATCACCATCATGGTGATAGTGGCCGGTTTATTCTTTTTCGGTATTGATGCGGTGCGGAAGATCAAAGTCGATATTTTCCCGAAACTCGATTTGCCGGTAATGTACATTGCCCACCCTTTCGGGGGCTACACACCGGACCAGATGGAGACTTTCTTCGCCAAGCAATACATCAATATCCTCCTCTATGTGAACGGGATCAAAAGCATTGAAACGAAGAACATCCAGGGCCTCACCCTGATGAAGGTGAACTTCTACCCCGGTACCAACATGGCGCAGGCGTCGGCGGAGCTCAGCGCATTCACCAACCGCGCACAGGCCATTTTCCCGCCGGGTTCCAATCCGCCATTCATTATCCGTTTCGATGCCTCGACATTACCGGTTGGCCAGCTGGTATTGAGCTCCGAAAAACGCAGCAACAACGAACTGCTCGACCTTGCCAACGTATACGTGCGCTCGACATTTACTTCGATTCCCGGTCTGGTTTCGGCCCCTCCATTCGGTGGCAACATCCGTACGATCGTCGTAAAGGCTGATCCCGAGTTGCTGCGCGCCCACAATCTTACGCCCGATCAGCTTGTAGAAGCATTGCGGGTCAACAACCAGACCGCACCTTCGGGTAACGTGCGCATTGGCGATAAAAATTACATTACCCCTACCAACACGACCGTCCGCAATGTGAAGGATTTTGAGAATATCCCTCTTTTCAAAGGCGGCGTGCAGAACCTGTACCTGCGCGATGTGGCCACCGTGGAAGATGGCGCCGACATTACAACAGGTTACGGCCTGGTGAACGGCAAGCGTTCGGTGTATATGAGCATTGCCAAAGGTGCCGATGCGTCTACCTGGGAGGTGGTTCAAAACCTTAAAAAAGCGATTCCGCGCATTCAGAACACGTTGCCGGAGGATGTCAAGGTCAGTTATGAATTCGACCAGTCGACTTATGTAATGAACTCTGTGAAAAGTTTGCTCACGGAAGGCGCCATTGGTGCCATCCTGACCGGGCTGATGGTACTACTCTTCCTCGGCGATCCGCGCGGTGCATTGATCGTGATCCTGACCATTCCTACCTCCATCATCGCCGGTGTTTTGTTCCTCAATTTATTTGGACAAACAATCAACATCATGACTTTGAGCGGATTAGCGTTGGCAATCGGTATTCTCGTAGATGAAAGTACGGTGACGATCGAGAACATTCACCAGCATTTTGATATGGGTAAACCAAAAGCGCTCGCTATCTGGGATGCCTGTAAGGAAATCGCATTCCCCAAATTGCTGATCCTCTTTTGCATCCTTGCCGTATTTGCCCCCGCATTCACGATGGGCGGCATTCCGGGGTCGCTGTTCCTACCGCTGGCACTGGCGATCGGTTTCAGTATGATCGTTTCATACTTCCTGGCGCAGACATTCGTGCCGGTAATGGCCAACTGGATCATGAAAGTGAAGCACCACCAGAAAGCCGATGGCTCACAGATGACCGACGCTGAAGAGTTTGCGGCATCTGGCCTCAGCAAGGATCCCGACGCTCAAAAAGAAGCATTAGTCCACCGTGCCGATGCCGATCAGAATGGCAAAATCAGTGCATTCGAGCGCATCCGGGCCCGGTTCATGCGCTTTATCAATCGGATGATCCCATTCCGCAAGCCCATAGTAATAGCCTATCTGATCGTCACTACGGCATTAGCAGCGTTCTTGTTAAACCATATCGGAAAGGATGTTTTGCCTAAAATAAACGGCAGCCAGTTTCAGGTGCGCCTGCGTGCTCCCCAGGGTACACGTATGGAGCGCACGGAGGAGAAAACGTTGAAAACGATCGATATCATTAAAAAGATCGTCGGACCGGAAAACGTGTCGGTAACCTCCGCCTACGTAGGCCAGCACCCGGGCCTGTTCTCGGTAAGCCCTATCTATCTGTTCATGGCAGGCCCGCAGGAGGCGGTTTTGCAGGTAGGCTTGCATGAAGGCTTCCACACCAATCTGGACGAACTGAAAGAAAAGATCCGTAAGGAAATGAAGCAGGCAATGCCCGATGTGGCACCGTCCTTTGAACCCATTGAACTGACCGACAAAATCCTCAGCCAGGGTTCGCCTACCCCGATTGAAGTGCGGATGTCGGGCCGCGACAAGAAGCTGAACGAGCAATATGCGAACAAGGTTATTGCCAAATTGAAGGAAATCAGCTACCTGCGTGATATTCAGTTGGGGCAATCGACCAAATATCCGGCCATCAAGATCGAAGTGGACCGTATCCGGGCTGCGCAGCTGGGCGTGGATATGAACGATGTGTCAAGATCGCTGATCGCCTCTACTTCATCATCCCGCTATACCGACAAGAATATCTGGGTCGATGAAAAAGGCGGTTTCAGTTACGCGGTGCAGGTGCAGATCCCGGAAAGCAAAATGAACAGCGTGCAGGAAATGGGCGAAATTCCATTGCTTAGAAACGCTAACCGCCCGGTATTGAGCGATGTGGCTACCATTACGCCCGACACCACTTACGGCGAAAACGACAACCTCGGCGCCATGCCTGTCCTTTCGGTCACCGCCAATTTGAATAATACCGACCTCGGTGTGGCGCAAGCGGACGTGAAAACGGCGCTGGCATCCCTCGGCGAACTGCCGCGCGGCCTCACCGTCGAACTAGTAGGTTTGAGTCAGACATTGACCGATACCCTGGACAGCCTTCAAAACGGGCTGGTAGTGGCTATCGTCGTGATATTCCTGATGCTGGCAGCTAACTTCCAGTCGTTCAAGGTTTCAGCGATCGTGCTGGCGACAGTACCTGCCGTAATCCTCGGCTCACTTGCATTACTCATGGTAACCGGCTCCACATTGAACCTTCAAAGCTATATGGGCATTATCATGTCGGTGGGGGTATCGATTTCCAATGCAGTGCTTTTGATCACCAATGCCGAACAGCTTCGCAAGCACAGCGGCAATGCCATTGAAGCTGCGAAGGAATCGGCTGCATTGCGCCTCCGCCCTATTGTGATGACCGCTGTTGCAATGGTGGTAGGTATGATCCCGATGGCGAGTGGCCTCGGCGAGGCCGGTGACCAGTCGTCGCCACTGGGCCGCGCGGTTATCGGCGGGCTGATCGCCTCCACATTCGCCGCATTGTTCATTCTCCCGCTCGTGTTTGCATGGGGACAAGGCAAGGCAACGACGCAAAGCGTTTCCCTCGATCCCGAGGATGAAGAAAGTAAATATTATGTTCCCATGACCCGTTAATCAAACCATCGAACCTATCCGATTATGAAACATATTCATCAAATTGCCATGACCGTATTCGTTGCAGGCGCAGCGACGGTCCTGCAAAGCTGCGGTTCGTCGCGGGCCGAAGAAGAAGAGGGCAAAAAAGCCGCAGCGGAAACGAGCGCGCATGTGGTGGACGCATTCCCGCTGAAAAAGGAACAGCTGGCATCCAACATTCAGATCCCCGGGGAGTTGATCGCGTTCCAGCATGTGGATATTTATGCCAAAGTGAGCAGTTTTGTCAAAAAACTACATGTGGATGTAGGTAGCGAAGTGCGGGAGGGCCAGCTGCTGGCCACTATGGAAGCACCTGAGCTCACCTCTCAGCTCGTCACCAGCGAATCACGGCTAAAATCTTTCGAAGCCCTATACCAGGCCAGTAAGGCGAACTACGAGCGTCTGCTCGAAACCAGCAAAACGCCCGGTACCGTTTCCCAGAATGACCTGGATGTGGCACTGGCCAAACAACGTTCCGACCTCGCCCAGCTCGATGCGGCGCGTTCGGCCAGCCGGGAAATCACCGATACCCGCAATTACCTCGAAATACGGGCCCCATTCAGCGGCATTATCTCCGCGCGTAATGTGAGCACGGGTGCCTATGTGGGGCCGTCGGGTAAGGGTTCCGAATTTCCGCTTTTCACACTGGTCGACCAGCGGAAGCTGCGTCTCGTCGTGAGCGTACCGGAACAATACACCAGCTACCTCAAAAATCAGAGTCAGGTGACGTTCAAAGTGAAGTCGCTTCCCAGCCTGGAATTCCCTGCCAAAGTAAGCCGTCTCGCAGGCGCGCTCGATGTGCGCTTACGCTCGCAACGCACAGAAATGGATGTGCTTAACACTGATAGAAAACTTTTACCTGGTATGATTGCGGAAGTATCGATCCCACTGACAGGTAATGCGGGCACATTTGCCGTTCCGAGATCCGCCGTACTCAATTCCACACAAGGAACCTTTGTGATCAAGGTGGTCGAGAACCGGGCCGTATGGGTGCCGGTGACGACGGGCAGCAGCAGTACTGAAAAAACCGAGATTTTCGGTGATGTGAAAGAAGGCGATGTGCTGGTGAAGGTCGCTAATGAAGAGATACGCGACAATTCAGACCTGAAACATGTGAAGCAGACAGCGATCTAGGCCCTGTCAGCGGAGAGCAGTGTTGCCCTCTTTTAATACAATTCTTAGTTTAAAACCTGCAAGATCGGTCTTTACCTCACGGCAAAGGCCGTTTTTGTAGGAATACACCCCTTCTTTACCATCGGGTAAGGTTACGCCGTATTTGCCATCGGAAAGCTTACGGATGTTACACATCTTGCCGTATCGTTCGGAATAGACCTCAGTGATATTCACGGGCTCCTTATAATACAGGCTGGTAATGGTACTGCTGATGGGCTTGTTGACAACGACACTCGGTTTGTCGTTGGCATCTTCGCCTGAAAACAGCACTTCATAAAGCGAGCGGGAACTGGTTTTCGTCAAAGTCTTCTCTTTCAGATCCCCGTTGACGTGGTGTGCACAGGTAGCAGACACGAGTTTTCCCTGCACATAGTTGGTTTGGGTCGAGTACGACCCTTTGTAGAACATTACCTTGAAATCCGACTCGATACGGTGTGTTTCCGCATTGTCGGCACCTTTTTCATCGAATACCTTCAAAGATCCGATCGTACGGCCTGCGACGATCACATCATAAACATTCTGCCCCCTGGCAACTGAAATAGCGAGCATTAAACACCCGATCACTGCAAATCCTGATACGCGCATCTTTCGTCTGGTTTTGGTCCTTGATAGTGTGCAATTTCTTATTAACTCCATTATTTCCGTTCCTATTGCCTTGAACAAAGATTATCAAGTCGTTAACTTACTTGAATGCATTGGAAGATTGATGACCGTTCAGGAAAAAGGGGGATTAAATGCCACACCAGTTAGCGAACGGCATTCAATCCCCCTGCGCACTTAAAACCGTCCGAATTTCAGGGTCAGATTGTAAGATATGTTACTCAAATCACTGTCGGTAAGACCATTACCCTCCGCATTAAATGCTTTGCGATAAGATACACCCGGGCTGAACCGCATCCATTTCAGCAAATTAAATTCCACTTGCACGCCTGGCTCCATCACGAAGAAACATTTGGCATCGTCATCATGACGGTCGTCCCAATCGTCCCAATCGTCGAAATCGTGACGGTCGTATTGAAGGGTGAAGCCGGCGCCCGTCAGCAAATTGGCCGTGAAATGCACCTTGCGGGTAGACGCGAACACATATTCCGTCATTAACCCAAACTGGCCGTATTGATAAGTCATTTTACGGGCAGGGAAGTTCTGGTTCCGAACCGGCACCGGAATGTAATTGGTTGTGGCCGAAGCACCTATACCCAGCAAAAACCGTTGATTGATAAACCATCCGCCGTACAGCTCGGCCATATTCGCGTAGCCACCGTTGATTTTCGTGAATTTGTTGGAAATCGCCGCGTAGCCTCCCGAGCGGTAAATGCCGCGGTTTTGAAACAGTGTCTGGTTATCCTGCGCAAAGGTGCTTGCCGTAGCGCCCAGCACAAAAATGAAGATGAATGATAGTAAGGTCCTTTTCATGATTGCTATGTTGTTTCATTCGAGACAACCGGCCTCCTTCATCCCCCTATGCCCTCATTATTTTTTATCAAAAGATTATTTGGTCGCCGAAAAATCGAGCTGCTGGATCAGTGCCGGATTTTCGGGTGAGAGGGTGAAAAATACACGGATATTTCCCGACGCGCATTTCAACATAAATGCGCCACGCAACTGATTTTCAGCCACCATTTCGGTCGAACCGGTAATGGCACCCGCTTGGGCGAGTAAAACATCCAACTCCTTGCGGCGATGCGATACGGAACGGTCGGGGAAGAAATTTTCTGCGAAAATGCCGCTTTGCTCGGCATTCTGCCAGGTGGGCAGCAGCTTTACAAGTTGATCTTTTCGTTGTTTCAAAATATTCGAAACGGAGACCGGCAACGGTTTCAGTCCGGCTAATGAGATGATCGTATCCAGCACGGCGGTATTAATGGTCGCCATGCCCGCGTACGTGCGATTCGCGTGTGCGATGATCCCAATGCCGTACTCCGGCAAAATCTGCCATTGACTGCCAAAACCAGGCAGACCGCCTGTATGCCCGATACCGGTTCTCCCCTCGCAGTCTTTGGACCAGCGCAGACCATAACCATATGCCGAAACCATTGCACACGACCGTCCGGAGGGGTATTTGTAGGAAGCGTTCAGGCTGCTGAAATTCCACGGCATTTGCATTTCGCGCACGTCGCTGCGCAGTACCGGCCCCGTTTCAGCGCCCGACGATGGCGGCCAGGCCGACAAATGAAACGCGACATACTTGCTGAAATCATCGATGGAAGTGATGAGCCCGCCCATCGCGCCGTAAGTGCCGTCATGTTCCAGTTCCTCTTCCTTCCAAATGGCATCCTCGTAGCGGTAGCCATGCGCCAGCAAGTTTTTGGGCGCCTCGGTATACTCCCAGATGGTGTTCGTCATGCCCAGCGGTTTGAAAATCACTTCATTAATATAGGTCTGATAGGGCTTCCCCGACACATTGGTAATGATCTTCCCCAGCATGGCGAAGCCCAGGTTGGCATATTCATAAGTCACACCCGGCACATTGGAAAAAGAAATACCCTTGGAAATCAACGCGATCAGATCTTCGTCTTTGGTATCCAGCTGGCGGTCGCCCCATGGATTATCCTCCGGGAAGCCGGCCATATGCGTCAGCAAATGCCGGATCGTGATAGCGGGTGCATCGGCGGTGAGCGAGGGCATGTTTTTCAGTTCGGGAATATAGAGATACGCCGGATCGTCGAGTTTTAGCTTCCCCTCCTTGCGCAACGCCAGTATACCCATCGCCGTCACACTTTTGGACATCGAGGCAATACGGAAAAGCGATTTCGGGCCCGCTTTCGTCGATGTGGCGATTTCCGTAAAGCCCTGACCGCCCGATAGCAGCAGTTTGCCGTCCACCACCAACCCGAAAGCCAGGCCGGGGAAATGGTTTTTATCCGCGTAGTCGCGATACAGCTTTTCGACAACCGGCAACGTAGCCCGGATTTTATCGAGCCGCTCCGGAGAGGGCGTTTGTGACCAGGCTTGAACAGCCAGTAAACTTAGGAGTGAGGTAAAAATAGCGCGCATCGGGCAGGGATCAGGTTGGTTAGGTGATTTGTGAAGTTAAAAAACAGTAACCGATTCACCTACTATTTCACCTGCAACCGTCGCCGTGCAGGCCGCTAAATCACTAAAATGCAACGATTCTTAGTTTTGTACAACACATACTTTTTAATTTAATTTAAAAAATACAATTCCAATGAATCAAATCAGCGCCAGATGCGTTAATTTTGCAGTAGTGAGAATCAACAACTACCCATAATGCAATTTTGATCGCTCTTACCCTGATTTAGCAAAAATTAAAAAAATTATATAAAGATATTACAAATCACACATGAACTATTCAATATTCGCTCCTTCCGATTCCAGACGATATTTAAGATGGGCCGTTGCGGCCTTCTTCTTCGTGCAAGGCCTGAGCTTCGCCGCATGGGCAAGCCGGATCCCGGACATTAAAAACATGCTGCACCTGACAGAAGGCGGTTTGGGAACGGTACTCCTGGCTCTTCCGCTCGGTCTGATGGCCAGCCTTCCGATCTCCGGCTGGATGGTAACGCATTACGGCAGCAAGAAAATGGTGCTCATCGGTGCCGTTTTATATGCTATCACGCTGACATTCATCGGCTTCGTAACCCGCACGGAACAGCTGGTAATCGCCCTGTTCGCTTTCGGGCTGTGGGGTAACCTCACCAACATCGCGGTGAATACTCAGGCTGTGGCGGTGGAACAAGTCTACGGAAAATCCATTATGGCCTCATTTCACGGCTTGTGGAGCCTTGCGGGCTTTGTGAGCGCGATGATCGGCTCGCTGTTCATTTCGGTACACGTCCCTCCTCATGTTCATTTTCTGGTAATCGCAGTGATCGCTTTCGCAATCATTTTTACGGCCTACAAGCATACGATGCCGGACACCGAAAAAGAGGCTGGCGAAGAGCAACCTATGTTCGTCAAACCCGACCGCGACTTGCTTACCCTTGGCCTGATCGGCTTCTGTGCGATGGTCTGCGAAGGCGCGATGTTCGATTGGAGCGGCGTTTACTTCCAGGAGGCTGTCCACGTGCCTGCTTCGATGACAACCCTTGGTTATGTGGCATTTATGGGTACTATGACAGGCGGACGTTTCGCCGGTGACTGGTTAGCTAATCGTCTCGGACGTCGCAAAATGCTGCAATTGAGCGGCGTGTTAATGGGTACCGGCCTGGCCATTGCAGTCGCATTCCCTCATATCGTTACGGCGACAATGGGTTTTCTGCTGGTAGGTTTCGGTGTATCATCGGTTGTTCCCCTTGTTTACAGCGCAACGGGTAAATCTAAAACCATGTCGGCCGGGATGGCGCTTGCGGCGGTCTCATCTATCAGCTTCATCGGCTTCCTGATCGGCCCGCCATTGATCGGAATCGTGGCGCAATTTGCCAACCTCCGCTGGTCGTTCGCGATCGTGGGCGTACTGGCGACATTGACGGCCTACTTGTCAACCAAGGCCCGCTTGATCGACTAAGACATACTGGTACATATTTTTAATTGCAAAAGAGGATAGCGGCGACGGTATCCTCTTTTTGTTTTCAAAGCTCAGAACCTATGAAAAAACTTACGCTTGGCATTGGCCTGCTGATCCTTTCCTTCGGTGCGGCAAATGCGCAAAATGACTCATTACGCCCGCTGGACATGAACCTGGAAGCGTATGCCTATCCATTTCCGGTCGATTACCTGGAATTTGAATCCCAGGGCGAAAAGCTTCGCATGGCCTACATGGACGTGCGCCCCACGCGTGCGAACGGGCACGCGATCGTTCTCCTGCATGGGAAGAATTTCAATGGAGCCTACTGGGAAGAAACCGCCACAGCGCTCGCAAATAAAGGCTTCCGGGTAATCATCCCGGATCAGATCGGCTTTGGAAAATCGACCAAGCCATTGCATTTCCAGTACTCGTTCCACGAACTGGCTGCCCATACCAAAAAGATCCTCGACAAACTGGGCATCGGTAAAGTGGCCATTTTAGGGCACTCAATGGGCGGCATGCTGGCTACACGCTTCACTCTGATGTATCCTGAAATGGTCGAGAAGTTCATTCTTGAAAACCCGATCGGCCTGGAAGATTACAAGGTGAAAGTACCATTCCAGTCGGTGGATAAATGGTATATGAGCGAATTAAAAAGCGATTTCAATTCCATTAAAAACTACCAGCTGAACAGCTACTACGATGGCAAATGGAAGGATGCTTATACCAAATGGGCGAACCTGCTGGCTGGCTGGACGCTCGGGAAAGACTATCCAAGAGTGGCCTGGAACAGCGCATTAACCTATGACATGATCTACACCCAACCTGTGTGCTACGAATTCGGCCAAATTAAGGCTCCTACGATGCTCATCATCGGCCAGCGCGATCGAAGTGCTGTGGGGAAGAATCTGGCGCCTGAGGATGTGCGAAAAACGCTCGGAAATTATCCGCAACTCGGCAGACAAACCAAGGCGAAGATCGCAAATAGCGAGCTGGTGGAGCTGGATAACATCGGGCACTTACCGCATATAGAGGATTTCAACAGATTTATTACGCCACTGGTGCGATTCCTGGAAAAGAGATAGCAGTAGTTTATATTTGTAAATATTATTAAATTTATAAATATAAACCACCCAAAAGCAGAACGCCGCGTAAGTTTCGAGATCTGATTCGATACCTACGCGGCGTTCTTCGTATGCCTTGATTCAGTGAAAAATCTCTTCTAAGATGAACCGCGGACAATGCCCTTATTTAGCCCAAAAACTGGCTGACATAGTTTCGGCTCGTAAGAATAGCACTCTTCACATCGGTGATATTTCCCTCATAGGCCTTATCTTCCACCTCGATCACAACAGGCCCGCGATAGCGCACATCCGTCAATGCGGCGAAGAATCCACGCCAGTTTACATCTCCGAGGCCGGGTAGTTTAGGAGAATGGTATTCCAATGGGTTGGCCAGAATGCCCACATTGTTCAATTTATCTTTATAAACTTTCGCATCTTTCAAATGTATATGATGCAATCGAGATTTATAATTATAAATTGGCAGTAATTCATCCATCATTTGCCAGATCATATGCGACGGATCATAGTTCAAACCGAACAATGGATCAGGGATAATTTCAAACATCCTGTCCCACACTGCCGGACTGATCGCCAGGTTCTTCCCTCCCGGCCATTCGTCGTCGGTGAAGAACATCGGGCAATTTTCGATCCCTATTTTCACATTGTTTTCTTCGGCTACCTTTACAATCGCAGGCCACACGTCGGCAAAGCGGGCCAGGTTGTCCTTAATGCTTTTGGATGGATCGCGACCGATGAAAGTCGTTACCACCGGAATGTCCAGCTTCGCCGCCCCCCGGATCACCTGCTTGATATGTTCTATATAATATTCAGAGCGATTCGGATCCGGATCGAGCGGATTGGGATAATAACCCAGCGCCGAAATGAAGACACCCGCTTCCTTCAACGTGTGTTTGATAAATGATACCTTTTGGTCGGTGAGGTTACCGACATCAATGTGGGTCACGCCCGCATACCGGCGGCTGTCGGCATTGTCGGACGGCCAGCACATCATTTCCACACATGAAAAGCCATTATTTCCAGCAAATTGAACGACATGTTCGAAGCCGAAATCGGCCAGAATTGCACTATTAAAACCTAATTTGAGCATAAGGACTTAGTTTTTTGGCAAACATCCACAAAAAACGAGCGGGTTTCAAGGATTACCGGCAATTCCCATCCAAAATTTCCGAGGCTTCATCAACACAGGGCACCACTGGTAAACATCGCGCCCTATGAAATCCTGCGAATTTTAGTAATATTGATCCGACAAAAACTATGGAACTTAACGCTTTATACACTTATGGCAGACTCTGAACCGGGTATTGGTAAAAAGATACTCAGCTTTTTTATCAACGATGCCGAGGCGCCGGCCCCAAAGCCGACTGTTGCGGGCCCCTCCCCCGAAGCATCCAAACCAGCTCCCGCGCCCGCTACGGTAACAAATGCCGCCGGCACCGGCCAGATTGATAAGAAGTTTGTGGAGCATTTTGTTAACCTTCTTGAAAAAGCCAACCTCCCCGGCCCTGATTATTTCGAATACAAACAGGCATTGCAGAGTATGGAAGGCCTGGGGCTAGGCGAAGAAAAACAGTTTCAGGCGGCTTGGGCGAGCTTTAAGGTCATGGGCGGGGCGAAGGATACCACCATTCTCAAAACTTCCGCCGATCAATACCTCGGAATCCTGGGCAAAGACCGCGAGTCGTTCCTGAAAGATGTCGAAAAAGCGATCAAAGAGCGGGTAGGCGCATTGCAGGACGAACACAAAAAGCTGGAAGATGCAAATGCAGCATATGCGCAGCAAATCATTGATTTACAAAAGAAAATAGATGATAATAAAAACCGGCTGGGGCAAATTGCCGGCGAGGTTTCGGAACAGACCGCAAAAATCAATACGAATAAAGATAGTTTTGAGGTCACTTATGTGAGCTTTGTGGATCAGATCCAGTCTGATCTGGCCAAAATCAATCAATATCTTCAATAAACCTGACAACTAAATCACAATGGCAACACCAGATTTCACCCAGATCGGCGGCTCGCAGGAGGACAACTCCAAGAAGTCCTATTGGAGCCGACCGGAAGGCATCACTTCCCTCCTTTTCATGGGAGCAGCAGGCGCCATAGTCCTCTATTTCTGGAACAAAATCGCGGCTTTCCTGATCGAAGTAACCCAGAATACGCTCTATCTCGGCTTTTTAATGGCCGTACTGGCGCTCGTGATATTCCTGCTGACGAGCAAAGACGTCCGCACCGCGGCGTTCTTCCTCTTCAAATCGCTGATGCGCAGCATTACCGGCCTCATTATCAAGCTCGACCCGATCGCGATTATGAAGATTTATGTCGACGATTTAAAGGAAAAACGCGAGAAAATGCAAGGACAGATCAATACGCTTGCAGGGCAGCTGGTCAAGCTGAATAAGAATATCAACGAAAACAACGAGCGTATCAAGCAAAAGTTTGCCGAGGCCAACAAAGCAAGCACAATGCTCGACCGCCCGGGTATGAAGGAAACCGCGTCACTCGCGACCATCGAAGGGGCCGGTTTGCAGGAAATGAACGAGAAGCTTCTCCCCTTGCAGCGGAATATGAAGACTGTACTCGAATTCATGGAAAAAGTAAACAAGAGCGCAGATTACATTATTAAAGAGACAGAAATTAAGGTTAAATTAAAAGAAGCCGAATATAGAATTGTAAAAGAAAGCTCCAATGCATTGCGTACGGCCATCAGCATTTTCAAGGGTAATCCTGATAAGAAGTTCTATTTTGATGAGTCGATGGAGTACATTCAGGATGATATGAGCCAGAAACTCGGGGAGATGAAACGGGCGATGGACCTGTCGCTGGACTTTATCAATGGTGTAGATGTACAGAATGGCCTGCTGTCGGATAAAGGTCAGGCGATGTTGGAAGCCTACAACTCGGGCCAATTCAGGCTGATCCAACTCGACTCGCCGCAGCCTGCCACCCGTTCGATAGATACGCCGAAAGATTCGAGCTACAAAGGCTTACTGGATTGATAATTCTTCATTTATTCGCTTCATATTTTTCATTTCACAGATCATAACTACACATGAAAAGACTAACAGTTGCCGGCCGGTTGATCATCACCGTCCTGATTTTAGGAGCCATATTTGTTGGGTATAAATACCTGGGCGGTCAAAAGGCCCTGAACCAAATGGCCGAAGATCAGGCACAAAGCCCTCAGACAGAAGCCACGACGGGTGAGGCTGAAAGTACCGCTTCAGACCCGGGCACTTCATCGAACAGCGAAGCTACCACTTCGGAAGCGAGCGCATTCACCTACACGTCACCCGCGCCTGTGGACGGCAAATTGAAGGGTGTGGTCGAACTCGGTGCAAGTGGCTTTAACTCATTCGTCATTAAAGTCGATCAGGAAAAGCGTTGGAAGCTTGAAAAATCGGAATTCGGAAATAGCCTTGTGACTGAAAATATGGCTACCGACGAAGACGTTCGCATTGGATTGAAAAAGTACATCGGCACCATGCTCGATTACGGTGTAGGCAGCAAAGACATCCATTTCGTGGTAAGCTCAGGCGCTGCGAAGGCGGAAGTTACTACGAAAATCACCCGCGTTTTGAAATCACTCGGCTATGTAGTGAACCAGGTAACGGCGGAGCAGGAAGGCCAGCTGGCATTGAAATCGGTACTTCCAACCGAATATGCTGATAAGGCTTTTGTAGTGGATATCGGTTCAGGCAACACTAAAATATCGTGGATCAACGGCGGCAAGATCTCTGCCCTCGAATCCTACGGAGCAAAGTACTTCCAGGACGGCACCGACGATTCGAAGGTATACCAGGAAGTGAGTGCCAAAGCGAAACAAGTACCTGCAAACCTGCGCAATACCTGCTTCATCATCGGTGGCGTACCTTTTGAAATGGCTAAGGAAGTGCGTAAAGGCAAGGAACGCTACACTACGCTGAGTGCCCCTCTGGCGTATTCGAAACTGACCAATGCCAAATCCAAGGCGGGAGTTAACATATATAAAGCCGTAACCGACGCAACCGGCTGCCAGCAATTCGTATTCGACTGGGATGCTAACTTTACGATCGGTTTTTTGTTGGGATTGTAATGTAGAATGCCTTGAAAATTGTCGTGCTGAGCGAACCAGGCCGCCGGGCGGTTGAGTACAGGCCATACGGTAATGGCGCCGGGGCTCATGTGCTTCGACTCCGCTCAGCACGACAACACGTTCCTCCCCTTCCTCCATTCTCCCTTTCCTCCCTTTAAAAGAATGACACTCCAACAATTCTTCGCCTCGATCAATGCTAATCCCTGGCCTGCGATAGTTTACTTTTTGATATTGCCATTTGCGGCGTGGATAGTGGGTATGGCGGCGGATGGAAGCCGGGATATCAAGTTTTGGAGCATTGTTTACGCCATCCTGGTTTACGCGGTTTGCATTCCCGGTATTTTCGCGGTTACCCTTAACATTTACCTTTTCCTCTTCGAACGCCAGAGCATCTGGCAAGCCAACATCGTTTTGCAGTATTTGCCTGTCATTTCGATGGCGATCACCCTTATATTGATCAAAAGCAAAATCCCATTCTCACTTATTCCCGGTTTTGGTAAAATTTCGGGTTTTCTTACCTTAATTGCAGCGCTTATCGGCGTCATGTGGTTCTTTGACAGAATCCACTTAGTAGCATTCACTTACGTTCCATTCTCGGTCATTTTAATTGGTTTTGTTCTCACTTTGCTAGCCATTAGGTTTGCATGGAGCAAATTGTTCTGAATAACGGCACGTACATTCAAATCTCTGTCAGCAGCGAGCAGAAGCTTTTTGCCCGTCAGCTTGTGGAGCACTCGCTCCGTCACCATCACGTCTCGAACATCTGGGATAAAAATCAGGAGCGCCTGACACAAACCCGCATGCTGCGGTTCACAGGGACGCTGGGAGAAATCGTATTCGCCGACTGTTACCACCTACCCCGCCCCAGCCGGTCGTTCGGAGCCGCCGATGGGCAAGACTGGGGGATGGATTTTGAGATTTGTTCAGACCAGGACACTTTCGCGGTGGACATTAAATCCATGAAACGTAAATCCGGCGAATTGGGCGGTGGCTATGTACTGAACATTCCGGCGTCGCAATTGCACAAACCGGGTGCCAAAACCACGCATTACTTCTGCATCTCCTTTCACCAATCCGAGTCCGAAGGAACCATTGCCTCACTGATCGGCTTCCTCGACAAGCAGGAACTGGAAGACGGTACGACCGGAAAGCTCTTCGCGCGCGGGACAAAGCGCACCCGGAAAGATGGCAGCAACTTTACATTCAATGAAGCCACGTACGAGGTGCTGCTCAGCGACATACGCCCGCCGGTGATAACCAATTCCATCCGCAGGATAAAGGGTTTCCGTTTTTGTGCATTGAAATGAGTATGTTTTGTGTGTATTTTTGAATAACACTCATTCACTGCTCTGAAAACTATGAAAGATGCAAAAAATCCGGGTGCAAAGTTGACCTCGACTGCCGGTCAGCGTTCCAAAAAAAGTCAGGCTAAATATCCCGGACAGGAAATTGATGTTCCTATACTCATGGCCGAAGATGCGCCAGGAGAATACGGGAAATCAGCTAGCCAGGAGGCGCGGGCATTTCGCTCATCGTTAGCTTTTACGTTGATGGGCTGCGCCCGCGGCCCGCTGAGCGATATGACAGATGAGGAGATCAAGGCTATGATGGTGCGCGACAAATACGGACTATGAGGCTGTTTTTTGATACAAATGTACTTCTTGATCATGCCCTTTCCCGCTCCACCGGACAGCCACTAGAGATTGCCTATCTGATGTTTTGGGCTGAAAAACACAATATTCCTGTGTATATTTCGCCAGGCTCCCTGTACACGTTTACATATGTTCTTCAAAAGAATGGTGTACGGGGCGATGACTTAAAAATGAAAATTGAACATTACCTGTCGCTTTTACACCTGTGTGCAAGTGATAGAAGCTATTTCCTGCAAGGTATCCGGTCCAGTTTCAAAGACACCGAAGATGCCTTTCAATATTTTCACGGTGTACAAGCGGCGTGCGATCACCTGATCACATGTAATGTGCGTGATTTTAAAATTCATGCAACCCAAATACGGGTCTTCTCACCTGCTCAGTTTCTTAACCAGGTTCTGAACAAACGACCCGGCATCGACTTCTGACAAATGGCTTCTCAAACACGCAGCTATGCCCAAAAAAAGCTCCTGGGCCAGGTTTACACCCCTTTGCATATAGTCGAGAGGATACTCCGTATTTCAGGCTTCTACGAAGTTGATTTAAGCCACAAAACCTTCCTGGATCCGGCATGCGGCGACGGTCGTTTCCTGGTACCCATCGCTGAGTTTATCATCAACAATTCGCCGGCGGACCAGCTGGCGGAAAGGCTGCTCGGCATTCACGGTTGGGACATCGACCGGAATGCATTGAACCAATGCCGGGAAAATCTCGACGCACTGATCGCGCCGCTTAATATTTCAATACAATGGAACCTGCGTTGCTGTGACGCGCTCAAACAAAGCCGGCAACGTCAGCGGTTCGATTTTATCGTAGGCAACCCGCCGTACATTCGCATCCAGCACTTGGCGGAACAACAGCGGAAATACATTCAAAAGAGCTATTCGTTTTGCAGCAGCGGGTCCACCGACGCATACATCGCGTTCTTTCAGCTTGCGTCGAAACTGCTCGCTGCGCATGGCATCTGCGGATTTATCACACCCAACTCCTACCTGGTTTCGGAATCGGGCCGCCCATTGCGCACCTACTTTCAGCAGCAACAAAACCTGCTGCATATCACGAATTTTGGGGCAATATCGGTCTTCGGGGCGGCGTCCACCTATGCGGCGATGACGGTTTTCGGCAAAATCGGCAACGAACACTTCCGGTTCGAACAATGCCTCAATAACCGTTTTGAATATGAAGGCAGGGAGATTTCCTACCGGGAAGTCGAGTCCGACCTTCCGTGGCAGCTCTCGGTAAGGGTGCAGACCCGGGAAACGGGAAAACGGCTGGGTGACATTTGTAAAATTTCAGTGGGCCTGACCACGCTGTCCGACGGATGTTATTTGTTTACAATCCTCAGCGAGAAAAATGGACTGGCTTATACCCGGAACAAGAACGGTTTTTTTGTGCACCTTGAGAAAGAGTTGCTCAAACCCGTCATCAAAGGCTCCAAGCTCAAAGGACCGGATGACGAAGTAACCGAATATATTTTATTCCCATATCAAAAGGATATTACTGAAAAACAACGAATTATCCCGGAAGAAACGCTTAAAACCGATTTTCCGCAAACTTATTCCTACCTGCTTAAAGTAAAACCGGAATTGGATCGTCGTGATAATGGAAAGCCTAATGCCGTGGCATGGTATGCGTTCGGGCGGGCACAGGGACTGGACAATGCTTTTGGCAAAAAGATCATTTTCTCGCCCATGAACCGGGAGCCCAATTTCATTTTGTATGAAAATCCGGATGTAACGGTTTACTCGGGTTATTTTATTAAATACGAAGGAGATTACGACACACTTTTGAAACAACTTAACTCACAGCGTATGGCCGAATTCATCGCCGTTGCAGGACGGGATTTTCAGGGCGGCTATAAGGGATACAACAAAAAAATCATCGAGAATTTTATTGTCACCAATCACTCCTGATACCATGGATATCCTGAATGCCGTCAACCGCCTTACCTGGCTCTGTGAGAACATCCCCGCCTTGTTAGGCGAGATCCCCGGCCACCAGTTTACCGCTAAGCCCGCACCGGACAAATGGAGCAAACAGGAGATTCTCGGACATCTGATCGACAGTGCTGCGAACAATCACCAGCGATTTATCCGGATACAAGCTGAAAATGAGCCTGTTATTTTCTACAATCAGAATGACTGGGTGACGTTGAGCGCGTATAACACCATCGATTCGGCTCAACTGATTGTGCTCTGGAAGTATTACAATCTACACCTCATCGCGCTGGGCAGGGCGATGACATCCGGCAACCTGGCAAAGCACGGTGTCGGGCGGGATGGTCAGAAGCATACCTTGAAATGGTATTTCGACGATTACGTGGCGCATTTGGAACACCATTTACGGCAGATAACGGTGTACTAATCAGGTCATTCAATTCTTTTCCATTCAAATTTTTCAACATAAAAAAATATAAATAAACGAACGTTCATTTATATTTGCAGCATATGCAAAAGTATTCACATTGAGAACAAGGGATTTAAACAAAGAGGCAATAATCCGGGAAAAGGCCATTGAACTGATCGTCAATCATGGTTTCGACGGGTTGAGCATGCACAAACTGGCAAAGGCAGCCAACGTCTCGGTGGCGACAATTTACATTTATTTCAAAGACCGGGAAGATCTGATCCAGCAAGTTTACAAGGAAGAATCCACCAAAATGGCGGACGCTACCCTGGCCGGTTTCGACCCCGAATCACATTTCGACGAAGGGCTGAAAGTGCAATGGATCAACCGGATGAACTATTGCCTCGAAAATCCTTACAGTATGACCTTCATGGAACAGGTGAAGCACTCGCCCCTTATAGACCGCTCCACGGTGGATACACGTTTTTTGCAGGCGATGGGCCGCTTTGTGCACAATGCCATTGAGAGAAAAGAGTTGATCCCCTTACCCGTCGAAATCTATTGGTCCGTTGCATTTGCGCCTCTTTACCAGCTTGTTAAGTTTCACATTTCAAAACAGAGCATGCCCGGCAGACCACCTTTCAATTTTGATGAAGAAAAAATCAATCTCACGCTCGGATTGATACTTAAAGCGCTGAAACCTTAATTTACGGGCACTGAAACCGGTCCGCGTCCTAATTTGTTTGCTATGAACGATTCACGAACAACCGATCTGTTTGTCCTGGTTTTCAGAACCAATATAAACAGCCTGAGACAAGTCAAATCCATTTCGCCCCTGCTGGACCGTTGCCCGGAAATACTCAAATGGAATGTCGACATTTCCGACATCGACAAGGTACTTCGCATCGAATCCACGCATGAGAATTGCGGGCAGGTAATCGAAATGGTAACCACCGCAGGCTATGCCTGCGAAGAATTAACAGACTAACATCCACAAAATCAAAACCAATGTCCGAAACAAAACCAAACACCTTTACCGGCTATGAAAAGTTCATCATAGCACTCCTTGCCACATTGCAGTTTACGGTTGTCCTCGATTTCATGGTGCTTTCACCGCTGGGCTACATCCTGCTCGACAAACTCTCCATTACAACCAGCCAATTTGGGCTCGTTGTTTCCGCCTATGCATTCAGCGCGGGTGCATCCGGCCTGCTTACCGCAGGTTTTGCCGATAAATTCGACCGCAAAAAGCTGCTGATTTTCTTCTACACGGGCTTCCTCGTCGGGACTTTATTCTGCGGACTCGCACCTACCTACCATTTATTGCTGGCGGCCCGCGTGTTCACCGGCATTTTCGGCGGGGTAATCGGTTCGATCAGCTTCGCCATTATCACCGATTTGTTCGCGATCAACGTTCGCGGACGGGTAATGGGTTTTGTGCAAATGGCTTTTGCGAGCAGCCAGGTACTGGGAATTCCGATCGGTCTTTACCTCGCGAACAAATTCAATTGGCACGCTCCGTTCCTGATGATCGTGGCGCTCGGCCTGATCGTCGGCGTTATGATCGTGACCCAAATGAAACCGATCACCGGGCATTTGAAGAACCCGCGGAAAGGCAATGCATTCCAGCACCTCGGCAAAACGTTATCGCGCCCCGACTACCTCCAGGGCTTCGCGGCCACCGCACTACTTGCTACCGGCGGATTTATGCTCATGCCATTCGGCACCGCATTCGGTGTACACAACCTCGGGATCGCCGAAGCATCACTCCCTACATTATATATGGTAACCGGCATTTCGATGCTTGTGTTTAGTCCGATGATCGGCAAGCTCAGCGATAAGATGGGCAAGTATAAAGTGTTCCTGATGGGATCTGTAATCACTTGTATCATGACTTTCATTTATTGCAATCTCAGCGTTACTCCTCTGTGGATAATCATCGGTTTGAATGTCCTCCTTTTCATCGGCATCACCGGCCGGATGATCTCCGCTTCGGCATTGATGACGGCCGTTCCGGACCCGCAGGATCGCGGTGCATACATGGGCATCAACTCGTCGATCCAACAGATTGCAGGTGGGCTGGCCTCCCTATTGGCGGGCTTTATCGTCTCGGAAACGAGCACGGGTTTTATTGAAAACTATCCATTGCTGGGCGATGTTGTCGTGTTCGCTGTAATCGTTACTGCCTTGCTGATGTACCGCATTCATAAATATGTAGAGGCAAAACTGGCAGCGGTAGCTCCCGCCAATGCGCCTAATCCGGCGGTTTAGGAGTTTTTTGCTAGCTCCATTGTCACGCTGAGCGGAGTCGAAGCGCGTTTGCAGTAACGCGCTTCGACTCCGCTCAGCGTGACACACATTTTATAGCATTCTCAATATCAACACATTGTAAAATACTTATAAAAAAATCTTTTAATACTTATTATTCTTTTAAAAAGATCGATACATTTATGTCGACAAAAAACTTTTAAGACTTTCTATTTGGAAGGATTAGGGATAAAAATATTTTACGTTTATTTACATATCCGACATGAAATAAACTATTAACTTTTTATACTTATAATACTTTTAAATGAAAATCATCAGTATTGTCAACAACAAAGGTGGTGTGGGAAAGACTACATCGGCCCAAAGTATTGCTGCCGGTCTCAGCAAATTTGCCAATGCCCGCGTGTTGGTTATTGACCTGGATGCACAGGCCAGTCTTACTAAAAGTTTCGGCATTCACCATGCCGGTCTAAAAAAAGACAGTGGCTCGTTCATCACCGGCGAATACGAATTTGATGAGATCGTCAAGCGTGTTGGAGATATTGATGTTTTGCCTGGATCTGCTGAAATGATCCACCGGGAAGACACGATCAAGTCGGCGCCTATTTTTCCGTTCAACCTGAAAATCGCTCTGGAAAAAGTAAAGGACCGTTACGACTTTGTGATCATCGATTGCCCTCCTGCCCTCTACGGAAATACGAGACTGGCATTGGTTTCCTGCCACCAGTACTATGTTCCTTTGCAGGCAGAGTTTTTGAGTTACGAGGGTCTTCGAAACTTTCTGGTGTATTCAGCTGAAATCAAAAAGATCAGCCCGAGTACCAATCTCGGTGGGGTGTTCGCGACGCGTTACAATCCAAAGATCCGGAAGAAGATCAGCCACGAACTGATCATGGCGACCCGGGAGCAGCTGGGTGAGGTTTTCATGGAAGCCTACATCCGTGACAATATCGCTTTGTCGGAAGCGCAGGCCAACGGGACCACGATCTTTGAATACGCACCAAACAGCAACGGAGCGGAAGATTATTATAAGTTAACAAAAGAAATACTGGAACGAATAAATAACTGACACTATGGCAAAGGAAAGGAAGTTTGATTTTGCACCCCTACCCCTGGTAACCGATGTACAGGAAGAAGAGCCGATCCTCAAACCTGCGGAAGCGGTTGCCGACGGAGCTCCTACCAAAGTAACTTTCGATTGTGACTATGTGCTGATGGAGAATATGAAAGATTACGGCTACTGGGAAGGTCTTACGCAAAAAGACATCATTTTGGAATCCTTAAAGCTGTATTTCCAGGACAAAGAAATTCGTCCACGCCCCGATAAGATACGTAACCGCACGAAAGTAGGTCGCAAGCCGAAATCCCTGGCGGAATAAAATGAAAGTCTCCGAATGGAGACTTTTTTGTTGCTACCCGACCCATCACCACATTATTGCACAGCAACTTTTCCTGTGCGCTCACGCGAGCCGTTGGTTACCCGGTACAGATAGATTCCCGAAGGCAGGTTCAAAGGAAGCCTTGTCCTCTTTTCAAATGAATCCGAAATCAATTCCCGGCCAGCCTGATCGTACAGCTTGATATTTGACTTACCCTCTAGCTTGGTTTCTACCGAAATATAGTCCCGCGCCGGATTCGGCGAGACGCTTACCACTGCGTCCGGTTCATTGGGCACCGAAAGGATCGGATCGATTTTTACTTCCGTTTGTGCGATCGCAGCGCAGCCGTTCGCATCCTTAACCCCAACCTCGTAAAGTCCGGCCTGATTGAGCGCTGCGTTTGGAATGGAAACTGTGGAAGAAATTGATGCAAAAAATAACGGCCCTCTCCACATATAAGACTTACCGCCGGTGGCGACGAGCTTGATCGTGTCACCTACCAGATATGGTCCGCCATTGGCAGCGGTGGCACTGGGTAATGGCATTACATGAATAGACACTTCCACAGTTTTAGTCTGTGGCCCCTGGCAGGAACAGGAGTAGATGGTCGTTTTATCAGGCACCACAGTAATCGATTTGCCGGTTTCCCCTGTGGACCATTTCAACGGCCCTGCACAGCCCTGAGCCACAAGCGCCACTTCATTGCCAAGACAAACCGAATCTGCACTGGCTACTATTTTAAAAACGGCCGGCACTGATGATTTCAGGGACCATGACACTGCACGCGAGCGCAACGCGCGGGAAGCGTCGCGGCGGCTCAGCGCCGTGCTGTCGAAAACAGTCGCTGTCAATACGGACGAATCCGGTATGACACCACCGTCCAGCGATATTTCATCTCCGGAAAAAGGGAGCAGCGTGTCATTTAAGTGCCATCGCACCTGCAAGGTATTCCGATTGGGTTTCAAAAGTCCGAGCTTGAATGTCCGGGCGGCACTCACATCCACTTTCCCCGCCGTATCCGGTTCAATCTTTTCGATAGGGTTAATGTTTTCCAAAAGCCGCTCCACTGTCGCTTCACGGCAAACCGCGCAAAGTTGCTGATCAAGATATTCCATTAAACAGGTACCATTGCCCGGCTTGTGCCACTTGGCCGCATCACCTTCCAGGCCGTGTTTATAAATGCCGATATTCGGGCTGTTAAGCCAGTTTCTCCACCGGATCGAGGCAGGATCGCTGTTACCTGTCATATTCGCAGCCTCTGTTCCATATATGGAACCCGCCCAATATTCGTCACTCAAACGCCCAAAAGAGTGACCTATTTCGTGCACGCCGATCGAGTTGGCGGCATCGTTTAATGTGTGAACGGCAATTTGTCCACCGGATCCGCCATAGTACTCCGTATTGACAAGGACTACAATAAGGTCGTAAGCAGGCAAATGCGTCGACATCAGGTTATACAGCACATCAAACTTGGTAACCTCCACCAGCCGATGTATCGAATGTCCAAACGAGGCTCCAAAAAAAGTATCCTTGCTTCCCACCGGTTGGTCCTGATACGCATCGGGTGCAGTCCCGGGGTTGGTGACGCCGGTTTCCTTTGACGGTGTACGTATGGCAAAAAAATTGAAATAATCGCGATAACCTGTGTAAGGGTCGTAGGCAAGGAAAAAGTCTGCAAACTTTTTAGCCTCTGCGGCAAATTTAGGTAGTTGTTCCTGGGTAAAACCGTCGCCCAATATCACGACGTTGATACGGTTATCCAGCGGACCTTTTTTGTACAGCGTGTCCACCTGGTAATGCTGTGATAACGCCTTTGAGGCAATGCAAAATATGATCAAAGTGGTAAAAATACTTTTCATGGCTAATTGAAGTCGAGCGTATAAATCTTTACGGTTCCTTTTTCAGGACTGACACTGAAAAGCTCCAATTGGTTGAGACCCGAATGCTGCTGCAAACGGATCAGCACATTTCCCTCCTTAGCTTTGACCTCCACCTGTCGCATATGTCCGGAAGGGTCGCTTACTTCCGCACCTTTGTATAACGGATGCTCAAAAATCATCTCACGCCCGATAGCACTTGTCTTGTACCGCGGAATGGCCTTTATCTGATAAGGGAAGTGAACCGGACGTGAAATATCCTTCATTTTTCCGTCGCCGGCATGGGCACTCATCAATTCCACTTTTTCTTTACCGCCCACTCCACCGCTGATCCGGAAATTTAGAAATAGTATGTGGTCAGCGGAGTTTGCATTATAGTTGGCGATCTCGCGGATGGTCAAAGTAGATTGTGCTGGTTTGCAACGGATCATCAGCAAACCGGCGAGCGTAATGGCGACCGTAGAAAATAGACGTAGCATGTGTAATGGTGAAAATACTGTAACACACGCCAATGTACAGTATTATTCACGAATTTCACAGGGCGCGAATTACTTCCTCCATCTCACGAATCGCTATCGCAATATCCTCCTTATCCGTTCGATAATTAACAAACGCAGCACGAACAGCCGACTGTCCCGACAGCAAAGTAGGCGTCATAAAAACTTTTCCCCGGCGGTTAAGTTCTTTCAGGAATGTCGGCATCCTTTCAATGTCTTTTTTCAAACGAAAACAGACGACATTCAGCCGGACGGGCGCCACAAGCTCAAAGTTTTCGCTGGATTGAATATAGCTCCCGAATTCCTGTGCGCGCTCGATGCTGTTGCGAACGATCCATTCAAAACCGTTGCGGCCATAAGCCGTGAGGCTAAACCAGGCTGGTAATGCACGAAAACGGCGCGAGTTTTCAGGTAGGAAATTGAGATATGAAAAATTGTCCGACGGATCGCCCAGGTAAGGTGCATTCGAATTCTGAAAAGTACTGATCTGCAATTTATTATGCTCCTTCCGGACCAATGAAACGGCACTATCGTAAGGCACGTTCATCCATTTGTGGCAGTCGATCGTAATGCTATCCGCATACTCCCACCCTTCAAGCAAGTGCCGGTGCGAAGGAAGACAGGCAGCAAACCCTCCGAATGCTGCATCGATATGCAACCAGAAATGGTATTTGCACTTTAATGCAATGATGGCCTTGATATCATCAAAATCAACAGTATTCACGGTTCCGGCGCTGCAATTGACGACAACTGGCAGGCTGCTGTTCTCTTCGAGTTTTCGCTCAAAATCGGCCAGGTCCATCGCCTCTCGCCCTTCCAGTGACTGAATACGTACGATATTGGCGCTGCCCAATCCAAGCATGGAAAGCGATTTGATCACCGACGAATGCGGGGTCGCCGCCATGACCACGACGTTGCCGCCGACACCTTCGCGTGATACGTCGCGACCTGCGCGCGCGCCGGCCCATTGCCTGGCTACACCAAGCCCGGTAAAATTGGACATGGTAGCACCCGTCACAAACCCGCCATCAAAATCCTCCGGCAAATGCAGCAACTGGCAAAGCAGCCGGATCGCCTCCTTTTCAATGATCGCGGAAACGTCACCATCGCCTTGTGTGCTTTGCGTATTCTGGTCATAAACGGCTGTAAGCCAATCTCCGGCGATCGCAGCAGGTGTAGCACCGCCAGTCACAAAACCCCAGTAACGCGGCCCCGGACTGGCGACCATCAATGCCTCATAATGCTTTTTAAACAGATCCAGACTAGCCAAAGCGCCCGGCCCTTCGTCCGGCAGGCTAGTGGTAGGAATGGTAAGGTCTCCCACAGAAGTTGGCCGGTCTGCGAGATTTTTGAGAAAATCCAGACTATTGCTTTTTACCTGGTCAAAAATCGATTCCAGGCTATTTAACTCATTTTCAAATACTTCAAACATAACTAATTATTATAATGGGCATTCACTAAAACGATTTTTCCGGTTTCATCCAGCTCCATCAGCTCTGCCGCCATTCGATTGCTGACACTTTTATAATACAAAATCAGCGATCTGGCACCAACCAACACTTCATGGAGATCGAAATGCAGGTCTGTGTAAATGTCCAGCGCTTTCGAGAAGTACTTTTCGAGTTCTGTTTTATCGGTAATCACGCCCTCCTCATTCATGCCCAGCTTAATAATGTAGGGTGAATAAAACCGGATTTCCGGTGCGTAAAGCGACATTATTGCCGACAGGTCATGGCTGTTCCAGGCTTCAATCCATTGCCTGGCAAAGGATTGAGCATCTTCTTGTGTCCTATTCATGATGGTTTATTGTTGTGCCGCTTGCATTTGCCCGATCCAGCGGCGGTGGTAATTGATCTGCCCGAGATGCCAGGACAAGTGTGCAAGCAAATGACTGAGAATGAGTTCGACACGCTGTTCCGGGAACATATCGAGCACTTCGCGCGGGTATTCCGATCGCATTTGTGGTTCGTCTATCCGTTCCAGCGTCCCGATCACCAGGTCATGCAAGACGTCCAGCTCGGCCAGCAATTGCTTTTGCGAAAACAGCTTTTGGGAAAACTCCGCGTCCCGGTCGCGTATATACGCGTGGCCGCCGAGCGTCAGGCAGATGTAGGTACGCAGGTTGCCGATCAGGTGCTGGCACAGGTTACCCCCGGGATTGATCGTACCGGGTAACTGAATCCAAAGGGCCGCTTCAGAAGTGTAAGCCGCTATTTCCTGCCGGAGTTTTTTCAGGTCCCGACTGTATAATGTGATCAATGTGTCATTATTCATGATTAGCTGCCCGTGGCCTCTTGTTATTTGAACGATACAAAATTCCTGTTCTTAAATTTAATAAAACAGATCCAGTTTTGTTATTTTGAAGCATAACAGATTATTTCGAATTATTTTATGGTTGAAGGACCCATTCGTGAAGATTTCCTTTACGCTAAAATCGCTGACCGCTTCATGGCGCAGATCGAAAAGGGAATTCTGAAAGCCGGTGATAAGCTCATATCTCTCCGCGCACTCAGTAAGGAACAAGGTATCAGCCTTAGCACGGCATTCAAAGCATATGTTGAACTGGAAAACAAGGGCGTGATCGAAGCACGGCCGAAATCCGGTTATTTTGTGCGCTTCTCCCCCCTCAATGCGCCCGAAAGACTCCGGTCGATTCCTGCGGGGCCTGTTATCGAAAAGGCTAATGTAGACGAGATGATACGCACTGTTTACAAAACCATGACCAGCGAAGGCATCGTCCGGCTGTCGGTCTCTGCGCCGAGCGCCGAGCTGATACCCGAAGCAAAGCTGAACAAAGCGATGATCGAAGCCATTCGGAAAAGCCCCACGAGCTGTACGCAATACGAAGAGATCCAGGGCAACTTACAACTCCGCAAGCAAATTGCCCGTTATGCGTTCAATTGGAATGGCAATGTCACCGAGGAGGACGTAGTCACCACGCAGGGTTGCATGGAGGCGCTGATTTTCTGCCTCAAAGCAGTCACGGAACCAGGCGATACAGTTGCCATTGAAAGCCCCATTTACTTCGGAATCTTCACGATCATGAAAAGTCTGGGGCTGAAAGTGCTTGAAATCCCTTGCCACCCCGACGAAGGAGCCGATCTCGAATACCTGAAACAGGCGTTGGGGTCTGTGCCGGTGAAGGCCGTCCTGTTTGTCCCGAATTTTTCTAATCCGACAGGCTCCCTCATGCCTGATCACCGAAAGAAGCAGCTCGTAGCAATGCTTTCCGCACACCGGATACCGCTCATTGAGGATGATATTTACGGTGAAATGTATTTTGGCAGAACCAGGCCAAGAACATGTAAAAGTTATGATCAAGACGGAATGGTAATGCTTTGCGCATCAGTTTCGAAAACGCTCGCGCCCGGTTACCGCGTCGGATGGTGCATACCCGGCCGGTTCAAGGACAAGGTACTGAGCAACAAATTGCTGCATACCGTGTCCTCGGCTACACCAACCCAAGCGGCCGTTGCCAATTTCTTCGAAACAGGCCGCTACGATCTGCATATGCGCCATCTCCGGAAATCCCTCCACACCCAATGCCTCCGCTATGTACAGGCCATTGCGGAGTATTTCCCGACAGATACCCGGGTCGTCAGGCCGCAGGGCGGATATGTGCTATGGATCGAATTGAGCAAGCGCGTCAATGCATTCGAACTCTTTGAAAGCGCCATCCAGGAAAGCATCAGCATCGCACCCGGCCAGATTTTCAGCACCGACGCCCGGTTCAGCAACTACATCCGCGTCAGTTTCGGCGCGCCTTACAATCCACGCATCGACGCAGGATTGAAAAAATTAGGAGAGCTTATCCGAAGCCAAAGCGAACAGTGATGTCCGTGAGAAACAGCGTTTTGAGTAAATGCAATGCTCGCCCGCAACCAATCAGTGTGGAAGCAAAACCGTGCGTCGGTTGCGCTAATAATACACGCAACAATATTGCAATTATCTGATTTTCAGCACTTGTAACCCTGTTGCACTGCATTCTGCCCTACCTTTGTAAAGGTCAGCCGCGAGGCAACCCGGGCACGCCGGATGCCTGAATGATCATCCGATATTGAACAATTGCATTATGAAACCCGACGACAAAAAACGTACGCATCAACATACTGACGACTGCTGCTCCGCAGAAATACAAGCGGCCGTCAAACCTGTTCATCAACACGAGGGGCATTCCCACGAGGGACATTCTCACGATGATCACGATCACGGCGATCACGACCATGGCGATCACAGCCACGGGACGGCCGGAGATGCCGGCCTACTGAAAGAACGCTGGATGTTATGGCTCAGCCTTGGGATCCTTGGCCTATTCCTGATACTGAATTACATATTAAAGCTACCGATTCCACGGTCGGTCGAAATAGCCATGATGCTGGTCGCCTACGTGCTGGCTGGGAATAAAACAGTCGCATTGGCATTCAGAAAAGCCGGCCGCGGAGATTTTTTCAATGAATTCACCCTCATGACCATTGCTACATTCGGTGCATTCTACATTGGGGAATTTAGTGAAGCGGTCGCGGTTATGATTTTCTATGAAATTGGAGAGCTGTTTCAGGACATTGCCGTCAGCAGGTCCAAAAGATCGATTAAAGCATTGCTCGACATCCGTCCCGACAGCGTCACCGTGATTCGCGACGGAAAGCACCATCAGGTGATTCCCTCTGACGTAGCCATTGGTGAGACAATACTGGTCAAGGCCGGTGAAAAAGTAGCGCTCGACGGGACGTTGGTTTCGGGAACCGGCACTTTCAACACCGCCGCATTGACAGGCGAGCCTAAACCGGATGTCATCGTTGCGGGGCAGAAAGTGCTCGCCGGCATGATTGCGATTGAAAAAGCCGTGGAGATCGAAGTATCGGCATTGTTCAAGGATTCCAAACTTTCGCGTATACTGGAAATGGTGCAGGAGGCCAGTGCACGCAAAGCGCCAACCCAGTTGCTGATCAGCCGTCTTGCCAGGATTTACACGCCCATTGTTTTCCTGCTGGCTTTACTTATTATCACGATGCCTTATTTCTTTGTCACGGATTACAATTTTGACCAGTGGCTTTACCGGGGAATGGTCTTCCTGGTGATCGCCTGCCCCTGCGCCCTGACCATATCCATTCCATTGGGTTATTTCGGCGGAATAGGACTCGCTTCCCGCCATGGTATTTTGGTAAAAGGGGCCAATTTCCTCGACATAGTCACCAAAATCGACACGGTAGTTTCCGACAAGACGGGAACACTGACCAAAGGGGTATTTAAGGTGCAAAAAGTAGAATCTGTTGACAATTCGGCTGATTTTCTGCCACTTACCGCCTCGCTCGAAAGCTACTCCACGCATCCGGTCGCCCGGGCGGTCGCGGAATATGTGCCAGACACCGACATTACCGCGCCCACGCAGGTGGAGGAAATCGCCGGTCATGGCCTCAGCGGCATCGTGAAAGGCAGGTCTGTACTGGCTGGTAACCTGAAATTGCTGGATAAAAAAGGTGTTACTTATCCCGAAAAACTCTCGGATATTCCCGAAACCTTCGTTGCTGTGGCCATTGACGGAACGTATGCCGGGTACATCATCATTGCCGACGAGCTCAAAGAAGACGCTCCCGAGGCGATTTCATCTCTGAAAAAACTGGGCATCAGCACGGTAATGCTTTCTGGTGACAAGGTGGCTATGGTGGAAAGCGTCGGCAAGCAGCTCGGCATCGACCAAAGCTACGGGGGATTGTTGCCTGAGGACAAGGTTGCCATTGTTCAAAAACTTAAAGACACCGGCAAAATGATCGCATTCGCCGGTGATGGTGTGAACGACGCGCCCGTCATCGCCCTCGCAGATGTGGGTATAGCCATGGGCGCACTGGGGTCTGACGCCACGATCGAAACCGCGGATATTGTGATCCAGAACGACCAGCCTTCCAAAATTGTGTCGGCCATCCGAATTGGAAAGATTACGAGATCGGTTGTTTACCAGAATATCTCTCTGGCTATGGGCGTTAAAATTGCGGTCATGGTGCTGGGTGCGGGTGGTGTAGCTACTTTATGGGAAGCTGTTTTCGCAGACGTAGGTGTAGCATTGCTCGCCATCCTGAATGCCTATCGTATCCAGGGTAAAAAAGTCTAGCCGTTTGCTCAATGAGACTTGATGTTGTTGCCAGTATTTAATACTTATATCCACAGATTGCCAGAACGGCCATCGTTTCACATCATGGGAAAGAAATTAGACCAAATTACTCCTGAATTACAGGCATTCATAACCGCACAAAAAATCTTCTTCGTAGCCACGGCCGCGCCTACGGGCACCGTTAACCTTTCCCCGAAAGGCATGGACTCCCTCCGGGTCCTGGGCCCCAACCGGGTCATGTGGCTGAATGTGACGGGCAGCGGCAATGAAACGGCCGCCCATTTGCTTCAAAGCGATCGCATTACAGTCATGTTTTGTGCATTCGAAGGCAAGCCGCTGATATTGAGACTTTACGGGCGCGCTCGCGCTTACCACCATCAGGACCCGCAATGGGATGAGTACGCCCCTTTATTCCCCTCCTTCGTAGGCGCCAGGCAACTGATCGACATTACTGTCGAGATTGTTCAAACATCCTGCGGCATGGCGGTCCCATTCATGGATTACAACCATGAGCGTGAAGAACTCAACAAATGGGCTGAAAAACAGGGTACCGAAGGCATCCACGACTACTGGGGACGAAAAAACGTCACCAGCTTTGATGGACTGGAAACCGGTATCTTCGGATCCGCTAACTAACAAACGAAGGTTCAGCCAAACGCAACCACAGGATAAATAACGGTGATCGCCAAACGGCAAAAATAAAACCGTTAATATGCTGAAATAATCCTTTTGAACATTCATCCTCACACGCAGCTAAATCGTATGCACAGTTAAAAAAACGGTGCAATCCAACCGCCGCGGCAGTTCAGACAATCGGAACACAGGGGATACCGGCAGCCTTTTCCAGGGCTACGGTAACCCGCTCGATCCGGTCGACATTGCCCCGGCTGCTATCCGAAACAGCCTGTGCCACAGAGGTAAGGTAGTCCCCGCCGAGCTTCGTATTGAAGAAGGGATCCTGCATGGCGAGCACACCCCGCCAATTCTTACCCACAATATTTCTTGATTTGATAAACCTGATTAACAGGCGCTCCTTAATGGAAAGACCACCATACTCGGAGACTCTGGCTTGCAGCTCTGTCATAAGTGCTATACGGTGTGTGTAAAAAATTGTAATTTGCGCTTTATCAAAACGGTAAGCTTTGATCTATACAAAAGTACAAACTAAGTGTATCAAAGTCAAGTATTTTTATATTTAATATTATAACTAAATGTCAATCGTCGGACAACGAATCAAGAAATACCGTGAACTGGCGGGCTGGAACCAAAACAAGCTGGCCAAGGCGTTAAAAAAATCGGGCAAAGCAGTGATATCCAACTGGGAAACGGGACGAAACGACCCTTCCCTCGCAGAGCTTCGGCTCATGGCTGAATTGTTCGAAACGACTGTCGCACAGTTGGTGGGCGAAGTCCCCATGTTCGAAGAACCGCGTGAGCAATACATTATGATCAAAAAGGACGACCTCATCAACCTTCAGCGTAAAGCGCTTGAACTCGAAGGCGAGCGCATCAACAACCTCGAAGAACAGTTGGAGCAGGCAAAAAAGACCGATAAGACCGATGATCAGGCACCGTCATAGCGCGAGTGACCTTTGAAACAGTGTCCGGAAGCCTAATGCACAAATACAACTGACCGCGATAAGCAGGATCCAAAGGGCGCTATACCCCCAGTGCCCGGCCACGTAAGCCCCTACCACCGGCCCGATGATCTGTGCAGCTGCCTGAGCCACGGAGTAAGCAGCAGAGTATTTCCCACGGTTCAGGTCAGTCGCCCGGTTCATAACAAATGTACTCAGGTAGGGAAATGCGAGCATTTCGCCGACGGTAAAAAGTAAAACCGTAGCGATAGCCAGCACCACCGGCAGTATTTCCGGCATCACCAGCGCCAGAAAGGCCATTGCGCTGAAAACAGGGCCGGCCACCATATAGAAATGATCCGGCTTCCGGTTGGCCAGGTTTTGTACCAGGATCATTTCAAACAGTGCAATAACCAGTCCGTTCATGCCCAACAGAATACCGATGGTCGATTCGCCTATGCCCATCTCCTCCTTCCAGTAAACGGGCACCAACCGGAAAAGCATCACAAAACAGAACATATACAGGGTCACCATGAGCAGAAAACGCACGAAAAAACCATCCCGCCACGGTGAGCCGGTCCCCACAGGGCTACTTTCAGGCAATTCTGCTCTGATAGCCCGCTTCCGTTTGGGCAACAGAATGACAATCAGTATGCCGGCCAGCACATACACCACGCCATCGACCCAGAACAACAGATGATAGTCGATCGCTGCCAGCAACCCTCCCACTCCCGTGCCGAAGCCGAAACCTACATTGGTCGCAAGTCGGTTCAGCGCATACGACCGTATGAGGTTTTCCGGGGCCGAATAGGCCGCAATAGCGGTCTGATTGGCCGGCTTGAATGCTTCCACAAAAAAGCTCAGGACAATAATGAGCATACAGAGCCACGTGAAATCCGTCACAAAAGCGAACAGAACGAAAAATACACCACTTAAAACCAGGCTTCCGATCTGTACTGGCTGAAAACCGAGCTTATCGGTCAGATAGCCACCCGCCATCGCCCCCAGCACTGACCCCACGCCAAACAGCGTGATGATCAGTCCCGCGTCCTCGATGCTCCTGTGAAGACTTTGAGTGATGTACATACTCATAAAGGGGACAGCCATGTAGCCGCAGCGGTTTACCAGGATGACCAGGCTGAGCAACCAGGTTTCGCGGCTAAGGCCGCTGAATGATGTGCGATAGGTGTTGATGATCTTGCGGAACATAGGTTTGCGGCCGTCAGGCCGTCTTTTCATAGCAAATCTTTGATAATTTTTACAGCCTCCTCCAACTCACTCTGATCAGAAGAAGCAAAACCCAGGCGGATATAGTTCCTGAACTCCGGGGGATATCCGGATACTTTTCCACTTGAGAAATACAAATCTTTCCGGGCAGCCTTCGCCGCCAGTGCGGCAATATCAACGCCCGGGTCAATCCGCGTCCAGACGGCCATCCCACCGTCGGGCACCTGGAAATGAGCGATATCGGACAGTTCGCTTCTGAGCAGATCGCAAAAATGATCACGGCGCTGCTTGTAAACGCGGACCGATTTCCGGAGGTGCCGCTGAATAATACCTGTCTGCAGGAGTTCTGCGATCGCATTTTCAAGCATGGTGTCCCCCTGGCGGTCGATGATCCGTCGAAGCGAAGCCAGATGCGCAATAACATCCTCCGGCCCCACCAGGTAACCGATCCGGAATGCCGGTGAGATCGTTTTGGTAAATGACCCGCAGTACAGCACCATCCCCGCCCCATCGGCCCCGATCAAGGGCAAAAGCGGCTTGCTGAGATAGTGAAAATCATAGTCATAGTCGTCCTCGAATATCACAAAGCCAAATTCTTCGGCCAGTTTCAACAACTTAATACGTCTGTCGGGCCTCAATGCAACGGTTGTGGGATACTGATGGTGGGATGTCACGTACACCATCCTGACGGGTTGTTTGCGGCACAGCTCTTCCAGCGCATCTACCTGCATACCATGCTCGTCCATGGGCACATGGCACACCCGGGCTCCCGCCTGCGTAAAATTCATGGCCGCACCAAACCAGCCCGGGGCGTCTATCACCACACAGTCGCCCTGACGGATCAGGCTGGTAGCAGCAAGATACATCCCCATGATCGTCCCCCTGGTAATCAGGATATTCGTCGCAGCGGTTTTCAGCCCCCTCGTTTCATTCAGATAGGTGGACAGTTCCTGCCGTAGCCAGCTGGTACCGCTGGTGTCGCCATAGCCGAGCCTTATATAGGGATTGCCGTGAAGCAATTGACTCCGGTACGCACGTGAGAGATCCTCGAGTGGTGCCAGGCGCGGGTCGGGAAAGCCATCGTCGAGGTGCAGCCGCGATCCCGCTTTTAATATCGGACGGTCCAGGTGCACCGGTTTCTGGAATTGAAATCCGGCTTTCTTCAAAGGGTCCCTGCTGGGAACTTCCCGGACGGGGGCTGGGAGCGGGCGGATCTCAGGTAAGTTTTTTGCCACAAACGTCCCGTTTCCCGTCTGGCTTTCCAGCCATCCCTGCGCAAGCAGCTCATCATAGGCCTGAACAACCGTCCTCCGATGCACTTTCAGCACAGAAGCCAGTTGTCTGGTACTCAGCAGCCGGTATCCCGATTGCAGCGTCCCGTCCTTGATCAGCGCCATGAGCTGGTTTGCGATCTGAATATACACCGGCAATCTGCCTCCTTTTTCGGGTGTGATCAGGGTGGACAGGACATTCATCATAATTGGACCACTACAATTTAAAACATTGGATCAAAATAGTAGGCCAATTAAATCATAATTTTGAAGAAAAACAAAGCCCATGAACACACCGCCTCCCTATCTGGTACCCAGCCGCCTGGCCAAACGAACACATTATGAGCAGGAAACGATCTGCGCCATTCTTGATGAAGCATTGTTTTGCACTATTAGCTATGCCGTGGACAACAGGCCGTTTTCAATCCCGACGGCCTTTGTCCGCTATGAAAACAAAATTTACATTCATGGTTCCGTGGGAAGCCATTTTATCAGGGAAATTGAAAAGGGAATCCCTGTTTGTATCTCTGTAATGCTCACTGATTCGCTGGTGGTGGCGAAATCGGCTTTCAGCCACTCGGTCAACTACCGGTCTGTGATTATTTTTTCCCAGGCGGAAAAGGTGGAAGATATGCCTACGAAAAAGGCCGCTTTTGAATGGCTCACTAATAAGATCGTCCCCGACAGTTGGGACTACCTTCGCCCGATGACCGATAGTGAGGTCCGGAAGACGACCGCCCTGGCATTCTCATTCGACGAAGCCTCTGCGAAAATGCGGGACGGCATGCCCAAAGACGAACCGGAGGACCTTTCCCTACCGATCTGGTCCGGCATTATCCCGTTGGAAACGAGGCGCGGAAATCCGGTAGCGGATGATCTGAGCATTAATATTCCGTTACCGGAACATTTAAAGTAACTTCCATGCAACTTTGGGGCGGGTTTGGGCATCTTTCCGGCAAACTCACGCAAAATCGTAACCCAATGTTGCACCTCATGACTGGAAAGGAAATTTTCGACCGCTATCAGTTGGCTGCTCTCAAAAACGGACTCGGTTCCAAGGAATTTAACTATGGAAACATTTTGTATCAGGCGCTCCGGATCGAAGGAGAAGAAAAAGTATTCCAGCTTCTGGAACTGGCAGAGAACTCAGGCAAACGGATCGCTCTGATCTGTTCGCTCCCCACGATAGAAGGTGGCGCGGAGCCGGATACTGCCATTTTGATTTGAACTTCCTTTAGTCACATATCTTCAAAAAATCACGGGGTCGTCTGCAACATGACGACCCCGTGATTTTTTACCTCCACCGGGCAGCAAAACATTCATTTCATCTTTGATTTGCAAGCAACCGTGACCAACTTTGGCATAAAATGAGAGCCGGTCTCCCCATTTGCAGAGTAAACGCGGAATTCTTGTTATCGCTGATCTTGAACCCGAGAGCAAACTATCTGAAATGCTGAAAAATCCATCCAACAAACTCAACGACGTACAAAAACCGTTTTTTGACAAACGCCTCGTCGTCAATATAGCGTTGATCATCATGACCAGCGCATTACTGCTTTATGTGATCAAAAATGCGGAAAGCATTCACCTACCCTATCTCATCGCAGTATTTTCCGCGATTTCGATCGGCTTCGCAGAACCCTACCGCGGTTGGTTGCTGGCAATCGTGCAGTGCCTGTTGTTGCTGGCCGGCTACTTTGTGTTCTTTGCATTGCCTGACAACGAGAGCCGGCAGGAGCTCGAAAATTTCAGCCTGTACGGCGCGATGATCCTGACTTTCGCCGCGAGTTTTCTGGGAGGCTTTTTGAAAAGGGCATTAAATATGAAATAGCGGGCCAAGCTACTAACTGCCGGCCCGCTACTCATTTGTTACCTGGCAATAATAAACCGCTTCGCCTTCGCACCCGCGTCCTGGGAGGAGCGAATTACGTACGCGCCCGCGGGTAGCCCGGTAACATCTATCGAAGATTTATCATTTAGTGTCACCTTCCTGATCAGCCGGGTGCCATGGATATCGTAAATTTCAAAGGCCGTGGACTCCTTTTTCGAACTTTTCCACTTTACTTCGAGGTAAACCTGGGCCGGATTGGGATACAGGTCAAAGCCTCCCTGTCCCTCGATGCGGGCTGTCACTATTTTGCTGTAAGCGTAACTACCGTCCAGGTCCAGGCACTTCAACCTGTAATAATTGTTGCCTGAAAACGGAAAGGCATCCAGAAACTCATACGACTTCTTACCTTGTCCAGCCACCTCGCCGATCTTCACAAACACCTTACCATCCTGGCTGCTTTCGATCAGATAGCTGTCAAAATTCGTCTCTTCCGCTACCTCCCAGCTCAACGACGCCTGTGCATCTTCAACTGCAACCGCGAAGGAAATCAGTTTTACCGGCAGGGGGCCAAAGTTGTCGAGCCCCGGGCTCCCTCCATTAGCTGTCCGGGTGGTCCAGCTGGTTCCGACGCTGTTGTTATGCGTAGGACTAAGCAATTCCAGTGATTTGCCCCCGCCATCGGCTGATACGGGCCAGGGAGCACTGTCGAGGTATTCCACTTCATCGATCAGATTCCCGTAGGCGTCGGTTAATGTTAGTTTTTGCGATCTGTTGGAGAGGTTTCTGGTGAATTGCCCAAATGGCTGCGCGCCATATTTTGAAGCATAAACGGTGCTGTTACTGGCGATCACCAGTAAACCATTGGCCGCGATCGAGGTTCCGGCCGGAAACTGATAGGTTAGTCCCAACCCTGCAAAGTATAATCCGGATAGATTGACGATAGCATTGCTATTGTTCTTTATTTCGATAAACTCCTGATCGTTGCTCGTCCCGAATGGCCCCGCCGGCGGGTTGTACATAATTTCGTTGATCACCAGTTGCGGTATGGCGGGATTGGCACACCCGCTAAACGAACCGATATTTGCCGTAATCCAGTTTGAACGATCCTGAATAAACTGCTTCAGATAACTAATGTTGTTATCCAAATTCCCGATAGTTCCCCAGCGGGCATTGTCCCGGGTAGCAGCACTGGCCACCCAGCTTTTCATCGCATCGATCATCCCGTTGATGACGGCCACATTCAACGGCTGGTTCGATTGGGTCAGCTGGTTCCAGCGACGTGCCAGATGGCATCTGTAATCCGAATTATAGAACAGCTGCCTGATGAATTTTGGCCCTTCATTATTGCCATTCTCAAACTGCCATCCTGATGCCTGTGATCGCCAGTCGGGCGCTCCTCCCACCAGACCAAACCCATAGTTGAAATCCCACACCGGTCCCGCCCGCAGCTTCCCGTTTCTGTCCTTATGATAGTAGGTACTGTACTTATAAGCATCGACGCTGCCACCTAATTCGCTCACCAGCATGTAGTCAATGAAAGTGGGGATGTCGATCAATGACGGAAATCCATTGGCCAGGGTCGCATTGTTGGCCGCCATTTTCGATTCGAGATCGCGAAAAACGGACTCGATATACGCTTTCTGCTGACCAGTCATGACTTCCGGTTCCGGTGTATCGTGAATGAAATCGATGGTCTCGTCATAGCCATTCAAATGGTTTCCGTCCATTACAAAGGCAACCTGGTCTCCGCCCGTCGTCTTATCGGCCTTAATAATGTACCCGCCTGTAACAGCCGGGCTGGCATTGTCTGTGACTGCCATATCCACCAGGTTCACCCTGTTCCCATCGCTTTTGATTTTCTCCTGCAGCATGTACAGCCCCCGGTAGTCGCCATTGATAAATAACTCACAAAAAACCGTCCTGCTGGCATACTGTCCGACATTTCTGGAAAGGTTATATGCCAGATAGTCGTGCAGCAAAGACGGATCAAAAATAAGCCCGTTCAGGATCCAGTCGTTTTCGCTGGGCATGCCGAGCAGTGAAACATTGCGGTTGGAGACATTATCATTCTGCCTCGTCTCGAATCCGAATGATTTTTTGGGTGAAAGCTGTGAGCTCGAACCCCGTATCTCGATCGCAATGCGACCATCGTAGTTCAGGCTGGCCGGATTGCTGATATCACTGTAAGAATTCATCTGGCCATCGCCGTTGAAGATGACCTTCATGCTTGCCCCTACCTTGGGTTCGTCCGGGATCTCCTGGTCGGAAACGATCACTACGATGGGGAGGTTCGTTGTTAAACTTTGCGATAAACAGTGGTTCGGGTCAAGTGTACCGATCACCAGTAGAAGAAGGAGAAAGTGTTTCATAAGCCGGGTATGTTAAATCGTAAATATGACCCAAGTTCCTCATAAATAGCACTATGAGTTATTATCCGGTAATGATATGGAAATTATTGGTCAAATCGGCGACTATTCGATCACATTAGTTTTACAGCCTGTCAGAACAGCGCGACGTCGGGGATTTTGGGCAGATTTTGAAGGCACGGCAGCAGCTTTGGCTCAATTTTTTCCGGCTGAATGTCAACATCAAACTTATCCGTCACCATGGACAAACAATCAAAGAAAGACCTGGAAGAAAAAATCCTTTCCAAGCGCCAGCAGATCGAATTCGAGAAAAAGAACCTGGACGAATCCATTGAATTTTCACCGGAAAACCGCGAAAATCCGGAAGTGATGGAGGAAGCTAAAAATTTGAACGACCCGGCCGACAGCGTCGCCGATCCGGCAGATTTACGGTCTCTGAGGGCCGCCGAACAGGAACTTCAGTCGCTGCTGAAACAGCTGAATGTACTCAGGGGAAAATAGCGGACATTCAAATTGCCGTAACGGGTACAGTTACCTCTACGGCCGTCGAGTCGGATTCCTTGCCGTTGACTTTACCAATCCCGAAATCACCCCTGTTGACTTTGAACTTTCCATAAAACTGTGACTGTGTACCGGACTGCCGGAAGCCGAAAGGTATGGCGATCGCTTTTTTGATCCCTCTCAGTTCCAGGTCGCCATGGACGATAAAGCCGGTGTCTGTCCTGGCTACCGATTCCGATTGGAAAGTAATGAATGGATATTTCGCTGCGTCAAACCATTTATCGCTTTTGGCGTGCTTGTTTTTGAGTTCAATGCCGGTGTCGATGGATGACACGTCCACTGAGGCTTCAAAATGAGCGTCTCCGATCGCTGCCGGGTCAAACCGGATGCGCCCCTCCATTTTACCGAAAGTTCCGTGCGCATACTTCCCGTCAAAACGGATCGAATAGCCCTCGGCGATACGCCATTCCGACATGGCGGCAAAAGCATATGCGCTCACTATCAATAAACTGATCAGTGTTAGATACTTTCCCATTGTCATTTCAGCATATTGGTGAGGTTTCGACCCGATTTAATCGCCGAGGGACTTACCCCCCTGAATTTTTTGAAAGCCGTTGAAAAATGGTGCGCGTGTTCATATCCCAGTGCATCCGACACGTCCTCGATTGTACAGGAAGAATCGAGGAGCAACCTTTCGGCGTAGTCCATACGCAGCTGCCGGAGGTGCCCGAAGACGGTCGTACCGAACAATTCCCGGAATCCCTTTTTGATTTTAAATTCATTCAGCAAACAAACGCGCGCCAGTTGCGCCAGGCTGAAATCTTCCAGGAAATGTACATCGAGAAATTCTTTCAGCTGATATAGCTTTTCCGCGTCCGAATGCGAAACACTGCTTGCAACCTTGTCCTGTCCGCGGAATTGTTCGATCTGCAATGCGAGGAGTTCGAGTACTTTCGACTGGACGAACAGGTTTCGCATCGGGCCCGCCAATGCACATTGCTTGGCCTCGCGGATGAGGTGTTGCATCGAAGGCGTTACGCCAAGTGTGCCGGTAATACCGGAAAAAGCCCGGTCATGCAGCAGGTTCTCCTGCACCTTTTCACTCCATCGGTCCTCACAGCCAATGACATCGGAGAAGAAATCTTTGTCCAGGCTGATGTGAAACATTTCAAGGGAATCCCCCGCCGCCACTTCGTTGACTTCCCCGCCGCCCGGTGAGAAAACGAGGTTGTGCCTGTCGGGCTTCATATTCAATTCATGGCCAATCCCGTTGAATACGGTGTTCAGGTTGCCGGCCATGTGGAAGTTGATATTGATGGTGTTTGTAGGTGTGTGATCAAGCATCCGGACGTGCCCGGCCGACTCCCAATGCAGGTTCATCACATGCATATGCGAAAAGACCAGGCTTTTGAATTTAAATGCGCCCACTTTCGGATGGTAGCGCGTCATAAACTCCCCCGAACCGGTAGCCTTCGGCCCTCCCTTTAACGATTGCGGATTGGGAAATGCATTGAAATCTATTACATCAGCGGTTTGGATAATCGTCGCAGCCATGATCTCGGTTTTTGATATGCTGCTACGAAAATAGAGCTGCCGGAAGCCATTAGATTCGACTTTCTGAGTGAACGGCCCTAATAATCGACGAAATCCGTTCGTCGTAGTTCATTATCCGTTTTGCGTAGGTGATCCCGCATGCCGCCGATCCAAATTTGCAAAAAAATCCATCACGCCATGATACGTAAAATTTTAAAATGGACCGGCATTGTGCTCGGTAGCATTGCATTGTTGCTCGCAGGAGGCTATGCAATGATTTCGATCACCATGAAAAACCGGATGACCAAATCCTATGTTTTTGAAAAGGAGCACATCACGTTGCCTACCGATAGCACTTCCCTCGCAAGGGGCCGGCATCTGGTTGCAATAAAGGGCTGCCAGGATTGCCACGGAACTAAACTCGAAGGCCGGGTAATGAATGAGGACGGCGCTATAGGCAGGCTCGTCGCAAGCAACCTGACTAATGGGAAGGGCGGATTACCCGAAAGCTACAACACCGCCGACTGGCTCGCCGCACTCCGTCACGGAGTGCATCAGGATGGCAGTCCATTACTCTTTATGCCGTCGCACGAAACCACCTTACTTTCCCGGCAGGATATGGCTGCATTGATCGCCTACTGCCGGCAGGTTCCGGACGTCGATCATGTGTTGCCGGCCAACGATCTCGGCCCGGTCGCGCTCGTGATGAGCTATCTCGACAAGATGCCGTTACTGTCCGTGGAGAAAATAGACCATCAGCGGCCTATGGTTGCAAAAGTCGATTCCACAGAGGGCGTAGTGCAGGGAAAATACCTGGCGGTATCCTGCACAGGCTGCCACCGCGAAAATTTAAAAGGAGGCGAACCACTGGCTCCGGGCTTTCCACCTGTGCCCAACATTACATCTTCCGGCCACATAGGCAAGTGGTCGCAGCAACAGTTTATGACTACGCTCAGGACGGGTAAAACGCCGGAAGGGCACGTGCTTAAAAATGAGGATATGCCCTGGAAGATGACCGCGCAGTATACGCAGGTCGAACTGGCATCGCTATACCAGTATCTCCGGTCCATCCAATGAAAACAGCTGTGCCGGAGAACCTTCTCCGGCACAGCTGTTTGTTACATTATTCTTCTCCCGTCGCAACCGGCCTTTCGGATCTGGACCATTCGCTCCACGAACCCACATACAGGCTCGCGCCATGCAGACCGGCCTCTGCCAATGCGAGCAGCGTGTGACATGCCGTTACACCCGACCCGCAATGAACGATCACTTTTTGCGGGTCTTTGTCTGTCAATGCTTCCTTATACTTTGCAGCCAGTTCCGACGGGGACATAAATTCCCCTTTTTCATTCAAATTGGATGTATACGGAATATTGACCGCTCCCGGGATATGTCCGGCGATCAGATCGATGGGCTCGCTTTCTCCAATGTAGCGGTAATGCTCCCGTACATCAATCACGGTCGACTCCGGATCCGCTGCAGCCAGCGCTACGTCTTCGGCATCCACCAGCGGCATGCGCCAGCCATTGATCGGGTAATCTTCGAGCGCGTGCAACGATGCTGCTTTTCCCGTGAGCCTGATACCCGCTTCCACGATCGCCTCTAATCCACCGCTCACGACGTAGACCTTCTCATGACCGGCCGCTTTCAACATCCACCAGAAACGCGCTGATGCATTGGCGCCCTTTTTATCGTCATACACCACCACGGTAGAAGACGGACTAATGCCCAGAATCCCCAAAAAACGACCGAAGTCTTCCGGCTTGGGCAACGGGTGCCGCCCTCCGTTCGACGGGTCGCCTGCCTTTTCGGACAGGTCCGTTTCGAGATCTACAAATTGCGCATTTTCGAGATGGGCCGCATTGTAGCGTTCCAGGGCATCGATCCCGCCCCTTGCGTCGATCACAATGGGGTCTTCTTTTTCCAGTAAAGCTTTAAGCTGGTCTGTGGTGATGATATTCATATGCCGGTTCCTTTAAAAAACTTTGGTAAATAACGTGACTTTTGGCGAAAAACAGAATTAATCCAGAGGACTGTAAGTTTTGACGATTTCCTGCAACCAATTGGCAAAAGATTTCAAATCATGGAGAAAATTTTTCTGGAAACCATCCGCGAACACCAGCGCATCATCCACAAGGTGAGCAGGCTGTACCGCAACGGGCGGGAAGACCAACAAGACCTTTTCCAGGAGATTGTGTACCAGCTCTGGCGCGCGTTTCCGGGATTTCGGCAAGAGGCCAAAGTCAGTACCTGGATCTACCGGATCGCGCTGAACACCGCCATGGCGACTTACCGCAAACAGAAACCTCCCATTTCCCTCTCAGAACACCCGCCCGACCTTGCCGATGCAGGTGAAATCACCTCGGAAAGGGAGGAATGGCTCTTGCGCGCATTGCGGACGCTCGGCGAATCGGAACGGGCGCTCATTTCACTTTACCTTGAAGATTACTCATACGCCGAAATCGCCTCGGTGACAGGCATTTCTGAAAATTACGTGGGCGTGAAGCTCAACCGTATCAAGGAAAAACTTAAAAACCTTTTAAACCAGAAGAAACTATGAATATCGATGACCTGAAATCAGACTGGCAGCAGGACGGCAGCGAACCACTTTCTGAAACACAACTTGCCGCAATGACACGCGTCCGCAACCACCCGTCGCTTCACAAATTGCGGATCAAATTCCTGACGGAGATAGCCGCCCTTGGCGCGTTCCTCTTTGTTTATTACGATGGGTTAGATGGCGCAGCGAAGCCACTTTTGGTGAATGCTTTGCTGATCATCAGCATCCTTCTTTATATGTTTAACAATGCATTGGGGTATTTTCAAATACAAAACCCTTCGGTAACCGGAAACATCAGGAATGCTCTGGCAAAACAGGCCCATGCATTAAAAAGGCTGGCTGTGCTGTCATTGGTATCGTCTATTGTTTACGCTACGGCCCTCCTAATCTTTCTGACTTATCAAACGGCTTTCACTCAGCGCAAATACATCATTTTGAGTGCATTAATCGTCGCATTCGTTCTGCTGTTTTACTATTCATGGATTAGCTGGCAAAGAAAAATCGCGCATTTCAAACAGTTGGAAGCAGATTTTTGACATTTTAGCAGGATTAACGATCCATGCCATGATTAGTCAGGAATTTACAGAACAAGACATTGCCCACCTTCCCGCCCTCGAACCTGAGGGTTGGGGCGACATCCGCCCGCGGTTCAGCTATTTTTTACAATCCGATTGTTGCAAACCCATCAAGATCGAAGAAAACGGCGTGCCGGTTGCCGTCGGGACCACTATTTTCCATGCTGATAGCGTGTGGCTGGCGTGCATCATCACGCATGGCGAACACCGCAACAAGGGCCTCGGCAGCGCAATTACCCGCAGCCTCATCGAAAGCGTCGACCGGAACCGTTACCCGACCATTTACCTCGATGCCACAGAGTTTGGCTATCCGGTCTATCTGAAACAGGGCTTTGAGGTGGAAGGGCAATATGCACATTTAAAAAGGGAAGAGATTGTTTCGAACAATGATCAATCTACTAATATCCAGCCATTTACAGAGCAATACAGGCAGGCCGCCTACGCGCTCGACCGCATGGTGTCGGGCGAAGACCGCCGGGGCGTCATGGCCGAGTTTCTGGTGGATGCCTTCATTTATGTTAACGCTAATGGCATTTTGGAGGGAGTTTACCTGCCCACGTGGAGCGACGGCCCTGTCATCGCGTCGACCGACGATGCCGGGTTCGCATTGATCCGACTCCGCTCGGCGGTACGTCCGGTAGCGATCCTGCCTCTCGGGAACAGCGCGGGCATAACATGTCTTCAGGAATTGGGCTATAATATGTACCGTACTTCCCGCCGCATGGTCCTCGGCCCGCGCAGGGTATGGCATCCGGAGCGTCTTTACAACCGCATCAGCGGCGCATTGGGTTGATTAACGCAGCACGAGCTCACTGATTTTGGAGAATTCGGTATGGGGCGCCATGGCCCGTACGATCCCTTTTCGATCCACCAGTATGAAATAGGGCGTTTCGCTGACCTTGTAGCGATGGTTGAAACCATACGATTCCGGAACGGGAATAAAACCGCAGTTCCGTTTCGGAATCGCTTCGAGACATTCCTCTTGCGTGTTGAGCGTAGTACCCAGCGAGACGATCTCTATCCCTTTCTTTTTGTTCTCATCCACAAAATTGGAAATCACCTTCGTGCTGGCAAGCGTGTAGAGCGGCTTTTCGTAGCGCACCCAGAAACCCAGCAGAATGTATTTCCCCCTCAGTTTCTCCGAATCGTACTCTCTTCCATCGAGCCCGCGCATCACAAACGGTGCGATTGGCTCGCCCACTTCCGGCATCAGGTCGGGATTATTCATCACGGAGCCATCCTCCTGAACGTGCAATTGGCTCTTCTTGATGATTTCGAAGGAAGAAGCTTTGCCGAATTTGTCGAATACCGGCTGGGTTTTATACTGGCCGGGGCTCCGTTTGAGCATATTGTCGTAGGTTTCGTAGGTGATCCGCTTGCCGGTGGCGTGATCTACGATCGGCGAATCCCGGTTCATGACAAATTGCTGGCTTACCTTACCATTGTACCGCGTAACCTTGGGTTCGTCGGATTGGCAAAATGCTGAAAATCTGACAGATCCGAACGCTATCAGGGCATATATGGAAATTTTATTCAAACGGCTCACGAAGATTCTCCCGCAAAAGATTGTAATAGTATCAGATATTTGATATTTTCATGCACAAATAATCAGTCAGTGCAACCTCCTAATAACTGGTAATCACCGGCAGATATTTTAGACAAATTTAACAAATTGCAAATATTGGTATGTACGAGCGGATCCGGGAGAAGTTGGGGATTCTGGCCGATGCTGCAAAATACGACGTTTCATGCTCGTCGAGCGGCAGTAACCGGAAAAATGAGAACAAAGGGATTGGAGATGCGGAAGGAACGGGAATCTGCCATACCTACACCGAAGACGGCCGATGCGTGTCGCTGTTGAAAATACTGCTGACCAATCACTGCATTTTCGATTGCGCATTCTGCGTTTCACGGCGAAGCAATGATATCAAACGTGCTGCATTCACGGTGGAGGAAGTGGTAGAGCTGACCATGAATTTTTACCGCCGTAATTACATTGAAGGGCTATTCCTGAGCTCCGGCATTTTCAAAAATGCCGATTATACCATGGAAAGGCTCGTTCGCATTGTTAAGAAGCTGCGGCAGGAAGAGCGCTTCAATGGGTATATCCATTTAAAAACGATACCGGGTGCGAGCGACGAGCTGCTGCGCGAGGCAGGCATGTACGCCGATCGCATGAGCATTAACCTTGAAATGCCGACGGAATCGGGCCTGAAACTGCTGGCGCCTGAAAAGTCGCATGCCGAGGTGAAGAAGCCATTGAAATACATCCAGAACAACATTAACCAGTTCGAAAGTGAGAAGGCGCTGATCAAAAGCATCCCGAAATTCGTGCCGGCGGGGCAGAGTACGCAGATCGTCGTGGGTGCTACGCCGGAGTCGGACAAGGAGATCATGCATACGGCCAATGCTTTTTACCAGAATTTTTCACTCAAACGGGTCTACTACTCAGGCTACATTCCGATCAGTCACGATTCGCGGCTGCCGGCTATCGGATCCCAACCGCCTTTGATCCGCGAAAACCGGTTGTACCAGGCCGATTGGCTGATGCGCTTTTACGGGTTCAAGGTACAGGAAATCCTCAATGACCTTCATCCGAACCTCGAAGCGGACGTGGATCCCAAACTGAGCTGGGCGTTACGAAACCTCGACCAATTCCCCGTCGACATTAACTCCGCCGACTACTACATGATCCTCCGCGTGCCTGGTATCGGTGTCGCGTCGGCGCTGAAAATCGTTCAGGCACGCAAGTTTAACCGCCTCTACGAAAACCATTTGCGAAAGCTGGGCATTGCATTTCGTAAGGCACGCCATTTTATCAGGTATGCCGACAGCCCGATGCAGCTGAAAGAATATGAAGCCGGCAATATCAAAGGCCTGATTCTTTCCGAAAGTAAAAGCAAATACCTGTCCAACCCGAATAACCAGTTGTCGCTGTTCTGATGGAGCTATATATTTTCGACGGGTCGCTGGAAGGGTTGCTGACGGCCGTTTTTGAATGCTATCAGCGAAAATCGCCGCAGGTTAAGCTGGTGACCGAAACGCGTTATGTTCCGGATGTATTCGACGCCGGGTTTCGGGTGACTTCCGACCGCGAAAAGGGGAAACGCGTTTGGAAAGGCCTTTGCAAAAAGCTGGGAAAGGAATGGCAGTTCCGCTTCTACAAGGCATTTCTATCGGAGCAGCCTGAAACTTTCCAGCATTTGCTGAATTTCGCCCGCTATATCATCGATCAGCCTGCGGGCGCATTTGAGAATTTTGCGCATCCCGATATTCTGGCCGTTTCTCAGACCGCCCAGAAAGTTCATCGGGAAAAGCATCGGATGGAGGCATTCGTGCGGTTTCAAAAAACGGGCGACGGTGTTTACTATGCCCACATTGAACCCGATTTTGACGTACTTCCCCTCCTTCCAGAGCATTTCCAGAACCGCTATGCCGACCAGCGCTGGGTGATTTATGATTTGAGGAGAAAATACGGAATCTATTACGATCTGGAAAAAACGGAGGAAATGGAACTCGATGCGGCGCCGCAAATGTCGATCGTCAATGCCCTACCCTCCGATTTGCTCGACCCGAAAGAGCAATTGTACACTTTGCTATGGCAGGACTATTTCAAAAGTACCAATATCCAGGCGCGCAAAAACACGCGGCTGCACGTGCGGCACGTACCGCGACGCTATTGGAAGTACCTTTCCGAGAAGCAAGGGTAGGTTTCGCCGATCTTCAATAATTTTTTCAAGGTATGTCGCCACGGTTTTGTAAACGCGTGGTGTCTTGTGAAATGTAGACATTCTGAGGTTGAATTGTCTTTTCCAACGATCGTTGGAAGTCCTTTTCGTCCACATTTTCCAACATGCTATGAAAACCTGTACGTTCCTAATTTGCTTTCTGCTCTCAGCGATTGCCTCCTTTGCCTCCGCTCCTGCGAGCGGTGATGCCAGTATCTTACCCGGGACTGGGATTACCGATGATCAGCCGCCAGCAGCTCCGTTCACCATTTGCCTGGAAGCTGAAAATGCCAACAGCAACGCCCCCATTTCCAATGACCCGAATGCTTCCGGTGGCCTGACACGCGGTTTTCAGGATGCCTCGGATTACTGGGTGCAGTACCAGACCGACGTCCCCACTTCGGGGAAGTACCTGATCACCCTCCGGTACTATGCCGAGCAAAACGCTTCGGTGAATGTTTCCGTCAATAACACTTCTTCCATGCAGGTGGAACTTCCTGCCTCGCATTCCTGGAACATTGTATCGAAAGAGCACACCTTCGAGGTGGTTTTGCACGCAGGCAACAACTGGATCCGGATCAGTGAGCTGCCGGGATCCAATGTGAGGCAGGATAAGGCCTGCTGGACAGAAAACGGCCCGAGCGATCCGGGCATGTGCGATTTTAACATTCGCCCCGTGGCCGTCGGAACCTGGCCCATCTACCAGCCCGGCCAAAGCATAACGCTCGATTCGCGGTGCACCGGCGGCAATTGCGCAGGTACGACATTTACCTGGTCTGGCAACGGCCTGAGCGCATCAGGGCCTACTGCCACGTTCAATGCGCCAACGACCCTGGGTGACTACTTCTATGCTGTAACAGCGTCGAAAGCGGGTTGCCCGGACACAACCGCCAGCGTGCAGATACGCGTGCAAAACACCCCGGCTGCCTGCGATTATGTAGCCGGAGCATTTCCCAGTACCTACTCGCCCGATTGCGGGCAAGGCGTGGGCATCTTTGCGGATTGTTACGGCACCGGTTGCGGCGGCCTGGATTACAAATGGACAGGCCCCGGCATATCGGGCTCGGGTACATCTCCCACATTGATTGCTCCCTCGGAAAACGGTATTTTTACCTACACGCTCACCACCTCTAAAGCAGGCTGTGCGGACAAGACCTCCGAGTTCAAGCTAACGATTACCGATTGCGGCGACGGTCCGTTTAAACTCTGCCTCGAATCAGAAGACCAGGGCGGCACGGGACCTGTTACCGAGGATCCTAATGCTTCCGGCGGTAAGACGAGAGGCGCCCGGGACCGTGACGATTACAGCGTATATTATTTAGTTCCTAATGTGAAGGTCGAGGGCGCCTATGCCATCACTTTCCGATACTATGCCGAAGCCAACACGGCTGTGGAAGTGAACATCAACGGCGACCTGTTTCCACACAAAATAGAGCTCCCGGCATCCAACTCCTGGAATATCGTCTCGACCGAGCGCACGATCGTTTTCGCATTGAAGAAAGGCATCAATACGATCCTGGTGAAAGGATTGCCCGGTTACAACCCGGTGCGCCACGATAAAATATGCATTGAGCAAATGACCGGGACCACTCCGGCCTGCGATTTCAATGTAACGGCACATGTCTCCACTACAACTCCCCAATGCGGCTCCCAGGTCACTATGACCGCCGATTGCACCGGGCCGGATTGCGGTTCCGTTTTCTACAACTGGTATGGGCCCGAAGGTTTTGCGCGATATACCCAAAATACTGATGTTACAGCCCCCTCGGCCAATGGAACCTACTATTACACGCTCGTTGCAGGCAAGGACGGATGTGCTAACAAAAATATTCAGGTTTCTTATGTGGTGAGCAGCTGCTCCGCTTCCGGCGGCAACACCTCTGCATGCGTGGAAGCAGAGAACTCGGCCAGCAATGGTGCGGGAACCAGCGACCCTAATGCATCGAACGGGCAGACCCGCGGTTCGCAGAACGATTACAATTACTATGTCGACTATCAAATAAATGATTTCAAGGCAGGGACTTATGCGGTTACGCTGCGCTACTATGCCGAGGCGAACGCCCAGGTAAGCGTGTCGGTAAATGGTAATGTTACCAATCCGGCGGTGCAGCTACCTCCTACCCACAGCTGGAACATCGTCGCGCGGGAGGAGACCTTCTACGTAACGCTTCCTGCGGGCAACAGCACCATCCGCATTCAGGGTTTGCCGGGCGCGGCATGTCGTCAGGACAAGATCTGCGTTGGCGATATGCAAAGCACTGCCCGTATGGCCGCGCCGGAAGTGCTTGAAAAACAGACCGATTCGCCATTGCTGCAAGCCTACCCTAATCCGGCACCCGGGGAATTCAAAGCCGCATTCTACCTGCAAACCGGGAAGGCTGCAACGCTGCTGATCACCGACACCCACGGCAAAGTATGGCACCAACGTCAGGTAAACGGTAAGGGCTCGCATGAAGAGCGCATCGATCTGGGTAATGCGCCGTCCGGGATTTACCTGCTGCAAGTGAAAAAGCCGGATTCGGTTGAAACCAAAAAGATCCTTTATACACGCTAAATGCAAAAAGCGGTTGCCTGAACATCGGGCAACCGCTTTTGCTTCTTCCATTTACTCTCGAGCCAAGCCCTTCGGAACGTTTCCATCCCGACCGATCATGCTTTCCCGACCTTTTCCATAGTCACCACCTGCATTATTTCGCTGATTTTCAATAATTTTTCAGGGTATGCCGCCACGGTTTTGTCGACGCGTGGTGTCTTGTAAAATGTAGACATTCTGAGGTTGAATTGTCTTTTCCAACGATCGTTGGAAGTCCTTTTCGTCCACATTTTCCAACATGCTATGAAAACTTGTACGTTCTTTCTTTGCTTTCTGCTCTCAGCGATTGCCTCTTTTGCCTCTGCGCCTGCCGGCGGTGATGCCGGCACCTCCTCCGGGATCCATGATGCCGGCGATCAACCGGCGCCGCCGTTTACCATTTGTCTTGAAGCCGAGAATGGCAATGGGGACGGTCCAATTTCCCCTGATCCGAATGCTTCGAATGGCTTAACCCGCGGCGCACAAAACGGCCCGGAGTATTTTGTGGACTACCATACCAATGTTCCGTCTACCGCCAGATACAAGGTAACCCTACGGTATTATGCCGAACGAAACTCGCTCGTGAATGTTTCCGTCAACGGCGGAAAACCCTACCAAATCGAACTACCCGCTTCACATTCCTGGAATATCGCGTGGGCGGAGCATACCTTCGAAGTAAATTTGATTGGGAGTACCAACCGGATTCGCATTCAGGAACTTCCGGGCTACGATGTCAGGCAAGACAAGGCCTGCTGGACGGAGATTCCCGGAACGGAATGGCCTATCCTATGTGATTTCCGGGTAAATCCCTGGGCGGTAGACAACCCGCCATTCTATCAGCCAGGCCAGGTCGTGACGTTAGATGCCAGATGCTCGGGCAACGACTGTGATGCCACTTCAATGGCATGGATCGGCAATGACATCAATATTCCCAGCGCTGTGGCGACGTTCGTTGCCCCCTCAACGCCTGGCGATTACACATATACTTTATTCGCTGCCCGATACGGCTGCCCGAAGGATACCTCCGTAAATGTGACGATCCGCGTTCAAAACGTATCAGCCGGATGCGACTTTCAGGTTGCACCTACGGCAGCCATGAGCCGTTATGAGGTTGGATCGGATATGGGCTTTGCCGCTAATTGTTCGGGGGCCAACTGCGATGAGCTTACCTATATATGGTCTGGAAACGGCATTCTGCGTGAAGGCCGTAACATTGGTGTGAAGGCACCCGACACCCCGGGGACTTATACCTACAATCTGATGGGAACTAAGCCCGGGTGCGGCGGTAAAACTGCATCGGTTACGGTGGAAGTAGTTATTCCGCCGGGTTGTGATTATGATGTTTCCTCCGCGGTATCCAATACGACGCCGAATTGTTCCGAACAAATCACTTTGACTTCGCAATGCACGGGACCGGATTGCGACGGTGTAAGATACGGCTGGGTCGGCGGCGGACTCAACACATCCACCGCTTCGGTCACGATACCAGCCCCTTCGGTAAAAGGCACCTACACTTATACTGTTTACGCTAACAAGGAGGGCTGCCGTGGCAAATCTTCGAGTGTGACTGTTGTGACCAATTGTGATTCAGGACCTACCCAACCATTCATTGCGTGCGTCGAAGCAGAAAACGCAACCAGCGACGGGGAGATCACCGACGATCCCAATGCGTCAAACGGCAAGACACGCGGCACTCAGAACGGCCCGAATTATTTTGTTGAATACGAAATCAATGGTGTGAAAGCTACTGGATATCATCAGGTTACTTTACGCTACTACGCTGCGCAGCAAACCGCGATCACCATCAGCGTGAATGGCGAAATGACGGCTCCGTTGATAGGCCTGGCCGCTTCCGGGTCGTGGAATATTGTCTGGACTGAAAAAGAGTTCTCCTTTAACCTGAAAGAAGGTAACAACAAAATACGCATTTGGAGTGGATATGGTTACAGTGTTATCCGTCAGGACAAGATTTGTGTTTACGGAAGCGGTGGGTCGGGAAATCCGCCCTCCTGCGATTTTAATATCACCACAGGAGCCTCCACAACGACGCCGGCGTGTTCGACGTCGGTATCCCTGGGTTCCAGTTGCTCCGGTTTTGATTGTCCGTCGGTATCCTATCAATGGAGCGGAAACGGCATGAATTCAACTTTCGCATCTACTACGGTCAGCCCTCCACGCGCCAATGGCACCTATACTTACACCTTAACAGCTTCTAAAAATGCCTGCCCATCGGTGATTAAGACGATCGACATTACCGTCAGCGGTTGTACACCGTCCGGACCGTTCAGCGCTTGTGCGGAAGCTGAATGGTCGGCCAGCAATGGGCCTACCAGCAGCGACCCGAACGCCTCGAACGGGCAAACCAAAGGTGCGCAGGATAACTATGATTATTATGTCGAATATTATATAGCCGACGTGCCCGTATCCGGTGTCTATCCGGTGAAGTTGCGGTACTATGCCGAGGCCAATGCGCAGGTCAGCGTAGCGGTGAATGGAAACATCACCAATCCGGCAGTGCAGCTGCCTGCTACTTACAGCTGGAACATCGTCTCCCGCGAAGAGACCATCTACGTGACATTACCTGCTGGCAACAACAAGATCCGCATTCAGGGATTGCCAGGCGCGGCCTGCCGTCAGGACAAGATCTGCGTTGGCGATCTACAAAGTACTGCCCGTATGGCCGCGCCGGAAGTGCTTCAAAAACAGACAGATTCTCCATTGCTGCAAGCCTATCCTAACCCCGCACCCGGCGAGTTCAAAGCTGCATTCTACCTGCAAACCGGGAAAGCCGCCACGCTGCTGATCACCGACACCCAGGGCAAGGTGTGGCACCGACGTCAGGTAAATGGTAAGGGCTCGCACGAAGAACGCATCGATCTGGGCAATGCGCCATCGGGAATTTACCTGCTGCAAGTGAAAAAGCCCGATTCGGTTGAAACCAAGAAGATCCTTTATACACACTAAATGAAAAAAGCGGTTGCCTGAACATCGGGCAACCGCTTTTGCTACTTCCATTTGCTCCCCAGCCAGGCCCTTCGGAACGTTTCCATCTCGGTCGATAGTGTTTTCCCGGCCTTTTCATAGGTCACCACCTGCAATCTGGGATTCTCCGCCAGTTCCAGCATCGCGGTTTTGGGGTCGTCGCGGTGTTTGTATTCTACCGCAATCTGATCGCCCGGCTTGTGGTTTTTCAGGATAGCGGTCAGTTCGTCGTTTTTAGTCACTGCCCTTCCGTCCAGTTTCAGGATTTCGTCGTCGACGTCCAGTCCCGCTTTGTAAAGCGGGCTGCCGATCATGGTGTTGGAGGTGATGGTTAGTCCTGCGCCCTCCTTATACCGGATATCGCCGATCCAGGCTTGCCCTTCAAACTGCTTTTTCAGCAACAGCCCTGCCCTGGACAACAGCGGCGTGTAATCCAGCGACTCGTGACCATTGATGTATTTGGCAAAAAACTGCTGTGCAAATGCCTTGTCCTTTGTATAGGTTGCTAAAACCGATTCCAGGTCCTGCACCTGATAGGGAATTTCCGGTTTGCCATGTTTAGCCCAAACAGCTTTCATGAAATCGTCAAGATTCAGCCCTTTACCCCTCAGTTGGAGGTCCAGTGCGAGCGCCACCGACGCGCCGTAGGGGTAATAGGAAGTGTAAATGTTCGGATAATTCGTCTTATCGATTGCCACGCCTGCGTCCACGAATACCGCGTTGCTGCTTGCCTGCACGGGCGAAATCCGCTTTGCCCCGGGGGTGTTTTCCTTTGTATTAACGAGGGAAGTTAATGTCTGACAATACTCTTCCAGCGAATCGAACCCCGCCCTTTCGAGCAGTAAATCACCATAGTATTGGGTAAAACCTTCGGCGAACCAAAGTTCGAAACTCATATTACTCTTCTCAAAATTGAAAGGTTCCAGCGTTTTGGGGCGAATGCGCTCGACGTTCCAGGTATGGAAAAATTCGTGCGAGAATACACCCAGCAGGTTATCGGAACCGTCGAATGCAACCGGCAGAGCGATCATCGTGCTGTTGCGGTGCTCCATACCGTCTCCCTTTACATATGGGTTAATGCTGGCGAGAAACGTGTAGCTGCCGTTATCGAATACCGGAAATTCACCAAAAACCATTCTCGCCTCTTCGGTAATGCGCTTGACTTTGCCAGCAAATGCGGAAGCCAGCGAATCACTGCCTTTCGCTTCCAATGCAAGCCTGAACTGCGAGGGCTTGTTATCGGCATTGGGTACGGTCCATTCCTTAATGGTCAGCTTCCCGATTTTAGTGGGGGAATCCATGAAATATTGCAAATCGGGGGCCGTAAACACATTCGTTTCGCCGGTGGTTTTGAGCTGGGTGGCGATGGTCCAGGCGTTTGGTTTCGGCAGGTTGAAAGCGACCGTGATCGGCGCCTTTTGCAGTTCTTTGACCCACATAAATGTAGCCGGCATGTTCAAATGGACACTGCTCGCATCAATCCCGGCGTAGGTACCGTCGGCGTGATTGGCATACAAAACGTATTCGACCTTTACAAAACCATTGATCCCGGCCACTTTATATACATCCCCATCCACACGCTGTACCGGCATGGATTTCCCCGATTTGTCAAAGGCTACGACATCATAAATATTCTTCCCGTACTCGTGCGTAGCATACCTGCCCGGGGACGAGCGCGACATTCTGAAATGCAACTCTTTTTGCGCCGCGTCGGAAACGCTCAGGGCAATGCGGGCCTCGTGATGGACGATATTGGGAAAGGAGACGTCGTAGCAGATCGTCTGCGCGAGCGCGTACGAGCAAAGCATGGGTGTGGCGAGCAAAGCGGCCAGTTTTTTCATGGGCTAATCAAACGTTTTGAATGGATAGCACCCAATTTAAGCCATTCAGCCAACATTTACAGCTGCCATAGACATACTAACCCGATTATTGCTTAATTTTTCAGGTTCAAATCCCATTTAAACTGCAAAAAGTATCGACGTCCATGAAGAAAGTTTTCCTTCCCCTAGCCCTGACCATCGCTTTCACCACTCAACACGCATTCAGCCAAACGAAAGCGCTTTTCAATGGCAAAGACCTCAAAGGCTGGCATATCGACATCCCTGAAATGGACAAAAACCCGAATGCAGTCAATCCTTTTCTGGTGCGCAACGGGCTGCTGGTAAGTCTCGGAACTCCCGGCGGACATTTGATCACAGACGCTCAGCATGAGAATTTCCGTTTTACGTTCCAGTACCGCTTCGCAGGCAAGCCGGGCAATTGCGGCGCTTTGGTATTTGTTTCAAAACCGAGGGATTTATACGAAATGTTTCCCAAATCCATTGAAGTACAGCTCATGAACCAGAATGCGGGTGATTTCTGGTGCATTCAGGAAGATATCACCGTACCCGACATGGAAAAACGCCGCGGCCCGAAAGAAAAGTGGGGCGTGAACGGCGACAAACTTCGCCGCATTCCCAACCTGACGGACGGCACCGAAAAGCCCTTGGGCGAATGGAATTCGATGGTGATCGAATGTGTTAAGAATACAATCAAAGTGTGGCTCAACGGCGTGCTGGTCAACTACGGCTATGATGCAACGGCTTCAAAAGGGCAGATCGCATTGCAGTCGGAAGGCTCCGAAGTCGAGTTCAAGGAAGTTAAGATTACGCCCATTAAAGCGCTGTCCAGGTAATGAAACTCAAATCAAACCGCCTTTTCAGGAATATCGCCATTATCGTGGTACTGATCGCCAATATTGGATGTGATCAGATCTCGAAGAATGTGGTCAGGGAAAATGTAGGTTTTTACCAAACGATCCACGTTATCCAGGATTACGTGACCATTACTTATGTCGAAAATACCGGCGCATTTCTGAGCATTGGCAGTTCTTTGCCCGATACATTGAAAATTATGGTGTTATCAGTCATTCCGCTAATCGCACTCCTTTTCGGAATCATTTATTTACTGACGAAAAAGAACCTGACCTGGCTAAGTGCCCTCGCATTGAGTTTCGCCATCGGCGGCGGCATCGGTAACATTTACGACCGCCTCATCCACGGCTCGGTAACCGATTTTATGCACATTAACTTCGGGTTATTTCAAACGGGGATATTCAACATGGCCGATGTTTCGATTATGACAGGGATGTTTATTTTTCTGTATCAATCATATAGTCGTCAAAAATCACGTTTCCCGGGGATTTGAGTTGGTAATCGAGCGCGTGACACCAGCAATTGGCAAGCGTCTGCCTGTAAAGTGATAGCAAATGCCCGCTCCGGAGGAGCTCCCTGTTTATAGCTCCCCGGATTTCCCCGAAATCGCCGGCCCCGACGGGGCCTTCTATCTGCACGAGTCGACGTTATTGTTGTTACATGCCTAACGGCATTTGCCCCGAAAACTGAATTTCCGATTTTGCTACCAATATTACATCGCTAACGCGATTGGTGTTGCTTTAAAAGTGTATTCGCCATACTCATTCCGCATTCAAGTGCCGACAGGCACGCAACATTGGTAGCAAAATGTCGCACTCAACGTCCCGTCAAAATGCCGTCAGGCATGTAACAACAATACCGCAGGAGGCCTCGCCGGGGCCAAAACGTTCGATGGGTTTGGTTTGCTACAAGCAGGTTGCCTCTCCGGGGCCGATGAATTCGCAACGTACCATTAACATCAAAACACTGCTCTAAACTCCAAAATGTGCCAACTGATTTGTGCCAATGCCGTCAGGCATGAAACATTGGTAGCAATTCGCCGCCACTCATAGCCCCATTAAAATGCCGTCAGGCATGCAACAGCATGGCGAACTCAGGAGGCCTCGCCGGGGTCAACGATCCGGCGACGCCGGTTTGCTATAAACAGGTTGCCCCTCCGCGGCCGACGAATTCGCAGACCATCAACGTCAAAACACTTTGTTCAGAACCCTAAAATGCAAAATGGCTCCCGACAATCCGGAAGCCATTTTTGCATTATTGGAATAATAAGCCTGCTAGGCAGCGCCAACTGACTTGCGGATGATGTTCAATGCAGAACCTGCTTTGAACCATTCGATCTGCTGAGCATTGTAAGTATGATTTACAGGGAATTCCTCGTTGGTACCGTCGTTGTGATGCAACACGATCGTCAGAGGTTGTCCTTCTGCAAATGTTTCCAATCCAACGATATCGATCGTATCGTCTTCCTGGATCTTGTCGTAATCTGCTGTGTTCGCGAAAGTAAGCGCGAGCATTCCCTGCTTTTTCAGGTTGGTTTCGTGAATACGGGCGAAAGATTTCGTCAGGATCGCCCGCACGCCCAGGAAGCGTGGCTCCATCGCCGCGTGCTCGCGGGATGAACCTTCTCCGTAGTTTTCGTCACCCACCACGATCGTACCGATTCCATGCGCTTTGTAATCGCGTTGAACGGCCGGCACTTCCGCATACTGATTGTCCAACTGGTTTTTAATGGTGTTGGTTTTCTCGTTGTAGTAGTTAACCGCACCGATCAGCATGTTGTTCGAGATATTGTCGAGGTGTCCGCGGTATTTCAGCCAGGGGCCGGCCATCGAAATGTGGTCGGTGGTACACTTCCCTTTTGCTTTGATCAAAAGTTTCAACCCTTTCAGATCTGTTCCTTCCCATTCCGCAAACGGTTCAAGGAGCTGCAAACGATCCGAAGTCGGGCTAACCAATACCTGAACGTTGCTTCCGTCTTCCGCAGGAGCCTGATAACCGGCATCTTCCACCGCGAAACCTTTGGTAGGCAATTCCAAACCGGTTGGCTCGTCGAGCAGTACCTCCACGCCGTCAGTATTCACGAGCTTGTCGACACGCGGGTCGAAAGTAAGGCGACCGGCAATAGCCATGGCGGTTACGATCTCGGGAGAGGCTACGAACGAGTGCGTGTTGGGATTACCATCGGCACGTTTCGAGAAGTTACGGTTGAATGAGGTAATGATCGAGTTTTTCTCGCCTTTTTCGGCACCGTGGCGTGCCCATTGGCCGATACAAGGCCCGCAGGCATTGGCCAGCACTACCCCACCGATTTGCTCGAATGTATCCAGAAAGCCGTCACGCTCCACAGTATATCTCACCTGCTCAGAACCAGGCGTGATCGTGTATTCGGAAGTTACTTGTAGTTTCTTGTCAACCGCCTGCCTGGCGAGGGAAGCGGCACGGCTCACGTCCTCGTAGGAAGAGTTGGTACAGGAGCCGATCAGACCCACCGAAAGGACTTCAGGCCATCCATTTTCCTTCACCGCTGTCGCGAATTTGGAAAGCGGCCAGGCCAGGTCCGGCGTAAATGGTCCATTAATATGAGGTTCCAATGCCGACAGATCCAGTTCGAGCAACTGATCGTAATAAGTTGCGGGATCTGCATAAACTTCATCGTCGGAACGCAGATGATGCCTGATTGCATCTGCCGCGTCGGCGATATCGGCGCGGTCCGTTGCCCTCAGGTAGGCTGCGCTCTTCTCGTCATAGGCGAATATCGAAGTCGTTGCCCCGATCTCAGCACCCATATTACAGATGGTGCCTTTACCGGTTGCAGAAAGACTTTCGGCACCATCGCCGAAATACTCGACTACGTAGCCGGTACCGCCTTTCACGGTAAGCTGGCCTGCAACCCAGAGGATCACGTCTTTCGCAGCAGTCCATCCGCTCAGTTTGCCGGTCAGTTTTACACCAATGAGGCGTGGCTGTTTCAATTCCCACGCGAGGCCCGACATGACATCGGAGGCATCTGCACCGCCGACACCGATCGCGATCATGCCCAATCCACCTGCATTAGGCGTGTGGGAGTCGGTACCGATCATCATGCCGCCCGGGAATGCATAGTTTTCGAGCACAACCTGGTGGATGATACCCGCACCGGCCCGCCAGAAACCTAAGCCATACTTGTTGGATACGGACGAAAGGAAATCGTATACTTCTTTATTTTTATCAACGGCATTCTTCAGATCCTGTGCAGCGCCCACTTCGGCCTGGATCAGGTGATCGCAGTGTACCGTAGAAGGAACCGCTACCTTCGGGCGACCTGCCTGCATGAATTGCAGCAGTGCCATTTGAGCGGTCGCATCCTGCATCGCTACGCGGTCAGGAGCGAAATCTACGTATGATTTACCCCGTTCATAGCTCTGAGTGGGGGTTCCTTCCCACAAATGGGAATATAGAATCTTCTCTGCCAGGGTAAGAGGCCGCCCTACAACCTTGCGGGCGGCTTCTACTCTTTCTTCCATACGGGCGTAAACACCCTTGATCATATCTAAGTCAAACGCCATATCTCACAAATTAATGATTACACATTCACACTTATCAACAACTGTACCACCAGTGACTATCTGCTCAACTGTTTCACAGGCGGTGCAAACTTGGTCAGGTCAATGCCGACAACCGCAGCTTTGTACTCATCCACATTAGGAATACGTCCAAGGATTGCAGAAAGGACAACAACCGGTGTGGATGCGAGTAGCGACTCTCCTTTTTTACGCTCTGAATCTTCCACTACCCTTCCCTGGAAAAGACGGGTCGAAGTCGCCAAAACAGTGTCGCCTTTGGCTGCTTTTTCCTGGTTACCCATGCAAAGGTTGCAGCCCGGGCGTTCCAGGTACATCATGTTTTCGTATTCGGTACGTGCGGCTACTTTCGGAGCATTATCGTCGAATTCAAAACCCGAGTATTTCTGCAACACATCCCAGTCGCCCTCACTTTTGAGCTCCTCAATGATGTTATAGGTGGGTGCTGCCACAACAAGCGGAGCGTGGAATTCAACCTTGCCTTGCTGGTCTTCCAGGTTCTTGAGCATTTGGGAAACAATTTTCAAATCTCCCTTGTGGACCATGCAAGAACCGACAAAACCAAGGTCTACCTTTTTATCTTCGCCATAGTAAGACAGCGGGCGGATCGTATCGTGCGTGTAACGCTTCGAAACTTCCTTATTATTCACATCCGGATCGGCGATCATCGGCTCAACGATCACGTCGAGGTCGATTACCACCTCCGCATAATACTTGGCATTCGCATCGGGCGTCAGCGCTGGTTTTTCACCTGATTTAATCTCCGCGATCCGCTTGTCGGCCTTGTTGATCAATCCCTGAAGAACCTGCTTGTGGTTATCCATGCCCTTGTCGATCATGATCTGGATTCTGCCTTTGGCAATTTCCAGTGATTCGATCAGGGTGTCGTCCTCGGAAATATTGATGGAAGCCTTGGCCTTCATCTCCGCAGTCCAGTCTGTAAATGTAAATGCCTGGTCAGCTGGCAGCGTTCCGATGTGAACCTCGATAATTCGGCCCTGGAATACGTTCTCTCCGCCAAACTGTTGCAGCATCTGGGCTTGCGTCGCATGAACCACATCACGGAAATCCATGTGCTCTTTCATATCGCCCTTGAACGTGACCTTCACGGATTCGGGGATCGGCATGGAAGCTTCACCCGTCGCCAATGCAATCGCAACGGTTCCTGAGTCGGCACCGAATGCAACACCTTTGGACATCCTTGTATGCGAGTCGCCACCGATGATGATCGCCCACTCATCCACCGTAATGTCGTTCAGTACCTTGTGGATTACGTCGGTCATGGAGTGATACTCTCCTTTCGGGTCGCGGGCGGTGATCAGACCGAAGTCGTTCATAAACTTCATCAGCTTAGGAATATTAGCCTGCGCTTTTTTATCCCAAACCGACGCCGTGTGACAACCCGACTGGTATGCGCCGTCAACGATCGGCGAAATGACCGTCGCAGCCATAGATTCCAGCTCCTGCGAAGTCATAAGGCCCGTCGTATCCTGCGACCCGACGATATTGACCTCTACACGAACGTCCGAACCGGCGTGCAGCACCTTACCCGGTGTAGTACCAACGGCGTTTCTGTTGAAGATTTTTTCAACTGCCGTCAGACCTTGTCCTTCATTGGAAATCTCTTTGGAAGGAGCGAATACCAAAGTTGGTTCGATACCTAGAATCTTCGCCGCAACAGTCTGGATCTTTTTACCGAAAACAATGGCATAGGATCCGCCGGCTCTGATAAATTCCTTTTTCTGAGGCGTCAGTGCTTTCGAAATGTCAATCAGCTCCTGCTCGCCATGATATAGCTTCTTGGTTTTTGTATTAATGGTTAGAACCGTTCCCGTAGCAACAGAGTACACTTCTTCCAGAACGGGATCGCCACTTTCGTTGCGAACCACATTACCGTTCTCGTCCACCTTTTTCACCCAGTTTTTAAGGTCGATACCGATACCGCCGGTCACGTCGACCGTGGTAAGGAAAATCGGCGAGATACCATTGGTACCTCCTACGATCGGGGCAATGTTCACAAACGGAACGTATGGGCTTGCCTGTTTACCAGTCCAAAGCGCCACGTTGTTCACACCCGACATCCGGGATGAGCCCACGCCCATGGTGCCTTTCTCCGCGATCAGCATTACACTCTTGCCGGGATGTTGTTCCTGCAATAGTTTAATCTCCTGCTGCGCCTGAGGAGTGATCATGCACTGGCCATGCAATTCACGGTCTGAACGCGAGTGGGCCTGGTTACCGGGAGAAAGCAAATCGGTAGAAATGTCGCCCTCACCGGCAATAAACGTAACTATATGTATTTCCTCAGGAACCTCCGGCAGTTTCGTGAAGAATTCGGCCTTCGCGTAACTTTCCAGAATTTCCCTGGCGATGTCACTACCACTTTTGAATGCCTCTTTCAGGCGGTCGGTATCCGCGTCGTACAGGAAAACCTGTGTTTTCAAGACCTCCGCGGCCTGTTTTGCAACAGAGACGTCCTCACCCAGGGCCAGGTCGAGCAACACGCCGATGGAAGGGCCGCCTTTCATATGAGACAGCAACTCAAAAGCAAAAGCAGGCGATATTTCTTCTACTACGGATTCTCCGAGAATGATCTCCTTTAAAAACCGGGCTTTCACACCAGCAGCACTCGTGGTTCCGGGTAAGGTGTTGTAAATAAAAAATTTAAGAGAATCGTCCCGGTGCTCGTTCTCTGAATCTTTGATTTGTGCAATGATCTCTCCAAGCAATTCGGCACCATCAATTGGCTTCGGGTGAAGCCCCTGGGTTTTTCTTTCTTCAATCTCTTTAATGTAGTCCTGATAGATATTCATGATGAAATCTTTTCAATGTTAAAGGCAATATCTGTTGTCAATAAAACGGGCGAAAGTACGAAATTACAGAATATACGGAGGTATTCCGGCCTATTTTCGCTACTATTTAAAACCAGTATATTCTAGCCGTACATTTAGATAACCTTCACAAAAAAAAATTTGTTCTGACAAGCTGCGTATTCTGGGTATTATTTGAAATGTCCCCTTCGGGAGGCCCGACAGCACGCTCCGTTTTTCACCCGGCTTTTATTCACGCTTTGATTTTTTCTCGGATTGTGCCCTATATTTGGACATTCAAAGTGCTACCAGATCCCTTAATTAGAAAGTTATGTCAAAAAATCTGGTGATCGTAGAGTCACCGGCGAAGGCCAAAACCATTGAAAGTTACCTAGGGCAGGATTTCACTGTCAAGTCCAGTTTCGGACATGTCCGTGACCTCCCGGAACACGATATGGGTGTCGATGTTGAGCATGGTTTCCAACCCTCTTACGAAATATCCTCCGACAAAGTCAAAGTCATTTCCGAGCTGAAAAAACTGGCAAAAGATGCCGAAGTATGGCTCGCAACGGATGATGACCGCGAAGGAGAAGCCATCTCCTGGCATTTGAAAGAAGCCCTCGGACTTCCGGATAATACCAAGCGGATCGTATTTCGGGAGATTACTAAAACCGCTCTGCAGAACGCGATCGCAAAACCGCGGACTATCGATGCAGACCTGGTAGACGCCCAGCAGGCACGCCGTATTCTCGACCGCCTCGTGGGTTATGAACTTTCACCGGTGCTTTGGAAAAAGATCCGTATCGGTAAATCCAACCTTTCGGCCGGCCGGGTTCAATCTGTGGCCGTACGTATAATAGTAGAGCGCGAACGGGAAATCGACGCATTCAAATCCAAAAGCAGCTTTAAGGTAACCGCCCATTTCGACCTGGGTAACGGCAAAGTGCTGAATGCGGAATTGGCTAAAAACTTTCCGACCGAACAGGAAGCACTGCAGTTTCTTGAAAAATGTATCGGGGCCCAGTTCTCGATCCGCAATCTCGAAGTTAAACCAGCCAAAAAAACACCTGCACCGCCATTTACAACTTCTACATTACAACAGGAAGCCTCCCGGAAACTAAGTTTTTCAGTTGCGCAAACCATGACTGTGGCGCAGCGGCTGTACGAAGCGGGAAAGATCTCCTACATGCGTACCGACTCAACCAACCTGTCGGAAGAAGCGTTGGATAAGGCAAAGCAGCAGATCACAAGAGAATACGGGGTAGATTACTACAACCGTCGTATATTCAAAACCAAGTCAGAGTCGGCGCAGGAAGCGCACGAAGCGATCCGTCCTACCGATTTCTCCACGCTGGTAGGCAGCAGCGACCGCAACGAGCAACGCCTGTACGAGCTGATCTGGAAACGCGCCATTGCTTCCCAGATGTCGGACGCGCAATTGGAGCGTACCACTGCGACCATCGGCATTTCGACCGCCTCGGAAGAACTGGTAGCACAGGGTGAAGTCATCAAATTTGAAGGGTTCCTGAAAGTTTACCTGGAATCCAGCGACGACGAAGGTGACGAAGAACAAAAAGGGATGCTTCCTCCGCTGAACATTGGTCAGATATTGAAATTGGCCGATATGAAGGCGACAGAAAGATTTACCCGTAACCCGCCACGCTATACGGAGGCGAGTTTGGTGAAGAAACTGGAAGAAATGGGCATCGGACGCCCTTCTACCTACGCGCCTACGATCTCTACGATCCTGAAACGGGAATATATCGTGAAGGAAGACCGTCAGGGCTTTGAAAGGGAATTTAAGGAAATGACCCTTGCCAATGATCAGATCAAAAGTAAGGTGAATAAAGAAGTATATGGTTCTGAAAAAGCCAAGCTATTCCCTACCAGTACAGGCATGGTGGTGAATGACTTCCTTGTCAGCCATTTCAATGACATTATCGATTATTCGTTCACTGCGAACGTAGAAAAAGACTTTGACCACATCGCGGACGGGCAACTGGGCTGGCAGCAGATGATCAAGGACTTTTATACACCATTCCAGAAGAAGGTAGCCGAAGCACGGGAAGAAGCGATCGACAAGAGCTTAACGACCCGCGACCTGGGTGAAGATCCGGCGACGGGCAAGAAAGTGTCGGTAAGGATCGGGAAATACGGGCCTTATGTGCAGATCGGCGATGTGGAAGATGAAGAAAAGCCCCGTTTCGCAAGTTTGGCGAAGGGCCAGCTGATGGAAACAATTACGCTGGAAGAGGCATTCGAATTGTTCAAACTGCCGCGCCAGGTAGGCTTCTTCGAAGAGAAGGATATGATTGTGAATGTCGGCAAATTCGGTCCTTATGTGAAGCACGACGGTAAATACTATTCATTGGCCAAAACGGACGATCCGATGGCAGTCACTGAAGATCGTTTGGTGGAGATCATCGAGGAAAAACGTTTGCAGGATAGTAACCGGACCATCAAGGAATTTGCAGAAGATCCGGAAGCGAAGGTATTAAATGGGCGCTACGGACCTTACATTGCTTTTGGAAAGAAGAATGTGAAGATCCCGAAAGGCACCGAGCCGGCTTCCCTCACCTACGACCAGGTTTTGAAACTTGCGGCGGAAACGCCGGATAAGCCGGCCGGACGTGGAGCTAAGAAACCGGCGGCGGCAAAAGCCCCGGCGGCCAAGAAGCCCGCCGCCAAAAAAGCGCCCAAGAAAGGTTAATATCGCCACAGATACACGGATTAACACGAAATAGCCCATGAAAAAACTAGTTGTACTTTCCGGAGCGGGGATCAGCGCTGAGAGCGGGATCAGTACTTTTCGTGATAACAACGGACTTTGGGATAATTACCGCATTGAGGATGTGGCGACTCCCGAAGCGTGGATTCGGAATCAGGAACTGGTGCTGGACTTTTACAACCAGCGCAGGAAGCAGGCGGCGGACGTAAAGCCCAATGCCGCGCATTATGCACTGGCAGCACTGGAAAAAGATTTTGATGTGACCATCGTGACGCAGAACGTGGACAACCTGCACGAAATAGCGGGATCTACCAATGTCATCCATTTGCATGGAGAACTTTTTAAGTCCCGCAGCACAAAAGACCCCAATCTGGTGTATGAAATGACGTCATGGGAACTGAAAACGGGCGATCTCTGTGAACTGGGGAGCCAGCTGCGGCCTCATATCGTGTGGTTTGGCGAAGAGGTGCCGATGATGGATGTGGCGGTGGATGTGGCTGAGCACGCGGATGTTTTCCTGGTGATCGGAACATCACTGGCTGTGTATCCGGCGGCAGGACTCGTACATTATGTGGGCCGTGGAAAGCCTATCTATATCGTGGACCCCGCCAAGCCCGACATCAATCTGAAACCTAATATGACTTTCATTCAGGAAAAAGCCACGACCGGGATGGATACTTTGATCAAGAAATATTTACTATCAGAACTATAATGCAACTACTCGACGGGAAGGCCATTTCTTCCCAAATAAAATCTGAAATCAAAGCGGAGGTTGAACAATGGGTCGCCGGAGGCGGAAAGAAACCTCACCTGGCAGCTATTCTGGTCGGCCAGGATGGTGCGAGCGAAACCTATGTTGCATCCAAAATCCGCAGTTGTGAAGAAATAGGCTTCACTTCCACATTTTTGCGTTTCGACGCGGACATTACGGAGGCAAAATTACTGGAAGCAGTCGAATCGCTCAATAACGATCCGGATGTAGATGGTTTTATCGTACAGCTTCCGCTGCCGGCGCACATCTCCGAAAATACCGTCATGGAGGCCGTTAATCCGGCGAAGGATGTGGATGGTTTCCACCCTATCAACGTCGGCAGGATGTGCAAGGGGCTGCCCGCTTACATTTCGGCAACGCCCTTCGGTATCCTCGAAATGCTGATCCGCGCAGGCATCGAAACGAGCGGTAAGCATTGCGTGGTGATCGGCCGGAGCCAGATCGTCGGGCTGCCGATGAGTATTCTGATGCAGCGTAACACCTATCCAGGTAATGCGACCGTAACGATCACACACAGCAAAACGCAAAATCTGAAAGAAATCTGCCAGTCTGCCGACATCCTGATCGTCGCCCTGGGCCGTCCTGAATTTGTGACAGCTGACTACGTGAAAGAAGGCGCAGTGGTCATAGACGTGGGAATTACACGTGTGGCCGATGCTACCAAAAAAAGCGGATTTTCGATCAAAGGCGATGTTAACTTCAATGATGTGGCACCCAAAAGCAGCTACATCACCCCGGTTCCCGGAGGCGTCGGCTTGATGACCATCTGCGGCTTGCTGACCAACACATTTAAGGCGGCCAGAAAGGAGATTTACAAGTAGGCTGTCGGCCTTCGGCAATCGGCTTTCGGCTTTCGTTTATGAGGTTGATGAGCTGCATTGGCCGTTAGCCATAGGCAACTGCAGTTCTACTTTGGCCGAAAGCCGACAGCCGACGGCCGAAGTAAAAAAAGAGCCCGATCATCAGGATATCATGTGGTTTCCTGACGGTCCGGCTCTTTTTGCATTTAAATTTGAAAAAAGAATGTGAGAAAGTTGCTGATTTCGTTTTTTACTAAAAGATTTGTCAATTAGTAGGGATTTAACACGTGGGTCATGCTATGAGCATCGTCAGCAACAACATCAAGTATCTCCGAAGGCTCAACGGCCTGACGCAGGAACAGTTCGCCCGTAAGATCGCCATCAAGAGATCGTTACTCGGTGCCTACGAAGAAGCACGGGCTAACCCCAACCTTACTAATCTCAAAAATATGGCGGCGGCATTCGGGGTTAGCGTTGATAATTTGCTAAAAAACGACCTCCGGAAACTAAGGGAGACACCCGAAATGTCATTGCCACTTACGACATCCAGGCAGATGACCGTTTCGCATTCGGGTACCATGCCCCAACCCAATCCGACGCGAACCCAGGGCTACACGGAGCCCCAGCCCCTCTCGAAAATCATTGAAACATACCAGCAGCCTGAACCACCGCTCCGCCAGGTATCACGACAGATTAATCTGAAACCGATCAGCGGGGAAACACCATCGCCGACCACACCTGCACGCCAGATGAATCAGCAGCCTGCAAGCCGCCCGACGGCCTCCGCTACTCCGCAAGCCCCGGATCAGATGCCGGTTTTCAATAATCAATACCAGGTGCCGCAATTTAACGCTGCCCCTGAACCGCCGGTCCACCACTACCCGACCATCCAATGGGTGCCCGGCAATATGCAGGCAGAGTACATGGCCAATTTCCAAAACCCGGCCTACCTCACGGGCTTGCCTTCGTTCCAACTGCCGAACCTGCCATCGGGGTATTACAGGGCATTTGAGAGCGGCGACGATTTTGCTTATCCCGGATCCATTCTGGTAGGGACTTTCATCCGCAACTGGTATGATATCAAAGACGGAATGCAGTACGTTTTCCTGCTTAGGAAACACGGGCTGGTTTACAGAAATGTCTTCAACCAGGTGAAGACTGCCGGTGTTCTGGTGCTTACTTCCGACAATGTGGCCATATCCGACCTTGAAATCCCATTGCAGGATGTGCAGGAAGTGTGGGAAGTGAAGGCTTTTGTCAGCTTGCAAATGCCTGTGCCGCAGCCTTCACTCGAAAGGGTAAATCAATTGGTGGATGAACTACAACTGGAACTGAGCCAGTACCGCTCCTGAGAAATCATTTCGCCAGCGCGTTGAATAGCGCCTCTATTTTAGGCAGATCTTTACTCTTGGATGTGGTTTCCAGCACTGCTACGCCCATTTGGTACCACAGACCATCTCCGGCAGTAATGTATTTTCCCGTTTTTGACGGCTTCCCCTCGGAGGCATTGTCGGCCACGAATTCAGCTTTGTAAACAGTATCCATTATTTTCTGCAACTGGCCCCAGTCCAGCTTCCGCGGAGAACCACCGTTCTTACTCAATGTAAATTCTTTTTTCGAGAACGATGCTTTCAGATCGATCGTCGTTTTGCTGTCCGCTTCGATATCCAGGTAGGTCAGTTCAAATGGTTTTTCCCGCCCTGCAGCCTCGAAAATAGCCTGCATCAATTCCTGCAGAAAGTAGGACCAGCGTTCTTTATCAACCGGATAAACAGTGACAAATTTATCGTTCTCTTCCAGTTCTATCTCAATAAAATCTTCATACTCACTCTCTTCTCTTTTCCGGATTATTTTTGACGACTGGAAAATGGTACGGAATTCGGAAATCCATACGGCCGGCACATCGCCTTTCCACTTGTAGTCGTCATCTTCGGAAAAGCCCTCGTCGATGATCTCATCCTCCGTCAGGTCCTCACGGTCGGTGTAGGAGATGTCGAAATCGACCCGTAGTTCCTGGTCGGATTGAAAATCCATTTTGAGCGTGTAAAAATGCGCAAAAGGCGCCGGGACTACCGGAGCGGTTTGATAGCGAATGATGTACTGGCCGGGTATCCGAATATCTTTATCCATTCTGAGAATTAAAAAGCTTCTGAAAAGTTGCTCGTTTGTCTATTTTGTCTGTTGCGGTTTTCGCAAATTTCTCTGCAAAGTAAATATGTTTCGGGTTTGAATAGGCGGAAACCTGCTTTCTAATTTCTGCGCGCAATGCCGTAGCAGCAGCAGCGGGGACAGTTCCCTCGATAACCAGCACCAATTTCTGCCCCAGTTTTTCATCCCGCTCCCACCACGAGAAAAATGCATTTGAAACAGCCATCTCCCGAAACGCCAGCGCGATCCGCGCATCAACCTGGTCCAGCACGATCTTGACGCCCCCCGAATTGATCACATTGTCGGCCCTCCCGATCCATTCAAAGCGGTCTCCATGAATTTCAACCAGGTCATTGGTCTGTACCCGCTCGCCATTCGTAACAGGTCCGGATACGAAGAGGCACCCCCGCTCATCGGTGCCAGCCGTGATTCCGGGGAGCAAGCGATATGTATCACCTGCCTCATCTCCGTTGAGTCTGCGCAATGCAATGTGAGAAACCGTCTCGGTCATCCCGTAACTCTGATAGACCGGCACCGGCAATGCCGCCAGTTGCTGCATCAATTCTGCCCCTACCGGCGCGCCGCCCAACAATATTTTGCCTAATAGCCGACACTTTTCCTTCGTCACGGGGTCGTTCAGCATCGCCTGCATTTGCATCGGCACCAGGGCTACGAAGTCAAACGCAACCATGCCGGACTCCACAAGCGGATTCGACGTCGGCTCGGTGATCGTCAGCTCCCAGTCGAGTTCCAATCCCCGGACCAGCATCATCAGCCCGGCGATGTAGCCGATGTTCAGGCATACCAGCGCCCGCGTGCCCTGCCCGAGAGCCAATGCCTCGCCGGTCATGGCTGCACTGGCAGAAAGCTGCTTCCTGGTTAGGGTAATGGGCTTAGGCGTACCCGTGGAACCGGATGTGTGCAACACAAATTCTTCCTGGCCGCCCAACCATGCTTCCATAAAGTCGTAAGCCTGGGCAAAATAAGGATTCTGCGGCCTTTCCTGTTCAGGCCAAAGTCTTCTGCTGGTATTCCAGGTCATAGCTGCAAATTCCGCTGGTTAATTCAATTGGTGGCCCGGCAGCCGGTTTTAATGCACCGGAAAGTTATTCATTTGTTTTTGAAGGTAACCCAAACTATGAGTAATTTCGCGCATTCGGGCAATGCGGCGAAACTTTGATTTTACCGGCCCGTTGCATTCATTTTACATTTACCAATCTGATTTTATGTCCAATACAGTTCAATGGGAAACCATTAAGGAATACCAGGAAATACTATTTACACTACACGAAGGAATTGCCAAGATCAGCATTAACCGTCCACACAAGCACAATGCTTTTACCCCGCTTACCGTGACGGAGATGATCGATGCTATGCATATTTGCCGCGAAGACCCGCGGATCGATGTGATCATCCTCACCGGCGAAGGTGGCAAAGCGTTCTGTTCAGGAGGCGATCAGTCTGTACGCGGGCATGGCGGCTACATCGGCGACGACCATGTCCCACGCCTGAACGTGCTTGACCTTCAAAAAATGATCCGTTCGATACCCAAGGCGGTCATTGCCATGGTAGCAGGCTGGGCAATAGGCGGCGGACACGTGCTGCACGTCATCTGTGACCTCAGCATTGCGGCGGAGAATGCACGTTTCGGCCAAACAGGTCCAAAAGTAGGCAGCTTCGACGGCGGTTTTGGCGCTTCGTACCTGGCCCGCGTGGTAGGTCAGAAAAAAGCCCGCGAAATCTGGTTCCTGTGTGACCAGTACGACGCGCAGGAAGCATTGCAGATGGGCCTGGTGAATAAGGTGGTACCTTTGGAGCAACTGGAAGCCACTACATTGGAATGGGCAAAAAAAATCCAGGAAAAGAGCCCGCTTTCGATCCGGATGCTTAAAAGTGCTTTCAATGCAGAGCTCGACGGCCAGGCGGGGATCCAGGAACTTGCGGGTAATGCAACGCTTCTGTACTACCTGAGCGAAGAGGCAAAAGAAGGTCAGCGTTCGTTTTTAGAAAAAAGACAGCCTGATTTCAGCAAATTCACTAAGTTTCCCTGATCAGGTCCCGGACTATTCACATTTAATTCCATAGAAATACGCTCGCATGAACCATTGGCTTGTAAAATCAGAACCATTCAAATATTCCTGGGACCACCTCGTAGCAGAAGGCGAAGGCATGTGGGATGGTGTGCGTAACTACGCAGCGCGCAATAACCTGATGGCTATGAAGGTTGGGGACCTGGTATTGTTCTACCATAGCAACGAAGGCAAAGAAGTTGTTGGCCTTGCCAAGGTGTCGAAAGAGCATTACCCCGACCCCACCACCGACGAAGCCGGCTGGGTAGTGGTGAATCTGGTTCCCGTTGAAAAATTCCCGAATACAGTATCACTGGCGCAAATCAAAAAAGATGAGCTGCTGAAACAAATGGACCTTGTCCGTTTATCCAGGCTATCTGTCGTGCCGGTCAAGCGAGAAGAATTCGACCATATCGTTGCCCTGGCACATGACAAAAAATAAGCGATCCGTTCTTCGGCTGGCATTACCGATTCTCTTCCTGGGCCTGCTGTGCGGACAGCTCGGCGCCCAGGGAGTGAAACGTATCGAACTTCCTTTATCCGGCAACACAGCCTACCAGGCCGTCCCGCTCGGTGAGCAGGGCGTGCTGCTGATTTCCAAGCCAGACAAGGGGACATTCAATGTACAGAAATTCGATACAAACCTCGAACGGGTCTGGTCCATTGACGGCCCGATCGAATCGAATCTCGATTATATCACATCGTCCTACGACGGGCAGGCCGTTTTCCTCCTTTTCAGTAAATACAGGAGCTCGTTGTACCAGATCGTGAAGGTCAATGTCGGTCCCGGGTTCGTAGAAACTTTCATTATCAATACCCTCGATCGTTTTGAGATCACCGACTTCAAAACGCTCGGGTACTCGGTGTTCATGGCCGGCATGGTGCGCAACGAGCCGGTGCTGGTGCACACCCAGCTCACCACCTCTCAAACCAGGGTTCTGCCCTCGGCGATCAAAGGCTCCAACGCCATTCAGACGGTGGAAGTCGATACCGCGCACCACCTTGTCAATGTTTGTTTTGCTGTAAAAAAAGGCAGGCAAACAAGGATCATCGCCCGGTCGTACGAAGAAACCGGGGAGCTGTACACGCAGGTAGCCGTAGAACCGGAAGACGATTTTTCGTTGCTGAGCGGACGTCTGCAGGTGCTCAACGACTCTGTACGCATTGTCATCGGCACATACGGGTACCGGAATATGCAAAGCAGCAGCGTTGCGGCTTCCCAGGGCTTGTATATCAGCAAGATCGTCGGCGACGAAACTGTTTTTACGAAGTATCACAGTTTTACGGATTTTAAAAACTTCTTCAACTTCATGAGCGAACGCCAGCAGGAGAAGATCGAAAAGCGGATCCGCAAGAAAAAGGAAAGCGGCAATGATCTGAAACTCAACTATCGCCTGCTCGTTCACGACATTGTTCCGAAGGCCAGCAACTTCCTGCTCGTTGCCGAAGTATTTTATCCCGAGTACCGCTATCAGAACCCCAGCATGATGGGCGGCTATGGTTATGGCTATGGAGGATATGGCTATCCGTTTGGAATGGGGCTCTATAATCCCTACCTCTGGAACCCGATGTATGGCGGACGCGGTTACAATCAGCAGGTTTTCGACGGGTTCACCTACACGCACGCGGTCGTTGCGGACGTAGACCAGAGCGGTAACCTGCTTTGGGACAACAGCATTAATTTTGATAATGTAAAAAGCATGGAATTGAAAGAGAAAATCAAGGTGCAGAGCTTCTCAAATGGTAATTCCAAACTGATTTACAGCCACAACGGAGCTATCCGGAGCAAAATTATCAAAGCAAACCAGGTCATTGACAGTGACCGTGTGATCCCGAACGAAACCTATGTGGAGGGGGATAAAGTACGTCAAACCAGTACGGATGACATTGATTACTGGTTTGGCAATTTCTATCTCGCATGGGGTGAGCAGCGCATCGTGAATGCCGCAGGCGACCCGCAGACGCGGGGGAGGCGGAATGTGTTTTATTTGAACAAAATCGCTTATTAGTACTTCGGCTGTCGGCTATCGGCAGTCGAACTCTTACTGGAATACGCGTTTTAACGCATTCCGGTGATGTCCGGATCTAATTATTTCAATCAAGGGGAAGGCTGTAAGCGATAAGCAGTAAGCAGTAAGCCATAAGCAAAACACCATTATCGCAACAAGCCCCGGAGGGGCATCCTGTTTATAGCATAGAGGATGTTGTATATTTGTCGTCGCCCCTGCGGGGCGTCCCGCCTGGTGATGCATCACGATACGGGCCATATCAGGAGCAACAGGAGGCTCCTTCCTGAGCCTAAAAACCGGTGTAAATTGGTGTTTCTGGAAACAGGTCGCTCCTCCGGAGCCATTCATAAATTTAACAACTTAAAAAGTGCCGACGGCCGAAAGCCGAAAGCCGAAGTACTACATTGATTCTACTCTCACCAGACCAGCATACTGACTATCAATTGATCGATAGCGGCGGATTCGAAAAACTTGAAAAATTCGGTCCGTACATCCTTTCACGCCCGGAGCCTCAGGCTATCTGGGACAAATCCCTTTCCGAAGAAGAATGGGAAAAGCGCAGTAATGCCGTTTTTAAGAAAGACAAGAATTCCCAGGACAAGGGGCAATGGATCACGAAAGGCGATATGCCCGAGAAGTGGATCTTCCAATACCGCACCAAAGAGCTGCATCTGCGCTCCAAGCTCGCATTATCGTCGTTTAAGCATGTCGGGGTTTTTCCCGAGCAGGCTACCAACTGGGATTTCATTACGCGGACATTGAAACAAATGCCGGAAGAAAAGCCCAACGTACTCAACCTGTTTGCCTATACCGGCATTGCGTCGCTCGCCGCGAAAGCTTCCGGTGCGGATGTTACGCATGTTGATTCGGTAAAGCAGGTGATCAGCTGGTCGCGCGAGAACATGGACCTGAGCGGACTCAGCAACATTCGCTGGGTAGTGGAGGACGCATTGAAATTCGTGCAGCGTGAAGTGCGCCGCGGGAATAAGTACAATGGCCTCATTCTGGACCCTCCTGCTTATGGTCGCGGCCCCGATGGCGAGAAATGGCTCCTGGAAGAGAACCTGAACGATCTGCTCCGGCTATGCGCACAGTTGCTGAAAGAAAAGAACTTCTTTTTCATCATCAATCTCTACTCGCTGGGCTTCTCCGCGCTGATCGTCGAAAACCTGATCAAAATGCATTTCGGGACCGACATCAAACACGAATTCGGGGAACTGTACATTCCGGATTCTTTTGGTAAAAAACTCCCGCTGGGCGTATTTTCGCGTTTTTCGGATCAGAACCTTTGAAATCGATCCAGATTACCCAATTTTGTATTCTGGCAGAGGTTATCGGAGCAGGGCCTCATTCGTACTAAATGAAATATAGTTGTTTTAAATACACGGTGTGCATTGCATGGATCGCCCTGGCGATAGCCAACCAGGCCTGCCAGAGTGACGCCCGCACCGCCACGCGCATTCCTCCAGTGATCAAAAAAGGCAGGGCGCAATGGCAGAATGATGCCCTGGTGTCTTTGACCGACCTCATCAACCGGGGAATCGACTCCGATGCCAACTACTTCAAAAGAGCCCGCATCTACTTTGACCGTGAGCAGTATTCGGAAGCCCTCGACGACATCAATGAGTCGATCTACGAACAGGACAATGTCAGCGAGTATTTTCTATTGCGGGGGAAGATCAACCGGGAGCTCGGAAAAATCGACAATGCGCTTGAAGACGCCCAGCGGGCAGAGGCTTTGCAGCAAAGCAGTCCTGAATTGTATGTCCTGCTTGCGGACATTCTGCAAGCCAAAAACCGGTTTGGTGAAGCGGCCGGTTATCTAAACCAGGCATTGAAGATGGCGCCTTATGACGGCTCGGCTTATTTTGTCAAAGGAGTATTGCAAGCGCGGCAGGGCGATTCATTGGCAAGTTTATCGAGCTTTAACTACGCAATGAACGTCAATCCGCGGCTCCTGCGCGCGTACGAGCAGAGCACATTGATCAACCTGAAACTCAAAAACACGGCCGAAGCGCTTGCGATCAACGAACGGGCGCTGAAACGCTTTCCCGAACGTGCGACGCTTTTTTTCGGAAGAGGCGAAATCCTGAATGCATTGGCTCAACCGGACACTGCATTGATTTTCTATCAAAAGGCCGTTTCAATACAGCCTGACTATGACGAAGCATTGAACCAGTTGGCCGCCGTTGCCATGCAGCTGCGTGCATACCCACAGGCAATTCCGGCTTTGAAAACACTTTTGAGAAAGAAACCGCAGTCGAAAGACATCAATAACATGCTGGGTTACGCTTATGAAAAAAGCGGCGAACTGGACCTGGCCAAAACCTACTACACCACGTCATTGACGATCGCGCCCGGTGACCAGGATGCCCGTTATGGCATGTACCGGATCCGGAAAATCGAATCAGAGGGTGTCTACCCCTCCTTCTATCCTGAGGAAAATACCAATTCAGGATACAAATTGCTCGACACCACGCGGGTCAAAATTAATATAATCCAACCCCGTGGCACCACAAATATCCGTGTAGACTCATCACGAAAAGCTAAAATTGAATAGATTTGTACTTTGCGGCTTTCCGCAAGACCTTTGAACCATAGTCATAGAATACATTTTTGAATGAAAGACGAGTCTCAAGTAAAAATTACCCTGCCCGATGGTAGCGAACGTTTTTACCCGAAAGGGGTAACCGCTCTCGAAATCGCGCTCAGTATCAGTGAAGGGCTTGCACGCAATGTGATCGCCGCCAAAGTGAACAACGAAGTCTGGGATCCGACGCGCCAGATTACGGACGATTCCCTGGTAAAACTGCTGACGTGGAATGACGAGGATGGTAAAGCGACGTTCTGGCATTCATCGGCCCACTTATTGGCCGAAGCATTGGAGGCGCTTTATCCTGGCGTAAAATTCGGCACGGGACCTTCCATCGAAAAGGGCTTTTACTATGACGTCGACCTGGGCGGACAATCCATTTCACAAGAGGATTTCCCAAAGATCGAAGCCAAAATGCTCGAACTTGCGCGCCAGAAAAATGAATACATCCGGAAGCCGATCAGCAAGGCCGAAGCCCTGGAATATTTTACCCAAAAAGGGGACGAATACAAGCTGGAACTGATCGACGGGCTGGAAGACGGGTCCATTACCCTCTACGAGCAAGGCGGCTTCACCGACCTTTGCCGTGGTCCGCACATCCCGAACACAGGCTTCATCAAGGCTGCGAAACTGACCAACATTGCGGGCGCTTACTGGCGCAACAAGCAGGAAAATAAAATGCTTACCCGCATTTACGGGATCACTTTTCCAAAACAAAAAGAGCTGGAAGAGTATGTGACCCTGATGGAGGAAGCCAGAAAACGCGACCATCGTAAGCTGGGCAAGGAGCTCGAACTTTTTGCATTCTCTGAAAAGGTAGGACAAGGCTTGCCGTTGTGGTTGCCCAAAGGAGCGATGCTGCGTGAGCGTTTGCAGGCGTTTCTGAGCAAGGCACAGTCGCGGGCAGGTTACACACCCGTGGTTACGCCCAACATCGGAAGCAAAGAGCTTTACGTGACTTCCGGGCACTGGGACAAATATGGCAAAGACTCGTTCCAGCCGATCAAGACACCGAATATCGGCGAGGAATACCTTTTGAAACCCATGAATTGCCCGCACCACTGCGAGATCTATAAAACTTCTCCCCGCTCCTACAAAGACCTGCCTTTGCGGTTCTCTGAGTTTGGGACGGTTTACAGGTACGAGCAAAGTGGCGAGCTACATGGTTTGACCCGTGTTCGTGGCTTCACACAGGACGATGCGCACATTTTCTGCCGTCCCGATCAGGTAAAGGAGGAATTCGTACGGGTGATCGACCTCGTGTTGTATGTGTTCAAATCGCTCGGATTTGACGATTACAGCGCGCAGATCTCCCTTCGCGATCCTAATGATAAAGTAAAATACATCGGAAAGGATGAAGATTGGGAGCGCGCAGAGAATGCGATTATCGAGGCGGCTTCGGAACGCGGCCTTAAAACGGTAACCGAGCTGGGCGAGGCGGCATTTTACGGTCCGAAGCTCGACTTCATGGTGCGTGACGCGCTGGGCCGCAAGTGGCAGCTGGGGACTATTCAGGTCGATTACCAGATGCCGAAACGTTTTGGTCTGGAATATACCGGCTCCGACAATCAGAAACATCAGCCTGTGATGATCCACCGTGCCCCGTTCGGGTCTATGGAACGGTTTATCGCGATCCTGATCGAAAACACCGCAGGACAGTTCCCGTTATGGCTTTCACCTGACCAGATCGCTATTCTGCCGATCTCGGAAAAGTTTGCTGACTATGCCGAAGACGTGTTCTTCCAGTTGCAGGATCACGACATCCGCGGGTTTGTCGATCACCGGGATGAGAAGATCGGTCGCAAGATCCGGGATGCCGAAGTTACCAAGGTACCATTCATGTTAATTGTGGGAGAAAAAGAAATGGCTGAGGGGAAACTTTCGGTTCGTCGCAAGGGAGAGGGTGACCTGGGTAGCTTGACTATCGACGAATTCATCGCCTTTTTCAAAAAGGAGGCCACCATTGCTTGATGTTTTTAGAACTTTTTAGTATTATTCCAGCAACAAGGCACTATTTTTGTGAAGGCTGTGTTAGCTTTTTCGATTTCCACCAAAAATAAAAAAACACCAATACGAATTATATGGCATTAAGACCCCCTAGTGGACGGTTAAGAGTTCCCGAAGAACCTTATAAAATAAACGAACGAATTACAGCAAAAGAAGTACGGTTAGTTGGTGAAAACATCGAACCGGGAATAGTAGATATCAATACCGCCAGGGCAATGGCTAAGGCGCAAAGCCTTGATCTTGTTGAAATTGCACCCACAGCGGTTCCTCCTGTTTGTAAAGTAGTGGACTATTCCAAGTTCAAATACGAGCAGAAGAAAAAACAAAAGGAGATCAAAGCGAAGGCTCAGAAGGTGGTCATCAAGGAAATCCGTTTCGGCCCTAACACAGACGACCACGATTTCGAGTTCAAGTTAAAGCATGCGATCAACTTCCTCAAAGAGGGTTCCAAGGTAAAAGCATATGTGCATTTTGTGGGACGTACGATCGTCTTTAAAGAGCGCGGTGTAAACCTTTTGAAGAAATTCTCCGAAGCATTGTCCGAATACGGCAAGTTGGAAATGGAGCCTAAGCTGGAAGGAAAGCGCATGACGATCATCCTTGCCCCCGCCCCTGCGAAAAGTAAGTAATACGCTGATTGATAAAGTATAATTGATAGGAAAATCGTGTTTCTGACACTATGTCGGAAACACGATTTTTATTTAAAAGAGATTTTGGCTAATTTTGCGCGCTGTTTTATATTTTATCAACTATTAGTTTTTTGAATTATGCCTAAAATGAAAACAAACTCTGGTGCTAAAAAGCGTTTTGCGCTGACAGGCACTGGAAAAGTGAAACGCAAACACGCTTTCCACAGCCACATCCTGACTAAAAAATCAAACAAGCGTAAGCGTGGTTTGGTTAAGACCGGTTTGATCGATGTGTCTAACGAAAAGCAAGTATTGGCAATGCTTCGGAAATAATCCGTAAAAAGCCGATCAGAAATTAAAATCTGGTTTTTTGTTCAACCCGATAAAAGGCATTAAAGACTCAGCAGAGCGCCGATTATCAAAAACAGTTAAATTATGCCACGTTCAGTAAATCACGTTGCGTCACGTGCAAGACGTAAAAAAGTTTTAAAACTTGCGAAAGGCTATTTCGGCCGTCGTAAAAATGTATGGACCGTTGCCAAGAACGCCGTTGAGCGCGGTTTGGCTTACGCATACGAAGGCCGTAAACAGAAGAAACGTAATTTCCGCGCATTGTGGATCCAGCGTATCAACGCAGGAGCACGTATCCACGGATTGTCTTATTCTGCTTTCATCGGCAAACTTAGTGCAAAAGGTATTGAGCTGAACAGGAAAGTTCTCGCTGACCTGGCGATGAACCATCCCGATGCATTCAAAGCGATCGTTGATCAGGTAAAATAAAACAGCATCCCGCCTCTCCGGCGGGATTTTTTTTGCATAAAATTTGGATATTGCAGGCGATAATCAACCATCGTACCTCAAAACCAAATGAACATGCTGGAACAACTCTTCGACCTGGTACAACAGAACTCACAGCAAGCTGTCGTACAAAATGCAGACGTCCCCAATGAGCACAATGAGGAGGTTATACAGACCTTAATGGGCTCTATCACAGGCGGTTTGCAGCAACACGCGCAAAGCGGTAACCTCGGCGGATTGATGGGCCTGCTGGCCGGGAACAGCGGTACTTCTTCCTCTTCCCTGATGAATAACCCCATTGTCGCCTCCATCGCAACCAATGCCATCGGAGCCATTATGCAAAAGTTTGGTATGAATAGCCAGACAGCCGGCAGCATCGTCAGTTCAGTACTCCCCGGCGTCCTGGGCGGGCTTATCAGCAAGGTGAGTAATCCAGGCGATTCAAGCATTGACTTCAACGACATTTTAGGCGGGCTTACCGGAAAAAGCGCCGCCCCCGTACAGGGCCAATCGTCCGGTTTCGACTTCAATCAGATCGGCTATGCAATGGCGGATGGCAAGCTGGACATGAACGATCTTGTCCGTGTCGGCGGCAGCATGTTCGGCGGCGGCGGTACGCAGGCCGGCCAATCGTCACAAGGTGGCGGCATCGATCTCGGGGGAATGCTGGGAGGCTTGTTCGGCGGAAAGTAATTGCAAAGAATAATAACAAGATAAAATCAGGGCTTCAAAACGATAGTACATTTGTTCAAAATAATGTACTATCGTAAAGCCCTTTTTCCTTTTATAACTCACCTTACCATGGACTCGAGAAGAGAATTTATCCGGAAAGCCACCATGCTCACAGGAGCAGCCGGATTATTCAGCACCTTACCCGCTTCTATTCAGAAAGCATTTGCCATTAACCCGCCGAAAGGCAGTACCTGGCAGGACGCAGAACATGTGGTGATCCTGATGCAGGAAAATCGCTCATTCGACCATTCCTATGGCTCCCTTCGGGGCGTTCGGGGCTTCAACGACCCCAGGGCGATCAGCTTGCCCAACAAAAACCTGGTTTGGTTGCAAACCAATGTATTTGGAGAAACCTATGTGCCTTTCCGGCTCAATATGCGGGAATCGAAAGCAACCTGGATGGGCTCATTGCCGCATTCCTGGACAAACCAGGTGGATGCCCGTAATGAGGGCAGGTACGACCAATGGCTGATTGCGAAGCAGCCCGGACACAAGGATTATGCCCGCATGCCGCTTACGCAGGGTTTTTATAACCGCGAGGACATTCCTTTTTACTACGCGATGGCCGATGCGTTCACGGTATGTGATCAGAACTTCTGCTCTTCCCTCACCGGTACTACTCCCAACAGGCTTTATCTCTGGAGTGGAACGGTCCGCGAGAATCCGGATCCGAAGCATTATGCCAATGTTCGTAACGAAAACGTGACCGACGACCGGGAAGCATCCTGGACCACGTTCCCGGAAAGGCTCGAAGACCACGGTGTGTCGTGGAGGATTTATCAGAATGAGTTGAGTATCTCAACCGGCTTTACCGGCGAGGAAGACTCATGGCTGGCCAATTTCACGGACAATCCCATCGAATGGTTTTCCCAATACAACATCCGGTTCCATACCGGCTATCAGAACTATCTCAAAGAGAGGCAAAAAGCCCTGCCAGGTGAGATCGCTACCGCCGAGGCCAAAGTAAAGACGCTGACTGGCAAAGAGGCAACGGATCTCGAAAAAGTCATCAGGGAAAAGAAGGCCCTTCTCAAACTGGCAGCCGAAGAGCTTGTGAGATGGAGCCCCGAAAACTATGAGAAGCTCTCACAGCGAAGTAAAAATATTCATAGCAAGGCATTTACCACCAACAAAAACAATCCTGATTACCGTAACATCACGACCGTCAAATACCAGGATGGAGATATCGAGCATGAAGCCAAAGCCCCACTTGGCGATATTCTGCACCAATTCAGGGCGGACGTTAAGGACGGAAAGCTTCCGACGGTAAGCTGGCTGGTTGCTCCTGAAAACTTTTCCGACCACCCTACCTCGCCCTGGTATGGAGCATGGTATGTTTCAGAAGTGCTCGACATTCTGACTGCCGATCCGGAGGTTTGGAAAAAGACCATATTCATACTTTGCTACGATGAAAATGACGGCTACTTCGATCACGTGCCGCCTTTCTCGGTTCCCAACCCCTATAAAGAGGATACCGGTGCGGTATCGTCGGGAATCGACTGCAAAACGGAGTACGTTACTTTGGAGCAGGATATGACCAAAAAGGATAAAAAGGACTCCCGAGAAAGTCCGATCGGGCTCGGCTACCGGGTCCCGCTCGTCGTCGCTTCACCCTGGAACCGCGGCGGCAAGGTTTGCTCCGAGGTTTTCGACCATACTTCCATTCTGCAATTCCTGGAAACCTTTGTAAGTCACAAAAGCGGCAAGCCTATCCGGGAAACCAATATCAGTGCATGGCGGCGGACGATCTGCGGCGACCTTACTTCGACGTTCGCTCCCTATGCCGGTGAGCAGCTTCCCCTGCCCACATTCCTGGAAAGGGACGAGTTCATGGAGGGAATTCATAATGCCAAATTCAGAAAGCTGCCCAATGGCTACAAGGCATTGTCGAAGGCCGAGATCGATGAGGTGAATAAGAATCCGTTGACATCCCCTATCCTGCCGAATCAGGAAAAAGGGACCCGCCCTGCCTGCCCCATTCCCTATGAACTTTATGCAGATGGCGGCTATAATCCTGCCAAAAATGCATTTCAAATTAAGCTCGAAGCCAGAAATGGCATATTTAACGACAAATCAGCCGGGGCACCTTTTATGATTTATGCGCCCGGGAAATATAAAAATGAGCAGGTGAAAGTCTGGAACTATGCCGTAAAGGCGGGCGACGCCATTCATTGCGCCTGGAACCCGGCCGATTTCGAAGGCGGAAAATACCATTTGCGGGTATACGGACCTAATGGATTTTTCCGGGAATATGCCGGGAATAAAGATCAGCACGATATCCGGTTCAGAACCCGGTTGGAGTTGGACGGAAACAGGAGGCCGACCGGTAATATCCACCTGGATATCGATAACACTAGTTCGTCCAGAGAATACCGGGTAACGGTAAAAGATAACCTGTACGGAGCTGAAAATCAGACCGTGGCCGTTCAAAAAATGGATAAAGATGTGGTAAAAGGAAGGGTGGTGACCATTAATGCTTCCAAAAGCGCAAACTGGTATGACTTCTCCATCGTCGTTGAAGGCCAACCAGACCTGATCATCCGTCACGCGGGCCACGTGGAAACCGGTAATGTCAGCGAAAGTGATCCTTATATGGGCCAGGTCATCGGCTAAATTGAAAAGCTCTCCGTCAGGCCGAACCTTCGGCCTGACACTTTGTCACTCCCATTTTTTATAGGTGTTTCTGGTACGGGGTTTTTAGTAAAATTCCCAGTGACCGTCGAATTGGGGCGGTTCAGGTTCCAGAATCAAATTATACTTAACTTATAAAATAGAACAATGGGAAAAATTATTGGCATAGACTTAGGAACAACGAACTCCTGCGTGGCTGTCATGGAGGGTAACGAGCCGGTTGTAATAGCCAACAGCGAAGGTGCCCGCACTACTCCTTCTGTGGTTGCATTCATGGATAATGGTGAACGCAAAATCGGAGCACCGGCCAAACGTCAGGCGATTACCAATCCCAAGCATACTATTAGCTCCATTAAAAGATTTATGGGCAAAAAATACGATGACACAACCTCAGAAATGAAGACGGTTGCGTACAGCGTAGAAAAAGGCCCTAACAACACGCCACGCATTCCAATCGGCGACAGGCTTTATACGCCGCAGGAAGTATCCGCTTTCATTCTTCAGAAAATGAGACAAACTGCGGAAGACTATCTGGGTCAGGAAGTTACAGAGGCAGTTATCACGGTTCCAGCTTATTTTAACGATGCGGAACGTCAGGCTACCAAAGAAGCTGGTCAGATTGCCGGTCTCGACGTAAAGCGTATCATCAACGAACCAACCGCTGCTGCACTAGCCTACGGTCTTGACAAACAGCACATGGACATGAAGATCGCTGTATTCGACTTAGGTGGCGGTACATTCGACGTATCCATCCTGGAATTGGGCGATGGCGTTTTTGAAGTAAAATCTACCGACGGTGATACACATTTGGGTGGTGATGACTTCGACCAGGTGATCATCAACTGGCTTGCTGACGAGTTCCAGAAAGACGAAGGCGTAGATCTGAAAAAAGATCCGATGGCATTGCAGCGTCTGAAAGAGGCAGCTGAAAAAGCCAAGGTTGAATTGTCGAGCTCGACGCAGACTGAGATCAACCTGCCTTACATCTTCCCTGTTGACGGTATCCCCAAGCACCTTGTTCGCACTTTGACACGTGCCAAATTCGAACAACTGGCTGACACATTGTTCCAGAGAATGATGGAGCCTTGCAAGAGAGCCATGAAAAACGCAGGGTATTCCAACAGCGATATCAATGAAGTAATCCTTGTGGGTGGATCTACGCGTATCCCGCGGGTACAGGAAGAAGTTGAGAAGTTCTTTGGTAAAAAACCTTCGAAAAACGTAAACCCTGACGAAGCTGTTGCAGTAGGCGCGGCAATCCAGGGTGGTGTACTCACAGGCGAAGTAAAAGACGTGCTTCTTTTGGACGTTATTCCTTTGTCGCTGGGTATCGAAACGCTGGGCGGTGTTTTCACCAAACTGATCGACGCGAACACCACGATCCCTTCGAAGAAAACTGAAACTTTCTCGACCGCTGCTGATAATCAGCCGTCTGTGGAAATACACGTGCTGCAAGGCGAGCGCCCGATGGCTAATCAAAACCGTACGCTGGGACGCTTCCATCTCGCTGACATCCCGCCTGCACAGCGTGGTGTACCGCAAATCGAAGTTACGTTCGACGTGGATGCAAATGGTATCCTGCACGTATCTGCGAAAGACAAGGGAACCAATAAAGAACAGAAGATCAGGATCGAAGCTTCCAGCGGTCTGACCGACGCAGAAATCAACAAAATGCGTGAAGAAGCGAAGGCCAACGAAGCTGCTGATAAGGCAGAGCGTGAAAAGATCGAAAAAATCAACGGTGCCGACAGTCTGATTTTCTCAACTGAGAAGCAGCTGAAAGAATACGGCGATAAACTTTCGGATGGTAATAAATCCAACATCGAAGGCGCTTTGGCCGAACTGAAATCTGCTCACCAGTCTCAGGATCTCGCCGGAATTGATACCGCTATGGAGAAACTGAATGCAGCATGGCAGGCTTCCGCTCAGGAAATGTATGCGCAAGGTGGTGAAGGTCAGCCTCAGCCAGGAGCTGAGGGCCCAACCGGTAATCCCGGAGCCGGTAACAACGGAGCTACAGACGATGTGACGGACGTCAATTTTGAAGAAGTCAAATAAGCCTGAATTCATAAAAAATCCCCGTCCTTAAACAGATGGGGATTTTTTTTACCCGCAGTGTTACAATTTGGGGAGCTTGCACGTATATATAAATGGGAAAGCTGCCGTTGTATAACTGGCATTAAATTTTAACCAAACTAGTCAATCATCATCAATCAAATCAAAACCACTTATCAAACTTCAGACTCTATGGACGCAAGAATCGCATTGCCAGAATTGATGTACTTATCTCCTACTACCCGCGAAAAAGCGGTCTCTATCGCGCAGGAGTTATTGAGATCAACCAATATCTCACCGCGTGAAGCTGTTTCCAAGGCAATTCTGATTGCGAAAAACTGGGCGGTCAAAAACGTGAACCGCCGCGTTTGGAAAAAATTAAAAGCTGTCGAACAAGAAATGATATGATTGATCAAAAATTCAAAGATCAGGTCGTGATCGTCACCGGATCGAGCTCCGGAATCGGCAAGGCCTGTGCATTGCATTTTGGTAACAGCGGCGCCCATGTAGTTGTAAATTACAGTTCCAATGCAGCCGAAGGTCAGAAAGTGGTCGATGAAATCCGTTCCAACGGCGGCAGTGCCATTCTCGTGAAGGCTGATGTGAGCAAAGAAGTAGAAGTGAAGGCTTTGTTCAGTGAAACGGTCAATCAATTCGGTCGGCTCGACGTGCTGGTAAGCAACGCAGGCCTGCAAAAAGACGCGCCGTTCCTGGAAATGACTTTGGAGCAGTGGCAGAAGGTAATCGACGTTAATCTGACGGGTCAGTTTTTGGCTTGCCGGGAAGCTGCGAGGCAGTTTGTCGCTCAAAAAGAGGCGGTTACAGCTATTGACCACAGCGAACTCGCCATCGGCAAGATCGTACTCATGAGCTCCGTGCACGACGTAATTCCCTGGGCGGGACATGTAAACTATGCAGCGTCCAAGGGTGGCATTATGATGTTTATGAAATCGATATCGCAGGAACTTGCACCGCATAAGATCCGCGTGAATTCGGTAAGCCCCGGGGCCATCAAGACGCCAATCAACCAGGATGTTTGGTCTGATCCCGAAAAATACAAGGATCTGCTCCACCTGATCCCCTACAAAAGGATCGGTACCGCACAAGATGTCGCAAAGGCAGTGGCCTGGCTCTCATCGGACGATTCCGACTATGTCAATGGCGAGACACTCTATATTGACGGCGGGATGACACTCTATCCGGAGTTTGCGGATAATGGATGAACGGAAATGGGCTGTAAGCAAAAGGCTATAAGCCATAGGCTATAAGCTGTAAGTAAAAGAGAAAAGGCTGTATGTAAAATGGACATCATAACCACCTTTCATACAGCCTTTTAACATACAGCCTATTGCTTATGGCTTACAGCTTATAGCTAACTGCTATTTCTCCACAAACTCCCCTTTTTCCACCGACCAGTCGTTTCCAAAGAATCCGGCCATCTTTACTTCCTTAATTCCGTTCTTCAACATATCCGCAGAAAAGATCATCAGATCCGGAAACCCACTGCCGCCACTGAAATATTGGTTAGCATTAGCTGCCTGAAAGCCCGGCTTTCCGGTCCCCGAGATCACAGTAACCGATGCAGTCCTGCTATCAGACCTGGGGTAAATGAAATAGGTCGCAAGGTCGGTTCCCGTGAACTGCTTTCCTCCTACATCGATCTTGCCGTTCGTTACAGTCACCGGGCAGTTTTTCAAGACTTTGTCCCAGACCAGGTTGGTCGATTTGTTACCATACAGGATCACACCTCTGTCTTTAAACTGCTGAGGATCAAAATCTTTGTCCGCAACGATATCAACTGCCCCGTTCCCGCGATAGTACCATGATTCCGCGTCAAAAGTTGCCTTTTCCAATGCCCAGGTCTTATCTTCAGCGCTTCCGCCTGTCGCGTACACATACACCATCCGGTTTCTGAATGCATCCTTCAAAGTACCGCTTCGTTCCGCATTCTTCTCCGCAGCTCCCGCCATTGCCGAAAGTTTCCAGCTGCCGTCATTTTTAAGGTAAATCGTTTCGTTGCCCTTCACCTCATATTCGATAGATACCTGGCCATCCAATGCGATCTTTAATTTCGAACCGGTTGCAAATGCGCCGAGATCCAGTGAAAGCAGTGCCACGTTTTCGGTTGTACCATCGATTCGAAGGCTCGTCTTGCTGCTATTCAGTTTAATATGGCTGTATTTCAATGCATTGATCTGCTGATGCACCGCTGCCCAACGCATGCGTGACGAGATGCCCGGGTTTGCGGTCATAAAGTTGATCGACGTAACCGTCGTGTCTTTCGGGATGGAATGCCAGCCGAAAAATTGAAAGATCGGTGGCCAATCCACGCTGATGTCGCCATACCAATGCTCCCCTCCCACGTGTTCATAATAACTGAAATCCCGGTGGAATTTTCCGAGAATATCCCGCATCTGGCGCGCATAAGTCACAGGTACCGTTCTATCGGCATCACCATGAGCCACGTAAACACCCAGGCTCTTGTAGTTCGAAGTCAATGCCAGTACATTACTTGGATTGCTCGCTCTCAGCAACATAGCTTCTATCGGCGAGCCGGCGCTGTCGGGAATCATGCCATCGTGGGAGCCGTAGGCAGCCAGCGTTGGATATCCGGCCGACGGGGCTATGGCAGCCCATTTGTCCGGGTAAGTCGCACCGAGGAACCAGGTTCCATGCCCTCCCATCGAGTGTCCGGTCAGGTATATACGTGACGGATCAGGATTGAATTGTTTTTTTGCGATGCTTAGCACTTCCATAGCGTCCATTCGTCCCCAGTCCTCCCAATTGAACCCGCGCGGCCGGCGGTTGGTAGGCGCAACCAGCACTCCCCAATCTTTCGGCTTATAAGCTCTGGCCTGACTAATAGCCTGAACCTCTGCACCATGCACAGAGAAAAACAGCGCTGGCTTTTCAGATGAATTGCCTTTGATTTGTGGTGAAACGGCAAAATACTGCACACTGCCGTCCAATTCGCTTACAAACGTCCGGCTATATTGCTTACCCGCTTCCACCGACTGGATCGAGATCTTAGATTGATCCGTCAACTTGCCGTTCTGCATCAAGTTCAGCACCACTTCATTTTTCCCGGCACCACTTATCGCGCTGCCATCAATGATCACTCCGACTTTCCTTAATGTCATGGCAGGTACCGAAGGCAACCTGGTCACAATTTCTTTCCCAGCCACGACCGTTTTCAT